>DVKB01000010.1 GCA_018716305.1 Candidatus Scatomonas merdigallinarum
GCTGTCAGCGCTGGCGTTTTATAACTGCGACAGGCTGTCGGAGATCGGGTACCCGACAGGCTGGGAGAGTGTGCCGGATTATTACCGTAACAGTACGACGAGATATGGAGATGGAGACAGCTATTACCGGAGCCCGTTTGAGGGCTGCGCGGCCTTAAAGAAGATCGAGGTCCCGGAGGGAGTGGAAAGCGTCCCGAAGTACGCGTTCCGGTACCAGACAAGCGTGGAGGAAGTGGTGCTGCCGGAGAGCCTGACGGGGATCGGGGCGTACGCCTTTGACGGGTGCAGCAGCCTGAACAGTGTCAACTTAGTAGAAGGGATTACAGAAATTCCTGCGTATGCTTTTAGAAATTGTATCAATCTGAATGTATTGACACTTCCAAGTACTCTTGAGCGTGTGGGAAATTCTGCGTTCTACGGCTGCAGAGGGCTTCGGCTGATCAATATGGATGACAATCTGCAGGCAATCGGCAGCTATGCGTTTTATGGATGCAGCGGTCTGGTCAGCCTGGTTTTAAACAATGGACTGACAACAATTTCCGATAATGCATTTGCTGCGTGTACGAATTTAACGGCGGTAGAAATACCAAAGAGTGTTACAGAAATGTCCGGCAGCAGTTTCAGCAGTTGCAGTAAGTTGACTATTTACTGCTATTCCGGCTCTGCCGCCCACCAGGCCTGCGAGTCGGGAAACTATACATTCAGTCTGCTGGATGCTCATGAACATCAGTATGAGATAACTATTGAGACTTCACCGACTTGCACAAGAGGCGGATCACAGATCCTTACCTGTTCGGTCTGTGGATATAATTATATTGAAGTCCTGGCTCCGCTGGGGCATCAGGAAGGCGATTGGGTTGTACAGGATGCCACATGCACAGAAGAAGGGGTAAAAATCAAGTACTGTACAGTCTGTAATCAGGAATTGGCACGAGAGTATATTCCGGCAAAGGGGCATACCTGGAGTGAGTGGACGGTAGAATCAGAAGCTTCGGTTTTAGTTGAAGGGAAAAAGAACAGAACCTGTTCAGTTTGTCAGGAATCAGAAGAGGTGGTGACTCCCAAAACCCAGGTGGATGTTTCGGAAAATACTGCATATGGCCTGGCGCAGATTACCGTTGTTGATGCTGCAACAAAAGAGCCGTTGTCCGGAGCAAGTGTTCAGATTACAACCGAAAGTGAAGGTGACGCACTTTTATTTACAGACGAAAACGGATACCTTGCACAGATATTGCCGATAGGAATCGTAAATCTTTCTGTGTATGCAGAAGGATATAATGTAAGAAACATTTCTGTTCAGATCTATCCGGGAGTAAATACAATTCCAACCATCGGAATTAGTACCGGAAAACTGGTGGAGGGCATTCTTACATCAAGCGAAATGACGCCGGAAGAAATGCAGGAGCTGGGAATCAGTGCCGGCAGTCATATATATAAGTATGAATTAAAACTTACGTTTGAAGCACAGATTGATATGGTCAGCATTGCGTATTATATGAATCCGACCACCCATTCACCGGAGGTCTATTTACCGGCTTCCGGCAGCGGAGGTGGAGGCAGCGGAGGCAGTTCTGGATATAAAGCAGAGATTATCATTGATCCATTGGCAGGCGCTTCCGACGGAAAAACAGGAGTGGGAGTAAAATACACTTCTGACAACGGGAAGACAATCTCCGTGTATCCGGTGAATGAACAGTTCTATCTCATTATCAGAGGCGAAGTGGGATGGACAAAAGAAATATATGATGTAGAACTGTTGGCAGTAAATAATTCTCTGACAGATACCGTTGAAAACGCAACGGCGGAACTGGTACTGCCGGATGGATTATCTCTTGCGCAGGTAAACGGAGGACAGCAGTCTGCGTTGCAGAATATAGGAAATCTGGCGGAAGGAGAAAATAAATCCGTACACTGGTACGTTCAGGGAGACGAAGAGGGCAGTTACAATGTTACGGCTATACTGAAAGGCACTATGATGCCCTTTGGCGAAACCTTTGAATACAAATATACAGCTGCCTCACCGCTTAAAGTCTATGCAGGGAGCGCGATGCATATGACCTTTTATGTGCCGGACGCAGCGTTTCACGACGATGATTACACAGTCAGAATAGAGTTGGAAAATGTATCTGACAAAGTTATCTATAATGTACGGCATAGAATTACGGATATAGAGCAGTATAAAATTACTTATTACAGTGACGGGACCCAGACAACGACAGACTATGATACGCCAACTGATAATGATAGAATTTCCGTACCGGAATTTTATCCGGGAGATAAGCTGATCATGGAAGTGCCTATTCGAATTTTATTTGAGTCTGAAATGATTCAGAACCAGTTGGAAAGCTTTTTGGGTTCGATGCAGCAGTTTAAACAATTATTAAATGCCTACAAAGCTGTATCTACAGGAATCGGATTGTTTACAGACCTTTTCGGATATATTCGGAACTCTTCCAAGATTTTGGACGACTTTATCAGCGGATCCAAAGTGATAGACGCTGTAAAAAAACAGGTATGTCTTAAATTGGTGGATGAACTGAGTAAATTGTTGGAAAAATGTACAAATAGTCCAGATAACGAAGTGATTAAGGCAATTGAAAAGTTAAAAGACAGCGATTTAGCAAATGTGACGAATGTGTGGGATACTCTTATTGAAATATGCGATGTGCCTGCCTATCTGGATATGATGACGGTCGAAGAGATCGCTACCATCATATCAAGGTTAAAAGCTACAATCGATAGTATAGACCAGGCGGAGGCACCGGAACTCAGCGCCTATGACGCGATGGAGCAGGCGATTGAATTAATACCGATCCGTTATGTCCTTGTTAATTCCAGTGTTACTACTTTGGAAGGATCATCCACGGAGATTCCCACAAGCATTGAAATTACACCCACAGGCGCGCATTATTTTGGGGTCGATAATGTCAGCGATTATTTATATAATTTAATGATTACCTGTTTTGGAGAATATGTGGAGACAGACAGCTTTTTGAAAAATTTCGGCTTCGATGCAAAAGAAATCATGGGCTATGATGATGCGGTGCAGTACATAACGGCGGCTAATGAAAAGGCGACACATTTTCTTGCATCGGATAATACAGAAACGGGAGAATTCTCTGCGTGGTACGAGCCGGCAGCGGCTGCAAGGACAGCCTCTGATGAGCAATCCTGTGAATTAAGTGTGGATAATCCTACAGCGCAGTGGATTGACGGAAAATTAACGTTTTCTGGAGCGGGAATGATTGAGCTGATTCCTCATAATGGGGCCGGAGGAACTTTATATGTTCAGATGCCGGATGGGAATATCAAGAGTTTTGTCATCAAAGTAGTAGAAGCCCATACCTGCGCAAGTGATACGTGGGAGGTACTTATTCCACCTACAGATACCACAGACGGCGTTAAAGCAAAATGCTGCGACATCTGCGGAACCCTTATTGCTGTTGAAGAAATGCGGGAATGCGGCCATCATAATTTTGGTGAATATCAGACAGAAGTCAAAGCCACATTTGATACCTGCGAAATGGAAGGAAGGACATGTACAGAATGCGGAACCGTAGAGTACAAATATTCAGACGCATATTCACTGAATGGGTATGTGTATGAATTTAATGAAAGTACCACTGCGGATAACATTATCAATATTTTTAAAGATCGCGGTCTGGAGGTTTCCATGCCTGGTGTCAGCGATATACAGCAAAGTGTATCCACAGGTGCGGAATTGATGTGGAATGATTCTGCATATGAGCTTGTAGTTTTTGGTGATGTTAACTGTGATACAGAAATTAATGTATTTGATGTTGTAGAGGTGATCAATCATCTTGGCGGAAATAAAAAATTAACAGGCGCTTCGTTCAGGGCCAGTCTATCGGACTACTATAAAAGTGAGCCGGACATTTTTGATATCGAAGAGATGATCGACAAAATAGAAGGCGCGGAGTAAGGAGGAAGACCAGAATGAGAAAAAAGGCGATTCAGTTACCGATAGCTGTGTTAATTATTTTTACAATTTTATGCGCGTCATTTCTCCATCCTGTTTCTGCTTCGCCGGAGGGTGGCGGATACCAGTACGAAATCGTTGCATCGCCGGAAATTGCGGCGATAGGTGGAGAAGTGACCCTTACGCTGCGACTGACAGATTACACCGAGCAGAAAGCAGGCATTCGTGGATTGCAGATTGATGTATATAATGCGGATAATATGCTGCAAAATTCAACAAGCCGTTCTCTGATCGGAGATACAAGCGCACTGGCGGATTCTGTTTCTTATCAGCCCGAACGAGATCTGGTTCGGCTGCTGTATGTAAAATGGTCCGGGACGATGGATTATTCCGTATCTGATTTGTTGGAAATAAAAATCCCCATAGATGCGTCTTTGACAGAAGCGGGAGAAACAACTTTTCCGGTACGATTATTGATTCAGAGTACAGAAGATGACGGCCAGTATACATATAATACAAGCGTAACGATTCGTTACGCTCCGCAGGAAGAGATACCTGATCAGCCTGCTGCCAGCGTGCAGATAGAATGGGGCGCTATGGAGTTTACTTATTCAAAAGGTACCTGGAATCCGGAAACATATACTTATCAGAACGCTGGATGGGATGATCATGGAAGCGGCTATATCCGTTTGAAAAACGATGGGGAAATGCCTGTAACAGCCGGGTTAAGCTATCACACCGAAAGAACAGATATCACCGGAATTTTTCAAGATGAAAATCAGCAAAGTATTCAGGAACTGAAACTACAGGTTAATGACGATCGAAACATCCATCTGAAACTACAGGGTCAACCATCGGATTACCTAGAAGAAAATACAGTGATAGGAAACGTGACAGTGACGATCGGAGGCAATGGCAATGAATAAAAAAGGATCGAGTTCAAAAAAAATAATTATGATTCTTTGCATCATTACGGCAGCGGCTATCGCTGTCACTATCTGGGCTTTGTTTTTTCGAAATACCTCACCAGAATTGGCACCGGATTACGCCCCGCAGCAGGAAGAGGAAAATGCAGAAGCAATTCCCGGAGATAATGCAGAAAAAATGGAGACGCCGGAAGGAGGGAGCGCAGTCAGCATCAGTTATTCGAAAGAACTGAAAATTTCATTATCGGATGAGACAGCATCGTTATATTTTGCTAATCCCGGAAAGTCTAATCAGGATATGGTATTACAAATATCTATACAGGATGAGGTGGTCGTTCAATCCGGAACGATCAAACCGGGGAATCAGGTCTCTCAATTAAAGCTGCTTAATGATGAGGCAGGGAAATTGTCACCTGGCGGGTACGATGGGAAATTTATAGTACTTTATTATGATCCGGATACAGGAGAAAAGGCAGTTGTTAATACAGAGATTCCTGTTACGATAACCGTAAATGAATAGTTGGATTTGTACTCAAATGAGTATGAATAGATAACAAGCGAAAGGAGATTAAGATGAAAAAAATTATTTCAGCTGTTTTGGTATCAGCCCTTTTGGCAGGGGGCAGTACAGTTGCCTATGCTGCGGAGGAAACAATGAGTGCGCCGGGAGAAAGTCAGGAAATTGATGTCAGGGCAAAATACAATAATACTGCCACAGTTCCAGATGTATACAGTGTTGATATTGTATGGGATGACATGGTGTTCACTTACTTAGAGGAAGGGACGTTAAACTGGAATGCAGAAGAACATATTTATGAAGATAATACTACAGAAGGATGGGATAAAACCAGTGCAGGTGTGAAAGTTACAAACCATTCTAATGTACCGGTAAACGTCTTGTTTTCATATTTGCCCATGGAATCTTACGGGGTTACATCCGTATTGAGCAATACGGATGCACCGGTGGAACTGGCTGCAGGTGAAGAAAATAATGTTGAGAACGCGGCAAGTACAGAAGCAACCCTGACGGTTTCCGGAGTACCGAATCAGATGGTAACCAGTGATGGAATTGTGATAGGTACCATCACAATTGAGATAGCGTAATTGAAGGGAGGAAGATATTTTATGAGATTAAAAAGTGTTATTTCGGTATGCGCGGCAGCTTCTATGCTTCTTGCCACTGCAACTGTGGCGTTTGCGGCGGATTCGTTGGGACAAAACGGATCCGACAGCGCAGAGGTAAAAGCAACATATCTGGCAGGAGAGTCGGCGGGCGCGATTTACAGCGTTGATATTTCCTGGAAGGGTATGGATTTTACTTATACATCCGCAGGAACAAAGTGGAACCCGGAGACACATGAATATGATCCCAATAGTGTTGCCGCATGGACAACCGGAGAAATAACAATTACCAACCATTCCAATGTTGATATTATGGCAACACCGGAATATACAGCAGAAGAGAATTTTCAGAATATCAGCATGAATTTTGATAACGATGAATTGAGGGTAATGACTGCTGATAATGGAGTGGATGGGGCTCCGGGAACTCCGGTAACAGGTAAGATCGTGGTGACTCCCCAGGGAGATCTGGCAGAAGGGGTTGTGGATACAAAAATCGGTTCGATTGTGATTACGATCGTTTAAATCTCATGTGCAAGGCAGGAACGATGTGGACTGCCTTGCACCCTGATGGATATCCATCAGAAATCTGGTGAATATCCATCAGGGTCTGTGGAGGATAATAACAGATGATAAAAGAAAAGTGTAGAAAAAATAAGCTTCTATTTGCCATGATTGTTATCTGCGCCGCTGCTGTTAGCGTCATGGCTTTGACACTGATTATAAGCTTTAGATCAACGGAAACAAAATTTGTCCCGCCGGAATTTGATGAGAATGCTGTAAAAGGTATTCCGGATGTTCCTGATGACCTGGGATGGTCAGAAATTGACGCGCAGGTTTTTAAATTTTCTGTATGCGGAACTTTAAATTTGGAAGGAGATACCGTAAATATTTGGCTGACAAATCCGGAGGATAATTCCGTATGGATAAAGGCACGGATGTATGACGGCGACGAGAATGTTTTAGGTGAAACAGGTTTAATTAAACCGGGTGAATATATAAAGAGTATTTCTATATTGAAACAAAAAAAGGATGATGAGAATGTTTCGCTTAAAATCATGGCCTATCAGCCGGATACGTATTATTCTGAAGGCACAGTTATATTAAATTCGGTGTTACAGAGGGGAGGAGAAGAATGAGAAGGATTTTTTCTGCCGTATTATTCATCTTACTTGTATTGGGAACCTGTCTTCCCGTTTACGCGCAGGAGGGAAGCCAACAATCAAATGCTGTGGATGTGATCATTAAGTACATGCAAAATGACGAAATTTCAAAAATACCAATTAAGAATGGCCAGGGAAGCACGGTGATAGATAACGTGACGATTCAAGTAAGTGAAGCGCCGGAAGAAGCCGCATTTTTGGTTATATATTCGATTCCGCCTGAAGAAACAGAAGTATGGAATTGGTTTGCTGATTGTCTCGCGGACGATGGATCGCTGATTCTGCCGTACTATATTTATTTTTTGGATCAGGAAGGAAATAAAATAAAAGCTGCCGGTACACGGATTACATTGCAATCTGTGTTCAATGCGCAGAATGGGGCGGTATTTTCTGTGGCAGAAAATGGAAAAACGACGGAGCTGGAAAGTACGGGTATAACAGAAACAACAAGTATTTCATTTCTTACGGATGAAAATTTGTACTATGCACTAATTGAAAAAGAAATAGAAACAGGTACGATCCTGCCGGATGAAGAGTGGAACGAAACAAATCTGGGTCATACTGCGCAAACAGGAGATGATGCAAATTTAAAACCGGCAGGGTATCTCACGGCTGCCTTGGCCACACTGGTTGTGCTTTCCCTGTGCGTCAGAAAAGCGAGCAGTCATTAGGCAAGGATGCACAGGGATTCGTGTATCCTTTACCGCAGCTTTTTTGCTGCAGCCGCCGCTGCAGCATATGTTCACGGGCGCCTTCCGAATAGTCATTTACAAAACAGAACATATTAAAGCGCTGCCTCCTGACCCGTGCCGTTCCCTCCGTCTTCCGGAAGGGGACGGATTTTCTGACGGTATACTTTGCGGAAAAAGAGGACGGTAAAAAACAGGGAGAAAATTTCCGCGATGGGGAAAGACCACCAGACGGCCGGCAGGCCGAAGGTTTCCGCCAGCAGCCAGGCCGCCGGCAGAAGAACGATCAGCTGCCGGATCAGGGAGGTCAGCATGCTGTAAAAAGCGCTTCCCAGAGCCTGAAGGACAGAACTCAGAACGATGCAGCAGCCGGCCACAATAAAGCTGAGACTGATGACGCGCATGGCGGGAACGCCGATAGCCAGCATATGGTCGGAGGCGTTAAAGATTCCAAGCAGCTGTTCCGGAATCACACAGAAGAGAGCCAGGCCGGCCAGCATCAGAAGAGTGGCGGCGACTGCGCTGAGACGGATGGCGCGGTTGATCCGCAGCCGCTTCCGGGCGCCGTAGTTATAGGCGATAATGGGCACCATTCCGTTGTTCAGGCCGAAAATCGGCATAAAGATAAAGCTGTTCAGCTTGAAATAAATTCCGAAAACCGCTGCGGCGGTAGAGGAAAACCGCAGAAGAATCAGATTCATGCCAAAGGTCATGACAGAGCTGATGCACTGCATAATGATAGACGGAACAGCGATTTTATAGATTTCGCCGGTCAGGGAGGCGCGCAGGCGGAATCTGCGGAAATTCAGGCGGATTTCCCGGTTCAGCTTCAGATTGAAAAAAAGTCCCAGAAAGAAGCCGCAGAACTGACCGATTACAGTAGCCGCGGCGGCTCCCGCCACGCCCATTTCCGGGGCTCCGAAATATCCAAAGATCAGGATGGGATCCAGAATGATATTGATCACGGCCCCCAGCCCCTGGGTGAACATGGTGAGCAGGGTGCGGCCGGTGGAGGTCAGCAGGCGCTCCATGGTAATCTGCAGAAAGACTCCGAAACAGAGGGTACAGCAGATGCGCATATATGTGACGCCGTAGGAAAAAATTTCCGGATCGGAAGTCTGCAGCCCCATGAAGGCTTCCGCCAGGAGAAAGGACGCGGCGGCAAATACCACTCCGCTGATCAGCGCCAGGGAAACTCCGTGGAGAGCCACCGAGTTGGCGGTCTCATAATCTTTGCGTCCCAGGCTCCTGGAGAGCAGCGCGTTAATGCCCACGCCGGTTCCGGTGGCGATGGCGATCATCAGAGTCTGCATGGGATAGACCAGGGAGACGGCGGTCAGGGCGTCTTCATTGATCTGGGAGACATACATGCTGTCTACGATATTGTACAGCGCCTGAATAACCATAGAAATAACCATGGGGAGAGACATCTGGAACAGAAGCCTCCCCACAGGCATGATGCCCATTTTGTTTTCTTTTCTTTCAGCTGTCTGTTCCATAAATGTTCCCCCTTTCGGTTTCAGCGGATAAAATGAGTCATGATTACCGGCTCATATTCCGGCGGGTTGACCCCCGCGTTTCTGCCGGCTTCCATATTTTTCATCATCCAGGCCATATTTTCTCCCAGAGTCCGCATAGTCTGCAGACCCTCCAGATCCTGGCGCACATCCTCCGGAGTAAATCCGTGCACCTGGTTCCAGTACTGGGAGCCCACCAGACACATATTGTTCATGGCGAAATACTGGTTCAGCCGCTGGAAGGCGGAGGTAGCGCCGCCTCTCCGGCAGGAGACTACAGAGGCAGCCAGTTTTCCCGCCAGGCGGCTGCCGCCGGCAAAGCACAGACGGTCCATAAAGCAGCACAGCTGTCCGCTGGGTCCTCCGTAATACACGGGTGTGCCCGCCACAATGGCGTCATACTGATCCAGGCGGGCAATGGTTTCATTGACCGCGTCCTCGAAGACGCATTTGCCCGCTTTGGCGCAGAACCCGCAGTCCGTGCAGCCGGACAGGGGCTTTTTGCCCAGATACAGCAGATCCGATTCGATTCCGTGTTTTTTCAGGGAAGCTTCGATTTCAGAGAGAGCCGTAAAGGTACATCCGGCTTCATGGGGGCTTCCGTTAATCATCAATACTTTTTTCATGAGCGATTTTCCTCCTCCTGTGATAGTTCCATTATCCCCTATTCCGGCGCTTTTGTAAAGAAAGCCGGTTGCTTTTTAGGGTATCAGCGCTTATAATTTTACCCAGTGAACCATTGGAAATGGCCACAGAAACAGGAGGGAAGCCATGGGAACGTATCAGAGTTTTGCCAGGGTCTATGATCTGTTTATGGACGATATCGATTATGAAGGCTGGAGCCGTTTCCTGACCGGGAAGCTGAAAGAGGCGGGCATCCGGGAAGGCCTGATCCTGGACCTGGGCTGCGGCACCGGGGAGATGACGGAACGGCTGGCCGCCGAGGGCTACGATATGATCGGGGTGGACGGTTCCCCGGATATGCTGGAGGAGGCGGAGGAAAAGAAGCTGGAAACAGGCCATGAGATTCTGTACCTGCTGCAGGATATGCGGGAGTTTGAGCTGTACGGAACGGTTCGGGCGGTGGTGAGCTGCTGCGATTCCCTGAATTATATTCTGGAACCGGAGGAGCTGCTGCGGGTTTTCCGGCTGGTAAACAATTACCTGGATCCCGGAGGACTGTTTCTTTTTGATTTCAGTACCGAAGAAAAGTACCGGCAGATCGGGGAAGATACCATCGCTGACAGCCGGGAGGAGGGCAGCTTTATCTGGGACAATTTTTATGATCCGGAGGAAAAGATCAATCAGTACGATCTGACCTTTTTCCTGAGGGAGGACAGCGGGCTGTACCGGAAATACGAAGAGACCCACATGCAGCGGGCTTATTCCGCCGAAGAAATAAAAACACTGCTGCAGGAGGCGGGCATGGAGTTCCTGCAGGCCTTTGACAGCTACTCGGAAGAACCGCCCGGAACAGAAAGCCAGCGGATTGTGATTTTGGCCCGGGAACAGGGCAAAAGTAAGAAAATGGAGTGAGAGACATGAGTGAATACAGAGATTACGCAGTGAGAGCGACCGCCGCGGGGGGCTATGTCCGGGCTTTCGCGGCAACCACCAGGAATCTGGCGGAGGAGGCCAGGACATACCACAATACCAGTCCGGTGGTGACAGCGGCCCTGGGGCGGCTTCTCACCGCGGGCGTCATGATGGGCCTGATGATGAAAGGGGATAAGGATATCCTTACCATACAGATGAAAGGGGACGGTCCCATGGGCGGCCTGACGGTGACAGCGGATTCTAAAGGCCGGGTGAAGGGCTACGCGGATCAGCCGGCGGTGCTGATTCCTGCCAACAGCAAAGGAAAGCTGGATGTGGGCGGCGCCATTGGGAGAGGATATCTGACTGTGATTAAGGATCTGGGGCTGAAGGAACCCTACAGCGGCCGGGTGGAACTGCAGACCGGGGAGATCGGGGATGACCTGACCTATTATTTCGCGGCCAGCGAACAGGTGCCTTCCTCTGTGGGACTGGGAGTGCTGATGGAAAAAAACAATACCGTGAAGCAGGCAGGGGGATTTATCGTACAGCTGATGCCCGGAACCAGTGAAGAAGTCATTGAAACGCTGGAGGAAAAGCTGGGAAAAATCACATCTGTGACCGATATGCTGGAGAAGGGTTATACCCCGGAGAAGATCCTGGAAGAGCTGCTGGCGGATCTGGAGCTTGAGCTCAATGACCGGATCCCGGCAGAGTTTTACTGCAACTGCAGCCGGGACCGGGTGGCGAAGGCGCTGATCAGCCTCGGGGAAAAAGAGCTGACAAGTATGATCGCGGAGGGAAAACCGGTGGAACTGGTGTGCCATTTCTGCAGCCGGAAATATCAGTTTTCCGTGGCGGAGCTGGAAGAAATGCTGGCGGCGGCCAGGAAGTGAGGAGAGAGGTATGAAACAGGGATTTGTAAAGGCGGCAGCCGCCACACCCAAGGTAGTGGTGGCGGACTGCGCGGAAAATACAGACAGAATTTTGGAGAGCATACAGAACATGCGGGAGGCGGGAGCCAAGATCATGGTCCTGCCGGAACTGGCCATTACAGGGTATACCTGCAGCGATTTGTTCTGGCAGGAACGGCTGCTGCGGGAGGCGGACCATCAGCTGATGCGGCTGATGAAGGAGACCACCGGAGTGGACGCCCTGATCTTCGTGGGTCTTCCCATGGAAATTTTCGGAAAGCTGTACAATGTGGCGGCGGTTTTAAACCGGGGAAAGCTTCTGGGGCTGGTACCCAAGAAGCATATTCCCAGCTATCATGAATTCTACGAGGGACGGCATTTTGCCGCTGGCTCGGAGCAGGCGGTGTGGATCGAGAAAAACGGAGAAAAGGTTCCCTTCGGCATGAATCTGCTCTTTGCCTGCCGGGAAATGCCGCATCTGATCGCCGCGGCGGAGATCTGCGAGGATCTGTGGGTGCCGAATCCTCCCAGCGTCCGCCACGCTCTGGCAGGAGCTACGGTTCTGGTGAATCTTTCCGCCAGCGATGAGATGACCGGCAAGGATATCTACCGGAGAGATCTGGTCCGGGGCCAGTCGGCCCGGCTGGTAGCCGGATACATCTACGCGGATGCCGGGGAGGGAGAGTCTTCCACGGATCTGGTATTCAGCGCCCAGAATATGATCGCGGAAAATGGAACCATGCTGGCGGAGGCGGAGCGGTTCCGGAACCAGATGGTCTGCTCGGAGCTGGATGTAGACCGTCTGGTCAGTGAGAGACGGCGCATGACCACATATCCTGCCCAGCGGCCGGAGGACTATGTGACGGTGCCCTTTGATCTGGTAGTGAGCACCACGGAACTGACCAGAAATTTCCCGTCCCGTCCCTTTGTTCCGGCGGATCAGGGCGACCGGGAACGGCGCTGCGATGAAATTCTGAACATGCAGGCGATGGGGCTGAAGAAGCGTCTGGAACATACCCGCTGCGGGAGCGCGGTCATCGGCATTTCCGGCGGCCTGGATTCCACCCTGGCGCTGCTGGTGACTGCCCGGGCCTTTGACCTGCTGGATCTTCCCAGAGAGCAGATCACCGCGGTGACCATGCCATGCTTCGGCACCACGGACCGGACCTACCGGAACGCCTGCCAGCTGACCCGCTGTCTGGGGGCTTCACTGAAAGAGGTGGATATTAAAGAAGCAGTGAAGCTTCATTTCCGCGATATCAGCCAGGATCCGGAAAAACATGACGTTACCTATGAAAACAGCCAGGCCAGAGAGCGGACCCAGATCCTCATGGATATCGCCAATCAGAGCGGCGGCCTGGTGGTGGGAACCGGAGATCTCTCAGAGCTGGCTCTGGGCTGGGCCACCTACAACGGCGATCATATGTCCATGTACGCGGTAAACTGCTCTGTACCGAAAACGCTGGTGCGGCATCTGGTGCGCTATTACGCGGATACCTGCAGGGACGCGGAATTATCCGCCATTCTGCTGGATGTGCTGGATACCCCCGTAAGTCCGGAGCTGCTTCCCCCGGAGGACGGAAAGATTTCCCAGAAAACGGAAGAACTGGTGGGGCCCTACGAGCTGCATGACTTTTTCCTGTATTATATGCTGCGGGCGGGATACGAGCCTCTGAAGATTTTCCGTATCGCCCGCCAGGCTTTTGACGGGGAATACGATGACGATACCATCCTCAAATGGCTGAAGAGTTTTTATCGGAGATTTTTTGCCCAGCAGTTCAAGCGTTCCTGTCTGCCGGACGGCCCAAAAGTGGGCTCCGTGGCGGTATCTCCCCGGGGAGACCTGCGGATGCCCAGCGACGGCTGCGCCCGGATCTGGCTGGAACAGCTGGAGGGGCTGTAAAGTCCCGGAGCTGAGAGAAAAAATTCGCGGGAGGACGGATCATGCGGTATGTGCGGCCCGATTATTATGACGCGTTTCAGTGTACGGCAGGCTCCTGCCCGGATACCTGCTGCGCAGGATGGCAGATCCGGATCGATGAGAAATCTCTGAAACGATACAGTGCCATGAAAGGCTCTTTCGGATCCCGGCTTCGCAATGAGATCGACTGGGAAAACCGGTGCTTCCGGCAGTATCAGGGAAAATGTTCTCTGCTGAATGAGGAAGGACTCTGCGACCTGTATCAGGAGGGCGGCGGGGAGAAGGCGCTCTGCCGGACCTGCCATGTATTTCCCAGGCACGCCGAGGAATTTCAGGGGGTACGGGAGTACTCCCTGTCTCTTTCCTGCCCGGAAGCGGCAAAACAGATCCTGATGCATCCGGGGCCGGTACGCCTGCTGGAAAGGAAGAAGCCGGGAGTTTCCCAACGCTGGCCGGGCTTTGATTCCGGCCTGTTTCGGGTTCTGGTAAAAGCCCGGAGGCTTTGCTTTCAGATCCTTCAGAACCGGGAGAAGCCCTGGAGGCTGCGGGCGGTTATGGTCCTGGCTTTGGCCCATGACCTTCAGGGAAGGATCCGCCGGAACAATTACGCCGCCGGGGAAGAATTGCTCCGGCGGTATAAAACAGAGAAAGCCTGGAGCTGGTTCGAAAGAAAGCTTTGGGAACTGGAGGAGAGGGAAGCGTTCACAGGCCTCCGGCAAGATACGCTCCGGCACCTGCTGGCAGTCCTGAAAAACCTGCGGCCGCTGCGGGAAGACTGGAAGCCGTATCTGCGGGGAGTCCTGCAGGCGCAGTCCCGGGGAGAGAGGTCCGGAGAGCAGGAAGCTATGCGTGCTCTGTTTCCGGATGAGACGGCGGAACAGCTGATGGCCTATTTTGTGTATGTCTATTTCTGCGGAGCGGTCTATGACGGAAATGCCTGGGGAAAAATGAAGTTTGCCTTCGCCTCGGTGATCTGCATCCGGGAGCTGCTGCGGGGCCGGTGGCGGCAGGATCCGGAAGGAGTTTCCAAAGAGTGGGCAATCCGCGCCGCCTGCCGGTATTCCCGGGAGGTGGAGCATCTGGATGAAAACCTGCTGGGCATGGAGCGGATGCTGGGAGATGAGAAACAGTTTTCCCTGGAGGGGCTGTTTTCTGCGGCCGGGGAGGGGAAGAGATAGAACAGAAATCTGCATGTGCAAAAAAAGAGCGCCGCGCAATCGTCCGTTATGGATGAGCGTGAGGCGCTTTTCCTATTTTGAACATTTCTATATTCCTGTTTTGTTAAATCGCTGAAAAGTCAATTTCCAGATCGTCATATATGCTGGGCGTTACCGTGTCAGAAAAAGTATATTCATTGCCGGAATTGGCCGTAAAGCTGTAAACCATAATACGCGATTTTTCCGGATCCACAATCCAATATTCTTTCACACCGGCCGTACGATATTTGAATAACTTCGTATAATAATCCATCCGGCGGCTGGAAGGCGAAACAATTTCAATAATCCAGTCAGGCGCGCCGTTGCAGCCTTTCTCTGTGATTTTTTTCGGATCACATATTACGCTGATATCCGGCTCCACATAATTTCTATCATCAGCCTCTGTATTTAGAAACACGGCAAAAGGTGCTGCAAATGTCTCGCATTTTCCACCGTGAGTCCTGATATAATTATAAATCTCTGCATGCAATGCCGCTGAAATCCGTTGATGCGTGGTGTTGGGCGGGGACATCATATACAGATCTCCATCAATCAGTTCTGCCCGATCACCTTCTGGTAATTGATAAATGTCTTCCGTTGTATGGATTTTTTTCCTCGCCAGAGCCATATTGTGCACCTTCTTTCTATTTCATGAGTTATCCAATATTTGTTGTCTTTACCTATGAAAATTATATGTTTCCATATATGCGTTGTCAAGATGCCGGCGCCCGGGAAATAAATTGCATATAGCCGCCAGATATATTGCTTGCGGCACAGATGAATCGGCAGAAGGATAGCGTGAAAAAGAGTACAGGGAGTAAGCAGTTTGGTTTTCTACTGTATTTGCGATCTGCGAAGCGGCTTTATGGGGAGGGCTGCAGGAATTATATTGTTACAGCCGCGAATACTATGAAAAAAAGAAATGAAATAAAGCTGCAAAGCGATATGCATGCTTTTATCTTTCCGAGTATGTATGTCTCCCGGCTGTTGTGGAACCGGAGAGAATGGTGATATAATGGGACAGGAAAGCCCCATCCGCTTTCCTGCCCGCAAGTCTTTTTTATTCTTCCGCCCGGGCTTTGCCCAGGGCGTCTTCGATGGCGTCCAGCAGAAGCATGGAGGTATACTTATTGTCATCGGAATAGGTGATGTTTTCCGTGGACTGGGTGGTATAGATCTGCTGGGCGATCTCATCCAGAGTGGGCTCCATCAGCGGGTACATGACCGTGGCAGTCTCGCTCAGGTTGACCAGCTCAATAGAGTTGATATGGTCCGCGTCCACGGTGACCTGGACGTCAAAGGAATTTTCATTCAGCTGGATGGAGGAGGTGTAGACGCCGGGGACATAGACCGCTGTCCCGGCAGTATCGGAGGCGGCGCCGGCGTCGTCCGGATCCTTTTTGTGAAACATGGTAAATACCAGAATCAGCATAAATATGGCCAGTGCCAGAAAGACGGCGGTGTATACGACTTCTTTCATATGTAAGACGACGATTTTGGTTTTTGAACTCATAGGCGCTGGGACTCCTTTTTCTGTTTTCTATATATGATATTAATGGAGCAGAGAATTTATGCAGAAAATTCAAGACTCGCCCGGGAGTCATCTCACATCTGATATAACAGATACAGGAGGCGGATATGGCATTGCAGTTTGTCCTGGGGCCAAGCGGCGCAGGAAAATCTCATTTTATTTATGAAAAGATCATCAAGGAATCCATGGAATATCCGGAACAGAAATACCTGGTGATCGTTCCGGAGCAGTCTACCCTGCAGACCCAGAAGGAACTGGTGTCCCTGCATCCCAGAAGGGGGCTGCTGAACATTGATATTCTTAGTTTTAACCGGCTGGCCTATCGGGTGTTTTCGGAGACCGGGGGCGATACTCTGCCGGTGCTGGAAGAGACCGGAAAAAGCCTGGTGCTGCAGCGGGTGATCCAGGAAAAGCAGAAGGAACTGAAGGTTCTGGGGGGAACCCTGAAGCAGCCGGGGGCGGTGAGCCAGATGAAATCCCTGGTTTCGGAGCTGATGCAGTATTCCGTCACGCCGGGAGAACTGGAGGAGTGGTCGGACCGGGAGGATCTTCTGGGGCTGAAGCTGAAGGATGTCAGCAGGGTCTATGAGGGATTTACCCGGTATCTGGCGGAAAAATATCTGACGGCGGAGGAATTGCCGGCGCTGCTGTGCGGCGTCATCGGAAAATCCAGGCTGGTGAGGGACAGCACAGTGGTGCTGGACGGGTTTACGGGATTTACCCCGGCCCAGTGCCAGGTTCTGAAGAGGATGTTCACCCTCTGCCGGCAGGTCTATGTGACAGGTACTCTGGACCAGAGGGAGGATCTGTACCGGAAGGACGGGCCTCAGCGTCTGTTTCATATGACCCGGAAGATGATCCGGAAACTGACGGAGACAGCTGCGGAAGCCGGGACGGAGGTGCTGGCGCCCCTCTGGGTTCTCCCGGGAGAGACAAGCCGGTTCGCCGCAAGTCCGGCCCTTGCTTTTCTGGAACAGAATCTGTTCCGCTACAGCAAAAAAGTCTGGGAAGGAGAACAGCAGGCAGTCTCTCTTTGCGCCGCGGAAACACCGGCGATGGAAATGCAGTATGTGGCGGGAACCATCCGCAGGCTGATCCGGAAAAAGGGCTGCCGGTTCCGGGATTTCGCCGTGGTGGCGGGAAGTCTGGACGATTATGGAAAAGAGGCGCTGCGGGCCTTTTCCGGCAGCGGAATTCCCTGCTTTATTGATGAAAAGAAGCCGGCCCTGGCCAATCCCTTTGTGGAATGGATCCGGGCGGCGGTGGACATGGCCGTACAGAGTTATTCCTATGAAAGCGTGTTCCGTTATCTCAGGTGCGGCTTCAGCGGTTTCAGTCAGGAAGATACGGATCGTATGGAAAACTATGTGGTGGCTCTGGGAGTCCGCGGCAGAAAGCAGTACGAAGAGCGCTGGGTGCGGAATTACCGGGGGCAGAAGCCCGAGGAGACGGAAGAACTGAACCGGCTCAGGGAGAGGTTCCTGGAAGAAACCGCGGAATTTGCCGCCGGTATGCGGGAGAGACATTCCACCGCCGCCGGAAAGAGCCGGGTGCTCTATGATCTGATGGTGAAGCTGGATATTCAGAAAAAGCTGAAGGTTCAGGAGGAGGCTTTTGCCAGGCAGGGGGAGGCTGCCCTGCAGAAAGAGTATGCTCAGATTTACGGGATCGTTATGAAGTTCCTGGACAAGGTAGTGGAGGTTCTGGGAGACGAGCCCTGCAGTCTCAGGGATTACCAGAAAATCCTGGAAGCGGGACTGACAGAGATACAGGTGGGTCTGATTCCCCCCGCCAGCGATCAGGTGCTGGTGGGAGATATTGAGCGGACCAGGCTGAAACATATTAAATATCTGTTTTTTGTGGGCCTGAATGAAGGGCTGGTGCCAAAACCCGTATCTAAAGCCGGGATCCTTTCAGAGCAGGACCGGGAGCGGCTGCAGGCTGCCGGCAGGGAATTGTCCCCCACTGCCCGGGAGGAAATGTACCGGCAGAGATTTTATCTCTACTTAAGTCTCACCAAGCCCTCGGAAGGCCTGTTTCTCTCCTTCTGCAAAGCAGATGCCGGCGGCCAGCCCCTGCTGCCTTCCTATCTGGCAGGAGTGATTCTCGGCCTGTTTCCGGCGCTGAACATCCGGGATCTGGCAGCAGAGCAGCATAAGACCCGGGGACTGGAAACTCCCGCGGGCATTCAGGAGCGGTTTCTGCAGGCTCTGCACCGTGTTCTGGAGGGAGGGCAGGATCCGGCTTTCGGCGCCCTGTATCACTGGTACGGAAAGAATCCGGAGAGAAAACGGAAGCGTTCCCTGCTGCTGGAGGCTGCTTTTTTCGAAAATCATACCAGCGGCATCGGCCGGGCGGCAGCCAGGGCTCTTTACGGAAAGGTGCTGGCCAATTCCGCCACAAGGCTGGAGCTGTTTTCTTCCTGCGCCTGCGCCCATTTTCTGCGGTACGGGCTGAACCTTCAGGAACGGGTCCGCTATGAATTCACTCCCGCGGATATGGGAACGGTCATTCACCAGGCGCTGGAGTGTTTTTCCCGGAAACTGGAAAAGAGGGGATTGTCCTGGCGGGAACTTTCGGATGAATTCCGGGAGAGTCTGGCAGATGAGTCTCTGGAAGAGATTACCGGGGACTACGGCAACACCATTCTCCACAGCAGCAGCCGCGGCGCCTGGCAGATTCAGCGGATCCGCCGGATCCTGCGCCGGACGGTCTGGGTTCTTCAGGAGCAGATCCGCCGGGGACGTTTTGACCCGGAAGGGGCGGAGATTGCCTTTTCCATGAGGGAAGGGCTGTCCGCTCTGCAGGTGGCTCTGTCGGAGGATGAAACACTGCTGCTGAAGGGGCGGATCGACCGGCTGGATGTATGCCGGGAGGAGAACCGGCTGTATCTGCGGATTGTGGATTACAAGACCGGCAGCACATCCATGGATCTGAATCTGCTGCTGGAGGGACTGCAGCTGCAGCTGGCGGTGTATCTGAGCGCGGCTCTGGAACTGGAGCAGAGGAAACATCCGGATCTGCAGGCGGAACCTGCCGGTATGTATTATTACCGGGTGGGAGACCCCCTGATTCCGGGAACGCCCGGGGAGAGCCGGGAGGAAATCCGCCGGAAGATCCTGGATGCCCTGAAGCTGGACGGCCTGTCCCGCTGGGAAGGGGAGATTCTGAGTCTGCTGGACGAAGAGCTGATCTCAGCGGGAAAATCCTCTGTAATCCCGGTATCCTTCAAGAAGGACGGGGCGCTTTCCAGAACTTCCCGGGCTGCCGGTGAGGAGCAGTTTCTGGCCATCCAAAGATTTACAGAAAAGAAAATCCGGGAGATCGGCAGAGCCATTCTGGAAGGACGGACAGAGGCCCGGCCCTACCGGCTGGAGCAGAAGACTGCCTGCGATTACTGCCCCTACCGGGGCATCTGCGGATTTGACCAGAGGCTTCCGGGCTTTGAATATCGAAGAATCCGGAAAAAATCAGAAGAAGAGGTTCTGAAACAGATGAGAGAGGAGGCGGAGTGATGGGAAACAAATGGACAAAAGAACAGGAACAGGCTATCCGCCTTCGGGACAGAAACATTCTGGTAAGCGCTGCCGCCGGTTCCGGCAAGACGGCGGTGCTGGTGGAGCGGATCCTCTCCCGGGTGACGGATCCCGGGCATCCCACGGACATTGACCGGCTGCTGGTAGTCACTTTTACCAAGGCCGCCGCGGGAGAGATGAAGGAGCGCATCGGCAGAGCACTGGAACAGCGGCTGCTGGAAGATCCGGACAACGAACATCTCCAGCGGCAGGGCACTTTGCTGCATCATGCCAGAATCAGCACCATCCACGGGTTCTGCACCTATGTGATCCAGAACTATTTTCACCGGATTGATCTGGATCCCGGTTACCGGATCGGGGACGACGGGGAAATGAGAATGCTGAAAAAGGAAGTGCTGCGGGATCTTCTGGAGGAGGAATACGCCGCGGGCCGTCAGGAGTTTCTGGATTTTTCCGAGACCTGCGCCCCCGGGAAAAATGACGCCCGCATAGAGGACCTGCTGCAGAGAACGGCGGAATTTGCCGAGAGCTATCCCTGGCCGGAAGTCTGGCTGGAGAGCTGTCTGGAAAATTACCGGGCGAAAACAGAGGAAGACCTGGAACAGACGGCTTTTATCCGGTTTCTGGAGGAGGACGCGGCCCGGGGTCTCCGGGATCTGAAAGAAACCGCCCGGCAGCTCCTGGAAGACGCGGAAGGCCCGGGGGGGCCGGAGGAATATCTTCCCATGCTGGAAGCGGATCTGGAGCTTCTGCAGGAACTGGAACAGAAGCGGTCTTACCGGGAGTATTATGAAGCCTTTCAGAAGCTGTCTTTCAAGACTCTTTCCAGGAAAAAGACGGACTGCGATCCGGAGGTGAAGGAGCGGATCAAGAACCGGCGGGACAGTCTTAAAACCGCTGTCAAAGACATAGGAAGCCGGTATTTTTCCAGAAGCCCCCAGGCCCTGCTGGAGGAGCTGGCGGGTTGCCGGAATTTCGCGGAGGAGCTGATCCGCCTTACAGAAGCGTATATGAGAGCCTTCAGCGAAAGAAAACGCCGGAAAAATCTTATGGATTTTTCCGATCTGGAGCATTTTGCCCTGAAAATTCTGCTGGAGAGGGAGGGGGAGACGATCCGCCGGACAGAGGCAGCCAGGGAGCTGGCGGCTCAGTTTGAGGAAGTCATGGTGGATGAGTATCAGGACAGCAACTATATCCAGGAATATCTCCTGTGGGCTGTGTCCCGGGAGGAGGATGGATCCTGCAACCGGTTTATGGTGGGGGATATGAAGCAGGCCATTTACAGCTTCCGTCAGGCACGGCCGGAAATCTTTCTGGAAAAATATCTCAGCTATTCCAAAGAAGACGGCCCGAGACAGCGCATAGATCTGAGCCGGAACTTTCGAAGCCGCCGGGAAGTGCTGGACACGGTCAATGATCTGTTCCGTCGGATTATGGGACGGGATCTGGGAGGGCTGGAGTATGACCGGGACGCGGCTTTGTATTACGGGGCCGGATATCCGGAGAACGGGGGATGCGAAACAGAACTGCTGCTTCTGGACAGGAAATCTCCGGACTTTGAGGAGGACAGAAGCAAGAGGGCGGCCATGGAGGCGGAGGCCTTTGCCGTGGCAAAAAAAATCCGTTCCCTGGTGGGACAGATGCAGGTGACGGAGGGGGGACAGCTGCGGCCCCTGCGGTACCGGGACTGCGTGATTCTGCTGCGGCAGACCGCCGGATGGGACGAGACCTTTTCCAGAGTGCTGGAGGAGGAGGGAATTCCCGTGAGCGTTGCGGCCAAATCCGGGTATTTCCGTACCATTGAAGTGTCCACGGTGCTGAATTATCTGCGGATCTGCGATAATCCCAGACAGGATATTCCCTTCGCGGCGGCCCTGCACTCTCCCATGGGGGACGTGACGGAAGGGGAACTGGCAGCCATCAAAAGCAGCAGCCCGGATCTTCCCATTTATGAGGCGGCGGCCGTCTATGCCCGGGAGGGAAAAGAGCAGCGGCTGCGGGCAAAGCTGAACCGGTTCCTGGAAACGCTGGAACAGTTCCGGGAAGCGCTTCCCTACACGCCGGTTCACCAGGTGATCCTGAATGTTCTGGAGGATACCGGCTACGGCGCCGCGGCGGCAGCCATGCCCGGAGGAGAACAGCGGCAGGCCAATCTGGATATGCTGGTGAAGAAAGCGGCGGACTTCGAATCCACCAGTTACCACGGGCTGTTTCAGTTTATCCGCTATATGGAGCAGATGGAGCGGTACAAAGTAGATTTCGGGGAAGTGAGTCTCTATGGGGAGCTGGCGGACACGGTGCGGATCATGACCATCCATAAAAGCAAGGGTCTGGAATTTCCCGTGGTCTTTGTCTGCGGCCTGGGCAGCAGAATGAATCTGATGGATGCCAATGCCCCTGTGGTCTTCCACCATACCCTGGGGATCGGCGCTGACTGGATCGATCTGAAAAACAGAACCCGGGTCACACCTCTGCTCAAGGAAGCCATCCGCCAGGCCATCCGCCTGGACGCCCGGGGAGAGGAACTGAGAGTGCTGTACGTGGCTCTGACCCGGGCCAAAGAAAAACTGATCCTCACCGGCGCTTCGGAAAATCTGGAAAAAAAGCTGGGGGAACTTTCTCTGGGATCCCTGACCCGGGAGGGAAAGGTTTCCTACTGGGCCCGTTCCGGGGCCGGCTGTTTCCTGGACTGGATTCTCCCGGCCCTGAAGGATCATCCAGCCCTGAAGCCTCTGAGAGACATGGCGGAAGAGGCGGGCAGCCGGTCAGAGGATACGGTTTCGGAAGAGAAAAAACGGATGCCGCTTCAGGTACAGCTGATGACTCCGGATTCCATGACCCTGCAGGCAGCGGACCAGGGAGAGGAAAGAGAAGCCCGCAAAGAAGCCATCCGCAGCGGCCGGGCCGCCAGGGAGGAAGATCCGGTTATCCGGGAATTTCTGGAAGAACAGGACGGATACCGGTATCCCTGGGCGGAAGAGGAAGATATCCCGGCGGCGCTGACAGTTTCGGAACTGAAACAGAGAGAACTTCCGGAAGATCCGGACCGGCAGGCAATGGAACTGTATCCGGAGGCGGATGTGGTTCCGCTGATCCCGAAATTCATGAAAGAAGAAAAAGAGGAACTTCAGGGAGCGGCCCTGGGAACCATCTATCATCGGATTTTGGAGCGGCTGGATCTGGAGCGGGAGGTGACGGAAGCATCCCTGCGGGAGCAGCTGAAGCAGATGGTAAACAGCGGCCTTTTGAGAGCCGGAGAGGCAGAGACAGTGAGAATTCCCAGGCTGCTGCGGTTCGCGTCCTCATCCATTGGGAAGAGAATGCAGGCGGCGGCCCGCCGGGAACAGCTGAAGAGGGAACAGACTTTTGTCATGGGAGTTCCGGCGGCAAAGATTCAGGCCGGATGGCCGGAAGACGAGCAGATCCTGGTGCAGGGAATTATTGACGCTTATTTTGAGGAAGAACAGGGCTGGGTGATTGTGGATTACAAGACGGACCGGGTGCCCTCCGGGGATATCCGGGAACTGATCCCGAAATACGGACGCCAGCTGGAACTCTACGGAAAGGCCCTGGAGCAGATCAGCGGGAAGCCGGTGAAAGAAATGGTACTCTACTCCCTGACCCTGGGCCGGGAAATTCCGGTGGAAAAAGGAGGATTATGAGGGGAGTCCGGTGGAAAAGTGAATAGATCCGGCTCAAAGAGGCCACACTCCGGATAGACAGATGCAAGCATCGGAAAGGAGTGTGGCCTCTTTTATGAGCAAAAAAGAGAAAAAGATTAATCTGAGGGAACTGACCCCGGAAGAATCCCTGAAATATGAAATCGCGGAGGAACTGGGATTGCTGGACAAGGTGCTGGACAAAGGCTGGAAACAGCTTTCCGCCAAAGAGACCGGGCGGATCGGAGGTCTGGTGACCAAGCGGAAACGGGAACTGAACCGGGAAGCCCGGGGAGAAAGTGAAAAAAGTTCGTTTTGACAGATCTTCCCACTCAGAGTACAATGGGGGCTATGAGAAAGAAATCAGAAATACAAATGTTTCGGAAACGGCTCGGCAGACTGCTGACCTTTCTGCCAGCAGTCTGCATGGCATTTCTGATCTTCAGTTTTTCTGCTCAGACCGGGTCGGAATCCGCCTCTCTCAGCGGCCGGATTACCAAAGTGCTGGTGCAGGCAGCGGATCGGATTGCCGGGGCCGGATGGACGGAGGAAGAAATCCGGGACAGAGCCGGCGCCTGCGAATTTTATGTGCGCAAGGCGGCTCACATGACAGAATACGCGGTTTTTGCTGTCTCTCTTCTTCTGCCGCTCAGGGGCTGCGGTCTGAGAGGCAGACGGCTGTATTTGACCACTTTTCTGATCTGCGCCGGGTTTGCCGCCGGGGATGAGTGGCATCAGTCCTTTGTAGGAGGCAGAGGGCCGTCGGTGAGGGACGTGGGGATCGACTGCGCGGGAGCGGGAATCGGAGAAGGGATAGCCGGATTGATTTTAGAAAGCCGAAAGAGAAGAAAAAATCAGGCACGCGCGCTGGAATAAATGTTAAGAAAATCATGCTGCTTTAGATTTACCTTCTTGCCCATCTGGTATATAATACCCTGTGAAGGAAACCGCCGCCATGGCTGGCGCGGCAGGTATAACGACTTTCAGGAGGTATTCACATATGATATCAGAAACAATGTGCAGGTTGGGAAAACATAAATCCGTGATCCGTGAGATCTTTGAGTACAGCAAAGAGAGAGCCGCGAAGATCGGAGCGGAAAACGTGTTCGATTTCAGTCTGGGAAATCCCAATGTTCCGGCTCCCGACAGCGTAAAGGACACCATCCGGAAACTTTTGGATGAAAAGGATGATCTGTATCTGCACGGATATACGTCCGCCCAGGGAGACGCGGATACCCGGCAGGCGGTCGCGGAGGATCTGAACCGGAGATACGGCACCCATTTCCACGCGGACAATTTCTACATGACCTGCGGCGCCGCGGCGTCGCTGAAGATCTGTCTGACAGCCCTGACGGTGCCGGGAGATGAATTTTTGACCTTTGCGCCCTATTTTCCGGAATACCAGGTGTTTGTGGAGACAGCCGGCGCTTCCTTCCGCCCGGTGCAGACCGAGGAAGGAACCTTCCAGATCGATTTTGAGAAGCTGGAAGCAGCCCTTACAGAGCATACCAAGGGAATCCTGGTAAATTCTCCAAACAATCCCTCCGGAGTAATCTTTCCGGAAGCGGCGGTACAGAAGCTGGCCGAGCTTTTAAGAGAAAAATCAGAAGCCTATGGACATCCCATTTATCTGATCGCGGACGAGCCCTACCGGGAACTGGCCTACGGCAAGGATGTTCCTTATCTGACAAAATATTATGATAATACCCTGGTGTGCTATTCCTACAGCAAGTCCCTGTCCCTGCCGGGGGAACGCATCGGATACATTCTGGTGCCGGATGAACTGGAGGATTGCCAGGATATGTACGCCGCAGTCTGCGGGGCAGGGCGCGCCCTGGGATATGTGTGCGCTCCCAGCCTGTTTCAGCATGTGATCGCTGCCTGTGCCGGGCAGGTTTCTGATCTTGGCGTATACCGGGAGAACCGGGAACTGCTGTATGGAAGCCTGACGGAATACGGATACGAATGTGTCTATCCGGACGGAGCCTTCTATCTGTTTGTAAAGGCTCTGGAAGAAGATGCCAACGCATTCTGTGAGCGGGCCAAGAAGTATGAACTGCTGCTGGTTCCGGGAGACGATTTCGGAGCCCCCGGGTATGTGCGGATCGCCTACTGCGTCACCACCCATCAGATCCGCCGCTCTCTGCCGGCCTTTCGGGCTCTGGCAGAGGAGTACGGCAAATAAGAATTAATAAACAGATTTTAAAGCCCGTTGACAATGTTGACGGGCTTTTCTCCGCGGCTGATCCGGGAGGCATTTTCCCATAGGGTCCGGTGCATCCGCCGGAAGCTTCCGGTGGTGATGCCTCCCAGGTGAGGGGAAAAGACTACCCGGTCCCGGCAGGATTCGGGAAGATCCACCAGGGGATTGTCCGCGGTTACCGGCTCCGGAGCCACAGTGTCCAGGCCTGCCCCGGCAATGAGTCCCTGGATCAGGGCGGCACGAAGGGCCTGATTGTCCACCAGTTCGCCCCGGGCCGTGTTGATGAGATACGCGTTCCGCTTCATACGGCTTAAAAAGGCTTCATCGATCATTCCCTGAGTTTCCGGTGTGACGGCGGCATGCAGGCTGACGATGTCGGAGACAGAGGCCAGCCGGTACAGAGGCAGATATTCCAGGCCGTATTTTTCCTCAAGCTCCGGGGATTTCCGGTGGGGGCTGTAATAGCAGAGACGGCAGCCGAAGGCGGCCAGGCGCCTGGCCGCGGCCAGTCCGATATCCCCCAGACCGATGAGGCCTACGGTGCAGTCTCCCAGTTCGGTAATGCCCTCTACCATGCGCCTCTCTTTCATCTCGATCTGACGGCCCCGGCGGACGGCAGCGTCCCCGGAGATTCCCGCGCGCAGCAGGGCCAGCATGAGAAAAATAGCCTGCTCCGCCACTGCGTCCGCGTTGGCGCCTTTGTTATTGCAGACATAGACGCCCTGTTCTCTGGCAGCTACTGTGTCAATGCCGTCAAATGCCACTCCCTCGGAGTGGATCATTTTCAGATTTTTCATCTTCCGGATCAGATCCCCCTCCACCCGGGAGATGGCGTCCACAAACAGCACCTCCGCGTCCCATCCGTTTTTCAGCATCGTTTCCTGATCCGCGCCCCTGGGGACAAACACCACTTCAGCGGTTTTCTGGATCTCCAGGTGGGGGCTGTAGCGGTCGTAGCGGGCAGGATCCCCCTCAATCAGTATTTTCATTGGTATTCACCAGCTTTCTGTATGGAATTCTCTATCATTGAATATACTATGGCGGAGGTGATTTGTCCATGCTGAAAAAGTATACCGTCGGAGGCGTCCTGTTTACGGCAGTTCTGGGGACGCTGTCCCATTTTTTCTATAAGTTGTCCGGGGAGAATTCTCTGCTGGCTCTTTTGGTGCCGGTCAGCGAGTCCACCTGGGAACACATGAAAATGCTGTTTTTCCCCATGCTGCTTTTCTGTGCTTTTGAATCCGTTCTGCTGAGAAAACGGTATCCGGACCTTTTCTTTGCAGGGGCGGCGGGAATTCTCATAGGACTGCTGCTGATTCCGACGATCTTTTATACCTATTCCGGAATTCTGGGGAAAACCTGCGCCGCCGCGGATATGGTTCTGTTCTATGTCAGCATTCTCTGCGGATTTTTGGTGAGGCACCGGCTGGCAGGACAGAAAAGAAGGCCGGGGATTTCCAGATGGATTTTAGGGGCGGCACTTCTGGCCCTGGCAGCGGCCTTTTTTGCTTTTACCTGGAATCCGCCCGGGCTTGGAATCTTCGAAAATCCTCTGGCGTAACTGAATGCTGACAAAGAAAGGCAGGTGCGGTATAATAATTGAAACGGCCTGAGGACCATGGGCCGGAAAACCCGGGACAGGCCGGAACCGGCCAAGGAAAACATCCGGCTGTCTCGGAATACACAGGAGGGAAAACAACACATATGATAAAGAAAGCAGCGGCGGTTCTGGCGGGGATTTTTCTGGCGGTTTCTCTGACGGGATGTTCCGGAGCGCCGAAATTAAACTTACCATTTTTAGGAGGAGATCCGGAGCCGGACTATAAGAGCGGGGTTGTGGAAGAAGAATTTCAGGGCATCACATATCAGGTGCCGGAGGCCTGGCAGAGCCAGGAATCAGAAGACGGAGAGACCAGATACTATTATCCGGTTTCGGAAAACGGGGAGCTTCCCGTGTCCATTATGCTTCAGTATGCCGCCATGGATGAGGAATTGTGGGAGGAGGGAGAGATGGAATTCCTGCACACCCTGTCCGCGGATTATAAATCTCTGGAGGGCATCAGCAATTTCAAGCAGGAAGACTCCAGCCTGGGAGAGATTCCTGTGGTGAAGATCACCTGCGACCAGACGCCGGGGGAAGATTCCGGAACCTATCATGCCCGCTACACCCTGATTCCGGTAAACCGGGAAGCGGTGCTGACTGTGGCCAGCGCTGTGCCGGAGGATGCGGATAATAACTATGAAGAGGATTTTGAATTTATCTGTGAAAGCATTGAAATACCGGAGTAGAGGAGAGGACGTAAGCAGGCAATCCTCCGTACTTTGACGACATAAAAAAGTCCCCCGGCATTTGCCGGGGGAAGGTCATTTTTAACCCTTTATTTACTGCTGCAATCGGCCGGCAGGATGTCATATCACGGAAGCAAGCAATTCCAGCAAGGCTTGCCTTTTCGGGAATGGACACAGGTCTTTTATCTATCTCAGATATTAGTTTTATTTAGCGTTGCGAGTCAATTTGTTCGATCAGAAACGCCCCCATGATACTAATTACTACTATTATAGCAAAAACTCCGGAGTAAAACATCATCAATATCCAACCGATTACCAAACTAAGTAAAAGAGCTTGTATTGATCTTTTCATATAGACTATCCTCATAATAAAAAACTATTTTATGACTACCATGTGATTGTCGTTTGTGTTCCACGTTCATCAAAACCGTTCCCGGAAAATGAGATAGAACCATATGGGCCAAAGCTGACGGAAACAGAACCGTTAGCGGTAGTGTGCGCATAATTTCCGTAAATATTCATGGAACCTCCATAGGTTGTAGTTGTAGGTACAAGATTGAATGAACCATTTCCATAAAGCCTATAAGGAATTCCACTCCAATAACCGGTAAGATCTGCGTACCATTTAACGCCAGCGTCTGACGCACTTGCATAGCCGTGTTCGGAAGATTGAACCTGCCCGTTGTTAAATAAGTCTTCTTTATAAAAGCTGCCTGTTTGCATAGTAAATTTACTACTATCCCAACCTATTGCAATCACGTCTTGATATCGATTAAGAGGAAGGTTTAACCAATTATAGCTAAAATGGACTTTAATGTATCCAAGCTTTGTTCCGCCAATATAAGGATCCCGAGAATAGACAAAACTTAAAGCTAGGTCCGAAGTGGGGATTTGGCCTCTCGGTGCAATATAGCTGCCATCGCTTTGGATAGAGCAATCAATGAAAGTACCTGTTTCTTCATTGTAATATGAGACTGATGCCCCAAGAAAAACATTGTTATTTTGGTATAGATCCAGTTTTGTCCTATAACTCATGGTGTCAAGAACAATTTGCGGGTAACCTCTTTCAAGCAATTCAGATGTAAGAGTGGATTCGGAAATCCCCTTTGTACTGCCTGCAAAGACGTTTGTGGCCATACTCAATAACATAGTCATTGACAAAATTAATGCGATTATTTTCTTCATAGTAATCTCCCTTGTAGTTGTATAAAAGAGCTATATAGTATCTATAGTACCGTTCTGCAAACATGTAAGCTTATTATTTACAAGTCAGTAACTGTCATTTTTCGAATTCCTATTTCCCAAAGTATCGTGTGGAGATATAATAAACTAAGAGAAACTTTCTAAAAAATACAGCCGTTTTGTTTCAAAATCTTGTAAAATGTAAAGTATATTATTTGAGCTGAACTGGGAATTGGGCGGTTCCTTTTGTACGACTAAAATCGCGTCAATATCCTGATACTGAAACAAATATTGCGCATCCACACAGAGATTATCCAAAACCGTATTGCAGTCATCTGCAATTTCGTCTGATATAGAAAAAACAGGAGAATAATAATAGCTATATACATCTAACATTCCTATATTAGACGAAAACAACAAGACTATGCGTTTACCTGCCCTATGGTAATCCAATCTGGATCGTACCACTCACCCAGAGTCGCATTCCACCTGCGGTACTGCAGATATCCGTTTTCAATGCGATAATAGGTTATGAGTTCGAGCTTTCTCTCCGTGCTCGCTGGGGTAAGGGTTTCTGCGCATTGACTGTTCTGGATCATTGTTTCATATGGAAGACTATTTGCCTGCACGATTAATGCGGATCCGGTGAACATCATTGCTGAACACCCAATGACAGCGGCCATTTTTAACTTTTTCATTGGTATCCCTCCTCTTTTAATTCGATGCCGGCTTTTAAGTATGCTTCAGCATCTTTTTTTGATATGTTTACTTTGATATCTGTTCCGGCCAGAACATAATAATAATTACCGTTTGGATCTGCGCAGATGAAGGCGGCGCCTTCATTGGCAGGCAGTATATTCATTTCTATCTGCTGCGTTTCAGACAAGGGAATGTATGGCTGAAACACTGCCAGATAAGATCCAATATAGATGATACAAAAAGAAACTGCCAAGATACAGGCCTTCATAAAGTTTTGTTTTGAAAATTTATTCTTGGTAATGACGGTCATCCGTTCCGGCAAAAGCTGTTTCCGGTCAGATCGAAACAGGGCAGTAGAATACCGAAAAAGAATTTTTGGACCGGCGATGGATTGTTTCAAAACCGCTACAATAGTTTCCAGATATTGGATTTTTTCAGGTTTGTCCAAAATGGCCGTAGAAGTCAAATCACATTTGATTTCCAAAGTATTTTCCAATTCTGCCTTCAATAAATAAACAACGGGATTCCACCAAAATAGACAGCAGAATAATTTTGTCAGCAGTTTTACGAGAATATCATGGTTGTAAAAATGATTACATTCGTGGACGAATATGTAATAAAGATTTTCATCGCTGTAATCCTGGCATGGCAGCAGGATAATCTTTTTTCGGATGCCGAACCCCATAGGAATATTTGTTATCTTGGAGATGCGAAAGGTTACATGGATCTTTTTCTTATAGGCGCTGTTAATCTTTTTGAGACAGGCGCTATATCTTGCATTATCTGCCGCGGGCAGCAGCAAAAGTTTCCGCATGACAAGATTGTACAAAATCAGATGTTTTCCGATTAAAAGAAAAGCTACAAAAAACCAACCGATCAGCAAGAGTGTTCCAAGCGACAATCCTGCAACGGGACGGGAATGTCGGATTGCGGTCTGTACCGAATTAAAAACAGCCGGCGCATGAATAATTTTTACAAAACTAAATTCTACAGGCATAAATAGGCGGATAAAAGTAAGCGCATATAAAACTGAAATTAACAGGATACCGTCATGCCCTGCCAATAGTTTCTTTTTCCGTGACAGATAAAGAAGAAGAATAAAAAGGTCTGAGCATAAAAGGCTCATCAAAAAAGAATAGGCAGTAACAGACATTTTTCAGTTTCTCCTTGTTTTCTTTTGGCCTAAATTAATCATTTTCATTTTTATATTCTTCAATGATGCGCTCCAATTCCTGAACCAGCTTTTGGTCTTCTTCGTTTTGCTCTTTTTCCTTCTTTTTTTTCGGAGAAGTTTCGTCTAATAAGGCAAGCGCGATTTTCTGTAAAGTTGACATGCTGCTGATATCATCCAGCAGGACATTTTTCATGAATTCATCTTCCGTTACGGTAGCTTTGAATTCCCGAGCGTATTTTGCGAATTTTGCATGGCTGCAATTTACGCCGCAGACAGAAATCAGCCCTTTTTCCAGCAGCATATTTATATACCGGTGGATTTGCGGTTTATGGGGAAAGTGATCTGAGAGACGATCAAATAAATCAACACTTGTTAAAGGTTTGTCTGAGTGCCAGAACTCAGCCATAATAAGCCGCTCGTGTTCACTAAGTTTATAAACCATTTTAAATAATGCTCCTATGAATTATTAATATTTTTGTTAATAATATATTAGTATAATTATGGAAAACTGTCAATAATTAATTAAGTGCTTACCATATATTCGGAAGATTACACGAAAAATTTACACGAAGTTTGTAAAAACTTTTGAAGGGCACCCAAAAACAGAGTTATTAATTGTAAAAAAAATTGATATAAAGAAAAACGAAAACGATTAAGAACTGTCAAACATAATTTACTCCCTCCAGACCTTGGGAAGCGATAGAGATATAAATCCCAAGGCCAGGGGGGAGTTCTGTGTCAGCAAATCCTGAAGAAACAGGGGCGCTGTTTTAATTTTAAATTTCCTTAAATTTGGTTCGGATCATATGAATCACGAAGGGAATGAACAGGGTGATCAGCGCCGCGTATCCCAGGTAGGAGTATCCTTTGCTGACTACGGCCATAAGTCCGAACTGGGCGATGGCGAAGGCCAGGAAGGTGAAGATCAGGGTGAACACCGCGTTCCGGGCCAGATGTCCGGATTTCTTTTTCTCCGGGGAGGCGATCCGGCGCTCCACTGCGTTGACACAGCGGGTGACGATGCCGGAGATCATGTTTACCGCCGTGGAGATGGCTCCCAGGATGATCAGAAGGGAGATAATGGGGGTCAGCACCGAGGCGCCCACGCCCTTCTCCACCAGCACCAGCATAGGTACGGAGGCTGTAGCAAGTTCCGCCACGTAGGAGATAGCCAGCAGGCCCACAATGGACAGCTCCATGGCGAAGAAATTGCAGATAAACATACCCACCGCCGCTTTGTTGATCTGTTTGGGATCTGTGACCGGCTCCACATGCTGATACATAACGGAGACGGAAGCCAGCTGGAAGAAGAAGTACAGGACCGCGGACCAGAGAGCCGGGCCGAAAGCGCCGGATTCTTTGGAGAGCACGGTCATCTCCCCACCTGCCATGCGTCCCACGGAGGACACGATGGAATCCCACTGGGCGATGATGTTGGGCACCAGTACTACCACCAGGCCGATGATAATCAGAACGCTTAAGGTGGAGGCGCATTTTCTCACCACGCCGGTGCCGAACAGGGCGATGAGAAAGATAAATGCTGCCACGATGACGGTACACAGCCAGTAAGGCATTCCCGTCAGGGTCTGGATGGTGGATCCGCCGGTGGCGAAGGCCGCCGCGGAGGCGGTGCCGATCATGATCAGGTAGCAGACCTCATAGAGGTTGGACATGACATGGCGGGTCTTTCCGTAAAAGCTGTCGGAAAAGCTTCGATAGTCATAGGTTTTGTGTTTGTAGGCGTAGCGCATGCCGTACCAGAAGAAGAAGGCGTAAAGCCCCTGGGTCAGGAGAGGCAGCACCAGGCACCAGATGCCGTAGTTGATAAAGTACTGGTAGATCTGGGCGCCGGAGGCGAAGCCGCCGCCGAACTGGGTGGTGAAGGCCACAAAAGCCATGCCCATGACCAGAGGCATTTTGTTTTTGTCTACCAGGATGGATCTTTTTGTACTCATTGTTCTGTTCCCCCGTTACATTGTAGTTTGTGTATCCTGAAACTCGATCATTTTGCCGGGATTCAGGATCAGCTTGTCGTCAAAGGCAAGCTTGATGGATTTGTAGAGAGCGATCATCCGCGGCCCCACAAATTCTTTTAAAAATTCCAGACGGCCGTTGCCGATGCCGTGTTCTCCGGAGAGCTGGCCTCCCAGTTCTTTGGAGAGGGCGTAGAGCTCTGTCAGGCAGGCGTGGGTGGCGCTCTTCCATTCCTCGTCACTCATCTCCAGCCCCCGGAGCATTTCCGTATGGATGTTGCCGTCGCCGCAGTGTCCGCAGGGCTCCACCCGAATGCCGTGGGAGAGCGCGATGCGCTTGGCGGCTTTTACATACTCGGCGATGCGGGCTCTGGGAACCACCACATCGCATTCCTCCTGGGAGACGGAGTCTGCCTTCATACCCTCCAGGATGGCTCCCCGGACAGACCAGATGGATCCGGCCCGCTCCGGCGTGTCGGCGATGAAGCAGTCAAAGGCTCCGTTGGCCAGGGCCGACTCGGCGGCGGCTTCCACGGCGCTGTCCAGTTCCTGTTTGCTGGAGGCGTCGTACATGACGATGAGCACGGCTTCTCCCTGCTGTACCGGGAACGGCTTGTTCAGGGTGCGCTCCACGATATCGATGAGCTCCCGTTCCAGAAACTCAATGGCTGTGGGCACAAAGGGCAGTTCCAGCACCTTGGGCACCATGTCGGCGCATTCCTCCAGGCTTTTGAAGGGCATCACCAGGGTGGCGGAGCAGGTGGGAGCCGGCAGAAGCTTCAGGGTCACCTGGGTCAGGATGCACAGGGTTCCCTCGGAGCCGATGACCAGATCCTTGACGGCGTAGCCGGTGGTGTTTTTGACTACATTGGATGAAAAATTCATAATGGAGCCGTCCGGCAGCACCGCCTCGATGCAGCGGACAAAGTCCCGGGTCAGACCGTAGCGGACGGCTTTCATGCCTCCCGCGTTGGTGATGACGTTGCCCCCGATGGAGGCGGTCTTCTCCCCGGGATCCGGGGGATAGAACAGTCCCTCCGCGGCGGCGGCCGCCTGGACGTCCACCAGCAGAGCGCCGGGTTCCGCGGTAATGGTCTGATTTTTGTGGTCCACGGGGAAGATCCTGTTCATCCGCATGACCGACAGCATGATTCCCCCGTATTTGCAGGTGGCGCCCCCGGCCAGGCCGGTGCCGGCACCCCGGCAGACCACGGGGATATTTTCTTTGTAAGCGTATGCCATAATGGCGGAGATTTCTTCTTTATTGATGACTTCCACGTAGAGCTCCGGGGGATAGCTTCCGTACTCCGGCATCTCATCGTGATAATATTCTTTGGCGATCTCCTGGCCGGTCCATACCCGGTCGTCAGCGGTGAAAGAACGGATCCGGGCAAAGTCTTCTTCTGTCATTTTCTTATATGGATATGCCATGACCTCAATCCTCCTTTCGATCCCGCACCAGCTGGGTCAGCATGGGAACCACCTGATACAGGTCGTCCACGACGCAGTAGTGGGCTACGTTGAAAATCTGCGCCTCCGGGTCATTGTTGATGGCCACGATGCATTCCGAACCGGTCATGCAGGAGGTAAACTGAATGGCGCCGGATACGCCGCAGGTGATCAGCAGCTTGGGACGGACGGTCCGTCCGGACAGGCCGATCTGATGGGCGTTGTCCCCGAAACCGTTTTCCACCATGGGACGGGTGAAGGCCAGCTGGCCTCCCAGAGCTTCCGCCAGTTCCCGGCACATTTCCACATCCTTCTCGGTGCGGACGCCCCGGCCTACGGCCACCAGAATGTCTTCCTCCTCCAGGGTTTTCTGTTTCCGGATCACTTCAGAAGAAAGAATTTTGATTCTGGAATGGACCATTTCCTCTGTCACCTGGCAGGAAACGATCTCCCCGGAGGGGTGTTCTACTCTGGAAGCCCGGTCCATGACCCGGTAGCGCACAGTGGCAAACTGAGGTCTGGAATGGGCAATCTGGATCTGGGCCATGATGTTTCCGCCGAAAGCCGGACGGATCTGGACCATATCCGTGTTTTCCTTAATATCCAGGGTGGTGCAGTCAGCGGTCAGGCCTGTGTGGAACCGGGTGGACAGCCTGGGCGCCAGGGAGCGTCCCAGAGCAGTGGCTCCGATGAGGATGGAGCTGGGCCGCACGGCGGCGATGCAGTCCGCCACCGCGTCGGCGTAGCAGTCTGCCCGGAAGCCTTCAAAGCCCGGATGCTCATAGACATAGACCTTGTCCGCGCCGTACGCCAGGAGTTTTTCGGCGTTTTTTCCGGTGCCGGCTCCGCCCACGATGACGCAGTTTACTTTGTAATCCACTTTGGGAGCCATTTTTCTGGCTTCCCCGATGAGTTCAAAGGCTACGGGATGGATGTCTCCCCGCTCCTGTTCTACAAAGATCAGGAAATCCTTCCAGGAGTCCTTGTCAAAGGTATCCGCCTTCTGCTCAAAGTGAATGGCCTTTTCCGGACAAATGCGGACGCAGAGGCCGCAGGCCCGGCATTTATCATTGACCGCAATGCCCGTGTTCTCCATGGCGAGAGCGCCGAAGGGGCATTTTTCTATACATTTTCCGCAGAGAGAACATTTCTGCGGATCAAATTTCAGTAGATCCATCTGTTTCCCCTCCTAAATGATCTTCTTTCCTGTAAGAATAGAAAAGAGTTCTTCCGTTTTCTCCCGGGCCGAACCCTTAAGGTATACCTGCTTTTCCGCAGGCTCCGGAGAAAACATCCGCTCCACAGAGGTGGGGGAGCCGATGAGGCCGTAGCGGGTCATGTTCTGATCCGGCAGATCCTCAAAGCTCAGGAATTTTACCGGCCGGTTGGCTGTGCCGCGCTTCAGCAGATAGGAAGGCAGACGGGGAACACAGCTGTCCTTGTCTACCGTGATGAGACAGGGATAGGGGATTTCCGATACCTGTGTGACGCTGGCCAGATCCTGGCGGACAGTGATCGACTTTTGATCTGCTTTGACGATCTCCGCCACCCAGGCCGCGTGGGGGATCCCCAGATGCTCGGCGATGGCGGGCCCTACCTGGGCGGTGTCTCCGTCGGTGGTCTGGCGTCCGCAGATGATGAGATCTGCCCCGCCCAGGACCTGGATTCCCTGCATCAGGGTGTAGGAGGTGGCCAGCACATCGGCGCCGGCAAACTTCCGGTCGGAGAGGATCACCGCCTCATCCGCCCCGCAGGCATAAGCATCCCGCATCATTTCCTCTGCCTGGGGCGGTCCCATGGTCAGCACCGTCACGGTGCCGCCCAAGGATTCCCTGAGGCGCAGGGCTGTTTCCAGGGCGAAGAGATCATAGGGATTGGTGCGGTTCCCGCCGGACAGACGCTTCATGGCCCCGGTTTCCGGGTCGATCTCCACGTTGGTCCCGGCAGGGACCTGTTTCATGCATACAATGATTTTCATGGTCTTCTGGTTCCTTTGTGTAAAATTTGCGCTTTTCCGCTTTAATCGGATAAAACATTAGGTATAATATAACATTTTCCTGAAGAAATGTCGAGAAATTTATGAAAATATACAGGAATTTATACAATATCGAAGTTGAAAAATTCTATCATCGCTTGATGGGATAATATGATATTATCAGAGTCCGATGGATCTGCTTTTTCATGGGTGATTTCGGGAAACTCCTGTATTTCCGACCGAAGCCCTTGATCAAAGAGGTTCATTCCTGCGAGCTATCGCAGATTGTGTACAGAGGAGAGGAGATCACGGACAAAACAGTGTATGAAGATGTTTTGCAGGTATTAAGCCGCTATAAAAGCAGGGCATCCTTAAAAACCGTGCATTCTTATCCCACAGAAAATCTGGTAGTGGAAATAAACGGCAATGACAACAGAAAGCCCTTTCATAATAGTTCTGGGTGAAACTGATTTTAAATATGAACATGCCGGAGGTTTCCCGCGGAAAATTATGGATGGAGAAGATTTATTGGATGAAATAGAAAAAATCCTTTAGGTTTCTAATTAACAGAAGGGATAAACTGTACCCTAATAGTAAGACACAGAAAAAGAGGCTGTGTTGAACTATTAGGGTACTTTTGCTATATTTAAGAAAAAATGGAGGAAGTGTATATGGGAGGGAAAAGGGTAACACCAGCTCATAGAAACAGAGATTTTACAAAAGAAGAAATTGAGATATTATCTTTAAATCCTAATGTTAAAAATGTTTCTGCTATCACGTCCTGACAGTGATGAAGGACCATCAGGAAGATACGGATTACCGTTTTATGGAAGACCTGCTTCCATGGTCTGAGCAGCTGTCGGAGCAAAACAAAAACAACAAATGTGTAAACCGACCGCCGGAAACGGCGGTCAAAAAAATACGCGGGTACTTATGATTTACCGTGTACCATTGATCACCCAGCGACCACGAACTGATGGTAATAGGATTGTTTTTAGACATGTTTTTCCTCCACAATCTGCTCAAGTTTTATATTACTTTATTGGAACTTCCATGCTTTGATAGAAACGAGACAAAGCAAAAATGCTGATCTAATAACTGGTAAAAAGCCATACTAAAAGGCATCGAAACATAAGTATGAATCAACGCCTTCTTTTTATTGCCCTTGACAAAGGGTACAGTTTATCCCTTTCTTACGGCTACAATGCCAGCCCGATCAAACGATCTGTTTGATCCGCCATAAATAGCGGGATGTTCAGTATATCGTCATCCAACCTCAAATTATTCAGTGAGAACCGGACACGGAGTTTGACCTGATCTGGAAATAACTCTTTGAATTTTCTGAGACTTTTGCTGCCGGTGTTGGTTTCGGATTTGACCTCCACAGGAAAAATATCGTTTTCCCGCTGGATCAGGAAATCCACCTCATAGGGAGGGTTTGTCTGCGTCCAGTACCTGGGAGTTACTTCAAACTGTGTGATTAAAGTCTGAAGCACAAAATTTTCAGTTAATGCCCCCTTGAATTCGGTAAATAACCGATTCCCTTCGCCAAAGGCAGTGGGTGCCAGCTGCGCCAGCCGGCGGAGCAGTCCCACATCTGCCAGATAAATCTTAAAGGCAGAGAGGTCGTCATAAGCAGCCATGGGCAGGCCGGGAGCAGTACTGCGGTAGATTTTATGCACCAGCCGGGCATCCACCAGCCACTGCAAAGCATCCTCATATTCACGGGCCCGTGCCCCTTCTTTCACTACCTTGTAAATAAACTTTTTATTTTCCCTGGCCAGTTGGGACGGTATGGACTTCCAGATCATGGAAATCTTGGGGAATTCGCTGATTTTGGGATGCTTGGCAAAGTCACGCTCATAAGCACCAAGAATCTCGGATAAGGCTTCCTGCATGGCCTCCACATCCCGTGCCTCCGTCCACATCTTGACGGATTCCGGCATGCCTCCTGTTACATAGTACATTTTCAACTTTTCATACAGAGGATTAAAGAAGGCATCGGGGAGCGGCTCGATCGTGTTTACAGTTTCCAGATAGTTTGCCAGGTTCCCATCTCCGTTGGCCAGTAGAAATTCTGTAAAGGTCATAGGGTCGATCTGCATGAAGTTGACTTTACCCACAGGAAAAGAAGAAGGTTTTGCCAGGGCAATACCCAGGAGAGAACCGGCGCAGGCAATGTGATACTGCGGTGCGTTCTCACAGAAATACTTCAAGGAGTTGATGACCTTAGGGCAGTCCTGTACCTCGTCAAAAATAACGAGGGTCTTTTCCGGCAGGATCTTCTGACCGCTTGCCAGCATCAGATTCTGCAAAATCCGGTCGATATCTTTTGTGGTTTCAAAAAATTGCTTGTACTCTTCGTTTTCATCAAAGTTGAAATAAGCAGTGTTTTCGTAGCAGCGCTTGCCGAATTCTTTCAGAATCCAGGTTTTTCCCACCTGTCGCACGCCTTTCAAAATCAAAGGTTTACGATAGGGAGAATTCTTCCAGCGCAGCAGTTTCTTCAAAATCAATCGTTCCATATATACACCCCATCACGCGAATATAATAGATTCTGTGTTATTTATCACATTTTTATTATATGCAGAGACGATAAAAAACACAAGGGGAATCACGAAATTATATATATTTAAAGGTAGTATAATCACATAATTATGATGCCAGGGTCAAAAGGCCTAAACCCACATGAGCTTGCTCATAAGTGGGATTAAGGCCTTGGGACCCGCCCTAATATGAGCATAAAAGTGGGATGCATATCCCACGATATGCGAATATTGGGTAGGA
>DVKB01000011.1 GCA_018716305.1 Candidatus Scatomonas merdigallinarum
AGATATCTCTCTCCGGCGTCCATGATCTTCAGTCCCTGAAACAATTCAGCAGGATCCTTTTCGCTTTTTTCAAAAAAATACCGGAGCATGCTCATGTTCAACGTCTTCCCGAAGCGCCTGGGGCGGGTGAAGAGATTTACCTTACTCATCATATCCAGCAGTTCTTTGATAAAAAGTGTTTTATCTACATAATAATACCCCTTATTGCGCAGCTCTTCAAAATTCTCTACTCCGATGGGCAATGGTGTCCAGCTCATAAAAAACGCCTCCCTTCCGAATGTAATTTCATTTTACTACATTCGGAAGGGAGGCACAAGATTCGTCTTCAGCTGCCCTCCGGCTGATCCTCAAGCACGCCGCCCTGTTTCAGGGTGTCTAAAAATTCCTGTATATCCAAACGCGCTGTTTTTTCATCCACGTCGTATTCTTCCAGCACTCCTTTTACCAGTCCGTCCAGATCTACTTCTTTCTGCAGCAGTTTCCAGAGATATGCCCCGACTTCATTGACCGTAATCAGCCCGTTAAACTTCAGTACGGTTTTTCCGGTGGGGATAATGACGTAATCTCCGGCTATCTCCCGCAGAACAAATTCGTCTTGAACTTTCATTCTAATCTCATTTCCTTTTCCATTTTTATCTCTGAGCAATTCCGAGAATGATACAGGTACATTCTACTATATTCTCTTTTAAAAAGCAATCTGCTCAGAATTACAAAATTCTGGTTATTCATTACAATGGCTGTGAATAATTATTTACAATGTGACGTCCAGAACAGCAATTTCCGGAGGGTTATTGAACCTGGGGAATTTTTCCCTGTCCGTTCCGAGGCCGCTGGTAATAAAAAGCCGCAGGTTGTCCTTGTCATATAAGCCATGTACGTATTGGGGGAACCACCCCTGATCCCCTCCGTACAGTCCGCCGGCAAAAGGCAGCACCACCTGGCCTCCGTGGTTGTGGGCGCTGATTACCAGATCGATATCCCACACCTGACTGGCATCGCCGAAAATAAAGCTGTCCGGCCGGTGGCTCATCATAATTTTCAGCCGGTCCGTATCCTGGAATTCCAGGAGAAAGTCCAGTACGTCTTCCGGGGCCGCCAGGGCGTCATTGTTTCCATTCAACCCGAAAGCATACTCATACATTCCACCCAGGCGCAGCTTTACGCCGCCGACTGTAAGATCCACATACTCCTTTTCCAGGACTTCGGCGCCCGCCTCCTCCAATTCACGGATCAGTTCCGGATGTCCTTTTTCCTCGTATTCCAGTTCATGGTTGCCAAGGGCGTAGTAAACCGGCGCGGTCTCTTTCAGTAATTCGATCAGTTCCAAAGGAACCGAGGCGGAGGAGGAACTTCCATTGAGCATATCGCCCAGCAAAAGAATCAGATCCGGCTCCTGCTCTTTTACTTTTTCTGCCAGCTCCCGGTTGTGCTCCCCGAATTCATGGTCGTGAAGATCCCCCAGGACTGCCAGTCTTACGGTCCCGCCGTTCTGGCCGAATCCGGTCTGAAATTTTCGGACCACCAGCCAGTTGGCGGATACCCAGAAACTGACTGCCAGGTAAATTCCCAGCGCCGCGGCCGCAAGAACCGGTATCCACACAAGTTTTCTTTTTGCCATGCGCGTCTCTCCCTGAAGAGTTTTCCTTTAGCTGTCTTCGGATATTTCTTCCATTCCCAGCAGCGTCCTGGTCTGATTCAGGTACGCGATCAGGTTTTCCCGGGTATAGCCCTGATCCGGATAGAGGGAACCGCTGTAAGAACGGGCGCTGTAAATCTGGTCTGTCAGCTTCTGGAATTCCTCCTCCTGGATCTGAGCGCCGTTGAGATAATACCCCATGCCGTAAACAACAGCGCTTCCCTCCTCCATCAGTTCTTTGGACTGCAGATGCATTCCTTCCCCAAAGCCATCCCCCTGGAGTTTCAAAAGTTCCAGATCCTGGTCTGAGCCGGACCATCCGGTCACCAGATACCAAACTCCGTCCACACTGGTGTACAGGCAGTGCCGTCCGATATCGCTCTGCTGCACATAGCACTCCTCATAAACACAAACCGGGCTGCCGTCCTCCAGCTTCCAAACGTCCAGAGCCGGCCAGGCGCAGTTCTGGATTCCCTGGGGATGGGGCACGGAATAGCCGATTACCAGTTCCTGCGTTCCGTCCTGATCGAAATCCACCAGGTCCAGCAGGAAAACCCCGGTATAATTCGTGACATAACTCTGGGGATAAAACTGCAGCTGCCCGTACTTCTCCTCGTACTGCTCCACGATCTCGGCGAAGGCAGTCACATCGTCTTCTTTTTCCTGAACCGTATCCTCCTCCTGGGAAGGCGGAATCAGATAGAAAGGCTCATCCAGAACCGCGTAGAATTCTCCCTGGTTCCAGGGAAGCTGGTTAAATGCCTCCCCCAGACTGTCTTCATATTTCTCCACTGCCTGATTCAGCGCGGTTTCCAGATCCATATAGGTTCCGTCTTCCGCCTTCTGAACCAGATTCCTGGCGGTCTGGCTTAAAATTTCATTGGCGTACAGTATATTCACCGGACCGTTGGCCCCGGCGTAAGCCTCCATCCCTTTTTCGATCAGGGTCATAGCCAGAGTTCCGTTGTCTCCCAGTCCCCAGCAGGCGGAGGTAAAAAACATGCCTCCCGAAACCTGGGACATATATTTTTCAAAGAACTGGTAATTGATGGCAAACTGGTCTCCGGAGGCGCAGACCGCACCGATGCTGCCTTCCTTTTTTTTCCGGTCCTGGCTGTACTCCGCTTCTTTCTTGCGTGTAATCTTTTCTCCCAGTACAAAGCAGGCTATTGTGTCCCCATCGCTCTCTGTATAAAGACCGCCGTGCCCTCTCCAGAACAGCCCGCGGAAATTTTTCTGATCCAGGGAGCCCAGGATCTCTTTTAATTCCGTGACGGTGGTGTCATCTCCAAACTCTTCCGTCTGCGTCTCGGGAATCGCTTCTTTTATGGTGTCTCCGGGATTTTCATATCCCGCCTGTTCTGTCAGTTTCAGCCAGGACAGCATATCCACCACGCCGATCCGAAGATCCTGATCCTCTCCGCCGGCATAATAATCTTTAATAGGCGGAAGGTACACGCTGGTGGATCCGTCCCGCAGAAAGAAGGAGACAGAAAATCCCTCCCGGCACATGGCGCTGCCCTCGATGGTGCCCTGTTCTTCCAGGGTTTGGGCGTAAGCGTATACATCCTCCGCGGCCTGCGTCAGGATCTCTTCGTCATACTCAAAACTTTCTTCACCTTCCAGATAGGGCGCGATAATTTCATCCACCTGCTGATGGATCTCCATACAGAGCTCATACCGCTTTGCCGCTTCTCTTTGTATCCTTGCCGGCTCTCCCCACAGAAACTTCCACGACAGAAATCCCGCCCCGGCCGCCGCCAGCAAAACGACGGCGGCGATTACCGGCGCTTTTCTCCTTGAATGATTCTTTTGCTTCGCTGCTTGTGCCTTGGGAAGTTCCCTGCCGCAGCGGGGACAGAACTTTTCTTTTCCTTTCAGCGGGCATCCGCAGTAACCACAATACATAAATCCTCCTGACCGCTTTTCAGCTACTCTTTGATTACTCTTCCTGACGGATCTTCTTTTTTCTCTCTCTTTCCGATATCCCGGTATCTTCCGTAATGCCCGTAGTGTCCGTAACGGCTGTAGCTGCCATAGCGGCCATAGCCGTAGCCATAACGGCTTCCTCCGGCGCTCCGGTCGCAGTTGAAGACATAGCCCAGCATTTTTATTTTACTCAGAGACAGAGACTGAATGCCCTCCCGGATTTTTCCCATCTTAGTATAGTCGTACCGGATCACATAGACAGCGGAATCCACGTACCTGGCCATCATAGCCGCGTCTGCCAGCAGCTGGGCCGGCGCTGTATCCAAAAGCACCACGTCCGCCATAGAAGACAATTCCTGAATCACCGTCTTCATTTTTTCGCTGCCCAGCAGAGAGACGTTGGCTCCCGACTGGCTCTCCCCCGGAAGAAGCAGCAGCTGCCCGTTTTCTACTTTTCTCTCCTTCAGAACATCCTTTACCCGGGCTTTGCCCGCCAGCACTGCCCCCAGCCCCGGATCCCGCTGGGGCATGCCGAAGAAGACGGCCACCGACGGATTCCGCAGATCGCAGTCCACCAGAATCACCCGCTTTCCATGCTTGGCCAGGGAAATCGCCAGATTGGCGGATACGGTTGTCTTTCCCTCTCCGGGGATCGAGCTGGTAACCATAATGGTTCTGCATTGTTTCTCCTCAAGCTCCCGGCTCACCCGGATTTCCAGGCGCTGCATGGCCTCCCGGTAAGCGCCCGGGATGCGCTCATTCAGCAGAGACACGCTGGTTTGGCGGTTCTTTTTATTTCTCTTTTTCTGTTTAATATAAGGAAGACTGCCCATATCCGGAAGATTTATATATTTTTTCAATTTCTCTTTGGAGCGGACAGTCTTTTTCAGGAACACGTAAAGGCAGAGGATCACCAGCCCCGCCAGAGCGCCCTGTACCGCTCCTCTCCGGTAGGAGCCCCGGACTACAATCTCTCTGCGGGTGTCGGAGGGCACGCCTGTCTCGTCCAGAATTTCCAGGCTGGTTTCTCCCAGGACAAATTCTGCCACTTCCGGATAACACTCGATCATCTTGTGCAGCACATCGTAGGCCATCTGCGCGTCATTGGAGGTCACGGACATGGTGAGAAGATTCGTCCCCTCCTCCGCCTGGGCTGAAACGCTGCCGGGAACATAGTCCATCCCCATCTCCCTGGCTACCACATCCTGCAGGACTCCGCTGGAGAGAATATAGGGAAAAATTTCCGCCATCTGCGTGGCAGTTCCGGAATATTCCCCTCCGGGGCCGGTGACCGCCATAGTCGCGGAGGCCACATACTGAGGTGTGTAAGTATAGGTGGTCCTAAAATACGACACGCCGGCTCCCAGCACAATCAGGGCCAGGATCAGAAGCCACAGCTTTTTCAGTCCGTGCAGGAAATCCTCAACTGCTTTTATAAGATCAATTTTTTCCGCTTCATCTATCTGTCTGCTGTCCGTCTGTTCTACTCTATCGCTCATCTTACTCCCTCTGATTTTCCCCGTACCGGCTGTAATTTCCGTATTTCCCGTACCTTCCATAGCCGTACCGGCCCATGGATGTACTGTTTTCAAATGTTTTCACACTGTTCAGCACAGCCCCCAGCACCCGGGTGCCTCCATTCCGGAAGGTATCCAGCGCGTCGTTGATATCCGCGGCATACATAAAATTCTGCCGCACCACCATCAGCACCTCATCCGCGTACCGCGCCAGGAGCTCCGCGTCGCCCAGAACCCCTGCCGGCGGCGTGTCAACAATGATATAGTCCACGATTTTCCTGGAAGCCCGGATCAGCCGGCCCATTTCCGGTTTCTGCAGAATCTCCGCGGAAGTTGAGTAGCAGTTTCTTCCGCCGATAAACAAAAGACCCGGAATCTCCCTGCCGATGGGCAGATCCTGCAGGTTTGCGCTGCCCCGGAGATATTCTCCCAGCTCGTTTTCTTCTTTTACCTGAACCCCCAGAATCAGAAACTGGGAGGGCCGCTTCAGATCTCCATCGATGAGCAGCACCTTTTTCCCTTTCTGGGCGAGGCTGATGGCCAGATTCGCCGCCACCGTAGACTTGCCCTCATTTTCAGAGACGCTGGTCACCAGAAGCACCTGGCTTTTGTGTTCCTCCATCCGGTACTCTACCCGGGCTGTCAGCTTTTTATAACTCTCCACAAAGGAAAAGCCCGCCAGGGGATTGGTCACCAGAAGCGCCGCGTTTTTCTTTTTCCTCAGCATATCTCCGGCCACTTTTGTTTTTCGCTCAAAAGAGATCGCTCCCAGACTTCTGGCATCCAGTTTTTCCTCGATCTCCCACTCTCCCTTCACCGTGTCCCTCATAATGGAACACATACCTGCAATCACCGCCAGGGCGGCAAAGGTGAACACAAAGGCCTTTTTGGAAATGCTCCTGGTATTCAGGGGCTGATCCGGCGAAAACGGGATTTCCGGCGCCTGGAGGATATGCATCACCGCGTCTCCGATGGAATAGTAGGCCACGCTGGAATAATTGTCGATAATCCCGTTGATAATATCAAAGGCTTCCCTGGGAGAGTCGGAAGACACGGTCAGCGTCAGCAGATTGGTATTTTCTATGAGCTGTGTGTGAATCTCGGCGTCAATCTCCTCTACGCCCAGTTTCTGGCAGAGAACCTCCTGCATGGCATGGCTTTCAATGATTTTCTGCAATGTCATGGCCATGGTATTGGCGGAACTCAGATCCGCGTAGGAGCCGGAGGAAGTTTTGGAAGAAACCGCGAAGGTAGCAGAAGTGGTATAAGAAGGCACATAGCGGATACTTGCCGCCGTGGCGGCCAGCATAGCCGCCGCCAGAGCTCCCAGCAGCAAAACCCACCAGTTCACCAGAATATCACGCAGCAGAATATAGGGTTCAATTCTCTTCGTTTCCAGCAGTCCCGTATACTGATTCTTGTCGCTCATCCTCTACTCCTCCACCACAACGGTCAGCGTCGTCACAGCTGTCACACCCTCCGCCGTGGTATAACTGTAATCCACCAGGTAAGCTCCCGGCGTGTTGTAATCGGTCCGATCCGTAATGGCTACGGACGCAGGCGTAATCTCCCCGGAAAGCTCCTCGCTGCCGAAGCTGTACTGTGCGCTTCCGTGCTGCAGCCCCGCCAGGAGGCTGTAAAGATCAAGGCCCTGTCCCAAAGAAGTGTATACAATATACTGGGACAGGACTGGATAATATTTTTCACTCTCCCCTTCATCCGAGGGATCTGTCACCGTCATCCGCACCGGCACCGCGGTCACGTCTCCGGCGCTGTTGCTGACCTGAACATTCACCGTGTAATCTCCGGCGCCGCTGACGTAGCCGTTTCCCTCCACATTTACCTGGACCGCGTTGGAAAGATCCCCGTCCAGGCAGTCCTGCGCCTGAAAAAGTTCCAGAAACTCCGAGGTATCCCAGGACTCCGCCTCGCTGAGGCTGAAGCGCAGAGGCTCGTTCAGAGTAATTCTGGGGGATGTGTAATCCGTGTACACAAGCTCTCTGGACAGAGTGGCCGCATGGCCGGAACTGTCAAACACCGCGTAGTTCACGGTTCTTTTGCCCCGTTCCGTAAAATTGGACATGGACGCCACCCGGATTTCATCGGTGATATCGCCGTCCGCGTTGTCCTCCGCGTGGAGTCCCTGGAACAGCGCAGACTCCTCTGCCTCCACGCTGATGGAAATACTGTCCGTATCGCTGGTCAGCACCGGCGGAACCTGATCCGTATGCAGGCGGTTCTCTATCCGGTAACCGGCAAAGACTCCGGCGGAAAGCAGAAAAAAGATAATTACCGCGATTCTCAGTTTTCTCATATTTCTTTCTTATGCTCCTTATACCTGGTAATGATTCTGAAGTCCCGGAAAAGGGATCTGCCGAAAGCGGACCAGATCCAGGTTTCTGCAGATCCGTTCCGGATTCTCATCAAACAGCACCCGCAGATAGTCCGCGGGATATTCCTCCAGAAGCTCCTGCCAGACATCCCGCATCCAGGGGGTTCTGGCATAGGTGCCGTGGGCGTCGCTGGCCACCGCGCTCACCAGATTGTGATCCAGCAGTTCATAGGCGGCGCGCTGGGCGGCACGCCCGAACCGTCCCGCGAAGCTTCCCTTATTAATCTGCACCCCGTACCCCTTTCGGTACCACTGGTATACAAGTCCCAGGTTCTCCTGGACAAATTCGTACCGTTCCGCGTGGGCGATCACCGGAACCACTCCCAGCTCCGCCACCTTTCCCAGGATCCATCCGGCAAATCCGGGATCCTCCTGAAAATCAAATTCCATCAGAAGATACCGGCTTCCGTTCAGGGTGATGATCTTCCTGTCTGCCAGCAGCTCCGGCAGATCCGGGGTAGAGAACACTTCCATCCCCGGCAGGAGCTGTACCGGAATATTCCGCCTTTTCAGAGCCTCCGCGGTCCGCTCAAACAGCTTCCAGTATTCATCTCCAAAATAATTATCATATACTTCCGGAATATTGCAGTGAGGGGTGGCGGCTATGACCGTGGTGCCGCTCTTTGCGGCCATCCGGGCCATTTCCACGGAATCCTCAAGATCCCGGGCCCCGTCGTCCACTCCCGGAAGAATATGCGCGTGTATATCCTTCATCTTATTTTCCTTTAATCCGGGCCGGGGAAACTTTCCTCCCGCCCATTCTGTTTTCCCTTCACTTCGCAGTGTAGTATAGCAATCCGTGGTGTCAAGAGGTCAAATTTTAATTTGACCTCAACATCATAGCATACTCCCTTGTAAAAATCACTATTTTATCTGTGAATTTTCTTCCGCCGAAAGGCGGAGAAAACACCGTACAGCCGGGAGGCCAGAGGACGCAGGGGCCGCATGCGGATCCATACGCGTCCGAAAAATTCCCACCAGAAATTCCCCGGCCGCAGAATTTTTCCCTTCCGTTTCACCTGCACAATCAGGGCAAAAATCTGCTCCCGCCTCAGAGGTCCCTCCACGCAGGTCTGGGCGTCTCCCAGCATATAATATTCTTTCCCCCGGATCTGATAGATCCGGTGCATGACATACTGCCCCGTATCCCGCTGATAGAACACCATATCTCCCCGCCGGAGAGCCCGGTCCGGTCTGGTAAAATAGATCCAGTCCCTCTCATGGCAGAGAAACGGCGACATACTGCTTCCGGCGATGCGCAGGGAAACCACTTTTCCCTCCTCCGCGATTCCCCGGAGGATCGAGACATATTCTCTTGTATCCACCACTCTTTCCTTCATGGCATCCTCTTTTTTCAAACCATTCTGTCAGAAATCCATGGCCATGCGGCTGGATTCCTCCTCGCTGAGTTCTGTTACCCGGGTTTCCATCACCCGGTATACCCTCTGGCACAGATTCAAAACGCTGGGCCGGTGGGTAGTGACAATACAGGTTTTGTTGGGATGCTGCTTCACAATGTTCCGCAGCACCGTGCGCTCCGTGGCCACATCCAGGGCCGAGGTGGCTTCATCCAGCAGCAGCACCGGAGAATTCCGCAGCACCGCCCGGGCAATGGCGATCCTCTGGGCCTGACCCTCCGACAGGCCCCTGCCCCGCTCCCCCACGCTGCTGTGGATGGTGTCCGGCATCTTTTCTACAAAATCCCAGGCGCAGGCCACCTTCAGCGCCTCAATGATCTCCTCCTCCGTGGCGTCCTCCTTCACCATGCGCATGTTCTCGGCAATGGTGCCGGAAAGAATGGTATTTCCCTGGGGCACGTAGGCAAAGAGATGGCGGGTCTCCGCGTTCATCTCAATTTCCTTTCCATTGGCGGCCCGCAGCTTGACTTCCCCGTTTTCCGGCCTTACCAGCCCCAGGATCAGGCGGATCATGGTGGTCTTTCCCTCCCCGGAGGGGCCTACCAGAGCCACAATCTCTCCGGGATTGGCCTCAAAGGCGGAATCGGTGATGACCCGGTTTCCCTCCACATAGGAAAAGTTTACCCCCTCCATGCGGATCTCAAATCCCCGGTCCGCGAACCGGTCCATCTCCCCGCTCTCCGGAATATGCACCTCCCGGGGAAGCTGCACCAGCTCCCGGATCCGGTGGGCGGACACAGAGCTGTTCAGAAAAGATGGGATAATGGAAACCACGCTGCTGAAGGCGGAGGAGAGGTTGCTCCTCTGCTGCAGAAACAGGGTCATGGTTCCGTAGGTGATATCCCCGGTCCACAGCCGGAACAGGCAGTAGCCGAAGGCCGCGAACTGAACCACTGTGCCCAGAATGGACATAAAGATATTCGTCTTAATGGAGAACAGATTGTATTTCAGGCTGATATCCTTGAATTTCTTCTGCCACCAGCGCATCTTTTTGCTGTAGTGGGGAGCCACGCCAAAGGATTTGATGGTGTCAAAATTGTAGATGGTCTCCACCTCAAAGGTCATAAGATTACTGCTCATTTCCCGGACCTTTTTGCTGTAATCCCTCTGTTTTTTTATCATAAACCGGGACATCAGCAGCATCACCGGGGCGCTTCCCAGGGCGATCACCGCCATAATCCAGTCGTAATGGAGGATTACAAAAAAGGTGGCGATAAAATTGTATACCGCGATGACAATAGTGGGAAGCCAGCTGATGGCATTGCTGCTGACGGTTCCGATATCCCCGTTAAAGCGGTTCAGGATATCTCCGTTGGAGTAGTGGTTCAGGGCCAGCCAGTCCGCGTCCACGATCTTGTCGAAAATATCCGCCTGAATGTCATTGTTGATGTCAATGCTCATCTTGGCGGTGATCCTGCTGATGATACTGTTAAAGGTCAGGCTGAAAACAGTGCTTCCCACCATAATCGCCACCATAACCCACAGTCTGCTGGTGTCATAGCCGGTAATGATGTCGATCATGTATTTGCTGGCCACACTGCTGACCAGCCCCAGGGAAGTGCTGAAAATGCCCAGAAGCAGATAAAAAAGAATAGCCCCTTTGTAACGGAGGCTGTAGCTGAAGATCCATTTCCAGTCGTCTAAAATTTCCCGAAAGGTCCCGTCCTTCCACCGGGAAATCAGGATGTCCAGGGACTCAAAAGCGGGGTTTTTCGTTTCGTTCTGATTTTTTTCTTCCATATATAATATCGTTCCTCCGGAAAATCCTTAAGGGGCAGCGCAGGCCCCTGCCCGGATTCTTTCTGCCAACAGTATACCTTCCCTGCCCGGCGTCGTCAAGCGTCCAGATTTTGCAAAATTTCCTCCAGACACGCTACTGCCCCCTGGGAAATGCTGCATGCCAGACGGATCACCGGCACCTGGCCGAGAAATTCTTCTATGAGATCCATGGTATGGATGTGATCCGGTGGATTCCATTTGTTGGCTGTAATCTGGGCGTACAGAAGAGGGAATGCCTTTCCCGGCGTCATCCGCTCCCCCTGATTTTCTTTGGCCTGGCTCAGCATGACCACGGCCCGGATGGGAAACGCTTCCTTACGGCAGACCTCGGAGGTGCCGCACACCGGCCAGCCCTGGGCACACCAGCGGCCGTTCCTTTTGCCCAGCAGAGCTCGGTCCCCGTTGACGGTCCGGGCTTTCCGATACTTTTCCCAGAGATTGGCCTGGGTCGTCTTTCCGGTTTCTGAGGGCGCGGAAAAAAGAATCGCCTCTCCCCGGTATTCCACATAAGCGCAGTGAAGCACCAGGTTGTCTTTTTTCACCAGCCGCCGCTCCAGGGCAAACAGGGAAGTATACACCGGGTCAATGTGCAGTTGGGCGGTCTCCGCCCTGTCCAGGGTAATTTCCGCCTCATTTTCCCCCGTCTCCCGGTAGCAGGCGTAAAAATTTTTCCGTCCCTTCACTCCGATCAGGCGGCTCTCTAAGGGGCCATCCTGAAACACTGCCAGATCCGGACGCCTGGCGATCACTGTTCCCGCAGGCTCCGGAAGGCTCTCCTCCATCCGCAGCCGGTAGGTATATTCCGGCCGGCCGCTTCTCCCCTGAGAGTCATCTACCGTCCCTATCTTAAATTTCATAAAATTCTCCGGGGGCGCCGCCTCCGCCGGATACAGGATCCGAAACACAAAATCACCGATCTGAAATATCCCTTCCATTCTCCATCCTTTCCCGTTCTTTCCTCAGCAGCCGCAGGGATTCCTCCGCGTAGCGGCACATATATTCCGGCACCGCCTCGAAGCTTCCCGCCTCCAGCAGGGCGCTGGCGGCGCAGGTGCGGCAGAGATGCCGCGCCCGGCAGACGGAGCACTTAGAATTCAGCCGGATTTTACCGGTCTCCTCCACGATCCGCTTCCAGGCTTCCTCAAAGCCCAGCTCAAATACAGAAAACGCCGGCTTGTTTAAAATGACGCAAGGCCGCATCTCCCCCTGCCAGTTAATGGTAAAGGAGCACTGCCCCGCCATGCAGGCCATCTGTACCGGCGCTTCCTTTCCCTGCTCCGGGCGGTCCGCCTGCTCCACCGCCTGAAGGACATACTGGGGGAACAGCTCCGGCCCCATCTCCCGCTTCAGGGCATGGATTCTGGCTGCGGCCGCTGCCTCCGGCTCCAGGCGGGACTGCGGGTCGTAGGGAAGGGACCGCTCCCTGACCGCAGGCAGCATGTAGGTGTCCACCCGCACCGGCACTCCCAGCTCCTGCTCCAGATCCAGGAGCCGGTCCAGATCCTTTTGGTTGGCCGGGGTAAGGCTTCCCCCCACCTTCACATCCACCTCCTGCTCCCGCAGAAGCCGGATGCCCCGAAGGGTCTTTGCGTACCCTCCGGGATAATGGCACAGGCGCTCATAGGCCCCGTCGTCCGCCCCGTAAAGAGTAATGTTCACCCGCCGGGGCTTGTATTTTCCAAAAAAGGCCGCCAGATCCTCGTCTATGAGAGTGCCGTTGGTGTTGATGGTGAGGATCATCCCCATCTGCCGCAGACCCAGGTACACCTTTCTAAACTCCGGATACAGAAACGGCTCCCCTCCGGTGAGCAGAAGAAACAGTACGCCGGCCTCCTTCATCTGGCGGCCGACCTCAAGCCACTCCTCCGCAGTGCGCAGCCGCCCCTGCGCCTCCATCTCCCGGCGGCTCAGGCGGACATAGCACATGTCACAGTTCATATTGCAGAGGGGCAGCAGCTCAATGCTGCCGTTGGCCGGGGTGCGCACGCGCTTGGCCCGGTCCAGAAGCATACGCTCCAGGGTGGTGGGGTTGTCCAAAAGTTCCATAGTTCCCTCCTTTTTGGGTTAACGCAAAATAGACCGGAAAATCCGGTCTATTGCAGTTGTTCGGTTATGTATTATGATTTCGCGGTTTCCCAAGAGTCCATATCAAGATTTGTGGTACAGTGGATGTTATTTCCATTTTCTCCACGCCAGATAATAACTGGTTCTGACTTTCCAAGAGGCAAACCTATAAAATTCTTTTTCAAATAGCCATTTATAAAATCATCTGTTGTACTTGCCTCATGCGTTTTGCCACAACGCGCATAATCGCCAAGGTAAACATCGTCATCTGTCCCCATAATACCATCTTCACCATTTGTATAAACCGCGGATCCTGTAAGTCCTGTCCAATGGGCATTGCAAACAAATTTATAAACCTTGTTTTCATCCCCGCACGCCGCCACATACTCATTAGCCTCAAATTTCTGTACCACCGTCTGGGGTCTGCACCAAACTCGCTTCATTGTTTCTCCTCCCTTAATAAACCATATCTCAAATATTCTCTGATAAAATCCTTTATGCCCTGCTCCATCTCACCTTCAGGGTCGGAATACTCTTTTCTTGCCTCAGCGATTGCCTCCTCCTGGGATCTGGGTTCCTGAAAAAATTTCCACAGGAAACTGCATGTCTCGTTCAGGGAGATCACGCTGTTTTCAAATACTCCCGCTTCCCCGATGGGAACCAGCACAGTCTCGCCGGCCACTTCCCGCAGCAGAAAATCCGGATTGGCTTTAAAACGCCGGACGCCTTCCGCTTTTGTTTCTTTCGAAGGATGCTCCAAAGATTCCGAACCGGAGAAGGTCTCTGGCGCATTCACGTTTCTCTCCACGGTATGCCTCCTCATGGATTCACTTTTACACATCCTATTCTACACAATTTTTGAATCTTGTCAATACAGGATATTACAGATATTTCACCTTTTTTGTGATTCTCTCAGAAAAAGGAAAATCATTCCAGATTTACAGACGGTGCTGTCCGCTCGTGCCAGCACGGCGGACGTCCTCCGGGCGTATCGCGCAAAAAAGGAGCGCCCGCAGAGATGGGAATCTCTATACGGCACTCCTTTGTATTTCTCACAGGCACTATAAACACCGGCTCAGGAACGGTTGGGATGACCCGCGGCGGTGGCAAATACTGTACCCTTATGGTTCCATGTTCTTCCGTCCGCAGCCCGAGTGGTCCAGTAGATGACATCCCCCACTTTTACCGTTGAGACATTTCTTTCCTGGCTGTAATTCGGATCCGAAAAAATCGTACAGTTCAGATCGCCCAGGCCGTCTGTGCCTGTCTCGATCATAGCGTCCGCGATTCCGTCATCATTGTAATCAAAGATTACCTGATTGGAGGAATTTCCGCAGTGCGCAGAGTCATGGGTGACACCATTCCAGTAATCCCCCTGCCTTTTTTCATAGTCGTTGGACCAGCTGACATCACAGCCTACGCCCCAGCAGGCCGCCACGTACTCATTGGCCTCAAATTTCTGCACTTCTGTTACCGGTTTTACCCAACTTTTCATTTTCATCAACCCTTCTTTCCATACGGTTCTTCCCTGCGGTCCGAACCTGCAAAACCTCTTTGCTGTCTATATTTTACTCCTCTGCGGGCGATATGGCAAGCGCCCGTCAGAATACGCTACTGTATAATCTTATATTTCTTCATAAGATCCACTCTCCGGCTGCCGATTTCCAGGCTTTCTCTGGCATTATTCCCTCCGGTTTTCCGGATCTCCTTCACATAGCTTCCCAGCCGCAGAATCCAGGCTGCCGGCAGCAGGAAGGGATACTGTTTCAGATATGTATATTTTCTCTCCATATATCTCCGGTCCGGGAACAGGGACTGGGCTATGGAAGCTCCGGCTTTCTTTCCCTTCCGGCTCTCGCTCACCGCCTGAAGGGTGATATTGCTGCTGTGCTTCCGGCTGAGGCTGGAATCTCCGAACACACCGCCTTCCAGCAGGTCCTCCAGCAGATCCTCTCCGTCCGCCGCCAGGGAACTCCAGCTTTTGGGGAAACATGCCCTGACCGGATCAAAATCGAAATATCTTCTCCCGATATCAAACAGGGAGGCGGCAAAGACATCTCCCCGGATCTCTCTGCATTTCTCCAGCACATACTCCCAGTCAATCTCTTTTCCATAGGTATCCGCGAAAATCACGATATCGCAGACCTGACGGACGCCGAAGCCGCTGTGGAGAAAATGCTTGAAGGCGTGGAGAATCAGATACAGAAGATGATCGGTATGGCACATAGTATAAATCCCCACGCCGTGGATCTCTTCCCGGATTTTCCTCTGAAAAACATCTTTAAAATAATCATTCAGCTTCCCGTAGGCTTGTGACTCTGAGGGAAACAGTTCTTTGTGCAGTTCAATATGTAAGGCTCCCCCCGGCCGGAAGTAGGACACCTCTCCCTCCCCTTCCGGATCCTTCTGCGGCTCTGCCGGCATCAGACCGTTCTCCTCAAAGACCCGGCCGCAGTCCCGGAACTGCTCCGCCGGGATCAGCACATCCTCATCCCCGGAAGCCCGGTAATCCGGTTCCCGGTAGAGATTTCTGCAGACAATCCCCTTTACCACCAGAGGCGTCAGCCCCCGGTCCAGCAGCCGGCGGTAGAGCTGCAGAAACTCCTCCGTCTTTCTGCTCTGAACCATTACCTGGCGGATCACCTGCGCCTTATAGGCCTTGGCCGTCTGGGGCGGACAGGCCGCGAAAGCCGGACACTGATAGACTGCTTCATAAATCATAGGCAGGATCTGATGATACCGGGCCAGGCGGAACAGCTCCTCCCACCGGGCGGCGTCCATCCCCTGATCCCACAATACTTTCTCCCCCTTCAGGAAGCACCTTATGGCTTCCAGAAGTTTCCCGCTTACCGTACTCTTTTCCATATGTACCCTTCTTTACCAAATCTGATCTGTTTTCTCGCAAGGCGTCTCATGCACGAGTCCGGACAGAATGTCCTCAATGGTATTTTATACTAGTATTGCTATATTTTTCCAGTACTTTCGTTCAAAAAAATACGGTTCCCGCCGGGATAATTCTTTTTTTACTCCGAAGCATTTGTATTGTAGCACTAAAAAAAGCGGATCGCCTCATACTTCAGTATGAGAAAATCCGCTTTTTTTGTGTATCGGAAACTTCCTGTTTATTCCACCGTCACGCTCTTGGCCAGATTCCTGGGTTTATCTACGTCCAGGCCCTTGGCCACGGATACGTAATATCCGATGAGCTGCAGGGGAATCACCGCCAGGGAGGCGGTAAAGTGAGGATCGGTTTTGGGAATGTAGGTGACAAAATCCGCCGTATCCTCGATACTGTAATTGCCGTAGGTGGTCAGCCCCATGAGATATCCGCCCCGGCTCTTGCACTCAACCAGATTGCTGACTGTTTTTTCGTAAAGCTCCTGCTGGGTCAGCACGCCGATGACCAGAGTGCCGTCTTCAATGAGGGAAATGGTGCCGTGCTTCAGCTCCCCGGCGGCGTAAGCCTCCGAATGAATGTAGCTGATCTCCTTCATTTTCAGGCTGCCCTCCAGGGAAATGGCGTAATCAATGCCCCGGCCGATGAAAAAGACATCGTGGGCTGCCGCCTGTTTAGCCGCGAACCACTGGAGCCGCTCTTTCTCCTCAATGATCCGGCGGATCTTGCCCGGCAGGGTCTCCATTTCAGCGATCAGTCGCTGATATTCCTCCACCCCGATGGCCTCCCGGGCCATGGCTGTCTGAATCGCCAGGCCATAGCAGGCGATCAGCTGGGTGCTGTAGGCCTTGGTGGTGGCCACGGCGATCTCCGGACCTGCCAGGGTATAAAAGGTGTTGTCCGCCTCCCTGGCAATGGAGGACCCCACCACATTGACAATGGCCAGAGTCCGCAGACCCGCCTCTTTTGCCCTGCGCAGGGCCGCCAGACTGTCGGCGGTCTCCCCGGACTGGCTGATGATGACCACCAGCCCCGCCGGATCCAGATTCATATGCCGGTAGCGGAACTCCGAGGCCAGTTCCACCCGCACGGGAATCCCGGCCAGATCTTCCATGACGTACTGGGCCACTACGCCCACATGGTAGGCGGAGCCGCAGGCCACAATGTAAACCTGGCTGATTTCCCGCAGAATCTCCTGGGTAATGCCCGCCTCAGACAGGTCAATGGCTCCGTCCTTTACCATGGAGTGAATGGTATCCTCCACCGCCTTGGGCTGCTCATGGATCTCCTTCATCATGAAATGCTCAAATCCCGCCTTCTCCGCGGCCTCGGCGTCCCACTGGATTTCTGTCTGCTCCTTCTGGATCTCCTCTCCGTCCAGATTGTAGAAGGTCACTTCACCCCTGCGTAGCCGTCCGATCTCCATATTGCCGATGTAATAGACATTCCTGGTGTATTTCAGGATGGCAGGCACATCCGAGGCCAGATAGGATTCCCCTTCCGTCACTCCGATGATCATGGGGCTGTCCTTGCGGGCCGCGTAAATCTCCTCCGGATAATCCTTAAAGAGCACTGCCAGGGCATAGGAACCCCGGATCCGCACCATGGCATGGTTCAGCGCGTCCACCGGCGTGCCCAGATACTTTTTGTAGTAATAATCGATGAGTTTTACCGCCACTTCCGTGTCCGTGGAAGAGTAAAACTGATAGCCCTTCCGCAGCAGTTTCTCCTTCAATTCCTGGTAATTCTCAATAATGCCGTTGTGAACCGCCACCACATTGCCGTCATCGCTGCAGTGGGGATGGGCGTTTTCCACGGAGGGCTCCCCGTGGGTAGCCCAGCGGGTATGGCCGATGCCGCAGCAGCCCTTCATGGCCTGGCCGCCGTTGGTCTTTTCCTCCAGCACCCGCAGCCGTCCTTTGGCTTTGACAATCTCTGTCTCCCCGTCTCCGTCCCGGACCGCCAGTCCGGCAGAATCATATCCCCGGTACTCCAGCTTCGCCAGGCCCTCCAGAAGAATGGGGGCCGCCTGCCGGTTTCCTGTGTAACCTACAATTCCGCACATATTATGTATACTCCTTTATCCTCTCTGAAATCCCCGGAGCAAAAAGCTCCTGTTTCTATCTATCTTACTGCAAAATACCGGGATTATGAAAAAAAAATTATTTTTCATGTCCCGGTGCTTCTGATGGTTCTATTATAGCGGATTTTGCGGGGGTTGCAAGAGGAATTTAGAAACTGCCGACAGGAGCCGCCCCATGGGATCTCTCCGCCGCAGCCGCTCCTGTCACTTTGTATCACTCGTTAAAATAATAGACAATATTCCGTACAATGTCTTCTGTTCCCAGCCCTCCGGATTTTGAGACAATCTGAATCGGATACTTTCCGCCAATCAGATCGCTGATCACCGTCCCCGGCTCGATTTCATGCAGAGGACGAACCCCCGCCGCCCTCATACTTTTGATAATCTCCATAAGGGTATCGCCTCCGAACACTGCCAGAATATCAATGTTTACTTTTTCAATAATTTTGCAGGCCATTTTCCCCAGCATTCCGGTCACCCGCATCCGCGCGTCCTCATCACTAATCCCGTGATCCGCCGCATATTTTCTGGATTTTTCCATGGCTTCTCTTCCGGAGGTTGCTTCTATGGCTACCAGCCTGTGTTCGCGGAATTTTTCTATGAGGTTCTCGATAAACTCCCGGCCTGTTTCTGTATCCAGATATTCATTTACAAATTTCGCTTCATCGCTGAGATTAAATACCGGAAATCCCCGTTCTCTGGCTTTTTGTATCTGACGTACAGTCACTTCATGGATACTTCCGGAGATCAGCAGAATTTTTTTTTGTCTCTCCTTTTTGATTATCTTTTCCCAGCTGCAGTATATTGATGTTGAAATTACACCTTACGATATGATTCGAATTATCAAGACGCCGGAACATGTGCAGGGCCGTACTGCCCTTATGGGATATTCGAATATCGTGAACTGCGCCAAATCTATCTGCGAAGTTTTAGAATACGATATTGATATGTTTACTATCTCCAGCGAAGATGAGGTGGAACGTGTTCTTCTGGAAAAACAAAATAACTCTGTATTCTGTCAGAGCATCCTGGACAAGTCCCCCTGTCTCATTTACGCAACCGATAAACAGAATCAATTAATATACACCAATCGAAAACCGGAAGACAGGAAGCTCTTTGAAAAAAGTAAATTAAAGTTAGCAACCCCCATTTCAAATGGGGGTTTAACTCTGACCCCTCCGGGGTATAGTACTGGTATCCGCTAAAGCGGGTTCGCAGACACCTTATTGCCGGCGGCCTCCCATAGAAGGCTCTTTTATTTCATTCCATCTTCCAGTTTATCGTTTTCCTCTTGTTCCTTTATATATTGTCGTATTGTTTCTTCATTCACATTGCCGATTGTAGCAACGTAATATCCTCTTGCCCAGAAATGTCG
>DVKB01000012.1 GCA_018716305.1 Candidatus Scatomonas merdigallinarum
ACTGCTTCCCTGGTCCGCCAGCCTGCCAGCTGACTGCCATAGTAAACTAAAAAAATAAGGATCAGATCTTCCCCTGGTAAGCGCCGGGGGATTTCTTATTTTGTCAAGGTACGGATGATTACCTACTTACATTTAAGCAGCAGGAAAAGATCACCGCGGGGTCTTTTGATACGGAGACGCTGGCGGTGAAAACGGCGGAGATGTATGTGGAGGGCTATAAGGCTTCTATGGTAAAGGATACGTCCCGGAAGGCGTTTTGGACGGTGAGTTTTACGCTGAGAGTGTTTTGAAAATATATTCTTTTCCAGGGGGAATTATGGTATATTTGAGGAAAATAATTCTGTTTTAAGGGGATATAGAGTTAGTGGAATATAAAACCGATGCTAAAGAACTTAAAAGAACTCCTGCCTCTTTCTTATTGGGTGGAATAAATATAATTTGAGGTAAAGATAAAATGGTTGAATTACATGGGAAAGAACCGTATAAGACCGTTCTAATCCATGGCGGCCCTGGCGCAATCGGTTCTTTGAAAAACTGTGCGGAAGAATTAAGTAGATTGACGGGAAAGGGGATTATAGAAGCACTGCAATCCCGATATTCCATAGACGGATTGATTGGAGAATTACATTTACAGATAATGGAATATTGTCAGGAAAAACCGACTTTAATCGGTCACTCGTGGGGCGCATGGTTAGCGGTTTTATTTGCAGGAAAATATCCAGGGATATGTAAAAACATTATCTTAGTTGGCTGCCCGCCGCTGGAAGATAAATATGCCAAAGAGATATCTTTACGAAGATTGAGAAATCTTTCGGACGAAGAAAGTAAAATTTTTCAGAGAATTATAGATAATGCGGCTGCTAATGAAGATATCAAAAAGATACCCGGCATTTTAGAAAAATCGGATAATTATCATCTTGAAAGCAGGGGAAAACTCACTGTAAACAAAGCAGATGCTGAAATGTATAATAGAATTTGGGATGAGGCTGTTAAGCTGAGAAGTAACGGAGAATTATTAAAAGCATTTAAGATGATTCAGAGCAAACTGTTTTTAATACAGGGAGTTTGTGACCCACACCCGATAGAAGGAGTAGTGAAACCATTAGAAGAAAACGGTATTTCATGCAAAACTTATATTTTAGAAAAATGCGGTCATAGTCCATTCATGGAGAAATACGCAAAAGAAAAATTTTATGATATTCTTCAAACGATTATGGCCATGTAGATGATGAGACGCCGTCCATTGCCAGCTCATTATACAGGAAATATAGAGGCCAGGGGATTGGATCCCGGATGCTGAGGGGGACGCTGGAACAGCTGAAGGCACAGGAATATAAAAGAGCGTCACTGTCCGTACAGAAGGCAAATTACGCGGTAAAAATGTATAAAAAACTCGGATTTGTGATAGTGGATGAAAAGGAAGAGGAATATCTCATGGTGTGTGAATTGCAGGGAGGTATAGAAGTATGATTTTGAAAACAGAGCGATTGATTCTCCGCCCATGGGAAGAGGAGGACGCAGAAGAGTTATACAAATACGCGAGTCATCCTGATATTGGTCCTATAGCGGGATGGCCTGTTCACACAAGTGTAGAAAACAGCCGGGAAATCATCAGAGGAGTACTGTCTGCGCCGGAAACCTACGCTGTAGTTTTGAAAGAAACCGGCTGTCCGGTTGGAAGCGCAGGATTAATGATTGGTGAAACCAGTAATATCAGACTTCCAAAGACGGAAGGTGAGATTGGTTACTGGATCGGTGTACCGTATTGGGGGCAGGGACTGATCCCTGAAGCGGTCCGAGAACTCCTGCGGCATGGATTTGAAGACTTGAATCTGACTAAAATATGGTGCGGCTATTTTGACGGAAATTTAAAATCAAAACGTGTTCAGGAAAAATGCGGATTTCATTATCATCACACCAGTGAAAAGGTTTTCTGCGCAATAGAAGGTGTTTTACGGACGGAACATATTTCCTGCCAGACAAAAGAAGAATGGAGAACCATGAAAGAAGGAATGGAATACTGATGGATATAAATCAAATTGACATACGGTTGTCATGTTTGGACTGTTATGATATAGGCAGGTGGAGCAAATGAAGACAGACAGGCTGATCGATCTGTCATCCTGGTATAAAGAATCTCTTCTGTAAGTTCAAACTGAACCGGATGCAAAATGGCGTCTGGTGGAAGAGATTGGCCCGCACTGTTTTAAGTAGCAGAGAGATGGACAGCTGCTGTTTGAGATGGTCAGAGAAATGTATCCGAAACTCCCGGAACCACAGGCAAAGAAACCCGGAAAAAGAAGGAGAAAATCCCAATGAAGAAGGTCTGTGCGTCCAGTATATGCATATGGGCACGTTTGATGAGGAACCCCGGACCGTTGTTCTGATGGGTGCGTATTTTGAAGGAAACAGACCAACAGGGGAAGACCGGGAAATATATTGACATAACGTCAGAATGGTGTTATATTAGTTGTACTGACAGAATGTCAGAATAAAAACAGGCGGTACGGCAGGCATGAGTAAATCTTATATCATCTGCCATACGATGACATCCCTGGAAGGTGGGATGGACTGTGCCATGGCAGGTCAGCCGGAACGCGATGAGATTATAGAATTTTTAAAGGAGAGTTTGAAATGAAAAAAACATTAGTTGCTTATTTTTCCGCAAGCGGGACTACGGCACATGCGGCAAAAGAGATTGCAAAGACGGTGGGAGCAGATTTATATGAGATTTGTCCGACCAAAGTCTATACAGATGCGGATCTGGACTGGACAGATAAAAAGAGCCGCAGCACAGCAGAGATGAACGATCCAGCCTGCCGCCCGGAGATTGCGGGAACAGTTGAAAATATAGAGCAGTACGATACGGTTTTCATCGGTTTCCCCATCTGGTGGTATGTGGAACCGAGAATCGTGGATACCTTCCTGGAAAGCTATGATTTCTCCGGCAAGACTTTGATTCCCTTCGCAACTTCCGGAGGAAGCGGCATCGGCGGAGCAGAGAAGAGTCTTCGGGAACACTGCCCGAAGGCAAACTGGAAACAGGGCAGGCTGGTAAACAGCGGAGCGGCTGCATGGGCAAAGTCCGTTCTGGGAGAGTAGGGCAGACAGGCCAAAGACCTGGATTGCGGAAATGATCAGAGCCGTACTTCCATGGAGAGGAATAACCCGGATGCCGCCCGGAAATTTCCGGCGTGGAACTGGAGCTAAATGGATACAGCGTACTGCATCCGGGCTATTCCATCCGGCATGGACAGGCTCTCTTCATGCTTAGAAACTACCTTATAGGCAAAGTCAAAAAGAATGTTGCGCCGCCGCCGGAAGTATCTTCAAATCCAATTTTTCCTGCCAGCATCCTTGTCAGTTCTTTCGCAATACTAAGCCCCAAACCGAAGTGGGATTTGTCTGTACGGGATTTATCCGCGCAATAGAACCGGTCAAAAATAAATGGCTTATCTTTTTCGGCAATCCCGCGTCCATGATCTGTGACAAGAAAAGTAAATTCCCTTGCCGCCCATCTGGTCTGTATTTCAATGCTGCTGTTTTCCGGTGAATAAGAAACTGCATTGTCCAAAAAAATGCTCAATATCTGAAAAAGGCGTTCCTGATCGGTATGAAGCTGCGGATAGCTGTCCTCGCCTAACACCAAATCTAAATGTATCGCTTTCTTCCTGCAAACCGGCTCATAAGCCTCATACAGCGTAATAAGTATGGTATCTATATTCACTTCCTGTATCTGGACTGTCCATTGATCCGCGTCCGAAGATGCAAGAAGCAGCATATCCCGTACTAATCTTGACATTCGCGTACACTCTGCGTCAATCACTTTCAGATGGTTTTGCGCCTGTGGTTCTGCTGTCTCGATATTCTGAATATTCTCTACATTCGCCATAATCACCGCCAGAGGGGATTTCAGTTCATGGGAGGCGGCGGCAACAAAGTCTTTTTGACTTTGCAGCATCCGTTCGGTCGGTTCAAAAGCCCGGCGCAGCAAGAACCGGCTGACAAAGAGAATACATACAAAAGCCAGAAGCCAGATACCGCAGTATGCCGGGGCCTGCCGAAATGTCAGTGTACTTATGGACGGCTGCTCATAAAACAGAACCAATGAATACCAATTTCCTGATTTTGTGCTGATACTTGCCGGGATAACATAATAGCGGTCATGGTTCGTCCCGGTGATTTCTCCATATCCTCCCTGTTCGGTGATAGGAAAACTATTTGTTTGATTTGCCGGAGATTGAATTTCAATGCTTTCCTCCGCAATTTTCCCCAATGTATCAAGGTCTGTCAGCGTGTCCGGGTCACTTTGATGCAGGATATTGCCAGCGCTGTCCTTCAAGATACTGTAAACATGCATTTCTCTTTCATAATTAGAAAGCAGCTCATCCGGTCTGGCAGGGTCAGCTTCTAACTGATAGATGATCAGGGAGGCCATCCGCTGGACGTAAGTAATATCGGCAATCTGCCGGGCCTGCCATGTATTCCAAAAGGAAAAACACAGGATCAGAGAAACAACCGCCATAAAAATGACAATCAAGAAAATCCGCAGCCGGTTTTGTAAGCGCTTAAGCATTTGATTTCTCCAATCTATATCCGGAGCCGTAAATGGTTTTGATTTCACAACGACTGTGAAGTTCTCTTAATCGCTTCCGCAGAAAGGAAATATAGTTGTCCACGTTTCCCGGCTCTATATCGGCATTGCTTCCCCATACTTTTAAGACAAGCTGTTCCCTTGAAAATGCAGTTTCCGGCTGCTTCATCAATACGCTTAAAAGTTCTGCCTCTTTTGCGGTCAATACAAGCTCATGTCCATTACAGGTGACTTTCCGGTTAGGATAATCAAAATGAAGATCCCCATAGGAAAGTTCCGCTGTTTCCCGGATTTGCTGCGGCCGCCGCGTCAAGGCCCTTACCCTTGCCATTAGTTCCCGGATATGAAAGGGTTTCACCAGATAATCGTCCGCTCCGCTGTCCAGCCCGTCCACCCGATCATCCAAAGCGGACATTCCCGTAATGATAATGACAGGAATTTGAATATTCTTCCGGCGCATTGCTTTTATGATTGTCAGGCCGTCAATGACAGGCAGCATACGGTCTACGATGGCAAGATCATATCCGTAATCCGTATTCAGGGCATACAGCATAGCCGTCTCTCCGTCATTGCAGCAGTCTGCGGAATAACCATTCTTCATCAATTCCTGTTGAATGGATCGGCATAAATCAAGATCATCTTCCATGAGCAATACTTTTATCATTCTTGTGTATTCCTTTTCTTTGACATAGTTTTTACCTTTAGTATAGCAGAGAAATTCTCTAAAAGTTCTCTAAAAGAGGCCGAGAATTTCTTTTTTTCTTTGAGGATTTTTAGAGAAGTTTTTCTGTATGATAAGCCGGTAAAAGCGGAAAGGAGATAGATCAAATGAAACACATGAAATTAGTAACTACGACATTAGCATTGATCTGCGCACTCCCCCTGGCGGGGTGCGGAACTTCTAACTCGGGGCAGACAGCCAAACATGAACCGTCTGCTTACAATCAAACCGAAAATCCATCTGACGGTGAGAACACAAACACATCCGATGAAACCGCGACAAATCTGGACGACTTGCTGGAAACTGTCCTGTTAAGAGGAAGCGTCGCCGATTTTCAGGACGGAAGTTTTCAGGTTGTTCCCGATCAGGACGATGGGCAAATGATAAAAGCGGCCGCGGAGGGTATGGAAAACAGTATGGAAAGTACAACGGTTTCTTATGATGAAGGCTGTATATTTCAGAGTGCCAACATCGACAGCTCCACCGGTGCGGTGGAATTAAAAGCGGCTGCGGCTTCTGATGTAAAAAAGTCTACGCCCGTTTATGTTTATGGAGAAACACAGGATGATGGGAAAATCCATGCGGCAAAAGTGCTGATTACCCGATTTAATTAACGGGAGGGATAGAAAAAGATGCCTTTTTATAAGAGAGGATTCCTTTATCTGATACGGAAACGCGGAAAGTCGGTGCTGCTGCTGTTGATTTTCCTTTTGGTCAACAGCATGATCCTTGGTACAAACATGATTTTACACGCCACAGAAAGCACCGAAGCTGCTATGAGGGAAAAAGCAGGAGCAAAAGTAGTCTGTGAAATTTCAGACACCGCTTATCCGATTACAGATAAAGAAGCCGAAACCATCAAAAATTTAGCAGGCGTAACGTCTGTCAATCGAATGGGCCGGCAATCCGCATATTTAACGGATTTTGCGCCAGTTACGGCAAGCACTTCCACCGAACCGGATAATTTGAAAGTCAGCCTGCTATCCTATGATGATATGGACACAGACAGTCCCTTTGCGGATCAATCCTATCGGCTGACAGAGGGCGAATGGATTACGCCCGATACACAAAATGCCGCTGTCATCAACGCCCGGTTTGCAGATGCCAATAGTTTGCAGATTGGCGACACACTTTCTTTTGAAGCAGAAAGCGGAAAAACTGTTACTGTGAAAGTGATTGGAGAATATCTGACCGGCAATGAAAGCCAGCAGGAAAACGCTGCTCTTGCCGTCTATCGCTTGGAAAATCAGATTTATATTGATAATACAGCTTATTTAGAATTATTTGACGGCAGCGGATTTTATAAAGTATCGGCCTATACTGGACAGCCAGAGCTTTTAGATCCATTGGCCGAGAGTATACAGGGAGTTTTGCGGGATAAAGCGGACGTTACTGCATCGGATGCCCTGTATCAACAGATGAAAGCGCCATTAACACAAATAACAAGAGTAGTGTCGCTGATGCGTTTGCTTACCTTTTTCACCGGTACGGTGATTGTTTCCCTGCTGCTTTGTATGTGGATGCGGAACAGACAAAAGGAAATGGCAGTGTTTATCAGTATGGGCGAACAGAAAATCATCATTTTTTTACAGGCTCTTTTGGAAGCGGCAGTTGTGTTCCTCATTGCCCTGATTGGTTCCTGCGGCCTCGGTTCGCCGGCATCAAGTTGGCTGCAGGACCTGCTGCTGTCCTCTGTGGAAACAGGCGTTTCTTTGCAGGTTTCCTTACAATTTACGGATATAGCTTTGCTATTGGGGATTGGCGGCGGAGTGACTGTAATTGCTGTATTGCTGTCCTTATTGCCTGCAATCCGGGCAAATCCGAAAGATATTTTATCACGAATGGAGGGATAAACGATGAATTTATTTGGGCGGGCGATCCGTTCCTGTTTTAGAAAGCCGGTTAAAAGCCTGCTGCTCCTGCTTGCGGTTTGTATGATCAGTCTGCTTTTCCTGTCCGGCATGGCAAGCCGTTCTGCGAATATCGCAGTAAAGGACAGCACACGGCAGGCCATCGGCGCAGGATTTTTACTGGAATATAATCCAGCGAACAGAAGCCAGCGGGTAGATGAAGCCTGTCAAAAAATATCTGAACTATATCCAGACGGTCAAGGAAGCTATGATGGAGTGCATCTGGAAAAAATGACCGTCATGGGTTCAGAGAGTTGGATGGTAACAACAGACAATTCTTTTGAGTCGTTAAAATCAGATGATATTGAGAAGATCGCTGCTGTGGAGGGAATTGCCGACTATAATATAACAACGGTTCCAACCGCGGTGAAACAGGCAAACTTTCAACGGATTGAAGATGCCGATGCAGACCAGACCAATGATTTTCAGGGTGTGGCCCTGATCGGTAATCGGGATATGTCCATGGATGCCAATGTCCTCAGCGGCAATGTTGCCATCCTGGAAGGGCGGATGACAACAAAGGATGATACAAATGTTTGTGTTATCTCCGAAGAATTGGCAGAAAAAAATCAGCTAAAGGTAGGCGGCTATCTGCAATTTCATTCGGTAAAAGCAGAAGAACCTGTGCAGGAGGCAGCGATTGTAGGGATTTATCAAGTTAAGGAACGGATGGAACCCTATATGTCCGGCGATACTTACCGTTCCGAAAATGTTATTTTTACAGATTTGCATTTTCCTGAAAAAGTGGAGCAGGATGACCCGCTGTATGAAAAGGCTTATTTCAAAGCAGCGAATGTGGATGACTACGATGCCGTAAAAGAGGCTATCAAGAAAACAGATATTCACTGGCAATGGTATGACTTAATCGACAACAACGGAAATCTGGACACCATGGCTTCTAACTTCAATGATTTGGAAAAAATCAGCAACACGCTGCTGCTGGCTGTTGCCGGCGCCGGCTTTATCATTTTATTCCTGATTTTTGTTTTCTGGATCAAGAACAGAACAAATGAGATTGGCATACTTCTGTCCATCGGAATCGCAAAGGGAAAGATACTCTTGCAGATTTTAACCGAAGCCGTTCTGATCGGTGTTTTGGCACTTGCTCTTTCTTTCCTGATTGCTCCGGCGGTCTCTGGTGCCGCTGCTGATTATCTGGCAGGCCAGCAGGCAGAGCAGGCCGAATTGCAGGACGATATGGATGCAGGCAAAGCTGCCACGGATTATCAGGCACCGGAACTCACCGTCACGGATGTAAAAACGGAAATAACTTCATATATGCTGTTAGTAGACAGTCTTAGCTTAGGCGTCTTGATTGTTTTATCTGCTTGCGCGGCAAGCGTCCTGATTTTCCGCAAGAACCCGAAAGATATTCTAAGTGAAATGAGTTAGGAGGACTGGAAATGATTTTAGAGGCAAAAAATGTCTTATATTCCTATAAATCGAAGCGGGATAAAATTGTCCTGAAAAATGTATCTGCCACTTTTGAGGAAGCCACGTTCTATGCGATTGTCGGTTCCAGCGGTTCAGGCAAAACCACCTTTCTTTCCCTTCTGGCGGGATTGGATCATCCGGTATCGGGAACCATCCTTTATGGAGGAGAGGATATCCGCAAAAAAGGATTGAACGATTACCGCAGACACCATGTTTCGCTGGTATTCCAGAACTATAATCTGATTGATTATCTGACCGCTGAAGAAAATGTAAAGCTGGGGGGCAGGAGAGACGCCGAAGAATTATTGCGGGAAGTCAGTATTCCCCGTGAGGATTGGAAGCGGAACGTCTTGCAACTTTCCGGCGGACAGCAGCAGCGCGTGGCCATTGCCCGCGCTTTGGCAAGTGAGGCCAGGGTACTTCTGGCAGATGAGCCAACCGGCAATCTGGATGAGGATACAGCCGGAGAGATAATCGAGCTGTTAAAGAAAACCGCCCATGAGATGGGAAAATGCGTGATTGTGGCAACACACAGCAAACAGCTTGCAGAAGAGGCGGATGTTGTATTGGAAATCAGTCAAGGGAAGCTATTTCGATAAATGGAGGGACCTTGTGCCTGCATGCCCATTTGGCAGCGGCCGCGAGGGTTTGATACCCAGAGGACTGTCCCTTCATTCCTTTGTAACCAGCTGCATTTGCAGCGACATCCCCAGGGCAGCCGCAATTCGTACCAGAAGTTCCAAAGACGGATTGTAGCTGCCGCTTTCGAATCTTGTAATATTGCTTCTGGGAAGCCCTGCCCTTTTGGCAAGTTCCGCCTGGGTCATGCCCTGCTGTTTCCGGCAGCGTATATACTGCTCTATAACAGAGCGTCTGGTGCCGTTTTGTTCCGCTTCAATCAGAATTTTCTGGTCGCCCGCTGTATAAATATAGTCCATACTATTTCTCATGATCTGTGTATTCTCCCTTTTCCATGCGCATATGCATGTGTTTTCTGATCTTTTTATATTTGGCGCAGAATTCCTGGCCGGCAATATAATCAATGCTGTCTGCGCATATAAGATCACCCCCTGATTTTGTATTTGCCAATAAAATATCCCCGGGCACAATCGGTGCTTTTAATGGATAAATCCAAACATAGCGTTTTTCGCTTTTTTTCCTCCACTTGCCATGGGAAAATTCCACATGCCTTCCTGTGACAATTTTTCTTAAAGGCTGTTCAGATACCATTTCACAGATGTCCGCGGGGGCGCCGTACTTTTGGGCCAGAAGATAGGAGATATAGCCGTCTCTGAGCTGTTTGTTTTCATCGACTACGATCCCATGGGGAAGCTGTTTGGTTTTCTGATAATATTCTTCATAATACCATACTTTATGGGGAGAGGGATTTGACATAAGGTCTGTCTGAATCTCTCCAAGGGGGCAGGCATTTGTCAGGGTGCCGGTGGAAGTATAGGCTAAAATGCCTTTCAGCCAATCTGTATTCCGCAGTAATTCTTCTGCCCGAAATACTGTCTGATCGCGCTTCTGATGATCCACCGGCGCATACAGGTTCATGATGCCGGAATACCGCATGCCTGCCGTCAAAAGCAATTCGTCAATCTTTTTGAGCAGGTCTTCGTTTTTACAGCATTCTTCCGGAGTTAAATTTAAAGATACAGATAACAATTCATTCATTTGAGAGCCTCCTTTCCTAAAAAAGAATCATATATGATACTTAAAATGTATCGTATATGAATCAAAAAGTCAAGAAGAATTTTATAGGGGAAAGGAAATATGGATTCGCCGCGGTTTTTTGTAAAAAATCTTAAAAAAATATAATGTTTTTTACAGATAAATTACGGGATAATAAAAGTACAAAAAAACAGCAGAGGGAGGAATAAGATGAAAAAGAGAATAGTAACTGCGACGGCGGCTGCCGCTTTATTTATGGGGTCTCTGGCGGGCTGCGGAGGTACTTCGGAACCCTCTGCCGGTTCCGGTTCCCAGGCGTCTTCATCCGGCTCCGGCAGCGGAAAGGAAACGATTACCATGTGGCACGCGCTGGCGGACAATGAGCTGGAAATTTTTCAGAAGTACGTGGATGAATTCAACGCCCAGAGCAAGCTGGCAGAAGTGGAACTGGTCTATACCCCGGCGGATGAGTACATCAAGCAGCTGACTATCGGAAACATCGCTGGGGATATGGCGGATCTGGTTATGATGGACAACTGCTATACTTCTGAATTCGCCGCTTCCGGGGTTTTGGAGGATCTTTCTTCCTATTACGATGAATGGGATGAGAACCAGATGCTGGAAGGCCCCATGCAGTCTGTGATCTACGAGGACGGCGTGTACGGACTTCCCTACGCCTGCAATACCATTGCGCTGTTCTACAATGTGGACATGCTGGAGGAGGCCGGAGTGGAGGTTCCCACTACCTGGGAGGAATTGGTGGACGCCGCGGAAAAGCTGACTACAGAGGAGCACACCGGCTTTGCTTTCTGCGGCGCCAAAACAGGAGAGGGAGCGTTCCAGGTATATCCCTTCCTGAACCAGGCGGGCGCGGATATCAACACCCTTGACTCGGAAGGCGCCATCGCCGCTGTTGAAATGCTGGGCAGCATGGTGGAAGCCGGCTCTGCCAGCAAGGAAGTGATGAACTGGTCTCAGGCGGATCTGGAGAAACAGTTTGCCGCCGGGAATGTGGCTATGATTATTGAGGGAGTCTGGCAGATCGGGCAGCTGCGGGAGGACGCCCCGGATCTGAACTGGGATGTGGCCAAGATCCCCATTCCGGCAGACGGAAAAGACGCTACTGCTCTGGGAGGAGAAAATATCTGCGTTACCTCCGGAGCCAATACGGAGGCCTGCTGGGAGTTTCTGTCCTGGATCTGCAGCAAAGACGTCAGCCCCAGGCTCTGTAAAGAAATGAGCAGATTTTCTGCCCGGTCGGATGTTGACAATGAGGAGTGGTTCTCGGACGATCCTCAGACCCTGTTTTTCGCCAATTATATGGAGTACACAGTGGCCAGGGTACATCCCAGATGGACAGAATGCGCTACGGCCTTTGAGGTAGCTTACCAGAAAGTATTTTCCGGGGAAGCATCGGCGGCTGACGCTATGGCGGAGGCCCAGGCAGAGATTGACGAGATTAACGCGGAAGAATAATACCGCCGGACAGAGCACGCTGGCTGAAGCATAAAGAGATTTCGCGGCTGGGAAAGGCGGATCCTCCGACTGGAAAAAGGATCCGCCTTTCATTTGTATCAGCCGGCTGATTATAAGGAGAAGTAGGTTCATATGAGAATAACACGAAAAAAACGCGCCGGATATTTTTTCTCCCTGCCCGCGTTCCTGTTTATGATCGCTCTCATGGGCTTCCCCATCCTCTATAACTGGATCATCAGTTTTCAGAGCATGACCATCCGGAGCTTTAACGCAGGCACTGTAAAATTCAACGGTCTTGAAAATTATATGGAGGTGCTGGGGGATTCTAATTTCTGGAACGCCTTTGGAAACACCTTTCTCTACACGATTGTGTGCATCGTGTTCCAGTTTGTCATCGGTTTTTTGCTGGCCCTGCTGTTTAACCAGAAATTCAAAGCTGCCAGGCCCATGCGGGGACTGCTGGTCATAAGCTATATCCTTCCCATGACAGTGGTGGCCCTGATGTTTAAATACATTTTCAGCGATTCGGGAATCGTTAATTATATTCTGACCAGCCTGAACCTGATTGAGGAACCTGTCCAGTGGCTGACCAGCACCGGCATGGCTTTGCCAACTGTAATCATCACTAATATATGGGTGGGAATCCCTTTCGATATGCTGCTTTTATCCACAGGACTTTCCAATATTCCCGCGGATGTTTACGAAAGCGCTACCCTTGACGGGGCGGGAAAACTGCAGAAATTTTTCTACGTGACTCTGCCCATGATGAAGGAATCCATTCTGGCAGTGCTGGTGCTGGGGTTTGTGGGTACTTTCAAGGTCTTTGATCTGGTTTATGTTATGACAGGAGGCGGGCCGGTAAACGCCACAGAAGTGCTGTCTACGTATTCCTACCGGGAATCCTTTGAGGCTTTTAATTTCGGAACCGGGGCGGCTTCTGCCAATATCCTGTTCCTGTGCCTCTTAGCGGTGGGACTTATCTATATCAAGTTTGTGGGAAAGGAGGAAGTCCAGTGAGCAGAACATCGGTTTTTTCAAAAAAAGAGAAAAAGCGAAGGAGGATTTTTACCATTATCACGATTCTGGTGGCGGTTCCCCTGCTGTTTCCCCTTTACTGGATTGTGATCAGTTCCCTGAAGGGGGACGCGGAGATTTTTCAGCGGATTCCCAGCTTTTTCCCCCAGAAGCTTGTGGTGGAAACCTACGTCAGCCAGCTGCTGGATCCGGCCACTTTGATTGCCCTGCGGAACAGCTGCATCATCGCGGTGGGCTCCACGGCAGTCTCGATGATCCTGGCGGTTCCCTGCGCCTACGGCCTGAGCCGTTTCCGCTTTAAAGGGAAAAAGGCCATGCTGCTGACCTTTCTGGTCACCCAGATGCTGCCTTCTTCCCTGATCCTGACTCCGCTGTATCTGATCTACAGCAAAGTGGGGCTGCTGAATACCTATCTGGCGCCCATTCTCTCCACCGCTACCCTGTCTATTCCTTTTGTGGTGCTGATGCTGCGGCCCATTTTTTCAGGTATTCCGGCGGAATTGGAGGAGGCGGCGCTGATCGACGGCTGCGGGAGATTCAAGGCCTTTACCCATATCATACTGCCTATTACCAAAAACGGCACGGTAACCGGTCTGGCTTTCAGCTTTATCTACGCCTGGAATGACCTGATGTACTCCATTACCTTCAATACCCAGGAATCCCTGCGGCCCATGACTACCAGAGTGTACAATTTTATGACGCTCTATGGAACCAAGTGGAATTATATTATGGCTTACGGAGTCATCCTGGCTCTGCCTGTGCTGATTCTGTTTATCGTACTGCAGAAATATATTGTCCAGGGCCTGGTAAGCGGCTCTGTGAAAGGATGAAAATGATGGAAAGACTGGAAGAACTGAGACTGGATGAGATACATATTGACGACGGTTTCTGGAATTTTTACAGATCTGTGGTGAGAGACAGGATGCTGCCCTATCAGTGGGAGATCCTCAATGACCGGGTGCCGGACGCCCCCAAAAGCCACTGTGTGGAAAATTTTAAGATTGCCGCCGGACTGGCGGAAGGTGAGTATTACGGGCAGGTGTTCCAGGACTCGGATATCGCCAAATGGCTGGAGGCTGTGGCATACGCCCTAGCCGGAGCCGAACTGCCGGAACTGGAGGCGGCTGCGGACCAGGCGGTGGATCTTCTCCGGAAGGCCCAGCAGGAAGACGGGTATCTGGATACCTACTATACAATCAAAGAGCCGGGAAACCGCTGGAGCAACCTGCGGGAAGGCCATGAACTGTATGTAGCCGGGCATATGATCGAGGCGGCGGCGGCATACTATGAAAATACCGGAAAAAGAAAGCTGCTGGATCTGGCGGTCCGGATGGCGGACAATATCTGCCGCACCTTCGGCCCGGAACCGGAAAAGATCCATGGCTGTCCGGGCCATCCGGAGATTGAACTGGCCCTTGTGAAGCTGTATCGGGTCACCGGGGAAAAGGCCTACCTGGACACGGCAAAATATTTTCTGGATCTCAGAGGCACGGATCTTTCCAGAGAACGGTATGAGGCCGAGCAGAAACGGCCCGGTTTCCGCCATATTTTTCCGGAATTTGAACATCTGGGATATGATAATATTCAGGCTCATAAGCCTGTCCGTATGCAGAAGAAGGCGGCGGGCCACGCGGTGAGGGCTCTGTACCTCTATTCCGCCATGGCGGACGCGGGAGTGGAAGCAGGCGATGAAAGCCTGGTGGAAGCGGCCAAGGTGCTGTTTGATAATGTGGTGAAGCGGCAGATGTTCCTCACAGGCGGAGTGGGTTCCGCGGCGGACGGAGAATGTTTTACCTGCGATTACGACCTTCCAAACAATTATAATTATTCCGAGACCTGCGCCTCAGTGGCCCTGATGATGCTGGGCAAACGCCTGTTTCAGACTGAGCGGGACGGAAAGTACATGGATATTGCGGAACAGGCGCTTTACAATACGGTACTCGGAGGAATGTCCCTGAAGGGCACGGAGTTTTTTTATGTCAATCCTCTGGAAGTGGTGCCGGAGCAGCTGGCGGCCAACCGCACCCTGCACCATGTGCTGCCTCAGAGGAGAAAGTGGATGGGGGTGGCCTGCTGTCCGCCCAACATTGCCAGAACTGTAATGAATCTGGGAAGCTATATGTACGCAAAAGATCCGGAAACCCTGTTTGTAAATCTTTACGTGTCGGGAAAAACAGACGTTTCTATGGAAACCGGCTGTGCCCGGCTGGAAATGCGCACCGGATATCCATTTGAAGAGCAGGTGGCCGTGAAAGTGACAACTGCTCCGGGAACCAGAATGCGTCTGGCTTTTCGGGAGCCGGGGTGGACCAGGATTCGGGAGGTCAGGGATGCGGTTCATGGCAGAACGATTCCTGTGAAACGGGAAAGAGGATATTTATATACGGAGATTCTGCCCTCCGGGGAGACCGCGGAACTCTCCTTCTGTATCCCTTTGCGGGAAAGATGGATGCAGGCCAATCCCCGGGTGCCCTTTGACGCCGGAAAAGCGGCCCTGATGAGAGGACCGCTGGTATACTGTCTGGAAGAGGCGGACAACGGGAAAAATCTGGCAAAGATCCGCGTGGATCCGGATTGTAAAGCTGTTCCGGGGCCGGATATTCCCGGCGGGGAGAGAAGCATTCCCTCCCTGAAGGCCCAAGCCTTCCGGGTCAGTGAAACGGAGGAAGAGGCATGGCTTTACCGGGAATTCAGGGAAGAATCTCTGGAACCTTTTGAGATCCGGGCTGTCCCCTACTGTATGTGGAACAACAGAGGGGTGGGGGAGATGCGGGTCTGGCTTCCGGTTGTCAGAAAAACCGGAGCCTGTAATATTTGTCGGGGATAAAGGAGGAAATCATGTCAGAGGAGTTATTTGATCAGAAATTTGTACAAAAATCAGGAAAGGTTGTAAACTGTATCCTGCTGAGCATTCTCTGGGCGGTGTTTTCTGTGCCGGTTTTCACCATCGGCGCCTCCTCCGCCGCCCTGATGAAAAGCTGCGGCAGAACGGTACTGAAGGATGAGGGATATGTGTGGAGAACCTTTTTTGACACGTTTCGGTCCCGGTTTAAGAAAACCACCCTCCTCTGGCTGGCGGTTCTGGCTCTGGAAACCCTGCTGTATCTGGATCTGAGGCTGATCCTGGCCCTGGCGGGCCAGAACAGCCTCTGGCATATTCTGACCGCGTTCTGCGTCATGATGATGCTGTTTGCCGGGAGTATGGGAATTTATGCCCTGGCCCAGGCAGCGGATCTGAATCTGCCCGTGAAAGAAACTTTAAGAAACGCGGTGCTGCTGGTGTTCTGCGGCATCGGGCGGACGCTCTGTATGGGAGCGGTCTGCTGGGCGGCAGCCGGGGCCTGCCTTCTTTTTCCCTTCCTCATAATTATACTGCCGGGACTGGCGGGGATTCTCTGCGGTAAAATTGCTGATGGGGTGATTCAGAAATATATCGGCGGGAGACGGAAGGATCCCGCCGATCCCGGAGAATTTCCGGATGAAACGGAGGCGGAAATCTGATATACTGGGAGTACTGTATCCCGGAGGGCAGATCATAGTAAAGAAGGGATGGTATGACCTTAAATAAAAAATCTGTGATTGTTTACCTGCTGATCGGGATCGCTCCCCTGATCCTGGTGACGATTCTGTTTATTAATTTTACCTTGGGAGTGATTCAGAGCAACGCTCTGGCAAGCGCGGATTATCAGCTGCGGCACATTGCGGAGATCTTAAACAGCGAATCCAGGAATATCCTGAATCTGGTCTATGATTCCGTGGCGGATTCGGAACTGAACAGAAGCTTTTACAATTTTAACAAGGGAACCGATACGGAGTATATGGCATCCAAAATCGCTGACCGGTTCCGCTATTATCTGTCCCTGAATGAATATATCTCTGAATGCGTGTACGTCAGCGCCGGGGATCATTATATTCTGGAACAGAATTACCATGCGGACGGAGATCAGTCCAGATGGAGCAGCGGGGAATTCCGCCGCAGATCCTGGGAGCTGGTCCGCTCCGCCAACGGTCCGGTGGTGGCCGCTGCCGGGGAGATTACGGGAAGATATGACGCGGAGCCGGCCTATTATATCGGCATTCAGATTGTCAGCAGCAAAACCGTTATTGGAGAAGTGTTTTTCGGGATTTCAAAGGAGATCTTCCGGGACTCATCCTTTGTGGAGATGGATACTATGGATGAGAACGTGCCGGAGCTTCTGCAGTCCACCCAGCTGCTGCTGGTCAGCGGCGGGGGCACGGTTATCTACGCTACGGATCCTTCCATGACCGGAGCGGAACAGACACAATATATAGAAAAGTACAAACTGGAAGACAGAGAATACATCCACAGTCAGTATTCTGTGGAACAGATGGGGTGTGTCCTCAGCGCCTATGTTCCGGAAAATTATTTTTTCCGGGACGTGCTGGAGATCCTTCCCTGGATTTCTCTGTTTATCTGCATTTACGGGGCAGCCATTGTCTATCTGTGTACAGTGCTGGTGCGGCATCAGAGAAGGCAGATTGCTTCGGTAGCGGAGGGAATCGCCAATTTCCACGGGTATGAAGAAAATTATTATCTGCAGAAATCAAAAAATGAGGACATCAACCTTATTATCGATCAATTCAATACCATGGCAGAGCATATTTACGCTTTGACACAAAAGGTGGAGCTGGCCCATAAAAATACGGAAAAGGAGATGGAACTGCGCAGGATCGCGGAAATCAAGACTCTGGAAGCGCAGATCAACCCCCATTTCCTATATAATACTCTGGATACCATTAACTGGATAGCTCTGGAAAACAATGAACTGGAGATCAGCGAGATGCTGGGGGCCCTGGGAAGCCTTCTGCGGTACAGCGTTACAAATATTGATATGGTGGTGCTGGTCAAAGCGGAGATTGAATGGATCAAAAAATATCTGTATCTGCAGCAGAAACGGTTCGGAGACCTGTTTCAGTATGAAATCCAGGCGGAGCCGGAAACCGAATATCTTTCCATCCACAAAATGCTGCTGCAGCCATTGGTGGAAAACGCGGTGCTTCACGGGTTCGCCGACATTACCGAAGGGGGAAGGATTCAAATCGTAATCAGAAGAGCAGGGGAAAAGGGCCTTTATATAGAAATCGCGGATAACGGATGCGGAATGGACAGGGAAAAGATCGCGGAGCTGTATGAATGTGTGTACCATCCGGAACTTTACCAGAAATCCAATATCGGTTTTTTCAATGTGGTGAACCGGCTCAACGCCTATTACGGGGACAGATATCATATAACCATTGACTCACACATCGGGGAAGGGACAAAAGTGATAATTGTGATTCAAAATGGAGAAAGCAGCCATGAAGATAGTAGTCGTTGAAGATGAATACAGGATCCGGCAGGGCCTGTGCCAGCTGATTCCCAAGCTCAGCCCGGAGTTTCAGCTGGCAGGCAGCGCGGAGAACGGTTACGAGGGAATGTATCTGATTAAGGAGCTTCAGCCGGATGTGGCGGTCTGCGATGTGGAAATGAAAGTTATGAACGGACTGAGCATGATCCGGCAGCTGAAGGATCTGAACATATCCTGCGCCTATCTGATTCTCAGCGGGTATTCTGAATTTGAGTATGCCAGAGAGGCTATCAGCCTGGGAGTGGCGGGCTATCTGCTGAAGCCTGTGATCCCGGGGGAACTGAAGGAAGCGCTGCTGAAAATCCGGGAAAAACTGGAGACAGAGCCGGGAACTCCCCGGGAAGAGCAGGAGCCCCATCACTCCTATCTTGTGGAGAAAGCCCTGGAAGAGATTCGGGAACATTATCAGCTGGGAGTTTCTCTGAACCAGGTAGCGGCTGCCCTGCGGATTTCCCCGGAGTATCTGAGCACGGTTTTCGCCAGAGAGACAGGAGAAAATTTTGTGTCCTATCTAAGGCGGTACAGGATTGAGAAGGCGTGCGAGCTGATCCGCACCTCCAACAAAAAGATGTACGAGATCGCATTTCTCACCGGTTTTGAAAATCCCCAGTATTTCAGCAATGTCTTTAAGAGCGTCACCGGGATGACGCCCAAATCCTATATGGCCAGATATAAAAAATGAAGTTCGCATAAACTGGTAGACCGCAGGCGGAGCCCATGCTATACTGTTAAAAGTATGAGACAAGCGACAAAAGGAGTTTTCGTTATGCCAGTTTTTGATTTTAATCACGCCTCTGAGACCGTAAAGGAATCGGAATGTACCTACCATATTTTTTATTCCGGCAGCAGCCAGTCCTCCCCGGAGCAGCCGATCCTGCTGCTGAGCAACCGGGAGGGGCAGCTGAAGCATCACACGGACGGTCTGTTTCTCAATCCCATCAAGCGGACCGCTTTTGAGTTCAAAGGGGCGGCAGGTATGGTCCGCGAGGATATCCTTAAGATCGACGCCCGGTTTGTGAGCCTTTTGAAATGGCTGGGGGAAAACCATATCAATGTGCGCCTGTCCGGAGCAGTCCGGGAGGACGGGTATGCAGTATACAAGATTCGGGAAATCGCTTTCGGAGGAGGGGTGAAGCTTTCCGCCGAAGACGGGTTCCTGCAGTTTATGATCGAGCGGCTGCTGTCCAGCGACGCTCCTTCACGGGAAATCCCCGATGAGGATGAGGAGGAAACCGGGGACAGCATGAAGCTGACCAGCATTCAGAGCATTACAGATTTCCTTAACTGCGCCGGAAGAACTCTGCCGGACAATATCAGGCTTTGGGCCAGAAGAAATCTGGCGGTGGCAAAATCCAGCGAGGTCTCCCAGGAAGAGCGGCGCCATGCCCAGCACGCCCTTTCCATTATGATGAATATTCAGTGGAAGGGAAATTATTTCCAGGCCATTGATCCAAAGGAGGCCCGGAGAATCCTGGATGAGGAGCTGTACGGCATGGAGCAGGTGAAGCAGAGGATTATCGAGACCATTATCCAGATCAACCGCACCCACACGCTGCCGGCATACGGACTGCTGCTCATCGGCCCGGCGGGAACCGGAAAGTCTCAGATCGCCTACGCTGTGGCCAGAATCCTGAAGCTGCCCTGGACCACCCTGGACATGAGCTCCATCAACGACCCGGAGCAGCTGACGGGAAGCTCCCGGATTTACGCCAACGCGAAGCCGGGTATTATCATGGACGCCTTTTCTGTAGCGGGGGAATCCAATCTGGTCTTCATTATCAATGAGCTGGACAAGGCGGCTTCCGGCAAGGGAAACGGCAATCCGGCGGATGTGCTGCTGACTCTTTTAGACAACCTGGGCTTTACGGACAATTATATTGAGTGCATGATCCCCACGGTGGGGGTTTATCCCATCGCTACCGCCAACGATAAAGATCAGATCAGCGCGCCCCTGATGTCCCGGTTCGCGGTGATTGAGATCCCGGATTATACTCCCGAAGAGAAAAAGGTAATCTTTTCCCGGTACGCCCTGCCCAAAGTACTGAAGCGCATCGGCATGGAGGAAGGAGAATGCGTGCTGACAGAGGAGGGGCTGGAGGCGGTGATTGACCTGCACAGAAATACCAGCGGCATCCGGGATCTGGAGCAGGCGGCGGAACACCTGGCTGCCAACGCCCTGTATCAGATTGAGGTGGATCATGTGAAATCGGTGATCTTTGACGGGAACAGGGTGCGGGAACTGCTGGGATAAACAAAGGGAAAAGTATGGGACAGATTATTGAGATTACAGATTTCCAGGCCAAGGCCCTGGATGTTTACGCAAGGTTTACGGAAAATCAGCTGCTGCGCCGGGACAGGCCAATGGAGGGACTCTTCATCGCGGAGAGTCCCAAAGTCGTCATGCGGGCCCTGGACGCGGGCTATGAGCCGGTGTCCATCCTGGCGGAGGACCGGCATGTGCAGGGGGAAGCCCGGGAACTGATAGCACGGTGCCCGGATATTCCGGTGTATACGGCGCCCTTTACTGTGCTGGGGGAACTTACCGGATACAACCTTATCCGGGGCGTCCTCTGCGCTATGCGGCGGAAGCCTTTGCCCTCTGTAAAAGAAATCTGCCGTGCCGCCCGCCGCATTGCCCTGCTGGAGAGCGTAGTCAACCCCACCAACGTGGGGGCCATTATCCGGTCCGCGGCGGCCCTGAACATAGACGCGGTTCTGCTGACCTGCAGCTGCAGCGATCCCCTGTACCGGCGGGCAGCTCGGGTCAGCATGGGAACGGTCTTTCAGATTCCCTGGACCTATCTGGAAGAAAAAGAGTGCGGCTCCTGGCCGGAGCCGGGCATGGACTATCTGAAATCCCTGGGATTTTCCACCGCCTCCATGGCCCTTCACAGCCAGTCCGTGGACATCGATGACCCGCGGCTGAAGCAGGAGGAAAAGCTGGCGGTAATCTTAGGATCTGAAGGTTACGGACTCAGGGAAGAGACAATCCTGGCTTCCGATTATACCATCAAAATTCCCATGTCCCACGGAGTAGACTCCCTGAATGTGGCGGCGGCCAGCGCCGTGGCCTTCTGGGAACTGGGAAAGTAAAAGGAGATGACCGTGTATGGCCCTTTACGCTCTGGGAGATCTGCACCTGAGCTTTCAGACAGACAAATCCATGGATGTGTTCGGCGGCGTCTGGAGACATCATGAAAAGAAAATTGAAAAACAGGTGAACCGGCTGGTAAAACCGGAGGATACTCTGGTTCTCACCGGGGATCACTCCTGGGGAAGGAAACTGGAAGAGTGCCGGGAGGATCTGGATTTCATCGAAAATCTGCCGGGACGCAAGATCCTGCTCCGGGGCAATCACGACATGTTCTGGGACGCAAAAAAGACAGAGCGGCTCAACGAAGAATTTCAGGGCAGACTGTTTTTTCTGCAGAACAATTTTGCGGTCTATCGGGATTATGCCCTGGTGGGTACCAAAGGATACACCTTTGAAGGCCCCTTTTACCTGAACCGCCGGGGCCAGATCCTGGGATGGGATGAAAAAAAGGAACAGCAGGCCAGAAAACTGGTGTCCCGGGAAATGACCCGGCTGCGGGAAGCCTTCCGTCAGGCATGGGAAGCCGGCTATCGGAAATTCATTCTTTTCCTGCATTACCCGCCTACCAATATTCTGGAGAAAACCTCCCCTTTTACGGAGATCGCGGAACAGTACCGGGCGGAGGCGGTGGTATACTCCCACTGTCATGGTGAGAGCCGTTTCGGAGACAGTATCCGGGGGGAGTATCACGGGATAAAATATTATCTGGTGTCGGGGGATTATCTGAAATTCCGGCCGCAGCTGGTGCTGGAGTGAATCGGCAGACAAAAGTCCGCGATTGGAGCCGGAAGCCATGCCGAAAAATACATTTCCCTGTTGCAGTCCCCCTACGATTGATGATACACTAAGCGAAGACTTTGGACTCGCTCCGGCGGGCTTGGAGTAAAATTCAGGAGGATACAAGAGATGAAAATAGCAGTAACTTACGATAACGGTACAATTTTTCAGCACTTTGGCAAGACTGAGTTCTTTAAGGTATATGAAACAGAGAACAATCAGGTGGTTTCCAGCGAAGTCATCAGTTCCAACGGAACCGGCCACGGAGCCCTGGCGGGACTGCTGGCAGATCAGTCCGTGGATGTGCTGATCTGCGGCGGCATCGGCGGCGGGGCACAGGCAGCTCTGGCGGAGGCCGGGGTGGAGCTTTGCTCCGGAGCCCAGGGAGACGCGGACCAGGCAGTGGAAGCATATCTGAAAGGGGAGCTGGTTTCCACGGGAGCCAACTGTGACCATCACCATGAGGAAGGCCACAGCTGCGGCGATCATGAAGAGGGCCATTCCTGCGGAGGCGGCTGCGGGGACAGCTGCACAGGCGGCTGCGGCTCTCAGCCTGCCCTGACGGGAAAAAACGTGGGAAAGACCTGCCGTACCCATTACCGGGGCACTTTCAATGATGGAACCCAGTTTGACTCCTCCTACGACCGGGGCGAGCCGCTGGAATTCGTCTGCGGCGCCGGGCAGATGATCCGGGGCTTCGACGCGGCAGTGGCCGACATGGAAGTGGGCCAGGTGGTGGATGTCCATCTGATGCCGGAAGAAGCCTACGGTATGCCGGATCCCAATGCCATTCTGCATATTGAGATCGCTCAGCTGCCGGGCTCTGAAAATCTGGAAGTTGGACAGCAGGCCTATCTCTCCAATCAGTACGGACAGCCTTTCCCGGTGAAAGTGACCGCCAAGGACGAGACTACTATCACTCTGGATGCCAACCATGAGATGGCAGGCAAGGAGCTGAATTTCCGTATTGAGCTGGTGGAGGTTCGGTGAAAGACTATGGGCTGCGTCTATTTTGTCCGGCACGGGCAGACTGTGTGGAATGTAGAAAATAAGATCTGCGGGGCCACAGATATTGCACTGACGTCCCTGGGGCATCGGCAGGCCATAGAAACCGGAAAGAAAATTCTGGCGGAGGGGATCCGGGCAGATGAAATCCTGGCCTCTCCGCTGATCCGGGCGGCGGAAACCGCCCGGCATATCTCCGAGGTCACCGGAATACCGGTGCGGCTGGAGCCCAGGCTGAAAGAACAGAACTTCGGCAAATGGGAATCCACCGCCCGGGACGGCCTGGAATTCCGAAAAGCCAAGGAGGATTTCTGCTGCCGGTACCAGGGCGGAGAATCTATGCTGCATTTGGCCCAGCGGGTCTACAATCTGCTGGATGAGCTACGGGAAGAAGCGGACCGTAAAACGTATATCCTGGTAGCCCACAACGGAATTGCCCGGGTGGTTCAGTCCTATTTCTTTGAAATGACAAACGCGGAGTACGCGGCCTTTGGCGTGGCAAACTGCGCAGTACTCCGCTATGATTTTGGATTAGAATGTGGAAAATCGGGAAAAGCAAATCGGAATTGAAGGTTACTCAATTCAAAAATTTTTATATTGACTTCCGGCGTTCTATATGGTATCGTTCAGTGGACAATAATAAGTGATTTTCGCTTGCCGCCGGGGAAGCTTTCAGCGTTGATTTCGTATCGTTAGGCCAATGAAGATACGAAGTTGGCGCTTATTTTTTTGCCTGAACAGGCATTGCCTTTCCCTTCTTTCGTGCTGCGGCGAACTCTGCTGTGAAAGGAGGGAAAAGATCTCCTGGAGGGCGGCTTCCGGATTATCCGAAGCCGGAGAGGCGTTGCGGATCAGGTCAACCGTATGGCGGGCAGAAAAAATATCGTAGGATTCCTCGGCAAGCTTTCCATCGCTGCCAATAGTCTTATCTGGTTTTTTGCCGTTCTTCCCGGCGGGAAGGAGGGCGGATCTGGCGTATGGCTGACGGGAACCTATCCAGAGGCGGTTCATAAGGTCATAATAAGAGCCTAAAGGCGGCAGATCCTCAAGAGAAGGGAATCCGCAGATGCAGGCAAGAGAAATAGAACGGGGGAGTACATCCCTGACCCAGGCAGTCAGACTGGTTTTCGCGTTTGTCCGGTTAAAGAGCAAGGTAAAAAGGATGAGAGAACGCAGGATTTGTGCTTGGTTTTTCGCAGGTCGCCCCTCAGGGGAATAAAACGGAGGGAGATAATCCATTAGGGGATCCAGATTCAGGGAAAGTAACTTTTGCCGTTCCCTGCTGTAAGTATCAAACTGATAGCGGGGATTATTGCGGGAAAGTTTTTTCCCCAGAGAATTAACAATGGTTCGATACTCGTTGTGGCTTTGCCATAATTCGGGTTTGAACATAAATATGCCTCCTTTGTCATGAAGTGAATGGTGAAACTCTTATATGACAAAGGGCAGCATTTGGCGCTGCGTGGTAGCGCCAAATGCTGCCGCATATTTCAGAGGATCTGTCAAGTAGTTTTATAGAAAAACTTGAGGGAATGTTACAGAAATATAGAGGTGAAACTGTAAATTTTGATTCGAGAAAGGTCAGGAAATTCAAGGGATTTAAGTTTCCGAGACCAGACTTAATATGTAAAGGGTGGTTTCTGCCACCTAATACATATGACTGCGGCTCATTTGTGGTGAATTGAAAAGCAGTTATAGGAAAGGAGCAAAATTCGTATAACCGCTGAAATCCAACACAGAAAGGAGCTGTTGCTTTATGAAGTCCCTGTTTGAACAGATGGGCGGCACTTACCGTCAAGAGGGCGATTACCTCATTCCAAATCTCGCCCTGCCGGACATCGGTGATAATCAGATCGGCAAATACGGGCGTATGCGCCGCCGTTATCTGAAAGAACACCGAAGGATACTTTACACAGACCTGCTGACATCAGGCAATTTGCGTCGCCATCTGACGGAAATCGACCAAGCCTGCAATGAGCGAATGGAAAGCATCGTATCTGCTATGGCAAAGCAGGAAGGCGTAGCCGAAGCACTGAAAGCGGCCGACCAGATGGAGTGGGTGCGCCGCATGAATAGTATTCGCAACCGTGCAGAGGAAATTGTACTGACGGAACTTGTATATGTTTAATCGGATGCCCGTTATCGGCTGTATGGCTGATAACGGGCATTCTCTTTATACTTTTGGAACTCTAAATTTGTATTTCCCTTTTCCAAACCCACTGACGGCTTCAATCAAATCCGCTTTTTTCAGCTTTGTGATAAGATTACCGGCGGCAGTAACGGAATCGCTTGTAATAGCGGCTATGTCGGAACGTCCAAAGAT
>DVKB01000013.1 GCA_018716305.1 Candidatus Scatomonas merdigallinarum
CGCAGGCTGAGGTTAGTGCGAAGGTCGTTCCATCGAAGCGGAGCGAGATGGAACTTCCTAAGAGGCATGACGCAGCATGAGGAACAGACAGGCGAGACGGAAGTCGAGCCGGAACTGGAACAAGCGAAGCGTAAGCTAGGTGAAGGCCAGATTCACAGGAAGAGTTTGGAAAGAAGTTTTGTGTGCGGTTTTGAAGGTATGTCAGATATTTGTTTATTTTGAAATAGGGGATTGGTCAAATGGTATGACAGGAGTCTCCAAAACTCTTAGCGGGAGTTCGATTCTCTCATCCCCTGGTATTATAAAGCCCGAAAAAGCGCTTAAAATCAACGTTTTTTCGTGGCTTTTTTTGCATCTGGAACAGAGTTTAGAAGTATAACGGCGGCAGACGACTAAGACTTTTATTATTCGATTCTGCGTCATTTACTGAAAGGACAGGTATAGCCTTTGATAATTAAATGGTTCAAAACAAAGAAAATCATTATAGCTTCTATCTGCGTGCTGGTAATGGCCATCATCATAGGAGCCATAATGATTAACAATAATAAAGATCCTAATTCTGTTTCAGGAATAAATGACGCACCTTCTTTTACCCGGGGAACAATTAGAGATATCAATCGTGTTGATTCAGAAATTACTGTTGAAATATCAGATGAAGATGCATCGAATTTTGCTGGTAACAGGGTTCTTATATTAGAATGCAATCCATATGTGATAGGCTCGGAAATATTTGATATTTCCGGGTGCGGAAACACAAAAGGAAAACGAGATCACTGAAAACACACATCATTATCAAATGGATGAAAGCAGTGATCAGACTTATTTCGTGCAGAATGAAACCCTCTATGCTACATACAAGGAAGTGATATGGTATGAAGAAAAACAATTCAAGGCTTTGGGTATTGGCAGCGACGCTTTCGGGCTGCCTTGCGGCATACCTGCTGATCCAGGGATATATGCTGTTCAATTATCATGATTTTCGATACGGATTATGCGCGGCAGCATCAGGTATCCTGTTTGTTTTTGGATACTGCGTCTGTATGTTTCGTTTTTTCAGAAAGCCTCCATTGGTGGTGCAAGAGCCGCCATCAGAAACATGGAAAAGATTCAGAAAGTGGAACACCCTGCAGATTTTTCTCGCCGGATGCGTCGGAGTCGGCCTTGCCGTATATTTATGCCGATACGCAGGCGGCTTATTCTGGATCTTTTTTACCGGGATTACTGGCCTGATCCTGGTCTTTGCTATAATTGGCAGAAGAAAAGTCAATCAGTCGCGGCCGATTACTGAATCACAAAGGCAATTTCGTGATACTCTGATGAACATAACTTTGCGTTTGAAAGAAAAAGGATTTTTAAGTTTACCAGCTACAGATCCGGTAAATCCTTTCTCTCAGATCTGCGCTGTTGCTAGAGGTCGGAGGGATACGTACGGAGTGCTGGCATTTTTTGCAGCGCTGATTCCTGTACCGATCATTCTTAACCGGGGCAATATACTTCACGGCATAGTAACTTTGATATTGTTTTCTGCTGGAATATTTATAATTGAAACGGTGGGGTTTACCCTAAGCGGCAGGGCATTTTATCTGTGGAGAAGCATGCTGGAACAGGGTGACGCGAAAGACGCCTTTCTTGCATTGGTTTCATATTGCGAGTCTTGTTCGCAAAAATGGCAGTTTCCGGATATAGCAGTGCAAATGTATGGAGTACTTGCTCTTTCTTATCAGGATCACGATGAAGAAGCGTTAGCACTCCTGCGCAGTATAAAAATGAATAAGCGACGTTCCATTCATGCTTACTTTCTATATCATGAAGCGATCTTTCTGGAGTATCTAAAGAAAAAGGACGAACTGATATTCGTTCTTGGAAAACTCCATGGAGCTATACCGAAAAGCGTAAAAAAAATCCGCCCAAGAGCCGAAAAATATTATTATCTTCTTAGCAATATGGTAAACCGTAACTATGAGCCAGTGCTTGCTCTGAAAGCACAGCAGCCTCCCAACGAACTGACCCGTCATATGTGGGATAAGCTGATTAGAGATGCGGAAGAGCAAGTATTCGGCACTTTCAACAATGTCAATAATTACCAGCAACAGGGTTGATAGTTCGGTTGTTTTATGCGCCTGGCAATGCAGGTGAAAAGGGAGTGTCGGTTAATACTGATTTTTAACCTCTGACATGCAGAAAGAGACAATCCCAGAGAATTCGGTTTTTTTAGGACTGAATTCTCTGCCGGACTGTCTCTTCCTTTTTGTTTTAGGACACAGAATCCTGACCGGCCTTTTTGTGCTGAAAGAAAAGGAAAGCGGCGGAATGCTCGCGTCGCGGCTGGAAAAACACTGAGATTTTTTCAATGTTCCGGAGGATTCAGCGATGTTTTTCAAGATCTGAAAGATGCATCGTTCTATGCGGAACAGGCGGAGCGGGCTCTGAAAAGAGGGCCGCTCTGAACATCCATCGGAATACACTGGGCTGGATAAAATCCGGGAGCTATTTGCGCTGGAACTGGAAAATCCCATGATCCGCTACCGTTATCTGTACAGTCTGCTCCTGCTGGAAAAAATTCCGTAAAGTGCCGGAACATACCGGCCTTTTTCATAGTGTTTACATAAACACGGTAGAAGCGATTCCCGCGGCTAAGTATAATAAAGGCGTTTGCAGTTTTGTAAAGAAAGAGGGATCGTTTATGGAAAAGATATGGAAAAACAAAACAAAATTTACAGTGTTTCTCGGCGCGGTTTTCCTGGTGGTTTTTCTGGGGATCCTTATCCTGCTGAATCAGGGGATCCATCGTCCGCCTCTGCGCCCTACAGGCGGTTCAGAGTTTGCGAAAGCGGTGGTGGAGAAAGTGGTAAGCGACAATACAAGCGAGGGAGACCATGTGGAGATGCAGGGAAACCAGGTGGTCCGGATACGGATCACTTCGGGAAAATATAAAGGGGAGATCTGCGAAGCCCAAAGCCCTTATGCCAATCATTCAGGGGCAAAATGCTTCCCCGGACTGAAGGTGATCATTCTGGTCAATGAAAATTCTGAAGGCACGCTGACAGCCAGCGTCTACAACTATGACCGGGGAAATATTCTCTGGATCCTGATTGCTTTATTTTTGGGAGTTCTCTGCCTGGTGGGAGGAAAAAAGGGAGTTACTTCCGCCGCCGGCCTGATTTTCACCTTTGTCTGTATTCTGTTTTTGTACCTTCCCCTGATGTATATAGGCGTCTCTCCTTTCGGGGCGGCAACACTGACGGCAGTGCTGGTGACAGTAGTGGTTATGTTTTTGATCGGCGGATGGTCTTATAAAACCCTCTGTTCGATCCTGGGCACCATAGCGGGGGTTCTGATATCCGGAGTGATCGCGGCGGTGTTCGGACATTTTTCTCATATATCCGGATTAAATGTCAGCGATGTGGAAACTTTGGCTTATATTGCCCAGAACAGCCGGCTGGATGTTTCCGGGGTGCTTTTTTCCGGCATTCTCATTGCTTCTTTGGGGGCGGTCATGGATGTCAGCATGTCGGTGGCCTCTACCATCGCGGAGATCCGGGCCAACAGTCCGGATCTCGGAAAAGGGGAGCTGTTCCGTTCGGGCATCAATGTGGGCCGGGATATGATGGGAACCATGTCCAATACGCTGATCCTGGCTTTTGCCGGCAGTTCCATCAATACTCTGATTATGATTTATTCTTACAGTATGCCCTATCTGGAATATATGAACGGCTATGAAATCGGCATTGAACTGCTCCGGGGTATTTCCGGCTCCCTGGGAGTTATATTGACGGTTCCCTTTGTATCGTTTATTTCCGCGATGCTCATGACCGGGGGACGCCGGGTGCCTGTGAAAAAGTGAAGCCGCTTTAACTGAATATAACATAATGCTTACCGAAAGCAGATAGAAACGGAAAGAACGCCGGGCGTATAATCTCCTCTGGAATCGGTTAACTTATTGGAGAGGAGATTGCTTATGAAACGAATACACCCCAAAACGCTCATGTCTTCAGCCCTGGCGGCAGCGGTGCTTGTGACATCGGTGCTGCCGGCGTATGCAGCCCGGTCCGGAACCGAAGCAGAGGACGCGGCTTCCGAGTCAGAACAGACAGACTGGACCCAGGCGCCGCCGCTTCTGATCACGGAGGTGGCCACAGACCAGCCTTCCGGTAAACGTTATACTTACACAGAAGTTTATAACAATTCTGATGCGCCCATTAATTTCAGTGATTATACATTTTATTACTGCTATCAGAGCGGCATGGGAAGCGGAAAAGTCTTTGAGCCCTCCGGCTGGGGATCTGAAGGCGGCGACCTGATTATCGAGCCGGGTAAAACTCTGGTGCTCTGGCAGAGCGAGGGAACCAGCGGCAGGACAGTAGATGACTTCAACCGTTTTTACGGAACCAACCTGGAAGAAAACCGGGATATTGTCAGAATCCCTTACAGCGGCATCCATGCCAGCGAAAAAAGAGGATATTTTCTTGGAAAAGATGAGGATTCCATTATTGTTGCCGCATGGTCCAATGCCCATGGAGATGAAATAGCCGCGGGGAATCCGGATAAGCTGGCAATCCAGTACAGTTATCCGGGAACCGGAAGAGAATGTACGGAAACAGGCATCGCGGCAGCCACTCCGGGAACTGTAACAGAAGAACAGGTGCCTCCCGAAAGAGTACATGTAAAAGAGCAGAAGCCTGAGATCAGCAGCGTTACAGCGAAAGGCGGAGACAGCCTGGAAGTGACCGCCAAGATCCCCTGCGGGGGAACTCCCCGGGCAATGAATGTGACCCTTCATTACCGGCAGAAAGCGGGAGACGCGCAGACCCAATATGAGGATTATAAAGAGATAGAGATGGAGCCGGAGCAGGACGGACAAAGCTTTACGGGTACTGTTCCTGCGGAACTGATTTACGCGGATGAGATCCAGTGGTATGTAACAGCCAGCTATGGACCGGACCTGTCCGCTCAGTCAGAGGAACAGACTACAGCAATGACCCCGGCGGTTCCTGACGAGGACAGCGCGGCGCCTCTGATCATAACAGAAGTGGCTGCCAACGCGGAAAGTACGGACGGCGGACAGTATACATACTTTGAAGTTTACAATCAGTCGGATAAAAGCATCAATTTAAGCTATTATAAAATTTTGTACTACTACGATTATCCGGCCAGAACAGCCGCCCAGTCAGGAAAAACCTGGACCCTGGACGATTTCACAGCCATGCTGGAGCCGGGAGAATCTATGGTATACTGGCTGACCAGCAACGGCACTACGGTGGATCAGTTTAATGAGTTTTACGGAACCAATCTGGAACTCGGAAAAGATATCGTACAGGTGAATTACTCCGGACTCCACGGCACAGCTCCCAGATGGATCCGTCTTGGAACTTCGGAGGAAGATGCCTTTACTTTAGCCGGATTTAATGAAACTACCGGCGAATACACCCACAGCCGGACAGCTCTTCAGTATGTTTATCCCCATGGAAACAGCGGATTAATCGAATCCATCCCCGCTGAAGTGGCAGAGGCTACACCTGGAACAGTAGAAGACTGGCAGGTTTCCGGGAAACAGATTCCTTTCAGGGGATATGAAGGGTATCCTGCGGATGACGGCCAGCCGCCGACCCTGGAGGTGTGTTCCGGAGAAAATCTTCCGGTTCCCGAATCAATCCGGGAGGGAGAAGAGCTGAAAGTCATGTATGATGTGGATCTGCTGGCGGGAGCCACAGACAGCGCCAGACTGGACGCGTTCAAGGACTATGTCGACCCGGACAATCCGCAGAACTGTCCCGGAGGCAGCGAGGCTCTGAAAAACAGACCTTATCTGATCGGCACGGAGATCCTTTATAAACTGGATGATGCCGGGGAGTGGACCAGCATCAAAGAAAAAACGCAGTGGAGGCTGGGACATTTTCTGATGCAGATCCCCGCGGATATCCTGTTCGGACATGATCAGGTGACTTTTAAAGTCAGAGCCTACACTTTATACGGCATGAGCGAGACCCCGGAAAGCACCGTAAGGATCCGGAGACTGAACGACACGCAGGGAACTGTGCGGCTGAACGTGGAGGACCAGTCCCTTTTATCCGGCGTCACGACTGTGACCGCCAATGACGGGGGCAGCAATGAGAATACGGTGATCCGGATCGACGGTCAGGACGCAAAGCAGCAGAATATGCTGGAAGACGGCGCCTACTTCATGGTTCAGACAACAGGAATGAATAATTATTTCAAAAACGCCGTGACGGCTCCCTATGGAGACAACGACCGGGATATCCTGACGATCCTGAGCCCCTGGTGCGAGCTGCCTCTATCAAGAGCCATCCATGTTGACAACAAATATTTTACTTATAATCCGGAAACTCAGACTTACGATGTAACTCTGACCATTTGGGCAGGAGACAGCGGCACGCCCTTTGAAGAAATCTATGATGTGGTGGCCGATGAAAATCATGAAGATTTTGAAGTGTCCGGACTGCAGCTGAAACTGGCAAACGGGAAAAGTTATCTTCCCGTGTCTATCACCCCGGACAATGAAAAGACAAATACAGATACCTCTTTAGACGCATGGCATACCATCGGCGACAGTTCAGGCATGGTTCCGTATCTGGAAGCCCATTTCCAGATTCCGGCCGATGAAGTCACGGCAGTAGGAACAACCCTGGACACCACGCTTCTGGAGGACGGCAGTCATGTGATCACCGCGGTTTCCGGCAGTCAGACAGCGACAGCCAATGTGACCGTGGATAACACAGCGCCTGCCATCGATCTGGGATTTGCCCAGGACAGCACTCTTTATGAGCCCTTTGTTCTGGAAGAAGGAGCTGTCGCGTCGGACGCCAACGGAATCAGCGAGGCAGCGCTCAGCCTCGACGGCCAGCCTCTGACTTTGCCGGCGGTTATTACACCGCATGATCTGGCGGCAGGAGAGCACACGATCAAGGCAGTCGTTTCGGATACAGCGGGCAATATCGCCGCCGCCGAACTGCGTTTTTATACGGAGGACGTGGATCCCAGCGTTACGGACAGCGACAATGACGGAATCACTCCCACTACTGCAAACCTTACGGTTTCCCTGGAAGATCAGACAGCGGACGTTGCGTTCCTGGAGGGCAAAAGCCTGACACTGGAAAACGGAGGCATTGTTCCGGCAGAGGGACAGGCTTCGGAGACTTCGGCTTCAGGAGGAAATTTCCCCAGCCAGATCTTTACAGTTTGTACAGGGGAAACCCGGGAAGATGACGTGATCTCCGTAAACTGGAATGGATATGCCAGCAACATGGACGCGTCGCATCCCCTGAATCTGTATGTATTTAATCATACGCAGAATACATGGGAGCTGCTGGGCACAGCGGATGAATCCGGTACAATCCGGCAGTCCTTTGCTGCCCGGGATCATGTGGCGGAGGGGCAGGCCTCTCTGCTGGTTCAGTGCGCTACAGAAGGGATTGCTCCGGAAGCGGACAGCCCTGCCGCTTTGACAGCGGAAGGCACGCTTTCTGACTGGGACGGAACGGGCCGCCCGGAAAACTATGATTTTGCGCTGGCCTGGGAAACGGATACCCAGTATTATTCAGAGAGCTTCCCGTATCACTATGACAATATGAATCAGTGGATCGTAGATCACGCGGATGACTGGAAGATCCGCTATGTTCTCCACACAGGCGATATCGTAGATGACGTAGATATGACCGGAGAATGGGAAAATGCGGATCATTCCATGAAAATTTTTGATGAGGCCGGCATGCCCTACGGCGTTCTGGGAGGAAATCACGATGTTTACGCCGGGGCGGAAGGCTACGGCAACTATTGGAAATACTTTGGAGAAGACAGGTTCCAGGATAAATCTTACTATGGCGGATCCTACAAGAACAATCTGGGACACTATGATCTTCTGACAGAAAACGGCCAGGATCTTTTGATCCTCTATATGAGCTGGGATATCTATACAGATGAAATTGAGTGGATGAATCAGGTTCTTCAGCAGTATCCCGACCGGAAAGCGATTATCGCCCTGCACCGCTATACCAATGTAAACGCGGCGGATGATCTGCTGGATTATACAGGAAAACTTCTGCGGGATCAGGTTGTATCGAAAAATCCCAATGTAATCGCAGTCCTGAACGGCCATTATCATGGGGCCAGCATCCAGACAGATGCCTTTGACGACAATGGAGACGGAATCAAGGAGCGTACAGTCTATCAGATCTGTACGGATTATCAGTCAGATCCTGAAGGAGGATCAGAATACATTAAATTCCTGTATTTTGATCTGAAAAATAATAAGATCTATCTGAATTCCTACTCTCCCTACAGAGATGATTTCAACTATTTTGATTCTCCGAAGCTGGAAAACTACGGCCCGGGAATCAACGCGGTGAACCAGGATATCGCGGAATTGGATGTATCCTTTGATACAGCGGACAAAACTCTCGGAACGAACAGCATCAGCGCGGACCTGCAGACCCAAAAAGTAATCGGCAGCCTTTCAGACGTAAGCGGCAGTGTGTCTTTCCTGTGGGAGGGACTGGAACCCGAGACCCGGTATGGATGGTACGCCTCTGTCACAAATGACAAGCTGGGAATCACTAATACGGCAGTCAGGGAATTTGTAACAGAAGCCCTGCCGGAGACGGTAACCCACACCATTACCGCGGCGGCAGGCCCGGGAGGAACAATCAGCAACGCGGGAGAAGTCCAGGTTGCGGACGGAGGTTCCATAACTTATCAGATTACCCCGGAAGCCGGATATCGGGTGGCGGAAATTCTGGTGGACGGACAGCCGGTGGAAGGGATGGACTTGAGCTATACCTTCAGCCAGGTTACAGGGGACCATACCATCGAAGTAACTTTTGAAAAGATCCCCCAGGAGGATAAAGCGGATCTAAGCGGACTTCAGGAGGCTGTGCGGAAAGCGGAAGAAACAGATCTCACAGGCTATACGGAAGAACAGCTGGCGGATCTGAACAAGCTGCTGGATCAGGCCGGAGAAATGCTTCAGAACCAGAATCTGACAGCGGAAGACCAGCCCGGCATTGATCAGCTGACAAAAGATCTTCTGGCGGCACTTTCTTCTCTGCCTCAGAAACCGGGAGAAGAAAATTCGGGACAGACCGGGGGTGAACCGGGAGAGGAAAATCCGGGACAGACCGGAGGAGAAGGCGGAAACAACAGCCAGAGCGGAACCTCCTCAGGCGGCGGCATCGCAGAGGGAACCCGGACTCCGGGGACAGGAGACAAAAATAATTTCATCATTTATTTTGTGATGGGAGGAGCGGCCGCCGCGGCATGCGTCGGATGTACTGCTGTCAGATTCCGGAGAAAAACAGAAAACGAGGAATAGTGTCCTCAGATCCGATAAAACCTGCGCAGAACCAGTTAATGTAATGAACGGAATAAAAACTCTATGTAAATGGACGAATCATTTGCATAGAGTTTTTCTTGTGCTTGTAAAATAACCGGCTGAACATTTTTACCTATTGATTTTTTCTGTATATATCCGTATGCTTTATGATATGAGGTGTTTTTAGGATTGCGGGAGTACGAAGTGCGGAGCAATCCGTGTCTCATGTCCTTTTGTATTGAACTCAAATAAATTACTCCGGAGACAGAAGAATGAAAATAACCATGAACATGACAGACTGCCGCTGGGACGAGGAGCGGTTTCTGGACGGGCAGGACGCGGCGGATTACCTGCGGAAGATGGAGCTTGACGGATTGGAACTGATGCACTGCCAGGGAGGAGATCCCTCGTTTTTTCCGAGAGAGATTATCTGCGGCATGCATCTGCGGAACTGGAATGACTGGGTGGATCTGTGGCAGGAAAACTGGGAGCCGCTGAGAGAGGAATACGGTTCTCTGAAGCAGGCGGAAAAAGTGTACGGGAGACTGGATCGAAACAGCATTATCAGACCTCTGGAGAGGCAGCTTTCCATGGCCGCCTCCCTTGGGGTTTCTTATGTGGTTTTTCACGTCTGCGATGTCAAAACAACGGAACTGTACAGCTATCAGTTTCTGCATACGGACGAGCAGGTGGTGGACGCCGCGGCTGAACTGATCAATACGCTGCTGGATGGAAAGGACTATCCATTTGAATTTCTGATGGAAAATCTCTGGTGGCCCGGTCTGACCATGACCAGGCCGGAGATCACAGAACGGCTGCTTGCGCAGATCCATTTTCCACGGAAGGGAATTATGCTGGATACAGGGCATCTGATGCACACAAACCTGAATCTGACTTCCCAGGAGGAGGCGGCAATGTATCTGACGCGGCAGATAAAAAAACACGGGGCGCTGTCTTCGTACATTCGGGGGATCCATCTGAATCAGAGCATTACGGGAGCATATGTGCGTGAACTGCTGAAAAACCGGGAGCGTATGCCCGGGGAGTATGAAAAGAGGCAGGAGGACTGCTACCTCCATGTGTTTCAGATTGACGCGCATCTCCCCTTTACAGGCGCCGGAGTAAGAGAGGTGGTGGAAACCCTGCAGCCGGAATATCTCACTTTTGAATTCATTACCTCCAGCCGGGAGGAACAGGAGGAGAAGCTGCGCCTGCAGTGGAAAGCCCTGGGAGGACGGGCGGCCTGGTTTGACAAAAAAGAGGGAATATGAGATACTAACTCAGAAATCAATCTGCCGGATCCGGCAGAAGCGAAGGAGAAAAACATGAAAAAGAAAACTATTGCAGGAATTTTAACTTTTACTTTGGCCGCGTTTTTTGCGGCCGGGTGCGGATCAGCAGCCGAGGAAAACCAAGCCGGATCCGCGGCAGTTTCTGAGAGCGGCGTTTCCGGCACTGTCTCCGGAAGTACCGGGGATTCTTCCGGGAAAGAAACGGCGGAGGACGGCAGCGGGGAGGGTGCGGAGACTCAGTATCCGCTGACTGTCACGGATGATCTCGGCAACCGTGTTACGATTGAAAGCGAGCCGGAGCGGGTGGTTTCTCTCTCGCCGGCCAACACGGAGACCCTGTTCGCGCTGGGAGCGGATGAGCGGATCGTCGGGAGGACGGATTACTGCAGTTATCCGGAGGAGGCGGCAGAGGTGCCCTCAATCGGGACTTATACTTCTCCCAATATGGAGCTGATTATTTCCATGGAGCCGGATGTGATTTTTGCTTCCGACTACATAGACGATTCCATCCGCAGCCAGGTGGAGAACGCCGGCGCGAAGGTGATCGTCTTCGCGGGGAATGATCTGGAGAGTGTGGAGCAGAATATCCTCACGGCAGGCCAGGTGATGAACCTCAATCAGGAGGCGGAGGAGATCACTGCCGGCATGGAGGCACAGATGGAGGAGCTGCAGGAGATTCTGTCCAAAAAAACGGAGGAGAAAAGCGCGTTCATAGATCTGGGAGATTATTACAGCGCAGGGGAAGGCTCCCTGCTGGGAAATATGCTGGACGACATCGGGGTGCGAAACATCGCGGCGGATACCGGTGAGATGTGGCCGCAGCTTTCTCTGGAAAAAATCATTGAGAGCGATCCCGATGTGTATATTTCTCTGTACACGGCGCCGGAGGATCTGAAAGCTGTATCGGGACTTTCTTCCCTGGAGTGCATCAAAGAGGGGCGGATTATCTATTACGACGGACTCTCTCCGGAGGCCGATATGATCCAGAGAGCCGGTCCGAGGCTGGCGGAAGGTACCAGGCTTCTGGCGGAGCAGATCTATCCGGAGCTGTTTTCATAAAGGATTTAGGAGGGCGCCGCGGCTTGGGCGCCCTTTTCGGTTAAGGGGAGTACAAAGTATGAAGAAAAAGAAAAAGCGGCTGGCGCTGATCCTGGCGGCTGCCGGCTGTATCCTGCTGATTTATTTCTGTACCGTCCTGGGCGCGGCTTCCGTCTCTTTAGGGGACGTGAACCGGATCCTGCTCCATGAGATTTTTCATATGCCGGTGGATATGGAGGGCATTTCCGCGGGGAGCATCGCCATCATCCGGGATGTGCGCCTGCCCAGAGTACTTCTGGGATTTCTGACCGGAGCGGCCCTGGCAGTGTGCGGGGCCAGCTATCAGGGAATTTTTAAAAATCCTATGGCGGATCCCTATATTCTGGGGATTTCCTCCGGGGCGGCTCTGGGCGCCGCCATCGGTATTGTCCTTCATTTTTCGGGAAACATCGCCGGACTTTCCGGCACTGCGTTTCTGGCGTTTGCGGGAGCCCTGCTGACCGTGTTTCTGGTATATTCCATCTCCAGGACCGGCAGAAAAGTCCCTATCGCCAGTCTGATTTTGTCGGGAATCGCGGTCAACCAGAGCCTTTCGGCCTTTATGTCTCTGATTATGCTGTTTCATCAGCAGAGTATGGACCAGATTATGTTCTGGACCATGGGCAGCCTGAACGGAAAAGGGTGGAATCAGATCTTTACCATTCTGCCCTACGTGATCCTGGGAGTAATCCTTTTGATGACTTCGGCCAGGGAACTGGATATCATGCTGTTGGGGGAGGATACGGCGGTACAGCTGGGAGTCAATGTGGAATTTGTCAAGAAAAAGGTGCTGATCGTATCCAGCATTGTTACGGCGGCTGTGGTTTCCGCCACAGGCATCATCGGCTTTGTGGGCCTTTTGGTTCCCCACGTAGTGAGATTGTTTACCGGACCCAAGCACCGGGTGCTGATGCCCGTCTCCCTGCTTTTCGGCGGAACCTTCCTGATTCTCTGCGATACGGCGGCCAGGAGCATGATTACCCAGGAGATACCGGTAGGAATTATCACGGCGGCCTTCGGCGGCCCGTTTTTCCTGTATCTGCTCTGGAAATCCCGGAGAGGAGGTGCGGCCGGATGAGCAAAGAAATGCTGAAAATGACAGAGGTAACTGCCGGCTACGGGGAAAAGAAGGTGCTGAAAGGGATCAGCGTCACGATCCGGCAGGGGGAGTTTGTGTCCCTGATCGGTTCCAACGGCGCGGGGAAATCTACGCTGCTCAAATGTGTCTCCGGACTGCTTCCGGCAGAGAGCGGGGAGATCCTGCTCTGCGGACGGGACAACCGTGTCCTGAAACCCAAGGAAAGGGCACGCCTGGCCGCTGTGGTTCCGCAGTCTTACGGAGTGGAGTACGCCTTTACCGCGGAGGATGTGGTGGCTATGGGACGATACCCCTACCAGGGCTTCGGAAGGCATGAGTCCGGGGCGGATGAGGAGGAGGTCCGCCGGGCCATGGAGGTGACCAACACGCTGGAATTTCAAAACCGGCTTTACAATGAGCTGAGCGGCGGAGAGAAGCAGAGGGTCATTCTGGCCAGAGCTTTGGCCCAGCAGCCGGAGATTCTTCTTCTGGATGAGCCCACCTCCGCGCTGGACATCCACCATCAGACGGAGGTCATGGAGCTGATTACAAAGCTGAACCGGGAACAGGGCCTGACGGTTCTGGCGGTGCTCCATGACGTGAATATGGCATCCAGATACTGCGGAAGAATGATCCTGTTAAAAGACGGGCGCCTGGCTGCCGACGGGGAGCCCCATCAGATCGTCACCAAGAAAAATATGGAAGCCCTCTATCAGATGAAAATCCTGATTCGGGAAAATCCTCTTTTTCACAAGCCGGAGATCGTGCCCATCCGCGTGCTCCGGGAAAAAAGGGCCGGCCGCCCTCTGCGCGTTCATGTAATCTGCGGAGGCGGGGGAGCTGTAAAAATTATAGAGGAGCTGGATGACAGAGGCTATGAGCTGACGGCCGGAGTGGTCAATATGGGGAGCGGAGACTGCGAGATCTGCCGTTATCTGCAGATCCCCCATGTGGAGATCCCGCCCTTTACACCGGTAACCGCGAAGGATCAGGAGAGAAATCTGGCCCTGATGGAGGACGCGGAGGTGATCCTGGTGTCGGATGTTCCCTTTGGCAGAAACAATCTGGAGAATCTGCGGGGGCTGGAGCGCGTAAAGGGAAAAATATTTTTCCACAAAAACGCTCTCAGCGGAGATTATACCGGCGGCAGTCTGGTGAAGCGACTTCAGGAGCTGGGAGAACAAAAGCAGATCTGTTATTTCGGAGATCATGATGAATTTCTGGGGATGCTGCAGAAATTGTCAGGAAAGGAGGGATAGATGATGCGGATTGCCACACTTCCGGCCGGTGACCCGGTACACCGGTACGATCAGTGCCTTGTGGTGCCTTTTGCGGGCGCCCGCCGTGTTTTGAGTACCAGCCCCATGAACGGAGGGTATCGGGAAGATCTGACGGCAGTTTTCAACAACGATATGAATCCGGGGCCGGGCATGGCCTGCCGGATGCTGGCCCCCACCTACGGGGAGCATTTGACAGCCATGGCCCGGGAGCTGGGGCTGGATCCGGAAACCAGCTCCGGTATTTCCACCTCCGCCAGCATGGAACATGTTTCCATACGGACGGAGAGCTTTGAGGCTCTGTCCGTGACAGCGGTGGTCACCGGTGGGATCGAGGTGAACGGAGGCAGGGCCGGGGATCCGGCCGCCTGGTATGAGGCGGAGCAGAAGGCCGTTCCTCTCCGGGAGGGGACCATCAATATCCTGCTGTTTTTCAATACGGATCTGACCCCGGGAGCCATGGCCCGGGCGCTGGTTACCTGCACGGAGGCAAAAACAGCCGCCCTTCAGGAGCTGCTGGCCCCCAGCCGTTATTCCATGGGCCTGGCCACAGGATCCGGCACGGATGGGACCATCGTGGTCTGCAATGCGGAGGCGGAAATCTGCCTGACAGACGCGGGAAAGCACAGCAAGCTGGGAGAACTGATCGGAAAAGCGGTGAAGCAGGCGGTCAAAGAGGCGCTCAGACTGCAGACCGGCCTTTCCGGGGAGTATCAGCATCAGGTTCTGCGCCGGACAGACCGGTTCGGGATCACAGAGCAGTCCCTGTGGGAAGATTACCGGAAACAGCAGGGAAAGATGAGCCGGGCGGATTATTCGGATCAGCTGTATACAGTCGGCAGAAGAGGAGAGCTGGTGACGGCGGTTTCCCTGTATGTACATCTTTTGGATCAGCTGATCTGGGAACTTTTGTCCCCACAGGAGACGTATCAGATGGGGCGGAAAATTCTGGGAATCATAAAGGGAAGGCACGGGGAAGAGCCGGAACAGCTTCCGGATCGGGAAGCTGTGCTGGAGCGGATGATCCGGGAACTGAAAGATGCCCTGAACGGGCTGGTGGAAGAAAAACCATAAAGAGAAGGCAGCCGCGGGGCGTTGACCGCGCGGCTGCCCCCTTTCTTTATACAGAGAAAAGAAGAGCGTCATAAGTGGGATAGGGCAGTTCCTCATCCGGTATCTTGGCCTCTGCTTTATCTGCAGCCGCCCGCAGTTTTTCCATGGTAGGCAGCACGGTCTGACAGCAGTAGTCCGCGGATTCCTGCATGGAATCTTTCCTGCCGATTTCATCGATCTGATACTCCAGCTCCTCCAGAGAAGCGGAAATTTCCTCGTAGGATTTTCCTAGGAAGGCTGCCAGCTTTTCAGCCGAGGCAGTGGGCACGGAGGAAGCCAGGGCTTTCACGGACCGGGCCTGCTCGGACACGGAGGCGGCATAGCAGGCCACAGCCGGAAGAAAATCTTTGGTAAGCATTTCGCTTAAAGTTCTGGCCTCAATGCCGATGGTTTTCACATAGTTCTCCAGCAGGATCTCGTACCGGGACAGGATTTCCTCTCTGGTGAAAATATGATGCCTGGTGAAAAGGTTTACGTTTTTCTCCGCAATAAACTGGGGAAGGCATTCCGGGGTGGAGGCAAGATTGTACAGGCCTCTTTTTTTCGCCTCCGCTACCCATTCCTCGGTATAGCCGTTTCCGTTGAAAATCACCTTTTTATGTTTTTTGATAGCCCGCTTAATGAGCTCGTGGACGGCGTGCTCCATATCTTCCGGGGCGGTTCCCTTCAGTTCGTCCGCGAACTGGGACAAAGCTTCCGCCACGGCGGTATTCAGGATGATATTGGGGGTTGCCACCGAAGCGGAGGAACCCAGCATGCGGAATTCAAATTTATTCCCTGTAAAGGCAAAGGGCGAAGTCCGGTTCCGATCCGTGTTGTCCTTTACAAAATGGGGCAGCACATGAGCGCCGGTTTCCAGCTGAACACTCTGATGCTTGCCGAAATAGGCGTCCTCCTCGATGGATTTCAGCACCGCGGTGAGTTCATCTCCCAGAAAGATGGAGACAATGGCCGGCGGGGCCTCGTTCCCTCCCAGACGGTGGTCGTTTCCGGCGCTGGCGGCGGAAATACGCATCAGATCCGCATATTCGTCCACCGCTTTGATTACGGCCATGAGAAATACCAGAAACTGAATGTTCTGTTCCGGGGTTTTGCCGGGATCCAGCAGGTTTTCTCCCGTGTTGGTGGAGATGGACCAGTTGTTGTGCTTGCCGCTTCCGTTGATTCCCTCAAAGGGCTTCTCGTGGAGCAGGCATGCCAGACCGTGTTTATCCGCCACTTTCTTCATGATCTCCATAGTGAGCTGATTGTGATCCACGGCCACGTTGGCGGTGTCAAAGATGGGCGCCAGCTCGTGCTGGGAAGGCGCCACCTCATTGTGTTTGGTCTTGGCGGGAATTCCCAGTTTCCACAGCTCTTCATCCAGGTCGTGCATGTAGGCAGCAACCCTGGGCTTTAAAGCGCCGAAGTAATGGTCCTCCATCTCCTGGCCTCTGGGAGCGGAGGCGCCAAGAAGGGTTCTTCCCGTAAAGATCAGATCCCGGCGCTGCCGGTAAAGCTCCTTATCTACCAGAAAGTATTCCTGCTCCGGACCGATGGTGGTAGATACATGGGTCACAGCGGTGTTGCCGAGAATATGGAGAACCTTGACTGCTTCCTGGCTCAGGGCCTCCATAGAGCGCAGCAGAGGGGTCTTTTTATCCAGGGCTTCCCCGCCGTAGGAGCAGAAGGCTGTGGGAATGTAAAGAGTGCCGTCTTTAATAAAAGCCGGGGAAGTAGGATCCCATGCGGTATAGCCTCTGGCTTCAAAGGTAGCCCGCAGCCCCCCGGAGGGAAAACTGGAGGCGTCCGGTTCTCCTTTTACCAGTTCCTTTCCGGAAAAATCCATGATGACCTCACCGTTTTCCGTGGGAGTAATAAAGCTGTCGTGCTTTTCAGCGGTGAAGCCGGTCATAGGCTGGAACCAGTGGGTGAAATGGGTGGCGCCGTTTTCCACCGCCCACTCTTTCATGGCTACGGCTACGGAATTCGCCACCTCCAGTTCCAGGTGGGTGCCGTTCTCAATGGTTTTCTTCAGAGCTTTATAAATATCTTTGGGAAGCTTATTCCGCATGACCTTGTCATTAAATACCAGGCTCCCATATAAAGCAGGAATGTCTTTGTTCATAATTGTATGCTCCTTTCTCTTTTCGGCAAATGCGGTACTGCGTCCCGGCCCGGGTCAGCCGCCTGCCGGGCAGGACCGCGCAAAAAAAGCGCTCCGGACCTGTCGGATCCAAAGCGCCTTTGCTCTATGCACAGCAGTATATACTCGGAAAAACAGAAATGTCAACCCCCCATTTTTTCTTCCGGGATCCTTTGCGCAGCCTTCCCCGGGCGGATCATGACCTGTTTCTTCTAATTATATAGGGATTTTCGGTTATTGTGATATTTCACATGAAAAACCATGGAAGCCAAAATAAATTCGGCAATATAGAAAAATACAGAAATTAACACAAAATTCATCTTTACAGGTACAAAAATATGTATTATAGTAATCGCAACACCATTAGAAAGAGGGAATTCATATGAGTCAGATGGGCAGGACTGCTTCCGCGGGGCAGCCGCCGCTGTACCGTCCGCAATTCGAACACGATAACTGCGGAATCGGCGCGGTGGTAAATATTGATGGACGCAGGAATCACGCGGCAGTAGAGAACGCATTGAAAATTGTTGAAAATCTTGAACACAGAGCCGGCAAAGACGCCGAGGGCAAAACAGGGGACGGAGTAGGAATCCTTTTACAGATTTCCCACAAGTTCTTTTCCAAAACCTGTAATGCTCTCGGTATTTTTTTGGGAGAAGAGCGGGAGTACGGCGTCGGCATGTTCTTTTTTCCGCAGAATGAGCTGAAGCGGAATCAGGCCAGAAAAATGTTTGAAATCATTGTGGAAAAGGAGGGGATGGAGCTTCTGGGATGGCGTTCGGTTCCCATCGTCCCGGAGGTGCTGGGGCACAAAGCCAGGGAGTGCATGCCCTGCATTATGCAGGCCTTCATTAAAAAGCCGGCGGATGTGAAAAAAGGGCTGGATTTTGACCGGAAGCTTTACGTTGTGCGCAGAGTGTTTGAACAGAGCAACGACAATACGTATGTGGTGTCTCTGTCCAGCCGCACCATAGTCTACAAGGGAATGTTCCTGGTGGGCCAGCTGCGTACCTTTTTCACGGATCTGCAGGATCCGGAGTATGAGTCGGCCATAGCGGTGGTTCACTCCCGGTTCTCCACCAACACCAATCCCAGCTGGGAGAGAGCTCATCCCAACCGAATGATCGTTCACAACGGAGAGATCAACACCATCCGCGGCAATGCGGATAAAATGCTGGCCAGAGAGGAGACTATGTTCTCCCCGGTGCTGGCGGACGACATGGACAAGGTGCTGCCGGTGATCCATCCGGGCGGTTCTGATTCCGCCATGCTGGACAATACGCTGGAGTTTCTGGTCATGAGCGGCATGGAGCTTCCTCTGGCCATGATGATCCTGATCCCGGAACCATGGGCCAACAATGAAACTATTTCCCTGGAGGAGAGAGATTTCTATCAGTATTACGCCACCATGATGGAGCCCTGGGACGGACCCGCGGCTATTGTATTCTCCGACGGAGATCTTCTGGGGGCTGTGCTGGACCGGAATGGACTGCGGCCTTCCAGATACTATATCACAGACGACAACTGTATGATCCTGGCTTCGGAGGTGGGAGCGCTTCCCATGGCTCCGGAGCATGTGGTAAAGAAAGAGCGGCTGCATCCCGGAAAAATGCTGCTGGTGGACACCGTATCCGGCAGGCTCATTGAAGACGGGGAACTGAAAGAGAAATATGCCCTCCGCCAGCCTTACGGGGAGTGGCTGGACAGCAATCTGGTGCATCTGGCAGACCTGAAGATCCCCAATATCCGGATTGAGGAGTATACAGGGGAGCAGCGGGCCAGACTTCAGAAAGCATTCGGATATACCTATGAGGAATATCGGGAATCCATCCGCAACATGGCTCTGAATGGGTCGGAGGGGATCGCGTCCATGGGCGTGGATACACCCCTGGCGGTTTTGTCAAAAGAGCACCAGCCTCTTTTCAACTACTTTAAACAGCTGTTCGCCCAGGTGACTAACCCGCCCATCGACGCCATCCGGGAGGAGGTTGTAACCTCTACTTCCGTTTATCTGGGGAAGGATGGAAACCTGCTCACAGAGACTCCGGACAACTGCAAGGTATTGAAGATCAATGATCCCATTCTCACCAACACGGATATGCTGAAAATCAAGACCATGAAGGTGGACGGTTTCCGCGTGGCGGTTGTCCCCATTACCTATTATAAGAGCACGCCTCTGGAGCGGGCCATTGACCGGCTGTTTGTGGAGGTGGATAAAGCATACCGCCAGGGCGCCAATATTCTGGTGCTCTCCGACCGGGGCGTGGATGAGAACCATGTGCCTATGCCCTCCCTGCTGGCGGTTTCCGCAGTCCACCAGCATCTGGTCAAGACAAAGAAAAGGACTTCTCTGGCGATTATCCTGGAATCCGGAGAGCCCAGGGACGTCCATCATTTCGCGGCTCTTCTGGGATACGGCGCCAGCGCGGTCAATCCGTATCTGGCTCTTGACACCATCCATGAGCTTGTTGACAGCGGAATGCTGGAAAAGGATTACTACGCGGCGGTCAGCGATTATACCCACGCCGTTTTGAGCGGCATTGTAAAGATTGCCTCCAAGATGGGAATCTCCACCATCCAGTCCTATCAGGGCGCTCAGATTTTTGAGGCCATCGGCATTTCCCAGGAGGTCATCGACAAATATTTTACCGGTACTGTCAGCCGGGTGGGGGGCATTACCCTGGAGGATATCGCCCGGGATGTGGACCAGCGGCATTCGGAGGCCTTTGATCCCCTGGGACTCACCACAGATCTTACCCTGGACAGTTTGGGACGCCACAAGAGCCGCAGCCAGGGGGAGGAGCACCGGTACAATCCGGAGACCATCCATCTGCTGCAGGAGTCCACCCGCCGGGGGGATTACGAAATGTTCAAGGAGTACACCAGACTGGTAAACCAGGAGGAATCCGGCTATCTCAGAAGCCTTATGGATTTCAGCTATCCGGCAGAAGGAGTTCCCCTGGAGGAAGTGGAAAGCGTGGATTCCATCGTCCGTCGGTTTAAGACCGGTGCTATGTCCTACGGCTCTATTTCCCAGGAAGCCCACGAGACCCTGGCCATTGCCATGAACCATCTGCACGGGAAATCCAACACCGGAGAGGGCGGGGAAAGTGAGGAACGGCTGAAATCCCCGGAGCGCTGCTCCGCCATCAAGCAGGTGGCCTCCGGACGGTTCGGCGTTACCAGCGAATACCTGGTCAGCGCCAAAGAGATTCAGATTAAAATGGCCCAGGGGGCGAAACCGGGAGAGGGCGGACACCTTCCGGCCCGGAAAGTATATCCCTGGATCGCCAAAACCAGGCATTCCACCCCGGGGGTGTCCCTGATCTCCCCGCCGCCGCATCACGACATTTATTCTATTGAGGATCTGGCCCAGCTGATCTACGATCTGAAAAACGCCAATACAGGCGCGCGGATTTCCGTGAAGCTGGTATCAGAGGCGGGAGTCGGAACTGTAGCGGCCGGCGTAGCCAAAGCCGGCGCACAGGTTATCCTGATCTCCGGCTATGACGGCGGCACCGGCGCGGCGCCGAAAAGTTCCATCCACAACGCGGGGCTGCCCTGGGAGCTGGGACTGGCGGAAACCCATCAGACCCTGCTGATGAACGGCCTCAGAAACCGGGTGGTGCTGGAGACAGACGGAAAGCTTATGAGCGGCCGGGACGTGGTGACAGCCGCTCTGCTTGGAGCGGAGGAGTACGGCTTTGCCACAGCCCCCCTGGTGACCATGGGCTGCGTTATGATGCGCGTCTGCAACCTGGACACCTGCCCCATGGGCGTCGCCACCCAGAATCCGGAACTGCGGAAACGCTTCCGGGGCAAACCGGAATATGTGGAGAATTTCATGCGCTTTATCGCCATGGAGATGCGGGAATATATGGCAAAGCTGGGCTTTAGGACCATAGACGAAATGGTGGGCCGCAGCGATCTGCTGAAACGCAAAGAGCAGATTTCCCTGGAACACGGGAACCGGGTGGATCTGGACGCTATCTTGAGCAATCCTTACGCGGGGAAGGGCGGGCAGGTCACCTTCGACCCGGCGGCGGTCTATGATTTTAAACTGGAGCAGACCATGGATGAAAAAGTCCTTCTGCCCCAGATGCTTCCGGCTATGGAAAAAAGAGAACCCAAAAAGATTTCTGTCAGGATCAGCAATACAGACCGGACCTTCGGCACGATCCTGGGGGCGGAGATCACCAGAAGATTCGGGGATCACTCTCTGGCGGACGATACCTACACAGTCACCTGCACAGGAGCCGGGGGACAGAGTTTCGGGGCGTTTATTCCCAAAGGCCTGACGCTGGATCTCATCGGAGATTCCAATGATTATATCGGGAAAGGGCTGTCCGGCGGGAAAATTATCGTCCGGGCGCCGGAAGGGGTCCGCTTTAAACCAGAGGAAAACATTATCATCGGAAATGTGGCCTTTTACGGAGCCACCAGCGGGGAAGCCTATATCGCCGGGGTGGCCGGAGAGCGGTTCTGTGTCCGCAATTCGGGAGTCCGCGCGGTGGTAGAGGGCGTCGGCGAGCACGGATGCGAGTACATGACCGGGGGACGGGTGGTCGTCCTGGGAGGAACCGGCAAAAACTTTGCCGCGGGTATGAGCGGCGGCATCGCCTATGTGCTGGATGAGGAGAACCATCTCTACCGGAACCTGAATAAAGAGATGATCCGCATTGAAAAGGTGGATAATCCTTATGATAAACAGGAACTGAGGGAGATGCTGGAGAAGCATGTGGCAGCCACCCATTCGGAAAAAGGACGCCGGGTTCTGGAGCATTTTGAGGAATATGTGCCGAAATTCAAAAAAATCATCCCCAATGACTATAAGAGGATGCTGACCCTCTCAGCTAAGCTGGAGGAAAAGGGTTTGAGCAGCGAACAGGCACAGATCGAAGCATTTTATGAAAGTCTGAACAGGTAGGAGGAACTTTAAGATGGGAAAACCAACAGGATTTTTAGAGTATGAACGGCAGGACAGCTATTGCGAGCCGCCGTTAAAGAGAATACAGGATTTCCATGAGTTCCATACGCCCCTGCCCCTGGAAAAACAGAGGCTGCAGGGCGCCCGCTGCATGGCCTGCGGCGTCCCCTTCTGCCAGGCGGGACAGATGATCGCAGGGATGGCCAGCGGCTGCCCCCTGCGGAATCTCTGCCCGGAGTGGAACGATCTGGTTTATCTGGGAAACTGGGAGGAGGCCTACCGGAGACTTGCGAAGACCAACTGTTTTCCGGAATTTACCTCCCGGGTCTGTCCGGCTCTCTGCGAGGCGGCCTGCACCTGCAACCTGAACGGGGAACCGGTAGCTACCAAAGAAAATGAGAGGGCTATTATCGAGTATGCCTGGGAGCATGGGATCGTACAGCCGGAGCCGCCGAAAGTGCGGACGGGAAAGAAAGTGGCTGTGGTGGGCAGCGGGCCTTCCGGACTGGCCGCCGCTATGCAGCTGAACCGCAGAGGGCATTCCGTCACTGTCTTTGAGAGGAGGGACCGTGTGGGCGGGCTGCTCCGCTACGGAATTCCCAATATGAAACTGGAAAAGTCTGTATTGGACCGCCGGATCCGGCTCATGGAAGAAGAGGGAATTACCTTTGTGACCAACGCGGATGTGGGCCGGGAGAAGGACGCCAGGGAACTGCTGCGGGACTTTGACCGGGTGCTGCTCTGCTGCGGAGCCTCCAATCCCAGGGATATTCAGGCGCCGGGAAGAGAACTGCAGGGGATCCATTTCGCTGTGGAGTTCCTGACCTCTGTGACGAAGAGCCTCCTGGATTCCTCTTTCGGAGATAAAAAATATATTGACGCCAAAGACAAACATGTGGTAGTCATCGGCGGAGGGGACACAGGAAATGACTGCGTGGGAACGTCCATCCGGCTGGGAGCCAAGTCTGTCACTCAGCTGGAGATGATGCCGAAGCCTCCGGCACAGCGGGCGGAAAATAACCCCTGGCCGGAATGGCCGAAGATTCTGAAAACGGATTACGGTCAGGAAGAGTCCATAGCCGTGTTCGGAAAAGATCCGCGGATCTATCAGACTACGGTAGCGGAGTTCATGGGCAATAAAAAAGGGGAGCTGAAAAAACTGAAGCTGGTAAGTCTTGCCCCGCGGAAAGATGAAAAGACCGGGCGCGTGAATATGGTTCCCGTGGAGGGAAGCGAGAAGATCATCCCTGCGGATCTGGTGCTGATCGCCGCCGGTTTCCTGGGATCGGAGCCGTATGTGTCAGATGCTTTCGGCGCCAAGCGGAACGCCCGTTCCAATGTGGAGACCAGGCCGGGAGAATACGAGACTTCCGTGCCGGGGGTCTTTACGGCCGGCGATATGCACCGGGGGCAGTCCCTGGTAGTGTGGGCTATCCGGGAGGGAAGAGAGGCTGCCAGAGCGGTGGACGAATCCCTGATGGGATATACGAATCTTTAGAATCTGTGTGATAGGAGTTATGAACATGGAAAAAGAAACCCGGGAGATGATCCTGCAGATGGCGGAGAAGGAAGATGTGGAATTCATCCGCCTTCAGTTTACCGACATGTTCGGTACTTTAAAAAATATTGCCGTAACCTCCAGTCAGCTGGAAAAGGCGCTGAACGGCCAGTGCAAATTTCCGGCCAGCGCTGTAAAGGGCTTTCCGGGAAGCGATGAGCCGGATCTTTATCTCTATCCGGATCCGGACAGTTTTGTCATCCTTCCCTGGAGGCCTCAGCAGGGTAAAGTGGCGCGGATGCTCTGCGACGTGTGTTTTGCGGACGGAACCCCTTATGAAGGCTGTACCCGGAGCATCCTGAAAGGCCTGCTCCGGAAAGCCCGGGAAATGGGATACTATTTTTATATCGGCTCGGAGTGCGAGTTTTTTCTGTTCCAGGAAGACGAAAACGGGATGCCTACCACCCAGACCTATGAAAGAGCGGGGGCCTTTGACCTGGGCCCCATGGATACCGGGGAGAATGCCAGAAGGGATATGGTTCTGACTCTGGAGGACATGGGATTTCAGGTGGAATCCTCCTACCATGAGACGGCTCCCGGGCAGCACGAGATTGATTTCCACTGGGAAAAGGGACTGGCCGCCGCTGACAGCCTGATGACTTTTAAATTCGCGGTGCGTATGGTAGCCAGGAGGCACGGGCTTTACGCCACATTCATGCCGAAGCCGAAAACAGGGGTGCCCGGCTCCGGCCTGCATTTTAATTTCGCCCTCTATGACAAAGACGGGAACAATGTCTTTTATGATGAAAAGGATCCCATGAAACTATCCGCCTCCGCCCGGTATTTTATAGGAGGGCTTCTGGCTCATGCCAGGGGAATGAGCGCGATTACCAATCCACTGGTGAATTCCTATAAACGGCTGGTGCCCGGTTATGAGGCTCCGGTATACGAAAGCTGGTCCACCCGCAACAAGAGTTCTCTGATCTGGGTTCCCAACGCCAGGGGATGGCATACCCAGGTAGAACTGCGCTCCCCTGATCCCGCCGCCAACCCGTATCTGGCCCTGGCCATGTGCCTGGCGGCAGGCCTTGACGGGCTTCAGAACCGCATCATGCCGGCGGAACCTGTGGAACAGGAACCGGATGCGATGAGCAGTGAAGCCCGGGAAGAGCTGGGAATAACAGCTCTTCCCGCGGGGCTGGGAGAAGCCATTGCGGCTATGGAACAGGATCCTCTGATCCGGCAGACTCTGGGAGAACGTTTTGTCCGCTCCTATCTGGAAGCGAAGAGGGCAGAATGGAAGGAATATATGCCGCAGGTGACACAGTGGGAGGTAGAGAAATATCTCTGCCGCATCTGAAGAACATTCCGCAGGGATTCTCTGGTCCGGCGGAACAGCTGGACGGATGGAAAAGGGGAAGAAAAATGGACAGCCTGGTGATTGTTTTTCCCAGAATTGAAGACGCGAAAAAAATCCGCGAGATTTGTGTCAGGCACGGTTTTCAGGTGGCGGCAGTCTGCAGCACCGCGGCTGCGGCGCTGTCTGAAATGAATCATCTGGAGGGAGGAATTCTGATTTGCGGCTATAAGCTTCCGGATATGTTTTTTACAGAACTTCGGGAGTGTATGCCCCCTGATTTTGAAATGCTGCTTGTGGCTTCCTCCAGGGTGCTCAGCGTCATGGAGAGTTCGGATGTCATAGCTGTCTCTGTGCCCCTGTCCGCCTTTGACCTGATCAATACCCTTTCCATGATGTCCAGGAAAGAGGAGCGGAAGAGAAAAAAGAAAAGCCGGAAACCAAGTCCCCGGCCCCGGGAGGAGCAGGCGGTCATAGACAAGGCAAAAGCGCTTTTGATGGAAAGAAATCATATGACAGAGTCGGAAGCACACCGGTATCTGCAGAAACACAGCATGGATAACAGCACCAGCCTGGTTGAAACCGCGCATATGATTTTGAGATTATTTTAAGAAGGGAACAAAAATGCTGCCCGATTTTCAAGGGGCAGCATTTTTGTTCCCTATTCCAGCAGATCCCGTATTTCGTGATCCGGAACTTCCATAGGATAGCGGCCGGTGAAGCAGCCGGCGCAGATGGGAAGATTGTTTACCATGTCTCTGAGATTTTCAACCGGCATATACCCCAGAGAATCCGCTCCGATCATTTTCCGTATCTCCTCGGTGGAATGGGAGGAGGCGATGAGCTGCTGATTGGAGGGCACGTCTGTGCCGAAATAGCAGGGATAGAGAAAGGGCGGGGAACTGATGCGGACATGGACTTCCGATGCCCCTGCCTGCTTCATCATCCGGATAAGATTTGCTATGGTGGTTCCCCGCACAATGGAATCATCGATGAGAACCACGCGCTTTCCTCTGACAACGGACTCCAGGACGCTGAGTTTGATCTTAACGCTGCTTTCCCGCTCTTTCTGGGTGGGTTTGATGAAGGTTCTGCCAATATAGCTGTTCTTGTGGAAGGCCAGCCCAAAGGGGATTCCGGAGGCCTCCGAATAGCCCTTGGCCGCGGCCAGGCCGGAGTCCGGGATCCCTGCCACCAGGTCGGCTTCCACCGGATATGCTTCCGCGAGAACTCTGCCGGCCCGGATCCGGGAATCATAAATGCTGATCCCATCTAAACGGCTGTCCAGCCGGGCAAAATAGATATATTCAAAGATACAATGGGCAGGGGCGGGAGTTTTCTCCAGGAATTGCGAATGGACAGCCCCGTCTTTTGTGACCGTGACAATTTCGCCGGGCTGAATATCCCGGATAAATTCCGCGCCCACAGATGTGACCGCGCAGCTTTCCGAGGCGATGATATAAGCATGATCCCTCTTTCCCAGACAGAGGGGCTTCAGTCCGTAGGGGTCCCTTACAGCCACCAGTTTCCTGGGACTCATAATTACCAGCCCGTAGGCGCCGCGGATCTGGCTGCAGGCCCGCCGAACCGCCTCCTCCACGGAGCCGCAGCGAACCCTCTCCCGGGCAATGCAGTAAGCGATCACCTCAGAGTCAATGGAAGTGTGAAAGATTGCCCCGCTGTTTTCCATCTGTTCCCGGAGTTCTCTGGCGTTTATCAGGTTTCCGTTGTGGGCCAGCGCCAGGGACCCCTTTATATAATTCAGCACCAGGGGCTGGGCATTCTCTATGGAAGAGGAGCCTGAGGTAGAGTAGCGGACATGTCCGATCCCGATATTCCCCCTCAGCGCTTCCAGCTCGGGAGCTTTAAACACTTCATTTACAAGCCCGAGACCTTTGCGGGAGCGCACTCTGCCCTTGGGGCCTTCTGTATCTGAAACCGCGATGCCGCAGGATTCCTGCCCCCGGTGCTGCAATGCCTCCAAACCGTAGTAAATACTGTTGGCAACGTCATTTCCGTCCAGGTCATAGATCCCGAAAACACCGCATTCTTCCCGTACTCCGCTGCAGCTATTTCTTGTCATTCCGTCCTGCCTCCTCCGTAAAAGATGTTGATTTCAGAGCCTATTATATGCGTATCTGTTTTAAAATACAATATTTCGGCGGGCAGATTTTATTTTGAAATTGTATTTTTTACGGAACAAACCGGCTGGCAATAAAAATATTGCGAAATAAACATTGACAATACAAAAATAATGTGGTAGCATGTCTTCCGTAAAACAGACAAAGATGTCAGAAGAGGCGTCTCTGTCTGTTTTTTTTTTGCGCGATATGCCCGGCGGGCAGAAAAGCTGTGAACGGAGCGCGGCATCGCCTCCGTGTTTCACGAAAGTAAGATCATAAAGGAGGTTTTATTATGCGACTGACGCCCAAGGAACAGGAAAAGCTGCTGCTGCATCTGGCAGGCAGCCTGGCGAAGGAAAGAAAAGAGCGGGGTCTGAAGCTGAATTACCCGGAGGCGGTGGCCTATATCAGCTCGGAACTGATGGAGATGGCCCGGGACGGGAAAGAGGTAACGGAGCTGATGCATCTGGGAACCACGCTGCTGTCAAAAGAAGACGTCATGGAAGGGGTGGCGGATATGGCGGCCGAGGTTCAGGTGGAAGCTACGTTCCCCGACGGCACGAAACTGGTCACCGTACATAATCCCATTCAGTAAGGAGGAAGCGCAGTATGAAGATCGGAGAAATCATGGCTCTTGACAGAGAGATCACATTAAACGAAGGAAAGGAAAGCCGTACCCTGGCAGTGGTCAATACCGGAGACCGTCCCGTACAGGTGGGATCCCATTTTCACTTTTTTGAGGTGAACCGCTGTCTGTCCTTCGACAGGGAACAGGCCTATGGATTCCATCTGGACATTCCATCCGGGACCTCCGTCCGTTTTGAGCCGGGGGAGGAAAAGGAAGTAACCCTGACGGCTATGGGCGGCACCCGCCGGGTATTCGGCCTCAACGACCTGACCTGTGCCCAGGTTTCCGAGGCCACAAAGGCGGCGTCTCTGGAAAAAGCGAAACAAAAGGGATTTGTCTAAATAGGAGGGATTGCAGATGAGCACAAAAATATCCGGAGAAAAATACGCGATGATGTACGGCCCCACCACCGGCGATAAGGTGCGGCTGGCGGACACCAGTCTGGTGATCGAGGTGGAGAAGGACTATACCACCTACGGAGACGAGTGCAAGTTCGGAGGGGGCAAGACCCTCCGGGACGGCATGGGGCAGTCGGTAAAAACCACCAGCGCAGACGGAGATCTGGATCTGGTGATCACCAATGCCCTGATTGTGGACTATACCGGAATCTATAAGGCGGATATCGGAATCAAAGACGGGAAGATCGCCGGTATCGGAAAAGCCGGAAATCCCTCTGTCATGGACGGGGTGACTCCGGGCATGACCGTGGGAGCCTCCACGGAGGCCCTGGCAGGGGAAGGCCTGATCGTCACGGCCGGCGGACTGGATACCCACATTCATTTTATTTCTCCCCAGCAGGTGGACTGCGCCCTGTACAGCGGGGTAACCACCATGATCGGCGGCGGCACCGGCCCCGCGGACGGCACCAACGCCACCACCTGTACCCCGGGCCCCTGGAATCTGGAGCGGATGCTGCAGGCCTGCGAAGAGTACCCCATGAATATCGGGCTCCTGGGCAAGGGCAACTGCTCTGATGAAAAAGCGTTGGAAGAGCAGATCCGGGCGGGCGCTATGGGCCTGAAGCTCCATGAGGACTGGGGATCCACACCGGCGGCCATTGACCACTGCCTGAATGTGGCCGACGCGTACGATGTGCAGGTGGCCATCCACACGGACACTCTGAATGAGGGAGGATGCGTGGAGGATACTCTGGCGGCCATCGCCGGCAGAACCATCCATACATACCATACAGAAGGCGCCGGCGGCGGCCATGCCCCGGACATCATCCGCGCCGCGGCGGCGCCCAATGTACTTCCTTCCTCCACCAATCCTACCATGCCTTACACCGTCAACACCCTGGACGAGCATCTGGACATGCTGATGGTCTGCCATCACCTGGACAAACGGATTCCGGAGGATGTGGCTTTCGCGGATTCCCGGATCCGCCCGGAGACCATTGCCGCGGAGGATGTTCTGCAGGATATGGGCGTATTTTCCATGATGAGTTCTGACTCCCAGGCCATGGGCCGGGTAGGAGAGGTCATCACCCGCACCTGGCAGACCGCCAGCAAGATGAAAGAGGAGAGAGGTCCTCTGCCGGAGGATGAAGGCCATGGCAACGACAACTTCCGGGTAAAACGGTACATTTCCAAATATACCATCAATCCCGCCATCACCCACGGCGTAGCATCCTACGTAGGCTCCGTGGAAGTGGGAAAATGGGCGGATCTGGTACTGTGGAATCCGGCGTTCTTCGGAAGCAAGCCGGATATGGTCATCAAGGGCGGCATGATCATCGCCTCCAAGATGGGCGACGCCAACGCTTCCATCCCCACCTGCCAGCCGGTGATGTATAAGCCCATGTTCGCGGCTCACGGAAAAGCCAGATACGGCTGCTGCCTGACCTTCGTGTCCAAGGCGGCCATGGAAGAGGATGTAAAGGGAAAATACCATCTGGAGAAAACGGTAGTTCCTGTCTCCGGGTGCCGGAATATTTCCAAGAAGGATATGAAATTCAACGATGGAACGCCGGAGATCACCGTGGACCCGGAAACCTATGAGGTGCGGGTGGACGGCGAACATATTACTTCCAAACCGGCCAAAAAGCTGCCGCTGACACAGCTTTACAGCCTGTTCTGAGAATCCGGAAAAGAGGAGGAGTGAAAAAATGTTAGGAGTCTGTCTCTTATTTGTGGGCATCGTGCTGATTAACAACGGCATGTGTACCCTGTACAACGTAGATGGAAAATCCGCGGCGGTGATGAATATCCTCACCGGAGGTCTTTCCGTGTTTATCAATGCCGTGAACCTGGTGCAGGGAAATTATTACGCCGCCGGCACCGGGCTGCTCTTCGGCTTTACCTACCTGTTTGTGGCGTTTGTGAAGCTGGGAAAGTTAAACCCCATTCCCTTTGCCTGGTTTTCCACCTTTGTGGCCGTGAACGCGGCGGTATTCGGAACCATTGAGGGAATCACCGGAAGTTCTGCTCTGGGCGTGACTGCCGACTGGCGCTGGGCGGCCATCTGGTATCTGTGGGCGGTGCTGTGGGGTACCTCCTTTGTGGAGGATATCTGCGGCAGAAAGCTGGGGAAATTTGTCCCTGTCCTGCAGGTGTTTGAAGGGGTGGCCACGGCCTGGGTCCCCGGACTGCTGATGCTGATCGGCGCCTGGTAAAATCGGTTAAGGGAGAAAGAGACTATGATCTGTGAAAAAATTCTGGGCACCCTGGAGGATCTGGACACAGCCGGGAAAACCATAGAATATGTGGAGATTGAATGGCATGAGGCATTCAAGAAAATCCACCGGAAAACAACGGACACAGGCCGGGAAGTGGGCATCCGCCTGGACGATTCGGTGCTGACGGAAGGCCTGTATGAGGGAAAGGTGATCTATATGGACGAGAATCTGGTGATCGCCGTCCGCACTCCGCCCTGTGAAGTGATCCGGGTGACCGTGGAGCCGGATCACCGCTTTATGACAGCAAAGGTCTGCTATGAGATCGGCAACCGCCATGCCCCGCTTTTTTACGGCCCAAAGGAGGATACCTTTATTACACCCTACAATGAGCCTATGCTGCGGATGCTGTCCGGCCTCCATGGCGTAAAGGCGGAAAAAGAAGTGGGGAAGCTGGCCTTTGACCGAAGGATTTCGGCTTCCGTCCACAATCACCATCACTGAACCGGAGGGCAGGGTATGGAACTTCTGAATCATCATTTCCTGCTGCTACAGATCAATGATTCCCTGTTCCCCATCGGAGGGTATTCCCATTCCTACGGGCTGGAAACCTATATCCAGAAAGGAATCGTACAGGATCTGGAAACTGCGGAGGAATATATCCGGAAACGGCTGAGTTACAATTTTCTGTATACGGATCTGCTGGCGGCCCGGCTGGCCTATGATGCGGCAGAGAGAGGAGATCTTCCGGCCCTGGATGAGCTGGAGGACATTCTGGAGGCGTCCAGAATCCCCATGGAGCTGCGGGAGGCCTCCAAAAAACTGGGAAGCCGCTTTATTAAAACCCTGGCGCATATGGGCGCCGGCAGGGAAACTGCTTTTTTTGACAGCTACCTGGAGGCCAGGAAGGGAAAAACCACCTGCCATCCCTGCGCTTACGGCGTGTTCTGCGCCTGCGCGGGGATCCGCAGGGAGGAAGCTCTGGCCGGATTTCTGTACGCTCAGGCATCCGCCATGGTGACCAACTGCGTAAAAACCATTCCCCTGAGCCAGTCTGACGGGCAGAAGCTGCTGCTGTCCCTTCATCCCCGGATGGAAGAGCTGGTGAGAGAGGCGGAAACCGCCGGGGAGGAAATGCTCTGCGCCTCAACACCGGGTTTCGACCTTCGCGGCATCCAGCACGAAACCCTCTATTCACGGCTTTATATGTCGTGAGGGGAGATCGAAAAAACATAGCCTGCCCGGCGCCCCGGAAGCAGAGGGGGCCGGGCGGGATCAAATATTTGCAGTTATGACAGGAGGAGAGCTATGTCTTACGTAAAAATAGGAGTAGCCGGGCCGGTAGGCTCCGGGAAAACGGCGCTGATTGAGGCTCTGACCCGGCAGATGGCCGGGGAGTACAGCATCGGCGTTATCACAAACGATATTTACACCAAGGAGGACGCGGAATTTCTGGCAAAAAACAGCGTGATGCCAAAGGAGCGCATCATCGGTGTGGAAACCGGCGGATGCCCCCACACCGCCATTCGGGAAGACGCTTCCATGAACCTGGAAGCAGTGGATGAAATGATGGAGAAATTTCCGGACATTCAGCTTTTGTTCATTGAGAGCGGCGGGGATAATCTGTCCGCCACCTTCTCCCCGGAGCTGGTGGACGCCACGATTTTTGTCATTGATGTGGCGGAGGGCGACAAAATTCCCCGCAAAGGCGGCCCCGGCATCACCCGGTCGGATCTGCTGGTGATCAATAAGATTGATCTGGCTCCCTATGTAGGCGCCAGCCTGGAGGTGATGGAGCGGGATTCAAAGAAAATGAGGGGAGACCGTCCCTTTATCTTCACCAACATCCGGGGGAATGAGCATGTAGATGAGGTGATCCGCTGGATCAAGGAAAATGTACTGCTGGAAGGAATGTAATTTATGGCTGAAAATCAGTTTGGAAAAGTTTCCTCCCTGGAGCTGACTGCGGAAGAACGCCGGGGGGAAACGATTTTGAAAGAGGTACGGTTCACAGCTCCCTATAAGATTATGCAGCCCTTCCGGAAGAGGGACGGCGGGATCCAGGTCATGCTCCTGGCCGCCTCCGCGGGCATTCTGGAAGGGGACAGGCAGAAGTTTCAGATCAAAGTAAAGCCGGGGGCAAAGCTGGAATTTTTATCTCAGTCCTACGATAAGATCCACCCTATGGCCGCGGGCAGCGCCAGGAGAGATATTCTGATTCAGGTGGCCTCTCATGCGTCGCTGGCTTACCATCCGCAGCCGACGATCCCCTTCCGGGACTCTGCGTTTGAGAGCCGTATGCGGGTAGAACTGGAAGATGAAACATCGGTTTTCCAGCTGTCGGAGATTCTCTCCTGCGGGCGGGCCGCCAGGGGAGAGCGGTTCGCGTACCGGTATTACCGGAATTACGTGGAAATTTACCGGGCAGGCAGGCTGATCTACCGGGACAACACCCGCTATGAGCCGGATTTGTTTGAGATGGAAGGGATGGGGATGTTTGAATCTTACACCCATCTGGCAAACCTGTTCTTTACAGAGCCCAAAGAGCCGGACAGCTTCCAGAAAAAGGTCCGGGAACTCCTGGAGGAGGACTGGAAGACGGAAGGCGGAATCACCCGGGCTTCCGGCGGCTTTGCCGTGAGAATTTTCGGCAGACGGGCACAGGATCTGGAAAGGCTTTCACAGAAAATATGCGGACTGCTTTCTACATCAGATCGCAGGGAATAAAGCAGTTTTTCTGATCAACGGGTATGACTTCTTCGCGCACGCAATACCGCCGCTGCCACCAGGTCTTTGGCAATGATGATTTTCTTGAAAGAATCATCAATCGGGTCTGTTCAAACAAAAGATTTTTGCAACCTGACACTATTTTCTGTTCTATTGTACCCTCCCGCGGCGCCCAGGCCTCCCCCAGGTTGACACAGGCGTAAAAGTCCTCAGGATACTGATACGTCATCCGCCAGAAGGGGTGCTTGATGATGCCGGGGGTGTTATGTTTATTGCGCGCCATTTTTTATTCCTGCAATAGCCAGTCGGCAATATCATAAATTTCAATCCCCTCATAGCTATATTTCGGATGCCGTGTCCGGGCAATGATCATTTTTGGATAAGCATCCCGAATTTGCAGTAACGGCTGGCTCTCCCTTTCGAGCGTTTTCGGATCTGAAATATTGTCACTGACCTGAATATATATTTTTTCGTCTCCTTTTTGTGCTACAAAATCGATTTCCTTTTGATACAGCTTTCCCACGTATACATCATATTCTCTGCGGAGCAATTCGATACAAACCATGTTCTCATATACTCTGCCGTAATCCATATTTCTGCTCCCGAGAATAGCATACCGGATACCCGTATCACACAGATAAAATTTTTCAGAACTTTCCAGATATTTCTTTCCACGAATATCATATCGTTTGATATCGTAAAAAACAAAGGCGTTGCACAAATACTTGATATATTTGCCAACCGTTACGTGATTGGTGATTGTCTTATTCGCTGTAAGGAGCTGGCTGACCTTATTCGGAGAAGTCAGATTGCTGATATTGTCCATAAGAAACTCGCTTAACCGCTGTAAAACCAATGTGTCCGGCAGCGAATACTTCTGCACAAGATCTCTTGTAACGATCGTTTCATAGACCTCCCTGATATAGCGGATTCTGTCTGCTTCTGTTTTATAAACGTAAGAGCCTGCCAATCCCCCCCTTATGGAATAGGTCTCAAACAAATTTTCTTTATCATCCGTTTCATTATAATACCGGCAGTATTCCCGAAAACTGAAGGGAAACACATGAATCCCGATATAACGTCCGGTAAATAGAGTTGCCAGATCCGTACTCAGCAAAAATGCATTGGAACCTGTAATATAAATATCATATCTCCGCTTCGAGTGAAGACTGTTGACCGCCAGCTCGAAACTCGGACACATTTGAACTTCATCCACAAAAAGATAGTTTGTTTTTCCCGCTTGATAATGTTCTTCTACATATGCATGAAACGAATGATATTCTTTGAGATTTTCATAGGTTATATCCATAAAGTCAATAAAAATGATATTGATGTTTTCAAAATGACCTTTTAGATACTCAATGTATGCCCTCATTAATACTGACTTTCCCGACCGGCGAATACCAGTAATAATTTTAATGTCCGGAGTTTGATTCAACTCGATGATCCTGTTTAGATACTCTGTTCTCGTTATTATTTTCATATGCGCCTTCGCTTTCAAAAACTAAATTTTTTTGCTTTTTTGAAACCATCTTAAAATCTATTATACGTTTATAACATAGTATATGCAAGCAGCTGATTTCAAAACTGAAATTTTTTGTTTTTTTTGAAAGCAAATAAAGGTTCGTTGACATAGGAGCGCCGCATTTTGTATCCTCCTCTGCTGTGATGTTGACAACCATCTGTTCTGATACTATTATATTTCTGTAGTATATCTGCGCAAAGTATACACAATAAAGTGGGATAGTTACCAAATGGAAACCATAGAAGGAGAGTGGTCCTATGCAGACAGCCGGAGAGCTGCCGGCGTGTCCGGTGGGAACAACGCTGATGCTGATCGGCGATAAATGGAAGGTTCTGATTCTGAGAGATCTGATGCCGGAGACGGGCTGATTTCCAAAGACAGGGAGGGCATTGCATTGGAACTGTCGGAACTGACCTCCTACGCGGAGGAAAAATATCATATCCAGGAGCAGCGCAAATGGGCGGAGTTTCCCGGATTTTCGGTTTTGGCCGATCCCCATACGGGAAAGTGGGCCGCCCTGCTCATGCGGCAGTGGGATTTCGACCGGGGAAGCGAGATACAGAGATGTGACCTGAAATGCGGACGGCAGACATTATCGGAGATTTCCGCCCCCTACCTGACCCGGCCTTTCCGTATGAAAGGGGAGAAGTGGATCGGGGTGATCTTTGACGACAGCACAGAGGCGGATGTGGTCTGCAGGCTCTTTGACCGGGCTCTGTCCTCAGGGGAGCAGCGAGGTTATACCATGGTGCTGGAATCGGCTTCCCAAAAGAAAAAAGTAGTGTATGAGGATACATCCCTGCCCTTTCCGGGAACTTCTTTTTCTCTGCCGGAGAAGAAGATCCCGGCGAAGATCCGGGAAATGCAGAGGCTGTACCGGCATGGAGACGGCTCCTTTGCCCAGAAATGCAGAAATTTTTACCGGCAGGGGAAATTCATGGAAGCCTATGAGGACGATCAGCCCTGGACGGGAATCTACCATCGGTATTTTACCACTTATCATGATCTGACCGTTCCCCAGCTGCGGGGATATTTTACCTGGCGCTCCCGCCTGCGGACGGGAGACTTTATTCCGGTTTCCTCCTCTCTGGCCTATCTGTATCTCTATGAACTGCTGAACGGCATCGGATCCGGTTCTCCGGAGGATGCCCTGAGAAAGATGGAAGAATTTCAGAAGGGTTTTCTGGATTCCGGCATCGGAGATTCTTCCATATATAAGAATCTGCGCCGGTGGATGCTGGAATACGCGGTGATTCATGGACTTTCCCCGGAATGGGCTCTGCAGGCCGCGGATCCGGCGCTGCGGGATCGGGATCAGGCTCTTGCCGTCCTGCGGGATCCAGGCAGTTATAAGCCGGAAGAAGTTTTTTCCGCTCTGCGCTTCTTCGGGGGAAGGAAACTGGAGCAGTCCCCGGTGGTCCAAAAGGATCCGGTCAAAGGGAAGCAGCTGTTTGCCGCTGCCTGGCGCCGGGGAGTGGAGCGGTATTCCCGGGAGGGCAGAGATCTGTTTACGGACTGTTTCGGAAGCCGGAAAAGCTTTTCCTGGCGCCCCCTGGCCAACGCCGTCTATTTTGAGACAGCTCCTCATCCGGACGCCGATTATATTCTGGATCCCTGCAGGTCTTATCATTGCCGGGGCGGCCTGTGGCAGGAGGAGAGGTACGACACCCTATATTTTGACCGGGGGAAATTTCAGGGCTTTCTCCATGAGACAGATCGGATCTTCCGGAAATACGGGAAAACAGGGGGCTATCTGCGGGGCAAACCGGAGGAGGCCTGGGCCGCGCCTTACGGGGAATGGGCTGTTCAGTCCCTGAAGGAGGCGGAGCGGGCGGCAGGGCGGCCGAAAATCACCATTGATTTTTCCGGACTGGAGCAGATCCGGCGGGACGCGGGACTCACCCGGGACAGCCTTCTGACAGAGGCGGAACGGGAGGAAAGTTTGGAGCCGGCAAAGGAAAAACTGCCAGAGAAGCAGGAGGCCCTGGAAGAACAGCCGGAGACCGGGGCGTCGGAGGGGCAGGATCTGCCGGGTGTTCCCTACCCCCGGATTCTGCTGGCTCTTCTTCGGGGGGAACCTGTGAAACCGTATCTTAAGGCCTGTCATCTCATGGCTTCTGTGGCGGCGGACGCCATCAATGAAGCTTTATTTGATGAAATAGGAGACAATGTACTGGAGAGTGACGGCAGCGGGATCACTCTGGTGGAGGATTACCGGGAGGAGCTGCTGCAGATGCTGGGAGGCAAAATAGAATGACGGAAAAGACTAAGAAGGTCCCCAAGCGGATCGAACAGGCCATACTGAATTCTCTCAAGGGAGGCGTGGTCCCCAGAATCGGACTGCCCTATATCGCGGTGGGAAGGAAAAACGAGATCGAAGCCCTTCTCCACGATGTGGACATTATCCGGGAAGGAGGCGCCTCCTTCCGTTTCATCGTGGGCCGGTACGGCTCCGGCAAGAGTTTTCTGATCCAGACCATCCGCAATTACGTTATGGATCAAGGGTTTCTGGTGGCGGACGCGGATTTGTCCCCGGAACGGCGGCTCCAGGGAACCCGGGGCCAGGGACTTGCCACCTACCGGGAACTGATCGGCAATCTTTCCACAAAAACAAAACCCGAGGGAGGAGCCCTGACCCTGGTGCTGGACCGGTGGATCAGCGGCCTGCAGACAGAGGCTCTGCAGGAAACCGGGCTGGAACCCGGAGATCCAAAGCTGACCAAGGCTGTGGACGGGAAGATTTACCAAGTGACCTCCGCCGTCAGCGAGCTGGTTCACGGATTTGAGTTCGCCCGGCTTCTCTCTCTGTATTATCACTCTTATGTGGAGGGGGACGATGAAACAAAGGCCAAAGTGGTCCGCTGGTTCCGGGGGGAATACGCCCTGAAGCGGGAGGCCAAAGAGGAACTGGGAGTCAGTATCCTCATTACGGACGATGACTGGTATGAGTATCTGAAGCTTTTCGCGGTGTTTTTCCGGCTGGCTGGATACGCGGGGCTGATGATTATGATCGACGAGCTGGTGAATCTCTATAAGATCCCCAATTCCATTACCCGCCAGTACAATTATGAAAAGCTGCTGACTATGTACAACGATACCCTTCAGGGGAAAGCCAGGTATCTGGGAATCCTCATGGGAGCCACTCCCCAGGCCCTGGAAGACAAGCGCCGGGGCATCTACAGCTACGAGGCCCTCCGCTCCCGGCTGGCGGAGGGAAGATTTTCCCGGCCCGGGACCAGGGACCTGCTGGCGCCGGTGATCCGGCTGGAGCCCCTGACCCCGGAGGAGATGCTGGTGCTCTGCGAAAAACTGGCGGCCATGCACGGAGATCTCTACCCCTGCGGGAGAAAAATGGAGACGGAAGAACTGGCCGGCTTTATCCGCATGGAATATGAACGGATCGGGGCGGATCAGAACATTACCCCCAGGGAAGTGATCCGGGATTTTATTGAACTTCTGGATCTGCTGTACCAGAACCCGGACCGGAGCGTCCGGGAACTCATGGGATCCGACGCCTTTACCTGCACGAAATCCCAGGCTGTCTCCGATGAGACAGATCCGAACTACGCGGAGTTTACTATATGAATGTATTTGAAAGATACGCCCCTTTTATTCAGGATTATATCTACCGCTCCGGCTGGCAGGCCCTGCGGGGAGTGCAGAATGCCGCCGGAAGCGCCATCTTCGGAACAGAGGACAATGTGCTTCTGACAGCCTCTACAGCTTCCGGCAAGACGGAGGCCGCCTTTTTCCCCATTCTGACCCTGCTGGAGGAGGATCCGCCTGCCAGCGTGGGGGTTCTGTACATAGCCCCCTTAAAGGCCCTGATCAACGATCAGTTCGGAAGGCTGGAGGAGCTCTGCGAGGAGGCCGGGATCTCTGTGACACGGTGGCACGGGGACGCGCCCCAGAGCCGGAAGCGCAGGCTTCTGCGGAAGCCCTCCGGCATTCTGCAGATCACCCCGGAATCCCTGGAATCTCTGATGATCAACAAGCATATGGAGATCCCTTCCCTGTTTGGGGATCTGCGTTTTATTGTCATTGACGAGATCCATTCCCTGCTTCGGGGGGATCGGGGCCTGCAGACCTTCTGCCTTATTGAGCGGATGTGCAGGACCGCGGGCTGCCGCCCCAGGCGGATCGGCCTGTCCGCCACCATCGGAAATCCGGAGGAGGCCGGGCGTTTTCTGGCTGCCGGCAGCGGTGGGAGAACGGTGATCCCGGCCTTTGAGGGCGGAAAAGAGATCTGGCGCCTGTCTATGGAGCATTTTTTCAACACGGCCCCCCAGGCGGATGAAGGAAAACAGGAGGTTTTTGAGACCCTTCGGATGGAAGCTCCCACGGACACCGCGCCCCGGGCCGCCGATCCTGGCATGGGTTACATTTTTGAGCATACCCGGGGAAAAAAGTGTCTGATCTTCACCAATTCCCGGGAGGAGTGCGAGGCGGTCTGCCAGAGCCTGCGGCAGTACTGCGAGGCCAACCGGGAGCCGGACCGGTTCCTGATCCATCACGGAAATCTCTCGGCCTCCTATCGGGAGAGCGCGGAGGAAGAGATGAAGGACGATGCTTCTCTGCTGTCCGTCTGCGCCACCGCCACTCTGGAGCTGGGCATCGACATCGGAAAACTGGAGAAGGCCTTTCAGATTGACGCTCCCTTTACGGTGTCAGGCTTTCTTCAGAGGATGGGAAGGACCGGCCGGCGGGGAGAGCCTGCGGAAATGTGGTTTGTCATGCGGGAGGATCACCCGGAACCCAGGGCCATGCTCCCGGATATGATCCCCTGGTATCTGATTCAGGGCATTGCGCTGGTGCAGCTGTATGTGGAGGAACGATTTGTGGAGCCTCCCAGGACAGAGAGGCTGCCCTACAGCCTTCTGTACCATCAGACCATGAGCACCCTGGCCTCCTGCGGGGAAATGTCCCCGGGGGAGCTGGCTTCCCGGGTGCTGTCCCTGTCCTGCTTTCACAGTATCTCCCAGGAGGATTACCGGGTGCTGCTCCGTCATCTGCTGGAGACGGACCATATCAGCCGTACAGAAAACGGCGGCCTGATCCTGGGCCTGACCGGAGAGCGGATTGTAAACAATTATAAATTTTACGCGGTGTTTCAGGAAAATATCGAGTATTCCGTGCGCTCCGGCCCGGAAGAGCTGGGCACCATTGTGAAGCCGCCGCCGGCAGGGGACAAGATCGCCATTGCCGGGAGAGTGTGGATCGTGGACGAGGTGGACCACAAAAAGCGGGAGGTTTACTGTACCCTGGTAAACGGCAATATCCCCGCCTACTTCGGAGATGTGGCCGGGGACATCCACACCCGCATCCTGGAGCGTATGCGTCAGGTCCTGAAGGAGCAGAAATGCTATCCCTATCTGCTGCGGCACGCAGTCTGCCGGCTGCGGGACGCCAGGGAGACCTTTGCCAAAGCCGGCATGGGGGACCGTCCTCTGGTGCGTCTGGGAGGAAATATGTGGGCTTTGTTCCCCTGGATCGGCAGCTACGGATTTCTGGCACTGGAGCGCTTTCTGAAGATCCGCTGCGGAAAGCGGCTGGGACTGAAGGGATTGAATCCCTCCCGGCCCTATTACCTGCAGTTTACCATGCAGGTCAGCGAAGAAGACTTTTACCGGATCACCGGGGAGGAAGCGGAAAAAGACTTCGATCCCCTGGAACTGGTTTATCCCAAGGAAAACCCTGTCTTTGAAAAGTACGATGAATACCTGCCGGAGGAACTGGTGCGGAAAGGCTTCGCCCTGGGCGTGCTGGATGTCCCGGGGATGAAAGAGAGGGTGCTGGGATGGAAACCCCATGGGCCGCAAAAAACGCGGCAGCCGGATATTCCTGACCCGCAGCGGGGAGGCAGCCCCCCAAAAATCTGATATGAAAAAAGAGAAAATTGTATAAAATTTTCGGATTCTCCGGGAATTTCTAAAAAATATTGTTAAGGTTATACGTTGACGGTACGGGAGGGGTAAGAGTATAATCAACAGTATCTTAATTAAGAAGATAAACCGTAACAGCGAACAAGGACGTTCATTCTTTTCAGAGTGAGCGTCTTTTCTGTTATACGGAAGGTTTTCCGGACCAGGCTGCAGACGGGCCGGAGAAATGGATTTTGTTATAGCGGAAACAGGGACAAAGGCGTTCATTCCCCCCAAGGGAGTGGGCGCCTTTTCTGACGAGGAGGATTATTATGATGAAAAGAAAATTAGCAGGTTGGTGTATGGCGGCGGCGATGGCGTTTTCTCTTCTGGCCGGATGCGGGGCTTCAGAAGGAACTTCCCCGGATGCGGCAGGGTCTTCCGCGGCGGCAGAGAGTTCTTCAGCTGAAGACAGCGGAAATGTGCTGCGGGTAGGCATGGAGTGCGCGTATCCGCCCTTTAACTGGACGCAGATGACCCCGGAGGTGGCGGATGGGATTACCGCGGAACCGATTTACGGCACAGATATGTATGCCTATGGATATGATGTGGCGGTAGCCCAGAAAATTGCGGAACAGCTGGGTATGACGCTGGAGATCCACAAAGTGGAGTGGAGCTCTATCGGAACTTCCCTGGATGCGGGAGTCTATGACGCGGTTATTGCCGGAATGGGAAAAACAGCGGAGCGGGAAAAGGCCTACGCCTTTACAGAGCCCTATTACTATAGACATAACTGTATTGTGGTGAAGAAAGGCGGCCCTTATGAAAATGTGACAAAACTTTCAGACCTGGCGGGAACAGGATGCAAAGTGACTACACAGCTGGGAACCGGCTGGGTACCCCTGCTGGATCAGATTGAGGGAGCCGTTCTGTCGGGAAATTATGAAACTACCTCCGAATGTTTCATGGCTATCTCCAACGGAGTGGCGGATGTCTGTGTGGTAGATATCCCCACTGCGGAATCGGCAGCTATGACCAACGAAGATCTGAAGGTAATTACTCTGGATTCCTCAGATACCTTTACCAATGACGAGGAAATGGTAAACGTGTGTATCGCCACAAGAAAAGATGACACGGAACTGAGGGATAAGATTCAGGGCGCTATGGACGCTATGGGATGGAACGATTCGGCAGAGATGGATAAACTGATGGAGGAGACGATTCCGCTGCAGCCGGCAGCTTCCGTCTGACAGAATATAACGAAAGCTGGAAAGGGGAGATTCCTATATGATCACCAATCCGACAAATTCCTTAGAATGGATTATTTATCTGGCGCAGCATTATTCCGGTATGTTTATACAGGGAACTCTGCTGACTTTATATATAGCGGTTATCGGTACCCTGCTGGGGTTCCTGCTGGGATACGGGGCCGGAATTGTTCAGGATATCCGGATCCGTCCCGCGGACCATGCGCTGAAAAAGGCAGGGCTCCGGGTGCTGAAAGCGATTTTCACGGTTTACGTGGAAATTTTCCGGGATACGCCCATGATGGTGCAGGCCATGGTGGTGTACTATGGCATCCTCCAGGCGGGCTTTGATATTTCTCCTATTGCCGCGGGTATTCTGGTAACGGTGCTCAATACCGGAGCCTATATGGCGGAAACCGTCCGGGCCGGCATTAATTCCGTAGATCTGGGCCAGCGGGAAGGCGCCCTGGCTATGGGCATGTCCCCCCTGAAGACCATGTTCTACATCATCCTGCCCCAAGTGCTCCGCAATATCCTGCCGGAAATGGGAAATACTTTTTTGACGAATCTGAAAATGACTTCCGTGCTGAACGTGCTGGCCATCAACGAGCTGTATATGGCGGCCAAGACGGCCGGGTCGGTCAACTATAAATATTTCCAGTCCTTCCTGCTGACAGCGGTTATCTATTTTGTACTCTGTTTTGCCTTCAGCCGGATCTTCCGTCTGATGGAAAAACACCTGGAGGGCAAAAAAGACTACGTGCTGGCGGTAGAGTACATGGACGCGCAGTAAGGAGGCGTTGCCGGATGGCTGAAAACATAATTAAAGTAGAAGAACTGAGTAAATCCTTCGGGCAGCATGAGGTGCTGAGGAAAATTGATTTCTCCGTGGACAAAGGGGAGGTAATCTGCATTGTAGGTTCTTCCGGCTCGGGAAAATCCACCCTTCTGCGGTGCATCAACCGGCTGGAGCGTCAGACCAGCGGCAGAATTCTGTATCACGGAGAAGAAGTGCGGGATGTCCAGAAGGAGATCAACCGATACCGCTCCCGGGTGGGCATGGTGTTCCAGTCTTTCAATCTGTTCAACCACATGACTGTGCTGGACAACTGTACCTGCTGCACCAGGAAGGTTCTGCACCTGCCAAAAGAGGAAGCCTTTGAACGGGCGATCACCCATTTAAAAAAGGTGGGAATGGCGCCCTATATCCACGCGAAACCTGCCCAGCTCTCCGGCGGACAGAAGCAGCGGGTCGCCATTGCCAGAGCTCTCTGCATGAATCCGGAAGTGCTTCTCTTTGATGAGCCCACCAGCGCCCTGGATCCGGAAATGGTGGGAGAAGTGCTGAAGGTTATGCAGGAGCTGGCGGAGACGGGACTGACCATGATTATCGTTACCCATGAAATGGCTTTCGCCAGGGATGTATCCACCAGAACCATTTTTATGGACAAGGGATATATCGCGGAGGATGATTCTCCGGATGTAATCTTTACCAGTCCCAGAAATCCCCGGACCAGAGAATTCCTGAGCCGGTATCTGGCGGGCTGAACCGGAAAAGAAGGAGGAGAACGGATGGGAAATTACGTGGTGACATTTGCCAGGGGATTTGGCTCCGGCGGCAAGGAGATTGCCTCAAAGCTGGCGAAAGAGCTGGGGATCCACTGCTATGAAAACCGGATCCTTACGCTGGCCAGCCAGCTCAGCGGACTCAGCGAACAGCTGTTTAAGGAAGTCAATGAAAAAATCCGCACCAATGGAGGATTCTCCAGCTTTATGCGGGGGCTGCCCCGGGCCAGACATTATATTGCCAGAAATGAAAAATTTGTGTCGGACGACGCTCTGTTTCAGTATCAGAAGCAGATCATTGAGAATCTGGCGGAAACGGAATCCTGCGTCATTGTGGGAAAATGCGCGGACTGGATCCTGCGGGGCAGGGAGAATGTAGTCAGCGTATATATAGAAGCCCCCAGGGCTTTCTGCCTGGAGCGGACGATGAAGAATATGGGAGTTACCAAGGAGGTAGCCGCGGCAACCATTACCCATACGGATAAATACCGGGCGGATTACTACGCCCACTACACCCACGGCAATTACTGGACCAACCCGGTCAATTATGACATGACCCTGAACAGCGAACGGGTGGGCGTGGAAAATTGTGTCAAAGTAATTAAACATTATATGCAGATCAAAGGCCTGATCTGAAGCCGCAAGAGAAAGGAATGAACGCTATGAGACTGAAGGATACCGGATATACAAAAGAAGAAATCATGAAACTGGCGGATAAATATATGATCGACACCTATGAACGTTTTCCCATGATCGCGGAGCGGGCCAAAGGTATGTATATTTACGATGAAAAAGGGGAAGCGTATCTGGATTTTTACGCGGGGATCGCTGTAAACAGCGCCGGAAACTGCAATGAAAAGGTAGTGGCCGCTGTGATGGATCAGGTTCAGGATCTTATGCACACCTTTAATTATCCCTACACAATCCCCCAGGCTCTGCTGGCGGAAAAGGTCTGCACCGCGATCGGCATGGACAAGATCTTTTTCCAGAATTCCGGCACGGAAGCCAACGAGGCCATGATCAAAATGGCCAGAAAGTACGGGGTGGAGAAGTACGGCCCCGGCCGTTATAATATCGTGACCGCCAAAAACTCCTTCCACGGAAGATCCTACGGCTCTATGAGCGCCACCGGCCAGCCGGACAACGGGTGCCAGATCGGATTTAAACCTATGGTGCCGGGCTTTACCTACGCTGAATTTAATGATCTGGAAGATTTTAAGGCAGCTGTGACAGAAAATACCATCGCTATCATGGTGGAACCGGTACAGGGAGAAGGAGGCGTTCATCCGGCGACCCGGGAATTTATGACAGGGCTCAGAAAACTCTGTGATGAAAAAGGCATGCTGCTTCTGCTGGACGAGGTGCAGACCGGCTGGTGCCGGACCGGCGCGGTGATGTCCTATATGAATTACGGCATCAAGCCGGATATTGTATCTATGGCAAAAGCCCTGGGCGGAGGCATGCCCATCGGAGCCATCTGCGCCACCGCTGAGGCTGCCAAGGCCTTTACCCCCGGCTCCCACGGAACCACCTTCGGCGGCCATCCTGTTTCCTGCGCGGCGGCCCTGGCAGAGGTAGAAGAGCTGCTGGACCGGGGATTGGCAGGCAATGCCAAAAAAGTGGGAGAGTATTTTATGAAGGAACTGCATTCTCTGCCCCATGTAAAGGAAGTAAGAGGGCAGGGGCTTCTGGTAGGCGTGGAATTTGATTCCGCGGTAAACGCGGTGGATGTAAAACACACCTGCTTTAAAAAGAAACTGCTGATTACAGCCATCGGCGACCGGGTGATCCGTATGGTTCCTCCGCTGATTGTAACAGAGGCAGACTGTGACAAAGCGGTTTCTATTATCCGGGAAGCTGTGGAAGAGCTGACTGCGTAATACCGGAGGATAGAAGAAATGAAAGAAGCATTTGAGTTTTATCTCCCGGTCCGCCTGATTTTCGGACCGGGGAAAGCGGAAACTCTGGGAAAAGAAGCGGCAAGGTACGGGAAAAAGGCGCTCATCGTTACGGGAAGATCCAGTACAAAGAAGTCCGGCCTGCTGAACCGGGCGGTAAAGCTGCTGGAGAAAGAAGGGGTTCAGGCGGATATTTTTGACAAGGCAGAGCCGAATCCCCTGGCCTCCACGGTCCGGAAGGGGGCGGAAATGGCTAAATCCCAAAAAAGCCAGGTGATCCTGGGACTGGGGGGAGGCAGCATCATGGACTGCGCCAAGGCTATAGCTTTTTCTGCCTGCAATCCGGGAGATATTTTTGAATATATTTACGGAAAACGTCAGGGGAAAACAGCCCTGCCTCTGATCCTTGTACCCACCACCTGCGGCACAGGGAGCGAGGGGAACGGATTCGCCGTTCTCACAGAGGATGAGACAAGAGATAAGAAAGCGCTGAAGAGCGGCCTGATTTTCGCCAAGACTGCCATTGTAGATCCGGAACTGATGACTACTATGCCGCGGCAGGTGCTGGCCCCGGTAGGGTTTGACGCCCTCTGTCATTGCATGGAGGCGTATCTCAGTAAGAATGGCTCACAGCTGACAAATATCCTGTCTCTGTACGGTATCCGTCTGATTTCAAAGAGTCTCCCGCTGGTATATAGAGATGGCGCGGATTTGCGGAACTGGAAGAATCTTTCTCTGGGCAGTACGCTTGGAGGTATGGTGATCGGCCTTGCGGGTACCACGGCGCCCCACGGGCTGGAGCATCCGGCCAGCGGACTGCGCAATATTACCCATGGCCGGGGCCTGGCTGCCCTGACGCCGGTGATCAGCAGACACTCGATTGCCGCGGCTCCCGGAAAGTACGCGCAAATATCCCGGGTTTTGGGCGGAAAGGATGAAAACGACTGCGTCGGCCGGATAGAGCAGCTGCTGGATTCCATCGATTTAAAAACATCTCTGTCCGGGGAAGGAGTGCGGGAAGAGGATCTGACCTGGATGGCGGAGAATGCCTGCCGGGTATCCGAATCAAACCTGCAGAATCACCCGAAAATTTTTACGCAGGAAGAAATCCTGAAAATTTATCAGGAAGCTTTTTGACATTTTTACGAAGAGCCGGGTAAAACCGCCGGAGTTATAACAGAATGACAGCTCTTGCCCCCTACGGAGAATTTCCCGGAGCGATACTGATAGGTAAAGAGAGTGAACTCTTTCAATCCTTCATCCGCAGAGTACCGAAACAGGAGGGTTCCGTCTGTTTCGGACAGAAGTTCCGCAGTTTTCATCTCTGCGCTGTCCCGGGAGAACGCTTCTATATAGTTCTGCGGCCGTCGGGGAATACGTGCTAAGGCAATTCCCAGCAGAATGACAGAAAATAAGATGCAGGCTGCCAAAGCAAGGACAATTTTTTTCAGGTGTTTCTGCCGGTCTTTGCTTTCTTTGGCTACTTGAAGCAGATTATCTTCCGATTGTTTTATCATATGTTCTTCCTTAAGATCTTCTCCGGCCAGAAATTCATTGATATGAATGCCCAGGATCTCACACAGTTCCAGGTAAACCGATACGTCCGGCAGACAGACGCCCCGCTCCCATTTGGAGACAGACTTATCGCTCATGCCGATTTTTTCTGCCAGCTGTTTTTGAGTTAAGCCTAAAGCCTTGCGTTTTTCTGAAATATACTTCCCTATCTTAATAAGATCCATGCTGACGTCCCCCTTTCTGTACAGATATCATAAGGGATTGCGTGGGAAAAGAACACCCCCCGGAAGTAGAATGTACGAAAATGCAGATTGTGTATCTCTATGGCTTATCTGCTACCCTATTATAGCGCTGCCATGGTAAATTGCAATACAGAAAAGCCTTGTAATTTTTACATGTTTTTGGTGAAAATTATCGCATTTTTTCGGATGGTCTCTTGAAAAAAAACAAAAAATTATGTATACTATAACGGATGTTTGTTTTTTCCTGAATGGAAAACAGACAGGGATTTCCGGCCGGGATCTGATCCCGGGGCGGAACCGTATAGAGTTTTCAGAGAAAGGTATGGGTAAAAAACATGGCAACAGAGTCGCACAGAAACAAAATTGTAGTAGTCGGAGCGGGCAACGTGGGCGAGGCCATCGCCTACACCCTGATGACCAGACAGCAGGTCAACGACATTGTACTGGTAGATCTGAATGAGGAGAGAGCCTTGGGAGCAGCTCTGGATGTGGCGCAGGGCACCAGCTTTTTCAAACAGATATGGGTACGCAAAGGCGGATATGAAGAGTGCGCCGACGCGGATCTGATCATTATCACCGCCGGTATCGCCAGAAAACCCGGACAGACCCGTCTGGAGCTGGCCAAGACCAATATTTCTATTGTAAAGAGTATTACCCGGAGCATTATGGAATATGCCAAGAATCCTATGATTCTGGTAGTTTCCAACCCGGCGGATATTACTACGGTGGCCGTATGGGAGGAGTCCGGACTTTCAAGAAGCCGTGTCATCGGCAGCGGTACTTCCCTGGATACCGCCAGATTCCGCTATTTTATCAGCCAGGAACTGAATGTAAATATTACGGATGTCCACGGCTATATTCTGGGCGAGCACGGGGACAGCCAGGTGCCGATCTGGAGCACTCTGACTGTAGGCGGCGTGCCTGTGGAAGAGTATGCCTCCCAGATGGGGCTTGCCCTGGACAAGGCGGCCATTGAAAAGAAAACCAGAGAGGGCGGAGCGGATATCATCAAGAGAAAAGGAGCCACCTTCTACGGAGTCGCCATGGCGGTGTCCACCATCGTGGAAGCGATTATGAAGGATGAGAACGCTATCCTTCCGGTGGCGCATGTTCTCAGCGAGCGGTTCGGCAGCTGGGCCGGCGTAGCCATGTCTCTGCCCTGTATCGTGGGATGCGATGGAATTGAAAAGACTCTGGAGCTTCCTATGAGCCAGGAGGAAATCAACGCCATGAATCGTTCCGCGGATATCCTGCGGGAATTTGATGAGAACGTAAAAAATATGTAATCCACCTCTGCTGTTCACCGCAGAGAAATTGGCTGGAAAAGGCACACCGTATCAGGCGGTGTGCCTTTTCCGGGTTGACGAAAGAGGGCCTTCAAAGGGAATTGACTTCCGGCGGATTTCTGCGTAAGATAGGGGGAGTGAGGAAATATTTTATGAAGCATACAGTTGTATTGATTCCCTGTGATTCCTATGAGAGTGAACAGGTCTGCGAAAAATTGAAAAAAGGCCTGGAACTTCTGGGAGGTCTGGAACTCCTTATTAATAAGAAAGAAAAGGTTCTGCTGAAGCTGAATCTGGTGCGGGGGGCTTCCCCGGAGCGGGCAGTGACTACGCATCCGGCGGTGGCGGCAGCCCTGGCCCGGATTTTTCAGGAAAAAGGATATCCGCATGTGTCCGCCGGAGATTCCAGCGGCTTCGGTTCTCCGGTGAAGATTATGGAGGAGCTGGGGCTGAAGCCTGTTTTTAAAAAGTACGGCGTGGAGATGAAGGAATTTAAGGAGGCAGTTCCGGTGGATTTTCCCCAGGGAGTCCACGCGAAGCGGTTTATGCTGGCCCGGGATGTGCTGGATGCGGAGGCCCTGGTCAGCGTCTGCAAGATGAAGACCCATGCCCTGGAACACATTACCGGGGCGGTAAAAAATCAGTACGGCTGCGTCCAGGGGTTCCACAAGGCCAAAGGGCACACCCTGTATTCGGATCCCGTGAGCTTTGCCCGGATGCTGGGGGATCTGAACCGGCTGGTGAAGCCGCGGCTGTATATTATGGACGGCATCACCGCCATGGAGGGCAACGGACCTACTTCCGGGGATCCGGTGCCCATGCATCTGCTGCTGCTATCCACGGATCCGGTGGCTCTGGACAGCGTTTTCTGCCATCTGGTTCATCTGGATCCCCAGCTGGTGCCCACCAATGTGCAGGGGGAGCAGATGGGCCTGGGTACCTGGCGGCCGGAAAACATAGAGCTGCTGACGGAGGAGGGCCCCATGGAGCTTTCCCGGGCGTTGGAGCGGTATGGAAACCCGGATTTTCGCGTCAAGCGCAGCCGGGAAAAAGCCCGGGGCTGGATGGGCGCTGTGGGGATTTTTAAAATCTTCCGCAGGAAGCCCAGAATCCGGGGGGAGCTTTGCCGGAAATGCGGGGTCTGTGTGGAGAGCTGCCCGGTGGAGGGAAAAGCCCTGCATTTTTCCAACGGCAGAGATAAACCGCCGGTGTACGATTACAAAAAATGCATCCGCTGTTTCTGCTGCCAGGAAATGTGCCCTCACAGGGCTATTTTTGTAAAATGAATTTAGGAGGAAACTAAAAGCTATGAATATGGAAACACTGCGGGCGGATATGGTAGCCGCCATGAAAGCAAGGGAAAAAGAGAAAAAAGAGGCCATCTCTTCTCTGGTATCGGCGGTGAAGAAGGCGGCCATCGACGCCGGCTGCCGGGAGGATATTCCCGAGAGCATGGTAGATCAGGCGATTCTGAAAGAACTGAAGACCGTTAAGGAGCAGCTGGACACCTGCCCGGAATCCCGGCAGGATCTGAAGGCAGAGTACCAGTTCCGCTATGACGTCATTGCCCGGTACGCCCCGAAGCAGATGAGTCCGGAGGAGGTGAAAGCCTATATTCAGGAGCATTTCGCTGAGGTGCTGGCTACAAAAAACAAAGGCCAGATTATGAAGGCGGTTATGGGAGAGATGAAAGGCAAGGCCGACGGCAAGGTCATCAATCAGACCGTAGCGGAGCTTTGCGGATAAGATGAACCTTCTCACTGCGGAACACATTACAAAGGCATACAGCGAGAGAGTGCTGCTGAAGGATGTAACTCTGGGGATCCAGGAGGGAGAGAAGATCGGCGTTATCGGCGTTAACGGCATGGGCAAATCCACCTTGCTGCGGATCCTGGCCGGGGCCGAGGAGCCGGACGAGGGGACGGTGATCCGGGGAAGGAACGTAAAGACCGGATACCTGCCCCAGACGCCGCTCTTTAAAGAAAACGATACGGTACTCTCCGCGGTGCTCTCCGGTGAGGCCGGGGAAAATCCGGAGGGATTCACGAAGGAAAGCGAGGCCAGGGCCCTGCTGACCCGTCTGGATCTGGAAGATTTCCACAAGCCGGTGGCAGAGCTTTCCGGCGGGCAGAGGAAACGGGCAGCTCTGGCCCGGGTGCTGCTGAATCCGGCGGATTTCCTGGTGCTGGACGAGCCCACTAATCATCTGGACAGCCAGATGTCTGACTGGCTGGAGGAATATCTGAACCGGTTCCGGGGAACGCTGCTGATGGTGACCCATGACCGGTATTTTCTGGACCGGGTGGCGGACCGGATCCTGGAAGTGGATCAGGGAAAGGTTTACAGCTGCCCCGGCAGCTATCACATGTATGTGGAGCGGAAGGAGGAACGGCTGGATATGGCCCGGGCTTCCGAGCGAAAGCGGCAGAGCATTCTGAGAACGGAGCTTCAGTGGCTGGCCCGGGGCGCCAGAGCCCGCTCCACCAAGCAGAAGGCCCGCATCCAGAGGATCCGGGACATGCAGGCCGCGGAAGCTCCCGGGGAACAGGGCAGTCTGGAACTGTCCTCCCTTGCTTCCCGGCTGGGGCGCAAGACTCTGGAACTGAAGGAAATCTCCAAGAGCTATGACGGCAGGAACCTCATCCACTGTTTCAGCTATATCTTTCTGAAAGGGGACCGGGTAGGATTTGTGGGAAAAAACGGCTGCGGCAAGACCACCCTGCTGAAGATCCTCACGGGAAATCTGCAGCCGGACTCCGGGGAAGTGGAAGCGGGACAGACCGTAAAGATCGGCTACTTTTCCCAGGAAAACGAATACATGGATGAAAGCCTGAAAGCCATTGATTATGTAAAAGAAATGGGAGAGTACATCGAGACGCCGGAGGGAAAAGTGACAGCCTCCGCCCTCATGGAGAGGTTTCTTTTCGACGGAACCATGCAGTGGAGCCGGATCGGAAAGCTTTCCGGCGGGGAGAAGCGGCGGCTGTATCTGCTGCGGATCCTGATGGGGGCTCCCAATGTGCTGGTGCTGGACGAGCCCACCAATGATCTGGATATCCAGACCCTGACCATTCTGGAAGATTATCTGGACGGATTCCAGGGCATTGTAATCGTGGTTTCCCATGACCGGTATTTTCTGGATCGGACGGTGCGCAGGATTTTTGCCTTTGAGGAGGAGGGAAAGATCCGCCAGTATGAAGGGGGCTGGACCGACTGGCAGGCGGCCAGAAAAGAAGAGGAGGCGGAGCGGATCTCATCCGTGAAATCCTTACCCGCCGAAGAGATCCCGAAAAAAAGCCGGGAGGGTCGTACTCACAGCCAGAAGCTGAAATTTACCTATAAAGAGCAGAGGGAATTTGACACCATCGAAGATGACATCGCCGTTCTGGAGAAAAAGCTGGGAGAGCTGGAGGCGGCCATAGGGGAAGCTGCTTCTCAGTACACAAAACTGGAGGAGCTGATGAAAGAAAAAGAAGCCGCGGAGCGGGCCCTGGAGGAGAAAATGGACCGCTGGGTGTATCTGAATGATCTGGCGGAACGGATCCAATCGAAAAAGTAACGGAAAATCAGGTGTTTTCGGTGTTTTTTTAGGGATACAAGCCTTCTGCACCGTGGACATTACGTTAAATCGGTGTTATAATTAACACGTATGTTTTAGAGGCAGTACATTTTTTAAGGAGGATAACAAAGATGGCAAGAAAGATGAAAACCATGGATGGTAATCATGCCGCCGCCCATGCGTCCTACGCGTTTACGGATGTCGCGGCTATCTACCCGATTACCCCGTCATCTCCCATGGCAGAAGCTACCGATGAGTGGGCTACCCAGGGGAGAAAGAACATTTTCGGACATGAAGTGCAGATCACTGAGATGCAGTCCGAGGCAGGCGCTGCAGGCGCAGTACACGGTTCTCTTTCCGCAGGCGCTCTGACCACCACCTACACGGCTTCTCAGGGACTTCTGCTGATGATCCCGAATCTGTACAAGATCGCCGGCGAGCAGCTGCCGGGTGTGTTCAACGTATCCGCCCGTGCTCTGGCCAGCCACGCTCTGTCTATTTTCGGCGACCATTCCGATGTATACGCATGCCGCCAGACCGGCGTTGCTATGCTGTGTGAGTCTTCCGTACAGGAAGTTATGGATCTGACCCCGGTTGCCCATCTGGCAGCGATCAAGGGCAAAGTTCCCTTCATCAACTTCTTTGACGGATTCCGTACTTCCCACGAGATCCAGAAGATCGAGACCTGGGATTACGAAGATCTGAAAGATATGGTAGATATGGACGCGGTGGACGCTTTCAGAAAACACGCTCTGAATCCCAACCATCCCTGCCAGAGAGGTTCCGCCCAGAACCCGGATATCTTCTTCCAGGCAAGAGAGGCCTGCAACCCCTACTACGACGCTCTTCCGGCGGTGGTACAGGAGTACATGGACAAAGTAAATGAGAAGATCGGAACAGACTATAAGCTGTTCAATTACTATGGAGCCGCTGACGCTGAGCATGTGATCGTTGCTATGGGTTCCGTATGCGATACCATTGAGGAGACCATCGACTATCTGATGGCTGCCGGCAAGAAAGTGGGCGTTGTAAAGGTACGTCTGTACAGACCTTTCGTTGCGCAGGCCCTTATCGACGCCATCCCGGATTCCGTAAAACAGATTTCTGTTCTTGACAGAACCAAAGAGCCGGGCGCTCTGGGCGAGCCCCTGTACCTGGATGTAGTTGCGGCCCTGAAGGGAAGCAAGTTCGATCAGGTTCCGGTATTCAGCGGACGTTACGGACTGGGCTCCAAGGACACCACTCCCGCTCAGATCGTTGCCGTATATGAGAATACTTCCAAGAAGCTGTTTACTCTGGGAATCGTAGACGATGTGACCAATCTGTCTCTGGAAGAGGGCGCTCCTCTGGTAACCACTCCGGAAGGCACCATCAACTGCAAGTTCTGGGGACTGGGCGCCGACGGTACCGTTGGAGCCAACAAGAACTCCATCAAGATCATCGGCGACAATACCGATATGTATGCCCAGGCATACTTTGATTACGACTCCAAGAAGTCCGGCGGTGTGACCATGTCTCACCTGCGTTTCGGCAAGAAGCCCATTAAATCTACTTACCTGATCCACAAAGCAAACTTTGTTGCGTGCCACAATCCTTCTTATGTGAATAAATACAACATGGTTCAGGAACTGGTAGACGGCGGTACCTTCCTGCTGAACTGCGCCTGGGATATGGAAGGCCTGGAGAAACATCTTCCCGGCCAGGTGAAAGCCTATATCGCCAACCACAATATTAAGTTCTACACCATCGACGGTGTGAAGATCGGTATCGAGACCGGCATGGGCCCCACCCGTATCAACACCATTCTGCAGTCCGCTTTCTTCAAGCTGGCCAACATCATTCCCGAGGAGAAGGCTATCGAGCTGATGAAGGCTGCCGCGAAGGCTACCTACGGCCGCAAGGGCGACGATGTGGTTCAGAAGAACTGGGCAGCCATCGACGAGGGAGCAAAACAGGTAGTTGAGGTTCAGGTTCCGGAAAGCTGGAAGAACGCAGAAGATGAAGGCCTGCAGATGACCCACGCGGAGGGCGGCAGAGCGGACGTTGTTGATTTCGTAAACAACATCCAGAGCAAGGTAAGCGCTCAGGAAGGAAACTCCCTGCCTGTATCCGCATTCAAGGATTACGTGGACGGTTCCACTCCCTCCGGCTCCTCCGCATACGAGAAGCGCGGTATCGCGGTAAATGTGCCGGTTTGGAATCCGGACAACTGTATCCAGTGCAACAGATGTTCCTATGTATGTCCTCATGCGGTAATCCGTCCGGTTGCTCTGACCGAGGAAGAGGCCGCGAAAGCTCCGGAAGGCATGAAGACCCTGAAGATGACCGGCATGGACGGATATCAGTTCACCATGGTGATCTCTTCTCTGGATTGTACAGGCTGCGGTTCCTGCGCCAATGTATGTCCGGGCAAGAAGGGCGCCAAGGCTCTGGCTATGGAAGCTGCCGAGGCTACTCTGGATCAGCAGAAATACTTCGATTACGCGGTAGAGCTGCCGGAGAAGACCGATGTAGTTGCCAAGTTCAAAGAGACTACCGTAAAAGGCAGCCAGTTCAAGAAACCGCTGCTTGAGTTCTCCGGCGCCTGCGCAGGCTGCGGCGAGACTCCGTATGCGAAACTGATCACCCAGCTGTTCGGCGACAGAATGTATATCGCCAACGCCACCGGATGTTCTTCCATCTGGGGCAACTCCTCACCCTCTACACCTTACACGGTGAACGCCAAGGGACAGGGCCCCGCATGGTCCAACTCTCTGTTTGAGGATAACGCGGAGTTCGGATACGGTATGCTGCTGGCTCAGAACGCTCTGCGCGACGGCCTGAAGGAGAAGGTAGAGGCTGTGATGGCTGGCGAGAAAGCTTCTGATGAAGTGAAGGAAGCCTGCCAGAACTGGCTGGATACCTTTGGCTGCGGCGCCACCAACGGAACCGCTACGGACAAGCTGGTTTCTGTACTGGAAGGCATTGACTGCGATGACTGCAGAGAGATTGTTAAGAATAAAGATTTCCTGGCTAAGAAATCCCAGTGGGTATTCGGCGGTGACGGCTGGGGCTACGATATCGGATTCGGCGGCGTTGACCACGTACTGGCCAGCGGCAAAGACATCAACGTGATGATCTTCGATACCGAGGTTTACTCCAACACCGGCGGACAGGCTTCCAAGGCTACGCCTACCGGAGCCATCGCTCAGTTCGCTGCCGGCGGCAAGGAAGTGAAGAAGAAAGATATGGCATCCATCGCCATGAGCTACGGCTATGTATACGTTGCTCAGATCGCTATGGGCGCTGACTATGCGCAGACCGTAAAAGCTCTGGCCGAGGCCGAGGCATATCCGGGACCGTCTCTGGTGATCGCGTATGCTCCCTGTATCAACCACGGCATCAAGAAGGGCATGAGCAAAGCCCAGACCGAGGAGGAGCTGGCAGTTAAGTCCGGATACTGGCATCTGTTCCGCTACAACCCGGCTCTGAAGGCAGAAGGCAAGGCTGCGTTCACTCTGGATTCCAAGGCTCCCACCGAGTCCTATCAGGAGTTCATCAACGGAGAGGTGCGTTACAATTCTCTGAAACGCGCAAATCCGGAGAAGGCAGAGAGACTGTTCGCGAAATCCGAGCAGGAAGCAAAAGAGAGATATGCATATCTCAACAAGCTGATCACTCTGTATGGAGCGGAAGAGTAATCTGTAAAAAGCGAGAAAAGAAGGGGACACTGTTTCGGAGTTATCCGGGACAGTGTCCCCTTTTGACAAAAATGAGAAGAGAAAACATTATGAAAGTACTTATAGCCATAGATTCCATGAAAGGTTCTTTAAATTCCATGGAAGCGGGCCGGGCTGCGGCGGAAGGAATACGCCGGGCAAAACCGGAGGCTGTCATTACTGTAAAGCCTCTGGCAGACGGCGGGGAGGGGACCCTGCAGGCGCTGACGGAAGGCCTGGGAGGCCGCATGGAAACCGTTCAGGTATGCGGCCCTTTGGGAGATTTGGTGCAGGCCTGCTACGGGATCCTGCCGGATGGGAAGACGGCTGTTATGGAAATGGCCCAGGCCTCGGGTCTCAGCCTGGTTCCGGAAGAAAAGAGAGATCCACGGAGGGCCACCAGCTTCGGAACCGGCCAGATGATCCGGGAAGCCATCCGACAGGGATGCCGGGATTTTATCATAGGTATTGGCGGCAGCGCTACCACCGATGGCGGAGCCGGTATGCTGTCAGCTCTGGGATATGAGTTTCTGGATGAGGAGGGCCGTGCGGTGGAACCGGGAATCGGGGCGTTGGATAGGATTGTCTGCATTCGGTCCGAACAGAAGCCTCCGGAGCTGGAGCAGTGCCGTTTCCGCATTGCCTGTGATGTATCCAATCCTCTTCTGGGAGAGCAGGGGGCGGTTTGGGTTTATGGCCCTCAGAAAGGCGTGAGGGAAGAGGAAAAGTCAATTTTAGATCAAAAGATGCGCCATTTCGCGGAAAAAATTGTGGAGTTCACAGGACGGGACGCAAGGGGAGAGCCGGGCGCCGGGGCGGCGGGCGGCCTGGGATTTGCCTTCCTAAGCTGCTTTCCTCAGGCAGAACTTAGCCCGGGCATTCAGCTGGTCATGAAAGCTGTAGGGCTGGAACAGGAGATTGCCGCCGCGGACATTGTAGTGACCGGAGAGGGACAGCTGGACGGCCAGACAGCCATGGGAAAGGCGCCGGTGGGAGTGGCCCGGCTGGCAAAAAAATATGGGAAAAAAGTCATTGCTCTGGCAGGACAGATCACAGAAGACGCCAGAGAATGCAACCGTCAGGGAATGGATGCCTTTTTCTCTATTCTTCCGGGGGTCATGCCTCTAAAGGAAGCTATGGATCCGGAGCGGGCTTGGAGAAATCTGGCATTGACGGCGGAACAGGTATTTCGGCTGCTGTAATATAGTACAGACGGGTTCCGGAACAAAAAAGATTACGGCTGCATGGAGGCGAACCGTTTCGGCGATATGGAGAAAGCTGTAAAAGACAGAGAATATCTGGAACTGCTTCTGGAAGAATATCATTTGAAGAACGAGAGAAAGTAAACTTTGAAAAATGGGACGGCACGGAACGTTCGCTGATTGTTCCGTGCCGTTAGAAATCGGTTCTGCTTACATGAGGGCAAATTTTAAAGAGGTTATTTTACTTGTGCCTGGAGGCCTTCCTGTTTACCGCCAGTGTCAGAGAGAAGAAGGCCAGGGCGAAGGCGGCCTGAATCAGAAATCCCTGGGTGACAGTGCCGCGAATTTCTGCGGTCAGAGAGGTGTGAGTGCCCAGTTCCCGGTTAATAACTTCGTACCAGTAGAAAGGCAGAAAGCGGGAGAACTGTTTGACGCTGTCGCTCAGCAGTTCCAGAGGAACAAAAATTCCGCAGAGGAAGCTGATCCCCAGTCCGATGCTGTTGGCCAGGGCATTGATAGCGCTGTCGTCCTGTACCAGAGTGCCGATAAAGAAAGCCAGTGAGGCGGCGGAAATCAGCAGGCACAGAGTGTTTCCCAGATACCAGGGAAACAGGTTCGAGGTATAAAAGCTTCCCTGTCCTATGAGCAGCGGCATCAGCAGGCTGCCTCCCCAGAACACAAGAAACAGCAGCAAAAAGGCGGCGGTGCCGGAGGTAAGCTGCCGGGTGGGAGAAACCGGAGAAGCGTTCATGCGCAGGCGGATCTCCCGGCTGCGAAAAGCCTTCAGAATATAGCTGACGCTGTAGATCAGCACCGACAGGTACATGTAGGGCAGATATTGAAAGCTTACGGCATAACCTGCCAGGGAAGTTTCACCCGTATCCAGCAGGGTCACCTTCGAGGAATGGGCGGCTTGTTCCAAAGCCTGTTCTACCGCCTCTTCCATGGAAAAGCCGCCTGCCTGCCAGGCGCGGATCTGGTTTAAAAAGGAATCGATCCGATTGTTCAGATAATACTCCGCAGCGGAACCGGGAACAGCGGTTACCTGCAGCGTCACATCTTCAGAGGAAAAATCTTTTTCAAAATTTTCAGGGATCTGAAGCACATACTGGGTGCTGCGTATATACAGCGCTTCTGTCAGGGCCTCCCGATTCAATTTCGCCGGGGATACCTGATTATCCTGGGACAGCATGGTAGTTACTCCCCGGGACAGAGCGCTGTTGTCCTGATCTACTACGGTGATTGACACGCTTTCCGGCTGAAAAAACTGTTCTCCGGCATTTTCCGTAAACCGGGCTGTCAAAATGGAGATTACAGCAAAAATGAGGAAGAAAGCCAGCATGTAGGCCAGGTTTCTCTGAATGATCTTCATATATCCCTTAAATACTGTCATAGCGTTCCCTCCTCATTCTCAGAAAAGCATACAGAGTCAGCCCCAGGCTGATAGCTGCCAGAGTAACCAGGTTCACAGCCAGCCGTTCCGGATCTTCATATACAGTAAGGCAGTAGAAGGAGTCGCTGATCAGAGCAGCCGGATTGATCCGGTTGATGACCGGGGCAGACTCCTCAATGAGCTGGCGCATGCCGGAAACCATGAGGCCTGCCAGAAAGCACATGGCCAGAGGAATCACCACATCCAGGAGAGTCTGGAAGCCTTCCTTCAGCCGGGAGACACCGATGGCGGCGCCCAGGGAAACCCCGGTCAGGCTGCCCAGAAAGGTGATCAGCAGGATCAGACCGGGATTTCCGGACAGCTCCACGCCCAGAACCAGGCGCAGATAGGCCAGCAGCAGAAGGACGCTGGCAAAGTGGATCAGCACGCCGGCGGCCATATCCGCGGAAATGATTCTCAGCTTGCTTACCGGGGCAATGCTGCGGCGGGCTCCCAAGGTGGAAAAACTGGCGGTATTTTCGTTGGCCAGGGTGCTTCCCAGAAAGGTACCGTAAAAACAGGCCATGGCAATCAGAGCGAAGAAGTATTCCAGGGTGCTGTCATAGGTTCTGCCGCCCAGGGAAGTCGTTTTTGTAAAAGAATGGTAGTCTGTCAGTGTTTCCAGAGCGGAAGACAGATTTTCCGGATGAGTTTTTGCGATTTCCGAAAAAACAGCCGCGTTCTGGGTATAACCGTCCATGAGGGAGGACAGCAGGGTTTCTTCCATGCCGGTGCCGGCAACGGTCAGGGAAGGGATTTCTTCTATATAAAATACGCCCGATATCCTCCCATCCTTCAGAGCGGAAAGCGCTTCCTCTTCCTCCATGGGAGAAAGCTTCAGCAGACTGCCGTCCAGTTCCTCCAGGTAGGAGGAAAAGGCCTGGTTTTCCGAGACAGATACCAGCGCCGCCGGAACATCCTCAAAATTTTCCGTACCCAGATTTCCGAAGGCAATATGAAAAAAGGTGCCCATAAGAATGGGAAAGCACAGCCCCCAGAACATAAGACCTTTTTCACGCAGGATCTGCTTGATCCGGTAGCGGACCAGACGAAACATAAGCCACACCTCCTAATCTCTCAGCTCTTTGCCTGTGATTTCCAGAAATACATCGTTCAGAGTGGGAAGTTCCGAGAACACTCGTCCGAAGGCAAGATTCTGCTCTTCCAGATAGTGAAGAAGCCGTACCAGATTGTGGCTGGCTTCCGTAAAGCGGACTTTCAGGGTCTGTTCCTCCAGAGAGACTGAGAACGCGTGGGGCAGCCTCCGGATGTCGGCAAGCTGTTCTTCGTTTAAAGATACGGCTTCAATGGTTACAGTCTCCCCGGTTTTAATCATGGATTTCAGCTCCTCGCTGGTGCCGGAGGCGATACAGCGGCCCCGATCCAGAATAGCAATGCGGGTGCAGAGCTGTTCTACTTCTTCCATGTAATGGGAAGTGTAGATTACCGTGGAACCCTGGCGGTTCAGTTCCCGGATTCCCTCCAGGATCCGATTTCGGCTCTGAGGATCCACCGCCACTGTGGGTTCATCCAGGATCAGCAGCCGGGGACGGTGGGCCATACCGCAGGCAATGTTCAGCCGGCGGAGCAGGCCTCCGGAAAGCTGCCTGGGCCGCTTCCTGCGGTAATCCTGAAGGCCGGCGAAGAGCAGCGCCTCCTCCGTCAGCTTCCGGCGTTTTTCCCGGTCCGGCACGTAGAGACCGCAGAAAAAGTCAACATTTTCCTGGACGGACATTTGGTTAAATACAGCCACATTCTGAAACACCACCCCGATCTGCTGCTTGATCTCATAGGAAGCGGGGGTCATAGGTTTTCCAAAGATCCGGATGTCGCCCCGGTCATATTTCAGCAGAGCCAGCAGGCAGTTCAGGGCGGTGGTCTTTCCGGAACCGTTGGGTCCCAGCAGGCCGAAAATTTCCCCTTCTTTTATATCCAGGTTCAGATGGTCCAGGGCCAGGGTTTCCCCGTACCGTTTTACCAGATTTTCTATATGGATCATGCAAGTCCTCCTTCAGTACAGTGTTTCTATTTACAGTTTCAGTATACAGAATGGGCAGAGAGCAGGGTAGTGGCCTCTGTCAGAAGTCCATATGACAAATGTCACAGCCTGCGGAAATTCCTTGCCACAGGGCTGGATATTGTGTAAGATGAATGCAGAAGCGCAGGAGGGAAGGCCATGAGAGAACTGACAGACCGGGGATATTTTCTGATATACGGTATAGGAGCGTCGGCTTTTGCCGGCGCGGGAACCGCCTATATTGTCGGTCTGTTCCTGGCGGTGGCAGTGTCCTCCTGCGCATTGTTTCTGAAAAACAGAACCTGGGCCGGGATCCTGCTGGGGCTGTATTGCGCCGGGCTTTGTCTCTGGCCGGAAGCATCGCCCTTCCTTCCTCTGATGGTTCTGAATATGCTGGAAATTCGGATGTTTGCGCTGCTTCCCCTGGCAGCCGCGGCCCTGGTTAGGGGAGCCCCGCAGGAGCGGGAAATGCCGGTGTACCTTCTTCTGGGAATTGCCGGCGCCTGCCTTCTCTGGGCAAGAAGCAGGAAACTGACAGAGAGGGAGGAGGAGCTGCGCCGAACCCAGGATGACGGAACAGAGCAGGCCCTGCTGCTGGAGCAGAGAAATCTGGAACTGCGGGAAAAACAGGACTATGAAATGTACGCGGCCACTTTAAAAGAGAGAAACCGTATTGCCCGGGAGATCCACGATAATGTGGGACATCTACTGTCCCGGTCTATTCTCATGACCGGAGCCCTGAAAGCGGTAAATCAGATTCCGGCATTGGAAACGCCTGTCCAGTCCCTGGAGGACACCCTCAAAGAAGCCATGGACAGCATACGCCGCAGCGTTCATGATCTCCACGATGACTCTGTGAATCTGAAAGAGGCCGCGGAAGGGCTGGTAAGGGACTTTACCTTCTGCCGGGCAGAACTGGCATATGGTATGGGAACCCGTGTGCCGGGAAAGGTAAAATACTGTTTTCTGGCGGTGGTGAAGGAAGCACTGTCCAATATAATGAAGCACAGCGATGCCCGGGAAGTACGGATTTCCATGCAGGAGCACCCTGCCTTTTACCAGCTGGAAATCCGGGACGATGGAACCGCCAGGGAAGAGCGGGAAAAATCAGGAGGCATCGGCCTTCTGAACATGGGGGAGAGAGTAAAACATCTCGGGGGAATATGTAAAATCAGCCGGGAGAAGGGCTTCCGGATCTTTATTTCCATACCGAAGGAGGATGAGTGATATGAGAATTGCGGTAGCGGACGATGATCCCATGATCCTTATGGCCCTGGAAACCATATTGGGGGCTTCCGGGGAAGTGGAGATCTGCGGTTCCGGAAACAGCGGCGCCCGGGCGGTGGAACTGTACCGGGAGCTGCGGCCGGATGTACTGCTGATGGATATCCGCATGGAGGGCATGAGCGGGCTGGAAGCTCTGGAGACCATTCTGGGAGAATTTCCCCACGCCCGGATCCTGCTGCTCACTACCTTCCTGGATGACGAGTACATTATCCGGGCCATCCGGGGCGGAGCCAGGGGCTATCTGCTGAAGCAGGATTACGCCAGCATTCTTCCGGCTCTGCGGGCGGTGGAGAGCGGCCAGACGGTCTTCGGCAGCGAGATCATGGGACGGATCCCGGATCTGTTTGGACAGACGGCGGGCCGGGGTGAAGGAAAAAGCCCGGAACTCAGTGATAGAGAAAATGAACTGGTGTCCCTGGTAGCGGAGGGGCTTTCCAACCGGGAGATCGCAGGCCGCATGTGCCTTGGGGAGGGTACAGTGCGGAATTATCTCAGTAGCGTCCTGGATAAGCTGGGGCTTCGGGATCGAACCCAGCTGGCAGTGTGGTATTACCGGGGATTTCGCGGAGGAGAACTGCGCTGACGGCATTTTGGCCGCAGCTTTCGGACAGAAAAGCCGGGGGATACGCCCCGGCCTGTTTACGCGGTGCACTGCAGTTCGTCCCGCAGATAAATCGCAAAAATTTCAATTAGTTCGCCCACCGTGGGCACTTCAAAAAATTTTCCTCCGCTGATTTCCTCAAGAACCTCCTTCCCTCCCTTCTGCCAGGCGTAGTCTCTGGCTGTGCGAATGTCACGTTCAATACACCGGTAAGAGACCTGGTATTTCTGCGCAATGGGCTGATATACCTGTTTGGACAGCGCACACAGGCGGCTGTCATCATCAAGAACCAGTTCAATACACTGCAGAAGATACTGGTACCCCTGATAACGTTTGGAAAATTTTGCTTTTCTGATAAGCTGCTCTGCCTTTGTCATCCTTTTTGCTCCTTCCTGTCTGCCGTTCTATTATAAGGGATTTCTTGCCGATTTTTGTCATATAGACAGAAACAGACAGAAAACGACAGTACAGAAAAGGATTCGACAAAAAGGAAAACATTTCCGGAATTCTTTCTTTACGCTTATTCCCTGCAAAGAAGGCACACGGTCTCTACGTGCACCGTCTGCGGGAACATATCCACACATTTTACCCGCTCCACCCGGTAGCCTCCGCGGATCAGCAGGTCCAGATCCCGGGCCAGGCTGGTGGGTTTGCAGGAGATATAAACCATTCGTTCCGCGCCGTAGCCGATGATTTTCGGCAGCGCTTTGGGATGGATACCTTCTCTGGGAGGATCCAGCACCAGATAATCCGGCTTTTCCTGAATCTCATCCAGCACCTTCAGCACATCTCCGGCCAGAAAACGGCAGTTGGAAAGGCCGTTGAGAGCGGCGTTTTCCCGGGCGGCAGCCACCGCCTCCTCTACAATCTCCACCCCCACCACTTCCCCGGCCACAGGGGACAGCATCTGAGCGATGGTGCCGGTGCCGCTGTACAGATCAAATACAGTGGATCCGCGGATTTCGCCGATCATTTCCCGGGCTGTGCGGTAGAGAAGCTCCGCGCCCCGGGAATTGGTCTGAAAAAATGAAAAAGGAGTGATCTTGAATTTCAGCCCCAGCAGTTCTTCATAGAAAAAATCCTGTCCGAAAAGGATCCGTGTCTCATCGCTTTGAACCACATCCGCAACGGAATCATTGAGAATATGCAGGATCCCCACGATTCTGCCCTCCAGGGGAAGAGCCAGCAGTTCTTCTGTCAGAGGAGCCAGATCCCATTCCTCCTGGGAAGTAGTCACCAGGTTGACCAGAATTTCCCCGGTAGTATCCCCCCGGCGGATCAGAAGGTGCCGCAGATACCCGGCGTGGCTCAGTTTATGATAGTAAGAAGTGCCTCTCTCCCGGAAATACCGGAGCACGCACAGCAGGATCCTGTTAAAATCCGGGTGCACCAGCCGGCAGTCGCTGGCAGTGAGAATATCGTAGGTGCTGCCTTTTTTGTGAAGCCCCAGAGTCAGTTCCCCGCCCTTTTCCGCGTCGCCGAAGGAAAATTCCATTTTATTGCGGTATTCGAATTCCCGGGGGCTGGCCAGAATTCCCTCAAAAGAGTAATCCGGGCGGCCCTGCGTGTCCGTCTGGCCGGCTTCCCGGATGGCCGCGTCCATCAGTTCCCGAATCTGACCGGCTTTCATGGTGAGCTGGCTTTCATAGGACATGGTCTGGTACATACAGCCGCCGCAGGCGGGAAAAATACCGCAGACCGGCTCCCGAACCTCCTCCAAAGAAGGCTCCAGCACTTCCAGCAGCCTTCCTTCCATGCGGTTTTTCCGCTTCTTATTGATTACAAAACGCACCCTCTGTCCCGGAATTCCATTTTTAACAATGACCCTGCCTTCCGGCAGCTTCACCTCCCCGCGGTTGGGAAACAAAACTCTGTCAATGGTGCCCTGGTAAATTTCCCCTTTTTTCATGCCGTTCCTCCCTGTAATCTGTATCCGAAAAACGCCGTACATCGTTCGGCGCCCGGACCGCTGCCCGGCAAATATCTGCCTTCCGCCGGCGAGACAGAGGCTTTCCGGGCGTATCACACAAAAGAAGAGCTCCGGCACAGATCCGTACCGAAGCTCCGGAAATACACTATAGCTGACCCGGCGGAATTATTCCTTGGCCGGCTCCTCGTCATCCTCAAAATAGTCGTCAAAATCATCGTCGAAGTCATCCTCAAAATCTTCCAGGTAATCCGGCGTAAAGTAGCGGTAAACCGCGTAAGCGATGCCGGCAATGGCAGCCACTGCGCCGATGATCGCCAGAACCCACAGGAGGGCATTCTTCGGTTTGTCTTCGTCCTTTTTTTCCTTCTTTTTCATCAGATCCACTAACTCATCAATTTTACTCATTACAGCCACCAACCTTTTTTAGAATTTCGAAATGATTTACCATAGTATACCATAAACGTCTGAAATTTACTACCTTTTCAAAAAATTTTATATTTCCCGCAGAATCAGGTGAAACTGGCCGCCGCAGCGTTCCAGTTCTCCCAGAACCAGGTCGATGCCCTCCCCGGTCTGGTGCCAGTTTTCCCGGTTGATGCCTGTGTCGGAAGGACATACCAGAATTTCCGCCTCCGGAAACAGCAGCTGGTAATACAGCATGCAGCGTCTGGCATGCCAGGCATGACAGCAGAGGATCGCCCGGCGGATGGTGAGCCCCAGGGAATCCGTGAGCTTTCGGGATTGAATGGCATTTTCATAGGTATAGGTAGCCGTATCTTCTCGGAGGATGGAGGAATCCGGCACTCCGTTTTTCAGAAGCACATCCCGCAGGAAGGCCCACTCTGTCTCATAGGGTCCGGGATACAGCTCCTGCCTGGCCTGAACCCCGGAAAAATGTCCGGTAAGAGTGCTGAACCTGCCGGAGGGAAGGATCAGAGGGGCCATCCCTTCCCGCCAGAGAGCGGCGGCCCGTTCCGCCATCTGAGGGTACCCGTTTCCGGGGATAAAAATAATGTCCGAGGCAGCGGGAGCCTGTTCTACAAACACAAAATCCGTAAATTGATCCAAAAATTTTTGATACATGGCAGCTCCTGTAAATTAAAACAATTTTTTGAATTTTTCTATTGACAAAGAATATTCTTAATTGTATAATAGCAAAGTGAGTTGCGGAAAGCAACAAAAAACGGGGTCTTAGCTCAGCTGGGAGAGCATCTGCCTTACAAGCAGAGGGTCACAGGTTCGAGCCCTGTAGGCCCCACTCACAACCAAATATCTGATATGGCGAGATAGCTCAGCTGGCTAGAGCATGCGGTTCATACCCGCAGTGTCGAGGGTTCAAGTCCCCCTCTCGCTACGTAAAAATCCGAAAAACCAATCCAGGTTTTTCGGATTTTTTTCGCTTTTTTACTGCTGAGACAGCTGCATCCGGTATTGAACAGGAGTACATCCATATTTTTTCCGGAAAGCGGAAATAAAATAAGAGGCATCCGAGAAACCTGTATACAGGGCGATATAATTTACGGAATAGGCCGAACTTGCCAGAAGCTGTCTGGAGGCGTGAAGCCTTGTATTCAGCAGATACTGATGAGGCGTATATCCGGTTTTCTGTTTGAATAGCGTACTGAATCTGGAAATGCTCAGATTCGCCTGTCTGGCCAGAATATCCAGGGTCAGGGGCTCCGAATAGTGATTGCTGATGTAGCGGATAGAGGAATCGATCGTATCCGGCATGGAAGGGTTTCGGTAAACGACCAGAGAACTCATCAGGTCATACAATTTGGAGGATACCTGAATCTCGGGATACAGCTTGGCGGAAGAATAAGAAAGAAACAGATCCGTCAGCTTTTTGACAAATTCCGGATTGCCGTGCAGTTCAAAGGTATGATTATCGTGATTGGATGAAATCAGATATTCATATGTGGAATGAAATCCGATTCCATTGAAGTGAATCCATAAAATTTCCGTATTTCCGATAGAACCATATATATGAGGACGCTGGGTTTCGATCAGAAAAGCCTGCCCGGCCCGGGCCTCTTCCGTATGCCCCTGGGTCTGGTAAATAATATGCCCGGATACAATATACATCAGAAGATAATGGCAATAATGGCTGCGCATGACAGCATATTCCGGGGATACGTAGGAATGTCCGATATATTCCACATACAGGAACAGATTTTTTGCAATTTTTGTGGCGTTGTAAGACTGTTCGTGTGAGGCGGGAAGAACACCTGGCGCGTATCGTTTGTTTGTAAGCATACAATATCCTCCGGAAGATAATAAAAAAAATCAGTCTGTTTAAAAGTATGAGCTGCCTATTTGTCGGGCAATTCATAGTATATTGAAATATATAAAAAGAATACCATGAAAAATACTATATTTTCAATATGTGACAGTAAAAAATTACGATGTTTATAAGAGATTTCTTCTATATAATGAAATCATCTTCACACAGCCGGTGGGAGAGGCTTCGTAATTAACAAAGTAGGAGAAATGAAAAAGGAGGCAGAGAGAGGCAAGTGAAAAAGAAAAGAGAACATATACTTTCCAGATTCTGGAGGATGCAGGAAAGCGGAGTTCTGGTCATTGTTGTGGTATATGTAATCATCGTGACATGCATTAATTCCGCTTTTATTTCATCGGGAAATATTATCAATGTACTTCGATCTGCAGGATACACGCTGATTCCTGCCCTGGGGATGACACTGGTTTTCATCTGCGGAGGTCTTGATATTTCCATCGGTTCCACGCTGGCCATCGGCAGTACTATCAGCGCGCTGTTTGCCCAGGGGGGTATGCCTGCAGGACTGGCCATGCTGATGGGATGTTTTTTCGGCCTTTTAGTGGGACTGTTTAATGGTTTTGCCATTGTGCAGCTGGGAATCCCCTCTCTGATTGTGACCCTGGGAACTCAATATGCCGGCCGCGGCGTGGTGTACATTCTGACCAAAGGCGTAGCCATATACCCTCTGCCGGATTCCTTTCAGGCCTTAGAGCAGACTGCCGTATTTTCTATCCCTATGATTGTGATCGTGGCAGCCGCGCTTTCTATAGCCGCTCACATTGTGATGAGCAAAACCACCTATGGAAGATCCCTCTACGCAGTGGGAGGAAATCAGGAATCCGCGAAACTGGCCGGGATTCGGATCAAAGGAACCAGCATTGCGGCCTATGCGGTGACAGGCGCTCTGGCAGCTTTTACAGGAGTCATGATGGCGGCCCGGCTGGGCAGCGGACAGGCCGGTTCCGGCGAAGGCCTGGAAATGACAGTGATCGCGGCCTGCGTGATTGGCGGCACCAGCGTTACGGGAGGCAGCGGAACAATTCTGGGAACTGTTTTGGGTGCGCTGTTTATGAGCATTCTGGAAAACAGCATGACCCTCATGAAGGTTTCCGTATACTGGCAGAAAGTAGTCATCGGACTGCTCCTGATCGGAGCCTGCATTCTGGACATCTACAAGAAAAAACTTTCTATGAGAGCGGATCTGAATTCCATGGAAAAGCAGGGGGAGACCAAATAGGAAATGGGGGCGTAACATGAACAGAAAACGATTATGTATCAAAGATGTGACAAAAGTTTTTCCGGGAGTGATCGCTCTGAACCATGTCTCTATGGAACTGGAAGAAGGTGAGATTCTTTCTCTGGTGGGAGAAAACGGGGCCGGAAAATCCACACTGATGAAGATTTTGAGCGGTACCTATCCGTATGGAAGTTACAGCGGTGTTATAGAGGTGGACGGAAGTGCTGTCAAAATCGCGAATGCTTTGCAGGCGGAAAAATACGGCATCGCCATGATACCCCAGGAGCTGAATGTTCAGCTGGATATGACAGCAGCGGAAAATATTCTTCTGGGACACTGGCCAAGGAAAAAAACGGGGCTGATAGACTGGAAAAAACTCCGGGAAGAGGCTGAAAAAGCCATGGGACTTATGAATGTGGATCTAAATGTTAATGTGAAAATGAGGAGTCTTAACGCCAGCATGCAGCAGCTGGTCTGCATTGCCAGGGCGCTGATTCAGAACCCGCGCATTCTGATTTTGGATGAACCTACGGCCGCCCTGACGCTGGAGGAAACAGAGGAGTTAATGAAAATCATACGGAAACTGAAAACGGATGGGATTTCCTGCATCTATATTTCTCATAAGCTGGACGAGGTGTTTGAAATTTCCGACCGGATTATTGTAATGCGCAATGGCGGAGTAGTTTCTCAATACAAAAAGGATGAGATTGATCCGGGACGCGTTATTTCAGATATGATCGGACGGGAAATGGAGCGCGCAGAAAATCCTGCGGCAGGCCGGAAAATAGGAAGAGAAATCTTCCGCGCGGAGAATATAGTTGTTCCCCATCCCTTTGCGCCCAACAAAAATATCATAGATGGAGTGACGTTTTCCGTGAAACAGGGAGAAATTCTCGGTCTGGCAGGCCTGGTGGGCTCCGGAAGAAGCGAGCTGCTCCGGGCAGTTTACGGAGCTCTTCCGAAAACCGGAGGCCATATCTGGGTCGACGGGCGGAAATGCCTGAACCAGTCGCCCCGGGAGGCCATTAAAAACGGCTTTTTTATGGTCAGTGAGGACAGAAAGCAAGACGGATATGTAGGCGAGATGACCATCCGAGAAAATATGACCCTATCCATTTTAGGGAAAATATCTTCCCACGCTTTTGTAAACAGAAAGCAGGAAAAAGACCTGGTAGAGAAATATTCCCAGTATCTGAAGATCAAAGCGCCCACCATGGAGACAAAAATCCGAAATCTTTCCGGCGGAAACCAGCAGAAAGTGATTATAGCCAGGGCGCTGGCCACGGATATGAAAGTCCTGTTCCTGGATGAGCCAACCAGAGGGATTGATGTGGGGACAAAGGCGGAAATCTATAAAATTATCTGGGAGCTGGCCGGACAGGGGCTATCCATTGTTGTGATTTCATCGGAAATGCCGGAGTTAATGAAGCTGTGCGACCGTTTTATTGTCCTTCGGAATGGAAAAATTACAGGGGAGTTTATGAGAAATGAAGTAAAGGAGCAGACTCTGATGGAGGCAGCAGCCTTAAGTTGAAAAAAATAAAGGGAGGTTTTGACTATGAAGAAAAAAAGAGTATGGTGCGTATTTATGGCAGCGGTAATTGGAATGTCCCTGGCAGCCTGCGGCGGCACCGGAACGGAAGAATCCTCCTCCGGACAGGGCGGGGCGGAGGACAGTGCGGCAGAAGAAAAAGGAACATCTGAGGAGGGGGAGGCCTCCGGACTGACCGGGGGCGGCGGAAAGTCCGCGGAAGATCTTCATATTGTCTATGTAACGCCATTGCTTGCCAGCGATGTCTGGCTGGTTTCCAAGGAGGGATTTGACGCGGCGGCAGCAGATTACGGGTTTACCGGAGACTGGGTAGGTCCGGCCAACATTGATGTGGATTCCATGATTAAACAGATTGAGATAGCCATTGCGGAGAAGGCAGATGGAATCATTACCTGCGGGCTGAATCCGGAAGCGATGGTAAATGTAATGGAGCAGGCGGATGCCGCGGGAATTCCGGTAGTGTTGGTCAATGCCGGCAGCGATATGGAGGCCCCCTATTTCTCCTATATCGGCACGGATGGAGTAACCCTGGGAGAAATGGCGGCTGAGGCTGTGGTAGAAAAGCTGGACGGGCAGGAGCCGAAAGTGATCTATGTGGGAAGTACAATTACTAATTCCTCGGTAATCGACAGTACCACCGGTTACGACAATGTATTTCAGACGGTAGACGGATATGAGAATTTATCTCTGGAAGAAAATAATGACGACCTGGCTACCTCGGTGAATCTCTGGCAGAATCTGTTTACTGCCTATCCGGAAGTAAATGTATGCGCCAATGTTTCACCCTCAGGAGCTGTGGGAGCAGCCCAGGTAGCTGAGGAAAGAGGCATTTTAGATCAGGTGACGATTATGTCCATGGATGATACGGCGGAAGTGCTGGATCTGATCCGGGAAGGGAAAATATACGGTACGATGAGCCAGAACTATTACCGGATGGGATACCAGGCAGCCCAGTGGATCGTTGAATACTGGACAGAAGGAAAAGTACCGGAAGAAAAAGTCAATGATTCCGGGACAATACTGGTCACTGCGGAAAATGTAGAGACTTTTGGAGAATCTCTGAGAGATAAAAACAGCTGGAAATAAGGAGGAGGCAGAGATGACAGGCAGAGAAAGGGTCAGAACAACACTGAATCATAAACAGCCGGACAAGGTAGCCATTGATTTTGGCGGCACCTGTGATTCTACCATGCATGTAAGCTGTATCGAAGGTCTGAGAGAATATTACGGGCTGGAAAAACATCCGGTTACCGTCTGGGATGTTTTCATTATGGCGGGTGTCATTGAGCCGGATCTGGCAGAGGCTATGGGAGTTGATACAGCGCCCTCCTGTCCTCTGGGCACCGTCTTTGGATTTCCCAGAGACAAAGTAAAGGAATGGAAGACACTGCAGGGGCAGACAGTACTTGTGCCGGCAGATTTCAATCCGGTGTCAGACGGCCATGGCGGGTATTATGTGCATCCCATGGGGGACACCAGCGTACCGGCATCCGGGCATATGCCCGCGAAATCTTTTTATTTTGACGCGATTCTGCGGCAGGAGCCCATTGATGAGGAAAAATTGGATCCCCGTGATAATCTGGAAGAATGGACTTTGCTGGACGACAAAAATCTGCAGTATATTAAGAAAAAAGCTGAGGAAGGACATGCCGCGGGAAAGGCGGTGGTCTACGCCGCTCCCGGTATGGGACTGGGCGACGCGGCAGATATTCCGGGCTGCAGTCTGAGGCATCCCAAAGGGATCCGAAGTTATACGGAATGGTATATGTCGCCTCTGCTTCGGCCGGATTTCGTGAAAGAGCTGTTTGACCGGCAGACAGAGATCGCCATTGAAAATCTGCGCAGAGTAAACGAAGTATGCGGAGATAAAATCGATGTTGTCTTTACCTGCGCGGCAGATCTTTCTCATCAGCACAGTCTGTTTATTTCACCGGAAGTGTTTCGGGAATGTTATCTGCCGTACTATCAGCGGGCCAATAACTGGATTCACGAACATACAGACTGGAAAATTCTGAAGCACAACTGCGGTGCTGTGCGGCCGCTGATCCCTCTCCTCATCGAATCGGGATTCGACGCGCTGAACCCGGTGCAGACATCAGCAGATCATATGGATCCGCAGGAACTGAAGGATGAATTCGGAAAGGATATTTCCTTCTGGGGCGGCGGAGTAGACACACAGAGGGTGCTGCCCTTCGGTACTCCGGAAGAGGTCCGCAGGCAGGTGCTCCGAAGATGTGAGATATTCGGAAAGGACGGCGGCTTTGTATTTAACTCGGTACATATCATTCAGGCTAATACGCCTATCGAAAACATCGTAGCCATGATCGACGCGGTAAAAGAATTTAACGGTGACAAGTAGAACCTGAACAGCGCTCTCCTTCTGATGGAAGGTATTCCCGGGGAAAAATTTCCGGGAATATCTTCTGTCTATTCCCTGGGGCAAGTGATCCTCCCCAGTTTCTCTACTGTGTGGTGGAGCATCTGCGCCAGTTCCGTCTCCGCCGCCTTATAATACATTTCTTTGCCGTCCCTGCGGCTGGTAATCAGGCCGCTGGCCTTCAAAAGGCGCAGATGGTGGGAGACGGCGGGACTGGTCATACCCACCAGAGCGGCAATATTTACCACACATTCTTCGCAGTGGCACAGCAGCCAGAAAATCTGCAGGCGGCTGGGGTCTCCCAGCTGTTTCATAGCTTCCGCCACGGTGGCGATCTCCTCCGCTCCAGGCATATGTTCCAGAATTTTTTCTTCGTGCTGACCGTGTTCATGGGGCAGACTGCATTGGTTCATGTATTCAAACCTCCCATCTGGAAAAAATATATCAGACTCTTGACTAATTATACAATGAGTGCTATAGTAGAGTCAACGATTAAAAGAATGTTTAATTGATTAAACGTTATATCAAGCGGATAGAAGTTCCGTTTTATCCAACAGAAAACAGGAGGAATCAGAAAATGAAAAAGAGTTACAAGATCGATGTAGACTGCGCCAACTGCGCCAATAAAATGGAGGAAGCCGCCAACAAAACCGCCGGAGTGAAACAAGCGGTGGTCAATTTTATGACCCTGAAGATGAACGTAGAGTTCGAGGAAGGGCAGGATCCTAAAACGGTTATGCAGGAAGTATTAAAGAACTGCAAGAAGGTGGAGGACGACTGCGAGATCTTTCTTTAAAAAGCAGGAGGACTGCGGCGAAGGAAAGAAACGTTTCCGGTTCAGCGGCAGTCCTGGTTTTCTGAAAGATAATTAAAAAATTGTTTAAATGTTTAGATAAAAAGAGGATAGAATCATGAACAGAAAACAGAAAAAAATGCTGGTCCGAATTCTTCTGGCGGCGGTTCTGCTCATCGGCTTTCAGTTTCTGCCGGCGGAAGGACTGCCGCGGATGATCCTGTACCTGATTCCCTATGGGATCATCGGTTATGATATTCTGCTGAAGGCCTTTAAGGGCATCAAAAACCGCCAGCCCTTTGATGAAAATCTGCTGATGGCCATTGCTACTCTGGGGGCGCTGGCGATTGCGGTGAAAGAGGAGGGAGACTACACCGAGGCCATTGCCGTGATGCTGTTCTACCAGGTGGGAGAGTGGTTCCAGAGTTACGCGGTGGGGAAAAGCCGCCGGAACATCAGCGATCTCATGGATATCCGCCCGGACTATGCCAATGTAGAGCAGGACGGCAGGCTGGTGCAGGTGGATCCCGACCAGGTGGAAGTAGGTACGGTTATCACCGTACAGCCGGGAGAAAAGGTGCCTATCGACGGCATTATAATAGAAGGAACCTCTGCCCTTAACACTAGCGCCCTTACCGGGGAGAGCCTTCCCAGAGACGCGGCGGCAGGAGATGAGATCATCAGCGGCTGCGTCAACATGACCGGCGTGCTGAAGATCCGCACGACCAAAGAATTTGGGGAATCTACTGTATCCACCATTCTGGATCTGGTGGAAAACGCCAGTTCCCGGAAATCCAGATCCGAAGCCTTTATCACGAAATTCGCCAGGGTCTACACTCCGGCGGTGGTGTTCGGAGCGATTGCTCTGGCAGTGCTGCCGCCCCTGGTGCGGATGCTGGGGCTTGGTCTGCCTGCGGACTGGGAAATGTGGATCTACCGGGCTTTGACCTTCCTGGTGATCAGCTGCCCCTGCGCCCTGGTGATCAGTATCCCTTTAAGCTTTTTTGCGGGCATCGGCGGGGCCAGTAAAGAAGGGATCCTGGTGAAAGGCTCCAATTTTCTGGAAGCCCTGTCCCGGACCAAATATGTTGTGTTTGACAAAACCGGAACCCTGACCCGGGGAGTCTTTGAGGTGAACGCGGTCCATCACAATGAGATGGAGGAGAAAAAGCTGCTGGAGTACGCGGCTCTGGCGGAGAGCGCCTCCTCCCACCCCATCAGCCGAAGCCTGCAGAAGGCCTACGGAAAAGAAATCGACCGGAGCCGGGTTTCGGAGATTCAGGAAATCAGCGGAAAGGGAGTTACCGCTCTGGTGGACGGAATTCCGGTAGCAGCAGGCAACAGGAAGCTCATGGAAAAGCTGGGGATTCCCTATAAAGAATGCCATCATGCGGGAACCATCATCCACATGGCTGTAAATGGAAAATATGCCGGGCACATCGTCATCTCCGATGTCGTGAAGCCGAACTCCGCCCAGGCGGTAAAACTGCTGAAAAAATCCGGAGTGGAGAAGACAGTCATGCTTACCGGAGACCGAAAAAAAGCTGCGGAGCAGGCGGCGGAAACCCTGGGAATCGACGCGGTATACAGCGATCTTCTGCCCGCCGGAAAGGTGGAAAAAGTGGAAGAGCTGCTGCGGGAGAAACCGGAGAGGGCAAACCTGGCTTTTGTGGGTGACGGCATCAACGATGCTCCGGTGCTGTCCCGGGCGGACATCGGCATCGCCATGGGAGCGATGGGGTCTGACGCGGCTATTGAGGCAGCGGACGTAGTGCTCATGGACGATGATCCCCTGAAGATCTCTAAGGCAATCCGCATCTCCCGGAAATGTCTGCGAATCGTTTACCAGAATATCTGGTTCGCCATCGGCGTAAAACTGATCTGCCTGGCTCTGGGAGCGCTGGGAATCGCCAATATGTGGCTGGCCATTTTCGCCGATGTGGGCGTGATGATCCTGGCGGTGCTGAACGCCGTCCGGGCTCTGTTTGTCAAAAAACTCTGAAACAAAACCTGTTGAAGTGATTTATCGACTTATCCCCTTTTTTGTGCTATGATTATTTTTCAAAAGAAAACTTAATCACAGTACAGAAAGGGGTATTTTCATGGGAAATACCTCTGAACATACACCATTTCCGGCCATCCTCATGTAAAGGCAAATGTTCGATTGGGCTATTTTTGCTCCAGAGAGCGTTTCAAGAACACAGATCAAATTTATACTGGAGAAAAATAAATGCAGAAACATTTTGAAATCAGATACCTTTCGCTTACCGTTACTCTTACTGCGTTGCAGACAGCAGAACTGCCGGCGTTTCTTGGATCCACTTTAAGAGGTGTTGTAGGCCAGGCACTGCTTCAAACGGATCAAGAGGCATGCGCTTTTTTATATCGGAATGGTGACGGGGAAGTAAATGGAAAGATTACAGCTAAACCCTATATGATTCTTCCGCCGAAAGTCTGTACGCCGCAGACGGTGATTGAACAGGGAGATTATCTAAAATTTAAAATTTTGCTGTTTGGAAGAGCAGAGAAGTACCTTTCGTCAGTTGTTTCAGCATTGGTGCGGATTGGCAGGTTCGGTTTGGGAGCACGCAGGTATCAATTTGAACTTAGGGATATTATAGACAGTCAGACACAGAGGATCGTATGGCGCAGAGGAAAATATTTTAAAGCTGCAGCCACTGCCGCAATGGTGCCTTACCGCGAGATGCGGAATGCCGCAGGCGCGGTAGTTGAACTCTGTACGCCTCTTCGTATCCGACATGGAGGCCGACTGCTGCGGACCTTATCCTTTCAGACCCTGATCCGTAATATTATAAATCGGATCGCGGATCTTACTGAGCGATATGGCGGATGGTTAGACAAAGAAGAAGCAGATAAAGTGCTGGAATCAGCCGGGAATATACAGACTGTATATGAAAGGGTTAAAATGATAGGGCTGGAAAGGTATTCCAATCGGATCGACAGGAAAATGGATTTCAGCGGCTTATGCGGAAGGATAGAATATGCAGGGGAAATGTCTCAGTTTGTGCCCTGGCTGTATGCGGCACAGTGTCTGCATATTGGGCGGAACACCACTTTTGGGATGGGGAAAATACAGGTCTATTTTATAAGATAGGGGAAGATTCCCGCCTCTGCAGGCGGTAAGCAGCAAATTTGTATTAATGGCGTGATCCACTCTCCATTTGATAAGCGATCAGCAAGGATGGGAAGGGATTCAGAGCTGTATAATATCAGCCCAAGCTGATACGAATCCCGCGTCAAGAATTGCGGGCAAGTCTTGAATCTGGCTGGAAACTAGCCCGGTATACACATGTCCGCATGGCTATGAAGTGACTGACGAATGGGCCTAAGATTTCGGTTTAATTCCCCAATGTCTGGATGTTACAGTGGGATATTTGCCCTGCGTTGTTTGCATAGGAAAAAAGGGCAAGAGATAGAAAGCGGTTATTCTGATAATCATAGATCAAATAATCAGGTGGGAAAGCAGAAGTGCGAACCATAAGCGCTCATAAAGTCGCTGGGAGATTCGCACCGCATTTGTACAGGAAAATGAAAGAAAATAGGTGTGATTTGTGTCATAAGGCTTGTGCTGACAGGAACATATTGTTATAATTGTACAGTAGTCACGGAAAATAGTAAGATGATTTGTGCGTGATTGCGGTCGCTCCCTATATGGGAGCGTGGATTGAAACCTGTAAAAAATGCGGTTTTCGTCAGTCCCTGCCAGTCGCTCCCTATATGGGAGCGTGGATTGAAACTCTGAAAGTCTCCGGCATATCTCTTGGCACTTCCGTCGCTCCCTATATGGGAGCGTGGATTGAAACCATCCCATGTTTCATAGAATTCGTCACCACACCGTCGCTCCCTATATGGGAGCGTGGATTGAAACTTCACTGGCCGGAATATCCGGATATTTTTTATTGGTCGCTCCCTATATGGGAGCGTGGATTGAAACGAACTGGCAACGATAAACTTTTAGTCTATATTGTCCTACGAGGAAAAATGCAAATATTTTATGTTGAATTTGGAGGCGGACGGCTTCTATGGAATATGTTGCTCATCTCAATGAAAAACGTACACAGACTTTGAAAGATCATTTAAGTGGAACCGCCCAACTGGCGGCTCGCTTTGCAGAACACTTCGGAAAAGCAGACTGGGGCTATGCCTGCGGTATGCTCCATGATATCGGAAAATATTCCCTTGCATTTCAGGATAAAATTAAGAATAACAGCAACAGACAGGTGGATCATTCAACAGCCGGGGCAAAAGTTTGTTTGGAAAAGGGCGGAATGTACAGCTTTATGAGTTACTGCATTGCCGGGCATCATTCCGGACTTCCGGACTGCGGCAGTTCATCGGATCCGGGGAATGCCCCTACGCTGCAAGGCAGGAAAAAGAAGCATATAGAGGATTACAGTGCATATAAGAGCGAAATCCATGTCCCTGAGATAAAAACGCTGCCCTTTGACCCGAAGTATTCCCCTAACCCGGATGTTTCTTTAAGTGTTTTTATCCGGATGCTGTATTCCTGTCTGGTGGACGCTGACTTTCTGGACACAGAATATTTTATGAAAGAAGGGCAGACGCAGCGCGAGGCAGGAGAAGAACTGTCTGTTCTTTTAGAAAAGTTGAAAAAACATGTCGCGGGCTGGCTTTCGAATGAAGATACGGAAACAGTAAACGGAAGAAGAACGGAGATTTTAAGACACTGTTTTGCATGCGGACACAAAGAAAGAGGAATCTTTCAGCTTACCGTACCGACAGGTGGAGGCAAAACGATAGCATCTCTGGCATTCGCTCTGCAGCATGCAGTGGAAAATCAGATGGAACGTGTCATTTATGTGATCCCATATACGAGCATCATTGAGCAGAATGCAGCAGTATTCCGCAAAATCCTCGGAGAGCAGAATGTCCTGGAAAATCATTACAATGTAGAGTATGAAAGTACGGAAGAATTAAAGCCTATGCAGCTGGCGGCGGAAAACTGGGACAAGCCGGTGGTGGTGACGACGAATGTACAGTTTTTTGAATCACTATTCGCAAATAAATCATCCAAGTGCAGAAAGTTACATAATATAGCCAACAGCGTTATCATATTCGATGAGGCGCAGATGCTTCCGACAGATTATCTGAAACCATGTATTGCGGTGATGGAAGAATTAGTTGCGAACTTCCGCTCCAGTCTTGTGCTCTGTACAGCTACGCAGCCGTCTTTGACACCATTTTTCCGAAGAAAGATGCCGATTATTGAATTGTGCCCGAGAGTGGAGGAACAATTCCGTTTTTTTGAAAGAGTGACATTCCTAAACATTGGAACTATATCAGAGGATGAATTGATAGAAAAACTGCAGCAGGAAAACCAGGCGCTCTGCATCGTCAACACGAAGAAGAGGGCGCAGAGGCTCTATCAGAAAATGAAAGGCGAGGGAGTCTTCCACCTGTCTACGGCAATGTATCCGAAACACAGGAGAAGAATTTTGGATAAGGTCAGACAGCTGGTGAAGGCTGGAGGGAAATGCATCCTGATTTCCACAAGTCTTGTGGAGGCAGGGGTGGATCTGGATTTTTGCACAGTATACAGACAGCTGGCAGGAGTAGATTCTATGATCCAGGCAGCAGGAAGATGCAACAGAGAGGGGAAGCGGTCTGCGAAAGACAGTTTTGCTTATCTGTTTCAGTTCGAGGAGAAAGAATACATTCCGGGACAGCAGCTTCAGATCGATGTGTCGAAGATGCTGCTTTCAGAGGGAGAAGATGTTTCGTCTCTGCACGGGATAAAGAAATATTTTGAAGCGCTGTACCATTTCAGGGGAGAGAGTCTGGATAAAAAGAAGATTTTTGAAGAGTTTAAAGACAAAAGATATAACTTTGCCAAAGCGGCAAAAGAGTTCAAACTGATCGAAGAAAATACATGGACTGTTTTTATCAGTGGGGAGGAAGAGGCAGAAGAGTTGCTTTGGCAGATAAAACATCAGGGCTATACAAAGTCGGGAATGAGAAAAGCCGGGCAGTATTGCGTTCAGTTGTATGAGAATGATATCGAAAAGCTCCGAGGAGCGGGAATGCTCAAATTGATATCAGGAGATATCGAAGATTTTTATGAGCTTGTTGATATGGGGCAGTATTCAGAACAGATGGGACTGGATCTCGGGGTTGAGTCGGGAATAGGGATAGTCATGTGAATAGAAATGAGAAAGGCAGGAAGAGGTAAGGGATGATCTTATATCACGGCAGCAGACAAATTGTAGAATATCCTGAAATAAGAAAAGCAAAATATAATATGGATTTCTATTTCGGGTTTTATTGCACCAAATATGAAGAGCAGGCGAAAAGATGGGCGTCACGTTACGGGGCAGAAGGATATCTAAATAAATATGAGTATGTGCCGGAGGATAAGCTCAGCTGCAAAGTGTTTGAAAAAATGACAGAAGAATGGCTGGATTTTATCGTTGCATGCCGCAGCGGGAAGTCTCATAAATACGACATAGTAGAAGGTCCTATGGCAGACGATACCATTTATAATTACGTTCAGAACTATATGGATGGAAAAATCTCAAGAGAGGCGTTCTGGGAACTGGCAAAGTTTAAGTATCCGACACATCAGATTAGTTTTCACACGATTTCAGCGCTTGATACATTGAAATTTGTTGGAAGTGAGGTTGTATATGGGGACAAAGAATAACAATGCACTTTTTTTTACATGCAGCCTGATCGAATATATCGGCCGCAGTATAAAGCGGACAAGACGTGAAGTTACAGATTATCTGGGAAAGGACAGGATTAAGAGAATTTACGGGTATGCGGATGTCTTTCATTGTGATCCGATTGAAAAAACAGCAGACGAGTTTATGGAAGAGGCACATATGACGGAAGGAAGTTTTGACAATGTGAAGGAGTGTCGGTATACCGTTCCGGGATATTGGGATATCGGGGAAGTATATGAGCGGTTGATTGAAGATATCTATGAGGATGAAAATGTGCTGGAAGGGGTATGGGAGGTTTACCATTCCTGGATTGACGGGCAGATTTCAAATTATAATACGGATTTTTATTATCAGCCGAGAGATTATATCGCAGAATGCTACAGGAAAGGAGAGGTTTTATAAATGAAACAAAGGAAGGAGATTGAGCGATGGGAATAGGCGTTAAGGTCAGGGTGTGGGGTAAGTACGCACTCTTCTCGCGGCCGGATATAGGGGAGTATCCCAAAGTTTGTGTAAACCTTCAAACTGATGTAAGATAGACTTACCAGTTTGGAGGTTTATTTTATGGCAAGGAAAAAGGATACCCCACAAAAAGCAGCCCTTCGGGAAATGATGGGCAAC
>DVKB01000014.1 GCA_018716305.1 Candidatus Scatomonas merdigallinarum
CCTACCCAATATTCGCATATCGTGGGATATGCATCCCACTTTTATGCTCATATTAGGGCGGGTCCCAAGGCCTTAACCCCACTTATGAGCAAGCTCATGTGGGTTTAGGCCTTTTGACCCTGGCATCATTATTTATCAGAGTTGTTTAATATTTACGAACGGGGTGAAAAAGAATGGGATATTGCGCGTGGGCCGGTATGAATGAAGCCAACAGGATATATCACGATACGGAATGGGGAATCCCTGTGCATGACGACCGGAGAATGTTTGAGCACCTGTCCCTGGAATGTCTCCAGTGTGGCCTGAGCTGGAACCTGATGCTGAAGAAACGAGAAATATTCAGGCAATGCTTTGAAAATTTTGATTATGATCGCATTGCAGCATATTCTCAGGCCGATGTGGAGCGGATCATGAATACAGAAGGAATGATCCGATCTCCCAGAAAAATACAGGCGATCATTCATAATGCCGGATGCTGCCAGAAGGTACGGGAAGAATTTGGTACATTCTGTAATTATCTCTGGTCATATTCAGATGGAAAAACGATCCTCTACAGAGGACATGACACAGGACGGATACCGGTCAGCAACGGATTATCTGAAAAAATCAGCAAAGACCTGAAGAAACGCGGTTTTAAATATGTCGGACCGGTAACCATATATTCACATCTTCAGGCCTGCGGGATGATCAATGACCATGACGCTGACTGCCCGTGCAGGGAGAAGACTGTTGAACAATATCCCGCGGTATATAAACAGAGATATAAAGAAAAATTTTGAACTGTTGAAAAAAGAGCAGAGATATATCAGGCAATGGATTCTTCATGATTTCGCTTGGCGGCCTGATAGCCTTTATATCCGTGAGCAGGCAATTTACAAATTTTTCTGTTCAGATTTCCGTGAATGTATATTTGGACCGCAGTCCGGCGCAGTCCACCTCGTAGATGATGGAGCCGTTGTCCGGCTGAATCTGTTCGCAGACCGCTTCCGGCTGCAGGCAGCTTTTCATATAGCTGTCCAGATCGTCGGTCTCCACTTCGCTGAAAAAGGTCTGAGGTTTTCCGCAGCAGTTGTTGAACATTTCACGAATCAGTTCGTAGCGTTTCATTTGTTGTCACCTCGATTCCGCCCTGGGCAGAGCCTTACTCATCCCAGCCCTCATAAAAACGGATATTTACGGAAATATTCCGGATCACGGTTCCTTCTTCCGCCGGAATATCGCTGATGTCGGACACGGGAGGCAGTTTGGGATCCTCCTCTTCCAGTTCTACCTGGATCCAGTCCAGGGCTGCGGCGTTGGCGTTTTCCACTGCCTCGTCCAAAGTTTCCCCCTCCGCCTCGCAGCATTCCAGATCCGGAAAATATCCTTTGTAGCCGTGTTCTGTCTTATGAAATACAGCAGGATATATAAATTTCATAAAATTCTCCTTTCTTTCCCTGGCACTGTCAATTCCTCAGTATAATACAATCCGGAGAAATCCGCAAGAATACAGGGAATTTTTGTAAAATCTTCTTACGAAAATGTTAAAATTGGGTTATAATAAAAACAGGTTAGGCGTAAAAAACCGACGCCTGAAACGGATCAAAACGGGAAAGAAAATCAGGAAGGAGGAAGAACGGCATGTGGAAAAAGGGTGATTATGTGGTCTACGGCGAGAAAGGAATCTGTGAGGTGGACGGAACGACGCACCTGAATATCCCTGGAGCGGACAGCGGAAAATTGTACTATGTTTTCATTCCTGTGGGAGAAAAAGAGACTAAGATATACTCTCCGGTGGACAATGAAAAGGTACCTCTCAGAAGGCCCATGAATCACCAGGAGGCTATGGAACTGATTGAGGAAATTCCGGAGCTTTCGGAGCTTTCGGTTCCGCAGGAGAAATTCCGGGAAGACGCTTACAAGGCCGCTCTTCGCTCCCTGGACTGCAGGCAGTGGGCCAGCATGCTGAAAACCCTGCGCCGGCGCCGCCAGAACCGGCTGGGACAGGGGAAGAAGGTAACCGCCACCGATGAGCGCTATTTCCGGCGGACGGAAGAGTATCTGTACAGTGAACTGGCTATGGCTTTGGGAAAAAAGAAATCTGAAATGGAAGAATTTATCTCTCTGTGTATCAGAAAACGGGAGCAGGCATAGAGGGCTCCGGCATTGTTTCACAGAAAATTTTGAAAATCGAAAAGGAAAAAAGGGAAGCCTGTCGTATATATAAATATAGGACAGGTTTCCTTGTTTGGAGGTAAAGAATGAATATTCGGGAAAGGTTTGAGGAAAAAGAATTTCAGGAACTGAGTCCCTGCGCCTCCCACAGCAGAAATTCCAGAGGACGGGACCTGCCGGAACCGGAGTGTGATATCCGGACAGTGTATCAGCGGGACCGGGACCGCATTCTGCATTCCAAGGCTTTCCGCCGCCTGAAGGATAAAACCCAGGTGTTTCTGGCACCCCAGGGGGATCATTACCGGACGCGCCTGACCCATACCCTGGAGGTTTCCCAGACGGCCAGGACCGTGGCCAAGGCTCTGAAACTCAACGAAGATCTGGTGGAGGCCATTGCTCTGGGCCATGATCTGGGGCATACACCCTTTGGCCATGCCGGGGAGGACGCCCTCAATGAAGTCTGCCCGGAGGGGTTTGCGCATTACAAGCAGAGCCTGCGGGTAGTGGAGATTCTGGAAAAAGAGGGGCGCGGACTGAATCTGACCTGGGAAGTCAGGGACGGGATCCGCAATCACAGAACGGCGGGACACCCTCATACGCTGGAGGGTCAGGTGGTCCGTCTCTGCGATAAGATTTCCTATATTCATCATGATATGGATGACGCTGAGCGGGCAGGGATCATCAGCGAAGATGATATTCCCATTACCCTGCGGGTGGTTTTGGGAATGACTACCAGGGAACGGCTGAATACCCTGATCCATGATATGGTAGCCAACAGCTTCGGCAGGGATCGGATCATTCAGTCTGAAGAGATCCACGAGGCCATGATGACCCTGAGAAAATTGATGTTTGACAATGTCTACACGAACCCCATGGCGAAACACGAGGAAATCAAGGCAAAACGGATGCTGCAGCAGCTGTATGAATACTACAGCAAACATCCGGAAAAATTATCCAGAGAATATCAGGAGCTGATCGCCAGAGGCGAAAAAAAGGAAAGGGTAGTCTGCGACTATATTTCCGGGATGACGGATCAGTATTCCATACATAAATTCCAGGAAATTTTTGTGCCGAAAGCCTGGGCGGTATATTAGATGGGAGAGATGCGGTATGCGGTATTCAGAGGATATAATAGAAGAAGTCCGGGCCAAAACGGATATCGTGGAATTGATATCGGGTTATGTAAAACTGCAGAGAAGAGGCAGCTCCTATTTCGGGCTATGCCCCTTCCACAATGAGAAATCCCCGTCCTTCTCGGTGAGCCCCGGAAAACAGATGTATTACTGCTTCGGCTGCGGGGCAGGGGGCAACGTGTTTACCTTTCTGATGGAATATGAAAATTATTCCTTTCAGGAGGCTTTAAAACTGCTGGCTGACCGGGCGGGAGTAAAACTGCCGGAAGTTTCCTATTCCAGGGAGGCCAGAGAAGAAGCGGACCGAAAAGCTCTGCTGCTGGAGATCAACAAGGAGGCGGCCAAGTATTATTACTGCAAACTCAGATCCCCGGCGGGGGAAAAAGCCATGGAATACCTTAAAGGCCGGGGGTTAAGGGATGAGACCATACGAAAATTCGGGCTGGGCTATTCGGACCGGTATAACAGCGATCTCTACCGCTATCTGAAAAGCAGAAAGTATTCGGATGAGGTATTGCGGGAGACCGGGCTGTTCAACGCGGATGAAAAAAAGGGGATGTACGATAAATTCTGGAACCGGGTTATCTACCCCATTATGGACGCCAACAGCCGCGTCATCGGTTTCGGAGGCCGCGTCATGGGAGACGGAAAGCCCAAATATCTGAATTCTCCGGAAACAAAGATTTTTGATAAGAGCCGGAATCTGTACGGCCTCCATGCCGCCCGCGGCTCCAGGCGGAAAAATCTCATCATCTGCGAGGGATACATGGACGTGATCTCCATGCATCAGGCGGGATTTACCAATGCCGTGGCTTCCCTGGGCACAGCCCTTACCTCCCAGCAGGCCAGCCTGCTGAAGCGGTATACCCAGGAAGTGCTGGTCATCTACGACAGCGATGAGGCGGGAATCAAGGCGGCTCTCAGGGCCATCCCCATGCTGCGGGGAGCGGGGCTTTCCCCCCGGGTGGTGAATTTAAATCCCCACAAGGATCCTGATGAGTTTATTCAGGCGGAAGGAAAGGAAGCTTTTGAGGAGCGGCTGGAGCAGGCGGAGAACGGTTTTCTGTACGAGATCCGTATGCTCCAGAGAAATTATGACATGAAAGATCCCCAGGGGAAATCGGATTTCTTTCACGAAGCCGCAGGGAAGCTGCTGAAGTTTGAAGATGAAATCGAGAGAAACAGCTATCTGGAAGCGGTGGCAAGAACCTATCACACAGAACCGGAGAGCCTGAGAAAGCTGGTAAACCGTCTGGCCCTGGGAGGAACCGGGCAGGAAGCGCGGCGGCAGCAGGAAGCGCCTGACCGAAAGAAAAAAGAACGGGAGGACGGGGTTCAGAAAGCGCAGAAACTGATGCTCACCTGGATGACCAGCTATCCGGAAATTTTGAAAGGACTTTCGCGGTATATTACCAGCCGGGATTTCGTGACGCCCTTCTACCGGCGGGTGGCGGAAATGGTGGAGGAACAGTACCGGGAAGGCCAGGTGAATCCGGCCCGGATTATCAGCCGATTTGAGGCGGGAGAAGAGCAGAATCTGGCAGCCTCCCTGTTTCATACCAAGCTGTCCCTGGAAAGCGATATGGAGAAGCAGACCGCTCTGAAGGATGTGATCTGCAATATGAAAGAGAGCAGCCTCAATTACAGGCTCTCTCATCTGAGTCCGGAAGATCTGGCCGGGCTTCAGAATCTGATGACAGAAAAGAAAAAGCTGGAAGAATTCAAGGCGGCGCCCCTGCCCGGGGATCTTTCCCCCGCATAAAGGTTTATACTGCGGCACCCAAGGACAAAATACACATAGACAATGAAAGGATGGACATTCTATGGAGATGGACAAAGAGAAGTTCATGGAAAAACTGAAAGGACTTCAGGAACTGGCGAAGAAAAAGAAAAACGTGCTGGAAAACCGGGAGGTCAAGGATTATTTCCATGATACGCCTCTGAACGACCAGCAGATGGAGAAGGTTTACCAGTACCTGGAAGCCCATGGGATCGACGTATTAAGAATTTCTGAAAATGACGCGGATGTGGATTCCCTTCTGCTTCTCAGCGATGATGACATCAATCTGGACGATGAAGAAGAAGTGGATATGGAGAATCTGGACCTGTCGGTGCCTGAGGGGATCAGCATCGAGGATCCGGTCCGCATGTATCTCAAGGAGATCGGAAAAGTGCCGCTTCTGTCCGCGGAGGAAGAGATCGACCTGGCCCAGCGGATGGAACAGGGAGACGAGAGCGCAAAAAAACGTCTGGCTGAGGCAAATCTGCGTCTGGTGGTCTCCATTGCCAAGCGCTATGTAGGCCGCGGCATGCTGTTCCTGGATCTGATCCAGGAGGGAAATCTGGGACTGATCAAGGCGGTGGAAAAATTTGATTACCGGAAAGGCTACAAATTTTCCACCTACGCTACCTGGTGGATCCGTCAGGCTATTACCAGAGCTATTGCCGATCAGGCCCGAACCATCCGCATTCCGGTGCATATGGTGGAAACCATCAACAAGCTGATCCGGGTTTCAAGGCAGCTGCTCCAGGAACTGGGCAGAGAGCCTACCCCGGAGGAAATCGCCGAGGAGATGCACATGTCGGTGGAGCGTGTCCGGGAGATCCTGAAAATTTCCCAGGAACCTGTCTCGCTGGAGACCCCCATCGGTGAGGAGGAGGACAGTCATCTGGGAGATTTTATCCAGGACGACAATGTGCCGGTTCCGGCGGACGCCGCGGCGTTTACCATGCTGAAAGAACAGCTGGAAGATGTATTAAGCACCCTGACAGACCGGGAACAGAAGGTTCTGCGGCTGCGCTTCGGCCTGGACGACGGGCGTGCCAGAACCCTGGAGGAAGTGGGAAAAGAGTTTAACGTGACCAGAGAGCGGATCCGCCAGATTGAAGCTAAGGCTCTCCGGAAGCTGCGCCATCCCAGCCGCAGCCGGAAATTAAAGGATTATCTGGACTGAGGCCCGTGATGCAGCTGTCAGAGAGAATGGCCGCGGTGGCGGATATGGTAACGCCGGGCTGCCGCCTGGCGGATGTGGGCTGTGATCACGGATATCTGTCGGTGTGGCTGTGCGGCAAAAAGATTGCCCGCAGAGCTGTGGCATTGGACGTCAGCCGGGGGCCTCTGCGGTCGGCGGCCAGAAGCGTTGCCGCTGCCGGGCTGGAGGCGTACATAGAGACCAGGCTGTCCGACGGACTGGCGGCGGTAGCTCCGGGGGAGGTGGATTCCGTGGTGATCGCCGGCATGGGGGGAAGGCTGATGTGCCGGATCCTTAAGGAGGGGAAATCGGTGCTTGCCGGTATCCGGGAGCTGGTGCTGGAGCCGCAGTCCGAAGCATCGGAGGTGCGAAAGTTTCTGCAGCAGGAGCAGTTTCAGATCGACAGGGAGGACATGGTTCGGGAAGCGGGAAAATTTTATCCGGTGATCCGGGCGGTCCCCGGGGCTGTCACAGGGAAAATGACGGAAGAGGAGCTGCGGTTCGGTCCGCTGCTTCTGCGGGACAGACATCCGGTTCTGCGGCAGCTGCTGGACAAGGAGGAGCGTACCTATATAAAAATCCGGGAGTCCCTGGAGGGACAGCAGGGAGAAAAGGCATCGGCCAGACTCCTGGAGATTCAGAAGGAGCTGCGGTATATCCGCAGAGCGGTGGCATATTATGAAGAGTGAAGAAATTATTAAGATCCTGGAAGAAAAATATCCTCCTTCCTGCGCGGAAGAGTGGGATAATCCGGGACTTTTGCTGGGACGCCGGGACAGGGAAGTCCAAAAAATCCTGGTGAGCCTGGATGTGACGGATCAGGCGGCGGAGCGGGCCATCAGCTGGGGGGCGGACATGATCGTTTCCCATCATCCCCTGATCTTCCGGGGAATAAAAAAAATCAGCGATGAAACCTTTCTGGGAAGAAGGCTTCTTACTTTGGCGGAGCACAGGATCGTCTGCTACGCCATGCACACTAATTTTGACGTGCGGGGCATGGCGGAGCTCAACGCCAGGCAGCTGAGGCTGAAGAATACGGAGGTTCTGCTGATTACCGGGGAATACCAGGGAAGGCCGGAGGGCATCGGCCGTACAGGTGATCTGCCGGAGCCCATGGAACCCGGGCGGCTGGCGGAGTACGTAAAAGCCGCAATGGAACTTCCGGCCGTGCGCTGCTACGGGAAGGGGGAGAAAAAGATCCGCCGGGCCGCGGTGAGCGGAGGCTCCGGAAAGAGTGTGGTGGAGGAAGCCATCGCCGCGGGGGCGGAGGCTTTGATTACCGGAGACATCGACTATCATACCGCCATTGACGCGGCGGCCCAGGGGCTTGTGATTATTGACGCGGGCCATTACGGGACGGAATCTGTTTTTATTAAAGCAGTGGCGGAGGAACTGTCCCGGCAGCTGCCGGACTGCCAGGTAAAAGCCATGGAGGTAGAACAGCCCTTTACTGTAATCTGAAGGAGGCCGATGAATGGAAGACAGACTTTGCAGAGTAACGGTGGGAGAAAAAACATTCTTTTACCCGGCGGGAACTCCTTATGGAAGAATCGCGGAGGATTTCCCCGGGCAGCAGGACTGCCCGGCTTTGCTGGTGGCGTCCAACGGAAGGCTTCGAGAGCTTCACAAGCCTTTGAGGGAAGACTGTACGCTGGAATACATTACCATTAAAGATGAGATCGGATATATGGCTTACCGCAGAAGCGTGACGCTGCTGATGCTGGCCGCGGTCCGCCGTGTGGCGGGAGCGGACGGGGCAAGGGTGGTTCTGCATTTTTCCGCAGACAGCGGCTACTACTGTACTCTGAAGGGAAAGAAAAAGCCAGACCAGGAGTTTCTGGATGCCGTGAAGGGAGAAATGCGCCGGATGGCGGATCAGAAGCTTCCTATCCGGAAGGAAAATGTCAATACCTCCGAGGCACGGAGGATGTTCGCGGCGGCGGGAATGCCGGACAAGGAAAAATTGTTCCGCTACCGCCGGGCGTCCAGAGTCAATACATATTGCCTGGCAGACTGCAGAGATTATTTTTATGGATTTATGGTCTGGCATACCGGATATCTGCGCTGGTTTGACCTTCGCTCTTACGATGAGGGCTTTGTGCTGCTGTTTCCGGAGAGAGAAAGCCCGGGGCGGATTCCGGATTTTCATCCTTCACGGAAACTTTTCAAAATCCAGCAGGAGGCGGAAAGATGGGGGGAGCGCATGGGCGTCAACGGCGTCGGGGATCTGAACGAATGCATCAGCCAGGGAGAGAGCGGACATCTGACTCTGGTAGCGGAAGCTCTGCAGGAAAGCCGGGTGGCGGAAATCGCCGGGGAGATCAGCGGAAGGCCGGAGGTCAAGTTTGTGCTCATCGCCGGTCCCTCTTCTTCCGGGAAAACAACTTTTTCCAGACGCCTGGCCGTGCAGCTGACGGCCAGAGGGATGAAGCCCCACACCATCAGCCTGGACAATTATTACCATAACCGGGAGAACACCCCGAAAGACGCGGAGGGCAATTATGATTTTGAATGCCTGGAGGCCCTGGATATCCCTCTGTTTAACCGTCAGATGAAAGCGCTGATGGAGGGAGAGCGGGTGGAACTTCCCCGTTTTAATTTCCAGACCAAAAAGCGGGAATACCGGGGGGATTTCCTTCAGCTCGGAAAAGAAGATATTCTGGTGCTGGAGGGGATTCACGGGCTGAACGGCCGGCTGAGCTATATGCTGCCTGCCAGCAGCAAATATAAAATCTATATCAGCGCCCTGACGCAGCTGAACATTGACGAGCATAACCGGATCTCCACCACAGATGGGCGTCTGATCCGTCGGATTGTCAGGGATTATCTGACCAGAAACACCTCGGCCCGGGAAACCATTGCCATGTGGCCCTCGGTGCGGCGGGGAGAGACAAATTATATTTTTCCCTTCCAGGAGCAGGCGGACGCGGTTTTTAACTCGGCCCTGGTCTATGAACTGGCGGTGCTGAAACTGTATGCGGAACCCATTCTGTTTCAGGTTCCGGAGGATGCTCCGGAATATACAGAAGCCAAACGGCTGCTGAAATTCCTGGACTATTTCCTGGGGCTGCCGTCGGAAACCGTTCCCGCCCATTCCATCCTTCGGGAATTTATCGGGGGAAGCTGTTTTTAAGGGAGGAGCTTTCTTGACTTCTCTTCAAAATTCATGGTATAGTGATACGGTGCGAGCAGGGTATGTGGCCGCGGCTGGCAGGACCGAAAGGGGCCAGGCGAGGAAAGTCCGGGCTTCACAGGGCAGGATGCCGGATAACGTCCGGCGGAGGCGACTCCAGGGACAGTGCAACAGAAATAAACCGCCTGCGTCCGCAGGTAAGGGTGGAAAGGCAGTGTAAGAGACTACCGCCGCCCTGGCAACAGGACGGGCACATGTAAACCCCATCCGAAGCAAGACCAGACAGAAGACGGTGCGGCGGCCCGCCGCGTCTTCAGGTAGGTCGCTGGAGGCTGCCGGCGACGGCAGTCCTAGATAGATGGCCACACACGACATAACCCGGCTTACCGCCCTGCTCGTTTTTTAGATTCCAAAAGCAGACAGCCTGCGGACAGGAGAAAGAAAAGATGAGATGGATACTGGCATCGGCCTCACCCAGAAGGCGGGAACTCTTAAGGCAGATTGAACTGCCCTTTGAGGTCTCGCCCAGTGAGGCCGATGAAAATATAGAGAGGGAAACGCCGGAGCTGCTGGTGGAGGAGCTCTCCAGACGAAAATGCGCGGAAGTGGGAAACAGAATCGGGGGAGAATGCCTGGTGCTGGGAGCCGACACGGTGGTAGCTCTGGGAGATCAGGTTCTGGGCAAACCCGGAACCGAAGAGAGGGCGGCGGAAATGCTGCGGATGCTGTCCGGCAAAGCCCATAAGGTCTGTACCGGGGTAACCCTGGGGGAATTCCGGGAGGGAAAACTTCAGAGGCAGACTACTTTTTCGGAAGTGACAGAGGTGTTTCTCTATCCCCTAAGCGAGGGGGAGATCCGGGAGTATATCGCGTCCGGAGAACCCATGGACAAGGCGGGAGCCTACGGCATCCAGGGCCGGTTCGCGAAATTTGTAAAAAAAATCTACGGAGATTACAACAACGTGGTAGGGCTTCCGGCGGCCCGGGTCTATCAGGAAATCAAGAAACTGGGACTTCTGGAACAAATGCCGGGGACAGAGTGTCCGAAAAACGGAAGGACAGATCAGCGGAGGTGAAAGAGTATGGAGGAATACAGCAGCTACTTTCTTATGAAGCCGGAGGAAGCGCCCGCCTATGTGCAGGCAAAGCTTCATTATTTCCCGGAAGGGGACAGGCTGTCGGGAAAGGAAATCGGAGACGGAAATATCAACTATGTATTCCGGGTGACCGATGAGGATACGGGAAAATCCATCATTGTCAAGCAGGCAGGGCTGAAGACCCGGATTGAGCCGGATCTGGGGGTTTCTACAGACCGGGGAAGGATCGAGGCCCGGATTCTGAAGCTGCAGAATGAATACGCTCCGGGGCTGGTGCCCAGGATCTACCTCTATGATGAGGTGATGTGCGCCATGATTATGGAGGATATGACCGGCCATACCATGATGCGCACCGGTCTGCTGCAGCATCAGACATACCTCCGGTTCGCGGAGGATATCACCACCTTCCTGGCGAACTGTCTGTTGCGCACCTCTGACCTGGTGATGGATCACAAGGAAAAGAAAAAGCTGGTGGGAGAATTTATTAATCCGGATCTCTGCGGCATCACCGAGGACCTGGTGCTGATGGAGCCTTATAATGACATCTACGGCAGGAATCATGTGTTTGCTCCCAACAGAGATTTTATCCGGAGGGAAGTCTATGAGGATGAGGCCCTCCGCCTGGAGGCGGCCAAGCTGAAATTTGAATTTATGAATCACGCCCAGGCCCTGATCCATGGGGATCTGCACACAGGTTCCGTGTTTATCAACCAGGAACATACCTATGTGTTTGATCCGGAATTTGCCTTCTACGGCCCCATGGGCTACGACATCGGCAATGTGGTCATGAACCTTCTGTTTGCCTGGTGCAACGGGGAGGCGGTCATGGAGGACGGGAAAGAGAAGGAGGATTTCCTGGACTGGTGCATGGACGCCATGGCGGATACGGTGGATCTGTTTGTGCAGAAATACGACGCGGTCTTTGATCAGTATGTGACGGAGCCTATGGCAAAGGTTCCGGGCTTTAAATCCTGGTATCTGTCCGGAATTCTCTCCGACACCGCGGGTTACGCGGGAACAGAGGGACTGCGCCGGGTTCACGGCATGGCCAATGTAAAGGATCTTACTTCCATTGAGGATGCGGAGAAAAGAGCCAGGGCGGAACGGATCGTTATTACCTTTTCCAAGGACTGTATTATGAACCGGACCGGCTTTATCTGCGGGGCGGATTACACAGCGGCGGCGGAGAGAGCGGTTAAGGCTCACAGCTGCTGACGGAGGAAAAAATGGAAGAAAAAAGAAAGACCATCGGAGAGTACGATACTGTCTGGCTGGAGGAAGAACGCCACGCGCTGGCCATCATCGATCAGACCAGACTGCCCGGAGAGACGGAAATCCTGTATCTTACGGAGCAGAAAGACATATGGAACGCCATTTATCTCCTCCAGGTCCGGGGGGCTCCGGCCATCGGAGTGGCGGCGGGGATTGCCGTCTATCTGGCAGCCCGGCAGATACATACCGGGGATTATGAAGAATTTTACCGGGAATTCCGGAAGGCATCAGACTACTTGAATTCGTCCCGTCCCACGGCGGTAAACCTTTCCTGGGCCCTGAAGCGCCAGGAACGGGTGGTAAAGGCTATGCGGGGCCGTCCGGTTCCGGAGATCGTGGAAGCCCTTCACAGGGAGGCTCTGAAGATCCGGGAAGAGGACATTCAGGTCTGCCGGGCCATTGGAGAAAATGGACTGACCCTGGTGAAACCGGGAGACGGACTGCTGACCCACTGCAACGCGGGCAAGCTGGCCGCCGTCCGCTACGGCACGGCCACCGCGCCCATGTATCTGGGCCATGAGAGAGGCTATCATTTCCGGATCTTCGCGGATGAGACAAGACCCCTGCTGCAGGGGGCCAGGCTGACTGCCTGCGAGCTGCAGGAGGCAGGAATGGACGTGACGCTGATCTGTGACAATATGTCAGCCGCGGTTATGCGCAGCGGCCGGGTCAACGCTGTTTTTGTGGGCTGCGACCGGGTGGCGGCCAATGGGGACACCGCCAACAAAATCGGCACCTCCATGGCGGCTCTGGCGGCGAAGCGTTATGGGATTCCCTTTTATGTCTGCGCTCCCACCTCTACCATTGATATGGATACACCCAGCGGAAAAGAGATCTGTATCGAGGAACGCAAACCGGAGGAAATCACGGATATGTGGTATGAAAAGCCCATGGCGCCTAAGGGGGTGAAGGTCTGCAATCCTGCCTTCGACGTGACAGACAGCGATCTTATCACCGCTTTTGTCACAGAATACGGGGTAGTGCGCCCGCCCTATCCGGAAGCCTTCCGGGAACTCTTTCTAAAGAAAGAATTAAAAAAGAGCCAGTCATATTGACTGGCTCTTTTTGCGGCGGTATAGTGGAAAAAGCGGCGGGACACCGCCGGGATCAGTCATGAGACGAAGGAGCAGACAAACATGAGCAAAGTAATAGGAATTGATCTGGGGACTACCAACAGCTGCGTGGCGGTGCTGGAGGGCGGCGAGCCGGCGGTGATCCCCAACGCGGAAGGGATGCGGACCACTCCCTCAGTGGTGGCCTTTGCCAAAAGCGGGGACCTGCTGGTGGGGGACGTGGCCAAGCGTCAGGCGGCTACCAACGTAAGCCGCACCATCTCCTCCATCAAACGGGAAATGGGAACGGATACCCGCATCAAGATAGACGGAAAAGATTTTTCTCCCCAGGAGATCTCCGCTTTTATTCTGAAAAAGCTGAAAAAAGACGCGGAAGCCTATCTGGGCGAGACGGTCAGCGAGGCGGTGATTACGGTGCCGGCGTATTTCAACGACGCTCAGAGGCAGGCCACCAAGGACGCGGGGCGGATCGCGGGGTTAAATGTACTGCGGATCATCAATGAGCCCACATCGGCGGCTCTGGCCTACGGGCTGGATCACGGCAAGCCCCAGAAGATTATGGTTTACGATCTGGGAGGAGGAACTTTCGATGTGTCCCTCATCGAGATCGGGGATAATCTCATTGAGGTGCTGGCTACCGCCGGCGACAACCGTCTGGGAGGAGATGATTTTGACGCCAGACTGACCGAGTATATTGTGCAGGAATACATCCGCACCAACCGGGTCAACCTGTCCAAGGATATGTCCGCCATGCAGAGGATCCGGGAAGCGGCGGAGGAAGCCAAGAAGACCCTGTCCAATCAGACCGTGACCACCATCAATCTCCCCTTTGTAGCTACGGTAAAGGGGGAGCCGGTGCATCTGGAAATGGAGATCACCCGCAGCAAGTTTGAGGAGCTCACCAGAGATCTGGTGGACCGGACCGAGGCTCCGGTGCGGAAGGTGTTAAGCGACGGCGGCGTCAGTGTTTCCGAGCTGGGCATGGTGCTGCTGGTAGGCGGCTCTACCCGGATGCCCGCGGTCCAGGAGAAGGTACGCCAGCTTACCGGAAAGGAGCCTTCCCACAGCCTGAACCCCGATGAGTGCGTGGCAATCGGCGCTGCTGTTCAGGGAGGCAAGCTGGGCGGAGAGATTACTGCCGGAAACGCGGCGGAGATCATTCTCATGGATGTAACGCCCCTGTCTCTGGCCATTGAGACCGTGGGGGGCATCGCCACCAAGATTATTGACCGGAATACCACCATCCCCACCCGACACAGCCAGGTGTTTTCCACGGCGGCTAATTTCCAGACTTCCGTGGAAATCAAGGTTCTCCAGGGAGAGAGACAGTTTGCCAAGGACAATACCCTTCTTGGCACTTTCCGATTAAGCGGCATTAAGCGGGCGCCGGCGGGAGTGCCCCAGATCGAGGTGACCTTCGACATTGACGCCAACGGCATCGTCAATGTTTCCGCCAAAGATCTGGGAACCGGCAAGCAGAAGCAGATCACCATCACCGCCCGTTCCAAGCTCTCCGAGGATGAGATTGAGCAGGCCATCCGGGACGCCCAGGCCTTCGCGGGGGAGGATACCAGCCGCAAACGCCACTGGGATGTACTGAATGACGCCCAGAACGCTGCTTTGGGGGCGGAGCAGTATCTGAACCAGAATAAGAAGACCCTGAGCCGGGAGGATAAGCGGAACATCAAGGGAGAGATTGCCGCGATGCAGAAACTGATCCGGGGCAAAAAGCCGGAAAAAATGTCGGATCAGGAGGCGGATTATATCGAAGCCCAGGCGGGACGGCTGAAAGCCATGACAGGACAGAATTCCGAAAACTGACAGAATACAGCGCGGGAACACGCAAGACTACCCTTGCATTCCCGCGCTTTTTGTTATATGATGGAACACAGAAAATTTAACGCGACGGGAGGTATACTATGCGACACATTATGAGTCCCCTGGATTTTTCCGTGGAAGAGCTGGATCAGATGATGGATCTGGCGGTGGACATTGAAAAACATCCGGACAAATACGCGCATGCCTGCGACGGCAAAAAAATCGCGACTCTGTTTTACGAACCCAGTACCAGAACACGTTTAAGCTTTGAGACAGCCATGCTGAACCTGGGCGGTTCCGTCATCGGGTTTGCCTCCGCGGATTCCAGTTCCGCTTCCAAAGGCGAGAGCGTAGCCGATACAATCCGTGTTATCAGCTGTTTCGCAGATATATGCGCCATGAGACATCCCAAGGAGGGAGCGCCTCTCGTGGCTTCTCAGGTTTCTTCTATTCCCGTGATCAATGCCGGCGACGGCGGTCATCAGCATCCCACTCAGACATTAACCGATCTGCTCACTATCCGCTCCCTGAAGGGACGGCTGAGCAATCTGACCATCGGTCTCTGCGGAGACCTGAAATTCGGCCGCACCGTTCATTCTCTCATCAGCGCTCTGGTGCGCTACACGGGAATGAAGTTCATACTGATCTCTCCGGAGGAGCTGAAAGTGCCCTCCTACATCCGGGAGGACGTTCTTAAAGCCAACCATGTGCAGTATGAAGAGGTGATCCGGCTGGAAGACGCCCTTCCCAAACTGGATATCCTCTACATGACCCGGGTGCAGAGAGAACGCTTTTTTAACGAGGAAGACTACGTCCGCATGAAGGATTTTTATATTCTGGACAAGGCCAAAATGGAACTGGCCAGACCGGACATGTTTGTGCTGCATCCCCTTCCCAGAGTCAACGAGATTTCCGTGGAGGTGGACACTGACCCCAGAGCCGCCTATTTCCGTCAGGTACAGTACGGGGTCTACATCCGGATGGCTTTGATTCTCACACTGCTGGAGGTGAAAGTATGTTAAATGTAGGAGCGCTGGAAGAGGGGTTTGTTCTGGATCACATAAAGGCCGGAAAGGCCATGACCATTTACCACGACCTGAAGCTGGACAAACTGGACTGCTGCGTAGCCATTATCAAAAATGCCCGCAGCAATAAAATGGGGAAAAAAGATATCATTAAGGTGGAGTGTCCGGTGGACACCATGGATCTGGATATCCTGGGTTTCATCGATCACAATATCACCGTCAATGTGATTTCCAACGGGAAAATTGTAGAGAAAAAGAAGCTGAAACTGCCCAAACAGGTGGTGAATGTGATCCGCTGCAAAAATCCCCGCTGCATCACCTCCATTGAGCAGGAACTGGATCAGGTCTTTGTGCTGACAGATCCGGAGAAAGAAGTATACCGCTGCAAATACTGCGAAGAAAAGTATCACGGCAGCCGCAACAAGTAAAGGAAAGGAAGAGCGGCCCATTTATGGATCATATTATTTCGAAGCTGCTGATCTACGGGGATCTTCCCAAAGACAGCATCCTGGCGCAGATGGCGGATATCTGCAGACAGGCCAGAGAACATACCCAGGGAAAGGATCAGCTGGCAGCCAGAGTCTACCATCAGGTAAAACAGATTCTGGTAATTGCCACAGACTATGGCTTCGACCGGAATCTGTGGCAGAACTACCTGACCTTTCTTCTGATGACAGATGAAAATCCCTTCAGCCTCACCTGTGAAAAAACCGGGGCCCAGGAGGGCAGCGTCAACTATTTCGCAAAACAGGATTTTAAGGCTTTCCGGGAACTGTTCCACTATGACTTCCGCTGGCTGGAGGAGGAGCTTTCCCTGGACTGCTTCTCCCGCCTGACGGATTACAAAGCCATTGTAAAGCCGGAGCTTATGTACAACAAAAACGTCAGTGAAAAGGTCCGGGCCCTCAGCGAGAGGCTGGATCAGGCGGAAGATGAGAATGCTTTTTTTGACCTGGTGACAGAGTTTTACCGGGATTTCGGCGTGGGAATGTTCGGCCTGAACAAAGCCTTCCGCATCGCTTCCTCGGAAGAGGGGAAGATCGTCTTTCATGCCATTAACAATATGGACCGGGTGATGCTGGACGACCTGGTGGGGTACGAGATCCAGAAGAAGAAACTGGTGGACAATACCAGAGCCTTTGTGGAAGGCCGGAAAGCCAACAACTGCCTGCTGTTCGGAGATTCGGGAACCGGAAAATCCACCAGCATCAAGGCCATTGTCAACGAATTTTACCCCCAGGGGCTGCGGATGATCGAGATTTACAAGCATCAGTTTAAGGATCTCTCCAACGTCATCGCCCAGATCAAAAACAGAAATTATAAATTCATCATTTACATGGATGATCTTTCCTTTGAGGAATTTGAGATCGAGTATAAATTCCTGAAGGCAGTCATTGAGGGAGGGGTGGAGACTAAGCCGGAAAATGTGCTGATTTACGCCACCTCCAACCGGCGCCATCTGATCAAGGAAAACTGGAGCGACCGGGACGACATGGAGACCGGGGCCGGCATCCACCGGTCGGATACCATTGAGGAAAAGCTTTCCCTGGTAAACCGGTTCGGCGTTACGATCTGCTATTCCAAGCCTACCCAGCAGGAGTATTTCCATATTGTGGAGGAACTGGCCGGGAAAGCAGGTCTGGATCTTCCGGAGAGGGAACTCCGGGCGGAAGCCAACAAGTGGGAACTGAGCCACGGAGGCATTTCCGGAAGGACGGCCCAGCAGTTTATTACCTATCTGCAGGGACAGGCTTAAAGCCGCGGTTGGGGCTTTTATGTAAAATTCGATTTTTTACTTTACTCCGGGAGGTTTTATCGTTATCATGGATTACAGAGAGGCGCGTGCCTACATTGAGGAACAGCAGAGGTACGGCGGTGAAATGAGCCTGGGTCCCATCCGGGCTCTTCTGGAGGAACTGGGGCATCCGGAGCGGTGTCTCAGGTTTGTCCATATTGCCGGAACCAACGGAAAGGGAAGCATCCTTTCCTATATTTCCACAGCGCTTACCCACGCGGGCTACCGGGTGGGTCGTTATATATCCCCTACTTTGTACAGCTACCGGGAACGGTTCCAGGTAAACGGAAGCTTTATATCCCGAGAAGAATATGTGGAATTTGCTGAAAAAATCCGGCAGGCAGTGGAGAACATCGCGGAGCGGGGCGGCAGGAAGCCCTCTCCCTTTGAACTCGAGACCGTGCTGGGCTTTTTATATTTCCGGGCCCGGAACTGTGATCTGGTGGTGCTGGAGTGCGGAATGGGAGGCCGGGATGACGCTACCAATGTGATTCCCGCCCCGGAACTGTGTGTGTTTGCTTCCATCAGCCTGGACCATACTCAGTATCTGGGGGGCACGCTGGAAGAGATCGCCGCGGTAAAGGCCGGGATTCTGAAGGAAGGAACCTGGGCCGTTATGGGCGGCCAGAAGCCGGAAGCTTCCAGAGTCCTGGAGAAAGTCTGTCTTGCAAAAAAGATTCCTTTTTTCAAGGCGGAGCCGGAGAAGGCATTGACGCAAAAGGACAGTCTGGAGGGCCAGGTATTTCTGTACCACGGTTACAGACTGGAAATTTCTCTGGCAGGAAGCTGCCAGAAGGAGAATGCGGTAACTGCCTTTGAAGCCCTGAAGGCTCTGCAGAAAAAAGGCTGGGCCTTGACGGACGCGCAGATTCTGGAGGGGATCCGGAAAACTCTCTGGCAGGGCCGCTTTACAAAAATCGGGGATCATCCGCTGTTTTATGTGGACGGGGCCCATAATCCCGACGCGGCGGACAAGCTGCGGCAGTCGGTCAGACAGTATTTCGCGGGCAGGCGGCTGTTTTTTATTATCGGAGTTTTAAAAGATAAGGACTACCGAAGGGTTGTTTCCATGACCGCCCCCCTGGCGGAGCAGATTTTTACCATTGAGACGCCGGACAATGACCGGGCTCTGCCGGCGGAAGAACTGGCGGAGGTCATCGCGGAATACAATCCCCGGGTCGCAGCCTGCCAAAGGATTTCTGACGCGGTGGAGCAGGCGTATCTGGCGGCGGGAAAAGACGATGTGATCCTGGCCTTCGGTTCATTGTCCTTTCTGGGAGAACTGACCCGGCAGGTATCAGAATACAGGGAGAGAATGAGATGTTAGATTTGCAGGAAATCCGTAATAAAATAGATGAAATCGATGCCGGGATCCTGAGTTCCTTTGAAAAGAGGATGGAACTGGCAGAGCAGGTGGCGGCATATAAAATTTCCGCGGGGAAACCGGTATTTGACGGAAAGCGGGAGGCAGAAAAGCTGAAGAATCTGGAGGAAGCGGCCTCCACCCCTTTTAACGCCAGGGGCGCCCGGGAATTGTTCCAGCACATCATTGCCGTCAGCCGCATGCGGCAGTATCAGCTGCTGGCTGAAAGAGGTGTGTCAAAAGAATCCTATGAGCAGGTGGACAGCCTTCCCGCGGAAAATGCCCGGGTGGTATTTCAGGGAGTGGAAGGAGCCTACAGTTTTGCTGCCATGAGAAGCTTTTTCGGGGAAAAGATCCGCAGCACGCATGTGGAAACCTGGAGGGAGGCCATGGAGCAGGTGGCTGCCGGCGAGGCGGACTACGCAGTGCTTCCCATTGAAAATTCCACGGCCGGAAGCGTCTCGGATATTTATGATCTGATGACGGAATATCCGAATTATATTGTGGGCGAGGAAATCCTGGAGATCCGCCACACACTTATGGGTCTGCCGGGAGCATCCCTGGAGGACATCCGGACCGTCCTTTCCCACCCACAGGCCCTGTATCAGTGCCGGCATTTCCTGGAGAGCCATCCGCAATGGAAGCAGGAGAAAATGCTGAATACGGCTATGGCCGCGGAAAAAGTGGCGAGAGATCAGGATAAAAGCCAGGCAGCCATTGCCAGCCGCTTCGCGGCGGAGCATTTCGGACTGCGGATTCTTCAGGAGGAGGGACTGGCCGGAGAAAGCAATTCCACCCGCTTTGTGATCCTATCCAATCAGAAACGCTTTGTGAAGGGAGCGGGAAAGATCAGCATCTGTCTGGAGCTGCCCCACACCTGCGGAAGCCTTCACGGGATTCTGGCACATTTTGATTACAACGGCCTGAATATGACGAAAATTGAATCCCGGCCGATTCCCGGCCGGCCCTGGGAATATCGTTTTTTCATAGATTTTGAAGGAAATCTCGCGGAAGCGGCGGTAAAGAATGCCCTGCTCGGCATCCGCTCCGAGGCGGCGGCCCTGCGGATTCTGGGAAATTACTGACTGCGGATCATGGAAAGGAGGAGCGTATGCAGGTATCAACCTTTGCGGCCATTGACATCGGAAGCTACGATGTCACCCTGGAAATATTTGAAATATCGAAAAAGGCGGGGATTAAAAGTATAGACACCATACGCCACCGTCTGGAACTGGGCACGGACACCTATACCCACGGAAAGCTGGGCCCGAAAATGGAGGAAGAGCTCTGTACGGTGCTGAAAGATTTTGTGAGGATCATGAAAGGGTATCGGGTGGAGAGCTACCGGGCCATTGCCACCAGCTCTCTTAGGGAAGCGGAGAACAGTCTGTTTATTCTGGGAAAGATCCGCCAGGCCACCGGGCTGACTGTGGAGATTCTCAGCAATTCCGAACAGAGATTCTTAAGCTATAAGGCCATCGCTTCCATTGAAAGCCGCTTCAACAAAATGATTGAAAAGGGAACAGCGGTCATTGACGTGGACGGCGGCAGCATTCAGATTTCTCTTTTTGACAAGGACGCCCTGGTGACCACCCAGAATATCCGCATGGGAAATTTAAGGATCCGGGAGCGCCTTCTGCCCCTGAAAAACAACACCGCCAATTATGAGCGCCTGGCGGAGGAACTGATCCGCAACGAGATTTTAAGCTTCAAGCGCATGTATCTGAAAGACCGGAAGATCGAGAATATTATGCTGATCGGCGATTTTATTACAGATACTGTCTTCCGGGACACGGAGGACAAGGCCAGCCGTACAATTTCCAGAAGCGATTTTGACGCCTGGTATCAGAATATTGTGGAGCATTCCACCATGGAACTGGCTGTGACCATGGATGTGCCGGTGGAATACGCCTCCCTGCTGCGCCCCTCCGCTATTATTTATCACCGCCTCATTGAAGAGATGGGGGCGGCCATGATCTGGACCCCGGGCATTCATCTGGCCAGAGGCCTCGCCTATGAATACGCGGAGCAGAAGAAGCTGCTGAAGGTAAAGCACGACTTTGAAAATGATATTATTATGGCTGCCAAGAATATCGGCAAGCGGTACGCGGTAAACCGCGCCCACATTCAGAATATGGAAATGACAGCCATGGCCGTCTTCGACGCCATGAAGAGAGTTTACGGCCTGGGAGAGCGGGAGCGGCTGCTGCTGCGGATCGCCGTGATGCTCCATGATGTGGGAAAATATATCAGCATGAATTTCATTGCCGAGAGTTCCTACAATATCATTATGAGCAACGAGATTATCGGCCTTTCCCATGCGGAACGGGAAACCATTGCCCTTATCGCCCGGTATAATACCAGAGAAATGCCGCCCTTTGAGGAATTGTCCCAGGAGACCAGCATCGATACCGGAAGATATCTTCTGGTGGCGGAGCTTACCGCTATTGTCCGCTATGCCAACAGTCTGGATCGAAGCCACATGCAGAAAGTGCAGTCCATCCGGGCGGTTTTGAGAGAGCAGGAGCTGCGGCTGTATCTGGAAGTGAACCGGGACTTTACCCTGGAGCAGGGGCTCATCGGAGAAAAGGCGGATTTCTTCTACGAAGTATTCAGCGTCCGGCCGGTGCTGAAAATTAAAAGACAGATATAGGAGGTGTGAACCATGGATTACGATTACACGGAGTATAGGAAGCCGGAATATTACCGGAACCGGGAGCTTTCCTGGATCAGTTTTGACGAGAGAGTTCTCAGCGAGGCCAGGGATAAAAATATCCCGCTGTTTGAGCGGCTGAAATTTTTAAGCATTACGGCGTCCAATCTGGATGAGTTTTATATGATCCGGGTAGCCTCCCTGAAGGATATGGTGCATACCCAGTACAATAAGCCGGATATTGCCGGCATGACCCCCAAGGAGCAGCTGAAGGCGATCTCTGCCAGCACCCATGACCTGGTGGCTCAGCAGTACAGAACCTACAACCGCTCCCTGATCCCCGCGCTGAAGCATATTAACCTGCACGTTGTCAGCTCCCACGAGGATCTCACGAAGGAGCAGGCGGCATACGTGGACGAGTATTTTGAGGAGAATGTCTATCCGGTGCTGACTCCCATGGCCATGGACTCCTCCAGACCCTTCCCGCTGATCCGCAACAAGACCCTGAATATCGGGGCGCTGATTTCCAAAAAGGAAGATAAAAAAACCAAGGAGGGGAAAAAGGGAGAAGGCTCCGGGCATCTGGAATTTGCCACGGTGCAGGTTCCCGCGGTGCTGCCCCGGTTTGTGCAGCTGCCCGCCGGAGAAGACGGAGCGCATTCCCTGATTCTGCTGGAGGAGATCATTGAGAGAAATATCGGGAAGCTGTTCCTGAGCTACGATGTGGTGTGCGCGCATCCCTACCGGATTATGCGTAACGCGGATCTGACCATTGACGAGGACGAGGCGGCGGATCTGCTCATTGAAATCCAGAAACAGCTGAAAAAGCGCCAGTGGGGTGAAGTGATCCGCCTGGAGGTGGAGGACAAGATCGACAAGCGGCTGCTGAAGATACTGAAGACGGAATTTAATATCAAGGATGACGATCTGTTCTTTATTCCCGGCCCCCTGGACCTGACCTTCCTCATGAAAATGTACGGACTGGAGGGATACGAGGCATATAAGACGCCTAAATACGTTCCGGCACCGGTTCCGGCTCTGCAGAACGACGATGATATTTTTACCAATATCCGCAGAGGCGATATCCTGCTGCATCATCCCTACATGAGTTTTGATCCGGTGGTGGATTTTGTGCGCCAGGCGGCCAGGGATCCGGAAGTGCTGGCCATCAAGCAGACGCTGTACCGGGTCAGCGGAAATTCTCCCATTATCGCCGCTCTGGCTCAGGCGGCGGAAAACGGCAAGCAGGTTTCCGTTCTGGTAGAACTGAAGGCCAGATTTGACGAGGAAAACAATATAGTCTGGGCGAAAATGCTGGAGAAGGCCGGCTGTCATGTAATCTATGGCCTCCTGGGCCTGAAGGTTCACAGCAAGATCACTCTGGTGGTGCGCCGGGAGGAGGAGGGAATCCGCAGGTACGTGCATCTGGGAACCGGAAACTATAACGATTCCACCGCCAAGCAGTATACCGACTGCGGAATCCTCACCTGCGACGCCAAGATCGGAGAAGACGCCACCGCTGTTTTTAACATGCTGTCCGGGTATTCCGAGCCCAGCACCTGGAACAAACTGGTGGTAGCGCCCATCTGGATGAGAAACCGGTTCCTGCATATGATCCGCATGGAGGAAGAGCATGCCAGAAACGGGCAGGAGGCCAGGATCGTGGCCAAGATCAACTCTCTCTGCGACCAGGAGATCATCGCGGCCCTCTACAGCGCTTCCGCCGCGGGAGTAAAAATCGACCTGATCGTCCGGGGCATCTGCTGTCTGATCACCGGAATTCCCGGAATCAGCGAAAATATTACGGTGCGGTCCATTGTGGGAAACTTCCTGGAGCACGCCCGGATTTTCTATTTCTACAGCAACGGAAACGAAGAGGTGTATATGGGAAGCGCCGACTGGATGCCCAGGAATCTGGACAAGCGGGTGGAGATTGTGTTCCCGGTAGAAGATCCGCAGATCAAGAAGGAGGTTATGAATATCCTGAAAGTGCAGCTGGAGGATAATATGAAGGCCCATGTGCTGCAGCCGGACGGCCTCTATGTGAAGCCGGACCGCAGAGGAAAAACTCCCGTCTGTGCCCAGGAGTATTTCTGCCAGGAAGCGCAGGAAAAGGCAAAAGAAAAAAAGGCTGCCCTGGATAAAAGGGTATTTATCCCGGCGGAGCCCGTGGAAAACTGACAGACAAAAAAAGAGGGCGCGCCCTTCCCCAAAGGAAAGACGCGTCCTTTTATATCGCGCGCCGGCTCAGGCTCTCCCAGAGAGAATAAGGGATTTTCAGATTTCCCTTCCCGATGCCAAGATCAATATCCGGTTTGTTGGAACCGTGAAAATCCGATCCGCCGGTGACGCAGAGGCCATGGCGTTTTGCCAGCTGCTTCATGGAGGATTCCTCAGAAAAACGGTTGGAGGAATAGATGGCCTCCAGTCCCTGAAGGCCGCTGCCGCAGAGAAGATCCACCAATTTTTCCAGCTCCCGGGAACTCAGACGGTAGAGCAGGGGGTGGGCCAGCACCGGGTGGCCGCCGCATTCCAGGATCAGCCGGACAGCTTCCCAGGGAGGAATCTGTTCTTTGGGAACAAAGCAGGGCGCCTCATCTCCCACATATTTCTGAAAACCTTCCTCCATAGTGCGGACAAAGCCTCTGTCCTTCAGAAAGCGGGCGAAGTGGGCCCGGGTCCATACACACCCGGGAAAGACGGTCTCCATAACTTCTTCGTTAATCGGAATGCCCCGCTGCGCTAATTTTTTCATCATTTTATGATTCCGAATCTCTCTGGCAGATTGAAACTCCTCCAGATATTTCAAAAATTTCCGATTTTCCGCGTCGATCCCCAGGCCCAGAATATGAATATCCCGTTTTTGGTAATCGGAGGACAGTTCGACCCCGGGAATAACGGTAAGACCGGTTCCCGCGGCCGCGTCCGCGGCCCGGGCCACGCCGGTTACCGTATCGTGGTCTGTGAGCGCGAAAGCCTGCAGCCCTTTTTTTCGCGCGTAAGAAACAAGCTCCTCCGGGGAAAAGGTTCCGTCAGAGCAGTTTGAATGAACGTGTAAATCAATATACGCTTCCATAAAAATTCCCTCTTAAAGTCAAATCGAAGTTAGTCGGAAAAACGGTCATGAAAATCAAACAGATAGGTCAATGGAATATCAAGCGCGTCGGCGATGTCCATGAGGAGGGTAATAGAGACAGAAGTTTTGGCGTTTGGCGCTTCGATGTTGCTGATGTGGGTGCGGCTCACATGAATTTCCCTGGCAAGCTGCGCCTGGGTATACCCTTTGGCACGCCGGTAGTAGGAGATGGTGATGCCCAGCATGCGAAGTTCCTGCTGACGCTTTTTATCCATAGGAAACCTCCAGTTAATTGCGATAATAATTATCATAATACATTTTGTCGAAAAAAGAAACTGTCTGGAATTTTACAAATGCAATATATTTTATTGCATCAGTGAAAAATTGCAAAGACCGGGTAAAAAAGATATAAAATTCCGCCGACTGGTTTTCATTGCCAGGAGGATTGCGGATGTGGTATGATGTAACCGTATTCTGCCGATTGCTGCGGATTAAATTCAAAGACAGGAGCGGATGTTTTTATGCGGGAAGAGTTTTCCAGAACAGAGATGATTCTGGGCCCGGAGGCGGTGAAAAAGCTGGAAGCCTCCAAGGTGGCAGTGTTCGGGATCGGAGGCGTGGGAGGCCATGCGGCGGAAGCCCTGGTCCGCAGCGGTGTGGGTTCCCTGACTTTTGTGGACTATGACCGGGTGACCCTGTCCAATCTAAACCGTCAGATCATTGCCCTCCACAGCACTTTGGGTATGTATAAAGTGGATGCCATGAAGGAGAGAGCGCTGGACATTAATCCCCGGGCCAGCATCGACGCCCGGAGATGCTTTTTTCTGCCGGAGACCCAGGAGGAGTTTGATTTTCGCGGGTATGATTATGTGGTGGACGCGGTGGACAATGTAACAGCCAAACTCCTGATTATCCGCGGAGCCCGGGAAGCGGGAGTGCCGGTGATCAGCGCTATGGGAGCGGGAAATAAGCTCAGGCCGGATCTGTTTAAGGTGGCCTCCATTGAGGAAACATCCGTATGCCCCCTGGCCCGGGTCATGCGCAGAGAACTGCGGAAGCTGGGAATTTCCGGGGTGAAGGTGGTTTTCTCTACAGAGCAGCCCCAAAAACGGAACAGTCCTCCCAAGGAGGGCGCGGATGGCAGAAGCGCCCCGGGAAGTCTGGCTTTTGTGCCGGCGGCGGCAGGGCTGATCCTTGCAGGGGAAGTCATCCTGGATCTGACAGGCAGGCGGGACAATCTTACAGAGTGAGAAGAAAGAGAGGAAAAGATCATGCAGGTGAGACGTGTGGAAAATATGGCCGGAGGAGAAGGACATGTAATCATCCGGGATATTCTCAGCCAGGACAGGCTGGGGGAGAAATGCCGGATGTACGCGGAAGTGACCCTGGAGCCGGGCTGCTCCCTGGGAGTACATGAACACAGGGGAGAGTGCGAAAGCTACTACATACTTCAGGGGGTGGGAGAGTATACAGACGACGGAGAAAAACGCCGGGTGCAGGCGGGGGATGTCACCGTTACCCCCAGCGGCCACAGCCATGGGCTGGCAAACAGAGGAGATACAGACCTGAAATTTATGGCGCTGATCCTTCTGGATTAAAAAGCCGGCCTTGACACCGGCTCAGCCTCTGACTTATAATCAAACAGTATCTGCGGCTGCCGGCGGGCAGTACGCGAAAGGAAGGCAACGAGAAAGAAAAAACCTGGAGGAAAGACAAATGGAATTTTTAATTGACGGATTCCGGAACGTAACCTGGCAGCAGGGAGTCATGTATGTCATCGGCATTGTGCTGATCTGGCTGGCGATCAAAAAAGAGTACGAACCTGCTCTGCTGCTGCCCATGGGCTTCGGCGCGATTCTGGTAAACCTGCCTCTGTCCGGGGTCATTGATCAGGTGCTGGAAGGCGTGGGCAATACCCCCGGCATCATTGAATGGCTGTTCAATGTGGGCATCGAGGCCTCGGAGGTCATGCCGATTCTGCTGTTCATAGGTATCGGAGCCATGATCGATTTCGGCCCCCTGCTCTCCAACCCCATTATGTTTCTCTTTGGAGCGGGAGCTCAGTTCGGTATCTTCGCGGCCATTGCCCTGGCTGCCGTTCTGGGATTTGATATGAAGGACGCGGCCTCCATCGGAATCATCGGCGCGGCGGACGGCCCCACCTCGATTCTGGTGTCTCAGATGCTGGATTCCCGGTACGTAGGCCCCATCGCGGTGGCTGCCTACTCCTATATGGCCCTGGTGCCCATTGTGCAGCCCTTCGCCATTAAACTGGTAACCACCAAGAAGGAGCGCCGCATCCATATGGAGTACAATCCCAAGTCCGTATCCAAGGGCATGCGGATCGCGTTCCCTATTGTTGTGACCATCATTGTCGGTTTTGTAGCGCCTCAGTCTGTGGCTCTGGTAGGCTTCCTGATGTTCGGAAATCTCATCCGGGAGTGCGGCGTTCTGCAGACCCTGTCCGAGACGGCCCAGGACAACCTGGCAAACCTGATTACGCTGCTTCTGGGAATTACCATTTCCTTCAGCATGCGGGCGGCGGATTTCGTACAGGTGCAGACCCTGATGATTATGGCCATCGGCCTGTTCGCCTTTGTGATGGATACCATCGGAGGAGTGCTTCTGGCGAAGTTCCTGAATCTCTTCCGCAAAAAGAAAATCAATCCCATGGTGGGAGGCGCCGGTATTTCGGCGTTCCCCATGTCCTCCAGAGTGGTGCAGAAAATGGCTATGAAAGAGGATCCAACCAATATCATCCTGATGCACGCGGCGGGCGCCAATGTATCCGGCCAGATCGCTTCCGTAATTGCCGGGGGCATGGTCATCAATCTGGTCAGCCAGTTCTTATAAGGAGGGGCTATGGAAAACAATTTAGTGAATTTAGAGCATGCCTTTGAAATTATGGGCAAAGGAATGGGCGGAATTTTCATCACTATTCTGATTATTATTGTGTGTGTATGGATTATGACAAAACTGGGCAAAAAACAGTAAACTGCCCGGTCTGAAAGGGCGGATTTTTCCGCCCTTTTCTGCTATGGAGCGCGGAGGCAAAAAAGGGAAGGCGCTTCCGCGGTTCGCTGATACAAGTTTTTGAAACAGTGTAGAGAGGAAAGGGTTGCGGTATGAGAGGGTTAGACACTCCAATCAGAAAAATCAGACGAGAAGTATTTAAAGAGATCTCCCGGGTGGCTTTCGAGTCCACGGAAGAAAATTTCCAGGACAGGATCGAGGCGATTCCCTATGAGATCGTCCGGGAAAGAGCCACGTACAGAGAAAGCATTTACCGGGAGCGGGCGGTGGCCAGCGAGAGGGTCAGGCTTGCCATGGGCATGTCTCTGCGGCCGGAGAACCAGGCGGTTCATATTACGGCGGGCATGGAGGCCAGCAATATTGACGAAAAGTATTACGAACCGCCCCTGATGCAGGTGATTCCTTCGGCCTGCGACGCCTGTGAGCCGAATATGTATATGGTCAGCGACATGTGCCGGGGCTGCGTGGCCCATCCCTGCCGCCAGGTCTGTCCCAAGGGGGCTATCACCATCAGGAAAGGAAAGTCCATCATTGACCAGGAAAAATGCATTCACTGCGGAAAATGCAAGGCGGTCTGCCCCTATGACGCCATTTCGCACATGGAAAGACCCTGCGCCAGAGCCTGCGGCGTCAACGCCATCGAGAGCGACGGACAGGGCCGGGCGGTGATTAACCCGGACAAATGTGTTTCCTGCGGCATGTGTATGGTCAGCTGTCCTTTCGGGGCGATTTCCGACAAGTCCCAGATCTTCCAGCTGTCCAGAGCGCTCCGGGAGGGACAGGAGATCATCGCCGAGGTGGCCCCGGCCTTTATCGGACAGTTCGGACCAAACGTAACGCCCGGGAAATTCAAAGCGGCGCTTTTAAAACTGGGATTTTCCGAGGTATACGAGGTGGCTCTGGGAGCGGATATCGGAGCGGTGACGGAAGCCCATCATTACGCGGAAAAGGTGGCCTCCGGAGAACTGCCTTTCCTGCTGACATCCTGCTGTCCTTCCTGGTCCATGCTGGCCAAGATTTACTTCCCGGATCTCATTGAGAGCGTTTCCCAGGAGCTGACGCCTATGGTGGCTACGGCCAGAAGTATTAAAAAAGAACATCCCAACGCTCATGTAGTCTTTATCGGCCCCTGCGCCTCCAAGAAACTGGAGGCTTCCCGGACGGACGTCCGCAGCGATGTGGATTTTGTAATTACCTTTGAGGAACTCCAGGGAATGTTTGACGCCAGGGAGATTGATCCGGAAGCCATAGAAGGAGGCACATCCTTCCATGACGCCACAGCGGCAGGGCGGGGCTACGCCGTAGCCGGGGGCGTGGCGGAAGCCATAGAGAAATGTCTGAAGGAATACTATCCGGAAGTGCCGGTGCGCATTGAACACGCGGAGGGATTAAGCGAGTGCAAAAAAATCCTTACCCTGGCAAAAGCCGGAAAAATGAAGGGCTGTCTCATCGAGGGCATGGGCTGCCCGGGAGGCTGCGTGGCGGGAGCCGGGACCAATATTCCCATTAAAACCGCCCAGGCGGAGCTGAAAAAGTTTAAGGCCGCCTCCACGCAGCAGATTCCTCCCAAAGATCTGATGGAGATCGAACTGAACTGAATCTGAATTTTTTAAGGCTTCAAACTGCTTGTTTGGTCAGTATTTCGCGGACAGGCAGTTTGAGGTCTTTTCTTTTTGTGAAAAACAGGTAAAACAGACGGGATAAACAAAAAAGAAATAGTCGGATTGACGAAAAGCACAGAGTGTGTTAAATTATAATCAATGTATGGGTAGGGGTTGCGTATGGAGAAAATGGGTTTACGCAGCCGAAAGGCAACTTTAAATTGCGAACAGATGTGGAGGTTGAGATGAGCAGACTAAGTATTTTCACACAGAATGAAGCGCAGAAAACAGTGGAACAGCTCTACAAAGATCTGGAACGCAGAGTAGTCGCCAGTCCGCCGGGTTTATGTCCGGTTGACCTGGCGACCTCATTTCTGCGGATGTGCCATGCGCAGTCCTGCGGAAAATGTGTTCCCTGCCGGATCGGTCTGGGGCAGCTGCAGGCGCTGATGGAATCCGTGCTGGACGGAAAAGCGCAGATGAAGACCATCGATGTCATTGAGAGAACTGCGGAGAGCATCTTTTTATCTGCCGACTGCGCCATCGGCTACGAGGCTGCCAGGATGGTGCTGAAGGGGGTCAGAGGCTTCCGGGGCGACTTTGAGGAACATATCAGGAACGGAAGATGCTCCGGCACAGTGAGCCAGCCGGTTCCCTGTGTGGCCCAGTGTCCCGCGGGCGTGGATGTTCCCGGATACATAGCCCTGATCCACGAGGGAAGATATTATGACGCTGTGCGTCTGATCCGCAAAGACAATCCTCTTCCCGCCACCTGCGGACTGATCTGCGAGCATCCCTGCGAGGTCCGCTGCCGCCGCACCATGGTGGACGATCCCATTAATATCCGGGGGCTGAAGCGGTTCGCGGTAGAGCATGCGGGGGATGTATCTGTTCCCAAATGCCTGAAGCCCACGGGCAAGAAGGTGGCTGTCATCGGCGGAGGCCCCGGCGGCTTAAGCGCCGCCTATTACCTGGCGCTGATGGGCCACGATGTAACCATTTACGAGCAGAGAAAGCAGCTGGGCGGCATGCTCCGCTACGGTATTCCCAGCTATCGGCTGCCCAGGGAAACTCTGGATAAGGAGATCGAGACCCTGCTCTCCGTGGGGATCAAGACCGTAACCAATGTGCGGGTGGGGGATGATATCCCCATTAAGGAACTCCGGGAAAACTGCGATGCCATGTATGTGGCCATCGGCGCCCATGTGGACCGGAAAATCGGCATTGAGGGCGAAGATGCCAAGGGGGTTCTTTCCGCGGTAGAAATGCTCCGGAGCATCGGAGATTATGATATGCCAGATTTCTCCGGAAAGCGGGTCGTTGTGGTAGGAGGAGGCAACGTGGCTATGGATGTGGCCCGGTCTGCCGTGCGGCTGAAGGCAAAGTCCGTGACCATTGCCTACCGCCGGAGAAAAGTTGATATGACGGCGCTTCCGGAGGAAGTAGAGGGCGCTGTCGCGGAGGGCTGCGAGGTTCTGGATCTTCACGCGCCTATCCGGATCGAAAAGGATGACCAGGGGCGCGTGGCGGCTCTGTGGGTGAAACCCCAGATCGTAGGCCCCATTCAGGACGGACGTCCCAAGCCGGTAAATTCTTCGGAACCGGAAGTGCGGATCCCCTGTGAGATCGTCCTGGTAGCCGTGGGACAGGGCATCGATTCCCTGAAATTCGGCGAATACGGAATCCCCATCCGCCGGGGGGCCATTGAGGCTCTGGACTGGAGCGGCGTTAAGAATACAGAAGGCGTGTTCGCCGGAGGAGACTGCGTAACCGGGCCCGCCACAGTCATCCGGGCCATTGCCGCCGGAAAAGTGGCGGCCGCCAACATCGATGAGTACCTGGGCTTCAGCCATAAGGTCCGCAACGATGTGGAGATCCCGCCGGTTCGTCTGGACGACCGGAGAAGCTGCGGACGCATCAATCTGAAAGAGCGGGAGGCCGCTTTGCGGATCAAAGACTTCAAACTGATGGAATGTGGAATGACGGAGGAGGAAGCGCGCCAGGAATCCGGGCGCTGCCTGCGGTGCGACCACTTTGGCTATGGAGTGTTTAAAGGAGGCAGGGTACGGGAATGGTAAAACTGATAATTGATGGAAGAGAAGTGAATGTTCCGGAAAATACAACGATTCTGGAAGCGGCAGCCAGTGTGGGAATCAAGATTCCGACCCTCTGCTATCTGAAAAATCTCAATGAGATCGGAGCCTGCAGGATCTGCATGGTGGAGATTGAGGGATATGAAAAGTTATTTACCGCCTGCAACAACCCGGTGAGAGAGGGGATGGTGATTCACACCAACAGCAGGAAGGTATGGAAAGTGCGCAGAAACAACCTGCAGCTTCTGCTGTCCCAGCACGATGTGAACTGCGCCCTCTGTGTGAGAAACGGAAATTGTTCTCTGCAGACGCTGGCCAGCGAGATGGATATCCGGATGGTGCCCTTTGACAAGCAGATTCCCTTCCAGAAGGGCAGCAGAAAATTCCCCCTGATTAAGGACTACACGAAATGCATCAAGTGCATGCGCTGTATCCAGGTCTGCGACAAGGTACAGACCTGCAGCATCTGGGATGTGGTGAATACCGGATCCAGGGCAACCGTGGATGTGAAAAATGTCCTGCGGCTGGAGGAGTCAGACTGTACCCTCTGCGGACAGTGCCTGACCCACTGTCCGGTAGGAGCTCTCATTGAGAGGGATGATACCGGAAAGGTCTGGGACGCTCTGGACGATCCGGAGAAGATCGTTGTAGTGCAGATCGCGCCTTCGGTGCGGGCTGCCTGGGGCGAGGATCTGGGGCTGAAGCCGGAGTTTGCCACAGTAAAACGGCTGGCGGCAGCCCTGCGCCAGGTGGGATTCGATTATATATTTGACACGGATTTTTCCGCGGACCTCACTATCATGGAGGAAGCCAGCGAGTTTCTGGAAAAACTGAAAAATAAAGACCATGAGAAATTCCCCATGTTTACCTCCTGCTGTCCGGGATGGGTGCGTTTTGTGAAAGGCTATTTCCCTGAATTTGTAGATCAGGTCTCCACCGCGAAATCCCCTCAGCAGATGTTCGGAGCCATCGCCAAGAGTTATTACGCCAAGATTCTGAACGTGGATCCCAGCCGCATTTTCAGCGTTTCCATCATGCCCTGCATTTCCAAAAAGCAGGAGTGCGCTCTGCCGGTGATGAATGACGCCGGAGCCGGACAGGATGTGGACGTGGTGCTGACCACCAGGGAGATCGACCGGATGATCAAGGCTGCCCACATTATTCCCCAGGGGCTGAAAGAAGAAGAACTGGATATGCCTCTGGGTCTGGGAAGCGGCGCGGGAGTCATTTTCGGAGCGACCGGCGGCGTCATGGAGGCGGCGCTGCGGACAGCCAGCTATTTTGTAACCGGGAAGAATCCGGATCCGGATGCTTTCCGCCAGGTCAGAGGCATGCAGGGATGGCGGGAGGCAGAGTTCGATCTGGCCGGCCAGACCTTAAAGGTGGCTATGGTCAACGGCCTTGGAAACGCCAGAAAGCTGCTGAAGAAACTGAAAAAGGGAAAAGTATCCTACGACTTTGTGGAGGTGATGGCATGTCCCGGCGGCTGCGTAGGCGGCGGAGGGCAGCCCATCCATGACGGGTACGAAATGGCTCCGGAGCGGGGCGAAATCCTGTACCGCCTGGACCGTCAGAGCCAGCTGCGGTTCTCCCACGAGAATCCCTCCATTAAACAGTGCTACGCGGATTTCCTGGGGCAGCCCTTAAGCGAGCGGGCCCATCATCTGCTCCACACCGACCATCACGCCTGGAAAATGCCCGGGGAACTGTGATGTCCTGAGGATAAAAAATAAAGCTGTCTTATGCAAAGATAACAAAAAAACTGCGAAAAATCCAAAAAAATTTCTGTTTTATCCCTTTTTCTGCCGGAAAAATTGCGGTATAATACATCGTAAATCAGGCAGACACAGAGATGAGTTCGAAACCGGCTTGCCGCCTGAGCGGAAGCCGGTTTTCGTTGACAAACAAATTCTGACAGAGTAGAATAGAAAAAGAGTTGACTGTCGGGAAAGATATTTCTCCGAAAACAGTCCCCTGTGAAAAGAATTGATACGACAGTATCAGGAAAGTTGGTATGCGTTATGAAAAAGCGAATTTTATCCCTGCTGGTAGATAACACTTCCGGTGTTTTAAGCCGTGTGTCCGGCCTGTTCAGCCGCCGGGGCTACAACATTGACAGCCTGACAGTAGGAGTGACTGCGGATCCCAGGTACTCCCGGATGACGGTGGTAGCTACCGGGGACGATCTGGTTCTGGAGCAGATCACCAAGCAGCTGGCAAAGCTGGTGGATGTAATCGATATCAAGGTGCTTCAGCCAAAGGAAAGCGTAAACCGGGAGCTGATCATGGTGAAGGTAAAAGCCAATGCCATGGAGCGCCAGAGCATTATGTCCGTGGCCAGTATTTTCCGGGCCAAGATTGTGGATGTGGGACCGGAGTCCCTGATTATTGAGCTGACCGGGGCTCAGAGCAAACTGGACGCCTTCCTGAAGCTTCTGGAAGGCCATGAGATCCTGGAACTTGCCAGAACCGGCATTACCGGCCTGTCCAGGGGAATGGACGATGTCCGCTATCTGTAAAAGAGGCGGCGCGGCAGCAGCTTGCTAAAAGGCAGAGCCTTTTAACAATAGATTTTAGACATAGTGGAGGAAATACAAATGGCAGCAAAGATTTTTTATCAGGAAGACTGCAACCTTTCTTTACTGGAAGGAAAAAAGATCGCTATCATCGGCTACGGAAGCCAGGGACACGCCCATGCGCTGAACCTGAAGGATTCCGGCTGTGATGTTATTGTGGGCCTTTACGAGGGCAGCAAATCCTGGGCCAAGGCAGAAGCTCAGGGCCTGAAGGTCTACACCGCGGCAGAGGCAGCAAAGCAGGCGGATATTATCATGATTCTGATCAACGATGAGAAGCAGGCCGCAATGTACAAAAAGGACATTGAGCCCAACCTGGAGGAGGGCAATATGCTGATGTTCGCTCACGGTTTTGCCATCCATTTCGGCCAGATCGTTCCGCCGCCCTACGTGGATGTGACCATGATCGCTCCCAAAGGACCCGGACATACCGTGAGAAGCGAGTACGAAGCAGGAAAAGGCGTTCCCTGTCTGGTTGCCGTAGAGCAGGATTACACCGGCAAAGCCAAGGATCTGGCTCTGGCCTATGCCCTGGGCATCGGCGGCGCCCGCGCCGGCGTGCTGGAGACTACCTTCCGGGTGGAGACGGAGACCGACCTGTTCGGCGAGCAGGCAGTTCTCTGCGGCGGTGTCTGCGCTCTGATGCAGGCAGGCTTCGAGACCCTGGTAGAGGCAGGATACGATCCCAGAAACGCGTATTTCGAGTGCATCCATGAGATGAAGCTGATCGTGGATCTGATCTATCAGTCCGGCTTCAAGGGCATGAGATACTCCATCTCCAATACCGCTGAGTACGGCGACTACATCACCGGACCCAAGATTGTCACAGAGGAGACCAAGAAGGCCATGAAGAAGATCCTTTCCGATATCCAGGACGGAACCTTCGCCAAGGATTTCCTGCTGGAGATGTCTCCCGCAGGCGGTCAGGCTCACTTCCGCGCCCTGCGCAGAAAAGCCCAGGAGCATCCCTCCGAGATCGTGGGAGAAGAAGTAAGAAAACTGTACAGCTGGAGCGACGAGGACAAACTGATCAACAACTGATGGAATGTCCCGCCTTCGGGCGCAGGAAAACCGGTTCTCAGGCTTTGCCTGAGGCCGGTTTTTTTGCGGGCTTTTCACCGGCGCCGGAAAGCGCCAGAAATTCCCGCACAGGCGATAGATCCATAGACTCTTTCAGGCAGGCGAAGCCGATTTCCCTGGGTGGAAAGGCGATCCCCAGGGGGACTTCCAGCAGTTCTTTTTGGTCCAGCTCCTTTTGGACAAATTCCCGGATCACGCAGGCGGCGCCCATGCCGATTTTCGCGAATTCAATCAGCAGATCCATGGAAGTCACTTCCAGGACATTTTTCAGCTCAATCCCCTGTTCCCGCAGAGCATCGTTGACAAACTGCCGCGTGATGTTTTCTTCGTCCAGCATCATAAAAACCGCGGTGTGAAAAAGATTGCTGTCCTTTTCCCTGAGCGACAGATTGGACAGGTAGGTGTCTGTGGACACAAAGGTATCCTGGATGGACTGCAGGGGAAGAAACTCGCAGCCTTTCAGGGAACCGGGGCGGCCAACCAGGCCCAGATCGATCTTTTTTTCCCGGAGCAGTTCCAGGGTCCGGTACGTAGACTGACAGGCGATGGTAATTTTCACATGAGGATACGCCCGGATAAAGCGCTGCAGAAAGGGCAGAAGCACGTATCTGCTGAGTGTGGCGCTGGCCCCCAGACGCAGGTGGGAAATGCCGAGCTTTTTTCTTCTGGCCAGGGTCTGCTCCGCTTCATCCAGGGAATGAAAAGCTTCCCGCACATGGCGGTACAGTAGCCGGCCCTCCTCCGTCAGGGACACGCCTCTGGCCTCCCGGCGGAAAAGCACCGTGTTCAGGGATTGCTCCAGCTTTTGGATGGCTTTGCTGACGGCAGGCTGGCTGATGTACAGTTCCCGGGAGGCCCGGGAAATGCTGCCGCATTGGGCCGCGGTATAAAAAATATAATACTGAGACAGATTCTGTTCCATGGAAGCCTCCTATCATTTGAGACAAGCGACAAAAGGTCATGCGGGCTGCGCTGGCGCAGGCAATCATGATTTTATGGCGTGTCTCATGCCCATTTGTCGGGCAAATCATAATTTAAAGTTATAGCAAATATGATAAATATGTATTTGTATTATATCCTATTCCATGATAGAATGGCAATCAGAATATGAAGGCAACAGGAGGAAAAGAGATATGGGTATGACAATGACGCAGAAGATCCTGGCGGCTGCGGCAGGCCTGGATCAGGTGGAGGCCGGCCAGCTCATCGAGGCAAAGCTGGATCTGGTTCTGGGAAATGATATCACTTCCCCGGTCGCCATCCACGAGATGGATAAATTCAACAAAAAGGAAGTATTTGACAAAGACAAGATCGCCCTTGTAATGGATCATTTTATTCCCAACAAGGATATTAAATCCGCGGAGCACTGTAAGTGTGTCCGGGAGTTTGCCTGCGCCCATGAGATCACCAATTATTTCGATGTGGGAGAGATGGGCATCGAGCACGCGCTGCTGCCGGAGAAAGGACTGGTGGTGGCCGGAGATGTGGTGATCGGAGCGGATTCTCACACCTGTACCTACGGCGCCCTGGGAGCTTTTTCCACCGGTGTGGGCAGCACGGATATGGCAGCGGGCATGGCTACCGGAAAAGCCTGGTTCAAGGTTCCCTCCGCCATTAAATTTAACCTGACGGGAAGCCTGCCCAAATGGGTCAGCGGAAAGGACGTGATCCTGCACATCATCGGCAGGATCGGCGTGGACGGAGCCCTGTATAAATCCATGGAATTCGTGGGCGAGGGAGTGAAGAGCCTGTCTATGGACGACCGTTTCACCATCGCCAACATGGCCATTGAAGCCGGAGGCAAAAACGGCATTTTCCCGGTGGATGAGAAGGCGGAAGCCTACATGAAAGAGCATTCTTCCAGAAGCTATAAGATCTATGAGGCGGATCCGGACGCGATCTATGAGGAGGAATACACCATTGACCTCAGCCAGCTGAAGCCCACCATAGCCTTCCCCCATCTGCCTGAGAATACAAAGACCATCGATGAGATCACCGAGGATGTAAAGATCGACCAGGTGGTTATCGGCTCCTGCACCAACGGCCGCATGGAGGATCTGCGGACCGCGGCGGCTGTTCTCAAAGGCCGCAAAGTGAAAAAAGGAGTCCGCTGCATTGTGATCCCGGCAACCCAGGCGATTTATCTGCAGGCTATGGAAGAGGGACTGCTGAAGATCTTTATCGAAGCGGGAGCGGTAGTCAGCACACCTACCTGCGGTCCCTGTCTGGGAGGCTATATGGGCATTCTGGCAGCCGGAGAACGCTGCGTTTCCACCACCAACCGGAATTTTGTGGGACGTATGGGCCATGTGGACTCAGAAGTGTATCTGGCCAGCCCGGCAACAGCGGCGGCCAGCGCGGTAACCGGAAAAATCAGCGCTCCGGCAGAGCTTGGAGAGTAAGGAGGCGTCAAATGCAGGCAAAAGGAAGAGTATTTAAGTATGGAGACAATGTGGACACAGACGTGATCATCCCCGCCCGGTATCTGAACTCCTCAGACCCGGCGGAGCTGGCTGCCCACTGCATGGAGGATATTGATAAAGAATTTATAAAGAAGGTTCAGAAGGGCGACATTATTGTGGCCAACAAAAATTTCGGCTGCGGATCTTCCAGAGAACATGCGCCCATCGCCATTAAGGCCGCCGGGGTCAGCTGTGTAATTGCCGAGACCTTTGCCCGAATTTTTTATCGAAACTCCATTAATATCGGCCTTCCTATTATCGAGTGTCCGGAAGCGGCCAGAGATATCCGGGACGGCGATGAGGTGGAGATTGATTTCGATTCCGGCATGATCTATGACAGAACCAGGGGAACGGAATACAAAGGTCAGGCATTCCCGCCGTTTATGCAGAAAATCATCAAAGCGGAAGGTCTGGTCAATTACATCAATCAGCAGAGCGAGTCATAAATGCCATGATTTTACACCATAACCCCTCTTTTTCTGCGGATACTAAAAAGGCGGAACTGTTTCGGCAGTTTCGCGGATCCGCAGGAAAGGGGGTTTATTTATTATGGAAGAAACACCATTAGCCATGGCTTCGGTTCCGGTTCAGAAATGGGGAAGGCGGTACGATGACGCCAAGGCTCTGGAACAGGGAACCATTTTTCCGGATCTGGATAAGCCGTTTTTTGCGGCGGAAACCCTGTATTTTCCCGGAAAATGCCAGGAGCAGACCGAGAGGGACCGGCTTCTGACTAAAATCCGGCAGACGGGATTTGTCCTGGATGATCTGACCCTGTATCTGGACACCCACCAGGATGACCGGGAAGCGGCCCAGCTGTACCGGGAAAAAAGCCGGGAGAAAGAGCAGCTCATGGGCTGCTTCGCGGAGCAGTTTTATCCTCTGACCAGAAGCTGTGCCGCGGAATGTGACAAAACAGGGGAAGGATTCTGCTGGCTGGCGGGCCCGATGCCTTGGGAAGGAGGATGCGATCATGTGGTATTATGAAAAACGGCTGCAGTTTCCCGTAAAAATTACCAAAACCTGTCCCAAGACTGCCCAGCTGATTATCAGCCAGTACGGAGGGCCGGACGGAGAGCTGTCCGCTTCCATGCGGTACCTGGCTCAGCGGTATTCTATGCCGGTGAAAGCCGTGGGAGGTCTGCTGACAGACATCGGCACAGAGGAGCTGGCCCATATGGAGATGATCTGCGCCATGGTTTACCAGCTGACCAAAAATCTTACCCCGGAGCAGGCAAAGACGGCTGGATTTGACGCCTACTATATTGACCACACCGCGGGAATCTGGCCCCAGGCGGCTTCTGCCCTGCCATTTTCGTCGGTAGAATTTCAGTCCAAAGGGGACGCGCTGACAGATCTGACCGAGGATCTGGCGGCAGAGCAGAAAGCCAGAACTGTGTATGATAACCTTCTGCGGGTGATCGAGGACCCGGAGGTAAGGGAGCCTCTGAAGTTTCTGAGAACCCGGGAGATCGTTCATTTCCAGCGGTTCGGGGAAGCTCTGGAAAAGGTAAAAGAAAAATTGGACAGCCGGAATTACTATTATTTTAATCCGGAATTCGACAAATCCATGTACGGCAAAACCCCGGCTTCTTTCTGAAACCGGGGTACCGGGAAGGAACGCATCGGCAGGCAGAAAGGCGGATGCGTTCTTTCTGTTTGACGAAAACCAGACAATTCAGTATAATCAGAAAAAAAGTATGGGAGAAGGACTTCATGGAATTTGTCATCGAACATCTGGAGAAACATTTTGAAAAAAAGCAGGTGCTGCGGGATGTGAGCTTTACTTTCGAGAGCGGAAAAATTTACGGGCTTCTTGGGAGAAACGGAGCCGGAAAGACTACTCTGTTTAACTGTCTGAACCGGGATATGAAGGCGGACGGCGGCAGGTTTTTTATCCGGGAAGAGGGAAAGGAGAGAGAAGTGCTGCCGGAAGAAATGGGATATGTGCTCTCCACCCCGGCGGTGCCGGAATTTCTCACCGGCCGGGAATTTCTGAAGTTTTTTATGGAAATCAACCGGGACAGCATCCGCCGGCCAAAGACCATCGACGCGTATTTTGATCAGGTGGGCATCGCGCCGGAGGACCGGGACCGGCTGCTGAAAGACTATTCCCACGGCATGAAAAACAAGATGCAGATGCTGGTACAGATCATTGCCAGGCCCTCCATTCTGCTGCTGGATGAACCGCTCACCTCCCTGGACGTGGTGGCGGCGGAGGAAATGAAACAGCTGCTCCGCTCCCAGAAACAGGAGCGGATCCTGATCTTCTCCACCCACATCATGGAACTGGCCCTGGATCTCTGCGATGAGATTGTTGTGCTGAATCAGGGGATTCTGGAGGAGATCCGGCGGGAAAACCTGGACCAGAAGGAGTTCCGGGAGCGCATCCTTGAGATGCTGAGGGAGGAAGGACATGTTTAAAATCTTCCGCATTGCCTTTTCATTGAAAAATACATATCGGGTAAATACCATTTTGTTTTCGCTGAAGCAGATCCCTCTGGTAAAACGTCTGCTTCCCCTCCGCCTCTATCAGAGCAGGGGGCTGAAGCGCCTGGGTCTGGTGCTGTCCATTTTCTGGGAGATAGCGGGCGCTCTGCTGGGAAAGCTTCTCTACCTGCTCCTTATGGTGGTATGGGCCGGGAATTTGTACGGGAAGGAAAACGGGACGGAGATATACGCCCACCTTTTATTTTTCCTGACCCTTATCGGCGCCTATATGAACACGTATCTGTTTAACCCCACCAATGATAAATACTATGCCATGATACTCATGCGCATGGATGCCCGGAAGTATACTCTGACAGATTACGGCTACACGCTGCTGCGGACGGGCCTGAGTTTTCTGCCCGCGCTGCTCTGGATCAGCTTCAGCAGAGGCCTGCCCCTGTGGGCCTGCCTGCTGGCGCCCCTGCACATACTGTCCGTAAAACTGGCGGCCGCCGGGCTGTTTCTGCGGCGGTACGAGAAGACAGGGGTCTGCAGCAACGAAAATCTGCCCCCGGGCCTGGCCTGGGGCCTTACGGGAATCCTGCTGGGAGCCGCCTACGCTCTTCCGGCCCTGGGGCTTTGCCTGCCCCTTCCCCTGTACGGCGCCCTTGCGCTTTTCTCCCTGGTTCCCGGGATTTTTGGAATTATAAAAATTGCCGGTTTTACAGAGTACCGCGCGATGTATCAGATGCTTCTGGCGCAGAAGAGATGCGCGGTGGATGTGAAGCAGTCTGTACAGACCGCGGTGCTGGAACAGAACCGGAAAAACATCAGCAAAGAAGGGGGAATGACCACGCAAAAGGAAGGATTCGCGGGCTTTCAGGAGCTGTTTATGAAACGGCACCGGAAGATCCTCTGGAAATCCGCCAAGCGGATGGCGGGCATTCTGGCGGCGGCGTCCCTGGGAGCGGCGGGAGCCTCCCTCATCAGCCGGGAAGCGGCCCTCGCCCTGAATGGCCTGCTCCTGAAAGCCCTTCCCTGGTTTGCCTTTATTATGTACACGGTCAATCGGGGCACTGCCTTTACCCAGGCTTTGTTTATGAACTGCGACAGAAGCATGCTGACCTATTCCTTTTATAAGAAACCGGCTTTTATTCTGCGGCTGTTCCGCCTGCGGCTTTTGGGGATCATTGGAGTCAATCTGCTGCCGGCGGGGGTGCTGGCGGCAGGGATGCCCCTGATTCTGTATCTTTCCGGGGGAACGGGACAAGTCCTGTACTATCTGCTGTACCCGGCCTCGATTCTGGCTATGAGTGTATTCTTTTCCGTTCACTATCTGACCCTGTACTACCTGCTGCAGCCCTACACCGCCAGTACAGAACTGAAAAGCGGAACCTACCGGCTGGCAGTCTGGGCCACCTATCTGGTCTGCTTTTTGCTGCTGCAGGTGGAGGTGCCGCCGCTGCTGTTCGGAATCCTCTCGGTGGTCTTCTGCCTGGGATACTGCGGGGCTGCCTGCGCGCTTGTTTACCGGCTGGCGGGAAGAACCTTCCGCATTCGGTATTAAGAAACGGTTCCGGAGGAGCGGGAGTTCTCCTCCGGCAGAAGGGTTTTCCGGCAGCGGAGGTAGCAGAGGAGTCCCGTGAGATCCGCCGCGGCCCAGCCGATGGGAACGGACATCCAGATGCCGGTGACGCCAAGAAACGGAACGGAAGACAGAGTGTAGGCCAGGGCAACCCGCAGCCCCAAGGAGATCACAGTGAGAACAATGGACATCATGGGCTTTTTCACAGCCCGGTAGAAGCCGTACAGCAAAAAGAGAATGCCGATGCCCCAGTAAAAGCTTCCTTCTACTCGCAGATACTCCACGCCTGCCGCCACAATAGCGGTTTCTGAGTGATCTACAAAAATATGCATCAGAGGGCGGGCAAACAGAAATACCACGGCGCTGACTCCCAGGCTGAAAAGCACTGAGGTGAGAACCGCGCAGCGGAATCCGGCAAAGACCCGCCCGGGTTTTCTGGCTCCATAGTTCTGGGCTACAAAGGTGGAAAAGGCATTTCCGAAATCCTGTACCGGCAGATAGGCGAAGGAGTCAATTTTTACCGCCGCGGCGAAAGCGGCCATAATGACAGAGCCGAAACTGTTGACCAGCCCCTGCACCATCAGAATGCCGAAATTCATGACAGACTGCTGAATGCAGGTGAGAAAGGAGAGGTTGGCAATTTCTTTCATTACGGAACTCCGGAACCGCAGATGCCGGCGCTGAAGCCGCAGTTCCGGAAAGCGGGCCATGGTGTAGATCACTATGCCGGCACCGGACACATACTGGGAGAGTACTGTGGCAAAAGCGGCCCCTGCCACGCTCCATTGAAAACCTACCACAAAAAGCAGGTCCAGGCCTATATTCAGGAGAGCGGAAACCGCCAGAAAAATCAGGGGCGTGACAGAATTTCCCACGGCCCGCAGCAGGGAGGCAAAATAATTGTACAGAAAAACAGCCGGGATCCCGGCAAATATGATCCAGAGATACTCTCTCATAAGGGGATACACATCGGAAGGAACCTGAAGAAGGCCCATAATGGGATCGATAAAAAGGAAGACAATGAAATTCATCACTGCCGCCACAGCGCCGATCAGGAGAAAGGAATGAAAGATTCCGGCTTTCAGCCCCTCCTGGTCGCCCTCTCCGTACCGGATGGAGAATACGGCGCCGCTGCCCATGGAAAGCCCCAGAAGCACCGAGGTGAGAAAGGTCATAAGCGTATAGGCGGAACCCACCGCCGCCAGAGCGTCGGAGCCCACAAAACGTCCTACGATCAGAGTATCTGCCACATTGTAAAGCTGCTGCAGCAGGTTGCCCAGCATCAGGGGCAGGGCAAAACGGATCAGCCGGCGGAAAATCGGTCCCTGGGTCAGTTCAACATTCATGATTGCCATCTTCCTTTCACTGTGATAAATTGAATCTATCGAATCGTAATTATTTTATTTCTGAAACATACAAATGTCAATATCATACTTTCAAAAGGAGTGGTTACATGTTTCTGGACGGACTGAATGAACTGGATCAGAAAATCCTGAGCCTTCTGATCGAGAACGCCAGGCTTTCCTATTCAGAGATCGGGGAGAGGGTAGGGCTCTCCCGGGTGGCCGTAAAGGCCAGAATTCAGGGAATGGAGGAGAGCGGAATAATCGAGGAATACACGGCGGTAGTCAATCCCCAGAAAATCAGCGGCGCTGTATCCTGTTATTTCGATATTGAAACCAGGCCGGAGGCCCTGGAGGAGGTGTCGGAACAGCTCTGCGCCAACGAAGCGGTGACGCAGATCTACCGGATGACGGGAAACTGCCGGCTCCATGTCCATGCGGTGGCAGCGGGACAGGAGGAAATGGAGCGGCTGATCCGGGAGGAGATGGACCGGCTGCCGGGCGTGATCCGGCTGGAAAGCCATGTGATTTTAAGCAGGATCAAGGATGTGAAGGGACTGCGGCTGTAGCTCCCGGAAAGAGGAGGGGTTGTTCAGATGTATAAAGTACTGATTGCGGATGACGAGATAAAAGTCTGCCAGTTGATAGAAAGTCTTGTAGACTGGGAAAAAATGGATCTTCAGCTGGTTTCCATGGTTCACAACGGACTGGAGGCGGTAAAGGCTGTGGAGGAATCAGCCCCGGATATCGTAATCGCGGACATACGCATGCCGGAATTGGACGGGCTTTCTCTGCTGCGCAGAATCAAGGAAGCAAAAAGAGACATCAATTTTCTCATTGTCAGCGGGTACAGAAATTTTGAATACGTCAGGGATGCTCTGCAAAATGAAGCGGAAGATTATCTTCTGAAGCCGATCCGCAGGGCAGAGTTAAATGAGGCTCTAAAAAAAATTATTGAAAAGAGAAACAGGAAGCAGGAAATCTCCCGTAATGTAAGCAGTCTCCGCCAGGGCGGGTTTGTCCGGGAACTGCTGGAACATCAGACAGAAGAGGATTATCCGGTTTCCTATGAAAAAGTCAACGAAGAATTTCATTGTACCTTCAGCGGTGGAACTGTAACAGCCTTCGCTGTCAAGATGGACATATGGACCAGTCAGAATCTGACGGAAAATCTTTCTGTACTGGGGAAAAGAGCGATGCAGATAATCCGCAGGGAAATGGAAAAAAACGGATTTTGGCCTTATATGGCTGTAAAAAAGGATCTGATACTCTGTATTGTAGAGGGAGCGGATATACAGTCGGAAAATTTTAAAAACGGACTTCGGCATATTATCCGGAATATTCATGCCGTCAGTGATCAGACCATGAAGGTTCGCGCGGCAATAGGGGCGGGCGGCTCAGGACAGTTCCGTGATCTGTACCGTCTGTCTTTCCAGGCTCAGAAACTGGTATGGGATCGTCTGTGGATGGAAAGGGCGGACATTATTTTTGCCGGTGGGGACGAGAGAGACGGTTCTGTACATGAGTTTTTTTCATATGGGATGCAGAGAGATTTTAAAAATGCGGCGGAGTGTCTGAATCAAGAGCAAGTTCTCGCTGTCATGGAACGGGTTGCAGAAAAATATAAAGGAAAGCAGCTGTCTGGGCAGGGATGGAAACTGTATGAAGCCTATGAAAAAATGTTTTCCATGGTTGGGGATATGATCCGGAAAATAGATCCGTCCGCGGAACTGGCGGATGACTATAGAACGGCTTCTATCCGGCTCCGTATGTGCGGCAGCCTGACGGAAATGCATCGGTTTGCGAAAGAAACCGTAGAGCATCTGTTTGGTGAGATCAGAAAAAACAGGGAACTCCTGAACCGGAAACCTGTCCGGGACGCGAAACAGTATATCCTGCAGCACTTCGCGGAGGAATTGACCCTGGAAGAGGTAAGCAGCAGGGCGGGACTGAATCCGGCCTACTTTTCTACTGTCTTTAAAGGAGAGACAGGGCAGACATTTACAGAGTATCTCGCGGATATACGAATAGAAAAAGCTAAAGAACTGCTGCTTCAGAATGAATTTTCTGTCTCGGAGGTGGCCTGGCGCGTGGGATACAGAGATGAAAAATATTTTATGCGGGTGTTTAAGAAAAAAGTAGGTCTTACTGCCGCCAAATACAGAAAACTTTACGGGTGAGGGAAGGTATTATGAAAACGTTAAGGGGTCGTTTGAAAGTATTCGCGGCGGGCCTGCTCCTTCTGTGGATATTGGACGGGGTTCTTGCTCTGCTGGTTCTGCCCCATACTGCTTTTGCGGAGGGTACAGCTTTTTTTATATTCCATTTTGGAGCGGCTGCGCTTTTGTCAGTTGTTTTCTGGAGATGGGTCTGCTGTCCATTTAGAAAAACAGAAAAGGCTATGGACGATTTTGGAAAAGGATATGTAGATCAGAGTGTACTCCAAAGTCAGCTTCCGGTATCAGAAGGGTATCTGGAAATGATCCGGCAGTTTGACTCTGTTGTAGACAGAAAAAAACTTTTGGAGCTGTCCGTGGAACAATCCAGGCTGATTGCCCTGCAAAATCAGATGAATCCTCATTTCCTTTATAATACCCTGGATGCGATCCGGGGAGATGCCTTGAGGGCGGGCATGACAGAGCTGGCGCAGACCATGGAATCCTTATCCCTGTTTTTAAGCTATTCGATTTCTGAATTGGACAAATACGCCACCATTGGGGAGGAAATCTGTAATGTCAGGGATTATTTTCAGGTTCAGCAGTATCGTTTCGGGCAAAAGCTGAAACTGCATGTGGATTTATCTGACGCGGACCCGGAAGTAAATGATTATTATATTACCCGAATGACGCTGCAGCCCCTGGTGGAAAACGCCATCTGCCATGGATTAGAGAGAAAAGCGTCTATGGGAACCGTTACGGTAAAAGTTATTCAGACAGAAAAGAAAGTCCTTCTGCTGGTGTCAGACGACGGCGTGGGCATGACGCAGGCAGAAACAGACCGGCTGAACCGGCTGCTGCACAGTCCGGGCGTTTTAATGGCCGGGCAGAAAAGGAAGGGCGGCATAGCTCTGAATAATGTGAATGCGCGCATGAAACTGTTGTTCGGAGATGAATATGGATTGACAGTTTTCGCGCAGCAGGGCATCGGATGTACCGTTCAGGTGAAATGTCCTGTTCTGACGAGGAATATCTATGAAAAAAGAACTTCTGAGCATTGAAAATGGAATATGCTTCAGCGGAGGGCAGAAATCTATGTATTCCATTTTTCTCCGGGTTTTTGCCGGGGATATTATGGGGATTCTGTCAGATAACCATCCGGATCTTGAGAACATGCTGGGCATTGTCAGCGGACGTAAAAAAATAGATTATGGAAGAGTGTATCTCAAAGAAACGCTACTTCGGGAGCCGGAAAATCTGCCGGTTCTGAAAGAGCAGGTTACTGTGGTCAGTTCAAAGGCAGCTTTGATTCCCAATCTCACCATTGCGCAGAATATGTTCGCCATTCAGCGGAAAACAAATATTTTTTTCAGGAAAAAAGAAAGTGAATTTAAACTGAGAAAATATATGGATTTGTTCGGAATACGTCTGTCCGTTGACACGCCGGTAAAAAAACTGGATATTGTACAGAGAATTGAATTAGAAATATTGAAGGCCTGGCTTCTGAAGCATCCAATCATTCTTCTGGATCTTCGCAGTATTTATCTTTCAGAGGAAGAACTTCAAGCGCTGAAACGATACCTTTGCCGTTACAGAAATCATGAATGTGCTGTTTTAATTTTTGATCAGAACATAAACCGGCTGTTTTTCCTTACAGACAAAATTTCTGTCCTGTCAGGCGGAAAAACCATAGGCAACTTTCTGTGTGAAGAACAAATAAGACAGAAACTTTTGAAGCTGTATTTGAGCCCGAAGGCAAAAGAAACATCTGCGGCTGCCGAAAAATCCGGGAAAAAGATCTTTTCCCTGGAGCATGTTAATCTCCCGGGGCTTCCGGAACTGAATTTTTCTGTGCGGGCAGGGGAGACAGTGCTCCTTCAGATTCCCGACTGGAGAGCGTCCGAAAAACTGATTGCCCTTTTTAAAGGGGAAATACAACAGAAAAGCGGAGAGATATGGATCGGAAAAAACAAGTATCAGGCAAAAGGAGCGGCAAACGGACCGAAACAGTCGCTGGTGGTGATGGAGCCCCCATATCTTGGATCCCTATTTTATAATCTGAATGTATATGATAACTTCTGCATCGCGAGAGGGTGTATTCGAAAAGGACTCTGGTCAGATAAAAAATGCCGTCAAAGTGTTCGGGAATACATCCGGAAAATATTCGGCCGTGATATTTCAGAGCGGAAGCTATCTGAATTAAGCCCTGGGGAGACTCAAAAGCTGGTATGGTTCCGATGGATTTTTTACGCGCCGGCAGTTCTGGTCTGCGCGGATCCTTTTGACAGCGCGGATATGAGTCTCCGCAGTGACGTGGAAGAATATCTTTCCCTGCTGGCCGGACGGGGAACCGCGCTGGTGCTTATTGCCAGAAGCGACCGGACCTATTCCGGAATTCGCGGCCGGTGCATCCGAATTACAGATATATTCCAGGCGCAGTCAAAGGGGCTGTGAAAAAACATAGCTCAAAACAAAGAAGGACCAAGGGTGAAAAATAAGCCCAAGGTCCTTCTTTTGCTGTAAAGATCTAAAAAATGTCCACTTTTTCCAATCTATGTTAGTTGTTCAAAAACAGAAAAATGAATATGATGTAAGCAGTGAATCGGACCGATCATCGTGACATCACAGAGAGGAGGTGCAGTAGGAGCGTGTATCAGGGAGAGTATATTCTTGAGATGCGGAATATTGTAAAAGTTTTTCCGGGGGTGCGGGCTCTGGACGGTATGAGCATAAAAATACGTCCCGGGACAGTGCATGCTATTGCCGGAGAAAACGGCGCGGGAAAATCTACGCTGATGAAAGTCATTAACGGGGATTATGCTCCGGAAGAGGGGGAAGTAGTCTACAAAGGAAAAACTTTAGGGAAGCGGACGATTATGGAAACAATTCAGATGGGGATTTCCATGATCCGCCAGGAAATGAACCCCATCCGTCAGATGACCATCGCGGAAAATATTTTTCTGGGCCGGGAACCGCAGAAAAGAAAAGGCTTTGTAGATTTTAAAAAGCTCAACGAAAATACCAACGAATTGCTGAAAGAACTGAATATGCCCTTTGAAGCGTCTCAGAAAATGGATACGCTCAGTATAGCGGCGCAGCAGCAGGTGGAGATCGCCAAGGCGATCAGCTGCAATGCTTCTGTAATCATCATGGATGAACCCACATCGGCTATTTCCGATCATGAAATAGAAATATTATTTGAGCAGATTCGAAATCTGAAAAGGAAGGGAGTCGCGATTATTTATATTACCCATAAAATGGATGAAATTATGGAAATCGCGGACGAAGTAACCATCATCCGAGACGGCGCGTGGATCAGTTCCGGCCCCATCGGCGATTATACCAGCGATAAAATTATATCTCTGATGGTGGGAAGAAAAATTTCCAATATTTTTCCGAAGGAGAAGGCGCCTATTGGGGACACCGTATTGGAAATCAGAGAACTTTGCAGCAGAGGTGTATTCAGGAATATAAGCTTCTCCGTAAAAGAGGGAGAAATCCTCGGATTTGCCGGACTGGTGGGCGCAGGACGCTCAGAGGTGATGAGGGCGGTCTTTGGGCTGGATGAATATCAGTCGGGAGAGATCTTCGTAAATGGGAAAAAAGCAGAGATTCACAGGACAGAAGATGCTATTGCCGCCGGAATCGCCATGGTGTCAGAAGATCGAAGAGCGGAGGGAATCATCCCTGTTCGTTCCGCGAGAGAAAATATTACGCTGCCGTTTATAAAAAAATTCAGGAAGCATGGTCTTATCAGCAAAAAAGCGGAAAGCAGAACGGCGGAAAAAATGATTGAAAAATTCCAGATCAAGGTTTCCACCCCGGAACAGGAGATACGGAATCTGTCCGGGGGAAATCAGCAGAAGGTAATTCTCGCGAAATGGCTGCTGGGAAACCCCAAAGTACTGATTTTGGATGAACCTACCAGGGGGATTGACGTGGGATCCAAGTCAGAAATACACCGGCTGATGTGCGAGTACGCGAAACAGGGTCTGGCAATTATCATGATCTCCTCGGAACTGCCGGAAGTGCTGGGGATGAGCGACCGGATTATAGTCATGCGGGAAGGGCGCATATCCGGAGAGCTCATCCGTGAGGAAGCAGATCAGGAAGCGATTATGCGTCTGGCTACATGAGAAGGAAGAGAGGTAAACAGCTTATGAAAAAGGAGAGAAAAAAATTCAGCTTCGCGGAGTTTTATAATAAATTCGGAGTGGTAACAATTCTGGTGATTGTTTTTATAGTAGCCTCGGTGCTGTCGCCCAATTTTCTGAAGCTGACAAACCTTACCAATGTTCTGCGGCAGATTGTGGTGGTAACCGTCATCGGCTGCGGCGCTACCTTTGTACTGATCACTGCCCAGATCAATATTGCCTATGATTCCCTGATTGCCTGTATCGGATGCACTGCCTGCATCGCCATGGTGGGAACAAAAAATCTTTTGGCGGCGGTAATCGCGGGGGTTGCCCTGGGCGCTTTGATCGGATATTTTTACGGATTCTGCGTGACGAAATTTTCTATGCCCGGATTTATCGTCGGCCTGGCCATTGACACCATTGCCTCCGGCGCGATCCTGCTGGCTACCAATGGAAATCCGGTTTCTCAGCTGGGAGCCTTTACCGTGATCGGACAGGGACATATTTTCGGAGTGATTCCGATTTCCGTTGTAATTATGTTTGCTGTATTGATTCTGAGCTATATTATCCTGAATAAAACCTGTTTTGGCCGGAAAGTCTACGCGGTGGGAGGCAACCGCACTGCCGCCATCGCCTCCGGCATCGACGCGGACAAGGTGATTCGCACCGTGTATGTATACGATGGAATTATGACAGCTATCGCGGCTATCATCTTCATGTCCCGGCTCTCCTCCGGACAGCCTTCGGCAGGGGTCGGTTATGCTTTTGACGCGATTACCGCTGTGGTAGTAGGCGGTGTATCCATCTACGGCGGAACCGGAAATGTCATGGGAACTATAGTAGGAGCGGCCATCGTAGGAATCTTAAATAATCTGATGAATCTGAAAAATGTCACCAGCTACTGGCAGGATATTATTTCCGGCATAGTCATCCTGCTGGCGGTCCTGATGGATGTGATGACAAAACGCGCGTCAGCCAACGCCATCAAAAAGGCAATGGCTGACAGAACGGAGAAAGCATCGGCGTAAGGAACCTTATGGGGAAACCCCGATAAGATAAAAAATTAATATGACAGGGAGGGAAAAGAATGAAGTACAGACGAAAAATGATTGCATGGTTACTGGCAGGCACTATGACGGTTTTGCTGGCGGGCTGCGGAGAAAGCGGCGGGGAAAACAGTGACAGCGCCGCGGGGGGAAGCAGCGCGGCCGGGGAAAGCGCGGAATCCGCGGAAACCTGGACGATTGGATTTGCCAACCGTCTGGCCTCCGATACATTCCTGAAGCTTTTGCAGGATAAATTTGTCGGACTCTGTGAAGAAGATGGCAGCTTTGAAGTAGTGCTTGCCGACGCCAATAACGACAGTCAGGCGCAGATCGATCAGGTGGCAAATTTTATGGTGCAGGAGGTGGACGCCCTGGTACTGTGCCCCAATGACGGGGAATCTCTTGTACCCCAGATTGAAGAGGCAAACAAAGCGGGAATTCCGGTGTTTTGTTTCTCCCAGGCGGCAAACGGAGGAGATTTTGTGATGGTGGGCATCTCCAATTATGACTGCGGCCTGCAGCAGGGAGAATGGTGTTATGAAAATCTGCCGGAGAATGCCAAAATCCTGTACCTGGGCGGCAACAGCGGATTCCAGTCTTCTATTGACAGAAAAGAAGGATTTCTGGACGGTCTGGGGGACCGGCTTTCCGATAATGGCGGAGATTTAGAGATTTTATCTTATCAGGAATGTATGTACACCATGAACGAAGGCATGACGATTACCGAGGACTGGATCCAGACCTTTGAAACCTTTGACGCCATTGTGGCGGTCAATGACCTGTCTGCGCTGGGGGCGGTACAGGCCCTGAAAGCAGCCAATAAGCTGGATGAGGCAGCCGTGATCGGAATCGATGGGATCGATGACGCTATGAAAGCTGTGGCAGACGGCGAAATGGAGATGACGGTATATCAGGATCCGAATCTGCAGGCGGAAGCTCTTTACAACGCGCTGGCAGAAACAAGAGACGGAAACATGCCCACAGAAGATATCAATGTGGAGGTAATCACAGTCACGGCAGAAAATGTTGCTGACTATACTTCATAAGGATCACCAAAGACAAAGGAGAGCTGCCGCTGCGCGGCAGCTCTCCGGCTATCACAGGAGGAATTCATATGTTTCATGGAATCGAATTTGATCCCGGATATAACCGTCTGGCGCTTGATCTTTCCTTTCTTTCAGGAGAAAGTAAAATCACCCAGAAGCCTGTGGATCCGGAGGATCCCTACCAGGCGCCGCATCGGGGTCTGTTTTATAAAACCATTAAAGCCGAGGGAGTCAACAGAAGGTATGCGGTTTATATTCCGGATCGTTTTCCGCCCTTTGGAGATGGGATTCTGCTCTTCGCGCCGGGAGGAGAAAATACGGAATCCTTTATAGAAAAAAGCGGGATCAGGGAAATTGCCGAAAAAAAGACACTGATGTTCCTGGTACTGGAATCCGCGGAAAAAAGCTGGAGGGAATGGAAAGAAGAAGAGATCCTCGCCTACGGGAGAACCGTGTACCGGGATATAAACAGGAGAGAACTGTGCAGCTGGAATGAATCGGCCTGTTACGCGGTGGGATTGAAAGACGGAGCTTACGCCGGAAATGTGTTTATATCCCTGTACAGCAGTGTGTTCGCGGGATGTGTGCTGGCCGGAAACTCAGCGGTGTCCGAAGAGTTTCGGAAAGCGGCCGGAAACCTGCCCTCCGACGGAGATCCCCATGTTCAGAAAAGGCAGGTGCCGATTTCTGTGTGGATTATGGGGGATGACGAAGAAACCTGCCGGTATTTCCAGCAGGCGGACAGGGTTTCCGCTGAATACGCCGTCAGGGATGAAATCCGCATGTTTCAGCCGGAGCCGGACCTGGTAATCTCTCTGGTGGACGAACAGTCTGTGGCGGAAGTCTGGGTCAGCAGCCCGGAGACGGCGGCAGCCTGGAGCAAGGAGAGGTTCTGGGAGGAAGCAACCTCCTTTTTGCTTCGGTGCAAACGGTGGGCCGGCACCGGGAACAGGAAACTTCGCAGAGCATCCAGCCTGGATCAGATCGGGCTGAAAAAGATGGAACTTACGGTAGAAGGAAAAAAACGATTCTGGTACATATACGAACCGTCAGTCTACAGACAGAATCCGGAGCAAAAACTCCCTCTGGTAATCGGCCTGCACGGGATCTGTACCTCCGGCGAATTTTTTGCCCAGAATTCCGAATGGCACAGAGTAGCGGAGGCCCGGGGGTTTTTTATGGTTTATCCCAACGGATATATGCATCTGTACGGCGAATGCATGTGCGCCACCCGGGCCTGGGCCGGTGCGGGCATGGAAATGCCGGACGACTGGGATGATATTCCGTTTTTCAAAGCAATGATTGAAACCCTGTGCCATAAGTATCCGGTGGACAGATCCAGAATCTATGCTGCCGGGCATTCCAACGGCTCTGCCATGGTTCAGATGCTGATCCAGAAAATGCCTTCCACATTTGCCGCGTACGGGCCGAACGGTTTCGCGGAGGGAGATACCGGCCCTGGGGCCGGGCCGCTGAAACCCTATGAACATCATATTGTCTGCCCTGCCTGGCTTTTTAAAGGAGAAAAGGATATCGGCTGCGGGTCAAGCCTGGAAGCCGGATGCCCCAACGAGCAGGTGCTGCGGAGATTATGCCGGTTAAACGGAGCGGATTATGAAAAACCGAAAATATACAAAAACGGAATTTATACCAATTATGTGTGGTATGACCGGGAACACACACCAGTGGTGCGCTTCAGCGCCCTGCGGGGATTCCCTCACGCCTACACTCCGGAAAACGCCTGGATGACCTGGGACGAGTATTTCTGCCATTTTCGAAGAAATGAAGATGGCTCTTCCGAGTATCTGGGATAAAAGAAAGGAGGGAAACGCGCAATGACGCTGCTGGAGAAAATGATGGAAATATTTGACGGGATTCCGCTGATCGATACGCATTCCCATCTGTGCCCGGTGGAGGCGGAATATAACGCTTCCGGAGATATTCTCACAGACTGGGTGCCGGCCTATTTTCTGGACGACCTGCGCTCGGCAGGGCTCACAGAAAAACATGCGGAGATGATTCTTGACAGCGGCCGGGATCTGGTTTTTCGCTGGAGGCTTCTGGAACCTTTTTGGAAACAGACAGAAAATACAGGATATGCCCGCATGTGGAAGCTTTCCCTCCAGAGACTGTACAAAAAGGAACAGATTACAGCGGATAATATTCTGGAACTGAATGAGCAGTACAAAAAGCTGCATGAAAGCCCCGGATTTTACCGCAGGATTTTAAAGGAAATCTGCAATATACAGGCAGCTGTTTCGGATTACAGCCTGTACAAAGGCATCCGCATGGAGCATGACAGGGAGTTTTTCCGGCCTGTGTTCCGGATGGATCATCTGATTTTTCCGAAAGATTCAGGAGATCTTTCCCTTATAGAGGAAGAATGCGGTTTTCCGGTTAACTCCCTGGATGATATCATAGAGGCGGTACCGATCATCATGGACCGCGCCCTGGAAAACGGCGCGGTGGGCTTCAAAGCCGGGCTTGCCTATCTCAGAAGCCTGGATTATGCCTTCGCGGACTATGAGGAAGCGCGCCGGGGGTTCCAGGTGCTCCGTTCCTTCCGTATCGGCCTGCCGGATGAACTGCGGATGTCCGGCAGGGTTCCGAAAGCATACCAGGATTTTGTTATGCATGAAATCCTGCGGGCGGCAAATAAACGGGGAGCTGTATTTCAAGTTCATACCGGCATGCACGCGGGGGCCGGGAACTATCTGCAGACCTCCAATCCGGTGCTGCTGTCCAATCTGTTTCTGGAATATCAGAACGTTAAATTTGATATTTTTCACGCGGGTTATCCCTATTACCGGGAATTAGGCGTGCTGGCGAAACAGTTTCCAAATGTATACGCGGATCTCTGCTGGACCCATGTAATTTCTCCTTCCGATTCCAGAGACGCCCTGCGGAGCTGGCTGGAGACAGTTCCCGCGGGAAAAATTCTGGCCTACGGCGATGATCTGCATTCTGTGGATCTGGTAACGGGGCACACCATGACGGCAAGAGACAATATATGCAGAGTACTGGCCGAGAAAGTGAAAGAGAAATTATTCACTCTGGAGCAGGCGGAGCGGATTCTGCAGCTGATCCTCCGGGAGAACGCAAAAAAACTGTATCGGATATAGCCTGCCGGAAGGGTAAAAATATATGATTGGTTTGTTTTTTTACGAATGTGAACAAAATGTGATTTTCAAGTTGCGGAGAAATGTAGCAGATGGTATAATTTTCCAATTAGGACATCTTGCAGTCTGGAAATCTTGTGAAAAATCACGGTATCTTCTTTGGCGGAAGGAGAGGGGTTGACAGACGCGGGCGCCTGAGAAAGATCCGGTTCGTCCATCGGCCGGCTTTTTTCCATGTAATTCGGAGCACTGTTATACGATGTGGAAAAGGGAGGCCGGGAAGGGCTGAGATCAAAAAAATAACAGGAGGAAGGCGAGAAAATGAAAAAACGAATCCTGGCAGGTCTTTTAAGCGCGGCTATGGTCGTGACACTGCTCCCTGTGAGCGCCGTCATAGCCGCGCCGGAAGACAGCAATGATTCACAGAGTCAGGTTTCTGTCCTTGCGGACGCGGAAAATCCCGGTGTCAACATTGCCACCAGGGCTACGGCGGATGCTTCCTATACCAATGTATGGAGCATCACTCCCGCGTCCATGAACGATGGAGAGCTGGCTACCTCGGATCCCTACACCAGCTGGAACAGCTGGGGAACCAATGACGAGGCGTACCCGGTGACGACATCCCTGACCTGGGACGCGCCCCAGGTAATCTCCGGCATGCGGGTGATGTGGTGGGCGGACAACGCGGAACTTACGTCCAACGCTAATGTAACATTCCCCAAAAGCTGCGAGGTTTATTATGTGGACGCGGAGGGAAATGAGCAGAAAATCACCGGCATGACCAATGAAAGCGGTCAGGCCACCGATCAGGTGGGAGTTGTGTACGATTCCAGCTCCAACAACGGAATCAACGGCAACAACCACTACTGGAACTATGTGCAGTTTGCGGAACCTATTACCACCTCCGAACTGCGGCTGAAGATCCAGCGCAGCGGCTCCGGCACCAACGGAGTGGGAATCAGCGAGTGGGAAGTCTTCGGATATACCCCCGTTGCCACCGGAGAGAATGTGGCTTCCAATGCAGAGGTCATTCCCTCTTATACGAACACCTGGCTGGACGCGGATGAGGCAGCGGCAGCGGTAACAGATGGTGTGCTGGCAACAGATTCCACCACCACCTGGAACAGCTACGGTGCTTCCGATGAGGACTACCCGGTGACCGTAGAACTGAACTGGGGAGACGCGGAGTACGAAGTCTCCAGCCTGCGGGTAATGTGGTGGAGAGACTACGGCGGCGTAATGCCTCCCTCGGACTGCAGCCTGCAGTACTACAACAGCCGCTCCAGAGAGTGGACAGACATCACCGACCTGATCGATGAGACGGGAGAGGATGTTTCTTCCGTAGGCGTGAAGTTTGGAACTGAAACCACTGCGGCGGAAAGCAGCGATGATTATCAGGAAGGAGCCAACCGCTACTGGAACGGCGTCTCCCTGAAAGAGCCGGTAACCACCAGCCGTCTCCGTCTGGTGATCAACCGCAGCGGAGAAGGCGAAACAGGCGTGGGTATCGGCGAGCTGGAAGTGTACGGCAAGGAAGTAGAGGCAACCCTGGGAGGAAATGTGGCTCCCGAGGCCACCGCTTCCGCTGACGCCCAGAACACACCGGTGACCAACGTAAACGACGGCGCCCTGGCAACCTGGGCTTCCTCTTCCTGGAACACCTGGAACAGCAGCACCTATCCCACTACAGTCACCCTGACCTGGGACGCTCCCTATGAGCTGAACGGCATGCGCGTTATGTACTGGGCGGACAACGGTGATCTGTATGCTAACGGCAACGTAACCTTCCCAAAGAGCTGCAACGTAGAGTACTACGATTACGAGACAGCCTCCTGGCAGCCCATCACCGCCATGACGGATGAGACAGGAGCTGACGTTGAATCTGTGGGAGTAAAATACGGCACCGCCGAGGCGGCTTCCGACCAGCCGGGGAACTTCCTGAACGGGGACAACCGCTACTGGAACCAGGTAACCTTTAAGGAGCCGGTGAGAACCACACAGCTTCGTCTGCTGATTGACCGCAACGGTTCCGGCGCCAACGGCGTGGGTATCGGCGAGTGGGAAGTCTTCGGCGAGGAGATGACTGCCGAGTGGAACCAGCTGGTTTCCGCTAAGATCACCGGAAAAGAGAGAATTCTCAAAGGTGAGAGCGGAGTCTTCACGGCGGAAAGCCTTCCCGTGGGACTGGACGGACTGTCCTATCAGTGGGAACTGACAGAGGGCAGCGAGTTTATGGAGATCGATGGCGCGGCTAATGAAGCGCAGGTAACCATCAATGCAAAGGACAGCGGCTACGGAACCCTGAAGCTGACGGTTTCCCGTCAGGAGGACGGCGCCACCGTATCCCGGACCGCCAGCCTGCAGATCAAGGTGGACGGCATCGAAAGCATTGACACTTATAAGGCAGCTACAGCGGCGGGAACCGCTCCGATCCTGCCCAAGACGGTAGTTGCCAACGGAATCGCCTTTGACGATCCCACGCCGGAGCTGATTGGGCCTACCGGTTACGATTTCGGAGAAGAGTTTAACTCCAAACTGGTTCCCGTGGAATGGGAAGAGGTTGATCCCGCCCTGTACGCGGAGGATCAGGTTGGAAAGACCTTTGAGGTAAAAGGAACCGTAACCTCCGGAGACGAGACCTTTGAGGCGGTGGCAGAAGTCACAGTCAACGAGCCGGTTGTGGCGGCGGCAGCCAACACCACGGTTACCTTTGAGAATGTGCAGCTGACCGACAATTTCTGGAACCCCAAACAGAAGGTAAATGCGGTAAATTCTCTGAATAAAGCCATCTATCAGATCGAGCAGGCTTCCGGCGGCGAGCCCAACTTTGTGAACGCCATCAAGAAGCTGAACGGCGAGCCCTACGATGAGTTCCAGGGATATGTATTCCAGGATTCCGATATCTACAAGAGCATCGAGGCCATTTCCTACACCCTGTCTGTCATCAACGATGACACAGATCCGGAGATGGTAGCTCAGAAAGCGGTACTGGAAGAAAAACTGGCCTACTGGATCTCTCTCATTGAGCAGGTACAGTACGCGGACGGCTACATTGACACCCACTTTACCCTGAGAAGCACCGCCCACGCCGGCGGAAGCTCACCGGGAACACATCGGTGGAGAGATTTCTCCAACCATGAGATGTACAACGCCGGCCATTTCTTTGAGGCGGTGGTGGCTTACACCCGCTACAGAGAAGGCATCGGCGATCCGGACTACAGCCTGTATGTAGTCGGAAAACGGTTCGCGGACGAGATCGTAACCCTCTTCGGACCGGACGGAAGCCGTCACGAGGTTCCCGGCCATGAAGAGATCGAGCTGGGTCTTGTGAAGCTGGCGAAGCTGGTGGAAGAGTACGAGGGCGAGGGAACCGGACAGAAGTATCTGGATACCGCCAAGACCCTGATTGACCGCAGAGGTGTGGAAAAAGACCAGAGAGAAAGCGGATACAACGGAGGAGAATATTCTCAGGACAATGCCTCCATTAAGGAAATCACGGAAGCGGTAGGACATGCCGTGCGCGCCTGCTATTTCTACGCTGGTGTAACGGACATCGCCACCCTGCTGCCGGAAGACGATCCGGATCGGGCTGCGTACCTGAACACCATGGACGCCATCTGGGATTCTGTGGCCAATACCAAGACCTATATTACCGGCGGTATCGGCGTGCGTTCCCACGGTGAGGACTTCGGCGATCCCTACGAGCTGCCCAACGATGACTCTTACTGCGAGATCTGCGCCACCATCGCTCTTGCCAACTGGAATCAGAGAATGAACCTGATCCATGAGGACGCCAAGTACGCGGATGTGGTGGAGAAGAACCTGTATAACGCCATCCTGGTGGGAACCAACCTGACTGGCGATAAGTTCTACTACAGCACATACCTGGAAGCCAGAAACGGAGATCCCCGTTCTGACTGGTTCGCCTGCGCCTGCTGTCCGCCCAACCTGATGCGCACCATTGCCAAACTCAGCGAGTATATGTACACGGTACACGGAGACGACCTGTTCGTGAACATGTATGTCGGCAGCGACGGCAATGTGAATGTGGACGGTACAAATGTCGGACTGACCCAGGAGACAGAATATCCCTGGGATGGAGCGGTGAAGCTGACTGTCAATCCGGCGGAGGAGAAGGAATTCACCATGAAGATCCGTATCCCCGGATGGATCCAGGAGCAGAACAACAAAGAAGTTTCTATTTATGTAAATGGCGAGGCGGTGACCGCTGAGGCGGAAAAAGGTTACGTTTCCATCACCCGTACCTGGAAAGAAGGGGATGTGGTGAGAATCGATATGCCCATGGAAATCAGAATGACCGAGGCAGATCCCAACGTGACCACCAACGCCGGAAGAATTGCCCTGCAGCGCGGCCCCATTGTTTACAGCATTGAGATGGCAGGAAACGCTCAGCTGAACTCTGATATCGCAAACTTCAGCCCCCTGAATTTTGTAATTCCCAGAGACGCCCAGCTGACCGCAACCTACAACGAAGACCTTCTGAACGGCGTGGTGGAGATCACCGGCGATGTCAAATATGACAACAACGGAGAGCTCATCGACGCGAAGCTGCAGGCGATTCCGTACTATGCATGGAACAACCGCGGCAACGACGGCGTAGAAGGCCAGAACAACTGCAGCCAGATGCTGATCTGGACCAAGGCCACCGGTGAAACTCCGGAAGCCACGGCGCCCACCCTTGACCGGATTGAGATTTCCGGACCTGCCAAGACAGAGTATGTCCAGGGTGAAGAGCTGGATCTCGCGGGACTGTCCGTCATAGCGGTATACAGCGACGGCAGCAGCAAACCGGTTGCGGCAGAAGACTGCGAAGTGACCGGCTATGACGCCAATACCCTGGGTGAGCAGACCATTACGGTGACCTACGAAGGAAAGACAGCGGCCTTTACCGTAAATGTAAGGGAAGAAGGTCAGCCTGTGCCTACCCTGGAGAAGATCGAAGTGACAGCGCCTGCCAAGACAGAGTATGTCCAGGGCGAAGCACTGGATCTTGCGGGAATGACCGTGACAGCTGTGTACAGCGACGGAAACAGAAAGGAGATCACGGAGGGATACCAGGTAACCGGCTATGACGCCAACGCGGTTGGTGAGCAGACCATTACGGTGACCTACGAAGGAATGGAAGCATCCTTTACTGTAACTGTGAAGGAAGCGGAAACTCCCGCCCCCACTCTGGAGAAGATCGAAGTGACAGCGCCTGCCAAGACAGAGTATGTCCAGGGCGAAGAGCTGGATCTCGCGGGAATGACCGTGACAGCTGTGTACAGCGATGGCAGCACCAAGGAGATCGCGGAAGGATACACCGTCGGCGGCTATGACGCCAATGTGGCCGGTCCCCAGACAGTGACCGTTACATACGGCGGAAAGACCGCCTCCTTTACTGTGACAGTGACGGAGAAGGGTGAACCTTCTGATCCCGATCAGCCTACAACGACTCCGACCCAGGAGCCTACGGACACCCAGAAACCCTCTGATACCCAGAAGCCTTCTGTCACCCAGAAGCCCGGCACCACCGGACGGCCCGGAACTTCAGCGGCTACGGGAGATCAGACCAATCTGTTCCTGCCTTCAGTTTCCATTCTGCTGGCAGCGGCAGTGCTGTTTGCAGTTCTGAAAATCAGAAAAACAGAGAGATAAGGACAATTACAGACAGCCTTAACCAGGGGCCGGATGATCCTCAGGGGTCATCCGGCCACCTTTATGGAACATTTTTCAAGGATGTGCTGAGTATGGAAGTATTGGTAAATGGAATAAAAATTTATTATGAACGGCAGGGCGAGGGCCGGCCTTTGATCCTGCTCCATGGAAACGGGGAGGATCACAGCATTTTTGCCGAGACGGCGGAAATACTGAAAGAGCATTTCGCGGTATATATGCCGGATACCAGAGGACATGGGAGAAGTGAAGGAGTGGAGGAATATCACTATTCAGATATGGCAGAAGATCTCAGGGAGCTGATCCGTGTCCTGGGACTGGAACGTCCCCTGCTCTGCGGATTCAGCGACGGAGGGATCGTGGGCCTTCTGGCTGCCGTCCGCGATCCAGGTCTGCTGTCCGCCATGGTCCTCTGCGGCGCCAACCTGACGCCGAAGGGCATGAAAACCCGCTGGTACAGACTGTTTCAAAAAGAATATCAGCGGACCGGGGACGCCAAATTAAAGCTGATGCTGAGGGAGCCGCGCATTACGGCGGAGCAGCTGGCCCGGATCCGAATTCCCGTGCTGGTCACCGCCGGCAGCCGGGATCTGATCCGCCGCCGGGAGACAGAGCGCATAGCCGCAGGAATTCCCGGCAGCCGTCTGAAAATTTTAAAGGGCGAGGATCACGGAAGCTATATCGTCCACTGCGGAAAGCTGGCGGGGCTTCTGGCGGATTTTTTCTCCTGACGCGAACCGGCCGGTTTGGCAGAAAATAAGAGAGAACAGCGTGGCGAAAGTCACGCTGTTCTGCTTTTGGGGATAATCTTAAATCCTTATATTGCGAAAAAATTGTGAAGTTTCACCAGCTATACTCCGATAGCTGGAATGTGTAGGATTCGCCGGGAGTAATATCATAGATTACAACAGAGTCATCCTTGAACTTATCTCCTGCGCTCAAAGAAGGAAGGTATATATTGCCGGAGTCTACCAGATAACCCGCACTGTCATACAGCTTATAACTAATCATATCATACCCGGAATCGCTGCTACCGCTCTTTTTTTCTCCGGTAATTGTAATGGTCAGCTGCGGAGAATAGTCTTTGTCAAACTTAAATTCGGCTCCTTGAATTTGGATTACGGATGCCGTGCCGCCCATGAAATCCTTCATCTTCAGTTCCAGAGGAAATGAATCAAACGTCACTTGAACATCCTCAATAGGCAAGCAATTTAGAACATCGCAGTTTACTTCGTCAAACGCAACTGAGTTGCCCTTGTATACGGTGAAAAAAACTTTTCCGCTTGCGGATTTTCCGGCGCTGATCTCAGTGGAGGGGATTCTTACGTTGGCAAGATACTGTTCCCCGGCGGACTGACTGGTATAATAGCCAAAATCGTCAGCAGAAACAGACTTTGTACCAGTATAAACCTCTTCATTCTCATCGTTTACGATTCGAATATCAACATCAACATCGGCTGACAAGGGTTTATCATTTTTATCAGCCAACCCAAAGAAAAGGCTGTAATCGCTTGTTCCCTCGTTATACTGAAAAGACCAGCTTTTCAACGTTTCGATGCTGGGTGCCGATGAACCGCATCCACTTAGTAGTAGGGCAACTATAAGTCCACACATAAGAAAGAATCGTTTCATTTCTGCACCTCCTTATCTGTTCGTGGCTCTATTGCACGGAACATTTCTTGCTCAGGCAACCGCTTTTTCCTTGGATTCAACATGCAGTAATTGCGATAGCACTGCTCATTTAGAAAACAAGTCTCACAGATAAGCTGTTCAACTTTCTGCATAATCAGTGCGTCATCACTGGGGAGTTCGTAGGCTTTGATCTTTTGAATATCTGTCGGGTTACGCAGTCCATAGTCAATCAGTTTTCCATTCCCGGTTTTTACATAGCGGTAAACCTCGGCTCCAAACGCAACACTGTCGCCAACGTCATACTCTGCAAAGCCGGATTTGTCCATCCAAACATGATCTTCTTTTCCTTGGCAATCAGAACAGCTGCCTTTTCAAGCCGTTCCTGCTGCTTCTTTGCCTCATTGCGCATACATTCACGCCGTCCTGCAAGGATACGCTCCTCTATGTGCTTACTCTCCTTTTTTAATTGTTTGTTCTCCATAACCGAAACCTCCGTTAATAAGTGCCGCTATAAACAGCGACCTGACATGTTAACGTGGTTTTTTAGGGTGTTTATGGGCATTATAGCATAATTTTCTGTACCTGTCTATTTTACTTGCTTGGCAGGATGGCGAAAACAGTTGCCGAATTCAGAGGTTTTTATTGCTGCAAATGATGTGCTAATTATGGAAGAGATTTTCGCTGTTCACAGATTGGTGAATAATTAACTGTAACCGTGCGATAGCGCATGAAATGGCGAGCGCGACACACGGATCGAATAAACGCGAAATAGCCATATTGTTTGTTTCTTGAACCCTGGTTTATGAACAGCTATCTGAGGGTAAAGAATTTTTTGTGCAGATATTACAAAAATGTACCCAAATGCGTGTATTGTTAAAATTTACCATTAGAGGTATAATGTGGATGTATCCATGATGATGGATATGCACAAAAGGCAGCTCAGGTTCCCGAGTCCAATACATATCTGAACGGAAAGGCCCGGCGGATGCTCTGCGTAGAGAAGAGGGCATCCATGGGCGCAAAAGGCCGTTTTCTCTGACAGTTCAGGCAGAGGAAGGAGGTTGAAGCGGAGGCAGCGCCGGTCAGAAGGCGGCAGAGCGGGAGGATATCGCCAGGACAAAGACGGGACTTTCAAAGCTGCGCAGCTCTCCTGACTTTACGGAAAGAGAGAGCAAAAATACTCCATAGAAGGGGAAAGTTATGAGAAAGCTTAAAACAATTCTAAGAAAGGGAGCAGCTCTTGGCGCGGTGTGCGCCATGACCCTGACCTCACTGCCCATGCAGAGTGTTGTGGCGGCAGAGCAGGACGGAGCGGCTCCGCAGGCAGAGGAGGACGGACTGGTACTCTGGTATGACTTTGAGTCCCTGAAGTCCGGAACCATTGTCAATGACATGAGCGGAAACGGCTACGCCGGCGTAGTCCGCCCTACAGGATCCCAGGTAACCACCCAGGATGTGAATATTTACGGAACGGATTACACCGCCTATGATTTCCAGGGCGGCGCTCCCAGCGACACCAACACCTATGTAGAACTGCCCGCAGGCGTCTTCAACGGCCTGGAGGACATGACCGTCAGCTGCTGGGTGAATCTGGACGTTTCCGGCAGCCGCTACCAGAGAATCTGGGATTTCGGCTTCAAGCAGGATGACGGAAACTTTAACACCACTTCCTATATGTACCTGATCGCTGACGGCGCCAACACGGGTCATGTGGGATACACTGCCGCCATCACCGATTCCGGATGGGGCAACGAGAAGGGACCGGAGAAGCAGCAGGCCCTGGAGACAGGAAAATGGATCTTCACTACCGTCACCTTTGACGGCTCCGAGAAGGAAATGTCTCTCTATGAGGACGGCGTTCTCATTGGAACCACCAAGACGGACGCGGTTCTGTCCATCCTGGAGGACGCGGACAACGCCCTCATCGGCTACGGCCAGTTTAAGAACGACATCATGGACGGCCGGGTTGCGGATTTCAAAATCTACGACTACGCCATGACAGCGGAGCAGGTTGCTGAGAAATTCAATATTCCGGATGAGGAAAAAGTCGCAAAAGACAAAGAATGGCTGGATCTGGGAGACCTGAGCGCAGTCATCGAGGATCTGACTCTTCCCACCGCGGGAGCCGCGGGTTCCGACATCACCTGGGCATCCAGCAATGAAGCGGTGATCGCCCCCGACGGTACGGTGACCAGACCTGCCGCCGGCAGCGGAGACGCGGTGGTTACTCTGACCGCTACCATCACCGCCGGGGAGGCGAGTGATACCAAGGAATTTGAGGTTACGGTAAAACAGCAGCTGACCGCCGATGAAATCGTGACCAGAGACGCGGAAGCCCTGAAACTGACGGGGCTGGCTGCGGTAAGCGAGAATCTGGTGCTCCCCACAGCGGGAGAGAGCGGATCTTCCATCAGCTGGATCAGCTCCAATCCGGAGGTAATTGCTCCTGACGGAACTGTAACACGCCCGGTAGGCGATCCGGTGGACGTTACCCTGACCGCTACGGTATCTTACGATACAGTATCCGTGGAGAAAGAGTTTACCGCCACGGTGGTTCCGGTTTACGAGAAACTGGACATTGTGAAAGTGCAGAACGTGGAAGTGGAGACTTCCGTTAACACGCTGCCTTCTCTGCCGGGAGAACTGCAGGTTACATATGAGGACGACACCACCGGAAAAGTAAAAGTGGTATGGCCCACAGATCTTGATGTGGCGGATTTCTCCACCGCGGAGACTACTGTGGAGGTTCCCGGAACACTGGTTGACTATGACATTGAGGTTGTGGCGACCGTTCATGTAACCGACACTGTATCTGAGGCTCCGGCCGCAGTTACCACAGAGTTCAACCTCAGCGACATCAGCCTGGACGGCGACAACACCATCTTTGCCCAGAATATGGGAAGAGATCTGGAGTATCTGAAGATTATGGACGCGGACCGGATGCTGTACAACTTCCGGGATGCCTTCGGCGTGGATACCAAAGGGGCTGAACCTCTGACCGGATGGGAGGAGCCCACCGGACTTCTGAGAGGACATTCCACCGGCCATTTCCTTTCCGCTCTGGCCCAGGCCTACGCCTCCACCGGCGAATCGGACTACAAGGACAAAATGGACTACATGGTGCATGAACTGGCCGTTCTGCAGGATATGTCCAAAGGCGATCCCGCCAAGTTTGAGACCCAGTGTACTCCCAACGACGCGGCTCAGAGCAAGTGGAGCACCGACCCCTCTACCTGGGGCGAGGGCTTCTTAAGCGCATACTCTCCGGACCAGTTCGCGCTGCTGGAGCAGTTTACGCCGTACGCCACCATCTGGGCGCCCTACTACACCCTGCACAAAATCACCGCGGGACTCATCGACTGCTACAACTACGGCGGCAATGAGGAAGCCCTGGAGGTAGCCAAGGGCATCGGCACCTGGATCTACAAGAGACTCAGCGGATGCACAACACCGGAACAGCGGGAGCAGATGTGGGCCATGTACATTGCCGGCGAGTACGGCGGCATGAACGAGTCCCTGGCCAGACTGTACGAAATCACCGGGGAGGAAAGATTCCTGGATGCAGCCAAGATGTTTGACCACACCAGCTGGTTCAACGATCTGGCAGCCAATGTGGATGTGGTTCAGGGCAAACATGCCAACCAGCACATTCCGCGGATCGTGGGAGCGATCCATGAGTACGCGGCTACCGGAGACGCTTACTATTACAATGTAGCCGAGAACTTCTGGCATATCGTCACCGAGCGCTACGCCTACTCCATCGGCGGCGTGGGAACCGGCGAAATGTTCAAGGATCCCTACCGTCAGGGCAACAACATTCTGGGCAACGAGGGCCGGGGCGAGAACTGCGAGACCTGCGCGGCCTACAATATGCTGAAGCTGACCAAAGACCTTTACAACTATGATCCGGACAACGCGGAGTACATGGACTACTATGAGAGAACCCTGATCAACCAGATCGCCGCTTCCCAGAGCCATGACACCACGGACTGGATGCACAACGGAACCACCTACATGCTGCCCATCGATCCGGGCCAGAAGAGAGACTATGATTATGACTACGGCGGATTTACCTGCTGCAACGGCACCGGCATGGAGAACCATGTGAAGTACCAGGCGGCGGCTTACGCCAAGAGCGACGACACCCTGTATGTAAATCTCTACATGCCCACCACCGTTACCTGGGATGAGATGGGAATCTCCGTACAGCAGGAGACCAACTTCCCCTCTGAGCATTCCAAACTGACGGTAAACGGCTCCGGAGACTTCACCATGAAGCTGAGAGTTCCCTACTGGGCAACCAAGGGCTTTGAAGTGAAAGTAAACGGCGAGACCTTCTGCACCAATCCGGAAGTCAGCACGTATGTGGAGATTGACCGCAGCTGGAGTACCGGCGATGTAGTTGAGATCTACATGCCCTACACCCTGCACCTGGACAAGACTCCGGACAAACTGGATGCGGACGGCAGCACCGTTGCCTCCATTATGTACGGACCGCTTGTAATGGTAGCAAAGGACACCAGAGACACCTACATTCCCATGAACTGGTACACCCTGGTTCTCAGCGACAATCTGGAAGAGAGCATTAACGTAGTGACCGGACCGGATGATCCGGAGGGAAATGTGCCTCACCTTACCACCAACGGACTGGACTTCTTCCCCATGTATGACGCGTATAACTACAGATATCACGCATACGTAAAGGTAGAAGAGACACAGTCTGTACTGAACACCGATGAACTGCAGAGCCTGGTAGAGACGGCAGCTGCCGCCAGCCAGGAGGACTACACCGCGGAAGAGTGGGATGCCCTGCAGACAGCGCTCAGCGCGGCCCAGGCAGTACTGGCAAAGGGCGAAGAGGCCACTCAGACAGAAGTCTATGAAGCCTTCAAGGCCCTGCAGGCTGCTCTGAAAACCGAGGAGCCCGCGCCCGGAGTAGACAAAGACGCCCTGCAGTCCGCTGTGGACAGCGCTGTAGCTGATACAGAGAAAGACAAGTACACAGAAGACAGCTGGACCGCGTACCAGACAGCTCTGGCGGACGCCAAGGCCGTGCTGGCAGACGAGAACGCCACTCAGGAAGAGGTACAGGCAGCTCTGGACGCTCTTCAGGCGGCAGAAGCAGCTCTGAAAGCGGTTGAGCCCACAGAGGAGCCCACGGCAGAGCCTACCAAGGATCCCGGCAGCAAGCCTTCCACCACACCCGGAAGCGGCAGCACCGGCAAACCCAGCAAGCCCGGCACCTCCACCAAACCCGGCGGAGCCGGCACCGGAGACAATTCTCCCATGACGGCAGCAGCCTTTGCCCTGGTACTGGGACTTGGCGGAGCAGCCGTCCTGACAGTTTACAAAAAAAGACATCAGGCATAACCGCTGAAGTCTTTCAAAAAGGACCGTCTGTGACTGGTCTGTGAAAAAAGAATCCCGCTTTGGTATCCGCGTAACACTCGGATACCGGCGGGATTCTTTTTGGATAAGTGAATTGTCTGCTCAATCTCGCGCCGCCATTCCTTGGGGGTGTTTTCTCGTCCCATTCCAGGTCATCAGGAAACCACGTTCTTCGGTCATACGCAAGAGGGGAGATTTGTATTAACATTCTTTAAAATTGACGTTTTATATATTTATGTATATAATATGAATCATAAGGTAGTGTAAAGTAGCCTATGAAAAAACGGAGCCATAAAAATCGGCTCCATTGGAACCTTGAAAATTGCAGATATGTTCGTTTTTGGCACCGCCCGCCACCCTTGACGGCATGGCAAAGCAATGCTCTGGCAGTCTTACCGACGGCGAAGAACTCAAGAACAGTCAGTTCGTCTTCGTCAGATCCACAGCATTGTAGCATTGCTTTGCCGTGCCATCAAGGGCACAGCCGGAACCATCGGTTCCGGTGGCTGGATTTTACCTCTGGCTTGGAATCTAAGAACAGCCAGCGTCTTTCACCGTTTGCTGTTGCAGGATTGTCTGCTGTCCGAGATAGATCAGCAGCTGCCACTTGCCGGGCATATTCCCGGAGCCTTCGAGCAGCTCGACTTTGTTGAGAGGCTCTTTGCCGCCGGTTTTCCCATGCGGGCGTAGGAAGTTATAGTAAGCAACCCAGAGGGATACACTGTGGCAGGCACCATCTTCCGTACCATAACCACAGGTGATGCGGTAGGATTCTTTAAAAGTGCGGTTCAGCCTTTCGATGAGCTGTTTGAAAGGACGGAACTGTTTGGATACCTCATCGTCATTCGTCAGGCCGATGACCTGGGTGATGAAGACATTCCAGTCTTTCTCCAGCTTGAACTGCTGCGCGGCCAGGGGATAGGCGCTGTAGCCATCAGCAATGAATTTCAGGGCATTGCCCGGGAATTCCTTAAATTTCTCAAAAGCCATGCGCATGGTCAGGATGCAGGGGCCGACATCCCTGGAAGAAGAGACCTGATAACCGAGGATGGAGCGGGATACTTTATCCATGATGAGCCAGACATAGGCTTTCACGCCACCGATCTTGATATAGGTTTCATCAGCTACAAGCTCGTTAGAGGGCTTGTAGTCATAGGAATCCACGAAGGGGCGGATAATGACTGCGGCCGTTTTGGCATAGTTATTGACCATAGTATGGGAGATCTCAATCCCATGGATCTCTTTGAGGGCCTGTACAGTCTGCCGAAGGGAGAGCTTGAGGTTCACCCGGTAAGAGAGGCACAGCCCCATGATATAGGCATTGTTTTTCTTATATTTGAAAGAGGTTGCCCATTTGGGGAGCTGGTTCAGGTCCATGTCAAAAAAGTTGACGGAAAACTCCCGGTAAAGATAACGGAGTTTGTATTTCCAGTATTCCGATGGCGGGAGATCCTTGGGCAGTTTTTTCAGATTGCGCTTATAGTAAGAACAACAGTCATTGACGCATTTATGGACACGGAAGTGTTTTCGGTCTTTAACAGGCTGGAGTGAATGACCACAGTAAGGGCACTGAAGTTTGAGAGGGGACACCACTTTCTCCCCGGTAACAAAGGTCTGCCCGCAGATCTTGCACTTGAACTGACCGCGGCCGCCAGAGTTGTCATAAATATACTCATGGGGTGCGCCGCAAAGAGGGCATACGGTATCTGTTGGGACTGTACGCTGCTTGCCTTTGTGAGGCTTGACCGGTTTTACGGCTTTGCCATAGCGGAGACGATAGTATTCGTTCCAGAGCTGCCAGTCCTGCTTGATGAAGGGTTTGATAATGGGCAGCTTGTCGGTAAGAAACTTTTGGTATTTGGGGCTGTGGAGTTCATCGTGAGCCCACTGCTTGAGAGGGATGTATCTGCAGATAAAGAGAATAAGCCAGCAGATCTGGCGATATTGTTCTTGAATGATGTTAAGTAAATAGAGTATAATGTTATCCATAGCAATGACACCTTTCATGGGGATGATTAGTTGTGTGGTAACTCTAATTATACTTCAAAAAAGGGGGTCATTGCTTTTTTATTTGCAAAAAGTAATGTATTCCTTGGAAATATAAGGTTTTAAAGAAAAATAGGACTGTAAAACTTTACAGTACCAATCATAAAAGGAGGAGTTGATAATGAAAAAAGCAGCATATCATATACTTCCAGGTACTATAAGAATCCTGGAGACCATGGGTAGCCAGATAAAAGAGGCACGGCTTCGGAGAAATCTGACCGCTGAACTTGTAGCTGAACGCGCCGGGATCAGCCGTTCCACGCTCTGGAAAGTGGAATCAGGCAGCCCGGCAGTTGCCATGGGGATTTATGCTGCTGTGCTGCATGCGCTGAATCGGATGGATGAAGACCTCCTGCTTATAGCAAAGGAAGATTCCCTTGGCAGGCAGATTGAAAAACTGCAGCAGCATACCAGGAAACGCGCCACAAGGAGGACGACAAAATGAGTGAGAAGGAAAAAGAAATCTTCGTATATGACAGCTTTCAGTTCTCGGAACCTGTCCTTATGGGGGTTTTGTATATCGACAGCCAGAGAGGGAATGAATCCTGTTCGTTTGAGTATGCGCATTCCTGGCTTCGGCAGGCATTCCTGGATATTTTGATAGACCCGGAGCTGTTTTATTATGAAGGAAGACAGTTTCCATCTGGGAAAAAAATGTTCGGTGTTTTTGCGGACGCCTCCCCGGACCGCTGGGGCCGGGTATTAATGAATAAGAGAGAACGAATTGCGGCCGATAGGGAAAACAGAAAGCCAAAGAAGCTGCATAACAGTGACTACCTGCTTGGCGTGTATGATGAAACCAGAATGGGAGGCATCCGTTTTAAAGCAGATCCGGAAGGAGCGTTTTTATCCAATGACAGCGATTCTGCTGTACCGCCATGGGCAAGCTTACGCACACTGGAAGAAGCTTCCCGAAGATTTGAAGAGGATGGGGGCGGCCTGTCAGAGAAATGGCTGAATCAACTGATCCGCCCGGGTTCATCGCTGGGAGGTGCCAGACCCAAGGCGACGGTAATAGATCCTGCCGGTCAATTATGGATTGCGAAATTTCCTTCCCAAAATGACGAGAATGATACCGGAGCCTGGGAAAAAGTGGTCCACGACCTTGCGTATATGTGCGGCCTCCGTGTACCTGAGGCAAAGATGGAGCGTTTTTCACGTTTGGGCAGCACGTTTCTGGTGAAACGGTTTGATCGGGAAGGGAACAGAAGGATCCATTTTGCGTCTGCCATGACGCTGCTGAACAAAACGGATGGGGCTTCAGTAGAAGATGGCATCAGCTATCTGGATCTGGCGGATTTTATCCGCGCGTCCGGCGCCGAACCAGAGGCAGATCTGGCTGAACTCTGGAGACGGATTGTTTTTAACATGGCAGTGACAAATTCGGATGATCATTTAAGAAACCATGCGTTCCTGTTTACTTCCACAGGATGGCGATTGTCACCTCTTTATGATGTGAATCCGGTGCCATATGGGGATGAGCTATCCTTAAATGTAGATGAATCCGACAACCGGATCAGCCTTGACCTTGCCTATAGCGTGGCTGAACGATTTGGCTTTTCCCTCAAAGATGCAAAAAAGGAAGCAGAGAGTATTCTTCAGACAGTCCGAGGCAGTTGGAGACGGATCGCTGTACAATGCAGATTGACACATGGGCAAATGGAGGAAATGGCCCCTGCGTTTCGCCTATGCGATTTATGTTAAAAATGAAATCAAAAAGGGGCTGTCCTGTAACTTTTGCAATGAACGAATAAAAGAAGAAGAGGAAGCAGCAGAGAATTCCGGCTTTGATAAAGTCAGGATTCTGCAGGTTCCTCTTCTTTTTGGGTGTCAGGAGTTAAAATTCAGTACTCACCGACAATCTTTTGTTTTTTTAATAATCCAGAGCTTCCTCTTCTCCCTTCAGGACTCTCAGCCCGCCCTGAGCCAGTGCCAGGAGCTCGTCCTCGCCTGCGTACACGGTGATGCCGCTGATATGGCTGACCCGCTGGCGGATCTCATCCACAACTCTGTCGCTGTAGGCGATGCCACCGGTGAGAATGATCTGGTCAACCTTTCCGCAGAGTACCGCCGACATAGCGCCGATATCCTTGGCTACCTGATAGGTGAAGGCATGAAATACGTTTTCCGCTTCCTGATTGCCCTCTTCAAAGGCCATCCGGGTTACATCGCGCATATCGTTGGTGCCCAGATAGGCGTTGAGGCCGCCCTTGCCGTTGATCTTTTTGGCGATCTCCGCCTGGGTGTATTTGCCGGAAAAGCACATTTTCACCAGGGCGCCTACCGGGAGAGAGCCGGTGCGTTCGGGAGAGAAGGGTCCGTCGCCGTCCAGGGTGTTGTTTACATCCACCACCCGGCCGCCCTGATGGGCGCCTACGGATACGCCGCCGCCCATGTGGGCCACGATCAGATTCAGAGTGTCATAGGGAACTCCCTGTTCCTTGGCGTAGCGCTTTGCCACGGCCTTTTGATTCAGCGCGTGGAAAATGCTGATGCGGGGCAGTTCCGGCAGACCGGAGTAGCGGGCCACCGGAGCCAGCTCGTCCACCACCACCGGGTCTACAATGTAGGCGGGAATGCCCAGAGGTCCGGCGATCTCCTTGGCCAGAAGTCCTCCCAGGTTGGAAGCGTGCTGTCCCTGCTTTCCCACGCGCAGGTCTTCCAGAAGGGCTTCGCTGACTTTGTAGGTGCCTCCGGGAATGGGCTTTAAGAGGCCGCCCCGGCCGATGACGGCGGAGAGCTCTTTCACATCAAAATTTTTGCTCTTCAGAAAATCAAGAATCAGTTCTTTGCGGAAATCCATCTGATCCACAATCAGGTTGTATCTGGAGATCTCCTCGGTGGAATGCCGGAGCGTCTCCTCAAAGAGCAGGGTCTCGTCGTCAAACAGACCGATTTTTGTGGATGTGGAGCCGGGATTGATAATCAACAGTTTGTATCCCATGTGAAATACCTTCCTTTCCTTTATTAAGAAAGCCGCCCGGGCGGCGGCTTTTCTTTTCCGTTCCTTATTCTGTCAGTGCCTTGGAGATGACGGCCGCAAACGCGATAGAGTTGATCTTGGTCTCAAAATCATCGGAACGGGAGGTAAGGATCACAGGAGCGCTGGTTCCTACCAGAACGTTTCCGTTTTTCACTTTGGCGGTGCGGACCAGAATTTTATATGTAATATTGCCGGCGTCGATATTGGGGAAGAGCAGGATGTCCGCGTGGCCGGCTACCGGATGCTCTACTTTTTTGTGCTTGGCGGCTTCCTCGTCGATGGCAAGATCCATGGACAGAGGACCGTATACCTGGCAGTTTTTGATCTCGCCCCGCTCGCACATCTTAGTCAGTTCATCCGCGTCCACCGTAGGCTGCATCTTGGGATTCACCACTTCCACGGCGCAGATGGGAGCCACCTTCGGGCACTCGATGCCGCAGGCCTGGGCCACCTCCACCGCGTTTTCAATGATCTGGGCTTTTTCCTCCAGGTTCGGATAGGTGTTAAAGGCAACGTCGGTCAGGAAGAGCAGACGGTCAATGCCCTCGATCTCAAACACGCAGACATGAGACATCATTTTTCCTGCCCGGAGGCCTACTTCCTTATTGAGAACGCTTTTCAGGAAGAGTTTGGTATCCAGGAAGCCTTTCAGCAGAATATCCGCTTCCTTATTATGTACCAGTTCCACGGCCTTAAGAGCGGCAGCGGCCACATCCGGCTCATCCACAATGCGGAAACCCTCAAGATCCATGCCTAAAGAATCGGCGATTTTGCGGATCTGTGCCTCATCGCCTACCAGAATGGCGTCGGCGATCCCTCTTTCTTTGGCGATCTTTACCGCCTCCAGAACCGCGTCATCCTGAGCGACGGCCACAGAGAGGGTTTTCAGTTTTCCGGAGCCGGCTTTGGAAATGATGTCATCAAATTTTCTAATCATTTGTTTGCACCTCACAGATATGGAATTGATAATTATTTATTTAACAAGCCTAGTCTATCACTGATTTCCCCCAAGGTCAATATGGAATCAGAAGAGAATTTTAAACACAATTTATACAAAAGAGAAAATTTCAAAAAATCTTTTTTCGTGATTATCACGGAAGAAAAGACAGTAATTTTTTTATATAAAAATGATTGATAAATATTTGACAGATAGATAAAAGAGGAGTATAGTAAGAGCATAAAGCGGCAGGCCGGAGGCCTTCCGCAAAATCCGTTTTTCAGGATAGACATCAAAAGAGGTGTAAGTGTTAAGGAGGTATAACATGGCAAAAAAAGTTGTTTTGGCCGGCGGATGCCGTACGGCAATCGGTAAAATGGGAGGCGCTCTGAGCACAACCCCCGCGGCGGATCTGGGCGCCATCGTCATCAGAGAGGCCCTGAACCGGGCAGGAGTTCCCGCGGATCAGGTGGATCAGGTGTACATGGGATGCGTTATCCAGGCAGGCCTGGGCCAGAACGTGGCAAGACAGGCATCCATCAAAGCCGGTATCCCTGTAGAGGCTCCGGCCATGACCATCAATATTGTCTGTGGTTCCGGACTGAACTGCGTGAACATGGCGGCGGCCATGATTCAGGCCGGCGAGGCGGATATCGTAGTGGCAGGCGGTATGGAGAACATGTCCATGGCTCCCTACGCACTGAAAAATGCCCGTTACGGATACCGCATGGGCAACGCCCCCATGATCGATACCATGGTAAACGACGCTCTGTGGGATGTGTTCAATGACTATCACATGGGCATTACCGCCGAGAATGTGGCAGAGCAGTGGGGTCTCACCAGAGAGCAGCTGGATGAGTTCGCCGCTTCCAGCCAGCAGAAGGCCTGCGCGGCCATTGAGAGCGGACGTTTCAAAGACGAGATCGTTCCCGTGGAAGTAAAACAGAAAAAGAGCACGGTGATCGTTGATACCGATGAAGGCCCCCGTCCGGGAACCACCGCTGAGAGTATTTCAAAACTGCGTCCGGCTTTCAAGAAAGACGGAATCGTAACCGCGGGCAACGCTTCCGGCATCAATGACGGCGCTGCGGCTATTGTAGTGATGAGCGAAGAGAAAGCCAAAGAACTGGGTGTGAAGCCCATGGCCACATGGGTATCCGGCGCTCTGGGCGGCGTAGATCCCTCCATTATGGGCGTGGGACCGGTGCCGGCCACCAGAAAGGCTCTGGCCAAGGCAGGGCTCACCATTGCCGATATGGATCTTATCGAGGCCAACGAGGCGTTCGCGGCGCAGTCCCTGGCAGTGGCTCATGATCTGGAGTTCGATATGAGCAAGGTAAATGTAAACGGCGGAGCCATCGCCCTGGGCCATCCCGTAGGAGCTTCCGGCTGCCGTATCCTGGTAACCCTGCTTCACGAGATGGAGAAGAGAGACGCCAAGAAGGGTCTGGCGACTCTGTGCATCGGCGGCGGCATGGGCTGCGCCACCATCGTGGAGAGAGACTGACAGCAGACAGTGACAGAGGACTGCGGAGAAATCCGCAGCCGTCTGCGCGCTGAGACAGTATACGAGAAGAAAGGAGAATTCTTATGGAGTTTGTAACCTACGAAACAGAAGGCGCGGTAGGCATCATTACCATCAACCGCCCCAAGGCTCTGAACGCTCTGAACAGCCAGGTACTGGACGATCTGAACGCGGCCCTGGACGCTGTGAATCTGGAGGAGATCCGGGCCCTGATTCTTACCGGAGCCGGAGAGAAGTCCTTTGTAGCCGGCGCGGATATCGGCGAGATGAGCAATCTTACCAAGGCGGAGGGAGAGGCCTTCGGCAAAAAAGGAAATGATATTTTCAGACGCATCGAGACCTTCCCCATCCCGGTAATCGCTGCCATCAACGGTTTCGCCCTGGGCGGCGGCTGTGAGATTTCCATGAGCTGCGACATCCGCCTCTGCTCTGAAAACGCCATGTTCGGCCAGCCGGAAGTGGGCCTTGGCATTACCCCGGGATTCGGCGGAACCCAGAGACTGGCCCGGATCGTGGGACCTGGATACGCCAAGGAAATGATCTACGGCGCAAGAAATATCAAAGCGGAGGAAGCGTACCGCATCGGTCTTGTAAACCATGTGTATCCTCTGGAGGAGCTGATGCCTGCCGCCAAGAAAATGGCCGCCGGCATTGCCAAAAACGCTCCCATCGCTGTCCGCAACTGCAAGAAAGCCATCAACGAGGGAATGCAGGTGGATATGGATCAGGCCATTGTCATTGAGGAGAAGCTCTTCGGCGATTGCTTTGAGACCCACGACCAGAAGGAAGGAATGTCCGCTTTCCTGGAGAAGAGAAAAGAGAAAACTTTCCTGAATAAGTAAGCAGCGGCAATCTGCCGGAAAATAAAATATGGAGGTACAAGAAAATGAAAGTTGGAATTATCGGCGCGGGAACCATGGGTTCCGGAATTGCTCAGGCATTCGCACAGACAGAGGGCTATGAAGTATGCCTCTGCGATATCAACGAAGAACTGGCCGCAAACGGCAAGAACAAAATTGCCAAGGGATTTGAAAAGAGAGTCGCCAGGGGCAAAATGGATCAGGCAGCAGCCGACGCCATCCTGGCAAAGATCACGACTGGCGTTAAGACCATCTGCACAGACTGCGATCTGATCGTAGAGGCCGCCCTGGAGAACATGGAGATCAAAAAACAGACCTTCAAAGAGCTGCAGGATATCTGCAAGGCAGACTGCATTTTCGCCACCAACACCTCCTCTCTGTCCATCACAGAGATCGGCGCGGGACTGGACCGTCCGGTAATCGGCATGCATTTCTTCAACCCGGCTCCGGTTATGAAGCTGGTTGAGGTAATCGCGGGGCTGAACACTCCGGCGGAGACGGTTGAGAAGATCAAAGCCATCTCCACTGAGATCGGAAAGACCCCGGTTCAGGTTGAGGAGGCAGCAGGCTTCGTGGTAAACCGTATCCTGGTTCCCATGATCAACGAGGCAGTAGGCATCTACGCGGACGGCGTTGCCTCTGTAGAGGGCATCGACGCCGCGATGAAGCTGGGCGCCAATCATCCCATGGGTCCCCTGGAGCTGGGCGATCTGATCGGACTGGATATCTGTCTGGCGATCATGGAAGTTCTGTATCATGAGACCGGAGATTCCAAATACCGTCCCCATCCGCTGCTGAGAAAGATGGTTCGCGGCGGCAAGCTGGGACGCAAGACCGGCATCGGTTTCTATGACTACAGCAAGTAAGGGATAATGGAGGAAGAGACATGGATTTCGCATTAGATAAGAAACATGAGATGGCCAGAACTCTGTTCAGAGAGTTCGCCGAAAAAGAAGTAAAGCCTCTGGCGCAGGAAGTGGACGAGACAGAAGTATTTCCCAGAGCTACTGTGGAGAAAATGGCAAAATATGGTTTCCTGGGAATTCCGGTTCCCAAGGAGTACGGCGGACAGGGCTGTGATCCCCTGACCTACGCCATGTGCGTGGAAGAGCTGGCAAAAGTCTGCGGCACCACCGCGGTTATCGTATCCGCCCACACCTCTCTGTGCATCGACCCCATCATGACCTACGGCACGGAGGAGCAGAAACAGAAATACGTTCCGGCTCTGGCTAAGGGAGAAAAGCTGGGTGCCTTCGGTCTGACCGAGCCCGGCGCAGGCACCGACGCCCAGGGTCAGCAGACCAAGGCGGTTCTGGACGGAGATGAGTGGGTTCTCAACGGCTCCAAGTGCTTCATCACCAACGGCAAGGAAGCGGATGTTTACATCATCATCGCCGTAACCGGAACCATCGAGAAGAGAGGCAGAAAGGTAAAAGAGATCTCCGCCTTTATCGTGGAGAAGGGAACTCCCGGATTCACCTTCGGAACCAAGGAAAAGAAGATGGGTATCCGCGGATCCTCTACCTATGAGCTGATTTTCACCGACTGCCGCATCCCCAAGGAGAATCTGCTTGGACAGCAGGGCAAGGGCTTCAACATCGCCATGCACACTCTGGACGGCGGACGGATCGGAATCGCCGCGCAGGCCCTGGGTCTGGCGGAAGGCGCTCTGGAGACCACCATCAAATATGTAAAAGAGAGAAAACAGTTCGGACGTTCCATCGCTCAGTTCCAGAACACTCAGTTCCAGCTGGCTGACATGGCTACCAAGGTAGAGGCTGCCCAGCTGCTGGTTTACAAGGCTGCCATGGCAAAGGCGACTCAGAAGGTTTACAGCGTAGAGGCTGCCAAGGCGAAACTGTACGCCGCGGAAGTGGCTATGGAAGTCACCACCAAGGCTGTTCAGCTCCACGGCGGATACGGCTACATCAGAGAGTACGATGTAGAGCGCATGATGCGCGATGCCAAGATCACCGAGATCTACGAGGGAACTTCTGAAGTTCAGCGTATGGTAATTTCTGGAAGCTTATTGAAATAACAGGAGGATACGAACCGTGAAGATAGTTGTTTGTGTAAAACAGGTGCCGGATACCAAGGGCGGCGTACAGTTTAACCCGGACGGCACATTGAACAGAGCCGCGATGCTGGCAATTATGAATCCGGACGACAAGGCCGGACTGGAAGCTGCCCTGAGACTGAAGGATCAGTACGGCGCAGAGGTAACTGTAGTGACCATGGGTCTTCCCAAGGCCGCGGATGTGCTCCGTGAGGCTCTGGCCATGGGCGCTGACAAGGGAATCCTGGTGACGGACCGCGTACTGGGCGGCGCTGATACCTGGGCTACTTCCACCACTCTGGCAGGGGCGATCAGAAATCTGGACTATGATCTGATCATCACCGGACGCCAGGCCATCGACGGCGACACCGCTCAGGTTGGACCGCAGATTTCCGAGCATCTGGGTCTGCCGGTTATCTCCTACGCTCAGAAGATTGAGATCGATGGGGATTACGTCATTGTTCAGCGTCAGTTTGAGGACCGCTATCATGTGCTGAAGGCAAAAATGCCCTGCCTGATTACGGCGCTGTCTGAACTGAACGAGCCCCGCTACATGACACCGGGCGGAATTTTTGACGCCTGCGACGCGGAGATCACCACCTGGGGAAGAGCCGACCTGAAGGATGTGGATGATTCCAATCTGGGTCTGAAAGGCTCTCCGACCAAGATCGCCAAGGCTTCCGATAAGGTCAGAAAGGGTGCCGGCGAGCACTTTGTTCTGGATCCGGAAGCGGGCGCTGCTTACATTACTGAAAAACTCACAGAAAAACATATTATTTGATATAAGGTGGTGAACAGGATGAATTTGGAAGAATATAAGGGCGTATATGTCTACGCGCAGCAGGTTGACAATAAGCTGGATAACATTGCCTTCGAGCTGCTGGGCAAGGCAAAAGACCTGGCAAAAGATTTGAATACAGACGTAACCGCGGTTCTCATCGGTTCCGATGTAAAGGGCCTGGCTGACGAACTGGCTGCTTACGGCGCGGACAAAGTAATCGTGGTGGATGATCCGGAACTGAAAGATTACAGAACCGAGCCCTACACCCATGCTCTGGCATCTGTGATCAACGAGTTCAAACCGGAGATCATGCTGGTGGGCGCGACCGCCATCGGCCGTGACTTAGGCCCCAGAGTTTCCGCCAGAGTGGCTACCGGCCTGACCGCGGACTGCACCCAGCTGGATATCGGTGATTTCCCCCTGGTGGCAAAAGAGGGACAGGAGCAGAAACACAATCAGCTGCTGATGACCCGTCCGGCATTCGGCGGTAATACCATCGCTACCATCGCCTGCCCCAACAACCGTCCTCAGATGGCAACCGTTCGTCCCGGCGTTATGCAGAAGATCGAGCCTGTTGAGGGAGCCAAGGCCAATGTAGTAGAGTACAATCCCGGATTTACTCCCGATGACAAATATGTGGAGATCCTGGACATTGTGAAGTCTGTCTCCGAGACCGTGGATATTATGGACGCTAAGATCCTGGTATCCGGCGGCCGCGGTGTGGGAAGCCCGGAGAATTTCCAGATGCTGCGGGATCTGGCGGACGCCCTGGGCGGCGAAGTAAGCTGCTCCCGTGCTGTGGTGGACGCGGGATGGATGCCCAAGGATATGCAGGTGGGACAGACCGGAAAGACCGTTCGTCCCCAGGTATATTTCGCCATTGGTATCTCCGGAGCCATTCAGCATGTGGCTGGTATGGAAGAGTCCGACATTATCATTGCCATCAACAAGGATGAGAGCGCTCCCATCTTCGATGTGGCTGATTACGGCGTAGTAGGTGATCTGAACAAGATCGTTCCCAAGCTGACTGAGATGATCAAGGCGGCCAAAGCCGCTCAGTAAAAAGAATGGAAAGAGGCGCCGCAGATGTGCGATAACATCTGCGGCGCCTTTTTCCATGCGCAGAATTTATTCCCGCCGGCAGCAAGCCAAGGGGACCTGCGGGGTTTTGAAGGAAGATCAGCGCGTCAGTGAATTCAGGTCTTCAAAGAAATTCGGGTAGGAGATTTTGACACAGTCCGCCTCCGTGATTTCTGTTTCGCCCTCCGCGGCCAGGGCGGCCACCGCGAAGGACATGGCGATCCGGTGGTCCAGATGGCTGTGGATGACCGCTCCCCGCAGGGGTTTGCCGCCCCGGATGATCAGGCCGTCCTCTGTCTCTGTGACGTCTGCTCCCATAGCGGAAAGGCTCTCTGCCAGAATCGACAGACGGTCGGATTCTTTGACCCGAAGTTCCTCCGCGTTGCGGATGGTAGTCGTGCCCTCCGCGAAAGCTGCCAGTACAGCCAGCACGGGGAGCTCGTCAATGAGGGTGGGAATCAGATCTCCCTCTATGACGGTTCCGTGGAGAGGGCAGCTGCGGACCAGAAGATCCGCTGCCGGTTCCCCGCCGGATACGGTCTTGTCAAGAATGTCCACCTGACCGCCCATGGAGCGGATGACCCGGAGAATTCCGTCCCGGGTGGGATTGATGCCCACATGCCTCAGCAGTACTTCAGAGCCGGGAATCAGCAGGGCCGCGGCCAGAAAATAGGCGGCGGAGGAAATGTCTCCGGGGACGTCGATCCGTCCTCCCCTGAGCCTGGGTTCCGGCTGCACGGCGGCTGTAAGGCCGGAACTGACAACACTTCCGCCAAAATAGCGGAGCATTAATTCGGTATGATTCCGGGAGAGCGCGGGTTCCGTGACCGAGGTAGAGCCATCGGCGTACAATCCGGCCAGCAGTACGCAGGATTTTACCTGAGCGGAAGCCACCGGTGAATTGTAATGAATGGCCCGCAGGGGTCTCCCCTCAATGCGCAGAGGGGCGCAGTCATTGCCGGCAATGCTTTCAATGGAAGCCCCCATAGCGCGCAGGGGGCGGATAATGCGGCCCATGGGCCTTTTCTGTATGGAGGCGTCCCCGGTGAGTTCACTGGCGAAGGTCTGGCCCGCCAGGATGCCGGAAATCAGCCGGGCGGTCGTGCCGCTGTTGCCGCAGTCCAGAATGCCGGAAGGTTCTGCAAGGCCGTGGAGCCCTTTTCCGTGAACCAGGATCCGCCGTGGATCCTTATCAATTCTGATTCCCATGCGGCGGAAGCAGCCGATGGTGGAGAGACAGTCCGCTCCCTCCAGAAAATGGGTGATTTCCGTGGTTCCCTCAGCCAGGGAGCCCAGCATGACAGCCCGGTGTGAGATGGATTTATCCCCGGGAACGCGAAGTTCGCCTTTCAGAGGGCGCAAAGCTTTTGAAAGTTTCATGTGATTTCCTTTCTAATCCCGCCGGTGAACGGTATAATTCCGGTCATTGAGGATCCGCAGGGCCTTCTGGCAGGCCTCTGTGTCGTAAAATTCTATTCTCAGAACGCCGTCCTCAAATTCACGGTTGTGGAGGATTCCGATGTTTTTAATATTGATTCCGTTCATAGCCAGAAGAGTGGTGATGGTGGCAATGCCGCCGGCCTCATCATAGATATCGCAGTACAGTACAAATTCTCTGGCAGTGGGGCCGGAGGTGGCGTCGCTGAGAGAATCCCTGTAATTTTTGGCGGAAGAGAAGAGCTGGTTCAGCCCGGGGCCGTCCCCTTTCTCCACCAGATATTTAGCCTGAAACAGCAGACGTATGTACTCATCCAGAACTTTGGAGATCTGCTCCCGGTTGGAGAGACAGATCTGCTCCCACATAACCGGGGAAGAGGAGGCAATGCGGGTGATATCCCGAAAGCCGCCGGCCGCCAGGAGCTTCATCCGCTCTTCCGGGGTATCCAGCTTTGCCAGGGCTCCCACCAGACAGGAGGCGGCAATATGGGGAAGATGGCTGACCGCCGCCACAATATAGTCGTGTTCCTCCGGCGTCAGAACCACCGGGATCGCTCCCAGGGAAGAAACAAGCTCCACGTAGCCGGAAACACGGCTCAATGGGACATCCTCCGCGGGCGTAACCACATAGTAGGCGTTTTCCAGCAGATAATCGGTAGAATTTTGGAATCCGGTCTTTTCCGATCCGGCCATGGGATGGCCGCCGATAAAGTTTCCGGTCAGCCCCAGTTTTTCAACCTCCCGGTGGATCTCGCCCTTTACGCTTCCCACGTCAGTAATGACGCAGCCGGGCTTTATGATTTCCCGGAGAAAGGACAGATAGGTGAGATTGGTCTGTACCGGCGCGCAGAGAAAAATATAATCGCATTGGGAAAATTTCGGGTCAAATTCCCGGCAGGCTTCCTGGATCACGCCCTGTCCAAGGGCTTCCTCCAGCGTGGCCCGGGAGTGGGCCGAAGCCATGAGGGTATAGTCCGGGTGAAATTTGCGCAGGGCCCTGGCGATGGAGCCGCCGATCAGTCCAAGGCCGATAAAACCTATGTTCAGGGCAGCCATCAGAGGGTTCTTCCTGAAAGATTTATGTACCCTTCCAGTTCGCCCATCAGCTGATGAAAGGCGGGAAAGGTCAAGGATTGAGGCCCGTCGGAGAGAGCGTGCTCCGGATCGTTGTGAACCTCGATCATCAGCCCGTCCGCTCCGCAGGCCACGGCGGCTTTGGCCAGAGGAGGCACGTAGGCGCAGACCCCGGTAGCGTGGCTGGGATCCACAATGACAGGCAGATGGGATTTCTGGCGGATCACCGGAACCGCGCTTAAATCCAGAGTATTCCGGGTGGAAGTTTCATAGGTGCGGATTCCCCGCTCGCAGAGCACTACCTGGGGGTTTCCCTCCGCGATGATGTACTCCGCGGCGTTCAGCCACTCGTCGATGGTGGCGGCCAGGCCCCGCTTCAGCAGCACCGGCATTCCGGAGCGGCCCGCTTCCCGGAGCAGCTGGAAATTCTGCATGTTTCTGGCGCCGATCTGGATCATATCCACATATTTCGCGGCGGCCTCAATGGCCTCCTCGCTGATGACTTCGCAGATGGTGCACAGATCGTATTCCTTTCCGGCTTCCGCCATGTAGCGCAGGCCCTCTTCCTCCAGCCCCTGAAAAGAATAGGGGGAGGTCCGGGGCTTGTAGGCGCCGCCCCGGACAAACTGGGCGCCGCTTTTTTTGACTTCTCTGGCAATGGTCATGAGCTGCTCCTCATTTTCCACCGCGCAGGGACCGGCCATAATGGTCAGGGTATCCGGTCCGATCTCGTGGTCCTTTATCTTGACCCGGGAAGGTTCCGGGTGAAATTTCCGGTTGGAGAGTTTATAGCTTTCGGTAATGGGGACCAGCTTATCCACCCAGGGAAGCATGGTGAGATTTTCGTTGGAAAGCTTTGTTTTATCGCCTACCACTCCGATGATGGTGACTTCTTTTCCCTGGGACAGATGGGTTTCCAGTCCTTTTTCCTGAACCAGGCCGGCCACCCGTTTCACTGCCTCTTCCGGGGCATGGGGTTTCATTACAATAATCATTTGATGTCAGTCCTCTCTGATAGATATTCTGTAAAACATAACCTCCCTTATTCTAATTCATGGAGCCTGAAAAGTCAACGATTTATCAGTTTAAAGTTTAACGCTTTAAAGTCAAACATCAAAAGGCCGGGGGAAGATCCGGACGAGGACTTGAATCTGCTTCAGAGGATATAATTTGGGCAAAAATATAGATTTTTCTTGAAAAACTCAAAAATTTTTAGTAAAATACACATATGGCAAAGCAAACTTGCTGAGAATCTGATTGGGAGGTAATACATATGGACGTTTATAGAACAGACAGGATCAGAAACGTGGTGCTCCTGGGGCACGGCGGATCGGGAAAGACAACGCTTGTGGAGGCCATGGCATATCTTTCCGGAATTACAAACCGTCTCGGAAAGGTTGCGGACGGCAATACCATCAGCGATTTTGATAAAGAAGAGATCAAACGTAAATTTTCAATTTCCGCGTCTATTGTGCCTATTGAGTGGGGCAAAGTGAAGATCAATGTGCTGGACACTCCGGGCCTGTTTGATTTTGTGGGGGAGGCTGAGGAAGCCGCCGCCGCCGCGGACGCTGCCATTATCGTTGTTTCCGGGAAGGCCGGCGTACAGGTGGGAACCCAGAAGGCCTGGGCTCTCTGCGAGAGATACAATCTTCCCAGAATGATCTTTGTGACAGATATGGACATTGACAATGTCAGCTACCGGAAGGTAGTGGAGCAGCTCCAGGAGCTCTATGGAAAGCGCATCGCGCCCCTGCATATGCCCATCCGTGAAAATGAAAAATTTGTGGGATATATCAATATTGTAAAGAATAAAGGCCGCCGCTACGTTGACAAGGCCGGCAAGGAAGAGTGTGAGATTCCGGAATACTCCAGAGAATATCTTGAGAAATACAGAGAAGTTCTGATGGAGTCTGTAGCGGAGACCAGCGAAGAGTTTATGGACCGCTACTTCGCGGGGGAAGAGTTCTCTGTGGCTGAAATTTCCGCGGCCCTGGCTGTAAACGTGGGAGACGGAAGCCTGGTTCCCGTATGTATGGGATCGCCGGTGAATCTCCGTGGAGTATCCAATCTGCTGGATGACATTGTGGGATATTTCCCCAATCCTTCAGAGAGAGAAAAAGCCGGACTGGATCAGAGCAGCGGAGCTGTGTATGACGCGGACTATGATTTCCAGAAGGCAAGAAGCGCCTTTATCTTTAAAACCATCGCGGATCCTTTCCTGGGAAAATATTCTCTGCTCAAGGTTTGTTCCGGCGTAATTAAGAATGACGATACTCTCTATAATGTGACCCAGGACAAAGAGGAGAAGCTGAGCAAGCTCTATGTGCTCCAGGGCAACAAGCCCATAGAGGTGCCGGAGCTTCACGCCGGTGATATCGGCGCCATCGCGAAGCTGGGAGACGCCAAAACGGGAGATTCTCTGGCCACAAAAGCGCATCCTATTTCCTACGGACCGGTGCGGGTGTCCAAGCCTTATACGGCCAAGAGATATAAACCCAAAAACAAAGGGGATGTGGATAAGATTTCTCAGGCCTTCGCGAAAATGATGTCCGAGGATCTCACCATGAAAGTGGTGAACGATTCCGCCAATCATCAGACTCTGATCTACGGCATCGGCGATCAGCACATTGACATCATCGTCAGCAAGCTTCAGGAGAGATATAAAGTGGAAGTGGAGCTGTCCCAGCCCAAGGTTGCCTTCCGGGAAACCATCCGCAAGAAATCTGACGTAGAGTCCAAATACAAAAAACAGTCCGGCGGCCACGGCCAGTACGGGCATGTAAAAATGAGATTTGAGCCCTCCGGAGATCTGGAGACTCCCTTTATCTTTGAACAGCAGGTGGTGGGAGGCGCTGTGCCCAAAAACTATTTCCCGGCAGTAGAAAAGGGACTGGCCGAGTCTGTGCAGTCCGGTCCTCTGGCCGCGTATCCGGTAGTGGGCGTCAAGGCGGTTCTCTATGACGGATCCTACCATCCGGTAGACTCTTCTGAGATGGCATTTAAGACAGCCACTATGATGGCCTTCAAGAAAGGCTTTATGGAGGCCAGCCCGGTTCTTCTGGAGCCTATTGTGACCATGAAGGTTACGGTGCCGGATAAATACACCGGCGATGTTATGGGCGATCTGAATAAGAGAAGAGGCCGCGTGCTGGGCATGAATCCGGAGCAGAGCGGGAACACGGTGATCGAAGCGGAAGTTCCTGAGCTGGAGATTTACGGTTATTCCACAAATCTCCGTTCTATGACCGGAGGAAGCGGGGACTTTTCCTATGAATTTGCCCGCTATGAGCAGGCTCCCTCTGATGTGCAGGAGCGGGAGGTGGCCGCCAGAGCCAGCAAGCTGACCCAGATTGAAGAATAAAGACTTCTGAACCATTACGTATGTGAAAAATTCCTGTAGGACCAGACTTTTCAAAAGGATGGTCCCGCAGGAATTTTTTTGGGGAAATGTATTGATACCCTCTCGGAATCAGGTTATAGTATAGATGCTGACGTAGTGTCAAAAAATCCGGCCAGGGTTGTGACCGCACAGATGCCCGGGCGGATAGAGTGCTGAAAAATGAGAAGGAGACTGCCATGCCAAAGGGATCGGAAGAATTAACCAACGCGAGAAAAGAGGAGATCGTCAACGCCTGCGAGGCTCTGTATGAGACCATGAGTTTTAAAGACATCACTCTGCAGGAAATCGGCAGAAAGACTTCTTTTACCCGCACCTCCATTTACAATTATTTTCATACGAAAGAAGAAATTTTTCTGTCCCTTCTGGAGAGAGAACATGAGCTGTGGATCCGGGATCTGGAGAAGATTCTGGAAAAGCCGCGGCCTGTGTCCTCCGGAGAATTTGCCGGGGAGCTGGCAGGAACTTTGGAAAAACGAAAATGCATGCTGAAGCTCATGTCCATGAATCTGTATGATCTGGAGATCAACAGCCGCATGGAAAATCTGGTTTCTTTTAAAAAGGTATATGCCCGGACGCTGGAAACCCTCTCCGGCTGTCTGAAAAAATTTTTCGCTTCCATGACGGATCTGGATATACAGGAATTTCTGTATGCCCTGTTCCCCTTTTTGTTCGGGGTTTATCCCTATACAGAAGCCTCTGAAAAGCAGAAAGAGGCCATGGAGCTTGCCCATGTCCAGTACATCCGCTATTCCATTTACGAGATTACGAAGTCGCTGGTCATGAAACTGCTGCAGAATTTCTGAGCAGGGTACCGGCAGGGGGCCCTGGTTTTTGCAGGTATTTTCTTGACAATAAAGGGATGGATACCTATAATGGCTTTATGAGTTTTGCCCCGAAAGGGAGCGAGTCTTGAACTGACAGGAGGAAAAACAAAAATGGCAGTACCTTTTAATCACAGAGCCATTGAGAAGAAATGGAGAGAAAACTGGGAGAAGCATCCCATTAATGTAAATGACGGGAAAAAGCCCAAATATTACTGTCTGGACATGTTCCCCTATCCCTCCGGAAACGGCCTGCACGTAGGCCACTGGAGAGGCTACGTGATCTCGGACGTCTGGAGCCGCTACAAGCTGATGCACGGCTACTACGTGATCCATCCCATGGGCTGGGACGCCTTCGGCCTTCCGGCGGAGAATTACGCCATCAAGATGGGGGTCCATCCCGCCAAATCCACGGCGGAGAACGTGGCCAACATTAAGAAACAGATCCAGGATATCGCGGCCATCTATGACTGGGATATGGAGCTGAACACCACAGATCCCAAGTTCTACAAATGGACCCAGTGGATCTTTGTGCAGATGTTTAAAAAAGGACTGGCTTACGAGAAGGAGTTCCCCATTAACTGGTGTCCTTCCTGCAAGACCGGCCTCGCCAACGAGGAAGTGGTAAACGGCCGCTGCGAGCGCTGCGGCGCGGAGGTAACAAAAAAGAACCTCCGCCAGTGGATGCTGCGGATCACCAAGTACGCGGACCGTCTGCTGAACGATCTGGACAAGCTGGACTGGCCGGAGAAGGTAAAGAAGATGCAGACCGACTGGATCGGCAAATCCTACGGCGCGGAAGTGGATTTCCCCATTGACGGCAGGGAGGAGAAGATCACCGTCTACACCACCAGACCGGACACCCTCCACGGAGCCACCTTTATGGTGCTGTCCCCGGAGCATGCCCTGGCCAAGGAGCTGGCAACCCCGGAAAACCGGGAGGCTGTGGAAAAGTATATCTACGACGCGTCCATGAAGTCCAATGTGGACCGGATGCAGGCCAAGGAAAAGACCGGCGTCTTTACAGGAAGCTACGCCATTAACCCTCTGAATCAGAAAAAGGTTCCCATCTGGCTTTCCGACTACGTGCTGGCCGATTACGGAACCGGCGCCATTATGTGTGTGCCCGCCCATGACGACCGTGACTTTGAGTTCGCCAAAAAGTTCGGCCTGCCCATTGTGCAGGTCATCGCCAAGGACGGAAAAGAGATCCAGAACATGACCGAGGCTTACACCGAGGCTTCCGGCACCATGATCAATTCCGGTGAGTGGAACGGCATGGAATCCTCCGTGCTGAAGAAGGAAGCTCCCCATATGATCGAGGAGAAGGGCTTCGGCCGCAAGACCGTGAACTACAAGCTCCGGGACTGGGTATTCTCCCGTCAGAGATACTGGGGCGAGCCTATTCCCATTATCCATTGCCCTCACTGCGGCAACGTGCCGGTGCCGGAGGATCAGCTGCCCCTGATGCTGCCGGAGGTAAAGAGCTATCAGCCCACGGGAACCGGGGAATCGCCGCTGGCTGCCATTGACGAGTGGGTGAACTGCAAGTGCCCGGTCTGCGGGGCCGACGCCAAGCGGGAGACCAACACCATGCCCCAGTGGGCAGGTTCCTCCTGGTACTTCCTGCGGTACGTGGACAATCACAACGACAAAGAACTGGTCTCCCGGGAGAAGGCGGACAAATATCTTCCCGTGGATATGTACATCGGCGGCGTGGAGCACGCGGTGCTGCACCTGCTGTACTCCAGATTCTATACCAAATTCCTCTGCGATATCGGGGTCATCGATTTTGACGAGCCCTTCCAGAAGCTGTTCAATCAGGGCATGATCACCGGAAAGAACGGCATCAAGATGAGCAAATCCAAGGGAAATGTGGTTTCTCCGGACGATCTGGTGCGGGACTACGGCTGCGATTCCCTGAGAATGTATGAGCTCTTCGTGGGGCCGCCGGAGCTGGACGCCGAGTGGGACGACCGGGGCATCGACGGAGTCAACCGTTTCCTGAAGAGATTCTGGAACCTGGCTCTGGACAGCCTGGAGGCCGGCGCGGCCGAGACTCCCGAGATGGTGAAGCTCCGCCACCGGCTGGTCCACGACGTAACCCAGAGACTGGAAAGCTTCAGCCTCAACACGGTGATTTCCGCCTTCATGGAGTACAACAACAAGCTCATCGACCTGGCCAAGAAGACCGGAGGCATCGACCGGGAGACCATCGAAACCTTTACCCGGCTGCTGGCGCCCTTCGCCCCCCATGTGGCGGAGGAGCTGTGGGAGCGCTATGGACACACTGAGACCATCTTCCATGAGAAGTGGCCGGAGCACGATGAGGAGGCCATGAAGGACGACACCGTGGAGATCCCGGTACAGATCAACGGCAAGACCCGGGCGGTGGTAAACGTGGCCAGAGACATTGCCAAAGAAGAGGCCATTGCCGCGGGAAAAGAAGCGGTAAAAGAAAAACTCACCGGAAACATCGTAAAAGAGATCTATGTGCCCGGAAAGATCATTAACATTGTAATGAAATGATTTGAGCGGAAATCGCGCAGCGGAGACGGCGCGCATATTTCAAAAGAGCATTCGTAAAATGACGCGGACAGTAGAGATATTGTCTGCGTTATTTTTATAAGAAGGGATGGAAATACTTGTAAAGTATGATATTATGAGGATGCAGGTAAATTTTGAGGTGCAGGGGGTATAAAGCATTATGAAAAGCCTGATTATATACGGCAGTCAATATGGAACCGCAAAAGCATACGCCGCAAAACTTTCAGAGATAACGGGAATTCCCTGCGTAAGTTATAAAAACATAAAAGATATAAGGGATTATGAGCAGATCATATATTTGGGCGGTTTGTATGCAGGGGGCGTAAAAGGATTAAAAAGTACATTTAGACGATTAAAACGCTGCAATGTCAAAACGATTGTGGTTACAGTAGGGCTCGCAGATGTAAAAAAACAAGAAAATACGGATCATATAAAGGCATCTGTCGCAAAACAAATTGAAAAAGATATTTTAGAAAACTCTTTGATTTTTCATTTAAGAGGAGGCATAGATTACAGTAAATTGAATTTCAAGCATAAGATGATGATGAAAATGCTCATGCATTCTCTTAAAAGCAAGCCGGCGGAAAGTCTTACGCAGGAAGATAAGACATTGATAGAAACCTACAACAAAAAAGTAGATTTTGTTGATTATGATTCACTGAAACAAATCGCAGAGGTGATTCAGTAAATCCCGGTTTGTCTGTACCCGCATTGACTTTTTTGAAAGGGACTGCTATACTACATATACCCCTAATGGTATGGAGGTCGTTATATGAAACAATGCATGGATTCGGCAAATCTGCACCGCAGACTCGCGAAGATCGTGGGGCAGATCCAGGCCATCGACAGAATGATCGATGAAGATATTCCCTGTGAGGATATCCTTTCCCAGATAAACGCCGCCAAATCTGCTCTCAATAAGGCGGGTCAGGTGGTGCTGGAGGGGCACATACGCCATTGCGTCCGGGACGGGATTGAACACGGCGACGCGGAAGCTACCATAGATAAATTTACCAAGGCGGTGGAACGCTTTGCCAATATGCAGTAAATACAGAGGTTTCAAAGGCAGTCCCCGGGGCTGTCTTTTGCTTTTACAGGAGGATCGCGTTATGCGCGGAGGAGAAGATCAGAAGGGATTATGTCCCGGAGACCGGGTGGCCCTGACGGCCTGTTCGGATCTGCTGCCCCGTACAGCCAAGGGACAGATACGGGAGCTGTGCGGGCGCCTGCGGAAGATGGGACTTGAACCCACCTTCCGGGAAGAGATGTTCGGGGATACCTCCCTGGATCTGACGGGAAGGGAAAAAGCGGAGATCCTGAACGGTTATTATCGGGACGAAAAGATCCGGGCTGTTTTTGATGTGTCCGGAGGGAACGGGGACAACGAGATTTTGCCCTGGGTGGACTGGGAGGCGGTTCAGGAAGATCCCAAACCCTTCTGGGGCTACAGCGACTGTTCCGTGATCCTGAACGCTCTCCTGGCCCGGACCGGCCATCCGGGGGTTCTCTGGCAGATCCGCAACCTGGTCCGGGAGCAGGGGAAACTGCAGCAAATACGGTTTGAAAACTGGCTGACCCAAGCCAATCAGGAGCTGTTTCAGCCGAACTGGCAGTTCTGCCGGGGAAACTTTATGGAAGGGATCCTGGCGGGAGGAAATCTGCGCTGCTTTCTGAAGCTGGCTGGGACGCCGTATTTTCCGGACCTGACAGGAAAGATCCTTTTTCTGGAAAGCCTGGGCGGAGGGCCGGAGCTGCTTGCCTCCCTGCTGAGCCAGCTGGGACAGCTGGGCGTCTTTCAGAAGATTTCAGGGCTGCTTTTCGGCACCTTTACAGAGCTGGAAAAGAATCCGGACAATCCCGGCATTCTGAAACTGCTGGGCAGGCAGGAGATTCCCCCAAATCTGCCCATCGCCGTGACCCGTGAGGCAGGTCACGGGGCGGATGCCAAAGCTCTGCTCATAGGAAAAAAGATTTCTCTGAGGGCGGAAGCGTAAAAGCGTACAAAAAGGGAATCCGGTTTCGCAGGCTGTGTTTGCGGAACCGGGTTTTTTATGCTATACTTACCCCTGTACGGGCGAAAACCCGGCTGTCCGCTGAGGAGCGGACAGAGTACGCGGAAAGAGAAGTATGGAGTCATGACACAACAGAGTGAAAATCTGCTGACCAGGCTGAAGACCCAGTACGGAACCCTGAGCAAGGGACAGAAACGGCTGGCAGATTATATTATGGAGCATTACGACAAAGCGGTATTTATGACCGCCGCCAGGCTGGGAGAGGAAGTGGGGGTCAGCGAATCCACCACCGTGCGTTTTGCCGCCCAGCTGGGTTACGGAGGATATCCGGAATTTCACCGGGCCCTGGAGGAGCTGGTAATCAACCGGCTGAATTCCATCCAGCGCATGGAAGTGGCCTACGGCCGCATGCCGGAAGAAAAAATTCTGGATACGGTGCTCCAGTCAGATATTGACAAGATCAAACTTACCCTGGAGCAGATCGACCGGGAGGCTTTCCGCACAGCGGTGGAGGACATCCTCCAGGCAGAAACCATTTACGTGGTGGGGATCCGCAGCTGCGCGCCGCTGGCCAGCTTTCTGGGCTTTTATCTGAACCAGATTTTCGGCAACGTAAAGCTGGTGACCACCAACAGCGCCAGCGAGGTCTTTGAGCAGATGATCCGCATCAGCAAAAAGGATGTGATTATCGGCATCAGTTTCCCGCGGTATTCCATGCGCACCCTGAAGGCTATGGAGTTTGCCAACAACCGGAACGCCAGAGTAATCACCCTGACGGACAGTGTGCATTCTCCCATGAATCTGTATTCATCCTGCAATCTGGTAGCCAGAAGCGACATGGCCTCCATTGTGGATTCACTGACAGCTCCTTTAAGCGTCATCAACGCCCTCATAGTGGCTCTCTGCATGAAACGGCAGGAGGAAGTCATGGAGACCTTGACCACCATGGAGAAGATCTGGGATGAATATCAGGTGTACAGCAGCGATGAGATCAATTATCTGGACAACCAGGTAAAGCTGAATCTTTCACAGCCGAAGCAGGAGGAATCCCATGAGTAACATTTTGATCGCCGGCGGCGGGGCCGCGGGCATGGCCGCCGCGGTGTTCGCGGCGGAAAAAGGATGCCAGGTCCATCTGTTTGAAAAAAATGAAAAGCTGGGAAAAAAGCTGTTTATCACCGGCAAGGGACGGTGCAACTTCACCAACGACTGTCCGGAGGAGGATTTTTTCGCCAGCGTGGTCTCCAATCCGAAATTTCTGTACAGTTCCCTGTACGGCTTTAACTGCCAGGCTTCCATTGCGTTTTTTGAGAACCTGGGAGTTCCCGTCAAGGTGGAGCGGGGGAACCGGGCCTTTCCCGCGTCGGATCATTCCTCGGATATCATCCGGGCCCTGGAGAGGCGGCTTCGGGAGCTGGGAGTAAAGATTTCTCTGAACACAGAAGTGCGGGAAGTGTTCTGCCGGGAGGGACGGGCCGCGGGTCTGGTCCTGAAAGACGGGACCAGGATCCATGGAGACGCGGTGCTGATCGCTGCAGGCGGACTTTCTTATCCCTCCACAGGCTCTACCGGCGACGGATACCGGTGGGCGCAGGAGTCAGGCCATTCCCTGCAGCCTCTGCGGCCGGCCCTGGTACCGCTGGAGACGGAGGAGGCCTATATTCCCAGAATGCAGGGACTTTCCCTGCGCAATATCGAATTTACCGTGAAGGATGGAAAGAAAAAAATATTTTCCGAGTTCGGGGAACTTTTATTTACTCATTTCGGCATCAGCGGGCCGCTGGCCTTAAGCGCCAGTTCCCGGATCGGAAAACGGCTGGAAGAGCGGAAACTGTCCGCCTGGATCAATTTGAAGCCGGCTCTGACGCCGGAACAGCTGGACGCCAGGCTTCTCCGGGAATTTGAAAAATCCTGGAATCGCCAGTTCAAAAATATTCTGCCGGAACTTTTTCCCTCCAAGCTGGCGCCGGTGATTCTGGAGCTTTCCGGGATCCCGGGGGAACTGCCTGTCCGTGAGGTTACCAGGGAGCAGAGAGAATCTTTTGTACGTCTGTCCCGGGCCTTTCCCCTGACGATTACCGGCACCCGGGGCTACCGGGAAGCGGTGGTCACCCAGGGAGGGGTCAGCGTAAAAGAAATCAATCCGGCCACTATGGAGTCCAAAATCCTTCCCGGCCTGTATTTTGCCGGGGAAGTTCTGGATCTGGACGCCCTGACCGGAGGCTTTAATTTGCAGATCGCCTGGTCCACCGCCCGCGCGGCGGCGGAAGCTATGGCGGAACATCTATAAATCCGCAGCAGGAGGTAAACATGAGTTTTCAGATTGCCATAGACGGTCCGGCGGGAGCCGGAAAGAGCACCATCGCCCGGGCGGTGGCCGCCAGACTGCAGTATGTGTACGTGGATACCGGGGCCATGTACCGGGCCATGGGTCTTTATATGGACGACCGCGGCATAGACGCCTCAAAGCGTGAGAAAGTAGAGGAGGCGGCTGCCGGGGTTCACATTTCCATCAGCTATCAGGCTGGGGAACAGCAGGTTTTTCTCAACGGGGAAAATGTCACCGGCCGGGTGAGGACGGAAAAGGCAGGGATGCTGGCTTCCGCGGTCAGCGTTCATCCCGGGGTGCGGAAAAAGCTGGTGCAGCTCCAGCAGGAATTGGGGCGATCGCAGAATGTGGTTATGGACGGCCGGGATATCGGGACCGCTGTGCTGCCAAAGGCGCAGCTGAAAATTTTCCTCACCGCCAGCGTGAAAACCCGGGCCAGACGCCGCTTTCTGGAGCTTCAGCAGAAGGGCCAGAGCGCGGATCTGCGAGAAATCGAAAAAGATATTGAACAGAGAGATTACCAGGATACCCACCGGGCCGCCTCGCCGCTGACCCAGGCGGAGGACGCGGTGCGGCTGGATTCATCGGATCTGACTATAGAGGAAGTGACAGAGAAAATTCTGGAACTGTGCAGGGAAAGGAACTTTATATGAAGGTGACTGTTGCCAAAAGCGCCGGGTTCTGCTTCGGAGTAAAACGGGCGGTAGAGCAGGTATACCAGCAGCTGGAGACAGGGAAAAAGCCCGTTTATACCTATGGGCCCATCATCCACAACGACCAGGTGGTAAAGGAACTGGAGCAAAAAGGGGTCCGGGTCATCCGCTCTGAGGAGGAGCTGGAGCGCCTGGGGGAAGGCACCGTGATTATCCGCTCCCACGGAGTTTCCCGCCGCGTCCAGGAAAAGATGGAGGCTTCCGGCCTTACAGTAGCAGACGCCACCTGCCCCTTCGTAAAAAAAATCCACAGGATCGTGGAGGAGGCCGGCAAAAAAGGACAGTTCGTCCTTATCGCCGGGGACCGGAACCATCCGGAAGTCCAGGGAATCATAGGCTGGACCCTGGGGGATTCCGCAGTGGTGGAAACTCCGGAGGAGATGGAAAAACTGGTGCTTCCCCGGGACCGCGGCCTCTGTTTTGTGTCCCAGACGACATTTAATTACAACAAATTTGAAGAACTAGTTGAAATTCTTTTAAAAAAGCGGTATGATAGTCATGTTATAAATACAGTCTGCAATGCTACGGAGGAAAGACAGTCCGAGGCGGAGGGGATTGCAGCAAAGGTAGATGTTATGCTTGTCATTGGCGGCAGACATAGTTCTAATACACAAAAGCTATTTGAGATTTGCAGTAACAAGTGCAAGAATACTTACTTTGTTGAGACACTCGATGATTTGGATACTAAGCCTTTTCAATCATTTCGTCACGTAGGTATTACAGCAGGGGCATCTACCCCCAAAAAAATAATTGAGGAGGTTCAAAAACATGTCGGAATTAAGTTTTGAACAAATGCTGGACGAATCATTTAAGACCATCAGGAACGGAGATGTGGTAGAAGGGACCGTCATCGATGTAAAGGAAGATCAGATCATCCTGAATATCGGTTATAAAGCGGACGGTATTCTCACCCGGAATGAGTATTCCAATGATTCTTCCCTGGATCTTACCACCATTGCCAAACCCGGCGATAAGATGGAAGTAAAGGTGCTGAAGGTCAATGACGGCGACGGCCAGGTTCTTTTGACATATAAGAGACTCGCGGCTGAAAAAGGAAACAAGAGACTGGAGGAGGCTTTCGAGAATCACGAAGTTCTGAAGGCCAAAGTTACCCAGGTGCTGAACGGAGGCTTGAGCGTTATGGTGGAGGAGACCAGAGTCTTCATCCCCGCCAGCCTTGTATCAGATATTTATGAGAAGGATCTGAATAAATACGCGGATCAGGAGATTGAGTTTGTAATCACTGAGTTCAATCCCAGAAGAAGACGCATCATAGGCGACAGAAAGCAGCTGATTCTGGCTGAGAAGGCGAAACTTCAGGAGGAACTGTTCGCGCGGATCCATCCCGGGGATGTGGTGGAGGGAGTGGTGAAAAATATCACCGATTTCGGCGCTTTCATTGATCTGGGCGGCGTAGACGGACTGCTCCACATCTCAGAGATGTCCTGGGGCAGAGTGGACAATCCCAAAAAGCTTTTCAAAGTGGGAGAGCCCATTAAAGTTCTGATTAAAGAAATCAACGGCGACAAAGTAGCGCTGAGCCTGAAGTTTGAGGATCAGAATCCCTGGCTGACCGCGGATGAGAAATATGCGGTGGGCAATATTGTGGAGGGCAGAGTTGCGCGCATGACCGACTTCGGCGCTTTTGTGGAGCTGGAGCCCGGTGTGGACGCCCTTCTGCATGTATCCCAGATTTCCAGAGAGCATGTGGAGAAACCTTCTGATGTACTGTCTGTTGGTCAGATTATTACCGCAAAAGTAGTAGATTTCAACGGGGAAGACAGAAAAATCTCACTCAGCATGAAGGCTCTGGGCAATACAGCTGCCCCGGAGGAGAGAACTGAGGAGTAAAAACAGAACAAAAGGGCAGGCTGGAGGACAGCCATGTTCTTGGACAAAGCGGGATGAAGGTCAGACAGTGACTTTTGTCCTGCTTTGTTTGCGTTTTGTATTATATAAGATAAGGAGAAGAAAAATGAAATGCCCGAATTGCGGAAATGAACTGTCGGATGGCACAAGGTTCTGTACCCACTGCGGCCGTCCGGTGAACCGGCAGCAAAGTCCCAATCAGAATCCAAACTGGAATCCCAATCAGCGCCCGGACCAGAACCTGCGGGAGGCGCCTGAAAAAAAGAACCGGATGGTGCTGGTGATTGTGCTGGTAGCTGTCCTGGCGGTGGCGGCCATCGGAGCTTTTCTGGTCTGGAAATGCTTCTTTCCAGAGAATCCGGGAAGGAAACAGGAGATTTCCTCCCTGTCAGCCGAATCCCGGGAGGAAACAGAGTCCGCCTCACCAGAAAAAGAGGAGCTTCCATCTGAAAGAGAAGACAGCGAGAAAAAGGAGGATCCTTCGATTTCCCCGGAGGAGGAGGAGAAGCCGGAGGCGGCGGTAACGCCCACAGCG
>DVKB01000015.1 GCA_018716305.1 Candidatus Scatomonas merdigallinarum
CCTACCCAATATTCGCATATCGTGGGATATGCATCCCACTTTTATGCTCATATTAGGGCGGGTCCCAAGGCCTTAACCCCACTTATGAGCAAGCTCATGTGGGTTTAGGCCTTTTGACCCTGGCATCATTAAAATATCCTTACTATAATATAGCAGTTCATCTCAAAACGTCAATCCGTTTCTTGGATTTCATGAGACAAGCGACAAAAGGGCACGCGGGCTGCGCCGGCCCAGGCAAGCATGACTTTATGGCGCGGAAGTCCGGATTTACAAAAGATTTACATTGAGAATTGTTTTTTGCCTCCTCCGGTGCTATGATAGAAAAAATACACCGGAGGCAGAGCCCTGCTTCCATTTATTTATGGAGGAGAACCATGAGAGCACAGAACCTGACCCTGCTGACAGATCTCTATGAACTGACCATGATGCAGGGTTACTTTAAGAATCCCACGGATCAGACCGTGGTCTTTGACGCTTTTTACCGCAAAAATCCCTGTGACGGCGCCTACGCCATCGCGGCGGGCCTGGAGCAGGTCATTGAATATGTCCGGGATCTGCATTTCTCCCCGGACGATGTGGATTACCTGCGCAGTCTCCACATTTTTGAGGATGATTTTCTGGAATACCTCCGGGGATTTCATTTTACAGGAGATATCTACGCCATCCCCGAGGGCACAGTGGTATTTCCCAGGGAACCCCTGATCAAGGTCATCGCTCCGGTGATGGAGGCCCAGCTCATTGAAACGGCGGTTCTGAACATGATCAACCATCAGTCCCTGATCGCCACCAAAGCGGCCCGGGTGGTTTACGCCGCCAGAGGGGACGGTATCATGGAATTCGGCCTCCGCCGGGCACAGGGGCCGGACGCCGGCATTTACGGAGCCAGAGCCGCCATGATCGGCGGCTGCATCGGCACCTCCAACGTGCTGACGGGACAGATGTTCGACGTGCCGGTCAAGGGCACCCACGCCCACAGCTGGATCATGAGTTTTCCGGACGAATACACCGCTTTTAAAACCTACGCGAAGCTGTATCCCAAAGCCTGCATCCTGCTGGTGGATACCTACGATGTATTGAAATCCGGCATCCCCAACGCCATCCGGGTCTTTCAGGAAATGCGGGCTTCCGGCATGGAGATGACCGGCTACGGCATCCGCATTGACTCCGGCGACTTAGCTTACCTGTCCAAAAAAGCCTATGAGATGCTGGACGCCGCCGGCTTCGGGGACGCGGTTATCTCCGCCTCCAGCGACCTGGATGAATACCTCATCGACAGCCTGAAAGTGCAGGGAGCAAAGATCAATTCCTGGGGCGTGGGCACCAACCTGATTACCTCCGGAGATTGGCCGGCTTTCGGCGGCGTATACAAAATGGCCGCTATCCGCAATAAAAACGATGAAGATTTTACCCCCAAGATCAAACTGTCCGAGAATTCCGAGAAGGTCACCAATCCCGGCAACAAGACCATTTACCGGATCTACGACAAAAACACCGGAAAGATCCGGGCGGATCTGATCTGCCTGGTGGGAGAGACCTTTGACGAGACAAAGGATCTTGTGATCTTTGATCCCATAGAAACCTGGAAAAAGACCCGGATTCCGGGAGGCTCCTACCGGCTCCGGGAGCTGCTGGTCCCCGTGTTCCAGAAGGGCGGCTGCGTCTACCACTCCCCCTCTGTCATGGAGATCCGCGACATCTGCGCCAGGGAAAAGGAAACTCTCTGGGAGGAATCCATGCGGCTGGTGAACCCTCAGGAAGTATTTGTGGACTTATCGGACAAGCTCTATAAAATGAAAACAGAACTTCTGGAAGAAATGAGCATGAAAGCTCTCTGATTTCTGTCATAAACCTCCCCCTCTCTTCATATGCTGATACCAGGCGAAAAAAGAGAGGGGGATTTTTATGGATTTTTTCTGTCGTCTTATCAACCGGGAGTATCCTCTGGAAAGGGATTATATTCCGGATGACCTGATCCCCTGCGACTTTCCCTTTGCGGCCGCGGAACACGCGGAGAAACGGCTGCTGCGGAGCACCGCGGCCCAGGCCGCCAAAGCCCTCATCGAGTACGGAAAATCCTTTGGCTGCAGTCTTTACGGGATCTCCGGATACCGCTCTTATGCCAGGCAGCAGGAAATTTATGAGAAACGGCTGGCTCAGGCCGGTCCCCTGCACACCGCCCGGTACATCGCCCGGCCTGGGGAAAGCGAACACCAGAGCGGTCTGGCGCTGGATCTCTCCTGTCCCGCCGTGAGCCTGGAGCTGGAAGAATCTTTCGCCGAAACCGGGGAGGGCCGCTGGCTGGCCGCTTACGCTCCCATGTTCGGTTTTATTCTCCGGTATCCCCGGGGAAAAGAAAAAATCACCGGGTATGCCTGGGAGCCCTGGCATATCCGCTATGTAGGCAAATCTCTGGCCCTCTATCTTGCCCTGACCGGCATGACCCTGGAGGAATACCACCGGATCTGAAGTTTCTCTCACTTTCCCGTCAGCTGTGGCAATTCTGCTTTTTCTATGGTATGATGTTGTGGCTGACAGGTTCCGCCTCCTGTTCCGGGGGACGGAGCCAATACACCAAAGAATTGAGGTACTTTCCATGAAACACCTGAAAAAAATCTGGCAGTTTCTGCGGCGGCATCCCCGGCTGACCCTTACCGCCGCCATCCTGGCCTCTGCCTGCCTGGTATATTACCAGTATCTCTTCGGGGACGGGGTCTTTCTCTTTAATGATATCGGTTCCGACACCCAGCAGCAGTATATCATGCATTACAATACCATCGCCAACCATCTGGCGGACGGAAATCTCTCCTTCTGGGATTTCAATAACGGGTTCGGCACCAGTCTTCTGCAGCTGAGTCTGTTTGATCCTTCCCTGATTGTCCTGTATCTCTGCGGAGCCCTGTTTGGCCCCGGCGTAATCGCCTATCTTCTGATCTACGCGCATATTGGAAAAATGCTTCTGGCAGGCCTGATGTGCTTTCAGTTTCTGTCCTGTTTTTCCTTTTCCAAAAAGGCCCGGTTCCTGGCCTCTTATCTGTATGCCTTCAGCGGTTTCCTCGCGGTCTGGGGACAGCACTATCAGTTTTCCATCATTACCGTCTATCTGCCCCTGTTTCTGTACCTGCTGGAAAAGGCTCTGCGCAGAAAGCGCTTCGCTCCGTCTCTGGCAGTCATCAGCGCCTGTGTGGCAGTCAACAGTTACTATACCGGATATATGATTCTGTTAACGGCCGGATTCTATCTGATCCTCCGGGTATTTTTTATGGAAACCTCCGGCCTCCGGGAGCGGATCTCTCTCTTTTTCCGCAGCGCGGCCTCCATGCTCCTGGGGGTGGGAATCAGCCTGGTCACGCTGCTGCCCAATCTTCTGATGGTATCCGGCGTTTCCTCCCGGCTGGAGAGCGGCGCCTCCCTGTGGGAACGGCTCCTGGGCGGCCTCTCCCCCTACAGCGCCTCCTACTATGAGACCCTGGGCAAACGTTTCTTTTCTTCGAACCTGGAAGGGATCGGCAACGAACCGCTCCCTTATACCGGCTACAGCAACTATTATGAGGCCCCCAACGTCTTTTTTTCCACCCTCCTGGTAATCCTGGCTTTTCAGTTCCTGTTCTGCCTGCTCCGCTGCCGGGAAACCTTCCGCAAAAAACTGACCCAGTGGGTGCTGGTACTGGGAACCGGCCTGCTGCTTCTGGTGCCAGCGGGAAGTATGATTTTCAACGGATTTGTCTCTCCCTTTTCCAGACATACCTTTGTGCTTCTGCCTCTGTTCGCTCTGCTTACAGCCTGCATGACGGACCGGATTTTCCGGGACCGGTTTTTCAGCTTCGCGGGCGCGGTTCTGGCGGTGATTTTCATGCTGGCTGTCTATTATCCCGCCTGGAAAAACGCCGTGACCGTATCTACCAAACTGAATGCTCTGCTTTTGCTGGCTACCGGCCTCTTTATGGTGCTTCTGCTGTTTCTGGCCTCCCGCGGATGGAAAAAGTTCCGCCGCGGATCCCGACTGTCCCTGGGAATTTTCTGCCTTCTGGTTCTCTGTACCGCGGGAAATGTCATCAGTGATTCCCATATCACCGTCCGAAGCCGTTCCTCTGTGGCGAAAGGATCCGAAGAATATTTCGGCTATCTCTATAATTCTGATATGGAAACTCTGCTGAACTATGTCGAGGAGACAGACCCGGAATTTGCCCGGCTGGAGAAAACCACCGCCCAGGCCTCCTACTGCCTGGAATCCTGCGCCCAGGATTACCGGGGAATCAGCACCTATAATTCCACCCTCAACAAAAACATCATGGAATTTGTGGAAAAGCTGTTTCCCAAACTGAATCTGGTGAATTACGCCCACCTCTCCTACCGGCAGATGGAAGGAGACGATGTCTTCGCCGTCCTGTTCGGTATCCGGTACCTGGTGACGGATACCCCGGATTATGAAAATGATACCTGGAAGCTGATCCGGCAGTCCGGAGATCTGTATCTGTATAAAAATCAGTATGACGCTTCTCTGGGCAGGCTTTATACGCAGACTGTAGACGCAGACGACTATGAGGCGGCGGCGGATTCTGTCTGTGTTTCCCAACTGCTGACCCAGGCGGTAATTCTGGACGAGGCGGACAGCCTGGCACTTTCCGGAGAAGAACTGAAGGAGTATGAACTTAGGGAGCTTCCCGGCTGTCTGGATCTGACCGGAGGCCCCGCGGCGGAAGCCTGGGACGCGTCCTCCGGCGCCCTGCGTTTCAGCGGAAATCTGGAGATACCTCTCAATGAGATTCCCTCAGAGCAGGACGCTCCCGTGACTATGACTCTGGACGCGGCCTTTTCCGCCCAGCCGGCGGAAATCCGTTTTATTACCAACAACGGACAGACGGACACTACCAGTTACTCCGTAACCGGCGACGGCTCCCGGGCTGTGTATCATGTGTCTGTGACCATCCCCGGGGACACCAAAACTTTGAAGATCGAAAACCGCGTAGACTGCGTCCTCTCCAACTTCAGCTTTTCCGCCCAGGGATCTCCGGCGTCCTTTGCCGGGGACAGCGGCGTAACCGTGGAAAACACTTCCAACGACGGCCGCCTGTCCGGAACCATCTCCGCAGAGGAAGACAGCTTCGCCTTTTTCGCCATCCCCTATGAACAGGGCTGGAGCGCGGTTCTGGACGGAGAACCGGTGGAACTGGTACGGGCGGATTACGGATTCACCGGCTTCTATGTTTCCGCCGGACAGCATACCTTTTCCTTCACTTATGAGCTTCCCGGGCTGAAGGCCGGAGGCGCCGCCAGCCTGATCTGTCTGTGCCTTCTGGCGGGAATTTCCATTGTCAGCAGAAAGCGGGAAAAACGGGTCAGCGCGTAAAAAATCAAGGCAGCCTTCCCACAGGGCGGGAAGGCTGCCTTAAAATTCAGGACTTGCCGGGATGTCTCACACCTTAAACCGGTACCCGACTCCCCAGATGGTCTCGATATACTGGGGTTTGGCCGTGTTAAACTCAATTTTTTCCCGGATCTTTTTGATATGGACGGTGACCGTGGCAATGTCGCCGATGGACTCCATATCCCAGATCTTCCGGAACAGTTCTTCTTTGGTAAACACATGATTGGGATTCTGTGCCAGGAAAGTCAGCAGGTCAAATTCCTTGGTGGTAAAATTTTTTTCCTCCCCGTTGACCCAGACTCTCCGGGCGGTCTTGTCGATTTTTATTCCCCGGATTTCCACGATCTCATTTTCCGGCATGCCGCTGCCCACCAGCCGCTCGTACCGGGCCAGATGGGCTTTGACCCGTGCCACCAGCTCGCTGGGGGAAAAAGGTTTTGTGATATAATCGTCCGCGCCCAGGCCCAGGCCCCGGATCTTGTCAATATCATCCTTCTTAGCGGAAACCATAAGGATGGGAATATTCTTCTTCTCCCGGATCTCCCTGCAGATCTCAAACCCGTCTATCCCCGGAAGCATCAGATCCAGGATCACCAGATCAAAGTCTTCCTGCAGGGCCTTTTTCAGCCCCTGATCCCCCCGGTTCTCAATCTCCACCTGAAAGTCAGACAATTCCAGGTAATCCTTCTCCAGGTTCGCGATATCTTCTTCATCCTCTACGATCAGTATTCTGCTCATTGGCAGGCACCTCCTGATATTTTCTCAGCACAAAGCACATGACTGTGCCCACGCCCTCTTTGCTGGTGGCCCAGACTTTTCCTCCATGGTCTTCCAGAATCTTCCGGACAATGGAGAGCCCGATTCCGCTGCCTCCCTTGGTGGAATTCCGGGAAGCGTCCGTCCGGTAGAAGCGGTCAAAAATCTTAGGCAGATCTTTCTGGGCAATGCCCTTTCCGTTGTCCTCGATCTCTACCTGAATAAAATCCCCGGCGTCCTTCAGGCGGATGTTGATGACTCCCTTTTCCTTATTCATATATTTGATGGAGTTACTGACAATGTTGTTGATGACCCGCTTCAGCTGCTCCGCGTCGGCAATCACCAGCACATCCTCATCCAGATAATTAAAATAGGTCAGATCAATTCCCTGCGCCTTCAGTTCATAACTCAGCTCCTCCACACAGTCCTCGAAATAATCCGCCACATGGATCTTGGCGAAGGTGTAGGGAATCCGGTTGGTGTCGATCTTGGAATAAAAGGTCAGCTCATTAATCAGCCGGTCCATCTCATTGGCCTTATTGTAGATGGTATGGATATAGCGGTCCACTTTCTCCGGGGTATCCGCCACCCCGTCCATGAGGCCTTCCACATATCCCTTTACCGCGGTGATGGGAGTCTTCAGATCATGGGAGATATTGCTGATCAGCTCCTTATTGTCCCGGTCAAACTCCACTTTTTCCTCCGCGGACTCCTTCAGGCGCTTCCGCATCTCCTCAAAATCCTCGCAGAGATCATTGACTTCCTTGACGCCGTTGCCCTCCACGGTAAAGTCAAGATTCCCTTCCTTGATATTCTGGGTGGCTTTTTTCAGCTGGTTCAGCGGGGACACAACCCCCCGGTAAATCCAGAGGCTCATGGCCAGGCTGGTGAGAACCAGGATCAGCAGAATGGCTACCACCGTGTCAAACAGCCAGTCCTGAGTCTCCGGCAGAATCTGATTCAGCTGGGAAATCAGAAAAATACTGCCGTCGCTGCCGTCCCGGAAGCGGAAATCCATCTGTTTCACCAGCACCTGGGCTTCTGTCTCAATGTAAGAACGGCTGCCGGACACAGCGGAGCCCTCCCCGTACGCCGGCAGAGTCTGCAGGAGCTGCTCATCGGTAAACACGGTGGACCCGTTGTAATAGATGCGGTCCTCCTTTCGGACCGCAATGCAGGAATCATCCTCTGTCAGTTCCGCGTTCAGGCGGTTCAGACAGGAATTGTCTTCCAGCTGGTCCGGATTTTCCTCCGCCATGGTCTGGAGTTTCGCGAACTGCGCGTCCATCCGCTTGGAAATCGCCAGAGAACTGTTATACAGACTTTCGTAGGTAGGCTCCTTAATTCCGTATTCCTCTCCCAGGGCGCGGATCTTACTGTTGGCAAACCAGCACAGAACCACGGCGGTCAGCAGAAACGGTATAATAATAATGGCCAGAAACGCGACGACAATCCTCGTTTTTAATTTCATGCATTTTTTCTGTTTCATGGCAATCCACTCTTTTCCGGTAAGTCAGCCGTCACGGCTCTTCTCAATCTAAAAGCCAGCTTCTTGGCGTCCGCGACGCTTCCAAAGCTGCCTTCTCTGTAAATTATAGCATACCGCCTCTGTGATTTCATCTAAACTAAGTAGGACGTTTCTAAAGTTTTTATAAAACATTTTACGGCTGGAAATTCCCAAACCGGATTCCCAGCCGTACTGACGCCGCAAATTTTTCAGACCCGCCTGTTTCAGGATTTTCTCCCTGACTCCATCTCTACCACAAGCTCCGCCACGTTCAGCGTGGATCTTCGATGGGATACCAGAATCACCGTCTGATCTTTTTTTGTCTCTTTTAAGGATTTCAGGATCACACCCTCATTGAGAGAATCCAGGTTGCTGGTGGGCTCATCCAGCAGTACAAAGGGAGCCCCGTGGAGAAAGACCCGGGCCAGGCCGATCCGCTGCCTTTCTCCCCCGGAAAGGGTATCCCCCAGTTCCCCCACCTCTGTGTCATAGCCTTTGGGAAGACTCTCTATAAACTCATGGATCGAGGCCTTTTCCGCGGCCGCCCGGATTTCCTGCCGGGACGCCCCCGGTTTTGCCAGAGCGATATTGTTGGCAAGGGAATCGTGGAACAGATGGGTTTCCTGGGTCATGAAAGCCTCCATGTTCCGGAGATTTCCGGTGTTCACCTGGCGAATGTCCCGGCCGGAGATTTTCACAGCTCCCCCCTGGACATCCCAGAACCGCATGAGCAGTTTCAGCAGGGTGGATTTGCCGCAGCCGCTTTGGCCGTGGATTCCCAGAATCTTTCCTCTGGGAATCTCCAGACAGTAATCCTTCAGGATCTCTTCCCCGCCGTAGGAGAAATCCACCCGCTCCGCCGAGGCCCCTTCAAAAGCGGCGGCCGGCCGGCCGGAAATATCCTCCACCTGAGGCTCCTCCTCCAGAAGGGAGAGCACCCGCTCGCCGCTGGCCAGGGTCTGGTTCAGGTTATTAGAAAGATTTGCCAGGGCCGACACCGGGCCGAAGGAGCCCATCATAGCCACCACAGCCAGGACCATGCCGGTTCCATCCGCCAGACCCTGCCGGCGCAGGCAGACCATCAGAAACAGCATGCCAAAGGAAAATCCCAGGATCGCCAGATTGGTCACGGAGCGCTGAAACGTTTCCAGATCATTCAGTTCTTTCTGCATCCGGCCCAGATCCTCCGACCGCCGCTCCATGGCTTTTCTTCTCTGTTCTCCCCTGCGGTACTGAATGGTCTCATCCAGGCCCCGGAGGGAATCCAGCACAAAACTGTTGAGATCCCCGAAGCGGTTCCGGAAGCGCAGGCCTTTTTCCCCTCCTCTTTTCCCGCAGACCAGGGGGATCACCGCTCCCACAGTCACGTAGGCTGCCAGAGCCAGGATTCCCGCCAGAGGGGAAAAGCGCCCTATAAAGACCGTCATGATCAGGGAAACAGCGGCGGCAATGGCAATGGGAGAGATGGTGTGGGCGTAAAAGACCTCCAGCAGTTCCACATCTGTGGTGATCATGGAGATCAGATTCCCTTTGTCCTTTCCTTCCAGCTTTGCCGGGCACAGCCGCCGCAGCGCCGCGAACACCTTATGCCGGATCAGAGCCAGCAGCTTAAAGGCAATGAAATGGTTGCAGTACTGTTCTCCATAGTGGAAAAGGCCCCGCAGCACTGCCAGAATCCCCAGGGCCGCGAAAAGCGTCCCCGGCTGCCCCGCCTCGAAGAACAGCCGCAGCAGGCCGTATCCCGCCAGAATAGTGAGAAAAATGGCGCAGATATACCCCAGGGTTCCCAGTAAAACAGCCAGGAACATCACCGGCAGCAGAGGCTTTACCAGGCCGATGAGGCCCCCCATGATCCGGATCCCCTTCCGTCTGTGCGGTTCGCTCTTCATGTCTTTTTCTCCTTTCCGTATTGCTCCAGTTCCCCCTGAGTCCGGTACAGCTTCGCGTAACCGCCTCCCAGGCCCATCAGCTCTTCATGGGTACCCTGCTCCGCGATCCGTCCCTCCCGCAGCAGGTAGATCCGGTCCGCCTCCGCCGCGTTGGCCAGCCGGTGGGAGATCAGGATCACAGTGTGATCCCGGGCCAGCTCCCGGACCACCTCCATGATTCGCTCTTCACTTTCTATATCAATATTGGATGCCGCCTCATCCAGAATATAGATGGGCGAATTCCGAAGCAGCGCCCTGGCCATGCACAGCCGCTGCCGCTGGCCTCCGGAGAAATTGCCGCCCTGCTCCAGGAGCCGGGCCTGAAGTCCTCCCTCTCCTTTCAGGAATTCCCAGAGATTTACTTTTTTCAGGGCTTCCACCATCTCTTCTTCCCGGAGATCCGGGCGGGCCATCCGCAGATTCTCCTCTACGGTTCCTTTAAAAAGATAGCTGTTGTGGGCGGTCAGGGTAACGGTGGTAAACAGACTCTCCTCAGAAACCCGGGAAAGCTCCTTTCCCCCGATGGAAATACTGCCGGAATAGCCCCGGTTTCTGCCGGCCAGCAGGCCGGCGATGGTGCTTTTTCCGCAGCCGGAAACCCCCACCAGGGCGGTCAGGCTTCCGGATGGGAAATCCAGATCCACCCCATGCAGAATCTCCCGATCCTTCTCATAGGAAAACCGCAGATCCCGGATCCGGATATCCGGGCGTTCTTCCCGGATCTCCTCCGTTCCCTGCTCCGGCTCCGGCAGATCCAGAAGGGCAAAAATCTTGTCGCTGGCCGCCATGCCGTTCATGGCAATGTGAAAGAAAGATCCCAGCAGCCGCAGGGGCAGAAAAAATTCCGCCGCCAGCAGCAGGATCATCAGCGTTCCCCGGAAGCTTAAACTGCCGGCCATAAACTGCCCCAGCGCCAGGATCATGCCCACCGCCGCTCCGCCGTAGGCCACAATATCCATGACCGTGGTGGAATTCAGCTGCATGGTCAGCACCTTCATGGTAATCCGCCGGAAGCGCTGGGATTCCGCGTCCATCTCCCGGGCCTTCTGCTGATCCGCCTGATAGATCTTCAGAGTGGTAAGACCCTGGATATTTTCCAGAAAGCTGTCTCCCAGTTCTGTATAGATCCCCCAGTATTTTGACAGCAGCCGCTTGGCGATCTTCTGTACCGCCGCAATGGACAGAGGGATCAGGGGCACGCAAATCAGCAGGGCCAGGCTGGCCGGAAGGCATACGAAGGACAGCGCCGCGAACAGAGTCAGCGGGGCCAGCAGGCTGTAGAACAGCTGGGGCAGATACTTTCCAAAATACGTCTCCAGCTGCTCCACCCCCTCCCCGGAGAGCTGCACCACCTCCGAGGTGGACACCTGCTCCCGGTAAGAGGCTCCCAGTTTCAGAAGCTTTGTATAAATTTTATCCCGCAGGATCCGCTTCACATCCATAGAGGCCCGGCAGGAAGCCCGGGAGGCTCCTCTTTCGCAGCACGCTTTCAGCAGGATCGCCAGCAGAATCAGACTCCCGTACACCGCCGCCATCCGGAGGGTAACTTTGGCAGAAAGCCCTTCCGCCAGAAGGGCGGTGCCGCAGAAAATCAGCAGAATCTGGCAGAGGAGAGCCAGCCACTGCCAGACCACCTGGTATACAATGTATTTTTTCGCATGGGACAGAAGCCCCACCAGCCGTTTCTTAATCATGCGCCTCTCCTTCCGGTCCCGGCGCCTTCCGCCGGAACCTCCTCCCCGGGTTTCAGGGTTTTGACCCGCACAAAGAAATACAGAAGATGGCAGACCCAGACCACCGCCAGGCAGACCCGTCCCGCCGGCACGGCGCTCATCAGGATAAATCCTATAGCCATAACCGCGGTCACCGTACCCGCAATGGTCAGCTTGGTCTTCATAGTCATAGCCCGCTTCCGCACGAAGCTCTCCAGGTTCTTCTTATACAGCTTTGTTCCCAGAAACCAGGAGTGCAGCTTTTGAGAGCTTTTGGCAAAGCAGAACACCGTCGCCAGATAAAAAGGCACGGAAGGGATACATGGCGTTCACCGCCACGCCCACCAGGATGATCCGCAGAGGGCTTAAACCGCCCTTCCAGGACAGGCTGTAGACCAGAAAGAAGGCCAGCACTCCTCCAAGGAAAGCGAAAACCGGCGTGAAGAAGAACAGGGAGGGGACAAAGGCGGTGATCACCACCGCCGTAAAGCCTGCCCCGCTGGAAATGCCGATGATCCCCGGATCCGCCAGGGGATTTTTCAGCACCGCCTGGAACAGCACGCCGGACACGGCAATGGCGGCTCCCGCCAGCATAGAAATAAAGATCCGGGGGAAGCGTAGGTCGAAGACCGTGGCCGCGTTCTCACTCACCTCCCCCAGCATGCCCCGGAGCATTTCCGAAAGGCTTACCTTCAGACTGCCGATGTTGAGGGAGGCAAAAAAGAGGGCCAGAAGCAGCAGGGCCATGATCCCAAAGGACATGGCCGCCCGTACTTTCTTTTTCCTCCTCCTGCTTCTGTCCTGCTCCTCCAGAGAAAGCTCCGGGTTTTCCTGCATCTGTTTTGTATCTTCCATCTCTTTCTCCTTTACCTTGCCGCTTCATCCCCGTCGCTCTCCGGGTAAAGCATGGGCTGCAGTTCCTCCAGGGCTTCCGGATAGCGGAAGGTGGCGCTCATGCCGAAGAGTTCATAGGACAGATAATAAATCCGGTCTTCCTGCACGGCTTCAAAATGTTTCCAGATGTCATTGGTTTCAAAATCTTCCTCAAACATCTCCATGACCTGATCCGGCAGGGCGTGGGCCGCGCAGAGAATCACGTCCGGCTCTTTGGTCTTCATGTCTTCTGTATTCACAGTAAGAAATTCCTGATCCGTGCCGGCATAGACATTTTCTCCCCCGGCCAGCTCCACCAGGCTTCCCACATAGGAATTTTCCGTGGCAATGATATAGGAGCCGGGAAGCCCCATAAGCACCAGTACTTTCGGCGCCTCCTTCCCCTCATTGCGGGTTTGGTATTCTTCATAAAACTCCGTAAACTCCTCAACCATGGCCCGGGCCTGTTCTTCCCTGCCGAAAATCTCTCCCAGCTCCTGGATGGAGCGGTACATCCCCGGCACGCTCCGAAGGTTCAGAAAAGCCCAGTCTGTATCAATGGCCTCGTATTTTGGCTGAAGATCCGACTGAAGGCTGGAGGGGCTTAAAATCCAGTCCGGATTCAGAGAGGCCACAATCTCCATATCCGGAGCCATGGCGGTCCCTACCCGGGGCAGATCCTGATACTGCTCCGGAAGATCGGAAAGAGTACTGCTGCAGATACCCACAAGATCCAGATCCAGCCGGTCACAGATCTCCGCTGTGGAGGGAGAGGTGGCAATGATCCGGGGTTCCCCGTCCATGGCTGCCACCCTGGCTTTTGCCGCCTCCACGGCAGCTTTCTCCGCCGGGTCGCTGATCTCCAGCAGTGTTTCCGCCGTCCTCTCCGGTTCTTCAAAGCTGCTCTCTGAAGCAGGACTGTCTCCGCCGGCAGAGCAGCCGGACAGAACCAGAACAGCGGCCAGCAGAGGGGCCGCCGGTATTTTTCCCCCCTGCTCCCGCTTCTTATTCCTCTTCTTCATCGCCGTCATCCTCATAGCCGCCTCCCCATTTCTTCCAGTTCTTCCGGAACAGGTAAACGACGCCGGAGCCTGCCGCCAGCAGGATCAGGCCGGAAAGGGTCAGGGAAATCGTATACTCCGCGATCCGGGACCCGGATACCCCCTCTGAGCCGCTTTCCGGAGCCGTTTCCTCTCCTTCCGTGGACAGGCTTAACCCCTGTGCCTCATTTAAGGTTTCATCCCCGCCGCTGCCGGACACCGGAGCGGCCGCGTCGGTAATGGAATTCTGCAGGCTGTCCGTCTGAACCCCGGGAGTGGAGACGGCTTCGGGTGTTTCTGTGACTTCCGGAGCCTCCGTGGGGGCCGCCGTAACTTCCGGCGTCCGGGTGGGGGCAGGCGTCACCGCGGCGGTTCCTCCCCCGCTATCCTGCGCCTCTGTCCCGGAAGCCGCTGTTACCATGGAAGCGTTCATATCTGTACTGTTTCCGGCAGCAAAGTCGCTGGGATACAGGTAAAAGATCACATCCCGTCCCATGGGCTGTACATACATGGATCCCCGGACCACGCAATTCTCGCTGGGAACCTGGATGCAGACGTCCGCAGTCCCTCCGCTGCCATCCGTCCCGTTCCCGGTCACTCCCAAAGCAGGCGCGGTCCAGCCGGAATCTCCCACTGACTGCACCCAGAAGGAATGATTGCTGGTGTAATCCATAAGACTTAAGCGGATGGTCAGATAATAATTTCCGCTGTCCGTCACCTCCAGAATACCGGTGGTATAGACGGCGCTGTCCACCATACCCTGACCGGTAGCGTAAGAGGCTTCCCCGCCGGAATCCTCGATCACTCCGGTCACCGGGTGGGCATAGCAGGGATGGATGGCGCAGGTATATACTGTACCGCTCTCCGCCCGGGCAGGAGCGGCAGAAAGCGCCGTTCCCAAAACCAGGGCCAGCGCCGTCAGAGCGGCCGCCAGCGGCCTTTTACACCTTTTCCTTTCCATTTTGCAGGTCTCCTTTTCCGTCCTTTTTCTTCAGCACTGCCGCCGTCAGCAGGATTCCCGCCAGCACCAGCGCCGCCGCCCAGGGCGCCATCTTCGCGGTATCTCCGGTATTTACCCCAAGTCCCAGGGAACTGCCCAGTCCCCCCAATCCGCTTCCGCCGCTCAAAGAAGAGCCGCCGCTTAAAGAAGATCCGCCATTCAGGCTGCTTCCGCCGTTCAGGCCGCTTCCGCCTCCGGGGGACGGATTTCCGTTCTGGCTGTCATCGTCTCCATCATCGGTAAATCCCGGATCCTCCGCCGTGGTCTTCCGGATGCTGCTCCAGTCCAGACTCAGATACACTGCCTGGGTTCCCGTACCCGCGGCAATAGATTCCATCACCGGCACAAAAACCTGCAGGGGCACATATCCATCCTCCAGCGCCTCCGGGATCATCTCAAAGGTCACCAGATCCGGATAATCTGTTCCGTAGGCATCGCTGACCCTGGTTCCGTCCTCATTGGTCTGATAGGCTTCCACCGTTCCATCCGCCAGAGCGCCTTCCGGATTCCCGTACTGGTCTGTAGTATAGCCGCTGAGGAAATACCTTAACTGATTTAAATACCCATAGGAATTTCCAACAGCCAGCCCTTTGAAATCCAGAGTCAGATAATACCTGCCGTCTTTTACCGTCAATTTGATGGTATGGTTGATAGCCCTGTCCGACATGGAAGGCGTGACCTTATCCACTTTCACCATATTTCCTGTAATCGAATACACGCCGTCTTCCAGATTCCGGATATCCAGTGTTTCATCTCCCGGGTCCCCGGGATCATCCGGATCTCCGTCTCCGGTCCGGTAAGAAATCGTAAAGGTTGTAGTTCCGGTGTAATTGCCGGGAGCCGCGGCAGCCACATCCTCTCCGGCAATGGTGATACGGCCTTTCAGCAGAGCATCTTTCCCCTGGGCTTCCCCTGCGTCAAAATACTGAGTACCAAAATCGTTGGCAAATGCCAGGGTATTACTTCCGCTGGATAAAATCCCCTCTCCCGGCGCGGACACTGTCACAATGCCCTCTTTGTCTTGGGAGGATACCGCGATCTCATAGTTCTGTATATTGTCCCGGATCTCTTCCAGACCGCCCATGGCGATGGATTCCGGCACAGATACCGTATAGGAGGGGGCGGAGGTATGTTCCGCCACTTCTGCGGTGATCTCCATCTCTCTTGTCTCACTCTGGCCGGCTCCCTGCTTCTTCAGAGTACTCCAGTCCATGGTGATAATGCTCTTGACGCTGAAATGCCCGTTTTCAAACCGGATCCCGCTGATCTCTCCGTTGAGATTTCCCATAGCCGGTACATAGATGTATACATTATTGTAGTAATACCGGCTGAGTTCCCCCGGCAGCGGGACAGATACCTGGGTAACCACCTGATATTCCCCGGCCTCCTCCGTGCGGAAGGTGACACCCTCCATGGAAAGCTCCCCGGAATCTTCGTTGTCTATGTAATATCCGTTAAAGCCCAGAATATACATAGGCTCCTGATCCGTTCCGGAAACCATCCGGTAGGAAAGCCGCATGGTTCCGTCTTCCTCCACCTGAAGGACAGCCGGGGCTGTATCCGTCTGTATCAGGCTGTGATCCACCACGTCACTGCGGACCGCCACCAGGATCTCATAGGTGCCCGGCTCCGGAAGTTCCGCCGGAAGTTCCGGCGGCTGCTCCTGTTCCGCCTCCAGATCCAGGGCGTCCCTCACCGCCGCCTTAATCCCGTTGGAAGAGTAGGTGGCGCCGGATACCACGTCCACATTCTGAATTCCCTCCGCGTCCTCATCGGAAAGTCCCACAATGCCGGCGGTCATGCCCTCTGCTGCCTGGGAGAGTTTTCCCCGGTTCACTTCCCCATAGGTTCCGCCGAAATGATCCCCGGTAACCTGAAGCCCTGTAATGGTGCCCTCTGTCACCGTCACTTCCGCATGAATGTCGTATTCCCCGAACTGGTCGATGTGAAACGTACCGTTTCGGGTATAGGAGCCGGAGGATTGGGGTTCGGCCGCCGCTTCCGCCGCCGGGGGATTCCAGAGCAGCCCCAGAGACAGCAGCGCCGCCAGAAGGCCCGCGCCCCATTTTTTTTCTGTTTTTCTCATGTTCATATGATCCTCCTGCAGGACGGCAGAAATCCCCGCGGACGAAGGGCCGGAGGATTTCCGCTCTGCTCTATGATCGATACCGGAAGGGCATCGCGCTGTCTGCTTTTCAGTCCGCCGTATAGGTAACAGTGAAGCTGGTGGTTCCGGTATAATTGCCGGCGGCAGCCGACGCCACAGCTTCTCCGGCAACCGTAAGCTGGCCGCTGAGGCTGGTCAGAGCCGTATCCTCTGTGATACTCTGGGTGCCGAAATCATTGGAGAAAGCCAGAGTGTTTTCCCCGCTGGACAGAACTCCTGTTTCCGGAGCGGAAATGGACAGGGTGCCCTTCAGATCGGAAGCTGCTACCTTTACAGGATACACAAATACAGTGTCCTTCTCCGCGCTCAGGGTGCCCAGATCCAGAGATTCCAGAATCGTTACCGTGTAGGAGGGGCTGGAAATCTTTTCCTCAACTGTGGCGGTGATCTGCATATCCCGGGTATCCTCCGCCGGCTCCTCCGCTCCGCCTGCGGCCTGCAGATCCGTTACTTTGACAAAGAAATTCTGCGTGGAATTCATAAATACATTTACGTAGGCGCTGGCGGAAACTGTTCCCGCTTCCAGATCATCCAGAACGTCCCGGGGAAGTTCCACGGACAGCACCTGGGTGGGAAGCAGGTCGCCGGCGCTGATGCCGAACAGCGCCGCGTCCGTATCGAATTCCTTCTCCGGTTTTGTAACGATATCTGATTCCGCCGCGTACTCTGTTCCGTCTACGGTAAACGCCACGTCTTTAATCGTTCCGTCAGTTCCCTGATCGGAAAAGGCAGGAATGGGATAGGCCACGTAAAAAGTCAGCTCCGCGCTGTCGTCGGTGAGAACCACATCCGCCTCATGGCAGAAAATAGGATCGCACATGCTGTTATTTCCTGAGCCGTTGGCGTTCAGGAAATGAATCTCCCCGGTATAGGTACCGTTGGAAGGCTCCGCGGCAAATACAGTGCTGCACATCATGGTTCCAAGCAGGGCTGCCGTTACGGCGCCGGATAAAAATTTTTTCAGTTTCATAACTGAATCCTCCTTATTTTGAATATTTATGTTCAGCGCTTCCGCGCGGAAACATCTCATTCCACAATCAGTGTACAGTTGACCTCCGCCCCGTTTCTTGGCTGCATCTCCTCATCAGCGCTGTAGGTGGCGTACCGGACAGTCAGGGGATATTCCCCGGCTTCCATTTCTCTGTCTAATGTAATATCGTAGATATGCTGGCCCGGCCGCAGCAGATCGGAAGTGTAAATAGTTTCATCCGTCTCCGGAAGATAAAATGAGATTTCAAAATAAACTTTATTTTCCTCCGGATTCATCAGCTCCACCGAAACATCTTTGGTGCCCGCGGGAATTGTGATGGACTTGTATCCGGGAATCTGGATCCCGGCGGCGGCGCCTGCGGATTGGGTACTCTCTTCCCCGGGAGCCTGCTGCTCCGCCTCAAAAGATTTATTAAAATTTGTAACCTCCCCCGGCCTGGTTCCCTGCCAGATCACCGCTCCGATGACTATCCCCGCGGCGATCCCTGCAGGAATCAGAATTTTCCTTTTTTTCATATACATCCCCTCGCTTATTAGTTAGTTGTAACTAACATATGTAGATTCTAACCTGCCAAAAACCACTTTCCTTCCCGTCCTTTTACGGGCTTTCCATGAGAAAATCCGCAAAATACTGCCGGTCAGACAAAATTTTTTCTGCGTCAGGCGTCCCTTGTATCTTTTCTGTAATTAGTCTAAACTAACTTATGATTTAAAAAACCGGCTGCCGGCTTTTCCTTTTCCGCTGCAGCCTCTGTCCATATTCTATTTCTATATACCATATCTGGAAATCCCTGTCAACTTTCTTTTTGCTCAGACAGCCGAAAATCTTATTTTGTAATTTGTAATACGAAACGTTGTTCACCGGGTATGGGCCGCTTGGGACGCGCCCGCACAAAGATGCTGCCGCATCTTTGATCTTTTAGATCGCGGACGCGGCAGCATCTATTTCTCTCTCTTACCTGTTTTCAAAAATCCATCAGCCTTCAATGGCAATGTGTTTGCTCTCCTCTACTTTCTGGGCATTGGTCTTCGGCACCGTCAGCTTCAGGATTCCATTTTCAAATTTCGCGTGGATATCCTTCTGTTCTACGCCTTCTCCCACGTAGAAGCTTCTGCTCATGGCCCCGCTGTAACGCTCCCTGCGGATGTATCTGCCTTTCTTGTCCTTTTCGTCTTTATCCAGACCCTTGGAAGCGGAAATCGTCAGATAACCGTTTTCCAGAGACGCCTGTACCTCTTCCTTCTTAAATCCCGGAAGATCGATGTCCAGTTCATAGCCGTTCTCTGTTTCTTTTACATCCGTCTTCATCAGGTTTTTTGCCCGTTTTCCGTACAGGGGATTCTTTCTTCCAAAAAACTCATCCTCAAAGGGGAAATCCATCATATCATCAAATAAATCTTCACCAAAAATGCTAGGCAGTAACATAAGTCATATCTCCTTTCATATGAATCATTTATGTTTGCACTGCCGGACCACCCGGCGTGTAGATGTCTGAACTTACGGAGGAGGAACGTTTCTTTTTTCTCTCTTCCTTTGTTCTAGCTGTAATATAACACTTATTATTAGCACTGTCAATACTCGAGTGCTAATTTTTTTGTGAAGATTTTGTGTCCTCTGGGCGAAGCTTGACCATGCATAACAGAAGAAATGCCTGCGCGCCCCATAACCTCTGCTTCTTCCGCTATAGTATCAATGCTCCGCCAGCTATAGAACTTCTTTATCTTTTTCCCAAATGTGGATAATCTCCCCATTATCCATCTCATAAATTTTATCGCAAAGAAGGTTGATATCCTCTTTGCTGTGGCTGGCTAAAATGATTGTTTTCCCTTTTTCTCTAAAACTCAATAACAAATTTCGTATATCTTCTACCCCTTTATTATCCAGTCCGTTCATAGGCTCGTCCAAAATTAAAATCTCCTGATCTTCCATAATCGCCTGGGCTAATCCCAGCCTCTGCCTCATTCCTAAAGAATATTTTCCGACACGTTTCCGGCTGTCCGAATCCAGTCCCACCATTTTAAGTGCTTCCCGGATCTCTTTTTTCCCGATTCTCCCATTGATTTTTGCCAAAAAAGACAAATTATGGTATCCGCTGTAAGCATCAAGGAATCCTGGATTTTCTATAATCATACCTATGCATGAGAGATCTATCGGAATTTTTCCATACATTTTTTTCCCTTCAATAAATATTTCTCCTTCGGTAGGAGTCACAAATCCACAGAGGCATTTCATCAGAACGGTTTTTCCTGCCCCGTTGCGCCCGATTAAACCTGTAATCTCTCCTTTTTCAAAGGTACAGGAAACTTTTTTCAAAACCTCCTGGTCTTTATATCTTTTTACCAAATTCGTTACTTCAATCATGCTTTACCTCATCCCTTATTCTATTTGCTTACGCATACTGCACAGAATCGTTCCAGTCAATAATCCAATGATCAAAACACAGTCCATCACTCCAACATAGAAAATATCCGGTGTTCTGCCCAGGCCGCCTATATTAATAATCATTAAACTGCTCCAGGTCATAGGCGAAAAGTAAGTACTTAGGGAATCAGATAATACAGCAGAATTAAAAATCATCATATCCAGAATAGCCAGTGCCAGGGCAGCTAAAATCCCAAGTTTTATAGACTGATTCATAAAATTACCAAAAAATATGATTAATCCGATTATCAGGATACTTGCCAAACAAAGCAGCATCGAAAAAAACATTGCCTGCCCCGGGGTAAAATAATCCACAATTTTCCCTTGAAAAAAAATACCGGTAATATGAAACTGGCCGGGCGCGTCTGTTTTTGCCAATGTCATAATTGCTTTTCCCCATTGATTTGAGAACTCCACATAAGGGAAAAGAATCAGCCAGCTAAACACATAAACAGAAAGCAGATATACGATGCTTGTTCCCGCGATATAGAAGATCTTACCTGTACACCAACAGATTCTTCCCGATCGAAGCAGCTGCATCTGCTGTGTTTTGCTGAAAAAAGGCGCATCGCAAAACAGCAATATGCAAAACAGCAGTAAAAAAAATTTACTGTAACTATATTCGAACAAAAAGAGCGGAACACACGCATTGATTCTGACACCCGTTGAAGCCAGAAAATCTTTTACTGGATTTAAAACCATATAGCAATATGTAAATGCCGCAAAAAACACAATAAAAATCCGATAGTCTCCGATCCATTGCCGAAACGAAAGCAAACAGATGTGGATACTCTTTTTAATGAATCTCACCTGAAACCCTCCTTTTCACCCGTCTATAAAACAGAATACCGGCGCAGAGGCTCAGGAGCATCAGAAAGAATATGGAATAAAAAAAATTTCCCCAAACGCCCAATCCCAAATCTCCTCCACGGCCGATTAAACTAATATTAATCAGCCCCGGCCAGGTAGGCGTAATTACATTTATCATATAAAAAGCCAGTATTACTGTTAATCCAATCGTCATAAACATATTGGTGCAATAGCTTGAAATCATTAATCCCAGTACTGCCCAAAACGCATAGCCGGCAGCCAAAACACTCACGATTACAAACACATATAAATACGGAAATTCAGAGGATCCCAACGCGCTGTAGCCTGCCCATAAACTTCCTTCATATTGCTGACCTATAAACGGTATTTTCAGCGATAATAAACCAAGAAATACATGAATACCCAGAAATGAAACAAGCCATCCCCCGGTAAAGCACGCAATGACTTTCGCTCCGGCATAAGCCTTGTATCCCGACCGGCCTATTGCCAGAAGCGCATACTGATGCTTCCAGTCATCCAAAAAGAGCGTAGAAAACGGCAGTGCGGCGCATAAAATCAGAAGCAGATCTATATGGTTAAATAAAACAGCGCTCAAATAATAAACAGTGTCATTTTCTTTAAAAATTCCATTCATTCTGGCATTCAAAAAAAGCACCGCAATCACACATACAACCGCGAAATATGTTCTCGGTGAAACTATTATTCTATAAAATTCTGTCTTTATTTCACCAGAAAGAGAATATGTCTTACTCAACCCCTAATTCCTCCCCGGTAATAGCTGAATAATAGAAAAACATATCTGTCGACTTACTCTGGCTGCTGGAAGCCGCGTAAAATACCCAGCAGGGAGAAAGTTTATAAGTAATCGGATTTACAGAAGTCACATCCGGCGCATAGATCAGTTCAATCCGATTGATTTTTACAGGCTCATCCAGCATAACATCTTGAAATTTTGTTTCTGCCTTTCTGATAATCTGATTAAAATCATAAATGCAATCAAATGTCTCGTTATTTTCCTGTAGCTCGTAAATACCATCGGCATATAATTCCTGCAAGCCATCTCTGGTCACGATCATTTTAATTACACTGCCGGAACACTGGGTTTTTCCTGTTAACACATAGTTCTGGGCCAAAAAGGGGATTCCATCGTATTCGCATCGGAATACCAGGTAGTATCCCTCATCCTCCGGAGTAAACGGTTCACTGTCTTTGGGAAAATCCCCGTCCAGATTTTCATATTGCTCTGAAAGAGTTTCATAATCCAAAGCCGCTGCCTTCGGTTCTCCGACATCCTCAATGCCAATCTCCCGCAGCCATTCTTTTGCCTGGGAAATAGTCTGCTGCTTATCAAAACCCGGAATTTCGCCTTTGGTAAACACACCATTATCTATATAACGGTCATCCATCGGAAGTCCGGAATTCAATACCAAACTATACTGCTTTAATGAGCTTTTTCCAGAAATGTAACTAATAAATCCCGGACCCAGAGTTAATAGTCCGCCATTGCTTCCTTGATAAGCCTGCACATTTTGTTCCGGAAGTCCTGTATTCTGTGAAAAACTTTCACCCCCGGATAAAATTTTTTCAATAGAATCATATGAAAACTGCTTACCCTGCCCAGATAAGCTTGTAAGCTTTGCCGATGAATTTCCTATTTCCACCTGAGCGTCTATGGCAGTTGTTTCAGTAGACTCCTGAACCGTCTGAGGGACATCTTTTAACTGAGTAACGGCCGCCTTCTCCATCTCTTCGCTCACGACAGAACTGCCCGCTATTTCCGCTGTATCTCTTTTCTGTGTAGGATAGCATCCGGCAAATAAAAAAACCGCCATCATGAGCATCAAAAGCCCCGAGAATTGTAAAAGCCTGCAGACATACCCTGTGTTTTTCTTCATTTTGATAATCTACCTTCTTTCCCTTCCTGTAATCTTATAAAATGTTCTTTTTCAAACCCATTGATCGGTAGGCTGAATCTCAAAATTTTTCCTGCGTAAATGAAAGCTTTTTACATTTATTAAAGAAGGACAACTCGTTTGGAGAATTGCCCTTCCGCCTTTGGCATAAAAGCAAGACTGTTTTTAAATCAAGATGCCCATCTTCCGCTTACATTTACATTCGGAGAATCGTATAATTTACTTGCTTCTAAGTAACGACTGGCACCTACCCAAGCATAGCCGCTGAAATAAGATAAATATTTTTTCCTAACACACCTGAACCTGCATAATACATTTTCGCTGTTGCATATTCTTTGGCACCGGTTGTCTTATTGTAACCTATTACAGCATATCCAACAGAATTGCCCGTACTGGAAACCGAAAGGGTATTAACCACTGCGTCCGCCGTATCTTCTTTTATATTCACGCCGGATGTCTGTGTTGTATATAAGTTAAAGATAAAATTATCGTTTTTAGCTCCTACCATTACACTGCTGCCCAGCATAATGGTTGCTCCTAATAAAATTGCTAATACATTTTTTATTTTTCTCATACTGTTCTCCTTACTTAGCCTTACAATTTTTATTTTATGCCTTCATGCCTTTTGCATTTATAATATTATTATAGTTAATAATATTTGTCAATATAATCACATTATGAGATAAGTATCAAAAACATGCGGACTGCGCTGCGCTTTACTGGGCAAAACTGTTTTTTAGATTTTTCTTCATAAATTATCTATTTTTAATTATATGATGCCAGGGTCAAAAGGCCTAAACCCACATGAGCTTGCTCATAAGTGGGGTTAAGGCCTTGGGACCCGCCCTAATATGAGCATAAAAGTGGGATGCATATCCCACGATATGCGAATATTGGGTAGGATTGTGGGAGTGCGCAGCACGGAACAATCCG
>DVKB01000016.1 GCA_018716305.1 Candidatus Scatomonas merdigallinarum
CTTTCGAGGATGTGTTTTACTGTTCAGTTGTCAAGTTCCTGTCCGTTGTTTCCTCTCAGAAGCAACTCTGATAGTCTATCACAGCTTTTTCTGTTTGTCAACAACTTTTTTCATTTCTTTTTTGCTGTCCCTTGCGGCAACTCGTTTATACTACCACAGCGCTCCGCCTTTGTCAACAGCTTTTTTATCTTTTTTGTAAAACGCTTTTTAAACGCATGTTACATAAAAGTCCATTGACGAATCAATGGACTTTTACTATAGCACTTCAGATATCTTTTGTCAACCTTTTTTTCTAAACATGCAGGAAATTTTTTATCCGCAGCAATCGTCGGCAAAGTCAATGTTTACCGAAAACGATTCCCATTTTCTTCCTCACTTCTATCAGTTTTTTCACCCGCTCCCGGCTGAGCAGCCTGGGGCCTCCCAGCATTCTGGTCTGATACAGAAGCTGCGCGTAAAACTCTACCGATTCCATCCTCATATAGGCGGTGGTTAAATCCGCCGCATAGGTAAGGGCACCGTGATGCTCCAGCAGCACCGCGTCATAATCCGGAAGATACTTTTCCAGGGCTTCCGGCAATTCATCGGTAGATGGCGTCCCGTACTCGGCCACAGGCACAGTTCCCAGGGACACCACTGCTTCAGAAATAATCGGCTGATCCAGGGGCGTGCCCATCACCGCAAAGCTCGTGGCATAGGGAGGATGCGCATGGACTACAGCGCCAATATCCGGACGTCTGGCGTAAACTCTCATATGCATTTTCATTTCCGAGGAAGGGCGAAACCCCGGATTTGCTTCCAGCAGGTTTCCCGCCGCGTCTACACGGCAGATATAATCCGGCGTCATATATCCTTTGGATACTCCCGTCGGCGTGCAGAAATATTCCCCTTCCCTGATTTTAACTGAAATATTGCCGTCATTGGCCGCCACCATGTTCCGTTGGTACATGCGTCTGCCCATTTCGCAAATCTGCTCTTTTATCATCTGTTCATCCATTTTCTGTCACCTGTCCCGCCTATTCTACCTTTGAAACCTCACACGCCTTGCTTCCCTCTGTAAATTCCAGGTTCACCCGGTCTCCCACTTCTTTGCGGAGGATTTCCAGATTGTCCGCTACATTCACGTCAAAAAGCCGTTCATCCCCCTCCAGCATAATATAATAGTGTGTGTTGCCTTCCTGCACAATGGAAGAAATTTTTTCAATGATTCCGCTGGTCTTCTGTTCTTCCGCCGTTTCGCTGAGGATATGATTGGATTCCATCAGCTGATGATAGCTCTCCTGGCACTGCTCCAGGGTATCTCCAATGGCCACCACCTGGTATTTCTGCACATTAACCAGAGCATATTTTTTCACCAGCCCGCTGCCGTCCTTCAGCGTCAGGAAATACGTAGGCTGATTATCAATGTTCAGCAGCAGCGGAAAAGTCGCCACGTAGCCAAGATCCTGAACCTGTCCCTCCGCGCTTCCCATTGCGCTGGCCTCCACCGCGCCGGTTACCGAAAAGAATTTTGTCTCTTTCGTCCGCTGATTCATCAGCACAAATCCCACAATACTCTGATCGCTGGTTACAGATGTAACTCCCGTGTACACCCAGATATCATCATTAATCGCCAGATAATTGTATCCGTCCGTGGTTTTCAGGCAGTCCTTCTGTCCCAGGACAGAATTCAGCCATCCATGCTTCAGGGTTCCGTAATAATCGTAGAACTGGGTCAGCATTTCCGCTGAATACACCTTATCCACCCACTGAGGCACATCTTCCACTGCCATATCCAGGCACTCTCCGGTCTGCGCGTTGCAGAGTACTACCCGGCCGATCGTCTGCCCCCCGAACAGGCCGATGGTATATTCTTTTACCGGGCAGATCCACCAGGGCGTCCCCTGGTCATCAATCTCAAAATTAATATTATCAAAAATATATGTGGGATATTTAAAGCGCAGGTGCCTGTAAATATTCCGGTTGAAGTATTCACCTTTTGAATACTTGATAGGCTGATCCAAACGCACCAGTTCTGTATTCTGGGTAGTCATATCAATTTGCATATAACCGGGGATGCCGTCGCTCTGATTGGTAAACCACTTGATAAATCCGGCGTATTTCAGCGGCGATACCCGCACCGGCACATCATTGAGGTTGATCTGGGTATAATCGTCCGCCACCTCAAACTGGGATACCATATCCGCCATGCTTCCCATTTTTCTGTTCCCCAGGATCGTGGCGCTGTCCTTATCCAGCAGCGGCACGGAATCAATGGCCACTTCCTGAATTTCATCTGCAAAGCTTCCGTCTTCCACCGTCAGCAGCTGCTGGTATTTTCTGGCATTTACAATGCTGGAAGAGAGAATGGAGCCCACAAGAAAGATAGCGATCAAACCGCCCACCGCCAGCAGACCGATTCGGAATGGCTTATCGTGCTTCAAGTCCGGTGTCTCTCCGTATTCTCTGGCATGTTTTGCCAGGGGCAGCACACGGAGCACCGCCACCAGAAGAATCGCCAGCAGAATCAGGAAACCCCAGAAGCCCTGTGAATGGATATTGATGGCCGGAAGTTTGATGTAGTAGTACAAAAAGGCAATCGCAGCCACTATCACCGCCAGAATCACTTTTTTCAGCCAGCTTTTAGATTTCATATACATTTCTCCTGTCTTTGTTCTGTCTGTAATTGTACTGCCGGCAGCCTTCCGGCAATACTGATGTTAGAATATCATGGCCGGAAAGATCTGGCAAGGCTCTGCCGGAAACTTTAAACAGACTTTAAAAACACTTTAAAAAGCCCGCATCGCTGCGGGCTTTTGGGTCTGCCGGTGGCCGGACTCGAACCGGCACGGATCGCTCCGCATGATTTTGAGTCATGTGCGTCTGCCAATTCCGCCACACCGGCATATGAAATTCTGTCTGAAAAGCGTCCTGCTTAACAGACAGATTTTATTTTAGCATATCTCTGTCTGTTAAGCAAGCCTTTCCTTTTTATTCGCCAAACATCTTTTTATACTCAGGGGTAAAATCCAGAGTGGCAAAATAATCTTTCGGTTCCTCTGCCCGGCGGATCTTCTGAAAACTTCCATCCTCCTTCAAAAGAACTTCCGCGGACCAGAGTCTTCCGTTATAATTGTATCCCATAGAAAAACCGTGGGCCCCTGTGTCATGGATTACCAGAATGTCCCCCATATCGATTTTGGGCAGCATCCGGTCAATGGCGAATTTATCGTTGTTTTCACAGAGCGATCCCGTTACATCATATTTATGATCGCAGGGCGCTTCTTCCTTGCCCATGACCGTAATGTGATGATAGGCTCCGTACATGGCCGGACGCATAAGATTGGCAGCGCAGGCATCCAGTCCGATATACTCTTTATAAATGTGTTTTTCATGAATGGCTTTTGCCACCAGACAGCCATAGGGTCCCATCATGAAGCGGCCCATTTCCGTGCAGAGGCTCACATCTCCCATGCCCGCCGGAACCAATACCTTTTCGTACACTCTGCGCACGCCGTCGCCGATGGCCTGGATATCATTCGGCTCCTGATCCGGCCGGTAGGGAATGCCCACTCCTCCGGACAGATTGATAAAGGTAATGTGACAGCCTGTCTCTTTCTGAAGTTTTACCGCCACTTCAAACAGAACTTTCGCCAGCGCCGGATAATATTCGTTGGTCACCGTATTGCTGGCCAGAAAAGCGTGAATTCCAAACTCTTCCGCCCCCTTGGCTTTCAGCATCCGGAAAGCCTCAAACAGCTGCTCGGTAGTCATTCCGTATTTGGCGTCTCCCGGATTGTCCATAATATCCGTGGTGATCTTGAACAATCCGCCCGGATTATAGCGGCAGCTGATCTTTTTGGGAATATAGCCCAAAGTCTTCTCCAGAAAATCCACATGGGTAATATCATCCAGATTAATGACGGCTCCCAGCTCCGCGGCTTTTTTATACTCCTCCGCCGGGGTGACATTGGAAGAAAACATGATATCGTCTCCCCCGAATCCCATGGCTTCCGAGAGCATCAGTTCTGTCAGGGAAGAACAGTCGCAGCCGCAGCCGTATTCCCCGAGAATCTTGATCAGATAGGGATTGGGATTGGCCTTGACAGCAAAATATTCCTTGAATCCGGGATTCCAGGAAAAGGCTTTCATCACTTTTTCCGCGTTTTCCCGGATCCCTTTTTCATCGTACAGATGAAACGGTGTGGGAATCTCCCGGATGATTTCCTCCAGCTTGTCCTTTGTCACAAATGGTTTTTTCATACGTATCTCCTAAGTCTCATTTTACCTGTATAATGTGAAGCATGTTTGTTATATTTGTAGTATTTCCCTCGCTGCTGACTTCATTCGTTGCCGGATCCCCGGCTGTAAAAATTACCATTTCTCCTTTATGTACAAGATTCTCTCTGGTAACCATGTACAGGGCGTGGGAAATAATATTTTCCGTGGAATCCTCCTCGTATCCGGTCACAGAAATAACACCCCAGTAGAGCTGCATTTTCCGTTTTACCCACTCGTAGGGGGTTACCGCGTAAATGGGCACGCTGGGCCGCAGGTTGGAGATCAGGCGGGCAGTCTTGCCGGAAACGGTGGGCGTCACAATGCAGGACGCGCCGATGTGTTCCACCATGTCCACGGCCGCGAACCCCACCGCGCTGGATACGCTGGCGCGTCCCCGGGCAAATTCCACATCCCGGTACATTTCAAATTTCAGATATTTTTCAGATTCCAGAGCGATCTCCGCCATCATACGGACTGCTTCCCGGGAATATTTCCCCATGGCTGTCTCGCCGGAGAGCATAACCGCGTCGGTACCGTCATAAATGGCGTTGGCTACATCGGTCACCTCGGCTCTGGTGGGCCTGGGGTTGCGGATCATGGAGTCCAGCATCTGGGTGGCAGTGATGACCGGCAGATAGGCCCGGTTGCATTTTTCGATAATCGTTTTCTGGATATGGGGAACTTTGTAGGCTGGAATTTCCACTCCCAGATCTCCTCTGGCTACCATGATGCCGTCGCTGGCCGCGATGATCTCGTCAATATTCTCCACGCCCTCCGCGTTCTCGATTTTGGAGATCACATCAATATGTTCGCCGCCGTGCTCCTTCAGAAACCCTTTGATTTCCTTTACATCCTCCGCCTTGCGGATAAAGGAAGCCGCCACATAATCCACGCCCTGCTGAATGCCAAACAGCAGATCCTCTTTATCCTTGTCCGTGATAGCCGGAAGGTTCACAGAGACATTGGGCACGTTCACTCCCTTTCTCTCGCCCAGCTCGCCGCCGTTGACCACTTCGCAGGTAATTTCCGCCTCCGTCAGGCTGAGAACCTTCAGTTCGATCAGGCCGTCATCCACCAGGATCCTGTCTCCCTCTTTGACATCTTCCGGAAGGCGGTCGTAGGTGACGGATACACAACTGCTGTTTCCGATGAGCTCCCGGGTGGTGAGAACGAATTTCTGGCCTTCTTTTAAAGTAACTTTCTGGCCGTTTTCCAGAACTCCGGTCCGGATTTCCGGCCCCTTGGTATCCAGAAGGATTGCCACCGGGATTTTCATCTCCTTGCGGAGCTTTTTCAGACTGTCCATTCTCCCCTTATGCTCCTGGTGGCTTCCATGGGAGAAATTGAACCGCGCCACATCCATGCCTGCCTCGATCCAGCTTTTTACCATGCCGGGCTTATCCGCGTTGGGTCCCATCGTACAGATTATTTTCGTCCTCTTCATACAAAATCCCCTTCCTTATATCATCTGAACAGGTTCACTTTACGTGTACATGATTGAACAAGTGATCCTGACAGTATTCATAATTGCCGTTGCAGCGGGAGCAGAACCGGAATTCCAGATTGGGATCATCCAGCTCCGTGCGGCCGCAGACCGCGCATTTATGGATCGGTTTTCTTCCGCCTGAAGCAGCGCCGCTTCCCCGGACACGGGTGTACCCGGCGGCCCGGTAAAATTCTTTTTTGCGTTTCTGCTCTCTGTAATTAAATCTGGAATAGTTCCGGGTGGCGAGGAAAAAGATGATGGTACTGGCCAGGGAGCAGAGAATCACTACCCTGGAAGCCCAGTTTCCTTCAATCATCTGATAGACAAGATACGCCACGTCTACCAGCGCCAGCCATTTCATCTTAATAGGGATAAAAAACATCAGAAGCACCTGCTGATCCGGGAAGGTCATGGCAAACCCCAGGAAAATCGACAGGCTGACATAGTAGGTGGAGAACATCCATCCCCAGCCCATAATCGTATACCAGGGTCCCATAACCGCGTACAGGATGCAGGAACCCACCACTGTCATAATCAATCCGAAAAAGATATAGGCATTATAGCGGAAATCTCCCCAGACCCGTTCCAGCACTGTGCCGATATTATAGTAAAACAGCAGCATGACCAAGGTAAAGATATCAAAGGCTCCCGGAGGCATCAGCACCCAGCTGACAATTCTCCAGACCTGACCCTGGAGGATCAGGCCGGGATCCAGCGTCAGCCACCCCAGGATATTGACTGAAGATGCCTGCTGAATAAACCACAGCAGGTAGCCGATCCCGTAAGTGATAATGATATACCTGGTCAGGTTCGGGATCGCGTATTTACCGAATTTGCGTTCCAGCTTGTTGAAAAACTTCATTTTCTTCCTTTCTTTTTCCAGAAACCTTTAAGGTCAGAAAAACTTCTTTTTCGCCATAATAAAAACCAGAACCAGACAGACTCCCAGGGCAATGCCGCATAGAATCGGAAAGCCGTAGGGGCTGTCCGCGAAGGGCATGCTCTCGCTGCGGACATTCATGCCGTAGGCGGAGAAGATAATGTTCGGCACCGAGATCACCAGCGTGACTGTGGCCAGGAATTTCATGACGATATTCAGATTATTATTGATGATGGAAGCCACCGCCTCCGTAGTATCCCGGAGAATGTTGCTGTATATATCCGCCATCTCAATGGCCTGTTTATTTTCAATGATGACATCCTCCAGCAGATCTTCATCCTCCGGATAATGCTTGATAGAATCGATCTTCATGAGTTTTTCCAGCACCATCTCATTGGAACGCAGGGAAGTTGTAAAGTAGACCAGGCACTTTTCCAGTTCCAGCAGTTCGATCAGTTCTTTGTTTCTCTGGGAGCGGTGGAGCTGACTCTCAATCTGCTCGCTCTTCTTATCAATAATCCGCAGATAATGCAGATACATATTGGCGTTTCTGTACAGAATCTGCAGGATAAAGCGGGTCTTCATATAAGTAAAAAAGTTGCGCACCCGGCCGTCCATAAAACTTCCCAGAATCGGCGTGTCTTCCAGGCAGACGGTGATCAGGACTTTCCCGGTTACTACAATACCCATGGGGATCGTCTCATACCAGTCCCTGTCATTTCTCTCCTCTATGGTAGGAATGTCCACCAGGATCAGCGTATAGTTGTCTTCCGCCTCAATACGGGAGCGTTCTTCTTCATCCAGAGGCGCCCGGAGATCGTCTACTTCTATATCATATTTCTGCGCAATATCAAAAATTTCCGTCGCCGTAGGGTCTGTCAGAGCAATCCAGCAGCCGTCTGCCGGTTCCTGAATCTGCTGCAGTCTCCCTTCTTCTGTCTTGAATATTCTCACCATATCCTCAGACTCCTTCTCTGTCCGCGGAAAGAACAGAAATATCCTCCCAATTTACACTCATTAATTATAAGCGGCTGAATTTTGTTTGTCAAACGCTTTACAAAAAATTAACTGCTTCCCGGCCCGGCAGATAAGTGTAGCCACCGCCGGCTGTTTGTGATACACTGAAAACTGGACGGCGGGAACCCGCGCGCCGCGGGAAGGCAGACCCGCGTCCGGAAGTTTTTCTATAAAGGAGTATACACTTATGGCAGGTTCATCATACGGAACAATATTCAGGATCACCACCTGGGGGGAATCTCACGGCAAAGGCCTGGGCGTTGTTGTAGACGGATGTCCGGCAGGGCTTCCCCTGAAGGCCTCCGATATACAGGAATATCTGAACCGGCGCCGTCCGGGGCGGAGCCGCTACAGCACCCAAAGAACTGAAAATGACCTGGTAGAGATTTTGTCAGGAGTTTTTGAGGGCAGGACTACCGGGACTCCCATTTCCCTTATGGTGCGCAACACCGATCAGCGCTCAAAAGATTACAGCAGCATTGCCGGCTCCTACCGTCCCGGCCATGCGGATTACGGGTTTGATGTGAAATACGGATTCCGGGACTATCGGGGCGGGGGGCGGTCCTCCGGGCGGGAAACCATCGGCCGGGTAGCGGCAGGGGCTATCGCCTGCCTGCTGCTGCGGGAGCTGGGAATCACCCTCTGCACCTACACCCGCTCCATCGGCCCTGTGTCCATTCAAACTTTTGATGAAAACGAGATCCGGAACAATCATCTGAACATGCCGGATGCCCAGGCTGCAGAAAAGGCCGCCGCCTGGCTGGAGGAATGCATGTCCAAAAAGAATTCTTCCGGAGGCGTCATCGAATGCGTGGTCCACGGCATGCCTGCCGGGGCCGGGGATCCTGTGTTCGAAAAGCTGGACGCTAACCTTGCGAAAGCAGTCATGTCCATCGGCGCTGTAAAAGGTGTAGAAATCGGAGATGGATTCCTGGCCGCGTCCGCCACAGGCCAGGAAAACAACGACGCCTTCTCCGCAGACGGAAACGGACGCATTTCCACCCTTACGAACCACGCCGGAGGTATCCTGGGCGGCATCAGCAACGGCAGTGATATTGTGCTGCGGGCCGCCGTCAAGCCCACTCCGTCTATTGCTTCTCCGCAGCAGACCGTGACCCGGGAGGGAAAAGCCGCCTCCATTGAGATCCACGGCCGCCACGATCCTGTGATTGTGCCCAGAGCGGTGGTAGTAGTAGAATCCATGACCGCGCTGACCCTGGCGGACGCCCTGCTGGTTGGAATGGGCAGCAGACTGGAAAATATGAAAAAGATCTGGCTGACATAAGATTGTCCGCCGCCCAAGGGACGGGCGGGAAATAGATCGTTCCAAATAGGGGCAGGCGCGGCTCATGCAAGTCACGTCTGCCCCTGAAAATTTTCTTCAAAAAAAGATGGCTCACCACAGCCATCTTTTTCTTTATACTTTCTGTTTGTCAGGCAACTTTGCTCTTGGCCAGTTCAGCCAGGGAAGCAAATCCCTCTTTGTCATTGACCGCCATGTCAGCCAGCACCTTGCGGTTCAGCTCTACTCCGGCCTGCTTCAGTCCATACATAAACTTGCTGTAGGACAGTCCGTTCAGTCTGGCAGCCGCGTTGATTCTGGCGATCCACAGCTGACGGAACTGACGCTTTCTCTGTTTTCTTCCGGCATAAGCAGTTGCCAGAGCTCTCATAACAGACTGTTTTGCCACTCTGTACTGTTTGCTTCTGGCTCCTCTGTAGCCTTTTGCCAGTTTTAATACTCTATTATGTTTCTTCTTAGCGTTTAAACCGCCCTTGATTCTTGCCATCTCTTAAAATCCTCCTTATCTCTTATAAATACGGTAAAATCTTCTTCATGCTCTTTACGTTGGTGGCGTCCACAACGGTCTGCTTGCGCAGATTTCTTTTTCTCTTCTGAGATTTTTTGGTTAAGATATGGCTCTTATAAGCTTTGTTTCTCACTAATTTACCGCTGCCCGTCACTTTAAAACGCTTTGCTGCGGCTCTGCTTGTTTTCATTTTCGGCATTGTCTGTTTCCTCCTTATAATCAGTTACTTTTTGGCTGCTAAAACAATGGTCATAGTCCTGCCTTCTACCTTGGGCGCTTTCTCAATCACCGCAATATCAGACAGGCTCTCAGCGAATTCATCCAGAATATGTCTGCTGCTGTTCATATGTGCCATCTCTCTTCCTCTGAACCGCAGAGTGACCTTTACTTTGTCCCCTTTGGAGATGAACTTTCTGGCAGCACCTACCTTAGTGTTTAAGTCGTTGGTATCAATGTTGGGAGAAAGGCGCACTTCCTTAATCTCAATCGTCTTCTGTTTCTTGCGGGCTTCTTTCTCTTTCCGGGCCATCTCATATCTGTACTTCCCGTAGTCGATGATCTTGCAGACCGGCGGCTTCGCCATGGGGGCGATCTTCACCAGGTCCAGACCTGCCTCCTGGGCTTTCAGATACGCGTCTCTGGCGGACATAATACCTAACTGTTCCCCACTCTCACTGACCAGACGGACCTCCCTGTCACGAATCTGCTCATTAATCATTAAATCGCTAATTGTAGTATACCTCCATCCAAATTCACTGTTGACTGCTGTCTCCTGAGAGACCTCTGACGCATATGAAAAGGCGGATAGCTGACTATCCGCCTGAAAAATCATATTACTGAAACCCCGCCGGGATTCCTTTTATGACTGTATAAACCATTAGTCGCCTGCTTGCGCTAAGGTGAGAGCGGATACTCTTCTTTCTTTTCATACGTTGCTATCCTACCACGGATATCTGCTTAAGTCAAGAAAAAATCTCTTATTTTTCCAGAAAAGCCTGCACTCCGCCTCAACGCATTGAACAGAAACACCACCCGGCATTCCGTGTCCGGGTGGTGCTTTCCATTACGCATTCCCTATCCGCGCATGAAGCTGCTGCAGCAGGTCTCGCTCATGCAGCAGGCATCGTGTCCGTCAATGTTGATGGCGCCTGCCACACATTTACAGTGGTCGTTGGACCGGCAGCCCGTGGCCTCGCAGTTTACCCCGATATTGGTGCATCCGCATCCGCTGTCCGCCATAGTCATACTGTTGCTCATGGCGTCCTTCCTTTCCATGAAGCTTTCGCAGCAGGTCTCATCCGCCCGGGTGGCCCCGCTGCCGCCCACTTTAATATCACCTTTGGAACAAAGTTCTCCTTTGTTGTAGACACAGGTCATGGCTGAGCACTTTAAAGCCGGCATACATACTACCTCCTTTCAAGTTTACGGAAACAGTATGCCCGGAATTTAACCGGCTATACGCCTCTGCCTTATTTTTCTTCTATTTCCACTTTCTTGATTTCTTTGGAAGCGATCTCCTTCTGAATCGCTTCTGTGAAACCGGCAAGACTGCTCTGGCCTTCATCGCCCTTAAACCGGCTTCTGACCGCCACCAGACTCTGCTCTTCCTCTTTGGCTCCCACCACCAGCATGTAGGGAATCTTCAGGCTCTGAGCCTCCCGGATCTTGTAACCGATCTTCTCGGAGCGCACATCCAGCTCCGCCCGGATGCCGGCCTTCTTTAACTCAGCCAGCACTTTTTCTCCATAGTCCAGGAATTTCTCGGAGATAGGCAGGACTTTCACCTGCACCGGAGCCAGCCAGGTGGGGAAGGCTCCCGCAAAATGCTCGATGAGAATGCCGATGAACCGCTCAATGGAGCCGAAAGCTACCCGGTGGATCATAATGGGACGGTGCTTCTCCCCGTCCGCTCCGGTGTACTCCAGCCCGAACCGCAGGGGCAGCTGGAAGTCCAGCTGAATGGTGCCGCACTGCCAGGTCCGGCCGATGGAGTCCTGCAGATGGAAGTCAATCTTGGGGCCGTAGAAAGCGCCATCCCCCTCGTTTACCGCGTAGGACAGGCCCAGGTCATCCAAGGCTCCCCGGAGGGCGTCAGTGGCCAGTTCCCAATCCTCATCGCTTCCCATAGAATCCTCGGGACGGGTGGAAAGCTCCACATGATACTTAAAGCCGAAAAGGCTGTATACCTCATCAATGAGCCGGGCCACACCCTTGATCTCATCCCGGATCTGATCCGGGGTCATAAAGATGTGGGCGTCGTCCTGAGTAAAGCAGCGGACTCTCATGAGACCGTGGAGCTGCCCGGATTTCTCATGGCGGTGGACAATGCCCAGCTCGCCCAGCCGCAGAGGCAGATCCCGGTAAGAGCGGGGCTCCGACTGATACACCAGCACGCCGCCGGGACAGTTCATGGGTTTGATGGCATAGTCCTGCTCGTCGATGACTGTGGTGTACATATTGTTTTTATAGTGATCCCAGTGGCCGGAGGTTTCCCAGAGACTCCGGTTCAGAATGATGGGCGTGGAGATCTCCTGATAGCCGTTTCTCTCATGGAGCTCGTGCCAGTAATCCAGCAGAGTGTTTTTAAGGATCATTCCTTTTGGCAGAAAGAAGGGGAATCCAGGTCCCGCCTCGTGCATCATGAACAGTCCCAGCTCTTTGCCCAGCTTCCGGTGATCTCTCTTCTTGGCCTCTTCCATCATGGTCAGATACTCGTCCAGCTCTGCCTTCTTGGGGAAGGCGGTACCATAGATCCGGGTCAGCATTTTGTTATGCTCGTCCCCTCTCCAGTAGGCGCCCGCCAGGCTGGTAAGCTTAAAGGCCTTCACCGGCTTGGTACTCATGAGATGAGGTCCGGCGCAGAGATCGATGAACTCTCCCTGCTGATAGAAGCTGATCTCCGCCCCCTCCGGCAGATCTTCGATCAGTTCCACTTTATAAGGCTCCTGACGCTCTTTCATAAGGGCGATGGCTTCCTCTCTGGGTTTTGTAAAACGGGTGATCTCCAGATTCTCTTTGACAATCTTCTTCATCTCCCCTTCCAGCTTCTCCAGGTCTTCCGGGGTAAATCCTCCCTCGATGTCAATGTCATAGTAAAATCCGTCAGCAATGGAGGGGCCGATGGCCAGTTTTGCCTGAGGATACAGACGCTTAACCGCCTGAGCCAGGATGTGGGAGGTAGTATGTCGGTAGGCTGCCAGGCCCTCCGGATCGGAAGCAGTCAGGATGCTCAGGCTGCAGTCCCGGTCTACCCTATGCCGCAGATCCACCACCTCACCGTCCATCTCGCCGGCAGTGGCAGCTCTGGCAAGGCCCTCGCTGATGTCTTTCGCAATCTCCAGCACCGTCATGGGGGCGCTGTATTCCTTAGTGCTGCCGTCTTTCAGTGTAATAATCATGATCTTCTTCTCCTTTTTCACATATTTGGGGAACAAAAATCCCTTACGGCATTTCTGCCATAAGGGACGATTCTCTTCTGAGTCCGCGGTTCCACCCTGCTTGCCCCGGGCGCTGCCCCGGGACCTCTTCATTCTGACGGTAACGGAGTCGCCGGGCCGGATTGGGGCCGCTCGGAGGTGGTCTTCAGCCGCCATCCGCCGGGATGCTCGCACCCTGCCATCCCTCTCTTCAGACTTCCCGCAGCCTACTCTTCTCTTCTTCGCTTTCTCTTATGTGGTTCATTATAGCACGATTCCCCGGGTTGTCAACGGCGGAATTGCCCGGATTTACATGTCCGCTTACCCCGCGGCCGGGAGGCTTTCTCCGCATTTTCCGGATTGCGCCAAAAAGGAGGCAAAACCCGATACATTCAGCGGGTTTTGCCTCCTTTGTACTTACTCATATAGATCCGGCAGCCGGCCTCATACCGGCAGCCTGGACTTTGCCGCGTTTGTTAAACAGCCGCTTTCTTCTTTCTGCTCTGAGCCATGATCACACTCTGGATTACCAGGAACAGGCAGAGCATAGCCGCTACGGTGATACCGGTCCACCAAGCCTGATCCAGACCGATGGAAGACACGATATTCTGGATCAGTCCCAGGGACAGAACACCCAGGAAAGTTCCGAAAATGTTGCCCACACCGCCGGTCAGCAGCGTACCGCCGATGATAGAGGTTGCGATGGCGTTCATCTCCATGCCGGAGGCATGAGAAGGTGAACCGGAACCAACATGCATAAAGTACACATATCCGGCAATTCCTGCCAGCAGACCGCTGAGGAGCTGCGCGATGAAACGTGTTCTCTTTACATTGATTCCCAGCATCAGAGCACTCTGCTGATTTCCGCCTACCGCGTAGAAGCTGCGGCCCAGCTTCATCCAGCGAAGCACACAGAACAGAATCACAACAATGGCGATTGCCACCACAACGCCGATCTCTACGTAAGCATTTACAAAGACGCCCTTCGCGTTTACGGAACCAAACGGCAGTTTGATTCTGGTGTTTTTCAGCGCCTGGAAAGCCTCGTTGGCTACGTTAAAGGGCTGAGAATGAACGATGGTCGTCATACCTCTGGCAAAGAACATACCTGCCAGGGATACGATGAAGGGCTGGATGTCCAGATAAGCTACCAGGAATCCCTGCACAATGCCGAAAGCCAGGCCGATGCCCAGAGCCACCATAATGGAGGTGAAGATATTTCCGTTCAGGTAGTCAAGATTTACCGCGCAGCTCATACTTACCAGAGCCACCACGCCTCCGACGGAGATATCGATACCGCCGGTAATCATGACGATGCTCAGACCGCAGGCCGTGATGATCAGAGCCGCGTTGTTGTTCAAAAGGTTGCAGAAGGTCTGAACCTTCAGGAAGCCTTCGCCCAGGAAGATCATGGCACCCGCATACATCGCCACAAAAACAATAATTGTAATCAGGAGCAGCTTATTGGAATCTGTCATGCCTCTTTTCGGCATGGCTTTGCTCTCCGCATTTCCTTTTCCTGCCATTTATGCGGCCTCCTTTCTTGCTCTCATTTTCTTTCCGATGGACGCGAATTTTGCCTTTACAGCCGGAGCGCTGATAACTACCAGCACGATTACGACTACTGCTTTGTATGCCGGCAGAGCGTCGGAGGAAACCTGCAGCTTGTACAGGGTGGTGGTCAGGAACTGAATGACATAGGCGCCCAGTACAGAAGACATAATGTTGAATTTACCGCCGCTCAGCGCGTTTCCGCCCAGAGCTACCGCCAGGATGGCGTCCATCTCGATATCCTTGGCAATAACGGAATAGTTAATGGTGGAGATACGGCTGGTCTTAATCAGACCTACCACAGCCACGCACAGGCCCAGGATAACGAAGCTCAGGAACTTGATAAAGGTAGGATTGATACCGTTCAGTCTGGAGGAGCTGGCATTGATACCTACCGCCTGGGTATACAGGCCCAGGTTTGTAAATTTCAGAACCAGCATAATCACGATCACACAGATCGCCGCGATAAAGAAGGGCGTCGGGATCGGAATACCGGGGATAAATCCGCCGAAATATGTATAGGAAGGATCGGTAACAATCGGAAGCTCGTTGTTGTTGATCCACGCGGCAATGGAACGGCCGGCTGTATACAGAATCAGCGTGGCCACCATGGGCTGGATGTTAAAGATTGAAACCAGCACGCCGTTGAAAGCGCCAAACAGCATAGATACAATACATGCTACCAGGAAAGCTACGATAATGGGGGCCTGGAGCTCTCCGTCTCCGCCGCCCACCAGGATCCGCAGGATTACGGAACCGGCAATAGCCGTGGTAGCACCTACGCTGATGTCCTGTCCGCCGCAGGCCGCAGTGACAAGGGTCATACCGATGGCCAGAATGGCAACCTCAGAACCATTGTCCAGGATTGTGATCAGGTATCCGCTCAGGACCGGATCACCGGCACTGTTGGTACCCATGGTAATTGAGAAAAATCCGGGATCCAGGATCAGGTTGAAAACCGCCAGAATGATCAGCGCAACGATCGGAATGAACATCTGCATCCGAAACAGGCGCGAGATTCCTCCGGGACTATTTAATTTCTTTTCCGCCATTATGCTTCACCTCCTGCAATCGTCTCCATAACCTTGGTCTGAGTCAGCTCCTGACCGGAGAGTTCTCCTACTACCCGGCGGTCTCTCATGACAATCAGTCTGGAGCAGGTTCGGAGCATCTCATCTGTCTCAGAGGAGATGAAGGTAACACTCATTCCCTCGGAGGCCAGCTTCAGCACCAGCTTCTGAATTTCAATCTTTGTTCCGATATCAATACCGCGGGTGGGCTCATCCAGGATCAGATACTTGGGATGAGTCAGCAGCCAGCGGGCCAGGATACATTTCTGCTGATTACCGCCGGACAGAGACTTAATGGGCGTGTCCGCGGAAGCCGTCTTGATCTCCAGAAGTTTTATGTATTCATCCGCAAACTTATTGGCCTGCGCCTTGGAGAAGGGATGGAAAAAGCCCTTCAGAACCTGAGCCGCCAAGATAATATTCTCGCGGACAGAAAGGTCGCCTACAATACCGTCAATCTTACGGTCTTCCGGAAGATACGCAATACCAGCTTTCATAGCATCCAGCGGTTTGTGGATCTTCACTGTCTTGCCCTCTACCTTTACGCTGCCCTTCAGCACATGGTCGGCGCCGAAGATTGCCCGGACAGACTCGCTTCGTCCGGATCCCAGCAGACCTGTAAATCCGTTGACTTCGCCTTTTTTGATATGGAAATTGAAAGGCTTGATACCGGCGTCGCTCTGCAGTCCCTCTGCCTCCAGCAGGTTCTGGTCCGCGTCCGCGCCGGAATATACGGCTGCCTCTCCCTTGATATCCTCCATGTCGTCCAGCTCCTTGCCCAGCATCTTGGCAACCAGCTGTACTCTCGGCAGATCCTCGATCACATATTCCCCTACCAGCTGTCCGTCTCTGAGAACTGTGATCTTATCACAGACCGCGTACACCTGATCCAGGAAGTGGGTAACGAAGATGATTCCTACGCCTCTGGCCTTCAGATCGTTCATCAGTCCGAACAGCTTCTCCACTTCGGAATCATCCAGAGAGGAGGTGGGCTCGTCCAGGATCAGAACCTTACAGTCCATATCCACCGCACGGGCGATTGCCACCATCTGCTGAATGGCGATGGAGCAGCTGCCCAGCTGCTGGTTTGCCCTGGCCGGTATGCCCAGATTCTGGAGAATCTTGTCGGCATCCTTATTCATTTTGTTCCAGTTTGTAATCTGGCCTTTGCCTCGGCCGATGTACATGTTCTCCGCCACTGTCAGATTGGGGCAGAGGGTAATCTCCTGATACACAGTGCTGATTCCAAGATTCTGTGCATCCTGGGGAGATTTGATTACTGCCGGCTTGTTCAGGCCTTTGAGATAGATTTCACCTTCATCTTTCTCATAGACGCCGGTCAGAACCTTGATCAGAGTTGATTTTCCAGCTCCGTTCTCACCCATCAACGCATGGATTTCACCTTCGCAGAGAGTAAAGTCCACGCCCTGCAGTGCACGTACTCCGGGAAAGCTTTTGTGTATGTTTCTCATTTCCAATACAGAATTCTCTTTCACCCGTACATTCACTCCTTACATTTTTTATTTGCACAAGGCAGCCTGTCCTGCCGAAATGCTCACATCATACAAAGAGCGCAGAGCATACGTACTTTTATTCCGCTGCACCACGCTCTTTGACATTATGCTAAGCTACTTGTCTGTTCCTTCGTATCAGATTAGATTCCGTACTGCTCGATATCTGCGTCTGTGATGGTATCGCAGTCGAAACCTTTCTCCTCCATAATGATCTTCTTCTCGGTGATCTCCTCGCCGGCCTGATCTTTCTGGATGATCTCATCGATGTAGGATGCCTGATAAGGATTGCACTGTCCGTCGTAGTTCCAATTTCCGGCCTTAACCTCTTCCAGAGCCCACTTATTGGTATCGAAGCCCATGATGATTACATCGCCGTCTTTTCCGTGGGAGATATTTGCCTTATCCAGAGCTGCCACAGCGCCTTTAGCCATATCATCGTTCTCCGCGTAGATTACGTTGAACTCAGTACCCTGATCGATTACAGACTGAACGATCTGCTGAGCTTTCTCTGCGTTCCACTCTGCGGTCTGCTGGGTTACGATGTTCCATCCCTCAGCTTTAGCCATCTCATTCAGCGCCTCTGTACGTCCTACCTGAGCGGCAGAGCCCATAACACCCTGAATGTGAATGATGTTGTAGGAATCCAGTCCCTCATCTTTCAGCCAGTTGCAGGCGGTGTCGCCCTCAGCTCTCATATCGGAAACGATGGAAGCCAGATACATGCTCTCATCAGCATCGATGGTACGGTCGAACAGGATTACGCCGATTCCGTTGTCAGCAGCGTCCTGCAGAACGCCGTCCCAGCCTGATGTATCAGCCGCGGACAGAAGCAGGTAATCTACACCGTCCTGGATGAACTTCTGAGCGGCTGCGATCTGCTCATCGTTCTTCAGGCTGTATGCGAAAGAAGCCTCGTATCCGTTAGCCTCGGTGAACATTTTTTTCATATCCGCATCGTTGGCGGTACGGTATCCGGACTCGTTGGGGTCGTTGTTGATGATACCAACTTTGATCAGCTCTCCGTCTGCTGCCGCGGAACCCTCATCTGCGTCCGCCGCGCTTCCATTGCTGGTAGTGGTGGTGTCAGATCCGCTGTTTGTGCTGACATCTTTGGTCTCCTCGGAAGAGCCGCATGCCGCCAGGCTTACTGCCATAGCGGAAACCAGTAATGCTGCAATTAATTTTCTTTTCATTATGTTACCTCCCTATTTCTTAGTGATTAGAACCACTTGTTCTCTTGTGGTTTAATCCTATCACTTTTTTGATTTCTTTATCAATGCTTATATGCAGCTGAATTTCATCTTTGTTGGTCATTTACAATACAATTTTTTTCTGCTAGAATATATTTTGAATACAAGACTGCTTTTTTTGTTGAATTTTTTCCGATAATCGTGTGTTTTTTTCTGATGAAGCTCTTTTTTCCAGAATTTTACAGAGGATTTTCTTTGTGTATTTTTACCAAAACTTGCCAGAAAGTTTGATTTTTTCATCTGTTTTTTTGATTTTTTCACATATTAAAATAGGAAAATTCCTTTTCCAGTAAAATATTTATCCCCGTACATACTTTCAGGAGGTAAAAACATGGCTATTAAATACAAATGGCTCGCTCTCCGATTAGAGGAGCTGATCCCCTCTTATATAAAGAAGGGAATCAATCAGCTTCCTACCGAGCAGGCTTTATGCGATCAATACATGGTCAGCCGCCAGACTGTCCGCCAGGCCCTTTCCCTTTTAGAGTCCAAGGGACTGATTACAAAAAAGAGAGGAAGCGGCTCCTATATTACCGGGCTCTCTTCCGATCTTTCCCGCAATGTAGTAGCTGTCCTTGTCTCCAGCGATACAGACTATATTTACCCGGGAATCCTGGAGGATATCAGCCATTCTTTGTCCGACAGCGGTTTTTCCTGTAAAGCATATGTCACAGAAAACAGAGTGGACAAAGAACGGCGGATTCTGAGCGCTCTGCTGAAAGAACCTGTAAAGGGCATCATTGTGGAAGGCTGCAAAAGCGCTCTGCCCAATCCCAATCTGGATCTTTACCGCCGGCTGATGCGCCGGGGAACCGCGGTTGTATTTCTTCATAATTATTATCCTGATCTTCCAAATTGTCTCTACGTCAAGGATGATAATCTTCACGGCAGTTCCCTGCTGATCCAGCATCTGGCTTCTCAGGGGCATACTTCCATCGGAGCTGTTTTTAAATCGGATGATATGCAGGGCATCGAGCGGTATCAGGGTTTTACGGAAGCCATACAAAGCGCCGGCCTATCCATTGACGACAGCATCATACGCTGGTACGACAGTTATGATCTGGAACGCCTGGTTCAGGCTCACGATACACGGTTCCTCCAGGATATGATCCGTCATTCGCTGAACGGATGCACGGCAGTGGTCTGCTACAATGACCAGATCGCCTATTACCTGCTTCAGGAACTGCGGCTCCGGGGCTTTCTGATTCCGGAGGATCTGGCTGTGGTCTCCTTCGACAACACCTACCTCAGCCGTTCAGATATATTTTCCCTGACCACCCTTTCCCACCATCCCCACGAAATGGGTACTCTGGCCGCGGAAATGATGCTTCATAAATTAAAAGGACTTCCCGCTGGCCCGCAGGAAGTCCCCTGGTTTCTGAATACCCGGTCCAGCACAAATGCCGGCCTCTGATTTAAGTCGTTCTTTTTTTCCCCGCGCGGTATTCCTTGGGACTGATCCCCTGTGTTTTCTTGAACACAAAGCTGAAATAGTGGGGATCTTTGTATCCCACCGCCCGGGCAATTTCTCCGGAAGAACGGTCTGTGTCCCGCAGGAGCTTTTTCGCTTTCTCCATTCGTTTTCCGGTGACATATTCTATAAATGTTTTCTGCATATTCTGGCTGAAAATGGTACTCAGATAATTGGCGCTGACGCTGACCTCCGCCGCTACGCTGTTTAAGGTCAGGGTCTCGTTTTCAAAATTTCTGTCTATATATTCCAGGGCGCGCCGGAGCATTTTTTTGCTCTGGTTGTCGCTGTCTTCATCCCTAAGACTGATGGCCGCCTGAAGCATATCTACAAAATAATCCCGGACCTGATCCGGCTTCATCTGCATATCGTGCTGCCATGCGTTCATTTTTCCCCGGAATTCTTCCCGGGCGCCTGCCAGAGAATCCACAAAGCCAAGCACCGCGAAACGGATGTTCATAATTACATAATCCCGGAACATCCGGGACTTCAGCGCCTCACGAATATTCATCAGATAGCTTTCCGCAAACTCCTGAATCTCCCCGATGCTTCCTCTGACCAGAAAGTCCCGGATGATCTCCGGATCCATCTTGGCCGGATCCACTACATCAAAATCTTTTTCGTCCTGGGTGTTAAAGTAATCCACCAGGGTATTTTCCCCCAGCACATGAATATTCGGCGCGATAAACCGGTAGGCGAAATAGTGGTTCACCTGCTTGTAGCACTCAGGAAGGACACTGAGCCGTTCCACCGGATTTCCCACCGCTACGTACCACTCCAGATACGCTTCATGTTCCTCGCAGATCTGGCGCACATGGTCCATTCCCTTTTCCGTCAGTTTGTCAATCTGATCCGCCTCTCCCTTGATCAGCACGCCGTAGCAGTTTACATTCCAGCGAAACAGAATGTACTGCGGATGTCTCAGAAAATAGTGGAGTATTTCCTCCTGGGTCCGCATAAATTTCATCTGCTCTTCCATGGTACCCGAATTCTTTTCCTGCAGATACAGCAGCAGCAGATTATAGCATGGCGCGGCGATTTCAATGGAACGTTTGGCCGCCTCGTCATAAATCTCCCGGACGGTCAGTTCTCCTTCCAGCACCCGCTCAAAAAAACGCCGTCTGGAAAACTGCTCATATTCATGCATTTCATTCTGGAACTGAGCCTGGTAATCATTCTGTTCCTGCTCAGATTCAATTTTTTCCTTCATTTCCAGCAGGGTTTTCCGCATGGCCTGCCTGGTAATAGGCTTCAGCAGATATTGGTCCACGCCTACCTCGATGGCCTGCCTGGCGTACTCGAAATCATCGTATCCGCTGATGATGACGATCTTGGTTTTGGGCAGTTCCATATGCACTACCTTGCTGAGAGACAGACCGTCCATAAACGGCATTTTTATATCCGTAATCAGCACGTCCGGACGGGTTTTTCGGATCAGCGGCAGCGCCATTTCCCCGTCCGCCGCCTCCCCGGCAAACCGGAAGCCGTACTGCTCCCACGGTATTTCATCCCGAAGCCCCTCCCGGATCAGGCTTTCATCTTCCACCAAAAAAACTTTTAACATGCTTTGCTCTTCTCCTGTTAATAAGTTCTGTCTTCAATATAACGGCTTACATTGTCCCTGGTAAATATTTTTTCCGGAACATAATAGATTCTTTCAATTTCCTGTCCGGCCTCCAGCTTCTGGATCACCTCTTCCAGATACTCCCCCTGCTGGGGATTGCATTCCAGATCCGCGTAAATCACCCCGGACTCCACCAGCTCCAGCGCTTTCCGGGTCCCGTCAAAGGATAAAATGATTATATCATCTCCGGACTCCGGCGATCTTCCGGCCGCCCGCAGAGCGTCCAGCGCCCCGAAGGTCATATCATCATTCTGGGAAATCAGCACATCAATGTCCTCATATTTTGTCAGCAGACGGCTCATCTCTTCCCTGGCTTTGGCAGTCGTAAACTCTCCGTCAGCCTGTTCCAGGATTTTCCAGTTTTCATGAAGGGCGACGATCTGCCCGAACCCTTCCGTGCGCCCGATGGTAGGGCTGGAACCTTCCGTTCCCTTCAGGACTACAATATTGATGTCTTCCTCCTGTCTGCCCTGCCCTTCCAGACATTTCTCCAGAATCCGCCCTGCTTCTGTCCCCTCCTTTTCAAAATCGGAACCGATCCAGGTGCTGTACAGGGAGGGATCTTCCACATCCACCATACGGTCGATGAGAATCACCGGAATCCCCGCGTCTTTGGCCTCCTGCAGAACCGTATCCCAGCCTTCCTCCATCAGCGGAGAAAAGATAATATAATCCACTTCCTGGGAAATAAAGCTTCGCAGGGCTTTGATCTGATTTTCCTGCTTTTGCCTGGCGTTATCAAAAATCAGAAAATAACCCTTTTCTTTTGTAAAAACCTCCTGGATGGAGGCGGTATTGGCTGTCCTCCAGACAGACTCGCTGCCCAGCTGGGAAACTCCCACAACGATGAGATTCTCATCCACCGGAGTCCTCATATCATCCTCCTCCGGCGCGGAAATCCGGCTGGAGCACCCGGACAGAAAAAGCAGGGCCGACGCCAGAAGCGCCGCCGCGCCGCGAAGCTTTCGCCGGAGATTCCGGGCCGGATATATTTTTTCTCTGTTTTTCATTTTTCTTCTCTGCCGCCCTCTTCCTCTTTGATGGCCGGAATCCGGATTTCCACAGTGGTTCCTTTACCCTTTTCCGAGTTGATGGTCATGCCGTATTCCTTTCCAAAATACATGCGGATCCTCTCGTTTACATTGGCGAGCCCGAATCCTTTCTCCGTCTCCTGGCAGGGCTGGCTGATCTCCCTCTGGATACTTTCCAGCTCTTCCCTGTCCATTCCCACTCCGTTGTCCCGCACAGTCAGGTAAATCACATCCCCCTTCTTTTCGCCGTTAATGTGAATGTATCCCCGGGCTCTCTTATATTTGATCCCGTGGTAAAGGGCATTCTCCACCACCGGCTGCAACGTCAGCTTGAGGATTTTATACTCATACAGCACCTGGTCAAACTGGATATTATATTCCAGAATATCCCGGTAGCGGACCTCCTGGATTTCCAGATAGCTGCGGATATGCCGCTCCTCTTCCCCCAGAGTAATAAATTCCTTCCCCTTGCTGAGGGAGAGCCGGAACAGTTCCGACAGAGCCACTACCATATTCACAGCCTGGTCTGGCTTTTTCCCCTCGATGAGCCACACAATGGTATCCAGGGTATTGTACAGAAAATGGGGGTTGATCTGCTCCTGAAGAATCCGCAGATCCGCCCGGCGCATTTTCCCTTCATCCTCCTTAATCTTCTCGATGAGATTCTGCATGTTGCCCGCCATCTCATTGAAGCCCCGGGCCAGCACGGCAATCTCGTCCCGGGAATTCACATCGGCCTCCACTTCAAAATTTCCCTCGGCGATTTTCTGGGTAGCGTCATACAGCTGCCTCACCGGCCGCAGAATGTGGGAAGTAATGAGACGGACCAAAAATGCCGTCAGCAGGGCCAAAACAGCGATCAAAACACTGCACAGAGCGATAAAGCGGGAGATCTGCAGATGAAGATTGTTGTTGACCGCCTCCATGCTCCGGGTCTGATAATAAATATAGTACTGAATATCGTCCTGGATCAATTCCGTGAGGATATAAATGTTATTATCCAGCTCTTTGATATTTTCATCGTACCTGCCGCCGATTTTTATATTTTCCACCACGTCATCCACCCGTTCCTCCAGGGTGTCGATATTTCTCAGCAGGCTCCGCAGCCAGACCCGGCTCTCCGGATCTGTGGTTATGTCCAGCAGATTTGAAAATTCACTTCTGAGTTCATCGATCAGCTGGTAGGGATCTTCCAGATTCTCTTTGTCGGAAATATTCTCAAAAGACACATAGCCTACTACCAGTTTATACAGGCTCTCGTCCATCTCCTCTTTAAAATCCAGATTGTAATTATTGGCCACTGTCATATTGCTTACAATCTGGTCATAATTCCGGCTGTACCCGGTCATATAGATCAGAATCACTACTGCCAGCAAAAGAAAAGGGAAGGTCACTGTCAGCGCCAGCAGCGCGATTTTTTTCCTGACAGAAAAACGGACATCCTGTCCGCTTCCGCTTTTATAATCACTTTTTTTCTTTTTCACCGCCGATTTCCCGTTCTCTGTTATTTTTCTCATTATATACAATATTCTTTCTACTTTCAATCAAAACAGGCTCTGCCCATTGGGGTTCCGCCCCGGCGCGGGTGACTTTTCCAACCGGAAATAATATGGTACAATTCCCTTAACAAGGCAAAGGAGCGTTTCCTCATGGATATCAATTATGAATTATATAAGGTTTTTTACCATGTGGCCTCTTCCTTAAGCTTTTCCGAGGCCTCCAAACAGCTTTTTATCTCTCAGTCAGCGGTAAGCCAGTCCATCAAAGTTCTGGAAAAAAAGCTGGGCATCACCCTCTTTATCCGCAGCACCAAACGGGTGCAGCTGACCCCCGAAGGGGAAATCCTCTTCCGCTACGTGGAGCCGGCGGTAAACCTGATCCAGCGGGGGGAGGCTCAGATCATGGAGTCCAGCGCCCTGGGGGGCGGCCAAATCCGTATCGGAGCCAGCGACACCATCTGCCGCTATTTCCTGGTACCCTATCTGAACCGGTTTCACCGGGAGCACGCCGGGGTTCACATTAAGGTCACCAATCAGACCTCTACCCGCTGCGTGGATCTGCTGGAATCCGGCCAGGTGGATCTCATTGTCACCAACTATCCCAATTCCCGGCTTACGGACCGGACGGCAGCCATTCCCATCCACACCTTTCAGGATGTATTTATTGCCAGCCGGGAGCACTATCCGGAATTGATGGATAAAACCCTCACCCTGAAAGAACTGCTGCGGCACCCCATTCTCATGCTGGACCGAAAAAGCACTACCAGCGAATTTCTCCACCAGCTGTTTCAGCAGCACCAACTGGATCTGGTACCGGAGATCGAGCTGGGCAGCAATGATCTGCTGGTGGATCTGGCCAGCATCGGCCTTGGCATAGCCTTCGTGCCGGATTACTGCCTGACCCGGGCCTCCAGCCTGTTCAAGGTGCGGATCACCGAGGAACTGCCTGCCAGGCAGCTGGTCATCGCCCACAACGCCCAGCTGCCGGTACCCCAGGCAGCCCGGGCCTTTATCCGTTTTTTTACAGACGCCGCCGGGACAGGGATTCATTCCTGAGCCCGATCCCAGAATTCCCGCAGAATGTCCGGCAGCTCTCTCAGAGTAACGACCGCCGCGTCGGACCACTCCCTGGGAAACAGCGCCCGGTATTCCCGGCTGCAGAATCGGTCGTCCAGCAGCGCAATGACGCCCCGGTCCTCCGTGGTGCGGATCACCCGCCCGGCGGACTGGAGAACTTTGTTCATTCCGGGGAAGCGGTAGGCATAGTCAAAGCCGTTTTCCCCCTTCTCCTCATAAAATCTCCGCAGAAGCTCTCTCTCATCGCTGATCTGGGGAAGACCGGTGCCTGCCACCAGGGCGCCGATGAGTTTCTCTCCGGAAAGGTCGATGCCCTCCGCAAAGATTCCTCCCATGACGCAGAAGCCGATCAGCGTCTCCCCTGTATTCTCCCGGAAAGCCTGAAGAAATTCTTCCCGCTCCCGCTCCTGCATGGAAGGGGTCTGACAGAGGCAGTTCTCCCCTCCGTATTCCCTCCGGTAAGTGTCATAGACCTCTTCCAGCATTAAATAGGAAGGAAAGAATACCATGTAATTTCCCTGCCTGGCCCGCACGAACGCATGGATATATTCCGCCATCCGCCGGTACTCCTCCGGACCCCGGCGCTTGTAGCGGCTGCTGACATCCCGTCCGATGAGCAGCCGGCGCTTCCCGGGATCAAAAGGCGAGGGAATATAGACCGCGTAATCCTCCTCCCCCCTGCCGCTGAGAAGGGTTTTATAATAGGTTACCGGCAGCAGAGTGGCGGAAAAGAACACGGCGCCGCGGCCTTTGTCCAGACAGTTCTGAAGGTTCGCGGCCGGGTTTACGCAGCAGAGCTTCAGGCAGAAACGTCCGTCCTCCCCATGGCGCCCGTAGATCAGATAATTGCTGTCCACCAGATCATAAATAGAAACGAAGGCCCGCACGCGAAAATAAAACTCCAAAACTTCCTTCCTCAGAGGACCTTCCTCCAGATCTTGAAGAAATTCCTCCAGCTCTCCCAGAAGTCCCGCGGCCAGCATAGCGAAGGCGCCCACGGATTCAAATCTCTGAATCCTGTCACATTCCCTCTTATAGAGCAGCAGCTGGTGATTGCACCGCTCCAGGGCCCGCTCCAGCTTTTTGCTGTAAACCCGGATTTTTTTCTTCATTTCCAGAAAATCCTCCTTGCAGACCTCCGCGCTGTACATCTCCCGTCCCCGCTCCACCAGGTTATGGGCCTCATCGATGAGAAAGATAAAATCCTCCTTCCGGATGCCCTCCCCGAAAAAGCGGCGCAGCTTCACATCCGGATCAAAAACATAATTATAGTCGCAGATAATAGCGTCCATCCAGGACGCCAGCTCCAATTCCAGTTCATAGGGACAGACCTGCCGCTTCTCACTCTGAGCCAGGATATCCTCCCGCTGATACCGGCTCTGTCCGGTGAGAATTTCAAATACCGCCTGATTGATCCGGTCGTAGTGCCCCCGGGCTCTGGGACAGGCGGCGGGACTGCAGTCCGGCTCTTCCAGCACGCACATCTTTTCTTTTGCGGTAATGGTCAGGACTTTAAACGCCAGGCCGCGGTCCTTCAGAAGGGAAAAAGCCTCCTCCGCCACCGTCCTGGTAATGGTCTTGGCTGTCAGATAGAAGATCCTGCTTCCCAGGCCTTCCCCGCAGGCCCGCACTGCCGGGAACACGGTGGACATGGTTTTCCCCACTCCGGTGGGAGCCTGAACGAACAGCTGCTTCCGCCGGAGAATGCTCCTGTAAACCGCGGCGACCAGGTCCCGCTGGCCGGGACGGTAGGGGAAGGGAAACTCCAGCCCTTTCATGGAGGCATCCCGCTTCTGCTCCCACTGCCACTGGGCCTCCGCCCAATTCCGGTACTGATCCAGAAGCTCCGAAAACCACAGATCCAGTTCCTCCAGAGTATACGTTTCCCGGAATCTCAGGATCTCCTCTGTCTCTATCTGGCAGTAAGTCAGCTGCACGCCGATTTTTTCAAATTTCCGTTCCAGACCGTAGATATACGCATAACACTTTGCCTGGGCCAGGTGCAGGGGCAGGGGTTCCTCCAGCCGTTCCAGATTCTGGAAGATGCCTTTGATCTCATCGACGGCCGTCCCCTGCTGGTCCGTAAAAATCCCGTCCGCCCGGCCTTCCACAGAAAGGACAAAATGCTCGTACTCTTTTTCAAACCGCAGAGGCACCTCGGCCTGATACGCCCCGCCCATGCTCTTCTGAATTTTCCGGTGGAGCCGGCTGCCCATCTGCATGGCCTCCCGCTCCGCGAAACCGCCCCTGCGGTTGTCCAGATCGCCACTGCGAAGCAAAAACTCCACCAGACCGCGGACGGAAATGCGGATTTTCTTTTTTATCTCCATAGCGGCAGCCTCCTTCCGGAACATGTTTCAATCAGCCGCTTCAATGAGGAAAGCCGCCCAAAAGCACTGCTGCTCTCAGACGGCTCTCTGTTCTGTATCCAACTTCAGCCTTTACGGCTTTCCCTTCACAGGAATTGTCACTTTCAGGCTACTGCGAATTTCCGCAGCGTCTTATTGAATTCAGGATTCTCGCCGTAACACTGTACTGTCAGCGCCCGGGAAAGCCCCATGCTCAGAATACCCAGAATAGACTTGGCATCGATCACGATGCGGTTATAAAAAATGTCAATGTCAAAATCGCATCGGGAAGCGGCGTTTACAAATTCTTCAACTTCTTCTGCATCGTGAAACATTACTTTTGTTTCAGGCATTTTGATCATCCTTTCTTATATGAGACTTTTGGGTACAAGAAATTTTCCTGTTTTTTTACAGGTCCTTTTCTTTGCTCTGTAGTATCTCACTTTTTGGCTGAAAATGTCAATGCGGGAAATGACGAATTTCCCGGCGCTTTCCCTCTATTCTTATGCAGATTATACATTTTCTGTCTGCAATTTCCGGCATTCTGCCCGAATCTTTTACTCCTCAGCGCTTAGTTTTCTCATAGCCACAGCGGCGTCGTCCAGATTTTCATTCAGGACTTCCGCAAACCGTCCCTGGTCCGCCAGGGCTGCCAGACGGCTCACAATGGGAAGTTTTCCCAGAACCGGAATTCCCATCTGCCCCGCCACATGATCCACATTGCTCTCCCCGAACACCGGGATTTTCTTTCCGCAGTCCGGACAGACAATATAGCTGTAATTCTCAACCAGGCCCAGCACCGGAATATTCATCATCAGAGCCATCTTATAGGCTTTGGTGACGATCATCTCCACCAGTTCCTGGGGAGAGGTCACTACCAGGATTCCATCCACCGGCAGAGACTGGAATACCGTCAGCGGCACATCCCCGGTTCCCGGAGGCATATCCACAAAAAGATAATCCAGATCTCCCCAGACTACATCGCTCCAGAACTGTTTCACCATACTGGCGATCACCGGCCCTCTCCAGATTACCGGCTCGTCCTCACCCGGCAGCAGCAGATTGACGGACATCACTTTGATTCCGTTGGCCGTTTCCGGCGGCTGGATGCCCTGGTCATCCACCCCTGCCGTTCCGTGAAGGCCGTACATCCGGGGAATGGAGGGTCCGGTAATATCCGCGTCCAGGATTCCCACCCGGTATCCCATCGCTGCCATGGCATTGGCCATAGACGCTGTCACAAATGATTTGCCTACGCCGCCTTTTCCGCTGACCACTCCCACCACATGGGACACGCGGGAATACTGGTTCAGATCCACATGAAAATCCGGCTTTTTCTCCCTGCTGGGGCATCCCTCGCAGCTCTCTTTTGAGCAATTTTCATTGCTGCATTCCTTAGCCATTGTTTCTCCTCCTCGCATAAATTGGTGTTAATTTTATAGCGCAAAGCTTCATCCACCGCGAAACACAATTCATTGTAGTCATCCTGTCAGAAAGTGTCAAGGGCGCCCTGCCTTACTTAATAAACTGATCGATGGCCGCGTTCAGTTCTTCCAGAGCCTTCATGTCGCCGCTCTCCACCGCGTCTACAATACAGTGTTCTATGTGATCGTGAAGAATCACTTTTCCTGTATTATTGATAGCCGCCTTCACCGCGGAGAGCTGAACCAGCACTTCGCTGCAGTCCCGTCCATCCTCCACCATGCGTTTGATGGATTCCAGGTGGCCGATGGCCCGGGACAGCCGGTTCAGCACTGCCTTGGTATTCTGATGGGTATGGGCATGGGTGTGCTCATGGGTATGTTCAATGACTGTGCCGTCTTCCAGCACATGCCTGTGCTTTCCTGCTGATGTATGCTCTGTATGCATCCGATCTCTCCTCTAGCATTCTGTAAAACTGTACCTCTGCCTGATTCCGGAAGTCACAATATCGAAGATAATCGTGCCGTCTTCCTGGACGGTCTTATCGTAGGTGAATTCTTTGTCCTTGAATTTTTCCTGAATATATTTCTCCGGATCCTCGATTTCCAGTTCCTCAAAGAAAACATCCCGCATCTGATTGTTGGGACACTGGTTAAATATCTCCCACACTGCTTCATAGCTCTTCATACGATTTCCCTCCTGCTCTGTCTTCTGATTATACAGATTTTCCCCCGAATTGGCAAGGGCTCGCTCCCGGCTCACACGGGCTCTTCTTCCTCAAACTCCACAATGGTATAATATCCTCTGCTGGTCTGCCGGATCTCCCTCACAATCCCCGCGGTGGATTTCAGCCGCTCATAGGCCTGATAATTTTTGCTCATAGCCACAGCCGGAACAATGGTATAATAATAGGAAGTGGGAAGCGCGCTTTCTGTCACCTGCACCTCCTGTCCCACCTCCAGCAGCCCCTGCCGTTCCATTTTGAATTCCATCTGACGCATCTTTTCTCCTCCGCCTTTCTGATTTTCTCCGCCGAAAAAAGGGCAGCCTGTCAGCAGCCGCCCTTTTTGTTTTCTGAACTTTTTCTGGTATTCAATGACCCGATGAAACCACGCGCGGATCAGTGATGGAACAGACGGATTCCGGTAAAGGCCATAACCATTCCATACTTGTTGCAGCACTCAATCACCGCGTCGTCCCGAACAGAACCGCCGGGCTCCGCCACATATTTCACGCCGCTCTTATGGGCTCTCTCGATGTTGTCAGAGAAGGGGAAGAAGGCGTCAGAGCCCAGGGTCACGCCCTCCATCTTGTCCAGCCAGGCCCTCTTTTCCTCTCTGGTAAATACCGCCGGTTTTACCTTGAAGATCTTCTGCCATGCGCCTTCTGCCAGCACATCCATGTACTCTTCCCCAATATAAACATCAATGGCGTTGTCCCGGTCCGCTCTGCGGATGCCGTCTACAAACTGCAGTCCCAGTACCTGGGGGCTCTGGCGCAGCCACCAGTTGTCCGCCTTCTGGCCGGCCAGTCTGGTGCAGTGTACACGGGACTGCTGTCCGGCGCCGATGCCGATGGCCTGTCCGTCTTTCACAAAGCAGACAGAGTTGGACTGGGTGTATTTCAGGGTAATCAGGGAGATCTTCAAATCTCTCAGAGCGCTCTCCGGCAGATCCTTGTTCTCTGTCACAATGTTGGACAGCAGGGCATCGTCGATGGGCAGCTCCTGTCTTCCCTGCTCAAAGCAGACGCCGAAAACCTCCTTGTGCTCCAGGGGAGCGGGAACATAGTCCTCATCGATCTGGATCACGCAGTAGTTGCCGTTTTTCTTGGATTTCAGGATTTCCAGAGCCTCCTCGGTATATCCGGGGGCGATGACGCCGTCGGAAACCTCTCTCTTAATGAGAGAAGCGGTATCTTTATCGCAGACATCGGACAGAGAAATGAAATCGCCGAAGGAGGACATTCTGTCCGCGCCTCTGGCTCTGGCGTAAGCGCAGGCCAGGGGAGACAGCTCGCCCATATCGTCCACCCAGTAGATCTTCCGCAGCGTATCATCCATGGGAAGTCCCACAGCGGCTCCCGCCGGGGAAACATGCTTAAAGGAGGTGGCCGCCGGAAGGCCGGTGGCTTTCTTCAGCTCTCTTACCAGCTGCCAGCCGTTGAAGGCATCCAGGAAGTTGATGTATCCGGGGCGTCCGGAAAGCACCTTGATGGGCAGTTCGCTTCCGTCAGTCATGTAGATCCGGGACGGTTTCTGATTGGGGTTGCATCCGTACTTTAACTGCAGCTCATTCATTTGAAAAATCCTCCTTATTTGTTTTTGTTGACGATCCTGGTCTGAAAGGTTCCGTCTTCAATGTTGATATATCTTACGAAAAGAGAAACTTTGTTATCCTCGTTGAGGCTGTTCCACAGCATATCCGTAAAGGCGTCCATGTCGTCCGGAATGGCTACCAGCTTGGGCTCTCCCTCAAAGCTGGGCAGGGGATCGCCGTCGTGCATATAGGTGTGGATGAAATGTCCTTCTCCGGGAACACAGTCGCTGTAGGCAAAGGTAAAGCGGTTGCACTGGGCGGGATCGCCGTTGTTGCTCTTCAGAATGGAAAGGGCGTAGCTGTAGGAGCCGCCTTCCACATGCATAATGCCGGAGATCCTGGGGGTGTAGTTGGGGGCGTCCGGCTCAAATTCCCGGGTGCGCAGGCACTGCTCAAAGGTCAGCTGCTTGTCCATTCCCTCATAGATAGTATCTGTCTGGTCGCCGTTGGTAACGATGGTCTTATTTCCCAGCACTCGCACCGGGGCGTAGATGATCAGGCTGGGATCCTTCATCTTGGAAGGGTCGAAGGCCTGGGTGCGGATTCCGTCTCCGTCCTCCACAAACACCCGGTTGCGGCTGTTCTCGCTTCTTCCCATAATAAAATAGGCAGCTACCGCGGACTTTCCGTTCGCGGAACGTCCGATGACAATTCCTCTTCCAGGGTAGGAGTTATTCTTCAGATCCTGTTCCAGAGATAACATTTCCATAGCTTTTCTCCTTTTCTCAAAAAATTAAGGCCTGACAATCCAAGCGTTCTGCCCAGACGGTCGGCCTACTCATAGGATCATGCTCCCTGTGGTTTCTTCCACTTCCGTCAGTCGCATGACCATTTTTAACATAGCATTATCCCCCGGAAATGTCAATCGTTTTTTCCGGGGGATTATCTCAAATTTTCTTATAATGTTACTAATCACATCAGCGGATATTTTTCCGTCAGGGCTTTTACGTTTGCTCTTGCCTGGTCCGCAAAGCCTTCCGGATCCTTCAGCATCCTGGCGATGGTTTCGGCAATGACCTCCATGTCCTCTTCTTTCATGCCTCTGGAGGTAACTGCCGGCGTGCCCAGACGCAGGCCGCTGGTCACAAAGGCTGACTGGGGATCGTTGGGGATGGTGTTCTTGTTGGCTGTGATATTCACGCTGTCCAGCAGGTTTTCCACTTCCTTGCCGGTTCTGCCGATAGCTGCCAGATTGACCAGCATCAGGTGATTGTCCGTGCCGCCGGACACAATGGGCACGCCCCGGTCCATAAGGCCCTGGCAGAGAGTCTTGGCGTTCAGGACCACCTGTTTTCCGTATTCCTGGAATTCCGGACTTAAAGCCTCCTTCAGGCACACCGCCTTGGAAGCGATGACGTGCATCAGGGGGCCTCCCTGGATCCCCGGGAATACTGCTTTATTCAGCTTATGCTCTTTGGCGAATTCCTCACTGGAGAGAATCAGGCCGCCTCTGGGGCCTCTTAAGGTCTTGTGGGTGGTGGTGGTGGTCACATCCGCGTAGGGGATGGGGCTGGGATGCTGTCCCGTAGCTACCAGGCCCGCGATGTGGGCGATATCTACCATCAGATAAGCGCCTACCATATCGGCGATCTCCCGGAATCTCTTGAAATCCAGAGTCCTTCCGTAGGCGCTGGCTCCTGCCACGATCAGTTTCGGACGGCACTCTTTGGCGATCCGCTCCACCTCATCGTAGTCAATGAAGCCCTCCCCATTGACTCCGTAGGGAACGATGTGGAAGTAAGCGCCGGAAAAATTGGCCGGGCTTCCATGGGACAGATGTCCTCCCTCGGAGAGATTCATACCCATGACTGTATCGCCGGGTTTCAGCAGGGCAAAGAACACGGCCATGTTGGCCTGGGCACCGGAATGGGGCTGTACATTGGCGTAGGTGCAGCCAAACAGCTTCTTGGCTCTCTCAATGGCCAGAGTCTCCACCTGATCCACACACTGGCAGCCTCCGTAGAAACGTTTTCCCGGATAACCTTCCGCATATTTATTGGTAAGAGGGCTTCCCATGGCGGCCATCACCGCTTTGGATACCCAGTTTTCAGACGCGATCAGTTCAATATGGCTGTTCTGGCGCTTCAGCTCCGCCATGATCAGATCCGCAATTTCGGGATCCACCGCCCTTACTTCCTCTAATGAATACATGTATTCCTGTTCCTCCTAGGCAAACTTTTGTAGTTTCCGCGCAAACACGGTATGGAACCATAATACGTACATTCTCCGGAAAAGTCAAGCCCCAGCTCCGTTTTCCGGCAAAAGCCCCGGGGTTTTACAGTTCCATCAGTTCTTTGGGGGAAAGGGTGAGATTCTCGCAGCCCTCCTCCGTCACCGCCACCATATCCTCGATGCGGACGCCCCCGAAGCCCGGCACATAGATCCCCGGCTCCACCGTTTCGATCATTCCCGGCTCCAGGATGGTGTCGTCCCCCGGGGAAAGCCTTGGTTCCTCATGGATGTAAAGGCCTACGCTGTGGCCCAGGCCGTGGCCGAAGCAGTCTCCGTATCCGGCCTTTTCGATGATCTCCCTGGCCTCCCGGTCCACCCGGCTGCCGGGAAGTCCCGCCCGGATCAGCTCCAGGGCCGCTCTCTGGGCTTTCAGTACAATGCCGTAGATCTCCTTCTGTTTTTCATCGGCTTTCCCCAGCACCACCGTCCGGGTCATATCGGAGCAGTAGCCCCGGTACACGCAGCCGAAATCCATGGTGATAAAATCTCCCTTCTCCAGCTTCTTTTCCGAGGGAATGGCGTGGGGCATGGAAGAATGGATGCCGGAGGCCATAATGGTATCGAAGGAAAAGCCTTCCGCTCCCCGCTTCTTCATCTGATATTCCAGTTCCGCCGCCGCTTCCAGCTCTGTCATGCCGGGCTTCAGCAGGGGCAGCAGGGCCTGGAAGGCTTCGTCCCCGATGGCCTCGGCTCTTCTCAGGTATTCCAGTTCCTCCGGGGTTTTGATCCTGCGGAGGCAGTCTGCGCTCCCTCCCAGGGGGATCCAGTGTTTCACCTCCGGCAGGGCGTTCCGCAGGACCGCGAATTCCGAACAGCGCAGAGACTGATCCTCATATCCCGCCGCCTCCGCCCCGGTTTCCGAAAACAGTTCCCTTAAAATGGCCGTCCGGCGGTGTCCCCGGTTCTCCTCTATGACTTCAAAGTCTGTTTCCTGTGACGCCGCCTCGGTGTAGCGGGAATCTGTGATCAGGGCCCGGCGGTCCCGGGTCAGGAACAGCATGCCCTCCCCGCCCCGGAAGCCGGAAATATAACGCATATTATAAGGGTCCGTGATCAGCAGGGCCTCCGCCTTCTTCTCCCGGAAAATATCCTCCAGTTTCATGCTGCTTCTCCTTTTACACGGCCTGCAAAGCCTGATCCAGATCCGCGATAATGTCGTCGGCATCCTCGATGCCCACAGAAAGGCGGATCAGATCCGGCAGTACGCCGGCTTCCGCCAGCTGCTCGTCGTTGAGCTGGCGGTGGGTATGGCTGGCGGGATGCAGGACGCAGGACTTGGCATCCGCCACATGGGTCTCAATGGCCACCATCTTCAGGGCGTTGGTAAACCGCAGGGCTCCGTCCCGGCCGCCCTTGGGCCCGAAGCAGAGCACGCCGCAGACGCCCTTGGGCATATATTTCTGAGCCAGATCATAGTATTTGTCTCCCGGCAGTCCGGCGTATTCCACCCAAGCCACCTTGGGATGATTTTTCAGGAAAGCCGCCACTTTCGTGGCATTCTCACAGTGTCTCGGCACCCGCAGATGCAGGGTTTCCAGACCGATATTGGTGAGGAAGGCGTTCTGGGGAGACTGGCAGGCTCCCATATCCCGCATGAGCTGGGCCGTGGCCTTGGTAATATAGGCGGCCTTGCCGAACTTCTCCGCGTAGACGATGCCGTGGTAGGATTCATCGGGAGTGGTCAGTCCCGGGAACTTGTCCTTGTGGGCCATCCAGTCAAAATTTCCGGAGTCTACAATGGCTCCGCCCACCGCCATGGCGTGTCCGTCCATATATTTGGTAGTGGAATGGGTCACAATGTCCACGCCCCATTCAAAGGGACGGCAGTTAATGGGCGTGGCAAAGGTATTGTCGCAGATCATGGGAACTCCGTGATCGTGAGCCAGTTTTACGAATTTCTCAATATCCAGAATGACTCCCGCCGGGTTGGAGATGGTCTCCGCGAACACCGCCTTGGTATTGGGGCGGAAGGCCTTTTCCAGTTCCTCCGCCGGAGCGTCCTGATCCACCAGGGTGGTCTCCAGGCCGAACCGCTTCAGGGTCACCGTCAGCAGGTTGGAAGTGCCTCCGTAGCACTTGGCTCCGCAGATCACATGGTCTCCCGCTTCGCAGATATTGGTAATGGCCAGCATGGTAGCCGCCTGGCCGGAAGAAGTCAGCATGGCTGCCGCGCCTCCCTCCAGCTGGCAGATCTTGGAAGCCACCACGTCACAGGTGGGATTCTGCAGCCTGGAGTAGAAATATCCTTCTTTCTCCAGATCGAACAGGGCTCCCATCTCCTCGCTGGTGTCATACTTATAGGTTGTACTCTGATAGATAGGCAGCATTCTGGGCTCGCCGTTTTTCGGCTGCCAGCCGCCCTGCAAACAGATTGAATCCACTTTCAGTCCCATAATTTTTTCCTCTTTTCTATTGATTGTTCATGGAGAGGCTGTCCACGTACCGCTGGATATTGGAGACGTTCACATACTTGAAGGTCTCCCCGTGGTCCAGCACCACCAGAGTGGGGGCCTGGAGAATCCCGTATTTCTGTACCAGTTCCGGATGCCGCTCCGCGTCGATGACCTCATAGGGCTCCTCCGCCAGCATCTCCCTGGCAACCCGGCAGTTGGGGCAGGTGCTGGTGGTAAACAGATACCGCGCTGTTCCTTCTCCCGGCCGCTCCGGGGAGCTCTTTGCCGTATTCTTTGCCGTATTCTCCGCCGCTCTTTTCTCCTCCCGGACAGCTTCGTTCCTATTATACCCGGAAATGTCCATGCGGTAAACCCTTCTGTCCTTATATTCCTGGGCTTTTCCGTCATTCCAGTTCTGCACCGGCCGGTAGTAGCCGGTGATCCGGCTGTAAACCTCCGCCGGTTTTCCGCAGGCGGGGCAGGTGAAATGCTCCCCGGCAATGTAGCCGTGATCCCGGCAGACCGAGTAGGTGGGGGACAGCGTATAATAGGGAAGCTTATAGTTTTCCGCGATGGTCCGCACCAGGGCGGCGGCGGATTTCCAGTCAGGCAGCTTTTCTCCCAGGAACGCGTGGAACACCGTACCGGAGGTATAAAGGGTCTGCATCTGATCCTGAATGTCCAGGGCGGCAAAAATATCTTCCGTGAAATTCACCGGCAGGTGGGAGCTGTTGGTGTAATAGGGAGTCTCCCCCTCTTCTCCGGCCGTTTTGATCTCCGGCCATTTAGCCCGGTCGTGCTTGGCCAGCCGGTAGCTGGTGGATTCCGCCGGGGTGGCCTCCAGATTGTAAAGATCCCCGTACTCCTCCTGGTACTTCACCAGACGCTCCCGCATGTGGCTCAGCACATCCCTGGTGAATCTCTGGGTGGCGGGATCGGTCATATCCTTTCCCAGCCAGCGGGCGTTGAGGCCCGCCTCATTCATGCCCACCAGGCCGATGGTGGAAAAATGATTGGCAAAGCTGCCCAGATACCGTTTTGTGTAAGGATACAGTCCCTCGTTCAGCAGGCGGGTGATCACCTCTCTCTTTACCTTCAGGGAGCGGGCGGAGAGATCCATCATGTGATCCAGACGGCGGTAAAACTCTTCTTCATTCCTGGACAGATACGCGATCCGGGGCATATTGATGGTGACCACGCCCACGGACCCGGTGCTCTCCCCGGAGCCGAAGTATCCTCCGGTCTTCTTCCGCAGTTCCCGCAAATCCAGCCGGAGGCGGCAGCACATGGAGCGCACGTCGCTGGGCTGCATATCGCTGTTGATATAGTTGGAGAAATACGGGGTTCCGTACTTGCTGGTCATCTCGAACAGCAGGCGGTTGTTCTCCGTATCGGACCAGTCGAAATCCGAAGTGATGGAGTAGGTGGGAATGGGGTACTGGAAGCCCCGTCCGTTGGCGTCTCCTTCGATCATGGTCTCGATGAAAGCCTTGTTGACCATATCCATCTCTTTTTTGCAGTCTTTGTAGCGGAAATCCATTTCCTTTCCCCCTACGATGGCCGGCAGCTCCGCCAGATCCTCGGGCACGGTCCAGTCCAGGGTGATGTTGGAGAAAGGCGCCTGGGTCCCCCAGCGGCTGGGGGTGTTGACCCCGTAGATAAAGGACTCAATGCATTTTTTCACCTCCGGGTAGGTCAGATGATCCGCCTTGACAAAAGGCGCCAGGTACGTGTCAAAGGAAGAAAAAGCCTGGGCCCCCGCCCACTCGTTCTGCATGATCCCCAGGAAGTTTACCATCTGGTTGCAGAGGACGCTTAAGTGTTTGGCGGGGGAGGATGTGATCTTCCCCTCGATGCCTCCCAGTCCCTCCCGGATCAGCTGCTTTAAGGACCAGCCGGCGCAGTATCCGGTGAGCATGGAAAGGTCGTGGATATGGATGTCCGCGTTCCGGTGGGCCTGGGCGATCTCGTTGTCATAGATCTCCGACAGCCAGTAATTGGCGGTCACCGCCCCGGAGTTACTGAGGATCAGTCCTCCTACGGAGTAGGTGACGGTGGAATTCTCCTTGACCCGCCAGTCTTCCACCTTCACGTAGCTGTTGACGATCTCCTTATAATCCAGGATGGTGGACTTCATATTGCGCATTTTTTCCCGCTGCTTCCGATACAGGATATAGGCTTTCGCCACATCCCCGTACCCGCACTGGATCAGCACGTTTTCCACGGAATCCTGGATCTTTTCCACCTGGATCCGGTCCTCCCGGATCTTTTCCTGGAAATCCGCCGTCACCCGCAGCGCCAGCATATCCAGCATATCCCGGCTGTAGTTTTTCTGTTCCGCCTCAAAGGCCTTGCCGATGGCGTCCGATATCTTGGAGAGCTGAAATTCCGCCACCGCTCCGTCCCGTTTTTCTACCTGAAACATGATCTATCTCCTCTGTATGATATTTCCGCAAAATCTGCCCCGGGGAAAGATTCCGCCTCTCTCCCCGGAGCGGTACACTGCCATCATAGCAGAGATACTCCTGTGCGTCAACAGAAAAAACACCACATATTGTATGCGGTGTTTTCTGTATATCTATATATAGAATATTAATCAAAAAAAACCTCGACTGGAATACCTGGAAATTTCAGCTGAAGAGTCAGATTTTCCCGTAGATTTCTTTTGGCACGTAAGCCTTTACCTGAATGCCCTCCGCCAGATATTCCTCGGATACCAGCCGTCCCCGGCGGCGGATCAGGGCGATTTTGCCCGCTTCGCTGTAGGGATACAGCCGCTCCACATAAATCTGCTGTTCCAGCAGAATCTTCTCCAGAACCGCCCGGAACTCCTCCAGTCCCTGACCGGTTTTTGCGGAGATCCGCAGGCTGTAATCCGCCTGCAAATCTTTGCAGCTTTTTTCTGCCTCCAGCTTGTCCTGCTTGTTGAACAGAGTTACCACCGGTTTTCCCTCTGCTCCCAGTTCCCGGAGGGTCTCATAGACCACATGCATCTGCTCTTCCATCTGAGGGCTGGAGGCGTCCACTACATGGACGATGATGTCCGCCAGCACCGCCTCCTCCAGGGTGCTTTTGAATGCGTCGATGAGATGATGGGGCAGCTTGCGGATAAAGCCCACGGTATCTGTCAGCAGGATCTCTCCGCCGCCCGGAAGATCCAGCAGGCGGGTGGTGGGATCCAGAGTGGCGAAAAGGGCGTCCTCCTCCAGGACCTCCGCTCCGGTCAGCACATTTAAAAGGGTGGACTTTCCCGCATTGGTGTAGCCCACAATAGCCGCAGTGCGGAAATTTCCTTTTTCCCTGCCCTCCCGCAGAACGTCCCTGTGCTGCCGCACCTCCTCCAGCTCTTTTCGAAGGGCGGCGATTCTGCTGGAAATCAGCCGCCGGTCCATCTCCAGTTTTTTCTCTCCGGGGCCCCTGGTGCCGATGCCGCCTCCCAGACGGGAAAGAGAACTGCGCAGACCTACCAGACGGGCCTGCCGGTATTTCAGCTGGGCCATCTCCACCTGAAGCTTTCCCTCGCTGGTTCTTGCCCTGGAGGCGAAGATATCCAGAATCAGCAGCGTCCGATCCACAATTTTACAGGACAATTCCTCCTCCAGATTTTTCATCTGGGCCGGGGTCAGCTCGTCGTCGCAGATCACCCCATCGGCCTCCAGATGATAGAGCAGCTGGCGGATCTCCTCCAGCTTTCCCTTTCCCACGTAGGTGGCCGGATGGATCCCCTCCCGATTCTGAAGAATTTTGGAAGCCACCTCCGCTCCCGCCGTCTCCGCCAGCTCCTCCAGCTCTTTCAGAGACGCGTAAGCATCCATCTGGTTTCCCTCGGAAACTCCCACCAGGATCATTCTCTCTTTTTCTTGCTCCATACTGTAAATCATCCGCCCACTCCTTCTCCTTAACCGGCGCTACCGGCTCTGTAAAAACTGATTTTCCCTGAGCGCCTCCTCATCTCCCGGATACCGTTCCAGAAACTCCCTCATCTTGGACTGTGCCGTCTCAAAATCCAGCTGCCGCTCATATACCACGATCTCATTATACAGCAGATCCCTCATTACGCTTTCGTCCCGGCAGCTGATTCCCTGCCGGATATTTCGAAGGGCGCTCTCATAGTCTTCCTCCAGAATATCGCACAAAGCCAGTCCATTGTAGGCTGCCGCCGGATGGCTGCCCTCCTCCAGGGCATTCTCATAAAGGGTTCTGGCTCCGGCAGTCTCCCCTGTTTCCAGATACAGACTGCCCAGCATACGAAGAGAATCCTCGTCCCCGTCCTCCGCGGCAGCGCTTAGACCTGCCTGCGCCTTCTGATAATCTCCCAGGTAATAGTAAACCTGAGCCTGAAGCCTGGACTCCTCCGCTCCCTCCGGGGTAAGCTCCAAAGCTCTCTCCAGATACTCCGCGCCGTCCGCCTCCCGGTTTGCCTCCGTACAGACCTGATAGATCTGCAGACAGATCTGATAGGTAGTTTCCTGTTCCAGGGCCCGTTCAAAATCTTCCCTGGCTCCCTGCGCGTCGCCTTCCCGGAGTTTGCCGCCGCCCCGGAGTACGTAAGATACGGCATCCTTGTCTTCCTTGATCAGCTGGTCATAGATCGCCCCGGCCTGGCTGCTCTGCCGGTTCTTCTCATAGGCCTCCGCCTGATAGAGAAGAACATCTCTGCGGAATTTTCTGTTGCTGTGTTTCATCTCCTCCAGGCTCTGGGAAAACAGCGCGATGGCGCCGGCGTAATCCCCCTGCCGCAGGCTGGCGATTCCCTGCCCCCGGTAAGCCTCCGCTTTCCTCCCGTCCTGATCCGCTGCCGTCTGAAATTCCTGGACAGCCGCGGAGTAATCTCCCCGGCTTAAGGCGTCCATTCCCCGGTCATAGGCGCCGGAATCCCGGGCTGCGCATCCCAGCATCAAAAGGCAGAACCCAAGCGCAAATACAGACGCAATTTTTCTCACTGTACTAAATCCTCTTCCTCCATGACTACAGCCACCTGCTCCACATAGTTCCGGCAGATTTCATCGGTCTGTGCCTCCACCATAATGCGGATCACCGGCTCTGTGCCGCTTTCCCGGACCAGAATACGTCCGTTCTCTCCCAGAGCTTCCTCCACGGCCTTTACCGCCGCCTGTACCCGGGGATTCTCTCTGGCCGCTTTTTTGTCCGCTACACGGACGTTTTTCAGGAGCTGCGGATAGATGGAAACCTCTCCGGCCAGGGCGCTTAAGGGCCGTTTTTTCTCCAGCAGCACCTCCATAACCATCAGGGAAGTGAGAATTCCGTCCCCGGTCATGGAATGCTTTCCGAAAATAATATGTCCGGACTGCTCGCCTCCCAGAGAATAGCCGTTGGCTGTCATGTTTTCGCTGACATATTTGTCTCCCACCGCCGTCTGCTCACAGCGGATCCCTTCCCGCCGGCAGGCCTTGTACAGCCCCAGGTTGGACATGACTGTGGTCACAATGGTATTTTTGTTGAGTTTTCCCTGCTCCATGAGGTATTTGCCGCAGACATACATAATCCGGTCGCCGTCCACTACATTTCCCTGTTCGTCCACAGCGATGCAGCGGTCCGCGTCCCCGTCGTAGGCAAATCCCACATCCAGACCCCGCTCCGCTACAAAGCGCTGCAGTTCTTCAATGTGGGTGGAGCCGCAGTTCTCATTGATATTCAGTCCGTTGGGCTCATTGTGGATCACAGAAGTTCTGGCTCCCAGCGCGTCGAAGACTCCCTTAGCAATAGAAGAGGCGCTGCCATTGGAGCAGTCCAGTCCTACCTTCATATTGCTGTAGGAGCGGCTGGGAATAGACAGCAGGTGTCCGATATAGCGGCTGCGGCCGGCAGCGAAGTCTACGGTGCGGCCGATTTTTTCTCTTTTTGCCAGAGGCAGCTCCGGACGGAGTCCGTCCATATATTCCTCTATCTCCTGTTCCACAGAAGCCTCCAGCTTCTGTCCCAGACCATTGATAACTTTAATTCCGTTGTCATAATAGGGATTGTGGCTGGCGGAGATCATAATGCCGCAGTCAAACCCCTCTGTCCGGACCACATAGGAAACACTGGGTGTAGTGGTCACATGGAGCAGATAGGCGTCCGCGCCGGAAGCCGTCAGACCTGCCGCCAGAGAATACTCAAACATATAGCTGGAGCGGCGGGTATCCTTTCCAATGACAATTTTCGCTTTATGCTCCCGCCCGAAATACCATCCCAGGTAGCGCCCCACCTGGTAGGCATGTTCTACCGTAAGATTTACATTGGCTTCTCCCCGGAAGCCGTCGGTTCCGAAATATTTACCCATACTCTATGCCTCCCGATTTTGACTTACGCGCTTTCCTGCAGGTTTGCCAGCTTGGCGGCCTGATCCGCCGCTGTCAGGCTGTCGATGAGTTCGTCCAGATCCCCGTCCATAATACTGTCAATCTTGTGCAGGGTCAGCTTGATCCGGTGGTCTGTCACCCTTCCCTGGGGGAAATTGTAGGTGCGTATCTTTTCTGAACGGTCTCCGGTGCCCACCTGGCTCTTCCGCAGCTGCGCCTCTTCATCGTGCTGCTTCTCCAGTTCCATCTCATAGAGACGGGAGCGGAGGACCTTCAGCGCCTTCTCTTTGTTCTTTAACTGTGATTTTTCGTCCTGGCAGGAAATCACGATCCCCGTAGGAATGTGGGTCAGGCGCACCGCCGAGTCTGTGGTATTGACGCACTGGCCGCCGTTTCCGGAAGCACGGAACACATCAAATCTGCAGTCGTTCAGATCCAGATGGAAATCAATCTCCTCCGCCTCCGGCATAATTGCCACTGTGATGGTGGAAGTATGGATTCTGCCTCCGCTCTCCGTCTCCGGCACCCGCTGTACCCGGTGCACGCCGCTTTCGTATTTCAGCCGGGAATAGGCCCCGCTGCCGCTGAGCAGGAACGTCACCTCTTTAAACCCGCCGATGCCGTTTTCGTTGAGGCTCAGCATTTCTGTCTTCCAGCGGCGGGATTCCGCGTATTTCACATACATCCGGTAGATCTCCGCCGCGAACAGGGCCGCCTCGTCTCCCCCGGCCCCGGCCCGGATCTCCACAATCACATTCTTGCTGTCGTTGGGGTCCTTGGGAAGCAGCAGGATCTTCAGCTGGTGTTCCAGCTCTTCCTCTTTTTTTCTGGCTTCCGCCAATTCCTCCTTCAGCATCTCCCGCATTTCCTCGTCGTTTTCTCCCTCCAGAAGCTCCAGACTGTCGGAAATGGTCTCTTTATTTTTTTTGTAGGCCAGATAGGTATCGGCAATGGGCTGAAGTTCCGCCTGCTCTTTCATCAGCCGCTGAAACCGGCCGGCGTCCTCCGCCACTCCGGGTTCATTCAGCTGCCGCAGGATCTCCTCCAGCCGGATCAGAATATCCTCCAGCTTATCAAACATTTTCTCACTCCTTCTGATCTGGCGCCGGCCCCAGGCAGCCTGCCGCTACCCGATCCAGACCTGCCAGATCTTTTATGATCTCCACGGATGAAAAACCGGCCTCCCGCAAAAGGCTTCGCAGGCTTTCCCCCTGGTCATATCCGATTTCCAGGCAGAGCCAGCCGCCCGGTTTCAGGTACTCCGGGGCCTCCCGGACAATTCTTCTGTAAAAATCCAGGCCGTCCTCTCCGCCGTCCAGAGCCTGCCGAGGCTCATGGTCCCTGACCTCCGGATCCAGTTCCGGAATCACTCCCGCCGCGATATAGGGGGGATTGGAAAGAATCATGTCAAACCTTCCCCCTACCTTTTCAAAAAGATCGCTCTCGATCCATCCCGCTTTCGCCTTCAGCCGTTTCCGGTTCAGCTCCGCCATCCGCAGGGCCGCCGGGGAAATATCCGTGCCCACGCCGCTGACAGAAGCTTCCTTGAGGATCGTCAGCAGAATGCAGCCGCTGCCGGTACACAGATCCAGAATCCGCATGCCCGGTATGATCCGTTTCAAGGCCTCCTCCACCAGCACCTCCGTGTCCTGCCGGGGAATCAGCACATCCGGATTTACCCGGAAGGAGCGGCCGTAAAACCAGGCCTCCCCGGTGAGATACTGCGCCGGCACATGCTCTCCCCGGCGGATCACAAGGTTCCGGTAATCTTCCCGGTCCTCCTCCGGCATCTCCTCGTACATATGCATATAGTAAAAACTGCGGTCAATATTGGCCGCGTATTCCATTAAGAGCCAGGCGTCCGTCTTCGCGTCGGCGATTCCCCGCTGCCGCAGATAAGCGGCGGCTGAATCCCGGCACTCTTTAAAAGAGCGGCCGCTGCCGCCGGGCCTAACCAACCCGGCCGGAAAGAATTTCTCTCTCCGCCTCGCAGGAAGCTTCTTTGCCGGAGTACCCGAAATTTTCCCGCAGATATGCCTTCCAGTCAAACACCGCCTCCACCGCGGCGATGGCCACCTCCGCCTGAGCGGCGTCCGGCTCCCGGGTAGTCAGCTTCTGCAGCGCCAGGCCGGGTTTGCTTAAGGCGTTGACCAGGGGATTGTCGGAACGTCCGGCCAGCCGGATGATCTCAAAGGATACCCCGGCAATCACCGGCACCAGCAGCAAACGCACCACAATCCGCAGCACCGGAGATTCCATCTGCACAAACATCAGCAGTACGGCGCTGACGATAATGACAAAAAACAGGAAGCTGGTGCCGCAGCGCTTGTGAAGTCTGGAACTTTTCAGGACATTTTCCACATTCAGCTCCATGCCGTGCTCAATGCAGTTGATGCACTTGTGTTCCGCCCCATGATACATAAAGGTTCTCTGGATATCCTTCATCCTGGAAATCAGGATCAGATATGCCAGGAAAATCCCCACCCGCACCAGAGCCTCTGTGACGGAAAGGATCCAGGTGGTGTCTGTCACATTCCGCAGAAGGCTGGTAAGAAAATAGGGCAGCATCATAAACACCGCCACCGCGATAACAAGGGAAAACGCCACTACCCCGTACATCAGGGCGGACTCCTGCTTCTTTTCTTTTTCTCTGTGCTTCTCCAGTTCCTCGGCGGACATTTTTTCTTCCCGCTTCCGCCGCTGCTCCTTTTCCTCCTCGTCCTCCTCGATGAAGGAGGCGGAATACATGAGACATTTCATACCCACCACCAGAGAATCCACGAAACTGATGACTCCCCGGATAATGGGAATTTTTCTTAAGGTTTTGCATTCAATGAAGCTTTTGTAAGGCTCCACCTTTACCTTAATCTCGTTGTCGGGCGTGCGCACCGCAATGGAATATTCCTCCTCATGACGCATCATGATTCCCTCCATCACCGCCTGGCCGCCAATGTTGGATGATTTCATCTCTCTTCTCCCTGTAGGCTGCCCGCAGGACGGGCAGTGTCTTTATAGTAAAACAGGTTGAGATTTTGCAACCTCAACCCTGTCTTTCCTGCATTGTCGCTGTACCTTCAGGCACACCGCTTTTTACATGCCATATTTTTTGTTGAATTTCTCAATACGTCCCCGGGCTGCCGCTGCCTTCTGCTGTCCGGTGTAGAACGGATGGCATTTGGAGCAGATTTCTACGTGGATGTCCTGCTTGGTGGAACCGGTCTTAAACGTATTGCCGCAGTTGCATGTAACGGTTGCCTCATAATATTCCGGATGGATTCCCTCTTTCACTGTTTTCACCTCTTCCATAATTGTTTATCATATCCTATTGGAATATCTGTCGTGTTCGATTGCCGGATTCGCTGTTCTGCAATCCGACAGCTAATAGATTATAGCATACCTTTTCAGCAAATGCAAGCTGAGAAATGATTAAAATCCCCCTGTTTTTTTCAGGATTTTTTCATGAACGCGGCCCATCAGACAGTTTACCACATAATAAGTGGTCTCGTAATGCATATACTGCAGGGTATTTTCATCAAACAAAACAGACAGCTGGGCCGGAAATTCCTCATCTCCGTAATAAAACCGCAGGCGCAGGGGAAAGAAGGGGAACACCGGGATCTCATATCCCATATCGCCCATAGGCACTTCCCGTCCCCCCAATTCCCCGCAGGCTTCCCGGAAGGCCTCCGGATACCGGTCAATCTCCTGCTCATACCGCTGCACCGCATTGTCCCCCAGGCCGTTGTTCTGTCCCACTCCCGGAAGGCTGTTGACCAGGCACCAGCGGCCGCTTAAGGCAGCCTCCGGCCTGGAGTAGCAGAGGATATCATAGATCGATAAAACCTCCTCATAATTTCCGGGTACTGCCCCCCTGCGGAAATCCCCGTCTCCCTCCGGGCTTTTTTCCACCACTCCGGTACTTCTCTCAATCCGGTATCTTGCTCCGCAGAAATCTAAATAAAGATACTTCTCGCTGTAATCCAGTCCGAAACGGCGGATCATGTCCTCCTGGCTGTACTTCAGAAACTCCGGCCGGATCCTTTCTTTTGTGATCTCATAATTATTCATGGTCTTTCCCGTTTCCTTTCGAAACTGATTCTGAGATCAGTATACATGGCCCGGCAAAATTCGTAAAGTGCCGATCTGCTTTCTGCCCGTTTCACTTTCAGGCCGGCGTATCCGCTGTTTTTCCGGAAGCACCGCTCTTTCTGCTTTCCTTTTTAGAAAACAGCAGCGGTTCCAGAAATTTCAGCATTTTTCCAAACATTCTGGCAATAAAGCCCACCAGAAGGGCAACGATGATGGTTCCCTCTCTGACTCCTTCCAGGCGGCGGGCCAGCAGCAGAGACAGAAGGGCGGCGCACACTGCCATCGTCACATCAAACAGAACCTTTGTAATCCCAAATTCTTTTTTAGACACGGCAGAAACAGCCCGTACAAAAGACTCCCCCGGCAGCATAACTACATTGGCCAGTACTTCCAGATACACACCGAAGCCGAGAACCAGACACCCTATCAGCAAAGCAAGAATTTTTGCCGGATAGGCCGCCGGATGGATAAAATGGAACAGCTCCATGGTCAGATCAATAAAATATCCAAATAAAATAGTAGCGGGAATCTGGAGAAAATATTCCGGTTTAAAATCTTTCCGAAGGATCAAAAGCTGAAGAAGGATCAGAAATGCATTGAAAATAACGGTAAACGCTCCCAGGGTCAGAGGAAAATTCAGGCTGAGCACATAGGGAACAGATGAGATGGGAGAAGTTCCCAGATCTGCCAGGGTAATCAGGCTGACCCCCAGTGAGTTAATAAAAAGTCCAACAAAAAACACCACATAACGTTTCATTTTTTCCATATATTTAGGCCTCCTCTTCTGTCATATTCTTATATATATGAAAAAACAGTTCCATAAATTGCTGTCTGTCTTCCGCCGAAAAACCCCGAAACGCGGTTTCCTCCAGTTTTTTAAATTTGTCCTGTATGATCCCCAGAAGTTCCTCTCCCTTGTCCGTCAGGAAAATATAATAGGTTCTGCGGTTTCCGCCCAGCATCCGGCGCTCTACCATTCCCTTTTCTTCCATGCGGTTTAAGATAGAAGTCAGAGAACCCGGCTCGATCCTGCAGCCTTCCGCCAGTTCTTTCTGGCTGGCCCCGTTGTGATCCTGAAGATAGTCCAGCACCTTGGGCTGTCCCGCTGTCAGTTCTGTCTCTTTCAGATCTGTCAGCAGCTTCTTCTGCAGCAGCATGTGATTGGTCATCAGCATATAATGATAGGTCGGTTTCACTTTACTCCCTCCTTTCCCCGGCCACGGCTGCCAGGAATATAGTTATAATTATAATTATTTGAATTATAACTATTTCATCACACAATTATACGCAGTCTTTGTTCCCGCGTCAAGCATAAATCGGGCAGAGATGCCTGCAGATCCGGCAGGATAAGTTACTTTCCCGGATCCTTTCCCACGGAAGATCGCAAAACGCACCCTACCCATGGCAGAGTGCGTTTTCAACGTTTTATTTTTCAAACACATAATTGGGATTTTCTTTAAAGGCCTGGGTCAGTTCCTCCCCGGCTTCCTCTTTGAAGACCTGTTTCCAGGCGCGGAGAAGATTTTCCGGCGTCACCGTAATGGGTTCTACTCCCACAAAGGAGGGCACCTCTTCTCCCAATACAGATTTTACAGCCGCCAGGGCAATGGCCTGGCCCTGTTCAAAGGGGCACTGGGCGCTGAGGGCTTTGACCATGCCTCCTTTTGCCATGTTCATGGCCACGGCGTAATCCAGGTCTCCGGTGGAGATGGCGATATCCGTGCGTCCCAGCTCCGTCAGGGCCTCAATGCTTTCTATGGCCGGACCGTCCCAGGAAATGTAGAGGGCCTCGATCTCCGGATATCTTTTTATCAGTTCCCGGGTTTTTCTGTAAACCTCTCCCTCATTTTCAAACCGGACTTCTCCGCACAGCCGCAGATCCGGATATTCTTCCGCAAGGACCTGTTTCGCCGCGTTGTCCCGCTGATTGGTGGCGTAGAAATCCGCGTTGTGCACAATCACGCCGTAGTTTTTCAGCCCATGCCGGTACATGTACTCCCCCAGCCCGTGCCCCATATTCTGTCCATGGGAGCGCTCGTTGACAGAGACACAGGTGACGTAATCCTCCCGGGAGAGGCCTTCCGGCACACTGTTGATCAGCACCAGCTTCATGCCGCTTTCCGCGATCTTCCGGAAAGCTTCGGAGGTGCGCTTGTTGTCCGAGGGGATGGCGATCATGATATCCGGCTTCAGAAGTGCCAGACTTTCCAGCTGCCTGCACTGCAGCTGGGGATCAAAATGCGCGTCTGTAATGGCGATGACAGAGATCCCCATCCTGTCAAAAACGTTGCGGATCCCCCTCTGATGAAGTTCCATCCAGGCCTTCCCGGCATAGTGGAAGGAAATGGCCGCTGTCAGCTTTTTCTGCCGGATAACGGAAATCTTATCTTCCGGAACGATCAGCTCCTCCATGGCGGCCGCCCGCTCGCCAAAGGGGCCTCTGCCGATCCCCCGGGTGGAATCCCGGATGACCAGCTTCATGGACAGGGTCTCCGTTTTATAGACCTCTTTGAAGGCCGGCTGGTTGGCCGGTTCCTGACGGGCGATGCGCTTCAGCAGTGTATCCGCCGCCAGCTCCGCATAGGGCTCCACATCCTGCTCGATGGTGGTGAGGGCCGGCGTGTACAGAGGCGCCCATTCAAAAAAGTCAAAGCAGACCACGGAAATGTCCCCCGGACATTGAATGTTGTGAGCGCTGATATATTTTAAAAAGGGCGTTACTACCGCGTAATTTGCCAGCAGCACCGCTGTGGGCATATGATCTTTTTCCAGCAGCCGGTCCATGGCCTCAAAAAAATCCATGTCATTCTGGAGATGGGGATAAATGTACGCCTCCTCGGCCGGGATCCCCGACTCTTCCAGCGCTTTTTTATAGCCCTCCAGGCGCATGGGCATCCGGTCGCTGCTTCGGCCAAGAAAGGCGATCCGTTCGTGTCCCTTGTTGATCAGGTGCTTGGTCCCTTTGTAGGCCCCCTCAAAGGTATCAGTGCAGACCGTATCCGCCAGATAGCCTTCCACCTCTCTTCCCAGAATGACCACCGGTACCCGGGCGTCCGCCAGCACATGCTTAATCAGGAGATCTTTTTCATCAGGAAAAACAATGAGCCCGGCGGCTGCGTTCCCCTGGACCACCGCCTGCAGGAACCCTGCCATCCCATCGATGTCCGCTCCGCATTCAATGGTGACCAGCGTGTATTCCGTACTCTTTAGTTTTTCATCTATCTTCCGCTCCACCCGGCGCTGAAAATTGCTCTGCTTGTCCGAGAGCAGCATAAAGATATATTTTCCGTCTTTTTCAAAGAACGGCGTCATCTTTTTTTTCAATACAAAATTCGGAGGCGTCTCCAGCTCCCGTATGGCCCTCTCAACTTTTTCCACCTTCTCCGGGCTTACATAACGGGTTTTATTTACTACGTGTGAAACTGTGGAGACGGAAACCCCCGCCATTTTTGCTATGTCATTGATCGTTGCCATTTTTTCCACCCATCTGTCTGTTCTACTAAACTCCATTATACAGGCCCGGCAAAAAAAAATCAATTTCTCATATTGCCGGACGGGAAAGGGGCCGCATTTCTGCAGCCCCTGTCTGTTTAATCCTCAACCTTTTCCCACTGTTTACTTTCCGCGGATTTTCTCACCGCCTCGCATACCCGTTCTACCCGATAGCCCACCTCAAAGCAGGTGCTGGGCTGATATCCCTCGGTGATGGCCTTAATAAACTCATACATCTCGATGGTCTTTAATTCCCCATAACCGATGTTCATGCCGGGAATATTCCAGGTAACTTCCCCGTGGAAATGGGCGGGGCCTGTATAGATGGTCTTGAAGCCTCTTCTGTCGTCGGGATCATCGGCAAAGCATACCTGCAGTTCATTTAATCTTTCATAATTAAACGCGATGCTGCCTTTGGTTCCGTGAAGTTCCACTGTAATAAAGTTATTTCTTCCCCAGGCGTTTCTTGTGGCCTCGATGCTTCCCACCGCGCCGTTTTTAAATTTCACAAGGAAGGAATCCTCGTCATCCACATCCACGGCCTTTCTGGGCGCGTCCGCTCCCAGTTTCACGGTTCCCAGAAGATCCACGCCGCCTTCCTGCACCGGTCTTTCTTTGATGTAGGTCTTCATCAGGGAAACAACTTCATCGATATCTCCCGCCAGGTACTGGGCAATATCAATTACATGAGACGCGATGTCTCCCAGGGCGCCGGCGCCGGCAATATCCTTCTGGAATCTCCAGGAAAGAGGAGAGTCCGGATCCGCGGACCAGCTCTGCAGATAGGTACAGCGGATGTTCAGGATCTGCCCGATAGCGCCCTCGTCGATAAATTTTTTGGCCAGATCCAGGGCCGGAACCCTGCGGTACTGGTACGCGTTCATGCTGATTACCCCTTTGGCCGCCGCTTCTTTGGCTGCCTCCGCCATCGCCTTGGCGTCTTCCAGGGTGGAGGCGATGGGTTTTTCACAGAGAACGTGTTTTCCCGCCTTCAGCGCCGCGATGGCAATGGGCGCATGGGCGTTGTTGGGAGTACATACGCTTACCACATCGATCTCCGGATCATTCACGATATCCTGCCAGTCCGTACAGTATTTTTCAAAGCCAAACCGGTCTTTGGCGTCTCTGGCAATATCCGGATCGATATCACAGATGGTTTTCAGCACAGGCACCGCCGGCGCCGGCCAGAAGAATTTCGGCATATTCGAGTATGCCACCACATGGGCTTTGCCCATAAACCCTGCTCCTACCAAGCCTACATTTAAAGTTTTCATGATTTTGTCCTCCTTAAACAAATAATAGTTTTCGCTGCCGATCAGTTTTTCTTTTTCCTCTGACTCAGATTGCTGATGGCTACTGCCAGGATAATGATCCCGCCTTTAATCATGGTCTGCTGCGCAGAGCTCAGATTTGCCAGGATTACGGCATTGTTCATCATTCCCATGAGAACCGAGCCAAACAAAGCGCCGATCACCGAACCGGTTCCGCCTGACATAGCGGTTCCGCCCAGTACCACCGCGGCGATCACGGACATTTCATCTCCATCGCCGTAGGAATACCGGCCGGCCTGCATACGGGCCGCGTACATAATGCCGGCAAAAGCCGCGAAGGCTCCGGACATGGTGAAGGCAATGATCTTTACCTTCTGGGTGTTAATACCGCTGTAGATGGCGGAGTTCTCATTTCCTCCTGTGGCAAGCACATGTCTTCCAAAAGCAGCTTTATTGAAAATGAGGATTCCGGCGATATAGAACAGCACCGTCCAGATTACCAGCACCGGGATTCCGGCGACATCTCCGATTCCGAAAATATTGCAGAAAAGTTTATTCTCAATGGGAACGGCGGCGGTGTCCGTGATCCACATGGCGGCTCCACGAACCAGTTCCATGGTTCCCAGTGTGGCCAGGAACGCCGGAAGCTTCAGTTTTGTAACCAGCAGTCCATTGACCAGGCCGACCAAAGCGCCGAATCCCAGGCCTACAATCAGGGCCAGGAAAATGTTATTGGTCGCCTGCAGGACCAGGGAGACCAGCATGGCGGTCATGGCGGTGATAGAGCCTACCGTCAGATCGATCTGTCCCGCTGCCATAACAAACACGCCTGCCACAGACATAACAGAAATCATGGCTGTCTGTCTGAGAATATTGATCAGGTTCCTCGGCTGCAGAAAGCCTTTATTCCCCAGGATCAGCGCGAACAGGACAAATACCACGGCAAAGATGATATAGACCATATATTTGTCCCACTGTATATTTCTTTTACTTTTGCTGGATTGCATACTGCAGTACCTCCTCTGTTTCTATGTCTTTTCTGTCGATCTCTCCAGTGATATGTCCGTCAAAGATCGTAATGATCCTGTCGCACACAGCCATCAGTTCCGCCAGTTCTGAAGAAACAAACAAGACACCCTTCCCCTGATCCGCGTAATCCCGGATCAGAGAAATAATCTCCGCTTTCGCGCCGACATCCACTCCCGCGGTGGGTTCATCCAGCATCATTACCTCCGGATCCATATTCATCCATTTGGCGATTACGACTTTCTGCTGATTCCCTCCGGAAAGAAGGTTGATTCTTTTATGGATATCATCTGTCACAATATTCAGCTTCCGGACATTGTCCTCCACGATCTGGTCGGCCTTTTTTTCATCGATAAAAAAGCCGTGCTTTCTTAACTGTTGTATCTTGGGAAGAACCGCGTTTTCCTTCACCGAATGGATCAGCACAAGTCCCTGCTTCCTTCGGTCTTCAGGGATCAGGGCAAATCCGCTGCGGATCGCCTCGCCCGGATTCTTCGCCCTCACAATCTCCCCCTTCAGACGGACGGTCCCGCCTTCCTGGTGCCGGAGTCCGAACAAGGTTTCCAGAATTTCCGTCCTCCCGCTTCCCATAAGCCCGGCAAAGCCAAGGATCTCTCCTTTTTTCAGGCGGAAAGAAATATCCTTGATCCGGTCGTTGATTTTCAGATGATCCACTTCCAGAAGATCCGGGCCGTCTTTGTCGTATGTCCTGGGAACCCAGTCAAACTTTTTCCCGGTGCTTTCACCCATCATATGGGTGATGATCTCTTCCAGCGTAATATCGGCGATCCGGCCTGTGTGCACGATTTTCCCGTCCCGCAGAATGGAGATCCGGTCCGCGATCTCCATGATTTCATTCATCCGGTGGGATATGTAGATCATGGAAACCCCTTTTTTCTGGAGATCCCGCATCATTTTAAACAGGTATTTCGTCTCGGCGTCTGACAGAGAGGCCGTAGGCTCATCCAGCACCAGGATCTTCGCCTCTTTTTCCATCGCTTTGGCGATCTCCACCATCTGGCTCATTCCCACGCTCAGATCCCCCACTACATCTTTGGGACTCACATCAATGCCCAGTTCGTCCAGAACCTGCTGGGCTCTCTCCGTCATATACCCTGTTTTCCGAAGTCCTTTTTCCACAACCTCAGAACCCAGAAAAATGTTTTCTTCCACCGTCATGCTCTGAACAAGAGATAACTCCTGAAAGATCATTCCGATACCGTTTTTCTTCGCGTCATGGGTATCGTGGATCACCGTTTCCGTTCCGTTGACCAGAATCGTGCCGGCATCTTTGGTGTACACGCCTGTCATGATCTTCATCAGAGTGGATTTTCCGGCTCCATTGCCGCCCACCAGGGCGTGGATCTCTCCCTTTTCCAGAGAGAAATCCACTCCCTTCAGCACCGGTACGCCAAAAGATTTTTCAATCCCTTTCATTTCCAGTACGTATGGATTCATTTTATCCTCCTTACTCAGCAACTGCCTCCTTCAGCCAGTCCGGAGCCTCGACATGGTATACGTCCTCGTATGCTTCCAGAACATTGGAACGCTCTACTCTCTTGGCGTCAACGACCACATAGGGCGGAGCTTCCTTGCCCAGCAGAGAATACGCGGCCAGGGTGGCTTCGGCTACGCCCTGGTCATAGGGCAGCTGCGCTCCCAGTCCCACGACATTTCCCTCGGCAATTTCTTTTGCCATATTGTTTCCAAGGTCGATGGTGGTCAGCTTCACGTCATCTCCGGTAAGTCCCGCGGCTCTCACAGAAGACAGAACTCCTTCCATAGGAATATCCCAGCTGGCGTAAATGCCGTCGATCATGGGATACTGGGTCAGGATCGCATCTCCCTGCTCGGAACATCCGTTCTCATCGGTAAAGCCCTGCTCGGAAACGATCTCGATGCCGGGATATTTCTCAGCGATGGTATCCTTGAATCCCTGATCCCTCTGGTTGGTTACGAAGTACACGGTGTCATAGTAAACCATGGCGATCTGGCCTTCGCCTCCAAGGGCCTCGCCCATTAAGTCCGCGGCGATGCAGCCGTTTCCGTAATTATCCGCGGAAACACAGCTTACATAGTCTTCACCGGCTGTCATGCCTTCCGGCACATTGTCCATGAAGACAAGCTTGATTCCTGCCTCCGTTACGCTCTGGAAAGCATCCGCAGTGGCCGTGGCGTCCGTGGGAATGCTGACGATGATATCCGGGTTTTTCGCCATAATGGTCTCGATATCGGATACCTGCTGCTCCGCGGAAAAATCCGCGTCGGTAACAGCCACAACCTCGATCCCCAGATCCTCAAAGGTAGCCTGAAGCCCCTCCAGCTGTGAGGAGGCCCAGTCGTTTCCGCCATAGTGAAGGGAAATGGCAGCTGTATATCCGCCGTCCCGGATCTGCTGTTTTTCTTCTTCGGTCAGCTGGATCTCGGAAGCGGGGGTGGCAGCTTCCCCGTTGGGTCCGGTGGCTCCGCCCTTATTTTCCGTCTCTGTTCCTGTTTCTGTCTCCGGAGCTTCCCCCTGGGAGCTTCCGCTCTCAACAGACCCGCTCTCAGCGCCCACGGAACTTCCGCCGGGTTCAGTCTCCCCGCTCTGACCTCCGCAGCCGGCTGTCAAAGACAGCGCCATACCCAAAGCCAACATCACACTGACTGTTTTTCTCTTCATATTCTTTTCCCCTTTCTACTCTATGTACCTGGTCTTACAGGAGTTTTCCTTTCAAAAAATCATAGGAGGTCTGGCAGGCAAACACCGGATCTCCCGCGTAGCCGTCCACTTCTACCAAATAGTCTCCCGCATAGCCCTTTTCCTTCAGGAAATCCAATACTCCGTCAATATCCAGACGGCCGGTTCCCAGGGGCGCAAAGCCGTTATCATCCAGATCCTTCAGGTGAACAAAGGAGATGCGGTCATAATATTTTTTAACAATCGTGAGAGGATCCCCGCCGCCGGCTGCCAGGTGTGCCAGGTCCGGACAGATCTTAATGGATGTCTCCGCGAACAGCCGGTCCACCTGTTCCGGCGCTTCCGCCATAGAACCCAGATGGGGGTGATAACTGGCCTCAATCCCATATTCCGCGAATACTTTCGCCGCCATATCCAGGCCTTTGCCCAGCAGGCAGTAGTCCTGATCCTGAATGCCTTTGCCCCGGATCGCTCCGCCGCAGAGCGCGGCGTAGGTAACGCCTACCGCCTGACCTGCTTTCGCCACCTGCTCCATATGGAACATTTCATCTTCCAGGGCGTCCTGATAAATAAAGTTCGCGCCCACACAGACGCTCATCATCTCAGCGGAATATTTCTGAAGCATGTCTTTGAGCACGGAAAGGTCGCTGCTGTACTTTGTAAGGTTTCCTTCCAGTACTTCAATGCTTTTGAATCCCACCCCGGTGATCTTCTTAAGGATTTCTTCATCGTCACCCATGGTAAGATAACGGATATCTTTCACACTGGTGACACCTGCTCCTTCCCCTACAAGAGGGCCGAACCCATTGGTCATATAACCAACTCTCATTTTCATGTACCTCCTTTTCTCATAAAAATTTGCGCAAATTTTATTTACGCCCACTATACACCTCTTGTGCTTTTTCGTCAATCCTTTCTTTCCCATCCCTTGATTTTTGTAAATTTTTCACATTTTTCGCATGCTGATTTTATGCTGTTTGCTTATTGATTTTCTCTCCCGCTTTCGTCATAATTATTTTTAAGAAAATTTGCGCAAATATTGTTTGTACAAAACCATCCGAAAGGAGTATCCCTATGAAATTAGGTTTTATCAGTTCTATTCTGGACACTTCTTCCTTCGAAGAAGTCATCGATACCGCGGCGGCCCTTGGCTACGAATGCGTTGAAGTAGCCTGCTGGCCCAAAGAAAAAGCAGCCCGCCGGTACGCCGGCATCACCCACATTGATATAGAAGCCCTTACCGATGAAAAAATCGCTTCTATTCATGAAACCTGTCTCAAAAAAAATGTGGCCATTTCCGCTCTGGCCTACTATCCCAACACGCTGACCGATGATCTTCCCCAGCGCCAGAAAGCGGTAGATCACCTGAAAGCCATGATCGAGGCAGCGCCCAAGCTGCACGTCGACACGGTTACTACCTTTATCGGCCGGGTGCAGAACCTTACCGTAGAAGAAAATCTGGAGATTTTCAAAGAGGTGTGGACTCCCATTATCCGCTTTGCCGAAGAACACAAGGTAAAAATCGCCATCGAAAACTGTCCCATGCTCTTCGGGCCGGACCAGTGGCCCGGAGGCCAGAACCTGATGACGACTCCCGCCATCTGGCGCAGGGCATTCCAGATGATCCCCAGCGATTTCTTCGGCCTGAATTACGATCCCTCTCATTTTGTATGGCAGCAGATCGATTACATCAAACCTTTGTATGAATTCAAGGACAAAATTTTCCACGTACACTACAAGGACATCAAGGTGTACCCCGACAAGCTGGACGACGTGGGCATCATGGCTTATCCTCTGGATTTTATGTCCCCGAAGCTTCCGGGACTGGGGGATGTGGACTGGGGAAAATACGTGTCCGCGCTGACAGACATCGGATATGACGGGTACACCTGTATAGAGATCGAGGATAAAGCATTTGAGGGCTCCCCGGAAAGGATCCTGGACGCCCTGCGCATTTCCTACCGCTACATGAGGCAATTTGTTATCTGACCTAACAGAAAAGGAGTTTACTTATGGAAATAAAGAAAATGAACATCGGACTGATCGGGGCCGGTTTTATGGCCAAAGCGCATTCTATCGCTTACGCGGGAATGCCCATGTTTTTCTGGCCGGCGCCGGCCATTCCGGTCAAAAAAATGATCGTAGATATGAATGAGGCTATCGCCAGAGACGCGAAGGAAAAACTGGCCTTTGAGTCCTATTCTACGGACTGGCACGACGTCATCAGCGATCCCTCCATTGATATTGTGGATATCTGCACCCCCAACAACGCTCACGCGGAGATCGCCATTGCCGCGGCAAAAGCCGGAAAGCATATCATCTGCGAAAAACCTCTGGCCCTTACTTCCGAGGAAGCAAAGCAGATGTACCTGACCGCCAAGGAAAATCACGTAAAGACCATGGTGGCTTTTAATTACCGCAGAACACCGGCGGTTCAGCTGGCAAAAAAATATATTGACGAAGGAGCCATCGGCGAGATCCTGGATTTCCGGGGCACGTATCTGCAGGACTGGTCCGCGGATCCCGATTCTCCTCTGTCCTGGCGGTTCCAGAAAGCCATCTGCGGAAGCGGCGCCCTGGGCGACATAGGCACCCATGTAGTAGATATGCTCCGTTTCCTGGTGGGCGACTTTAAACGGGTCAACGCCAGAGCCGCCACCTACATCAAAGAGCGTCCCTGCCAGACTGGTCTTTCCGATTCTCTGGGAAATGCCCGGGTACAGGAGGGAACTCCCAAAAAGGCCGTAGACGTAGACGACCAGTGCATTTTTATGGTGGAATGCGCCAACGGAGCCTTCGGCAGCATCGAGGCCACCCGGAACGCCTGGGGCCGCAACAACTACATCACCTTTGAGATCCACGGAACCAAAGGTTCTCTCTACTTCAATTATGAGCGCCGGGACGAGCTCCAGGTCTGCTTTGCTGACGACGCTTCTGACCGCCGGGGCTTCCGCACCATTTATACCGGCCCCAACCATCCTTACGGCGAAGGCCTGTGGCCCATCCCTGCTCTGGGAATCGGATACACCGAGACGAAGATCATCGAATGCTACGATTTCTTCCGGGCCCTCCAGGGCGACGGCGAAGCCTCTCCCAACTTCCGGGACGGTTATGCCATTGAGCTGATCTCCGACGCGATCCTGGAATCCGCCAAGACCCAGACCTGGGTGGATGTAAAATCCCCCGTTGAGAAATAAACAAAAGAAACGTGTGCCGCCAGGCGCACAAAGAAGCCGCAGACCCGACGCTGCTCACAGCGTCCACCGGGTTTGCGGCTTCTTCTTTTTGGCTTATACAAAAATGCTCTGTTTTTCAACCGGCGGTCAGCCGATCCCTCCGAAGAAAATTCCCAGAATATACACTCCCAGAGCCACCCCACAGAAAACATACCGGGTCATGGGCTCGAACCAGCGGCCCAGGGGACGTTTCCGGCCCTGCTGCACCGCGTCTCTGGCAAATTTCTTTCCGCAGATCCAGAACATGGCGATCCCGGCCAGCAAAGCCCCTAGGGGGATTACATAAATGGAGATACTGTCCATCCAGGGGCTTAAGATATCCCCCTCCACAAACAGTCCCACTCCGGCAGCCGCAGCCCCCACCAGGGCCAGGGCCGCTTTTCTGGACCAGCCAAACCGGGACTGCAGTGCCTCCGCCGGACTTTCCAGCAGATTGATCAGAGAAGTCATGCCGGCGAACAGCACCGCTATAAAAAACAGCACAGCAAACAGCTGCCCGAAGGGAAGGCTGCGGATCACGGAAGGAATGGTGATGAATAAAAGTCCGGGGCCGGAATTGGGCTCCATGCCGTAGGCAAACACTGCCGGGATAATCACCAGTCCCGCCAGCAGGGCCGCCAGTGTGTCAAAAATAGCCACATATTTGGCGCTGCTGACTACATCCACGTCCGACTTCAGGTAGCTTCCGTACACTACGGTTCCGCTGCCCGCCACAGACAGGGAGAAAAACGCCTGTCCCATGGCGTAGACCCAGGTCTGGGGATTTGCCATGGCGGACCAGTCGGGTTTAAACAGATAGGCATACCCCGGACCGGAACCCGGAAGCATGGCGATCCGCACTGCCAGAAACAGAAACAGTATATAGAAGGCCGGCATCATGATCTTGTTGACCTTTTCAATCCCCCGGGCAATACCGAAGGACATAATCACCAACGCCAGGATCAGCCCCACCATATGCCAGGGAATGCTCCCGAAATTTCCGGAAAGCTCCGCGAATACCCGCGCGGGATCCTCCCGGCTGACGATGCTTCCCGAAATAGAATCCCACAGAAACTTCAAAATCCAGCCGATAATGACGCTGTAGCCGATGGCAATACCCAGGGAGCCGATTACCGGAATCAGCCCTACAGCGGTTCCTATCCTGGAATTTTTCTTGTTCAGTTTTCGGTCAAAGGCCTTCTGAAAAGCCCCCAGAGGCCCGGTGTGCATGGCCCGTCCGAATCCCATCTCGCCGATGACCCCGGTGAATCCGATGAGGGCTACAAAGATCAGGTAGGGAATCAGAAAGGCGGCCCCTCCGAATTCCCCGATCCGGTAGGGGAACATCCAGATATTGGCCATGCCCACAGAACTCCCGATACAGGAAATCACAAAGCCGAATTTATTATTAAATTTATCCTCAGATACCGATTTCACTTTACTCATTTTGCCGCAGCCTTCCAGTTTTCTTACAGGTACACCACCGTCTCCGAAAGCTCCCTGCGCTGCCCGTGGGCAGGAAGCGGACCGGCCCCCTCCGCGGCGTAGCCCAGATCCAGCAGCATGAGGATCTCCTCATTCTCCGGCAGCCCCAGCTCCTTGGCAGCGATCTCCGGATCAAAAAAATTCAGCCAGCAGCTCTCCACTCCCGCGTTTTGGGCCGCCAGAAGCATATGGGTGGCCACAATAGAAGCGTCCTCAATCCCGGAATCTCTTTCTCCGCCGGGATATACAAACACATTGTTTTTATCAAAAGCCACCGCCAGCACTGTGGGCGCCCCGTAACGGCAGGGAGTGATCTTATCGATCTTTTCCAGTCCCTCCGGAGACTGCACTACATAGATCCTCTGCTCCTGAAGATTTTTGGCAGTAGGAGCCAAACGTCCCGCCTCCAGGATCTGGTCCAGCTGTTCCTTTTCAATCTGGCGGCTGTCAAATTTTTTACAAGAATAACGGTTTTTAATTACTTCTGAAAATTCCATGCTGTTCCTCCTCTTTTACCTATTGTTTTATGCTCAATGGCTGTCTCCGCCAATCACTCCCACTCAATGGTTCCTGTGGGCTTAGGGGTCAAATCGTAGCACACCCGGTTCACTCCCGGCACTTCTTTGGTGATCCGCTCCGTAATATGCTGCAGCAGGGCAAAGGGCACATCCTCTACCGTGGCCGTCATAGCGTCCTTCGTGTTCACGGCGCGGAGGATCACCGGCCACTCGAAGGAGCGCTTTCCCTCTTTTACACCCACAGATTTGAAATCCGGAATAATAGTAAAATACTGCCATACCTTGCCTTCCAGACCGTTCTTCGCGAATTCTTCTCTGAGGATAGCGTCAGATTCCCGGACTGCTTCCAGGCGGTCTCTGGTGATGGCTCCCAGGCACCGCACGCCAAGTCCCGGCCCCGGGAAGGGCTGGCGGTATACCATACCGTCCGGCAGGCCCAGGGCCTTTCCCACCACCCGCACTTCATCCTTAAACAGCAGCTTCAGAGGCTCTACCAGCTGAAACTGCAGATCCTCCGGCAGGCCGCCTACATTGTGATGGGCCTTTACGCCGTCGCTTTCCAGAATGTCGGGATAAATGGTACCCTGAGCCAGGAACCGGATCCCCTCCTGCTTTCTGGCCTCCTCCTCGAACACCCGGATAAACTCCGCGCCGATGATCTTTCTCTTCTGCTCCGGATCCTCTACCCCTTCCAGCTTGTCCAGGAATCGGTCGATGGCGTCTACATACACCAGATTCGCGTCCATCTGATGGCGGAATACTTCCACTACCTGTTCCGGCTCCCCTTTGCGGAGAAGCCCGTGATTCACATGAACGCACACCAGCTGTTTGCCGATGGCTTTGATCAGCAGCGCCGCTACCACGGAAGAATCCACACCTCCTGACAGGGCGAGCAGTACTTTTTTATCTCCCACCTGCTCCTGAATGGCGCTTTAACATCATACTATAAAGAAACCTGCGGGAACCGGGAGGTTTTCTTTTGCCCTCCCGGTTCCCGCAGGGATTACTGCCTAGTCCGGAGCGTTATCTGCCCTTCCGGCTCTCAGGCTTTTCTGCTTTTTCTCTTCCAGGTATAAGCCGCCGCGGCTCCGCCTGCTCCGGCCAGCAGAAGGACTGCCCATACAGTCATTTCCGCGGGATCTCCGGTGGCGGCAGATCCGCCCTGATTCTGGCTTCCGCTGCCCGGCTTGCCGGATGTTCCAGGTTTGTCCGCGTCATCTCCCGGTTTCGTTCCGGGTTTGTCCGTGTCATCTCCCGGAGTGGTTCCCGGCTTGTCAGGATCGGTTCCCGGATCTACTTCAGGCAATTTTTCCAGGCCGTCGATGGCCGCGTTCAGGGCTGCCGCCGCCTCATCCACTGCCGCCTGCTCCGCGGTTTCATCCTCATACAGAGTCTGAGCCGTATCCAGGGCCGCGTACAGTTTCTCCAGACTCGCGGTGGTGTACTTGCTGCTGTCCACTGCGGAAGCTTTGTCGATGGCTTCTTTCAGGGCCGTCTTGTCTGCCTTAGGCCCTTCCACAGGAGCTTTCTCCAGAGCGTCAATGGCCGCCTGAAGAGCTGCCGCCGCACTGTCTACATCCTCCTGAGACGCGTCATGATCCGCGTCCACGGCTGCCGCCGCTTCCAGAGCTTCCTGCAGCGCGTTCCAGGTTTCCGCTGTGTAGTCGGTTTCTGACAGTTCGTTCGCCTCAGCCATCAGGGCCTGAAGCTCTGTCTTGTCAGATACGCGCACCAGGGCATCATAGGCGCTGTTCAGATCTGCTGCCGCAGTATCTACCGCTGCCTGCTCCGCGGTTTCATCCTCGTACACATCCTTCGCCGCCTCCAGAGCCTCATACAATTTCTCCAGGCTTGCGTTGGTGTACTCGCTGCTGTTGATCTCGGAAGCCTTGTCGATAGCTTCTTTCAGAGCTGTCTTGTCAACTTCCGGCTGGGGCTCTTTCTCAGTGAACTGCCAGGACTGAATCTCCATGAGATCATCCTCACCCTCGCCGTTGTAAACGAAGAACAGGGTGTGCTCGCCTACCGCGTTTTCCACGCTGCAGGACATTGCGGTAAATTCGCCGTTTCCGCCCTCTACGTTCAGAGTACCGATCAGCTGGCCGTCAGGGCTGTCCAGGCGAAGCTCGATGGTTCCGCCGGCCAGTCCGGCAATCTGCGCTTCAAAAGTATCCGCGCCAACCTCGCCGAAGTCCACGCCGCCGATGGCAACCCAGTCTCCATTGTTAATGGAGGAAAGCACCATGTCGTTGCCGCCCAGATCTCTGGGAGCAATGCCGGAGTTCCATCCGATGGTAGTTCCCGGCACTTCACTGTAGGGCGAGAAGGCTTTCAGCTGGGAAATACCTGCCATGTCCGCGTCAATGGGTTTGATGGAGCCGTCTTCATAGTATTCTACCTCATTAATATGGGTAGAACGGTATCCTTTTTCAATGCCCAGGGCTTTTCCAAGGGTCTGCGCATGATAGGTAATGTAGGTTGTTCCGTTAAACTCAAAGAGCGCATGGTGGTTGTTTCCGCCGACGTTGAAGTAATAGGAGGGATTCTGAAGAATCTCGCCCACATAGGTATACGGTCCCATGGGATCATCACTTACCATGCAGCAGATGATTCCGTATCCGGGATATCCGGGGATAGCGGAATGATCGCCAGAGAAGTTGGAGCAGTAAGTGTAGTAATATTTTCCGTTTGCCTTGTGAATGCCGCCGTCCTCAAACATGCAGGGGGCGTCGATCATCTTCGGGATTCCGTCCTCATCGTCTGCCAGGCTGGTCATATTGTCCGCCAGTTTTACGATTCGCGCGCTCTTGGGATTCAGATCCTGTCCCGCCGGCACACCGCCGCCGAATGCCAGGTATCCGGTTCCGTCGTCATCTACCATAACCGCCGGGTCAAACACCCAGGGAACTCCCTGTACGCCCGGAGTACTTCCGGTAATGAGCGCCTTTCCGTTGGGATCTCTCCAGGGGCCTACCGGTGAATCGCCTTCCAGCACGCCGATGCCGCCGCCGCTGTTGCAGAAATACAGGAAGAACTTGTCTACGCCGTCAATCTGCTTGTAGGCAATGGCCGGAGCCCAGGAATAGGTTGCCCATTTCGCTACGCCGTTGGGTCCTGCTACCTGGATAAATCCGTGGTCCGTCCAGTTCACCATATCGGCAGAAGAGATTACGTGCAGCTTGTTAATCAGCTGATAGGTGTTGTCAATCAGGTTGCCTTCCTCATCATACTCGTACTGGTCCGCGGTCATGTACACATAGACACGTCCGCCATATACCAGCGCGAAGGGATCCGCGCCGTAATCGTAATCGATCAGGGGGTTGGAGTTGCCCAGCAGCTTGGCAATGGCATTGTTCTCGGATTTTACCAGAGGAATGGAGGCTGTGGCATTGCTCACGTTAAATGCCGCGTCAACGCCCTCCGCCGTTACATAGTCCACCCGCAGGGTTACGGTGGTATTCTCCGCCGCGTAATTGTTCAGCTTCAGTTTCAGAGTGGCGAACAGGCGGTCGCCGCTGTTGTCGGCATAGCCCGCGCCCTCTCCGGTTACGCTGAGCTTCAGCTGATGGTTGGCAAAAGTCCAGGAAGCAGTTCCGCTGACATTCTCCTCATTGAACGCAACCTCTTCCACATCCAGGATAGACGGAATATTCACGGAAACTTCCATGCTGTCCGCCGTTCCCTCCGGCAGCGCGTCCATGTAAAGGGGTACTTCTACTTCCGTATTGATGATGCCCTCTACCTCCTGCGCGTCTGCCATATTTACGTTCAGGGTATTTTCCGCAGCCTGCGCTCCGTCATTGACATGGAAGTAATCCACATCCACATAGCCGCCCGCGGACTGGGTCGCGTAGTTAAAGATAGCGAAACGATATCCCATGAAATGAGGCAAGGTGTAGGACATATTCAGGGTATTGCCGATCTTGTTCCAGGTCGTTCCGTCCAGGCTGTAGTAAAAGTCCGCGTCATCCGCATGCTGATAGAAATTGAAATCCGCTCTTAAATATACCCGGTTCTGGTCAATGGGAATGCTCTCGATTTCCTGAGCGGTTCCGCCGTCCGCGTTTACCATGACGATGGATTTCTGTCCGTTTTCCATCTTCACGCCTACATAACCGTAATTGGCCTGCAGCGCGCCGAGACCTGCGATATCGCCGTTCTTCATGTTGGCGGTTTCAATGGCAATGTCTCCGGAACAGGTGGGTCCGTAGGTTCTCTGAGTCAGCGTATTGCGGGCCTGGGTAAAGTCATCTACCACATCGCCGGTTGTAAGACGCAGATAGCCGTCTCTCTCTGTCAGGGACCAGTTGTTGTTGTTGGGGTTATGGTTCCACTGCCATTCCAGCTTCAGGTTGGAACCATTGTAATCATTTTCGCCGGCTTCTACGGGATCCAGCACCACCGGCTGAGCGATGGCCGAAATATTGTCCGCGTAGAAATCAAACAGGTCGTTTTCCGGATCCGGATTTCCTGTCCATGCGGTTTCAATAAAGATGCCGCTGGAAGACAGATCCGCGTCCTCCGGGATCGTATAGGTTCCTTCGATCAGGGTCCACTGGCCCTTCGGCACTGTGGCGGAAGCCGCCACATCAATTCCTGTCCAGTCTCCGTTCTGGATACAGATGTTAAAGCCTTTGCTGTCCGGGCCTTCGGTATATTTCACCATAGCGGAAACTTTGATTACCTGTCCCGCCTTGATTTTTCCGGTGAGATCCTGTTTGGGGCCGGAAGAGGTAGTGGTTCTGTCTGTAATCTTGACCGCCATGGATCCGCTGGCTTTATCCTCTGTCACCGCGGTGACGGTGCAGGGATCCTGGTAGGTCCAGTTCTCCATGCCGTCCTCAAAGCCGCCGTTGAGAATCAGATCATTGGGATCTACATACTCCTCAGCGATAATGGAAACATCATCCAGGTAGAAATCCATCAGGTCATTTTCCGGATCCTGGTCAGCTGTCCAGGATGTTTCTACGAATACGAGGACTCTGGAAAGATCCGCATCCTGCGGAACCGTATAATCGGCCTGAATCGTGTTCCACTCGCCTTTTTTAACATCCACATACCCCACCGCGGGATCGGTGCCGGCGTAATCATTTGTCCCATACTGCATGGTAACATTAAACTTTCTGGTGTCGGGACCTGTGGTATATTTCACCTTGGCGCTGATATGAAGCTTCTGTCCCGGCTGCACTTTTCCCGTCAGATCCTGCATGGGGCCGGACGTCGTATTTGTTTTGTCATATACCAGGAGGCTGCTCTCTCCGGACGCCTTATCCTCGGAGGTCACTTCCATGGAAGCAGGTCCGTTAAACGCCCTCATTTCCCAGCCGTCCGTACCGCTCTCAAAGCCGCCGTTGACGATCAGCTCCTCCATCTCCGCCTCTCTGGTCTCCGGGGCGGAGGCCGCTGCCGGCTCCGCGGCAAGAGAATATGCCGCGGCTTCCACGGTTTCCGCCGTGTCCGCAGCGTCGGACTCCTTGTTCAGGTAGGGAGCCTTTTCCGTTCCGTTATAAAACTCATCGGAAACGACAATACTCTTGCTCTCCTGTCCGCTTACGGGAATATCCATAGTAGGATCAATAGAGAAGACCGGCCAGTCGTTCTCCCAGGTCACTTTGGCCAGCATGGGAACCCGTCCCACGGCTCCGTGATCCTGGAACAGGGGAGCGTACCACTCTCCGTCCGCAGTCTCTACAATACCGCCCTGGGCAACACCCGCGCCGTCCATCTGTCCGTCCACTTCGATCCCGGTATCCAGCATCAGCTTGCACTCCCATCCCTCTGTCAGGGAATCGGAACGCCAGCAGATCTCCTGGCGTTTGCCGCCGTTGGGCCACTGGATCATAAAGATGTAGTATTTTCCGTTGATCTTGTAGGCGTGAGCGCCTTCCGCGTTCAGGTTCACATTCTCGCCGTAATTAGCGTTGGCAATAATGGTCTGATCCAGACCGCCCTCTTTGTATGTAATGTTTCCTTCCGCGTCTTCCTGCAGCTCTCTTACATGCACCGAACCTGTGCCGGTAAACATGTAAATATGGGTGCCGTCCTCCTGCTCGTCAAAGAGAAGAGAAAGGTCATGGTTGTAGCCGTCCAGCTCGGATCTCTTCCACACGCCGTTTTCAATGTCTGTGGTAGAGAACACATAGGTCTTTCCGGTGGTCTGGCTTGCCGCCGCCACATAGAATTTCCCGTCATAGTAACGGATGCTGGCTGCCCAGCTTCCGTTGCCGTAGGCATTCTTTCCGTTCCGGAGAGACAGCTCGTCCCGGTCATCCAGAATGTCATAGCAGTAGTTTACGATTTCCCAGTTTACCAGATCCTTGGATTTCATGATCGGCATGCCGGGGGACAAATGCATGGTAGTGCTGACCATATAATAATTGTCCTCCACACGGATCACATCCAGATCCGGCACATCCGAGTAGATCACGGGATTGGTAAAGGTACCATCCCCGTTGTCGGATGAGGTGCTTCCCGCCGCCTGCGCCGGCATGGGCAGCAAACATGCCGCCAACATCACCGCCGCGGCGGATTTCATCCATCGGCGGAAGCGTTTCTTCAGGTTACCCTTTTTCATATAATTTTCTCCTTTCAGATTTTCCGGATTTTATCCGGTCTTTTTATAATGCTCTTTTTTCTTCCCTCCTTCCTTTTTTTGAACATTTGAGTATCTACCAAAGTACGGCTGTCACCTGGCTTATGTATCTCCTGACACATTTTACACATCTGCGGGTCCAGTATACAGTCTGTACCATACTCTCTACTCTCCGGTTCGGTCCGGCATCCGGCTTAAAATATTCTTTACGCTCTGGAAATACGCCATCATCTGATCCGATACGGAGCTTTCCATATCCAGATAATAGTAAATAAAGGTTCCTTCCTTTCTGACCTTCGCGATTCCCGCGTCCTTCAGGATTTTCATATGCTGCGACACCACCGAGCGCGACAGATTCGCCCTCCGTGCCAGATCCGTTACTCTGAGTCCGCTGCTGTGCATCATCAGGATCATGCACAGCTCCTGCCTGGCGTCATTGCCCAGGGCATGAAACGCCCTCCGGCATTTGTCAAATTTTTTTCTGTGTTCCTCCAATTCTTTTTCCTCAACCATAGGTCTTCCAGTCTCCAAATATCTAATCTTTCAAAACAACGCCGCCGGCGTCCGCATGCTCTTTTGGCACTTGCTTCATTATATCATATTTATTTTCTTCTGTCTATCCGTCCGAAAAATCAAGACCAATAGATGGAAAGCTGCCAGCAGACTCTCCAGATTCCTTTAGACCTCTATTCTCAGCAGCTCTTTCTGTTCCCGGCACATCTCAGCCAAACTATAAGGCTCTGAAATTTTATTCAGCCAGTCAGATTTCTGTTCGATTGGCCGACTCAGCCTCTCATACAAACCCATAGGGAGACTGATCCGATATTTCTCCCCATGATGCATCCACGTTCCAGTCATCCGGTTATTTTGATTTTCCGGTTCCAATTCCCCAATCAATTCCACTATGGGCAAAAAATGATACAGGAACAGTACATCAGGATCTACGTTTAATTCAACCCCTTCCCCGGCTGGATCTTTTTTTATCATAAGGATTTTGCGGTCACCGGTTTGCGTCAGTACAACCAAACTGTGGGCAGGCTTACTTCCGTTTATCTTTTTAATCGACTTTGCCTGAATGTATCCGCTTTCTACAGCTTTTTTACTGTAAGTCCAATATCCTTTGGATTCAAACACTCCATACTGCGTCAATGAATGGTTCACTGCTAAAAGATCCGGTGACTTAAAGCAGATCTTACCATTGGCAGAAAAATAACTTTTTTTATTTATGCTAATCTTTGAACTAAAAAGCTGAATCATCGACAGATGAACCATAAACTCATAATGATACTCCTTTTGGCCTAAAACAGTAATAAGTATCATTCCAATCCAATAATTAATAGCCCCGACTTCTGTGCTGTCCAGATACTTTTTCTTATCTTGGTCAAAAGCCAGCGCACCGTTGATAGATATCACAAATGTCTCAAACATTTTTATTTTGAACGCTATCTCTTCTTTTCGATCTGGCCTCGCACTTTTAGTCAAATACACATTCGGCATGCCTGCAGATATAATCCCACGGATTAGTTCCAATCCTGTAAACTCCAGTCTTTTTTCATAAATTTTTGTATGATCGTCAATCTTGTGCGGTTCTATATAAACATCAACAAAATAATTTTCCGATTGCTTTATATTCATTCCTGCTCCTCTTGCGTATCATTTTTTCTTCTCAAAGCCCAAAATTGTATTCTTATCAAATTATAATATTTTCCATAAATATTGTAAACACAAATCCCAGAGCAGAATGCTCTTATCAAGATATTTCAATACCATTATGCCCGGCCCATTCAGCATAATCCTCATTAAACTCCGATAACTACAACAGCCGACTGGATTGCTCCCGTCGGCTGTACAGCATATTGTTTCCTGGCGCGTAAGCTTCCCCCAGGTTGACGGACGCATAAACCGCCTTGGGATTCTCCGCTGTCATGCGCCAGAAGAGATACTTAATGATACCCGGGGTGTTATGTTTATTGCGCACCATATTTTTACTTAATCAGTCCTTCAAACAGCCAATCGGGACTACATATACTCCGTCCGGCCTCCTGTACGCATAGTCTCCCACCCCAATTAGGACCATCAAAAAAGAAGGGGCTTTCATTTTGGTTATATCTATTTTATCCTTTAGGATCTTAAGGTTTTCTGCTCCTTCCTCTATCAGCTTATCTCCGCCAAGCTTCACCTCAATCAAGCCATAAGATCCATTTCTCAAATGTACCACCGCATCGCATTCCAATCCTGTTTTATCCCGGAAATGATATACTTTTCCATTCAACGCATCCGCAAAGACCCGTAAATCTCTGATGCACATCGTTTCAAAAAACAAACCAAACGTATTCAGGTCTCCGATCAGATCCTGGGGGCCTAATCCCAGCGCTGCAACTGCAATGGAGGGATCCACAAAATATCGGGTATTTGAAGTTCGGATTGCTGTTTTAGAGCGAAGATTCGGATTCCATGCCTCCATTTCCTCAACCACGAATATTTTTTGCAATGCGTTAATATAAGAATATACCGTGTCTGTGTCAAGAGATTCCGCATCATTCGCCATAATATCGTCCTTAAGCAAGGTATTTGTTGCCTGTGACCCTTGGTTTCTGGCATAAGAGCGCATGAGGCGCTTTACTCGCTCTGGATTTCTAGTAATTCCATCAGCTCTGGAAATATCGGATTTTACAACCGCGTCATAATAGTCAAAAGCCTGCTCAAGGGCAACTTCTCCTTCCAGATCGGTTGCCCGTGGCCAGCCGCCACGGCACACCAAAAAAGCCAGTTGATTCAGATCAAGCGGATTGTCGCCTTCAATCTGGTCCGGCGTCTCAAAAAGTGCTTCTAAGCTCACTTCACCAGTCGAGTCCAGAGATTCATACAAACTCATCGGACGCATCAAGATCCACGAGAAGCGTCCTGTTCCGGTATGATGAATATGCTCATAGGAAGCGGGGACTGCAGAGCCTGTTAAAATAAACTGTCCCATTTCATCCCTGTGATCGACCTCAAATCTGACGGCATCCCACAACTTCGGCGCAATTTGCCATTCATCAAGCAACCGCGGGCTTTTTCCTTTCAGAAGTCTCCCCGGACTGATTTCTGCCATTGTAAGATTTTGTTGTTCTTTTTCTGGATCTGCCATATAAAGAATACTTCCGGCAATCTGCTCAGCCGTCGTTGTTTTTCCGCACCATTTTGCCCCTTCAATCAAAACAGCTCCTTTTCCAAGCAGACGCTTTTTTAAGATTTTGTCTGCAATTCTTGCCTTATATTTTTTCATTTAACTTGCGCCTCCTGCCATATACTATATTTATATTTTCTTCTGTTTTTCTAAAAACATACCTCTTTTTCGGCAGTTTGGCAAGTATTTTTTCGGCAGTTTGACTACCAATTTTTCGGCGTTTTGGTTATTTACTTTTCGGGAGTTTGGCTTCACTTCAATTTTTTAGTAGGGTTCCAATATCCCCATCGATACAGATAGACCGATCCATGATCTCTCCCGGCACCCGGGCCTCACCCAGATTGACGCAGGCGTACACCGCTTTCGGGTTCTGCCGCGTCATCCTCCAGAATGGATACTTAATGATAACGGGGGTGTTCATTCCAACTCCGAGTTCTAAAAAAAGGATTTGCTGTCCTTTGTGTCCGCAGACAAAATCTGCGTATCGTTCATTCGCCCGATACCAGCCTTCATCTTGGACAAAAGTATCGTCAACCCTTAAATTCATTGTCATCGGTTTGCCGCAAATTCCTTCTTTTCATCATGTAACCACTTAATGAATTCTGGAACACCTGGCAATATCTGATTGCCATGATAAATCACACCATCCATATCGCAGATAAACCCTTTTTTCTCGTTAAAATCAATTATGGAATTTCCCATATTCATATATGCCCTGCCTTTCTTTTTCTTTAGAGTACGCCTTGTTCTTTTACTTCTGAAAAATCTATTTTCTACGACCATTGTAATATC
>DVKB01000017.1 GCA_018716305.1 Candidatus Scatomonas merdigallinarum
CCCTAATATGAGCATAAAAGTGGGATGCATATCCCACGATATGCGAATATTGGGTAGGATTGTGGGAGTGCGCAGCACGGAACAATCCGCAGGCATCATAGTTGGGGGCTTTTGACCCCAACATCATTTTAATACAGATAGAAGGGATGTTGTATGATACAGTTTCTGGTTCGCAGATTTGTCAAGAATCATGAAGACACGGAAAATCCGGACGTCCGCACTGCCTACGGGATCCTCTCCAGCGTGGTGGGGATTTTCTGCAACGTGCTGCTGTTCGGGGTGAAGATGACTATCGGAACGCTGATGCGCTCCATGGCGGTTATGGCGGACGCCTTTAATAACCTGTCGGACGCGGCTTCTTCCGTCATCGGTTTTGTGGGAGTGAAGATGGCCAATAAGCCTGCGGACAAGGATCACCCCTTTGGCCACGGCCGCATGGAATATATCGCGGCGCTGATCGTTTCCTTCCTGGTCATCGAGGTGGGTATTACTTTTTTCAAAAGTTCTATAGAGAAGATCCGCAATCCGGAGGAGCTGGTCTTCAGCTGGATCTCCTTTATCATTCTGGCTCTGTCCGTAGGGGTAAAGCTGTGGCTGTCGGTTTTTAACCGCGTCCTGGGCAGGCGGATCGATTCCAAAGTCATGCTGGCCACGGCGGCGGATTCCATGGGAGATGTGATTACCACCACGGCCACCCTGGTTTCCATTATTGTCTGCCGGTTTTCCGGGGTCAATATTGACGGGGTTGTGGGACTGATCGTTTCCATTGTTGTCATTATGTCCGGCATCAGCATTGCCCGGGATACCCTGGAACCCCTCATCGGGAAAGGAGTTGACCCCAAACTTTGCGGAGAGATCAAGGAACTGGTAGAGTCCTATGACGGCATTGTGGGCACCCACGATCTCATTGTCCACAACTACGGACCGGGGCGCAGCATGGCTTCCATTCACGCGGAGGTTCCCCGGGATGTAGATATCGAGACCTCCCATGAAATTATTGACAGGGCGGAGCGGGAGGTCAGCAAGAAGCTGGGGCTCTTCCTGGTGATCCACATGGATCCGGTGGAGGTTCACGACGCCCGGGTGCTGGCCATTAAGGAGAAGCTGGGAAGAGTCCTGCACGCCCTGGACGACCGGCTGACCTTTCACGATTTCCGGGTGGTGTTCGGGAAAGAGCAGATCAATCTGATCTTTGATCTGGTGGTTCCCTTTACCTATAACGAAGAAGAAGAGCTGAAGCTGAGCCAGCAGGTCATGGCCCTGATGCAGGAGGTGGACGCCAGGTATCAGTGCGTCATCACTATGGACAGGAGTTTTGTGGCAGAAGGAGAGTAAGCCTTCTGGAGGAAAGGAGCGCGGAACAATGGAGGAGCAGGAAATTGATATGCCGGTTTACCTGATTACAGGTTTTCTGGAAAGCGGCAAGACTACATTTATAAATTTTACCGTACAGCAGGAGTATTTTCAGATCGAGGAACCCACCCTTCTCATTGCCTGCGAGGAAGGGGAGGTAGAATATGACGAGGCCATGCTGCTGAAGCACAATACGGTGCTGGAGGTGCTGGAGGATCCGGAGGAGCTGACCAGGGATAAGCTCCGGGCCTTTCAGCGGAAGTACCGGCCGGACCGGGTGATCCTGGAATACAATCCGCTCTGGGGGGTCAAACATCTGGAAGAGATGGACCTGCCCCACGGCTGGGGCATTGTCCAGCACATCGTCACAGTGGACGCCAGTACCTTTCAGGTTTACATGAACAACATGAAGTCTCTTTTTGTGGAGATGGCGCGGAACGCGGATATGGTCATGTTCAACCGCTGCAAAAAGGAGCAGCCCCTGGCCAACTTCCGACGCAGCATTAAGGTGGTCAATCCCGGCTGCGAGATCCTTTTTGAGGATGAAGAGGGAGAGCTGACGGACATTTTTGAGGATGAAGTTCCCTACGATCTGAAAGCGGATGTGATCGAGATCGAGGACATGGATTACGGGATCTTCTATGTGGATATGCGGGACCATCCCGAGCGTTATCAGGGCAGGACCGTGAAGTTCAAGGGCATGGTTCTAAAAAGCCGGGACGTGGGAGCCAACTTTTTCGTCCCCGGCCGCATGGCCATGACCTGCTGCGCCGACGACACCACCTTTATCGGCTATGTATGCCAGAGTAAGAACGCCCCCAAACTTCCCATGGGAAGCTGGGTGGAGGTGACAGCCACCGTAGACTGGAAGTATCTGGATGTATACCACGAGGAAGGGCCGGTGCTGAAGGCCAAAGCCATCCGCTCCGCCAAAGCCCCGGAATCGGAACTGGTATACTTTAATTAAGAGGTAAACAGCATGTATCTGATCGCGGGCCTGGGAAATCCGGGCAGAAAATATGAGCGTACCAAGCACAACGTGGGTTTTGACGTCATCGACTATGTGACGGACCGCCACAGGATTCCCTTCTCCGGCATCCAGTTTCAGGCGGAGTGCGGAAAAGGGATCATCGCCGGGCAGAAAGTGATGCTGGCGGAACCCCTGACCTACATGAACTTAAGCGGGGAAGCCGTGGCCGCCCTGGTGAACTATTACAAGCTGGATCCGGAGGAAGAGCTGATCGTGATCTACGACGACATCAGCCTGGATCCGGGACAGATCCGGGTGCGGAAAAAAGGCAGCGCCGGGGGGCACAACGGCATCAAGAATATCATTGCCTGTCTGGGTACGGATAAATTCAAACGGATCCGGGTAGGGATCGGAGCCAAGCCGGACCGCTGGGATCTGGCGGATTATGTGCTGGCCCCCTTCACCCCGGAAAACCGGGAAAAAATCGAGGACGCCATCAAAGACGCGGCGGATGCCCTGGAATTGATCCTTTCCGGGGACATGGACGAAGCCATGAACCGCTACAACCATAAGGCGTCCAGGGAGCCAAAGGAATGATGAAAGCATTGATGCAGCCTTTCCGGGAGGTTGCCGGATTTGAGGATCTGGAGCGTCAGCTCCTGAAAAACCGGGGAGTGGTCATGGTCACCGGCTGTCTGGAGTCCCAGAAAGCCCACCTGGCCGCCGCCCTGCTGCCCGCCTCTTCCGCCGCCCTGCTGGTGGCGGAGAATGAGCTGAAGGCAAAAGAATTATATGAGGACCTGAAGCTTTATGACCGGGAGGTCCTCTACTATCCCGCCCGGGATCTGATCTTTTATCAGGCGGATCTTTCCGGCAATCTGCTGACCAGGCAGAGGATGCGGGTTATACAGGCCATACTGGAGCAGAAGAAAGTAACCGTGGTCACCAGCACAGGGGGCTGCCTGGACTATCTTCTGCCTCTTCGCGTGCTGAAAAATCATATCATTACTCTGAAAAATGACAGCCCCCTGGATCTGGAACAGCTGGCGGTGAAGCTGACGGACATGGGCTATGAGCGCTGCGGCCAGGTGGAGGCCTCCGGCCAGTTCGCGGTTCGGGGCGGGATCCTGGATGTGTTTTCACTGACGGAGGAGGCGCCCTGGAGGATCGAGCTCTGGGGAGATGAGATCGATTCCATCCGCAGCTTTGACCCGGAAAGCCAGCGGTCCATTGAAAATCTGGAATCCATCTCCATCTATCCCGCCACCGAGGAGATGGGCAGGGATACAAAAGATTTTTACCGGCAGCTGACGGACACTCTGCCGGATTATTTTCCGGAGGAGGCCAGGTTCTTTCTGGATGAGCCCGGCCGGATCCTGGAAAGCGCCGGTTCCCAGTTTCAGGAGTACCGGGAGTGCATGACCCACCGGCTGGAAAAAGGCCAGGCCCGCCCGGAGGAGTGTGAGCGGCTGTTAAGCCCGGAGCAGCTGGCCTACAGCCTGAACCGAAGGAACTGTGTGGGAATGTCCCTGCTGGAGCAGCGGAAAAATGCTTTCGAGGTCACCGGCCAGTACACGGTGACGGTGAAATCCGTAAGCCCCTACAACAACCAGTTCCCCATGCTGGTGAAGGATCTGAAGCACTGGAAAAAAGCCGGCTGCCGGGTGGTTCTGCTTTCCGCCTCCCGGACCAGGGCGGCCCGTCTGGCGGAAAATCTCCGGGAGGAAGGGCTGAACGCTTTCTACAGCGCGGAGGAGGAGCGGCTGCTGGCGCCGGGGGAGATCCTGGTCATGCACGGCAGCGCCCGTAAGGGTTTTGAGTATCCCATGCAGAAGTTCGTCCTGATTACGGAGACGGATATTTTCGGGAAGGAACAGAAGAAGAAAAAGAGAAAGAAAACCCAGTACAGCGGCGAGAAGATCCACAGCTTCGCGGAACTGTCCGTGGGGGATTACGTGGTTCACGAAAACCATGGCCTTGGGATTTACCGGGGCATTGAAAAAGTGGAAGTCGATCATGTAGTGAAAGACTACATGAAGATCGAATACTCCGGGGGCAGCAATCTCTACATTCAGGCCACCCAGCTGGATGTTCTGCAGAAATACGCCGGTTCTGACGCCAAAAAACCCAAACTGAACAAACTGGGGAGCCAGGAGTGGAATAAGACCAAGAGCCGGGTCCGGGGGGCGGTGGCCAACATTGCCAAGGAGCTGGTGGCCCTCTACGCCGCCAGGCAGGAGGAGCAGGGATACCAGTACGGGCCGGATACGGTGTGGCAGAGGGAGTTTGAGGAGCTGTTTCCCTTTGAGGAGACGGAGGATCAGACCGCGGCCATCGAGGCCACCAAGGCGGACATGGAAAGCCCCAGGATCATGGACCGGCTGATCTGCGGGGATGTGGGCTACGGCAAAACAGAGATCGCCATCCGGGCAGCCTTCAAGGCGGTTCAGGAAAATAAGCAGGTGGTGCTCCTGGTGCCCACCACCATCCTGGCCCAGCAGCACTACAATACCTTTGTCCAGCGGATGAAGGACTTTCCGGTGCGCATTGACCTGCTCTGCCGGTTCCGCACAGCCGCCCAGCAAAAAAAGACCCTGGAAGATCTGAAAAAAGGGCTGGTGGATATCCTCATCGGCACCCACCGGGTCCTGTCCAAGGATGTGGAGTTTAAGGATCTGGGTCTGCTGGTCATCGATGAGGAGCAGCGGTTCGGCGTGGCCCATAAAGAGAAGATCAAGCAGCTGAAGCAGAATGTGGATGTGCTGACCCTGACGGCGACCCCCATTCCCAGGACGCTCCACATGAGCCTGGTGGGGATCCGGGATATGAGCGTGCTGGAGGAACCGCCGCTGGATCGGGTGCCCATCCAGACCTATGTGATGGAGTACGACGAGGAGATGGTCCGGGAGGCCATCAGCCGGGAACTGGCCCGGGGCGGTCAGGTGTTCTACGTGTACAACCGGGTCAACAATATTGTGGATCTCACCAACCGGGTGGCGGCCCTGGTGCCGGAGGCTTCCGTGGCTTTTGCCCACGGGCAGATGAAGGAACGGGAGCTGGAGCAGATCATGTACAGCTTCATCAACGGAGAGATCGACGTGCTGGTGTCCACCACCATCATCGAGACGGGCATGGATATCTCCAACGTCAATACCATTATCATCCACGACGCGGATCAGATGGGCCTTTCCCAGCTGTACCAGCTCCGGGGCCGGGTGGGGCGCACCAACCGCACCGCCTACGCTTTTCTCATGTACCGCAGGAACAAGATGCTGAAAGAGGTGGCGGAAAAGCGGCTCCACGCCATCCGGGAATTTACGGAGCTGGGAAGCGGCGTAAAGATTGCCATGCGGGATCTGGAGATCCGGGGGGCCGGAAACCTTCTGGGCGCCGAGCAGCACGGCCATATGGAGGCGGTGGGCTACGATCTGTACTGCAAGATGCTGAGCGCCGCGGTGAAGGAGGCAAAAGGCCTGAAGATGGAGGAGGATTTCGAGACTTCCATCGACCTTGCCCTGGACGCCTTTATCCCTCCGGGCTATATCCCCAATGAGAGCCAGAAGCTGGATATCTACAAGCGGATCGCCGGCATCGAAAACGGAGAAGAGGCGGAGGATATGCTGGAGGAACTGCTGGACCGGTTCGGGGAGCCTCCGAAATCCGTTCAGAACCTGCTGGCGGTGGCGGAGCTGAAAGCGCTGGCCCACAAAGCGTACATTACGGAGATCAAGCAGACCGGGGATACGATCCGCATGACCCTCTATGAGAAAGCCCGCCTGCAGGCGGAGGGAATCCCGGCCCTGCTGAAGCAGTACGGAAACGATCTCAGCTTCAAGCTGGAGAACAATCCTTATTTTCTGCTGAAATACCGGCAGCCAAGACAGGGAAAAACCACCGTCCTGGACCGGGTGAGGGGATTCGCGAAAGCCCTCCGCGGCTACGCGCAGGAGTGAAGAGGTTTGTGAAAAAACCATGAAATAGTTGCCGGGCCTGTGAAAAAAGGATATAATCGACAATTAGAATACTTATATAAATTCGGGAGGATAGTATGAAAGCAGCAAAGACAGCAGCCATCTGCGGAATCGCGTCACTGGCACTGGCGGCGGCCGGACTGGCAGGATGCGGGGATAAGGTGGACGGAACCGCCGCCGCTCTGGTGATTAACGATGAAGAAGTGAATCTGGGAACCGCCAATTTTTATCTGCGCCATCAGCAGGCGGAGACCGCGAATATGATGCAGAGCTATGGCCTCACATCTTCTGATCTTATGTGGGACCAGGCCATCAGCGACAGCCAGAGCTACGGCGATTCACTGAAGGAAAACTGCCAGGACAGCCTGGTGAATATGGTAGTTCTGCGCCAGCACGCGGAAGAGTACGGGGTTTCTCTGACGGAGGAAGAGACACAGAAGATCGACGAGACAGCGCAGGCAGTGATGGACGCCAATCCGGACGCCATGGAACGGATCGGCGCCTCAAAAGAAGATGTGGCGCAGGTGCTGGAGCTCTACACGTATCAGCAGAAAATGAGGGAGCCCATGGTGGCGGATACAGACCGTGAAGTCAGTGATGAGGAAGCCGCCCAGACCACCGTTACCTACGCCAGAATTTCTCTGGAGGGAGAGGACGGCGCGGAACTGACCGAGGATGAGAAGGCGGAACTGAAAGCAGACGCGGAAGAGGTCCTGGCGCAGATCCAGGCATCCGCGGATCCCTCTACGGCGGATTTTTCCACCATCGCGGATGGCGTTAATGAGGATTTCATGGCCAGCAGCCTCAGCTACGGAAGTGACGATACAATCCTGGAAGACACGGTAAAAGAGGCAGTCAGCAGTCTGACGGACGGACAGGTATACGGCAGCGTCATCGAGACAGAGGAATATTATTACATTGTCCGTCTGGATCAGGCGTTTGACGCGGAAGCCACCGAAACCGAGAAGGAATCCATTATCAGCCAGCGTGAAAGCGAAAATTATGACGCGAAGCTGCAGGAGTGGGTGGATGCCAGCGCGGTGGATACAAAATCAGGCTGGGACAACCTGCGGGTGACAGATAAAGACCTTTATGTAGTGAAAGCGGAAGATACTTCCGGGGAGGACGGGGCAGCGGACAGCAGTTCCGTTTCCGGAAGCTCCGCGGGAACCGACAGCAGTTCCGTCTCCGGCAGCTCCGGAACGGCCGAAAGCAGCAGCGCTGCGGAGTAAAGGATGAAGAGAGAAGCATTCGCGGCAATGGCCGCCGGCAGAGTCCTGTTTCTGGACGGAGCCATGGGCTCCAACCTAACTAAGATGGGGATGCCGAAAAATATCTGTGTGGAAGCCTGGATCCTGGAGCACGGGAATCTGGTGCAGGAGCTTCAGCGGCAGTATCAGCAGGCGGGCAGCGATATCATCTACGCGCCTACCTTCGCCGCTAACCGCATCAGCCTCCGAAAACACGGACGGGCGGAAGAAGTAAGAAAACTGAACATGGGCCTGGTGGAACTCAGCCGCCGGGCAGTGGGGCCTGACACTCTCCTGGCGGGAGATATGACCACCACCGGGGAGCTCCTGGAGCCTTTGGGAGACCTGGAGGAGGAAGAACTGGCGGAAGTATACCGGGAGCAGGCCTCTGTCCTGGCGGAAGCCGGCGTGGATCTTCTGGTAGCGGAGACCATGCTCAGCGTGGCCGAGACAGAAGTAGCGCTGAAAGCGGCTCTGGAAGTCTGCAGCCTGCCGGTGATCTGCACGCTGACGGTTCAGGAGGACGGCAGAGCTCTGTTCGGAGGTACCGCAGAGGAAGCTGTGCGGGTCCTGCAGGAGCTGGGAGCCAGCGCGGTAGGAGTCAACTGCTCCGTGGGACCGGATCAGCTGCTTCCCGTGGTGGAACGAATGAAGAAAGCAGCGAAAGTTCCCCTGGCGGTAAAACCCAACGCCGGACATCCGGTGGCGGACAGCCAGGGAAATCCTGTCTACGAGATGACGCCGGAAGAGTTTGCCGGTCATATGAAACGGCTGGTGGAGGCGGGAGCGGATCTTGTGGGCGGCTGCTGCGGCACCACGCCGGAATTTATCCGGGCGCTCCGCCGGGAGATTCCGGAGCGGAAAGCCTGAGCAGACATCACAGGGAAAGAAAGCGGGAAAAATTATGTACAATGATTTACTGACCATCGGGCCGGTGACCATTCACGGCTACGGACTTATGACTGCCATGGGTATTCTGGCCGCCTATTTCAGCGCTGAGTACCGGGCAAAGAAAAAAGGGCTGGACAGCAGCAAGGTCTTCGGGCTGGTTGTGTGCTGCGTAGCTCTGGGTTATGTATGCTCCAAGGCGCTGTACCTGATCACCGTGCTGCCGGATATTCTGGCGGATCCCTCCATCTTCTGGTCTTCCCTGGCCAACGGCTGGGTTGTACTGGGAGGAATTCTGGGGGGAATCCTGGGAGGCTGGCTTTACTGCAGATGGAGAAAGCTGCCCACTTGGAATTTCTTCGACGTGGGCATGGCCAGCGTGGCCCTGGCCCAGGGATTCGGCCGGATCGGCTGTTTTCTGGCCGGCTGCTGCTACGGAGCGGTGAGCCACGGCCCTTTGGCCGTTACCTTTACGGATTCTGATTTCGCGCCTAACCACGTACCTCTGGTGCCCACCCAGCTGATCTCCAGCGCGCTGGATTTTCTGCTGTGCTTCTTCCTGATCTTCTACGACAGGAAGCTGAAAAAACGGGAGGGGGAGGTTACCGCCTGGTATCTGATCCTGTACAGCGCCGGACGGTTCGTGCTGGAATTCTGGAGAGGAGATATTAACCGGGGATTTGTAGGACCCCTGTCTACCTCTCAGTTTATGAGTATCTTTACCTTCCTGGCAGGAGTGATCCTGCTGGTTCTGCGCAGAAAAAGCAAACCGGTTCAGGAAAATTCCTCCGGAACAGAAGCGGAAGAGAAAACGTCCCGGGCGGAGGCGGCGGGCTGATACTCTGAAAGGGGGAAACAAGGATGAAGGTATTGAACTTCGGATCTCTGAATGTAGATCAGGTGTATTCCGTGGATCACATTCTGCGGGGAGGGGAGACCCTCTCCTCTGAGAAGCTGGAACTTTTTCCCGGGGGAAAGGGACTGAACCAGTCCATTGCTCTGGCCAGAGCCGGGGTGCCGGTGTTCCACGCCGGAACCTGGGGAGAAGGCGGGGAGATGCTGCTGGAACTGTGCCGGGAAAACGGGGTGGACACCCGCTTTCTCCGAAAGGCGGAAGGAAAAAACGGCCATACAGTCATCCAGGTAGACCGAAACGGACAGAACGGAATCCTTCTCTTCGGGGGAAGCAATCAGAGGCAGACCCGGGAGCACATCGATGAAGTGCTGGGCTTTTTTGAAGCGGGAGACATGATTCTGCTGCAGAACGAGATCAATCTTCTGGACTATATCATCCGCAGAGCGGCGGAAAAAGAAATGATTATTGTCCTGAACCCCTCTCCCTATAACGGGAAACTTAAGGCCTGCGACCTGAAAGCGGTGACTTATTTTCTGGTCAATGAAGTGGAAGCAGAGCAGATGACAGGGGAAAGCTCCAAAGAAGCCATGCCGGAGAAACTGCTGGAAGCATATCCCAAGAGCCGGTTCGTGCTGACTCTGGGAAGCGAGGGCTCTGTGTATAAGGATGCGCAAGGAGAATACCGTCAGGGGATTTTCCCGGTAAAAGCGGTGGATACCACCGGAGCCGGGGATACCTATACGGGTTATTTTATTGCTTCTGTACTTCAGGGAAAAGAGATCCCGGAGGCTCTGAGGATCGCCGCCGCGGCCTCGGCCATAGCGGTTACCCGGCCGGGGGCCTCTTCCTCTATTCCCAGGATGGAGGAAGTAGAAGCATTTCTGGAGCCATAAACAAGGGGCTGCCGGTTTTCATTACCGGCAGCCCCTTTGACAGTCAGAGCATGGGAGACAGATATCTGGCGCAGAAGGGCTTGCTTTTTCCCCGGTCATACACATGGAGGCTGCACCGGCGCAGCCGTTCGATGTTCAGGTTTCCGGCGTCCTGAAAGGCCATGGAAGTGAGGCTGAGACTTCCGTGGCGCATATACCAGAGGAAGGTATCAAAATCCATTTCCTCGGAAAAGGTGCCGGAGGGAGGCGTCTCCTCCGGAGACCGGCGCCAGCGGCGGACGGTATATTCCCGGTTGTCCCTGGCAGTGCTCCGGCTGCGGGAGGAGTAGGTGATGGAGGTCAGGGGCTTCAGGCCTCCCGCGGGATTTACCAGGAAATTGGCGTGAAAGCCGCAGAGGGGATGATCGCAGCGGGAGGGCATGAAGCTTTCTATGGGAATTCCCGTCTGGCTGCTGATGTCCGCCATAAGCTGATCCAGGGTATAGCGGTTTTCTTCCCCGGGAGATTCCGGGCAGCGGCCGAAATAGGATACCGGCTGGAAGTGTACGCCCCGGACCCCGGGAACCAGGGAGGCGGCCAGGGAGATCAGTTCTCCCAGATTCCGGTGGTTGACGCCTTTGACCACCGTGGGAACCAGGGTCACGCCCAGCCGCAGATCCGAGCAGACCCGGACAGCCTGCAGCTTAGTCTGCAGGAGAGGCTTTCCCCGGAGAACTTTATAGATTTCATCCCGGGTGCCGTCGAATTGAAGAAATACAATGTCCAGCCCGGCCTCCGCCAGAGCCGCGGCATAGTCGGGGTTCTCCGCCATCCGGATGCCGTTGGTGTTTACCTGCACGTAACTGCAGCCGGCTTCTTTGGCATAACGCACCAGCTCAGGCAGATCCTCCCGGAGAGTGGGTTCGCCTCCGGAGAGCTGGAGCAGAGGCTGGCCGCACTGAGAGACGATCTCCCGGACGGCGGCTTTCAGGTCTTCTAAAGAGGGATCCTCTGTATTTCGTCCTCCGTCGGCAAAACAGTAGCGGCAGCGGAGATTGCAGCGTTCCGTCACCTCCAGCAGAGCGCAGCAGGTGCCGCTGTCATGCTCCGGGCAGATGCCGCAGTTTGCGGGACAGTCTGCCCCGGCCTTTGGGGGCAGAGGCTCTGTTCCCAGAAGCCACCTGTCAAAGTCCACCGCCCCCTGCCAGATCAGGGTTTGAAAAGAACCGTGTTCCGGGCAGGTCTTTTCCATAAAAATCCTTCCGTCCTCCCGGCGGCAGAGAGCCGCGGGCAGATTTTGCAGGCACACCGGGCAGACGGAGCGGGTCTTGCGAATTACCATATCTTTCATTCCCCCATACCGAAGCATTCTTTTTTAAAAACGGCCAGTTCCAGCTGATACCGGCCGGAGATCTCCCCCAGGGTTTCCGTAATCAGAGAATCCAGGATCCCCGGGGGACAGGCGGCGCTGGCATTGAGGATCACAGCCGCGGCGGTACAGGGACGGGCGAACCGGCGGCTGACTTCCACCGGGCGCCGGGTTCCCAGAAGATCCGCTTTGCCGAAATCTCCTTCCGGTTCCCAGGCCAGCAGCTTCAGGTGGGGAATCTCAAAACCGGCGGCCCGGAACCGTACCTGAACTTCTTCTGCCAGATCCGTCAGATAGCGGTTTCCGTCAAAGGTATTGCAGCAGACCGCCGCGTGGCACTGGAGATAGTACTCGCTGAGTTTTTCCATGGAGGCCCGGAAGGCTTCTCCCCCGTAGCCGATATCCGGACGGCGCATGGAGGCCGTTCCCTCTTTCAGGGCCTGGGCCAGAGCCTCAAGACCCTCTTCCTTCAGGGCGCTGATAAGGAGAACCCGGGCATGGGGATAGCGCTGTTCCAGCCAGGCTTTGTCCGCTTCCGCCTGTTCCCGGCTGAGGAGATCGCATTTGTTGAGAAGAATGAGATCCGCCTCTATCAGCTGGGTGTCCAGCAGATACTCCATATCGCCTCCCCGGCCGTCTCGAAGAAGGTCTACGGTCCGAGGTTCCGTCAGCACCGTAAAAGGCGCCAGATCAAACTGTCCGGGAAATTTTTCCTCCAGACCGTGGTACACATGCTCCAGAGCGCCCACTCCAAACCCGGGGATATCGGAGATGACCAGCTCACAGCCCTCCCGGTAATAAGCGTTCAGCCGGTCCGCCAGTTTCTCATTCTGGTAACAGATGCAGGTCTCAGTCATTTCTGAGGCGTTGCATCCCTTCAGCCGGGCCAGCCGGTGATCCGCCAGGGTTACTCCATGCCCCAGATCGTTGGAGATCATGGCGGCTTTTCCGTGACGTTTTGTGTAATATTCAGTCAGGGCCATCATAGCGGTGGTTTTTCCGGAACCCAGAAAACCGCTGAATACAGCAAATTTTCTCATGCGCATGCGCCTCTCTTTCACAGCCTTTTTTTAATAGTAGCTGAAAAAAGGATCTCTTTCAATACAGGCATAATTTTTTTTCTTTTACAGATACTACCTTTACGACACACAGGAAGGGATGCAGGCGATTTTTCCGCGCTGCCGGCATCCCGCAAATACCGTAAGACGGAGGACTTTTAATATGAGAGCGACAGGAATTGTGAGAAGGATAGATGATCTGGGCCGGGTGGTGATTCCCAAAGAGATCCGGAGAACCATGCGGATCCGTGAGGGGGAACCGATGGAAATTTTTACCGGCCGGGAGGGAGAGATCATACTGAAAAAATATTCGCCCATCGGAGAACTGGGAGCCTTTGCCAGAGAATACGCCCAGTCCCTCTCCCAGGTCAGCGGACACCTGGTCTGCATTTCCGACCATGACCAGATCATTGCCGCGTCCGGTCCGGACCAGCGGGAATATCTGGGAAAAACCATCAGCCGGGAACTGGAGCAGGCGATTATAGAGCGGGAAAGCATCTGCGCGGGCAGAAATGAAAAAGAGTTTATTCCCGCCACCCAGGATGACCGTCTGGACACCGCGTGCCAGGTGATTGTCCCCATTATCAGCGCGGGAGACGCCATCGGCTCGGTGGTTCTGCTGGGGAAAAACACCGGACAGAAAATGGGAGAGACAGAACAGAAGCTGGCCATGGCGGCTTCCCTGTTTCTGGGCAAGCAGATGGAACAGTGAGAAAAGCCGGTCCTCTTGACTTTTATACGGCGGTATGACAAAATACTTAGTACTGCAAACCGTTGAAATACCCGGCTCCGGCGGGAAAAGTCAGGAGGACAGATACATAGATGGGAAAACTGTTTTATATTATGGGAAAAAGCGCTTCCGGAAAAGATCATATATACGAGGCCCTGCTGCGGGATCCGGCGCTGGGGCTTTCGCCGCTGGTGCTGTATACTACCCGGCCCATCCGGCAGAACGAGAGGGATGGAAGGGAGTATCATTTTGTGGATCAGGAGAAGATGGTGCGGCTGCGTCTGGCCGGCCGGATCATTGAGGAAAGAGTTTACGACACCGTCTTCGGCCCCTGGTATTATTTTACCGCCGATGAGGGGCAGATCCGCCTGGACCGGGCAGATTACCTGGGAATCGGAACCCTGGAGTCCTTTCAGAACCTGAAGAAGTATTTCGGAGAGGACAAAATCTGTCCTGTCTATATTGAGACAGAGGACGGAATCCGGCTGCGCCGGGCTCTGCAGCGGGAAGAGAAACAGAAAGCGCCCGCCTATGGGGAGATGTGCCGGCGGTTTCTGGCGGACTGCGAGGATTTTTCGGAAGAAAACCTGCGGCGGGCGGGGATTGTCCGGAAATTCCGCAACAACGGCCCTCTGGAGGACTGCCTGAAGGAGATCGCCGGATACATAGCGGCGGAAAAAAACGCTGTATCTTAAAATAGATTTATGCTATACTGAGTGTGGCGCCCAGGCGTAACCGGCGCCATTGGATTTAGGAGGTGATTCATATGGAAGAAATCAACGAGATGAAAGGATTTGACGGGGTAGTGGGCCACCAGGAAATTATCTCTCATCTCCAGAATGCCATCCGTCTGGGAAAGGTATCTCATGCCTACATTTTCGGCGGGGAACACGGGGCAGGCAAAAAACTGCTGGCCTCTCTGTTTGCTATGACCCTCCAGTGCCAGGAACAGGGCGTTGAACCCTGTATGAAATGTCCCTCCTGCCGCAAGGCGCTGAACAAAAATCATCCGGACATTATCTATGTGGTTCACGAAAAACCAAATTCTATCGGGATAGATGAGATCCGGGGACAGCTGATCAATGATGTGGGGATCCGGCCCTATGAGAGTCCCTACAAGATATATATTGTAAACGACGCGGACAAGCTGACCCTGCAGGCGCAGAACGCCCTGCTGAAAACCATTGAGGAGCCGCCGGCCTATGCGGTGATTCTGCTTCTGGCGGACAATCCGGACGCGCTGCTGCCCACCATCACTTCCCGGTGCGTGCTGCTGAGCTTAAAGCCGGTGGGCGACAGATTGGTGAAGGATTACCTGATGGAACGCATGCATATTCCGGATTACCAGGCGGAAGTGCAGGCGGCCTTTGCCCAGGGCAATATCGGAAAAGCGAAAAAAACCGCGGAATCCAGAGAATTCGCGGAGATGACCGCCAACGCTCTGCAGCTTCTGAAGCGGGCGAGGAGCATGGCCGTGTACGAACTGGTGGAGGCGGTCCGGAGCATGTCCCAGGAGAAGGACAATATCTATGAGTATCTGGAGCTTTTCCTCATGTGGTTCCGGGATGTGCTCTTATTTAAAGCCACCAAAGAAGTGGACAACCTGGTGTTTAAAGAAGAAATCAACGCCATCAAGGAACGGGCTACCCAGAGTTCCTATGAAGGGCTGGAAAAGATTATCGAAGCCATACATACGGCAGACGGCCGTCTGCATGCCAATGTTAATTTTGATCTGGTCATGGAACTGCTGTTTCTGACCATTAAGGAGAACTGAGATGACTACAATTATCGGAGTGAGATTTCGCAACATGGGGAAGGTCTACTACTTCGGTCCGAAATCTCTGAACATAGAAGCGGGAGATCACGTAATCGTAGAGACAGCCAGAGGCGTGGAGTACGGCTGTGTAGTTCTGGGCCCCCGGGAGGTGGAGGACAGCCGGATCGTGCAGCCTCTGAAAGAAGTGATCCGCATTGCCACCCCCAAGGACGATGCCCGGGAGGAGAGCAATCGAAGGAAAGAGAAGGAGGCTTTTCAGATCTGTCAGAAGAAGATCGCCGCCCACAATCTGGACATGAAGCTCATCGACGCGGAATACACCTTTGACAACAACAAAGTCCTGTTCTATTTTACCGCGGACGGGAGGGTGGACTTCCGGGAACTGGTAAAGGATCTGGCCTCTGTCTTCAAGACCCGGATCGAACTGCGCCAGATCGGCGTCCGGGATGAGACCAAAATCCTGGGAGGCATCGGTATCTGCGGCCGTCCCCTCTGCTGCCATACCTATCTGTCGGAGTTCGCTCCGGTTTCTATCAAGATGGCGAAGGAACAGAATCTGTCTCTGAATCCCACCAAAATTTCCGGCACCTGCGGCCGGCTGATGTGCTGCCTGAAAAATGAGCAGGAAACCTACGAGTATCTGAATAAAAAACTTCCCGGAAACGGAGACCTTGTATCCACTCCTGAGGGAATCCTGGGAGAGGTGCAGAGCGTCAACGTACTGCGGCAGCTGGTAAAGGTTGTGGTCAACGTAGAGGATGAAAAAGAGATCCGGGAATACCCGGCCGGCGAACTGCGGATTAAGCAGAAGCATAAAAAAGGCCGGGATAAGGAAAAAGAGAAAGAAAAAGACCTGACTTCTGAAGAGAAGAAGGAACTGGAAAAACTGGAGAAGGAACAGCAGGAGTCCGGCGGCCGCAGGGAAAAAGAGGAGGGCCGGGAAAAGAAGCGCCAGTCAAAGAAAGGATCGGAACATGGAAAACGTAAAGCTTCAGCCGGGAGAACAGCTGGATGATCTCCAGAACGGATACCATATTATCCAGTCCCGGCAGGGATTCCGCTACGGCATTGACGCCGTTCTGCTCTCCGCTTTCGCCAGGGTAAAGCCGGGGGAGAAGGTGCTGGATATGGGAACCGGCACGGGAATCCTTCCCATTCTGCTGGCGGCGAAAACACCGGGCAGGTGTTTTACGGGACTGGAGATCCAGGAGAAAAGCGCCAAAATGGCCAGGCGGAGCGTGGCCTTTAACGGACTGGAAGAAAAAATCCGGATCGTGACAGGAGATATAAAAGAAGCCGCGGCCATTTTCGGCCCGGCTTCTTTTGACGTGGCGGTCAGCAATCCGCCCTATATGACAGGTCAGCACGGCCTGGTAAATCCGGAGCAGGAAAAAGCCATTGCCCGCCATGAGGTGCTGTGCACGCTGGAGGATCTGGTAAGGGAGACCGCCGCGGTGCTGACTTCCCGGGGGAGATTTTATCTGGTGCACCGGCCCTTCCGGCTGGCGGAAATCATGGGCATGCTGATGAAGTACCGGCTGGAGCCCAAGCGGATGCAGCTGGTGTATCCGTACGTGGACCGGGAGCCAAACATGGTTCTGCTGGAAGCCTGCAAAAACGGAAATCCCAGGATCACCGTGGAAAAGCCTCTGATCGTCTATGAACAGCCGGGACAGTATACCCGGCAGGTACGGGAAATGTACGGGGATGGAAGATAAAGAACCGGGCGGCCGGCGGAAAGGAGAGAGAAGATGTCCGGAATATTGTATCTGTGCGGAACGCCCATTGGAAATCTGGAGGACATGACCTTCCGGGCGGTTCGGACTTTAAAAGAAGCGGATCTGATCGCGGCGGAGGATACCAGAAACAGCATCAAGCTGCTGAACCATTTTGAGATCCACACTCCCATGACCAGTTACCACGAGTATAATAAAATCGAAAAAGGCAGGGAACTGGTAGAAAAAATGCGGCAGGGCATGAAAATCGCCCTGATTACCGACGCCGGCATGCCCGGGATCTCCGACCCGGGGGAGGAGCTGACGGCTATGGCCCTGGAGGCGGGGATCCCGGTGACGGCAGTGCCGGGGCCGGCTGCCTGTGTCACCGGGCTGGTGCTTTCCGGACTGCCTTCCCGGAGATTTGCCTTTGAGGCCTTTCTGCCCCAGGACAAAAAAGAGCGGAGAGAAATTCTGCGGGAGCTGAAAGAGGAATTCCGCACCACGGTGCTCTATGAGGCCCCCCACCGTCTGCTTCGGACCCTGGAAGAACTGAGGGAGGTTCTGGGAGAATCCCGGAGGGCTGCCGTCTGCCGGGAGCTTACCAAAAAGCATGAAACCCTTTTTCGGGGAACTCTGGGGGAAGCCTGCGCCCATTACCGGCAGGAAGCTCCCCGGGGGGAATGCGTGCTGGTGCTGGAAGGCCGCTCCCGCCTGGAAGTGAGGCAGGCGGAGCAGGAGAACTGGAAGGCCATGTCCCTGGAAGCCCACATGGCCCTTTACATGGAAAAAGGCATGGATCGGAAAGAAGCCATGAAACAGGTGGCCAAGGACCGGGGATGCAGTAAGAGAGACGTATATCAGCAGCTCCTGGAGCAGGAGGAATGACATATCTTAAAGAGTATGTGCATAAGGGGATAAAAACAGAAGAACCGGCCCTTCGATGATTGTGCAGAGCGGATGTAGCAGGAAGCGCAGCCGTGTGATACTATGATAACAGAGAAGTTCTGCGATACCGGTAATCGAAAGGAGGTTTCCCTATGACAGATTACAAGAAACTGTACCAGGAGAGAAAGACCCGGGTGGAGACGGCAGTGGCCGGCGGGCAGCCGGACCGGGTTCCCAACGTGCTGTTGGTAGGCACCTATCCCATTCACAAAGCGGGTATGACCATGGCGGAGAGCATGGTGGACCATGAGAAGGCCTGCCAGGCCATGCTTTCTTTCTACGAGACCCATTCCTGCACGGATACCGCCAGCATCAGCAATTTTATGCCCGCGGCCAAAACCCTGGAGAATCTGGACGTGAAAACCGCCAGATGGCCCGGGGATCCCAAGGGACTAGATGTGAACAACACCTACCAGTTTATTGAGTTTCCCACCCTGGAAGCGGAGGAGTACGAGGAATTCTTCCGGGATCCGGCGGGATTCTGGATCAGCAAGCATCTGCCCCGAACCATCGGGCTGTTTGAGCCGCTGGCCAAAATGGATTTCTACGAACTGATCCTGGGAGCCCAGAGATTCCTCACGGATCCGTCGGCGATCCCCGTCTATCAGCGGCTGCTGGCAGCGGCGGAAGAAAATCAGCGCATGAATCAGATCATCGGCAGATACGATCAGAAGCTGAAAGACCTGGGGTATTATTCCATTATGGGCGGAGGTTCCGCCACAGCCTTCGATATGCTGGGGGATACTTTAAGAGGAACCTTCGGCATGATGCCGGATCTCATTGAGGAGAGGGACAATGTAAAGCGCGCGCTGGAGATCTTTGTGAAACTGCATCTGAAAGACAGCCTGGAGTTCTGCCGGGCCACCGGCAGCCGGTACGCCTGGGTCATGCTGCATAAGGGATTCGACAACTTTATCAGCGATGCGGATTACCGGGAACTGTACTGGCCTTACCTGCAGCAGTGGATCCTGGGGCTGATCGAGCATGATATCACCCCGGTCGTCTACACGGAAGGCGCCTACAATACCCGGCTGAAATATCTGAAGGATGTGCCGGAGCACAAGGTGATCTATCACTTTGAGGAGGTGGATCTGAAGCTGGCAAAGAAGGAGCTGGGAGATACGGCCTGCCTTATGGGCGGGTTCCCGGTGTACACGGTCCGCTACGGCACCCCGGAGCAGATTGAGGAGCAGGTGAAGGAACTCCTGGACATTATGGCTCCCGGCGGAGGCTATCTGTTTACCACCGGCTATTCTCTGGAGGACTGCCCGGAGGAGAACATGGAAGCCCTGCTTCAGGCGGTGGAAAAGTACGGGAAATACTGATATGCTGCTTTGATTTCAGAAGAATCCGATCTGAATCTGAACCAGGCGCTTTCTTTTATACGAAAAGCATAGCGCAGCCCGCCGCATAGAACCGCGGGAAAATACATACATTGGTAAAAAGACAGGGCCGGGAATCTGAAGCGGGATGAGATTCCCGGCTTTTTTGGGAGGCGTCTATGAATTATCTCTGGGGAGGAATGCTTCTTCTGGGCATTCTCTATGGAGCTTTTACCGGAAATCTGTCTCAGGTGACAGAGTCCATTCTGGATTCAGCCAAAGAGGCGGTGACGCTGTGTATTTCCATGGCCGGGATCACCGGATTCTGGTGCGGGCTGATGAAGATCGCGGAGCATTCCGGCCTGATTGAAAAAATCACAGAAAAAATCCGGCCGCTGCTTCGGTTTCTGTTTCCGGGGCTCCCCCGGAACCACCCGGCAGGAAAGGCAATTTCCCTGAACATGATCGCTAATTTTCTGGGGCTGGGCTGGGCAGCCACTCCCGCGGGGCTGAAAGCCATGGAGGAACTTGGCCGGCTGGAGGATGACAGGCGGGCCGGGAAAGCGCCGGGGCCGGTGCGGGAACAGGGGACAGCCGGAAATGAAATGTGCACCTTTCTCATCGTCAACATTTCCTCCCTGCAGCTGATCCCGGTCAGCGTTATCGCCTACCGAAGCCAGTACGGCAGCGTGAATCCGGCGGGGATCATCGGTCCGGCGATCCTGGCCACGGCGGTGAGCACGGCAGCAGCGGTTCTGTTCTGCAGGATTATGGAAAGGCGGAGAGCGTAAAGCCCTCTGCCTTTTTAACGGCAAAAGGGCATTCTGAAAATAATCACGGAAATATCGGGAATACTAGTTGAAATAATAAAAATAAAGATATAGAATAGAAAATAATAACGCAGAACTCGATAATAATAACGGAGGTTGCTATGAAATTATTAAAAATATCAATCGAAGGACTGCCGCATTTTAAAAATAATCTGGAGATAGATTTCGTGGCGCGGCAAAGAGTCGCAGAGGATGACAGGGAACAGTTATCCTATATTTTTTCTAATATCTATACAACTCCGGCACTCTCCTTTATAGGTATTAATGCATCCGGAAAGACAACGATATTAAAAGCAATTTCCTTTGCGATAGATCTGCTGAATAACAGACCACTCAATCATATACCCTCAAAAGGAATCTTTGATGATATGGATTGCGGGCAGCAAGTATGCTTTTCAGCCTGTTTTTATCACCATGGGATTGTATATAAGTTACAGACTGTCATAGGGAAAAAAGAAAATCCGATGGATGGAAGCACGAATCTTGTTATTTTAGACGAGACGCTTTGGTCGAAGGAAAGCAGCAGAATTAAGACAAAAAAAAGTCTTTACCAGTTTGAAGATTCCAACCTGAGAGCGGGAAGAGATAAAAATGCGGAATATCTGATGGACGATGTCAGTATCATCGTTGCATTAAATAAAAAGCAGGATACCAATTTTTTCTTATATGATACATCGGAATTTACAGATTATAATATGCTGAATGTTTTGGGAAAATATCCAAAAGAAATGTTGACCTTTTTGGATCCAAGTATTGAATATCTGTTTTGCCAGCCCAATGAAAAAAAAGTGGATATTAAATTAAAGTTTTACGGCAGGGATACAATCCACTTGAACAGTCCTTTGGAATTGAATAAATATCTTTCTTCAGGCACCATAAAGGGACTCAGTGTATTTATGGGAGCTGTGTTTGCTTTCACGGCGGGAGGGTATTTGCTGGTAGATGAGCTGGAGAACCATTTCAATAAAGAGATCGTTTCAACTTTAATCCGCTTTTTTATGGACAAAAAAATCAATAAAAAAGGCGCAACATTGATTTTCTCTACCCACTATTCGGAATTACTGGATGAATTTGACAGAAACGATGAGATTTATATTATAAGGAACAGAGGGGGAATTACAGCGGAAAACCTATCCGATATTTTAAAAAGAAACGATATTAAAAAAAGCGAAATTTACGACAGCGATTTCCTGAAAGGAACTGTGCCTGCTTATGAGTCATATATTGCTTTGAAAAAGGTCCTTGTATCTTTATGAGATAGGAGGATTTCGCGATGGAAAAATATACAGCATGCATCTGCGAGGGCGGGGCTGAGCGGGCAATACTGGATCTGCTGCTGGATGCGCACAAATTGATTTTTGAAAGAGAAGATTTAATTGAGGAAGAACTGTTGAGATGTCGAAACGCGCGGGAATTTGAGAGACGATATTTGAAAAAAGGTTTTTCTGAAAAGATCACGGTTTATCGTATTCTAGATTCTCGGCGAGAGAATTTTAAACTGAGTAAGGCATATGAACAAAAAATTGATGTTATTAATGTCATCACAGCACCTGAGATTGAAATGCTGATTATTTGCTGTGAGGGGAAATATAAGGAATTTAAAAACTCAGGTTTAAAGCCCAGTGTCTATTGTAAAACAAAATTAAAATTAATAAATGTGAAAAACTATGAATTTATTCAGACTTATTTTTCGGACATGCATATTTTGATAAATGCGCTGCATGAATATAGAAGAGTATCAAAGATTCGCAAAGAAGAAAAAACGTTGTTCGATTTATTGAAGTCCAGCTATTAGTATCTTTTATACGGCATATATTTGATTTATGCCAGAAATGAACGAACGGAAGGAGGGCATGTCTATGAAGCTTACATTTTTGGGCGCCGCCCATGAGGTGACCGGCAGCTGCTATTATCTGGAGGCGGCGGGAAAGAAGTTTCTGGTGGACTGCGGCATGGAGCAGGGCCCCAACATCTACGAAAACAAACCCATTCCGGTGCCGGCGGCGGAGCTGGACTTTGTGCTGCTGACCCACGCCCACATCGACCACTCGGGAAATCTGCCGGCCCTTTACGCCCACGGATTCCGGGGGCCGGTGTACACCACAGAGGCCACGGCGGATCTCTGCGATATCATGCTCCGCGACAGCGCCCACATTCAGATGATGGAGGCGGAATGGCGCACCAAGAAAAACCGCCGGGCCGGGAAGCCGGATCACATTCCGCCCTACACCATGGAGGACGCCCTGGGGCTGATCCAGCATCTGGCGGGCTGCCCTTATAATAAGGTAATTACTCTGGAGGAGGGAATCAAAGTCCGCTTTGTGGATGTGGGACATCTGCTTGGCTCCGCCAGCATTGAAATCTGGCTGACGGAAGGGGAAACGGAGAAAAAAATCGTATTTTCCGGAGACATCGGGAACCTGCACCAGCCTCTGATCAAGGACCCCAGCTATGTGGAGGAGGCGGACTACGTGGTCATGGAGTCTACCTACGGCAACCGGGAGCACGAGGCGCCTCCGGACTATGTAAAAGCCTTGGCGGAAGTCATCGAGAGAACGCTCTCCCGGGGCGGAAATCTGGTGATCCCCTCCTTTGCCGTGGGGCGCACCCAGGAAATGCTCTACTTTATCCGTCAGATCAAGGCGGACCGGCTGGTATCCTTTGATTTTCCGGTTTACGTGGACAGTCCTCTGGCGGTGGAGGCCACCGGCATTTTTGACGAGCACTACCGGGACTGTTTTGACGGGGAAGCCAAAGCGCTGGTGGAGCAGGGGATCAATCCCATCCGCTTCCCGGGGCTGAAGGTTTCGGTTACTACGGAGGAATCCAGGGAAATCAACTTCAACCAGCAGCCGAAAGTAATCATCTCTGCCAGCGGCATGTGCGACGCAGGCCGGATCAAACACCATTTGAAGCACAATCTCTGGCGGCGGGAATGCACCATCCTTTTTGTGGGCTATCAGGCCAACGGCACATTGGGCCGGGCCCTGGTGGAAGGGGCGGAGAAGGTTAGGATTTTCGGGGAAGAAGTTCATGTGGCGGCGGAAGTAAAAGAACTGCCGGGAGTCAGCGGCCACGCGGACCGGTCCGGGCTGCTCCGGTGGGCTGCCTCCTTTAAAGAAAGACCCCGGAAAGTCTTTGTAACCCACGGGGAAGACGAAGTGACAAAAATCTTCGCGGAGACCCTCCGCCATGAACTGGGCTATGACGCCATGGCGCCCTACAGCGGCACGGTCTACGATCTGGCGGCGGATGAACTGGAGGCGGCTCCGGCGCCGGTGAAAGCGGAAAAACAGGAGAAACCGGCTGTTTCCTCCAGAACCAGGACCGTCTTTGACCGTCTGATGGCCGCGGGTCAGAGGCTGTTGACTGTGATCCGCCGCAACGAGGGCGGGGCCAACAAGGATCTGGCAAAGTTTACCGACCAGATCAATTCCCTCTGCGACAAGTGGGACAGATAAAAGAAGCGGGGCTGGCTGACAGTCCCGCTTCTTTTATCTGCCGAAGGCTTACAGAGCCTGTTTCAGAGCCTTTGCCAGCTGGTCCGGACAGGAAGTGTTCTTAAATCCGCATTGGATGCCCTCCAGTTTGGCGATGGCTTCTTTGGCGTCCATGCCCTCCACCAGAGCGCTGATGCCTTTCAGATTTCCGTTGCAGCCTCCGGTAAAAGAGACATTGTGAATCTTTCCGTCCTCCAGCTCAAAAGAGATCAGCTGGGAACAGGTTCCGTGTGTTTTGTATACCATAACCGTATTCTCCTCTCCGAGCGATGAATCTCAGGCCCTTCCCCGGTTTGACGGGTTTGGGCCTATCGTGTTATTATAGCAGAAACGAGAGAAAGATTCTATATGGAATCACAGGAGGAATGAACAAATGAATTTAATCGGAATTATCGGAGCCATGGAGGAAGAGGTCAGCCAGCTGAAAGAAAAGATGACGGACGTCCGGATCACCAAAAAGGCGGAGATGGAATTCTGCAAAGGCATTCTCAACGGAAAGGCTGTGGTGGTAGTCCGCTCCGGCATCGGCAAGGTCAACGCCGGCATCTGCGCCCAGATCCTGGTGGACGACTATCAGGTGGACTGCATCATCAACACCGGCATTGCCGGAAGCCTGAAAAATGAGATCAACATCGGCGATATTGTGGTATCCACAGATACCGTGCAGCATGACATGGACGCCACCGGTTTCGGCTATCCTCTGGGGCAGATTCCCCGGATGGACACCCTGGCTTTCCCGGCGGATGAAAAGTTGATCGCGCTTGCCCAGGAAGTCTGCCGGGAGGTGATCCCGGAGATACAGGTCTTCGCGGGACGGGTGGTCAGCGGCGATCAGTTTGTGTCGGACCGGGAATCAAAGGAGCGGATCAGCAAAAATTTCCAGGGATACTGCACGGAGATGGAGGGAGCCGCCATTGCCCAGGCAGCCTATCTGAATCATGTGCCCTACGTGGTTCTGCGGGCCATCTCCGATAAAGCGGACGACAGCGCTTCCGTAGATTATCCGGCATTCGAGCGGGAAGCCATCCGCCACAGCGTCGAACTCATGTCCAATATGGTGAAACGGCTGTAAAACAGAAAAAGTACAGGAAAACCGTCGAACGGTTTTTGTTTACAAAGCCTGTCCCCCGGGTATATCATGGCCTCACAAAAAAATTAACAGGGGGTATTGATTATGCTGCAAATGTGCATGGATCAAAACTTTTTTCTATACGGCATGATAGCCGCGGGAATTCTGGGAGTATGGTGCCTGTTCTGGAGCAGCCGCTTTTATCACACAGCGGTAAAAGATATGAGGCGCAGGGAAGAGCCTAAAGGCCGGTGGACGGAAGAAATCCTGGAACTGGCGGACCGGAGGGGAGCCGGCATGAGGGATACGGAAGCTTTTATCAGGAATCGTCTCCAGGAGGGAAGGATCCTGGGGCAGCGGGTGGAAAGCCTGCTGAACGGAGTCAGTCTCGCCTCCAGCCTCTGCGGCATATTTCTGCTGCTGGGAATCTGGGGCATTTATCTTCTGCAGTATGAGAGGTATGTTCTCTATCAGTACACGCTGGCTGCAGGCAGCATCATCAGCCTCCTTCTGCTGGCCCGGTACAGCCTGAATTTTTCCGGAAAAAAACAGAGGCTTCTGGAAGGATGGAGGGATTACCTGGACAACCAGAGAACGCCCTCTGCTTCTGTGGAGGCGGAAACGGTCAGGGAGCCGGCTGCCGCGGCGGAGCATACAAAAATCAGTCCCATGAAACGGTCGGAACAGGAGGCGGCCATCACCCAGGTGGAGGAAAAAATCCGGGAGAAAGCCAGCCCAAAAAGTAAGTTCGCGGAGCTTATGAATCCGGAGGATGAAAAACTCATGAGGGAGGTGATCCGGGAATATTTGACTTGATTCCAGACAGTGGATTTGCTAAACTAAAAGCAGAGTTATAGCTCAGCCCCATAGCCGTACAGAACGGCTGGACTGTGTAGAATTACACAAAGGAGAGAAAAGAAAAATGGGAACAAAAGTAGCATTTGATTATTCCAAAGCAGCAGGTTTTATCCGTGAGCACGAGATGCAGTCTTTTGAGCAGATTGCGTGCGCGGCCAAAGAGGTGCTGGTATCCAGAAGCGGCCAGGGCAATGATTATCTGGGATGGATCGATCTGCCGGTCAACTATGACAGGGAAGAGTTTGCCCGCATCAAAAAAGCCGCGGAGAAGATCTGCAGCGATTCTGAGGTGCTGGTGGTCATCGGTATTGGGGGTTCTTATCTGGGAGCCAGAGCGGCCATCGAGTTCCTGCGCCACGGATTTTACAATAACATCAGCAAAGAGCAGAGAAAGACCCCGGAGATTTACTTCGCCGGCAACAGCATCAGCAGCAGCTATCTGCAGGGCCTGATCGATGTTGTGGGGGACCGGGATTTCTCCGTAAATATTATATCAAAGTCCGGCACCACCACTGAGCCTGCCATCGCTTTCCGCATTTTCAAGGAGATGCTGGAGAAGAAGTATGGCAAGGAAGAGGCGGCAAAGAGGATCTATGCCACCACGGACAAGGCCAAGGGAGCCCTGAAGCATCTGTCAGATGAAGAGGGCTACGAGACCTTCGTCGTACCGGACGATGTTGGAGGAAGATTCTCCGTACTGACTGCCGTTGGCCTGCTGCCCATCGCCGTCAGCGGAGCTGACATAGATAAGCTGATGGAGGGCGCCGCCTCCGGAAGAGAGATGGCGCTGAACCTGCCCTACGCGGAAAATGACGCCATGCAGTACGCGGCAGTCCGCAACATTCTGCACCGCAAGGGCAAATCTGTGGAGATCCTGGCCAACTACGAGCCCAGCCTGCACTACATTTCCGAGTGGTGGAAGCAGCTCTATGGCGAGAGCGAGGGCAAAGACCAGAAGGGTATCTATCCCGCTTCTGTCGATCTGACCACAGACCTGCACTCCATGGGCCAGTTCATTCAGGACGGCTCCCGGATTATGTTCGAGACCGTTATGAATGTGGAAAAATCAAGAGTAGAGCTGACCATCGGTGAGGAGCCGGTAGATCTGGACGGACTGAACTATCTGGCCGGAAAGACCGTGGATTTCGTCAACAAGAGTGCCATGAACGGCACCATCCTGGCACACACCGACGGCAGTGTTCCCAATCTCCGGGTAGACATTCCGGAGCAGAATGAGTTCTATCTGGGACAGCTGTTCTACTTCTTCGAGTTTGCCTGCGGCATCAGCGGCTACGTATCCGGCGTGAATCCGTTCAACCAGCCGGGCGTGGAGAGCTACAAGAAGAACATGTTCGCTCTTCTTGGGAAGCCGGGCTACGAGAAGGAAAGAGAAGAACTCATGAAGAGACTGTAAACGCAGAATCAGAGACACCGCCTTCCGGCTCTGCCGGGGCGGTGTCTTTTACGTCATAGAAAGGAAAAAAGGAATGAAAATTGTTATGCTGGAGGCCGCCAGTCTGGGGGAGGATCTGGATTTCAGCGGCTTCGCCAAGTACGGGGAGCTGGTGATCTACGGGAAGACCACCCGGGAACAGTGCCCGGAGCGGATCCGGGAGGCGGATGTGATCCTGGCCAACAAGCTGATGCTGGATCAGGGAACCCTGGGACAGGCAGAAAACCTGAAGCTGATCTGCGTCACCGCCACCGGCGTCAACAACGTGGATCTGGATTACGCGAAGAGCCGGGGCATCGGCGTGGCCAATGTGGCGGGATACTCCACCGCCAGTGTGGCCCAGCACACCTTTGCCCTGTATTTTTATGTGGCGGAAAAACTCCGCTATTTTGACGAGTATGTAAAGAGCGGGGCCTACGCGGCCAGCGATACCTTTTCCAATCTTAAGGAGCCCTTCAGTCAGCTGGAGGGAAAGACCTGGGGGATCATCGGCCTGGGCGCCATCGGCACCCGGGTGGCGGCCCTGGCGGAGGCTTTCGGCTGCCGGGCGGTCTACTATTCTTCCTCCGGGGCGGACCGGAATCCCCGCTATCAGCGGCTGGAGCTTTCTGAGCTTCTGCGGGATTCGGATGTGGTTTCTGTCCACGCGCCTCTGACCCCGGCCACAGAGAAGCTGTTTACCTACGAGCGGTTCTGCCGGATGAAGCCCTCCGCTGTCTTTATCAATGTGGGACGGGGGCCCATTGTGGATGAGCCCGGGCTGCTGCGGGCCCTGGAAGAAAAAAAGATCGCCGCCGCGGCTCTGGACGTGCTGGAAAAAGAGCCTATGGCGGCGGACAATCCCCTGCTGAAGTTTCAGGACAGCCGGCGGCTGCTGATTACCCCCCACATTGCCTGGGCTTCCCGGGAATCCAGACAGCTGCTGGTCCGGAAGCTGGAGGAAAACCTGAAATCCTTCGCGGAGGGAGGAAGGCTGAACCGGATCTGCTGAGCCGGTCATTCTTCCAGGATCTGGATCTCCAGATAGTCAAAGTCAATGGACTCAATAAAATTGTCCTGGTAAAAGCGGGCCTTGCTGTGGCGCTTGAATTCCGCGATGGTGGAATCCAGCCAGATGGGCCTGCTCAGATCCCAGGCATAGCAGATAGCCTCCAGCGCCTGAAAAATCTTGTGGGTGCGGGTGTCCTCCGTGTCGTTGGACACCGTCATATCTTTGATCAGATGATTATCTTTGATGATTTTTCCCCAAAGTCGAAACATAGAGGGCTCCTTTCTCTTGGCCGGGCGGTTTCATGCACCGTTTTTGAAATATCAGAAAAATTATTTCTTAAATCCGAAACAGGTCTAATCATTTTCATAGCAGCAACCTCCAATCCGTGATTATTTTAGCGTAATTACGCTAAATTTTCAAGGCGGATAAAATTCCTTTCTCCGGATGAACCAATGATTCCGTGAATCTCATTTTCAGGAAATCTTAATTTTTTCCCCAGCGGCAAATAAAGATTTCTCTGTTATGCTTACCTCATAAACGGCAGGAGCAGGACCCTTGAGTTCCGAAAGGGGATAGGGTATACTGGAACAGGCGGAAAAACGCCGGGGAGTATGAAATCATAAAATCTGAGGAGGGAACCATGAACATACTGGTATGCGATGACGATAAAGAGATTGTGGAGGCCATAGAGATCTATCTGTCCCAGGAGGGCTATACTATTCTGAAGGCTTACGACGGCCTCCAGGCCCTGAAGATTCTGGAAGAGCAGGAGGTGCATCTGCTGATTATAGATGTGATGATGCCGCGGCTGGACGGGATCCGGGCCACCCTGAAGATCCGGGAGAAGAGCAGCATTCCCATTATTATCCTCTCCGCCAAATCCGAGGATGTGGATAAGATTCTGGGGCTGAACATCGGGGCGGATGACTATGTGACGAAGCCGTTCAATCCCCTGGAGCTGGTAGCCCGGGTGAAATCCCAGATCCGCCGCTATACCAAACTGGGGAATATCCAGGGAGAGGGGGCCAATGTCTTTACCGTGGGCGGGCTGTCCATTGACGACGATCTGAAACAGGTGACCGTGGACGGGGAGCCGGTAAAAATGACCCCCATCGAGTACAATATCCTTCTGCTGCTGGTAAAGAATCCGGGAAAAGTCTTTTCCATTGAACAGATTTACGAAAACATCTGGAACGAGGAGGCCATCGGCGCCGACAATACGGTGGCGGTTCATATCCGCCATATCCGGGAAAAGATCGAGATCAATCCCAAGGAGCCCCGGTACCTGAAGGTGGTCTGGGGCGTAGGGTACAAAATTGAAAAATTATAACAGAAATCTTCTGTCTCCTGCCGGAGAGGAGTGTTGAATATGGAAGCTGAAAACAGAAATCGGATTTTTTACGGGAGCCCCCTGAAAGTCCTGATGGTGCTGCTGACTTTCTGCGGGATCTTCCTGTGCGCTATTTTTGGCAGCGCCCTGCTGCATCTGGGCGGCATCAGCAGCACGGATCCCTTTGCCCTGGACGAAACCACGGAGTATCAGGAGACAGACGGCTGCGGGGAGCAGATGGTCTACGACCTTTCACATCTTTCCAACTATCTGGAGGAGAGGGGCCGTTTTGATGTGGATGGCAGATACGATCCGGACCGGCTGGTGGATCTGGCCGGGGATGAGGCCGGGAAGGAGCCGGCCGCGAATACCTCCTATACCCTGGAAGATCTGTACACTCTGCACAACAGCGGTGTTGCCGACCAGCTGCGGGAGTGGGCGGAGTCTTCCCAGAGTATCAGCGGGGAAGAATTTCAGGGGGACGCTTCGGAGGAAGTATCTTCTGAATACGGAAATTATTATATGAGCGAAGAAGTCTGGAAGCATCTGCAGAGTGTGGCGGGCGGGGTTTCCTTCAGCAGCCAGTTTCTGTACCTCTACGGATACGGATATCAAGCGGAGATGGAAGCGGGGGTGCGCACTGCCGCGGGATCTACCCTGGCGGACTACGCCGCCGCCCATCCCAACGAAGTCTCTCTCTACGACCTGTACATGAATCTTTACCGGAAAGCCTCCCAGGCAGCGGAATACATGTGGACCCTGGAGGAGGGAGCGGCTCTGCAGAACAGTAATTTCTGCTATTATATATCGGACGGAGAAGTGGTTTACACAAATGTAAATTCCTGGGAAAAGGCCAGCCTGGAGGAGGTATCCCGGCAGATTCAGGGATGGCCTCTGGAACTGTCCTATGTCAGGAAAAACGGCAGCCTGGAGGAGGGCAGCGTCTTTCTGGACACGCCGGCAGGCTACCGGCTGCGGGAGTATCTGTCCCTGAATTCTCTTTTATCGGAGGATGAAACGGTTCTGCTGGGCCTGCGCTCCGGTTATCCCATGGAAGATGACTACCGGGCCAAGTCAGAATTCTTCGACAGCCTGGTTCCAAATAAGAACCTTCTTCTGGCGCTGGCGGTGGCGGGAGTCTGCCTGGCGGTGGCCAGCCTGGCTATAGGGACCTTTCAGTCCGGCCGGAATCCGGAGAACAAAGAGATCCGGCTCTATGCCTTTGACCGTCTGCCCACGGAGGCGGCGGGAGCGGTCTCTCTGCTGCTGATCTTGCTGGGGCTTGGCTTTACGGGCTGGCCTCTGCTGAATCTGGCATACCGCTATGAGCAGTTCTCCCCTCTGTCCCTGGTCTTTTCCTCGGCGGCGGTGGTGATGGACACAGGGATCTTCCTGCTGCTTTATTATTCCCTGGTCCGGCGGCTGAAGGCTCACAATCTCTGGGAGAGGAGCCTTTTGCGGGCGGTGATCCGTCTGGGGACAAGGGCCTACGGTGCCAGAAAAGCCTCCACTCGGGTGATCTGGGCGGGAATCCTGCTGATCCTTCTGCATTTTATTCTGCTGCCTAACGCGGGACTTTTCGGATATACCTTCTGCCTGGTGGTGGACGTCCTGGTGCTGCTGTACCTGCTTCGGGACGCCGCCGGCCGGCAGACCGTGGAGGAGGGGTTGAAACAGATCGGAACCGGGAACCTGGACTATCAGGTGGACACCGCGGAACTGCGGGGGGATAATCTGGAGCTGGCCCAGCTAATCAACAGCATGGGACAGGGGCTGAAGGAATCTGTCAGCCGGCAGATGAAAAACGAGCGGATGCAGGCGGATCTGATTACCAATGTGTCCCATGATCTGAAAACCCCATTGACTTCTATTATTAATTATGTGGATCTGCTGAAAAGAGAAAATATTAAAGAGCCCAAAATCAAAAATTATATCGATGTGCTGGAACGGAAATCTCAGCGGCTGAAGCAGCTGGCGGAGGACCTGGTGGAGGCTTCCCGGGCCAGTTCCGGCAACGTAAAGCTGGAGATCGTCACCCTGAACCTGAACGAGCTGGTGCAGCAGGTCAACGGGGAGTTCAGCGAGCGGTTTGAGGCCCGCAGCCTGGAACTGATCTGCCATCTGCCTCTGGAAAGCGCTCTGCTGAAAGCGGATGGACGCTATATCTGGCGGGTGCTGGAAAATCTGTACGGCAACGCCGCGAAATATGCCATGCCCTCCACCCGTGTCTATGTGGATGTGGTGAAAAAAGCGGGAATGGTGATGCTCTCCATTAAAAATGTTTCGGAACAGACCCTGAACATCAGCGCCGATGAGCTCATGGAACGGTTTGTCCGGGGAGACAGTTCCCGTACCACCGAGGGCAGCGGCCTGGGGCTGTCTATTGCCAAAAACCTGGTGATCCTTATGGGAGGCAGCTTCGAGTTGTATGTGGACGGGGATCTTTTCAAGGCGATCCTTACGTTTCCGGAAGCCCGCGGGGAGACAGCCGGACGCGGGGAGGCTATGGAGCGGCAGGATTTTGTCTTGCGAAAATCAGAAAAATAAGCTATGCTAAAGGGTAAGGTCAAAAGAGTGATACTGATTTTGAAGGAGGAAAGACCATGATACAGTTACTTGACGGGGGCGCTTACCTGGTAAACGGCCGGACGGTGATCCCCGCGGACGGGGAAGCGGCCGCCAGACTGCAGGCGGAGGCCGGGGTTTCCACCACTGCGGAGGAAGCCAGAAAGCAGACCATTGCCTACGGCATCCTGGAGGCGCATAATACTTCCGGAAATATGAAAGAGCTGCAGATCAAATTCGACAAGCTCACTTCCCACGATATTACCTTTGTGGGAATCATCCAGACCGCCCGGGCTTCCGGACTGGAGAAATTCCCCATTCCCTATGTGCTCACCAACTGCCACAACTCTCTGTGCGCCGTGGGCGGCACCATCAATGAAGATGACCATATGTTCGGACTGAGCTGCGCCAAGAAATACGGCGGCGTCTATGTTCCGCCTCATCAGGCCGTGATCCATCAGTTTGCCAGAGAGATGCTCTCCGGCGGCGGAAAGATGATCCTGGGCTCTGATTCCCACACCCGCTACGGCGCTCTGGGCACCATGGCCATGGGCGAAGGCGGACCGGAGCTGGTAAAACAGCTGCTGAACAAGACCTACGACATCCCCATGCCCGGGGTGGTGGCCGTGTATATGACAGGAGCGCCCGCTCCCGGGGTTGGTCCCCAGGATGTGGCCCTGGCCATTATCGGCGCTGTCTTTGACTGCGGCTACGTGAAAAATAAGGTTATGGAGTTTGTAGGACCCGGGGTTTCCAGCCTCAGCGCGGATTTCCGTATCGGCGTGGACGTTATGACCACCGAGACCACCTGCCTGTCCTCCATCTGGAGAACCGACGATACCATCAAAGAGTATTACGACATCCACGGCAGAAGCGGCGAGTACAAAGAGCTGAATCCGGGAGCAGTGGCTTACTACGACGGGGTAATCACCGTGGAGCTGGACAAGATCAAACCCATGATCGCCATGCCCTTCCATCCCAGCAATACCTACACCATCGAGGAAGTAAACAGCAATCTGATGGATATTCTGGATGAGGTGGAGAAAAGAGCCGCCGTCTCCCTGGACGGAAAGGTTCCCTTCACGCTGAAGAATAAAGTGCGCGGCGGAAAGCTCCTGGTAGATCAGGGCATCATCGCCGGCTGCGCCGGCGGCGGCTTTGAGAACATCTGCGACGCCGCTGACATCCTGAAGGGACACAGCATCGGCGCCGATGAGTTCACGCTCAGCGTTTACCCGGCCAGCACGCCTATCTACATGGAGCTGGTAAAGAACGGCAAAATCGCGGATCTGATGGAGACCGGCGCTATTGTGAAGACCGCCTTCTGCGGCCCCTGCTTCGGCGCGGGAGACACACCGGCCAACAATGCCTTCTCCATCCGCCACACCACCAGAAACTTCCCCAACCGGGAGGGTTCCAAGATTCAGAACGGGCAGATCTCTTCCGTAGCTCTGATGGACGCCAGATCTATCGCCGCCACTGCGGCGAACAAGGGTTATCTGACCCCGGCCACGGAGTACGCGGGAACCTACAGCCGTCCGGTGTACCATTTTGACAGCCAGATCTATGCCAACCGGGTATTTGACAGCCACGGCATCGCGGATCCCTCAGCGGAGATCCATTTCGGACCCAATATCAAAGACTGGCCCCAGATGCCGGCCCTGGCGGAACATCTGCTGCTGAAAGTAGTTTCCGAGATCCATGATCCCGTCACCACCACCGATGAGCTGATCCCCTCCGGGGAGACCTCTTCCTACCGGTCCAATCCCCTGGGCCTGGCAGAGTTCACTCTGTCCAGGAAGGATCCGGCCTACGTGGGACGGGCAAAAGAAGTGCAGAGGGCGGAGAAAGCCCTGGAAGCGGGGGAGGATCCCATCGCCGCCCTGCCGGAACTGCAGGCCGTGCTGGATACGGTGAAACAGACCTTCGGGGATGTAAATAACAGCAATCTGGGCATCGGCTCCACCATTTTCGCTGTGAAGCCCGGGGACGGCTCCGCCAGAGAGCAGGCGGCTTCCTGCCAGAAAGTGCTGGGAGGCTGGGCCAACGTAGCCAACGAGTACGCCACCAAGCGCTACCGCTCCAACCTGATCAACTGGGGCATGCTGCCGCTGCTGATTCCCGCCGGGGATCTGCCTTTCGCCAACGGAGACTACATTTTCCTGCCCCAGATCCGCAGGGAAGTGGAGGAAAAAGCGGAGACCATCAAAGCCTACGCAGTATCCGGAGGAAAGCTGATAGCTTTTGATCTGAAGCTGGGCGATCTGACCGACGATGAGAGAGAGATCATTCTCAAAGGCTGTCTCATCAATTACTACAGAGGATAAAAAATGTAAAAAACACCCTGACAGGAAATCCATCCTTCAGGGTGTTTTTGCGTCCTAAAATTCAAGCATGCTGACAGCGTCAATATACCATTTCCCGCCGCATTGGATCACAGTTATTTCTGCGGAATCCTCCTCTGACCCCAGATCTGAATGAAGGGCGGCGTCCACGCCCAGGGCGTAGGCATCATCGATGTCCAGAGATAGAGCCAGATTGTAAATGTACTCATTTTCCAGATCCTGGATTTCCGTTTCGTTCAGATGGTACACATCGGTGATCTCATAGGTGATTTCCAGATCGCCGTATTCCTCCAGGGCTCCGAAGGCGTATTCTGTCAGTGCATCCAGACTGCCTTCCCGGGAACCATAGAAGGTATCAAGGGTATCCGTCAGTTCCTCCGGCAGAATATTCAGAAACTTTTCCGGATCCTTAGAGGACATGGAATCGAAGAGATCTGCCACCGGCTGTTCATAGGGATTTTCGGCACGCTGCCCGGATCCGGGATCGTCCGCGAAGGGACCCGCTTTAAAGAGAAGCAGAAGAATCAGAACGACCAGGGCCGCTATTACCGCCAGCAGGATAATCAGCAGTTTTCCGCCTTTCTTCCGGCCGGGCTTATAAGTGTTATCGTACTGCTGATTATAAGGATTATAGAAGGGATCGCCGGTATTTTGAGGCGGGGAATTCCAGCTGTATTCTCGGGTATTAAAAGCTTCCGGTTCCGGACCGGGGGCAGGCTGCGGCTGCCGGCCAGGCGCGGGAGCGACGGGGCTGCCGCATTTGCCGCAGAATTTGCTGCCATCGGGGAGCTGCGCTCCGCAATTAGGACAAAAACTCATAATCGTACTCCTCCTTTTGCTGTCTATTTTAGCACGAACGGTTCAGGGAAGGCAAGCAATCCTTATATCAGTCAGCCAGGCGTACAGGCCTGTATGGCGGGCTTTGACAGGTAGAAGATACTGTTTAAAAAATCTGAAAAATATATATATTTAATAAAATATAATGAGTATAAAAGTTAGAATATTATGAAAATAAATAAATTAAAGTTTTTTTATAAAAATGTGTTGACAAAATAGAAATGATCTGGTAATATACAAGCATAAACAAAAGAACAAGCGAATCTGGTAAGGAAGACCAGATAAGTGAGGGAAAGAAAAAAGAAGGAGGTGCAGTCCAATGGGACAGTCAGAAAACCAACTTCAATATGAGAGTGGTATTGCATAGCAGATCCCCGCAAGAAAGACCTTTCACCAGCAGAGAAAAGAGAAGTTCATCAGACCCCATTGCAAGGAGGCAGGATGAAAAGAGAAAGGTATATGTAGCTGGCACTCATATTGAATAGATACCACACAAATAATAAAAAGACTTTTCATTCGTGTAAAGAAACGAAGAGAAAAGGGCCGATTTCCTATATTGATCGGACTTACAGGAAGGGAAAGCAATTTCCAGTCATTAGTAGAAAAGAAAAATCGAACAGGCACTGTATGAAGTGAAAGTATAGAGAAACAGCCGGAATATTATAAGACGAGAAATTATAATAGGAAACTTTTTATTATCCATCATAGATTACATATGAAACTTTCTAAGTAAGATTCAGAGAAGTAATCCCGTAAGAGGATGAAGGAAGAACTTACGAGGCAGGGACTTCAGAAATACAAAAAAATAAAGAAAAGGATAAAGGTAGAAGAAAAATTGAATAAAGAAGAACATTGAGACAGCCGTTTTATCGAGATAAGAAATCTGGTAGAACGGCTGTCGACGTGTCGGATGGAATTTGTCCGTCCCTGGCAGGTATTTGGCGAACCGCCGCCGAAGTGCTTGACAGGGATTTTTTTTTGCGTTACGATGCAGCCGGAAAGGAATACAGAGGGCAAAATGAATCAGATCAGAATTGAGAGAAAAGAAAAAGATTTTCTGGTGGTGTATAAACCGGCGGGAATCGCGGTACAGAGTGCCAGGATTGGAGAGATGGATCTCCATCACTGGCTGCTGGGAAAACTGGCGGACGAACCGGGCGGCGGCCGGATCCCCTGTCTTTCTGTGATCCATCGGCTGGATCAGCCGGTAGAGGGGCTTTTGGTATTTGCCAGAAATAAAAAAACAGCGGGAATTCTTTCCGCGCAGCTGCAGCAGCAGAAAATGATCAAAGAATATCTGGCGGTGGTGGAGAAAGCCCCGCCCCGGGAGACGGGGCGCCTGACCGATATGCTGCTGAAGGACAGCCGGACCAACTGTTCCCGGGTGGCGGAGGCGGGAACAGCAGGAGCCAGGCAGGCGGTGCTGGAATATCGCTGTCTGGGGAGGCAGCCCTCCGGTCAGGCGCTGCTGAAAATCAGGCTTCTGACAGGAAGACATCATCAGATCCGGGTTCAGCTGGCACATGCGGGCATGCCCATCGCGGGGGACAGGAAATATAATCCGAAAGGACAAAACACAGAGGGAGAACTGGGGCTGTGTGCCGCGGCTCTGAGCTTTCTGCACCCGGTTACAGGAGAAAGGTTATGGTTCAGGACGAAGCCGCAGGGGAAAAGATTTCTTTCGTTTGATCTCAAGCTGGACGAAAGAACAGATTCGTGTATAATAAAGGGGACATGAACAGAGGCTGTCAGATTGGGAGTTCGGAGGCGGAGCGCATGAAAAACAGGTTGGGAATAAGGCTTTTTCTGGCCGGAATTTTAGCTGCAGTGCTGGCCGGCTGCAGCGGCGCTGAGGGAAAAACGAATCCCTCGGATTCCACTATTGAGGAGGAAAACGGAGAACAGGTGGAGATGCCAAAGCAGCATTCCGCTGTGGATTATACGGTTGTGGATGGTATACCGGCGGAAAAGGGGACCTATGCGGCCATGGTTCTGAAAGATCTGGATAATCCGTATTGGAAGGCGGTAAAGGAAGGGGCGGAACAGGCGGTGGAGGATATAAACAGCAGCCTGGGATATACAGGTGAGGATCAGGTACGGCTGACGGTGGATGGAGTGCGGGCCGCGGAAGCTTTGGAGGGAGAAGACGTAGATTCTCAGATTGATACCATTGACGCGGTGCTGTCGGAGAATCCCAATGCGCTGTGCCTGGCCGTTATCGACCGGGAGTCCTGTACCGCGCAGCTGGAAGCAGCTGCCGAGAGCGATATACCGGTGATTCTTCTGGATTCCGGCCTGAAGGATCAGACGGCAGCGCAGGCAGAGGCAGTCTGCATGACAGATAATAAGAAGGCGGCGGCAGAGGCAGCCCAAAGGCTTTGCCGGGAAATGGGAGAAAGAGGGCAGATCGCGGTGTTTGCCCATGAAGAGAGTTCCGGAACCAGCCGGGAACGGGTGGACGGTTTCCGGATGGAGGTGCGGGAAAAATATCCGCAGGCAGAAATTGTAAATGTTTCCTACGAAACGGAGGAGGGAATTCCTGTAAAAGAGACCCTGGAACAGTACCCCGATCTGAAAGGGATTTTCTGTACCAGCGGAACGGTGACCCGGGAGGTGCTGGAGCAGCTGGAGGAAGCCGGACGGGAGGATCTCCTGGTGGCCGGCTTTGACGCGGACGCGGAGCTGATTGAGGCTATGCGGGAGGGAAGACTCTGGGGGACGATCTGCCAGAATCCCAGAGGTATGGGATACGCGGCAGTGACTGCAGCGCTGCGGGCGTCAGCAGGGATGCCTGTAGACCCATCCATTGATACCGGGTATGTATGGCTGGATCAGAAGAATTACCGGGAAGAAAAGAATCAGATCTATAGGTATGACTGCTGATGGAAGAGAAGGGGAAGACCCCGGAACATCAGGGCTCCTTGGGAGTTTCCTGATGTTCCGGGGTCTTTGCTGCTGGTGCGCCTGGCGGCGCACGTTTCTCAAGGGTGCAAGTCCCAAATCCGCCCGGTAGTGGGAAGGATATAGCCGAAGGCAAGGGTGTCCATCGCGAGGTGGAATCTGAAGGAAGCCGGATATGGGAAAAC
>DVKB01000018.1 GCA_018716305.1 Candidatus Scatomonas merdigallinarum
TCAGAGTACACGACTTGTCACGGAGGGTGCTCTGGAACCCTTTTTCTTTCTGTATACTGATGACAGTATACAGGGCAATCCAGAGACATGCAAGCAGAGCAGCGTAATGCTAAACTATGAGGTCAAAAACAATCCATGCGGCAAGGCGGCCGCTTCATATAGATAATAAAAGGAGCGGCTGCGCTCCCCATTCAAAGAGTTTTCCCCGGAATCAGACTTTACAGGTTTGATTCCGGGGGTTTTCTGTTGAGAGAAAAGAGGTCTGACTTCGCGGGAGACACAGGATCGTCGGGGAGAGAAAATTTCTTTGACCGAAAAATCAACCTGTATTATAATCAGAAATTAAGATGAGGGCGCGCAGGGAGAAAGCCCCTGCGCTTTGGTGAAAAGAATGGAACGAAGGAGAATAGTTGTATGCGGAAAGAGGAAATGGAGAGGCTGGCCCAGGATGCCGGTTTTACCAATATGGGAGTGATCCCGGCGGATCACCTGGTTTTTGAACCCTCCCTGCGGAAGTACTGCGAGGACAACCTCTGCGGAAATTTTGGAAAGAATCTTTCCTGTCCGCCGGCCTGCGGTACTCCGGAGGATATGAAAAAGCGGACGGAGGCTTATGAGACGGCCTGGATTTTTCAGACTATCGCAGAGGTGGACTGGCACGACGCGAAAGCCCTGAAAGCGGTTCGGGACAGTCACAATGCCAGAAGCCGGAAGCTGCTGAACCGGCTCCGTGAGGAGGGGACGGCTGGTCTGGCTATGCTGGCAGGGCCCTGCGCGGCCTGTGAAATCTGCGCGGGGGCGGAGGGAAAGCCCTGCCGTTTTCCGGAGCAGCAGATTTCCTGCATCTCCGCTTACTGTATGAGCGCGGAGAAAATGGCGGAAGAGGCCGGACTTCCCTACTGGTGCGGGGAGGGAAGGGTAGGCTTTTTCAGCTTATACTTAACCGGAAGAAAGGAAGGATAAAAAACTGGATTTATGGAATCAAAACTGCTGACGAAAAAATATTTTTTGTATGCTACGGAATTTTTCGCGGGCATGTCGGTGATGGCGGTGGAATTGGGAGCCAGCAGACTGATGGCCCCTTACTTCAGTTCTTCCCAGATCGTGTGGACGGTGATCATCGGCGTGATCATGATCGCCATGGCTATCGGAAACGTCTGGGGCGGCCGCTCCGCGGATAAGTTCCGCAATCCCGGCAAGCTTTACGGCAGGATCCTTATAGCGGCTATCTGGATCGCCCTGATCCCCTTTGTGGGACGGTACCTGATCGCCGGCATTTCCCTGCTGCTTGCTGCTTTTGTGAACCATAATTTTCTGGTGTGGGCGGCTCTGGTCACCTGTCTGGTGATCTTTGCCTTTCCCTGCGTGCTGCTGGGCACGGTGACCCCTTCTCTGGTGAAATACACCATGCACAGCCTGGACAATAACGGCAAGACCATGGGAGAACTGGGAGCTCTGAACACCATCGGCAGCATCATCGGCACCTTCCTGCCCACTTTTGTCACCATCCCGGCAGTGGGCACGGCGGCCACTTTTCTGATCTTTTCCGGAGTGCTGGGAGTGATCGCCATTCTGTATTTTGTTTCTGTGAAGCAGAAACGGATCCTCTGCGGAGTCCTGGCGGCGCTGCTGGTGGTTCTGGGATGCCTGACGCCCCGGTTCAGCTTTGCCTTCTGGGAGCGGGAGCAGCTGACGCTGGAGGATGAGTCCATCTACAATTATCTGCAGGTCCGGGATACACCGGAGAGTACCATTCTTTCCACCAACGTGCTGTTTGGAGTCCAGTCCATTAAGATGAAGGAAGAAGGGCTTACCGGCCTGTACTATGATTATGCCCTGGCGGCGCCTGTCATGGCCGGCATGAACGAAAAAGCGGACAGTCAGGTCATGATCCTGGGGCTGGGATCCGGCACCTTCGCCGACTACTGCAGCGAATATTTTCCGGGAGCAGCGATTCAGGGGGCGGAGATCGATGAGAAGATCGTGAACATCGCCCGGGATTATTTTCAGCTGCCGGAAACGGTGGATGTGGCGGTGGAGGACGGCCGCGCGTATCTTCACGCTTCGGAAGAACAGTTTGACGTAATCATGGTGGACGCTTACCAGGATATTACCATTCCTTTTCAGATGTCCTCCATTGAGTTTTTTACGGAGGTCAGCAATCATCTGAAGGAAGACGGGGTCATGGTGGTCAATATGAATATGAAATCCCAGGCGGAGGATTCCATCAACGATTATCTCTGCGACACCATTGACGCGGTCTTTGAATACGTGTACCGGGTGCCGGTGGAGGGCAGCACCAACATGGAGGTTTATGCCACCAATTCCCATACCCTGCCGGAGGATTTTGAAACCCATCTTCAGGCCCTGGAACCGGGGGAACTGAAGGATATGATGGAAGTGGTATCAGAGAATATGACGGAATACCAGGGGGAGGATCGGATCCTTACCGATGACAAGGCGCCGGTGGAACTGCTGGGCATGAAGGTTCTGGACGAGATCATTCAGGACGAACTGGATTACTACCGGGATTTATATTTGTAAGAGGCAGAGACGGCTGAAAATCAGCCGTCCTGTTTTTTTTCCGCGACCCTTCGGGCAATTTTGTCGTTCTATTTATTTAGAGGGATCTGAAAACAGAACAGTAGAAGGGGGGATGTACATGGAAGACCAGCAGATTGTAGCTCTGTACTGGGAAAGAGACGGGAGAGCCATCCGGGAGACTGCTTTTTACTATGGGATCAGTGAATCGAAAGTCAAGAGCATGCTGCAGCGGATGCGGACCGCTCTGGCGGAAGGACTGCCAAATAGTAACCAGGTAAGAAAAAAGTTTCCGCCGGCGGCTCAAAAAATTTGATAAAATCATGGGAATCCTGTATACTGGTTACGAACGAAAGGGATTATTTGGAATTAGCAGGAGGAGAAACCATTGAAATATGATTACCTGATTGTAGGGGCCGGCCTGTTCGGAGCGGTTTTCGCCCGGGAGGCAGTGCGCAGAGGAAAAAAGGTGCTGGTGCTGGACCGCCGGGACCATATCGGAGGCAACATCTATACCAAAGAGACAGAAGGGATCCAGGTGCACCAGTACGGCGCCCACATTTTCCACACTTCTGATAAGAAAATCTGGGAGTACGTGAACCAGTTCGCGGAGTTTAACAATTATATCAATTCGCCCATCGCTATTTACAAGGACGAGCTGTACAATCTGCCTTTTAACATGAATACCTTCAGCAAAATGTGGAACATCCGCACGCCTCGGGAAGCGCAGGAGAAAATTCAGGAGCAGATCCGGGAGCTGAACATCACGGAGCCGAAAAATCTGGAGGAGCAGGCCCTCTCTCTGGCGGGCCGGGATGTTTATGAGAAGCTCATCAAGGGCTATACGGAGAAGCAGTGGGGCAGAGACTGCAGGGAACTGCCTTCTTTTATCATTAAGCGTCTGCCCTTCCGTTTTACCTACGACAACAATTATTTTAACGACCGTTTCCAGGGGATCCCCATGGGAGGCTACACCCGGATTGTAGAAAAAATGCTGGAGGGCTGCGAAGTCCGGACAGGAACAGATTATTTCAAGTTCCGGAAGGAACATTCGGAGATTGCGGAAAAAATCGTGTTCACCGGCATGATCGATGAATATTTTGATTACCGCCTGGGGGCGCTGGAGTACCGCAGTGTCCGCTTCGAGACGGAGGTGCTGGACTGTGAAAATTACCAGGGCAATGCGGTAGTAAACTACACAGACCGGGAGGTGCCTTATACCCGGATCATCGAACATAAGCATTTTGAGTTTGGCAAACAGCCCAAAACCGTTATTTCCCGGGAGTACTCTTCCGAGTGGAAGGTGGGTATGGAGCCTTATTATCCGGTAAATGATGAGAAAAACAACGAGCTCTACAGCCGGTACAGAGCCCTGGCGGAAAAGGAAAATAACGTAATTTTCGGGGGCCGGCTGGGCCAGTACAAATATTACGATATGGATAAGGTGATCGCCGCGGCTCTGGAAGCCGCGGAACATGAGTTTGCCGGAACAGGGGAGAAAAAATGATGAACACCATGGAAGGCATGAATCCTCAGCAGCAGGAGGCGGTGGAATACACGGAGGGGCCTCTGCTGATCCTGGCGGGGGCGGGCTCCGGCAAAACCCGGGTCCTGACCCACCGCATCGCGTATCTCATGGAAGAAAAAGGGGTAAAGCCCTGGAATATCATGGCCATCACCTTTACCAACAAGGCGGCTCAGGAAATGCGGGAGCGGGTGGATCAGATCGCCGGCTTCGGCGCGGAGAGCGTCTGGGTATCCACCTTTCATTCCAGCTGCGTGCGGATTCTCCGGCGGTATATAGACCGGCTCGGGTATGACAACCGCTTTACCATTTACGATACAGAAGATTCCAAAACAGTTATGAAGGAAATGATCCGGCGGCTGGATCTGGATCCTAAAATTTACAAAGAGAGAAATCTGCTGTCAAAAATATCCGCGGCTAAAAATGAAATGATTACCCCCAACGAGTATGAAAAACAAGTGACCCGCTGGGAAGACAGGCGGGTAGGAGAAATCTACCGGGCTTATCAGGAACAGCTGAAAAAGAACAATGCTCTGGATTTTGACGATCTGCTGGTGAAAACCGTGGAACTGTTCCGGGACTGTCCGGAGGCGCTGGATTACTATCAGGAAAGATTCCGCTATATTATGGTGGATGAGTATCAGGACACCAACACCGTGCAGTTTCAGTTTGTGAGCCGGCTGGCGGCCAGGTACCGGAATCTCTGCGTGGTGGGGGACGACGATCAGTCCATTTATAAATTCCGGGGCGCCAATATCGGCAATATCCTGGATTTTGAAAAGGTATTTCCCGACGCGAAAGTCCTTAAGCTGGAGCAGAATTACCGCTCCACCCAGAACATCCTGGACGCGGCCAACGAGGTAATCCGTCATAACAAGGGCCGAAAAGAAAAGCGGCTGTGGACGGAAAACGGAACCGGGGATAAAGTGAATTTCCGACAGTTTCAGAGCGGTTTTGAGGAGGCGGAGTTCGTGGCCGGGGAAATCGGCAGAAAGGTGCGGACCGGAGAGAATCATTACCGGGATTTCGCGGTGCTCTACCGGACTAACGCCCAGTCCCGGCTGTTTGAGGAAAAATTCCTGCTGGCCAATATTCCCTACAAGATCGTTGGGGGAGTAAACTTCTACGGAAGAAAAGAGATCAAGGATCTGCTGGCCTACATGAAGACCGTGGACAATTCCCTGGACGATCTGGCGGTGCAGCGGATCATCAACGTGCCCAAGCGGGGGATCGGAGCCGCCACCATCGGCAAGGTGGAGGCCTACGCCGCGGAGCAGGACATCCACTTTTACGACGCCCTGCTGGAGGCGGACTACATACCGGGCCTTGGCAGGGCAGCGGCGAAGATCCGCCCCTTTACCCTGTTTATCCAGAGCCTCCGCTCCCAGCTGGAATACCTTTCCGTGAAGGAACTGCTGGAGAAGATCATTGAGGATACCGGCTACGTGAAAGAACTGGAAGCCGAGGATACCGAGGAAGCCCGGGCCCGGATCGAGAATATTGATGAATTTATCTCCAAAGCGGCGGATTATGAAGCCTCCGCGGCGGAACCCTCCTTAAGCGGCTTCCTGCAGGAAGTGGCCCTGGTGGCGGATATTGATTCCGTGGACGACAGCAGCGACTATGTGCTGCTGATGACCCTCCACAGCGCCAAGGGGCTGGAATTTAACGAGGTTTACATGGCAGGCATGGAGGACGGCCTGTTTCCCAGCTACATGACCATTACCGGGGACGACCCCTCCGAGCTGGAGGAGGAACGGCGGCTGTGCTACGTGGGCATTACCCGGGCAAGGAAGAAACTGACTCTCACAGCGGCCAGGCAGCGGATGATCCGGGGAGAGACTCAGTACAGCAAGACCTCCCGCTTTGTCCGGGAGATTCCCCGGGAACTCATCGACCTGGGCCGGGACGGGACAACGGAGCATGCCTTTAAAAAACCGGAACTGTTTGGAGGAGCGGAAGTGCCCAGAAAAAAATATACCGCGGAAACTTTTAAGCCCCGGCAGTTTACGGTCACCAAGGCGGATTCTCTGGACTATGGAGTGGGAGACACCGTCCGCCATGTAAAATTCGGAGTGGGAGTGGTACAGAGCATTGCGGAAGGCGGCAGAGACTATGAGGTCACCGTGGACTTTGACCGGTTCGGAGTCAAGAGAATGTTCGCTTCTTTCGCAAAATTGAAAAAGATAGAATGATCCTGGCATGCTTGAAATATCTGGGATGGTGGAAACATTGAAGCCTGGGCTGCTGAAAAAAAGAAGGGGAGTGCCGCAAAAGCATGATGAGCATATCATGACGGAGCGGCACTCCCTTTGTGATTACAGACATAAAGAGATCTTGTTTCAGATGATTTCTTATTTTTGCTGTAAGGCTGAGAAAACCCATAATTTACCCGTATTCTGCCGGTGGTGTGATACCTGCAGCAGTTTGAGCGGCATTCCATGATCTTCCTTTTATGCATAAAATATGCTCCCTCCAAGTTACAAGTCTTATTATTTCACTTGTCTGCCCAGAAGGGAGCATATCGTTATTCAACTGCCGTTTTTTTTACCCGTCCCGGGAGCAGCTCCGGCCGGTAGATGATTACGTAAAGCACGGCGTTCATGACAAAGGCTCCCAGAACGTCCGCCACGGAATGCTGTTTCAGAAATACGGTGGACAGGATGATCAGAGTGGACAGGACAAAGGCGCCCGCCCGGATCACCTTCCGCTTCCGCAGAGCCTTGCAGCGGTTGATGGCGATGAAGGCCACTACGGAATTGTATACATGAATGCTGGGAAACACGTTGGTGGAGGTGTCTCTTTGATAGAGGTCAGCCACCAGTCCTGTAAAAAAGTTATCCCGGGGGAAGGTTTCCGGACGCAGATCCAGTCCGTTGGGCCATACCCAGGAGATAAACAGAAAAATGGTCATGCCGATGCCCAGAGAAAACACCAGCTGGTTAAACTCCCTCACATCGGCGCCGAAAAACGAGAAGTAAATCAGAATGGCGATAATGTAGAGGAACCACAGATAATAGGGAATAACAAAGTATTCACAGAAGGGAATATACTGGTCCAGGGGCGAAGAGATAATATGGACATTGGTTACGTGCTGTTCCAGAAACATAAAAGCCGCCACATAAAAAACAGTATAAATTGGAATCAGCCAGCGGGCTTTTTTTGACATCAGTGATTTCAACATAATCCCTCCAAATTCTTTTGTCCGAAACGCTGACGCTAGTATCCCATAAGGGGAAAAGGAAGTCAAGGGAATTTCGAGAATCTTAAGAAAGGTTTTCACACAAAAAACAGGACGGCTGTCAGATCAGCTGTCCTGTTCCGGCACAAAGTTTTCAAAAATCACAGCGGAATACTGTCTCCGGCAGCGCTGATAGGCCAGCCGGGAACGGACCGTCCACACAAAAACAGGGACCTTAAACAGGCCGTGGTTTATGCGGAAGCCAAGTCCATGGGTGTGCTTGTAATTGTAGGCCACAAAATCCGGACGGCTGGCGGCGTTGACAATCAGGCTGGTAGAAAGCCTGTTCAGCAGAGAGGTGAGTCCTTTGGCCGGCGGATAACGGCTGGCCAGCTGCCCCCGGAGAATATCCGGACGGTGCTTTCTGTACCAGCGCAGTCCCAGAGAATTAAAAGATTCAATAAGGTACTGCCCCGGATAGGAGGCCAGCAGCCTGTCCAGCAGCGGGCAGAGGGCCGTGCTGCTGGTGGGCAGCTTCAGTTCGATGAGAAGAGGAACCCGGCCGTTTACCAGTTTCAGCACTTCCGTGAGCAAAGGAATGCGGCAGTCCGTATTCATGAGCCTGTACCGGGAAAGTTCATCGTAGGTCATGGATTCCACAGACTGGTCCAGCTGGCACATCCGTTTCAGAGTATCGTCGTGAAAGACCACGATCTGTCCGTCGCTGGTGAGATGAACATCCAGTTCTATGGCAAAACCGTGATCTACCGCTTTTTTGAAAGCGGGAAGAGAATTTTCGGGAATTCCGCGCTCCATATTCCACAGTCCCCGGTGGGCAAAGTCCCAGCGGGAAAAGGCCAGGCATGTCTCCTTTCGGGCTGTATTGGGGCGGATAGCCCACAGATACAGCGCCAGAACAGCGGCAGCCGCCAGAATGCAAATTAGAATAATCAGCCACATAGGCAAACCTCCAGAGAAGAATTGTCTTCCGTAAGTGTAACGCAAAATCCGACACAGGTAAAGTCTCTTTTTTAAAGGGCGGAACCGGGTCCGGCCAAGGAGGGGAGCCGGATCCGGCGGGAAAAGAAAAGAGACGCGGACTCAGGTGGTGATAACGGTGGAATACCCTGCCCTGCGGAGCCTGCGTTCCATGAGGATCGCGTTTGCCAGTACTTTGAAAGCGCCTACCTGTACCTTGTAATATCCGTTTTCATAGAGGAGAAAAGCCGGATATCCCTGATCCAGCAGCTCGTAGAGCAGTTGATCCGCGTTTTTCCGATCCCGGAAAGCACCCGTCTGCACCCGGTAGTAGACGGCGCCGTCCTCCTCCTCCGGTTCCTGAACAGGAGGCGCCGGTTTCTCGCTGTCTTCGATGGTTTCCAGATCCAGAGTGCCCAGAATGGCGTTGGCGATGGCCAGGGCAATCTCCTGGTTCTTTTGGTCATACAGCGCGTTGTCCTGGTCTGTGTTGAGAAAACCGGTTTCAATGAGGAGAGCCGGCATCCGGGTCCGCCGCAGCACCACCAGTCCCGGGCGGGCTTTGACTCCCAGGTTTTTGAATCCCAGAGCCTCCAGGGCGCCGTTGATATTTTCAGCCATGGTAAGTTTTAGGCCGGATTTGTCGTAGACCAGAGTCTCCACCCCGTTGTACTGATTGGGTTCCGGGCTGGAATTCCGATGGAAAGAAATAAAATAATCCGCGCCTGCCCGGTTGGCAATCTGCGCCTTTTCAAAGGGAGTCTGATAGACATCCTCTGTGCGGGTGTAGAGTACGTCGATTCCCTGGCTTTCCAGCAGCTTTCCTACTTTCAGCGCCAGTTCCAGATTGTCGTCTTTTTCCTGGCGGCCGTTGTAGACTGCTCCCGGGTCGGCGCCGCCATGAGGGGGGCGGAGTATGCGCAGATTTCCGGAAAAAAGTTCTGCGGGCTGATCTAAAAAAGGGAAAATATGTAAAAATAACTAAAATATAAAGAAAAACACTGGACAAAATTGCTAAAATGCACTAATATATCAAATAGACGTTTCCGAGCGCCAGCAGGCGGCAGAAAAAACGAATACAGAATATGAACGCAGAACGGAGGTACAAAATGAAAGGAAATGTAATTGTCGGACAGTCAGGCGGCCCCACGGCGGCTATTAACTCCAGCCTGGCCGGAGTCTACCGGACAGCCAAAGACCGGGGAGCGAAAAAAGTATACGGAATGCTTCACGGGATTCAGGGACTGATGGAAGAAAGATATATAGATCTCTCGGAACATATTACCAATGAGCTGGACGCGGAGCTTTTGAAAAGAACTCCCGCGGCCTATCTGGGCTCCTGCCGGTATAAGCTGCCGGAGATCTACGAAAATATGGAACTTTACGACAAAATTTTCGCTATTCTGGACAAACTGGAGATCGAGGCTTTCATCTATATCGGCGGAAATGATTCCATGGACACCATCAAAAAACTGTCAGACTACGCCATTGTCAAGGGATATCCCCAGAGATTTATCGGCTGCCCCAAGACCATTGACAATGACCTGGCGCTGACTGACCATACTCCGGGATACGGAAGCGCCGCCAAATATATCGGAACTTCTGTAAAGGAAATCATCCGGGACAGCTTCTGCCTGGAATACAAGAACGGCCTGGTGACTATTGTAGAGATCATGGGACGAAACGCGGGATGGCTTACCGGCGCCGCCGCTCTGGCAAAAGGCGAGGACTGCAAGGGACCGGACCTGATTTATCTGCCGGAGTTGACCTTTGACATGGACAACTTTATGGAGCGCATCCGGGGCCTGCTGGAGAAAAAGCCCTCTGTGGTGGTGGCGGTTTCCGAGGGGATCCGGCTGGCGGACGGCCGTTACGTGTGCGAGCTGGGACAGAGCGCGGATTTTGTAGACGCCTTTGGCCACAAGCAGCTCACCGGAACGGCGGCTTACCTGGCGCACCACATTGCCAATGAGGTTGGCTGCAAGACCAGAGCGATTGAACTCAGTACACTCCAGCGTTCCGCTTCCCACTGCAGTTCCCGGGTGGATATCCTGGAAGCCTATCAGGTAGGCGGAGCCGCGGTAAAAGCGGCGGATGAAGGGGATTCCGGCAAGATGGTGGTTCTGAAGCGCCTTTCTGACGATCCCTATCAGTGCGGCACAGAGGTGAAGGATGTACACAAAATTGCCAACGATGAGCGCCTGGTGCCCAGAGAGTGGGTCAACGAAGAGGGAACCTACGTGACGGATGAATTTGTCACTTATGTGAAGCCTCTGATCCAGGGGGATGTGGCTCCTGTGATGGTGGACGGTATTCCCCGCCACCTTTATAAGCCGGGGCATTTGGGACAGATTTAAGGCAGACCCCTGCGCAAAGAGGATCCCCCATGTCCGGCGTCAATGACAATTTTGTAAGGCATGGTAATGCTCCTTCGCGGAAACTTTCTGTTTATTATATGAAGAATTTTCCTGTTGGTGAAAGGCAGGATGGCTGAACCGCCGTAAAGCATGGAGTTAGCTCCGTGCCGCGGCGGTTTTTGCTGCGCGCTATGTCCGGACGATAGAGTGCGGATTTGTATATTAGATATAATAATAAATTAGATTAAACACATTAATTTTACTTATAATAAAATCTGTGCTATGCTGGACATAACTAAAGTTAGATGCTGCTATGCGGAAAGGAAGAAAAATATGAGCACAGTCAGACGGGTATATGTGGAGAAAAAACCGGAGTTTGCCGTTGCGGCCAAAGACCTGCGCCATGAGATCCGGCATTATCTGGGAGTGTCCGGAGTTACCGGCGTCCGGGTGCTGATCCGGTACGATGTGGAAAACGTCAGCGAGGCTGTTTTTGAGAAAGCCTGCCATGTGGTTTTCGCGGAGCCCCCTGTAGATTTGTTATACAGAGAAAATTTTCCGGCCGAGGAGGGTGCCAGGATATTCTCCGTGGAATACCTGCCCGGCCAGTTTGACCAGAGAGCGGACTCCGCGGTACAGTGCATCCAGTTTCTGAAGGAGGATGAGCAGCCCATCATCCGTTCCGCCACCACCTACGTTATCGAGGGGGAGGTGAATGACAGCGAGCTGGCCGCCATCAAGAAGCACTGCATCAACCCGGTGGATTCCCGGGAAACAGGGCTGGAGAAGCCGGAGACCCTGGTGATGGATTTTCCTGAGCCGGAAGATGTGAAATCCTTTGAGGGCTTCACAAAGATGGAGGAAGCGGAGCTGAAAAAGCTCTATGATTCCCTGAATCTGGCCATGACCTTCCGTGACTTCCAGCACATCCAGAAGTATTTCCGCGGGGAGGAGAAAAGAGATCCTTCCGTGACGGAGATCCGGGTGCTGGACACCTACTGGTCCGACCACTGCCGCCACACCACCTTCTCCACGGAGCTGAAGCATGTGGAGTTCGGGGAGGGCGATTACCGGGAACCCATAGAAAATACTTACAAAGAATACCTGAAGGACCGGGAGGTTCTGTACAAAGGACGGGACGATAAATTTGTCTGCCTCATGGATCTGGCCCTGCTGGCTATGAAGAAACTGAAAGCGGAGGGTAAACTCCAGGATCAGGAGGAGTCCGATGAGATCAACGCCTGCAGCATCGTAGTGCCGGTGGATGTGGACGGAAAGGAAGAGGAGTGGCTCATCAACTTTAAGAATGAGACCCACAACCATCCCACCGAGATCGAGCCCTTCGGCGGGGCCGCCACCTGCCTGGGAGGCGCCATCCGGGATCCCCTGTCAGGCCGTACCTATGTCTACCAGGCTATGCGGGTTACCGGCGCGGCGGATCCCACGGTTCCGGTGAAGGATACCCTGGAGGGCAAGCTGCCCCAGAAGACCCTGACCCGGGGAGCCGCCAAAGGCTACAGCTCTTACGGCAACCAGGTGGGACTGGCTACGGGATATGTAAAAGAAGTGTACCATCCCAACTATGTGGCCAAGAGAATGGAGATCGGTGCGGTCATGGGAGCCGCTCCCAGAAGGGATGTGATCCGGGAAAATTCCGATCCGGGAGATCTGATTATCCTGCTGGGAGGCCGCACCGGCCGGGACGGCATCGGCGGGGCCACCGGTTCCTCCAAAGTGCACACCACCGCTTCCCTGGAGACCTGCGGGGCGGAGGTGCAGAAGGGAAACGCTCCCACAGAGAGAAAGATCCAGCGCATGTTCCGGCGCCCGGAGGTGAGCCGTCTGATCAAAAAGTGCAACGATTTCGGCGCCGGCGGCGTCTCCGTGGCCATCGGAGAGCTGGCGGACGGCCTGCGCATTGATCTGGATAAAGTACCGAAGAAATACGCCGGTCTGGACGGCACGGAGCTGGCTATCTCCGAATCCCAGGAGCGTATGGCCGTGGTGGTGGATCCCAGGGACGCCGGGGAATTCCTGAAATACGCGGAAGAAGAAAATCTGGAAGCGGTGAAAGTGGCTGTGGTCACGGAAGAGCCCCGTCTGATCCTTTCCTGGAGAGGAAAAGAGATTGTCAACCTGTCCCGGGCTTTCCTGAATACCAACGGAGCCCATCAGGAAACCGATGTTTTCGTGGAGATCCCCGGCAGAGAGGGCAGCGCCCTGGAGCGCGGCGGGGACATCGCGGATGTGAAACAGAAATGGCTGGATACCCTGGCAGACTTGAACGCCTGCTCCCAGAAAGGCCTGGTGGAAATGTTCGACTCCTCCATCGGCGCCGGCAGCGTGCTGATGCCCTACGGCGGGAAATATCAGCTGACGGAGACCCAGTCCATGGTGGCCAAGGTGCCGGTTCTGAAGGGAAAGACCAACACCGTCACCATGATGAGCTATGGCTTTGACCCCTATGTGTCCAGCTGGAGTCCCTACCACGGAGCGGTTTACGCGGTGACGGAGTCCATTGCCAGGATCGTGGCCTGCGGCGGAGATTTCCGGAAGATCCGTTTTACCTTCCAGGAGTATTTCCGCAGGATGAGCGAGGATCCCGGCCGCTGGAGCCAGCCTTTTGCCGCCCTGCTGGGAGCCTACGCGGCGCAGCTGGGCTACGGGCTGCCTTCTATCGGAGGCAAGGACAGTATGTCCGGCACCTTTAATGACATCGACGTTCCGCCTACGCTGGTATCCTTTGCCGTGGATGTGGCCAAGGTGCAGGATGTGGTGACGCCGGAACTGAAAAAAGCCGGGAACAAGCTGGTGTGGATCCATATCCCCACAGACCGCTTTGAACTGCCGGTCTATACAGAAGTTATGGATCTCTATGACCGTCTCCATGAGGACATGCAGGCGGGACGGATCCAGTCCGCCTACGCCCTGGACCGCATGGGCATGGCCGCCGCGGTCAGCAAAATGGCCTTCGGCAACGGCCTGGGCGTCCGCATGGAGCACGATGTGGATCCCAGAGACCTGTTCAGTCCCTTCCTGGGCGATCTGATCTGCGAAGTTTCCGGAGAGGATGTGGGAAGACTTCAGTGTAGCTACCGGGTTGTCGGTGAAGTGACAGACCGGCCGGAGTTCTCCTGGGGCAGCGTGGTGATCCCGGAGAACGAGGCTCTGGATGCCTGGACGGGAACTCTGGAAGGCGTGTTCAAGACCCGCTCCCAGGCAAAGGGAGACGGCCCCACTGCCATAGGCATTATGGGAGCTCCCTCCGACAAAGCGGCGGTGCTGGAGAACGGCGTTTACAAGACTTCCAACATTCATATTTGCTCCCACAAGATCGGAGTGCCCACGGTATTCATTCCGGTGTTTCCGGGAACCAACTGCGAGTACGACAGCGCCCGGGCCTTTGAGAGGGCCGGGGCAAAGGTAGAGACCCGGGTATTCCGCAATCTGAACGCGGAGGGTATCCGTGAATCGGTTCGGGCCTTTGAAGAGGCTATCGGCCGGGCTCAGATCATTATGTTCCCCGGCGGCTTCTCCGCTGGAGACGAGCCCGATGGTTCCGCTAAATTCTTTGCCACTGCTTTTCAGAATGAGCGGATCAAAGAGGCGGTGATGAAACTTCTGAACGAGAGGGACGGACTGGCCCTGGGCATCTGCAACGGTTTCCAGGCTCTCATCAAGCTGGGATTGGTACCCTACGGAGAAATTACGGGGCAGAAGCCGGATTCTCCCACCCTGACCTTTAACACTGTGGGCCGCCATGTATCAAAGATGGTCTACACCAAGGTGGTGTCCAACAAATCCCCCTGGCTGGCGGGAGCTGAAGCGGGAGGCGTATATACCAGCCCTGCTTCCCATGGAGAGGGACGCTTTGTAGCCAGCAATGAGTGGATCACCCGGCTGCTGGACAGCGGACAGATCGCTACCCAGTACTGCAGCGCGGATGGAGAAGTGGATGGAGACGAGTATTGGAACGTCAATGGTTCCTATTATAATATTGAAGGCATCACCAGCCCCGACGGCAGAGTATTCGGAAAGATGGCCCATGCGGAGCGCCGGGACGACGGGGTGGCCATCAACATTTACGGCGAACAGGATCTGAAGATCTTTGAGTCCGGAGTGCGCTATTTCAGATAAAGGGCTGTAAATAGTGACAAGGAGGCTGAGCTTTTTCCGATAGATGGAAATCAGTTGACTGATACAGGAAAATATAATATAATCCAGATAGCAGGCTGCCGTTACAGTGCAGCCTGTTATTGTAAATAAGATGTTTCCGCCCCGGCGGAACAGATACAAAGAGGAGGAATTTATTTTGGACGGTGACCTATTGTTGCCCATTTTGCTGCAGATCGTTCTGATCGCTCTCAATGCGGTATTTGCCTGTGCGGAGATCGCGGTGATCTCTGTCAATGACGCCAAGCTGGAAAAGATCGCGGAGACGGATAAGCGGGGAAAAACCCTGCAGAAACTGACCCGTGTTCCTACAAAGTTTCTTTCCACCATTCAGGTAGCTATTACCTTGTCCGGCTTTCTGGGCAGCGCTTTCGCAGCGGATAATTTCGCCCCCTACCTGGTGAATGGACTGAAGAGTGTGGGAATTACCCTTCACCAGTCGGTGGCGGTGGTTCTGATCACGGTCATTTTGTCTTATATTACACTGATATTCGGAGAACTGGTGCCTAAGCGTCTTGCCATGAAGAATCCGGAGAAACTGGCTCTCGGCATGGCCAAGATGCTCTACGTGGTTTCTGTCATCTTTTCACCCCTGGTCTGGCTGCTGACAGTTTCCACCAACGGTGTGCTGCGCCTCCTGGGCGTGGATCCCAATGAGGAGGACGAACAGGTTACCGAGGAGGAGATCCGTTTGATGGTGGATGCCGGAAGCGAGAAGGGAACCATCGACACGGATGAGAAGGAGATGATCCAGAATGTCTTTGAGTTTGACGACATCTCCGCGGATGAGATCTGCACGCACCGGCCGGATGTAGCCCTGATCTGGGCGGATGACAGCATGGAGGAGTGGGAAAAGACCATCCACGAAAGCCGGCACTCCCTGTTCCCGGTGTGCGGGGAGGACGCGGATGATATTCTGGGGATTCTGGACGCCAAAGATTATTTCCGCCTCCGGGGCTGCACGAAGGACGAGATTCTGGCGCAGGCAGTAAAGCGCCCCTATTTTGTGCCGGAATATATTAAGGCGGATGTTCTCTTCGCGAATATGAAGAAAAACGGAAATTATTTCGCCGTGGTGCTGGATGAGTACGGCGGCATGGACGGAATCATCACTCTCCGGGATCTCATCGAGCAGCTGGTGGGAACCCTTACGGAGGAGGATGAGGAGGACCGGCCGGAGGATATTCAGAAAATTTCCGATGAGCTCTGGCGGATCCAGGGTTCCACCCCCCTGGACGATGTGTCGGAAGCCCTGGGAGTGGAATTGCCGGAGGAGGATTATGATACCTTCAGCGGTTATATTTTCGGCAAGCTGGCGGTGATCCCAGAGGATGGAAGCCAGTTTGAGCTGGAGGCGGACGGACTGCACATCAAGGTGCTGCAGGTAAAGGAGCACCGGATCGAGGGAACTCTGGTGCGGGTGCTGCCAAAAGAACCGGAAGAGGAAGCGGAAAAAGGGAAAGAAAAACCGTAAGGGCCTAAGTCTTGCATTTTCCGGCGCTTTCGTTTATACTATAGCAGTCAGCCGTCTGGGAGAGCCGGCTGCGTCAAAATTGTAATTTTTATTTAAAGGACGGTAAGATAAGAATGAGCTTATTGCAGGATTGGAGAGATATCGCCTACGATCAGCAGGCGGATAAGAGAAAACTCCAGAAATTCTGGACAGACTATTTTCTGCTGGAGAAGGGAATTTACGAGCGGCTTCTGAGCAGCCCGGATGAAGTGGTGAAGGGCACGGTAAAGGAGCTGGCCGAGAAGTACGGCATCAGCGTCATGAATATGGTGGGATTCCTGGACGGCATCAACGACAGCCTGAAGATTCCCAATCCCATTGAGGAGATGGATGAGAACACAGAAGTAACTTTGGCCTTTGACAAGGAACTGCTCTACAAGAACATGGTAGACGCCAAGGCGGACTGGCTGTACAATCTTCCTATGTGGGACAATATATTCACACCCGAACAGAAAAAAGCCCTGTATCTGGAGCAGAAAAAATCCGGAACTGTGGTGAAGGGAAAGAAAATCGGGCGCAACGATCCCTGCCCCTGCGGAAGCGGAAAGAAATATAAATACTGCTGCGGCAGGTAAATCTTATACGGGAGGCCATGACCATGGCCTCCTCTTTGATAATCAAAGGAGAGACAGATGATACTGGCAATAGATGTGGGAAACAGCAACATTGTGTTCGGCTGTATAGATAATGATGAGATTCGCTTTATTGAGAGAATGTCCACAGACAGAAAAAAAACGGAACTGGAGTACGCGGTCAGCATAAAAAATATTATGGAGATCTACCACATTCAGGGGAAAGACCTGGAGGGCGGGATTATCTCCTCTGTGGTGCCTCAGCTGACGGAAGTACTGAAAATGGCTGTGGAAAAGCTCATCAAAGCTCCGGTGAAAATCGTAGGCCCCGGCTTAAAGACGGGACTTAATATACTCATCGACAACCCGGCCCAGCTGGGGGGAGATCTTCTGGTGGATTCAGTAGCCGCTCTGGCGGAACATAAGCCGCCGCTGATCATCATTGATATGGGAACAGCTACCACGGTCTGCGTGATCAACGAAAAGAGGCAGTATCTGGGCGGCATGATTCTTCCGGGAGTCAGAACTTCCCTGGATTCCCTGGTTTCCAATACCTCTCTTCTGCAGCAGATCGGTCTGGAACCGCCGGAAAAAGTGATTGGCAGAAATACCATTGACAGTATGAAGAGCGGCATTCTCTATGGAAACGCGGCCGCCCTGGACGGTCTCATTGAGCGTATTGAGGAGGAACTGGGACAAAGCTGCAGGATCCTTGCTACAGGAGGCCTGGCAAAATTTGTCATTCCATTCTGCAAACGTGAAATTACCATTGACGATGATCTGCTCCTGAAGGGATTAAAGATCATATACGATAAAAACCGCTGAGCCATGGCAGCGGTAAGAGAGAAGCTGCATTGCGTCAATGCGGCTTTTTCCTTGCAAATAAAAGAGAAATCTGTTACACTCTGCATATAACAAAAGAAGAGGGTGTCACAATGGTATTTGAGAGTATCCGTATTGACTTTAACAGCGATGAGGCAATCTATATCCAGCTCCGCAACCAGATCATTCTGGGAATCGCCACCTCCCAGATTCAGGAGGGAGACGCTCTGCCCTCGGTCCGGCAGCTGGCGGGCATGATCGGCATCAATATGCACACTGTCAATAAGGCCTACAGTGTCCTGAAGCAGGAGGGGATCCTAAGTATGGACCGCAGGAGAGGGGCTGTGATCCAGATCGACGCGGACAGGCTGTACGCCCTGGAAGAGCTTCGGGAGGATCTTCAGGTCCTTCTTGCCAAGGCCTTCTGTAAAAATATAAAGAAAGAAGAGATTCTGCAGTTGGTGGAAGAAATCTATGATTCCTACCGGGAATAAGCGGATTCGGATCTGACTGCGGCAGCAGGGAGTAAATAAATATGGCAGAATTATATACAAAACAGGCAAAAAACGTTCTGCAGGCAGCGGCAGACAGCGCCAGGCAGAACAATCACGGCTACATCGGCACAGAACATCTCCTTATGGGGCTTTTGGAGGAAGCGGAGGGAACTGCCGGTATGGTCCTGGCGGAATTCGGCGCGGACAGGGAAAGACTGGTTTCGCTGATTGACCGGCTGATTACCCCGGAGGGGGCAGTGCTGACGGCGGAACCGGGCTATACCCCCAGAGCGGAAAAGGTTCTGAAAAACAGCCGTGAGGAGGCGGATCATTTCGGCAGCCGGACCATCGGCACAGAGCATATTCTGATCGGAATGCTGAAGGAGCCGGACTGCGTGGGAACCCGCCTGCTGTACACAATGGGCATTAACATTCAGCGCCTGTACGCAGGGGTTCTGGCAGCTATGGGTGAAGACCAGAACCGGGAGGAGCTTCAGGGCCAGAGAGGAAAAGCCGCTGAGGGTGGAACCCCCACGCTGGACGCCTACAGCAGAGATCTGACAGAAATGGCCGGACAGGGGAAACTGGATCCGGTGGTGGGCCGGGAACAGGAGATCGACCGGATCATTCAGATTCTCAGCCGCAGGACCAAAAATAACCCCTGCCTCATGGGAGAGCCGGGCGTGGGAAAAACAGCTGTGGTGGAGGGGCTGGCCCAGCGGATTGCCTGGGGGCTGGTTCCGGACACCATACGCAACAAGCGGATCGTAGTTCTGGATCTTTCCGGCATGGTAGCCGGATCCAAATACCGGGGAGAATTTGAAGAGAGGATCAAGCATGTGGTTCGGGAAGTCATGGAAAACCGCAATATTCTGCTGTTTATCGATGAGATCCACACCATCATCGGGGCAGGAGGCGCGGAGGGAGCACTGGATGCTTCCAACATTCTGAAACCTTCTCTTTCCCGGGGAGAGATTCAGCTGATCGGCGCTACCACCATTGAGGAATATCGGAAATACATTGAGAAAGACGCCGCCCTGGAGCGGAGATTTCAGCCGGTGCTGGTGGAGGAGCCCACAGCGGAGCAGACAGTGGAGATCCTGAAGGGACTTCGGCCCTACTATGAAAAACATCACAGAGTAGAGATCACGGATGAAGCTCTGGACGCGGCGGTAAAAATGAGCATCCGCTATATTCATGACCGCTTCCTTCCGGATAAGGCCATCGATCTTATAGATGAATCGGCCTCCCGGGTTCAGCTGGGAGGATATAAAGTTCCGGAGCATATCCTGGAGTTTGAAAAAAATCTGAAATTGGTGATGCAGAGCAAAGAGGAGGCCATCAAAGCCGGAGATTTTGAAACTGCCAGATCCTGCCAGCAGCGGCAGGAGGAACTGCAGAAAGAATTAAAGACAGCCAGAGAAAAATTTGAGAAGCGCTGCAGGGGAAAGAAACTGCAGGTGACGGCGGAGAGTGTTTCCCGGATCGTGGCCGGATGGACCAGGATCCCGGTGGAGAAAATCGCTGAGGGAGAATCGAAACGGCTGGCCCGGCTGGAGCAGATCCTTCACAAACGAGTGGTGGGACAGGACGAAGCTGTGACGGCAGTGGCAAAAGCCATCCGCAGAGGCAGGGTGGGCCTGAAGGATCCAGGCCGTCCTGTGGGATCTTTTCTGTTTCTGGGCCCTACAGGGGTGGGAAAGACGGAACTTTCCAAAGCTCTGGCGGAGGCGGTGTTTGGAGATGAACAGGCTATGATCCGGGTGGACATGTCTGAATATATGGAAAAACACAGCGTTTCCAAACTGATCGGTTCCCCTCCGGGATACGTGGGATACGAGGAGGGCGGCCAGCTGTCCGAAAAAGTCAGGAGAAATCCCTACAGCGTTATCCTGCTGGATGAGATCGAAAAGGCTCATCCGGATGTGTTCAACATCCTCCTTCAGGTTCTGGACGACGGGCATATTACCGATTCCCAGGGCAGAAAAGTAGATTTCAAGGAAACCTGCATTATCATGACTTCCAATGCGGGCGCCCAGTCCATCATTGAGCCCAGGCGGCTGGGATTCCTCTCCCAGGAGGATGAAAAAAAGGATTATGAATATATGAAAGGGCAGGTGATGGAGGAAGTCCGGCGCATGTTTAAACCGGAATTTCTGAACCGGATCGATGAGACCATTGTTTTCCATGCCCTGACCAAAGAGAATATGAAGAAGATTGTCAATATCCTTCTGCGGGATCTGGAAAAACGCTGCCGGGAGCAGATGGATATCCGGCTCCGGGTCAGCGATAAAGTAAAAGAGCATCTGATTGAAACCAGCTACGACAATAAATACGGGGCCAGGCCGCTGAAACGGGCGATTCAGGGACAGCTGGAAGATCCCCTGGCAGAGAAGATTCTTCAGGGAGAGATTCACCGGGGAGATACTGTTTCCGCGGGGATGATCCGGGGAAAGCTCCTTTTCAGGACTGTCTGAAAATTCTCCGGCTTTTTAGGAAATTTTTCGGTCCTGTCTGGTAAATCCGCGGAAAGTATTATATAATGGTATCAGGGCTGAAAACCTATCAACAAAAGACATTTCTCGGGAGGACACTTATATGTCAGTGATAAAAGAACTGCTTTGCCGCTCAGAAGGCGGAGGCATCAGTTTTGGCGATTACGAGCTGGACAGCAAGACAAAATTATCTGATTTTGAATATCAGGGAGATCTCTATAAGGTAAAAACCTTTAAAGATATCACGAAACTGGAAAGAAATGAAACCTTTGTCTATGAGTCGGTTCCGGGGACAGCCGTCCATGATATGAAGTTTTTTGACGGCGGAGTGGAATTTTCCGTGGAGGGCGCGGAGGACGCGCAGATTACCCTCGGTATGGAGGAGGAGACGGAGTACAAGGTGCTTCTGGACGGTGTGAACGTGGGTCATATGACCACGAATCTGGGAGGAAAACTTTCTTTCAGTGTGGAACTGGAAAAGGCGGAGCAGGTAAAAGTACAGATCCTGCGGGTAGAAGCCTGAGTACAGAAAAAAGGTTCCGCGAAATTTCACAGGGATATAAAAACTGACAGGGCTGCCGCAGCAATGCGGCAGCCCGCTTTGGCAGAAGCACAAGCAGAGAGGGAGACGAAGCATGGCGAAGGATAAAAAAACCGTATATTTCTGTCAGAACTGCGGCTATGAGTCGGGAAAATGGATGGGCCAGTGCCCCGGCTGCCGGCAGTGGAATACCTTTGTGGAGGAAGTGGTCTCCACCAAGCAGAGCCCCGCTAAAGGACCGGCGAGAAGTGTTTCCAGGGCGCCTGTGAAACTTTCTGAAATCAACCTGGATGCGGAAAAACGCGTCCTTACCGGGATCGGAGAACTGGATCGGGTGCTGGGAGGCGGAATTGTTCCCGGCTCTTTGACGCTGGTAGGAGGAGATCCGGGTATCGGGAAGTCAACGCTTCTTCTGCAGGCAATGAAATGTCTGTCGGATGCCGGAGGGGAGGTTTTATATATCTCCGGGGAGGAATCACTGCGCCAGATTAAAATGCGGGCGGTGCGCATCGGAGAGTTTACGGAACATCTGAAACTGATGTGTGAGACAAACCTGGATGTAGTGCGGGAAACCATTGAAAAAGAAAAGCCCCAGGCGGTAGTGATTGACTCCATTCAGACCATGTACAATGAAGAAGTCTCTTCTTCTCCGGGAAGTGTCTCCCAGGTACGGGAATCTACCGGAGTACTCCTGAAGCTGGCCAAGGGTCTGGGAGTCTCAATTTTTATCGTAGGCCATGTGACCAAGGACGGCAGCGTGGCCGGTCCACGGGTTTTGGAACACATGGTAGATACTGTTCTGTATTTTGAAGGGGATCGCCATGCCTCTTACCGGATCCTGCGGGCGGTGAAAAACCGCTTTGGCTCTACCAATGAGATCGGGGTGTTTGAAATGCATGAGGAGGGGCTGAAAGAAGTGAAGAATCCCTCGGAGTTCATGCTGGAGGGACGGCCGGAGGGAGCCTCCGGTTCTGTGGTGGCCTGCTCCATGGAGGGAAGCCGGCCGATCATGATCGAGATCCAGGCGCTGGTGTGCCGCAGCAATTTCGGTATTCCCAGGCGGACGGCCAACGGGACGGATTTCAACAGAGTCAATCTGTTGATGGCAGTGCTGGAAAAAAGGGCTAGAATGAATCTTTCCTCCAGCGATGCCTATGTGAACATAGCGGGAGGCATCAAGATGACGGAGCCGGCAGTGGATCTGGGGATTTTGCTGGCGGTAGCCTCCAGCCAGAAGGACATTGTGATCGATGAAAAAACCGTGGTTTTCGGCGAGGTGGGCTTAAGCGGCGAGGTCCGTTCCGTCAGCATGGCGCAGCAGAGAGTGCAGGAGGCGAAAAAGCTGGGATTTCAGCGGGTGATACTTCCCGCGGGCTGCATGCGTTCCGTATCGAAAATTACAGGAATCGAACTGATCCCGGTGTCCACTGTCCGGGACGCGATCCATCTGATCGAAAAAGGCCGGAGCTGATAAGCTTCCGGCATAAATTTGAAAAATATTGTAAAAACATAGTTGACAAAAAAGAAAAGCTATGATAGTATAAACAAGCTGTCGCACGGGACAGCAAAAAAGAAATGAAAAAAGTTGTTGACAAACAGAAAAAGCTGTGATAGACTATCAGAGTTGCTTCTGAGAGGAAACAACGGACAGGAACTTGACAACTGAACAGTAAAACACATCCTCGAAAG
>DVKB01000019.1 GCA_018716305.1 Candidatus Scatomonas merdigallinarum
CTACCCAATATTCGCATATCGTGGGATATGCATCCCACTTTTATGCTCATATTAGGGCGGGTCCCAAGGCCTTAACCCCACTTATGAGCAAGCTCATGTGGGTTTAGGCCTTTTGACCCTGGCATCATAAAATAAAAAAATATTCATATCCATACTTGACATAACATAGCCATGCTGTTATATTAAATATAGAACAAATAGAAAAGAAGAAAAGTCTGCCTGGCAGGCTTTTCTGTTTGAAAGATAGAATATGAGGTGATGGCTATGGCAGCAAAGAGAGATTATTACGAGGTTCTGGGCGTTGCCAGAGACGCGGACCCGGGAACAATTAAAAAAGCATACAGGAAACTGGCTAAGAAATACCATCCGGATACCAATCCCGGAGATAAAACAGCGGAGCAGAATTTTAAGGAAGTCACGGAAGCTTACAATGTACTCAGTGATCCGGAGAAAAAGAAATTATACGATCAGTTCGGCCACAGCGCCTTTGACGGTACAGGCGGAGCGGGAGCCGGCGGCTTTGAGGGCTTCAATGGCTTCAGCGGTTTTCAGGGAAATGGAAACGGCGGCTACAGAGAGTATCATTTTACCGGAAACGGCGCCCATATGGATGATATTTTCGGGGATCTGTTCGGAGATATGTTCCACGGAGCCGGCGGCAGCGGCTTTCAGGGCGAACGTTTTTACAGCGGCGGCCCGGGAGGATCCTTCCGCGGCAGAGGAAGGGATCTGAACACAGAGGTGACGGTCACCTTCGATGAGGCGGCCTTTGGCTGTGACAAGCTGCTGAATTTCCGTCGGGAGGACGGCAGTGTCCAGACTCTGCAGGTTCATATTCCGGCAGGCATTGATGAGGGCCAGAGCATCCGTCTGCGGGGCAAAGGTATGCCCGGCGCGGGAGGCGGAGTGGCCGGAGACCTGATGATGAAGGTACACATTCAGGAAAAACCGGGATTTACCAGGAAAGGACTGGATCTGTATTCCACAGTGACGATTCCTTTTACTACGGCGGTGTTCGGAGGGGAAGCGATGGTGCGGACCCTGAAAGGAAACGTTATCTGCCGGATCCAGGAGGGGACTCAGTCCGGAACGAAAATCCGATTGAGAGGCAAGGGCATTGTTTCCATGAAAGATCCCGCGGTTTGCGGCGATCAGTATGTAACTGTGCAGATCCAGGTGCCCAGGGATCTGAGCCCGGAGGCCCGGCAGAAGCTGCGGGAATTTGAGGCGGCCTGCGGGAAAAGCGGAAAAAGATGGAGCGCGGCCTGAATGCGGATGACAGAAGGCGCCCCTTCCGGACAGGATACTTTGTATCCTGCCGGAAGGGGCGCCTTCTCTGTGCCGCTATGACTGCACAGGCAGGCGGAAGCAGTTCTGCATAATATCCTGCAGTTCCGCTCTGCTTTCTATGGTGTGTTTTCTGGTCACGCCGTTTCTGGTCTGGGTAAACAAATCCCCCAGAACACTGTTGACCCCGTCCTCGGTCCGGATATTGAGAAACAGCTTTTGAGTAAACACAGAATCAGGACTCTGGGAACAGTAGAAATTCATAGTAATAAAATTTACATTATCCTGGGGCATGGTATAGAACTGGATGATTTTTTCGCGATCTCCCGCGGAAGTGGTTCTGCTTAAAGTCCACCAGAAATCATCCGCTTTGTCCACAAAATAGGTTTCCCGGCCAAAGTTTGCTTCCACCCCGTCTGCCACCAGAATGCTGGCCGGGGGAGTGGGACCGCCGTAGCCTACGTCGCAGAAATATTTAGCCCCCTCTATGTCCACAATGACGCCCCTGTGGAGGATAGGGGGAAGAAAGTTTTTGTTCCGCAGGATCCGGCACATGCAGGAACTGGCTTGAAAGCCCAGAGCCTGAAGAAAACGGGTGAACAGAGCGTTCAGCTCAAAACAGTAGCCGCCCCGGCCTCCCAGAATCACTTTGTTGTAGAGATCTGTAATTCCCAGAGAAATCGGACGGTGATATTCATAGACGTCCAGGTTTTCAAAAGGGATCCTGCACTGGTGGGCGAAAACCAGAGCATCCAGGTAGGACTTGTCCAGAACAGGCCGGGAAGCGGTTCCCAGCCGTTTCAGATAGAGTTCCGTATCGGGAATGGGTTCATATAAATTTTCGTACATAGCCGGCATCTCCTTATCTCGCGTAAAATATCATTTCCCCCATTATAGACAAATTTTCACCGGGATACAACCGCGGAAGGCGGGAAAATAAAATTCAGCAGTTTTACAGGGACTCCTGTACAAAAAGTCGAAATGAACCGGAAATGATATGAACTTTGTGCGGATTTACCAATACTTTGCTTTGCTCTATACTGATTCTTAGATTGATCGACAAAAGATTGTACAATCAAAGGGAGAAAGGAGAGGTTAATATGAGTGCGGAGAACAACAAATCTGGCGCGTCCAAAGAGCGCAAAGGCCTGAGCCGCGCCTTGAAACTGTTTTACGGTGTGGGAGACTGCGGATTTACTCTCATGAGCAATGTGGAGAGTTATTTCTTCAATGTCTTTCTGACCAATCTGGCGGGATTCCCCCTGGCTGTGGTGACCATGATCACTACTATTTCCAGCGCGATTGATGCCGGGCTTTCCTGGATCTACGGCGCGATCCTCAACAGTATCAAACCAAAGAAATGGGGACGCTATCGTTCCTGGCTGGTTCTGCTTCCATGGATCGTCCCGTTCCTGTACGCCTTCCAGTTTATTAAGGTGGGAAGCGGGCCTGTTTCGATCGCGGTAATTATCATTGCCGCGGTGGCCAGCCATGTGGTCTGGAATTTCCCCTATGTGGCCAATGTGTCCATGATCGCCGTGGCGGGCAAAACTCCGGAGGAGAGGGCGCAGCTTTCTTCCACCAGAGCAGCGTGGGCTAATCTGTCCAAGGTAATTTTCTCTTATGTGGCGACGCCCCTGGCGGCCCTGTTTGCCGGATTTATCGGGGAAACCAACAAATACGGAGCAGTGGCCTTTGTGCTGGGCTGCGTTATGGCGTTTTTGTATTTCGCCCATTTCAAGATGTTTGACGGCTATGAGAAGGTTGAGACTGTTACGAAGGATACAGCCAAAAAAGACAAAGACAAAACCTCCGGCATGGATCTTCTGAAGGCTCTGGGACAGAACCCGCCTCTGATTATGCTGCTGCTGTCGGATCTGGCAAAATGGATGTTCAACTTCGTGGTTGCGGGAGCTGCCTCCTATTATTTCATTTATGTTGCCAAAGACGAAGGCCTGCTGGCTACGTACATCCTGATCTCAAATATCTTCTGTGTTGTGGGATCTTATCTGGCAAAGAATATGGCGAAAAAGCTTTCCACCAGAAACGCTACCATTTACACCTTCTTCGCCATGGCCATTGTTATTTTGGTAGCCAACTTTACCTACACCAATGTATGGCTGGTCATCATTCTCATGTCCGTGGCTCAGTTCGGATATGGAATCGCATATGCATGTACCCCGGCTCTTTACGCGGACACCATCATCTACTCCGAATGGAAGACCGGAAAGAACGCCACCGGATGGATCAGCGGACTGCAGAACGTGCCCCTGAAGATCGGTGTTATGACCCGGGGAATCATCATCACCGGATGTCTGGCTATGGCGAATTTCAGCAAGGAGATTGATCCCGCGGCAGCCTCTGAGGGACTGCAGAAAGGCATCTGCGTAGCCTTTATGGTGATCCCGGCTATCGCGCTGGTGGTAGCCGCGGTGCTTCTGATGTTCGGCTTCCGCCTGACGAAAGATAAAGTCGAGAAATATCAGGCAGAAATCGCTGCCCGCAAGGCCGCCTGACCGGGCTTTAAAGAAGCGGGGATGAAACAGGGCCCGAAGCATCCCCGGAAAAAGACCGGATCTTTCAATTATAAAAAGAAAGGATAAATATATGGCAGTTTTTAATGAAGACGAACTGAAAATCATCGGCGAATATAATATGCCGGGCATCTACGGCGCTCCGGACAGTATCGTGCCGAAATATAATTACCCCATCACGCCAAAGGAAAACATGATCCGTATGCTGGAAGGGAAAAAACCACTCTGGGTTCCCAACCAGACGCTGGACAACAACGCGGTTCAGCCTTTGGTCATGCCGGACGCCCGGGCGCGGAATTTCGGCGGCATCGACTGGTTCGGCATTGAGTGGGAATACGAGCCCAAGACCAAAGCCGCCATGGTTAAGCCCGGAACCAGAAGACTTTCCGCCATCTCCAAATGGCGAGAAGAGCTGGTATGGCCGGATCTGTCCGCCATCGACTGGAAGAAGGACTATGAGGACAACTATAAAGGCAGAATGGCGGAGGATCGTTTCAGCTACTTTGTCATTGTAAACGGACTGTTTGAGAGAACAGCGGATCTCACCAGCTTTGAGGACGCTTTCTGCGCGCTGCTGGAGGAACCGGAGGAACTCACCGCTTTCTACGACAAGCTGACAGAATGGCACATTGAGCTGATCCGTATTGCCAGGGAAGTATACAATGTGGATATGATTCTCTTCCACGATGATATGGGTACCCAGATCAGCACCTTCTTCTCGCCGGATATTTACCGGGAGCTGTTTCTGCCCCAGTACAGCAAGATTACCAAGGCGGCGCATGATCTGGGCATGTACATCTGTCTCCATTCCTGCGGCTGTATCTCTACCCTGATGCCGCTGATCATTGAGGCGGGATTTGACGCCTGGGAGGGACAGGACAGCGCCAATGACAAAAAGGCCATCATGGAGCAGTACGGAAAGGATCTGGCTCAGTGCGCGCTTTATATTATACCGGCGGATATGAGCGATGAGGACGCGGTGGCGGATATTCACAGGAAAGTGGACGATCTGGCTATGACGGGACGGTTCGCCTGCCGTCTGAGGGACGAAAAAACAGACCGTGCCGTGAACCTGGCGGAAGAACTGTATCGCTACAGCCGCGAAAAATATATGGAAATGGAGGAATAAATCTATGCTTACGGCAAAAGAAAACTTTCTGGAAACCCTGAAAAAGGATGGAAGACCGGATCGCCTGGTAAATCAGTATCAGCCCTTTGTACCCATTATGAACGATCCTCTGCAGAGATATACCAGAGGAAACCGTGTGAGAGGAACCACATCCATTGACAAATGGGGAACTGAGATTCTCTTTCCGGAGGACGCTCCCGGCCCCATGCCCCATGTGACCAATGAGAACAAGGTCTGCCCGGACATTACCCGCTGGAAAGAATATGTGAAGGTTCCGGATCTGGCGGCCAACTGCAGTCAGGGCTGGGAGGACGCGCTGGCCAGCGCGGCGGCGGTAGACCGCTCTGAGAAATTAGTCATGGGATTTATGGGAACCGGCGTGTTTGAGCAGTGCCACTTCCTTATGGGATTCGAAGATACTCTGATGAATTTCCTGCTGGAGCCGGAAGCCATGCATGAGCTGGTGGACGCGGTGGCGGAGTACCGCTTTCAGTACGCCAAGCTGCTGGTAGACAATCTGAAACCGGATGTAATCCTTTCTCATGACGATTGGGGATCCAAGAGGAGTCTGTTCATGCAGCCGGATACCTGGAGAGAGTTCTTTAAAGACCATTATAAGAGAATTTACGGATACATGAAAGACCACGGAGTGATCGTCATCCACCATGCGGATTCCTTCTGCGAGCCTATTGTAGAGGATATGGTGGACATCGGCATTGATGTATGGCAGGGAGTTCTCCCGGAGAACGATATCGTGAAGCTGCAGAAACAGCTGGACGGCAGAATGACTCTCATGGGAGGAATTGACGCTACGATTGACCGGAAAGATTCCACAGAGGAGGAGATCCGGGCGGATGTCCGCAGAGCCTGCAGCACTTATGGGCCCGGAGGACACTACATCCCCTGCATGACCTACGGTCTGGCGGGAACCATCTATCCGAGGACAGATGAAGTGATCGCGGATGAGATTGACCGTTACAATAAAGAAACATATGGTGTATAATCAATCCTGTATCAGGGCGTCCGCCGGGCGCCCTGAAGCCGGTTGACAGAAGAACGCTGCCTACAGAGGAGAGTACATGGAAGAACAGAAGACAAACCCTGAAGAAAGTCCCCTGAGATTTAAATTGAATATGAGGGTGATCGCGGACGCCCTGGAACGGAAATCCAGACAGATCCTGTATTACGGCTCCAACGATGTCTGCTGTCTGGAGGAAGCCAGGATGTATTATCCGGGTATGAAATTGAAGAAAAATTATGTCTATCTGGTTCCGGGCGGAGAGGTGGACGGACTTTTCAGAACCTGCGCAGGGATGGCTTTCGTAATCGTAGGAGAAACCAACATGGATTTTCTGCCGGAAAATTCTCCCATGGTTCAGGTGATCGACGGCAGCGGCGCCCTGGAGATTTTTGAGATTGTTCAGGATACCTTTGAAACCTATAAGAGATGGGACTGGAGACTTCAGCGGGCGCTGTACAGCACCCGCCCGCTGGATGAAATGGTTCTGGCCAGCATTAAAGTGTTTCGGAATCCCATGTTCATCCATGACACCAATTTCTTTATTATTTCTGATCCCAAACATGTGCCGGAAATGCTGGAGTGGAGTACCGATCCCAGAACCGGACGGAAAATAGTGCCGCCTCAGGTAATCAATGATTTCATGGTGGATATGGTTTATCTGGAAGGAATGAAGGACAAAAAAGCTGTCATGTTCCCTGCAGAGCAGAGAGGGTACAGGATTCTCTACTATAACCTCTGGAATGACGGACGCTATGCGGGCAGAATCCTGGTGGATGAGATCTACCATCCCATTCAGCCGGGAGATTTTATGGTGCTGGACTACCTGGGGAAAGTGGTGGAAACCTGCCTGAAAAACCGGCGGATCACCTGGATGCACCCGGAAAATGACGCAGAACGGTTCTACCCGGATTTTCTGGAGCAGAAGGAAAAGGATGAGCGCAGGATCATGAATTATCTCCACTATCTTTGCTGGAACCGGAGGGATCACTACTGTTGCCTCAGCATTGAGGCGGAGCAGAAGGAATTCAGCGCGGTCTCCTCCATGGCCACCTTAGGCCAGATTGAGGCGCAGATCTCTGCGGGACAGGCCATCTATTACAACAACGGAATCGTGGTGGTAATCAACCTGTCCTTTGCAGGCAGCAGCATTGCTGAAATCCTCAGCAAAATGGCGGTGCTGCTGCGGGACAGCCTGCTGAAGGTGGGAGTGAGTTCAGAGATTGACGATTTTATGGAACTTCCCCAGGCGTACCGCCAGGCCTGTATTGCTTTGGATTTTGGCAGAAACAGCGAGAGCATGTACTGGTATTATTATTTCAACGATTATATGCTGGAATATATCATCGACCGGGCCAGCCGGGAGATTCCGGTGAACCTGCTGTGCTCCGACAGCCTGAAGCTGCTGAAAAAATATGACGGAGAGAACCACACGGATCTCTACCACACGTTAAAAGTCTATCTCAGTCTGGATCAGAATGTGCTTCAGACATCCAAAGAGCTGTATGTCCACCGGAGTACGGTGTTCTACCGTCTGGACCGGATTCAGAAACTGACAGGAGTAAATCTGCAGGACGCCAGAGAACGTCTGAAGCTTTTGATTTCCTTCTATATGCTGGAGAAAAATCTGTAAATTCAGAAAAGCCCCAGATCCTGCAGCAGGATTTTCAGACCGATGGCAATGAGAACGATGCCGCCTATAAGTTCCGAAAGAGATTTGTTTTTGGCGCCGAACAGGTTCCCTGCCTTTACTCCTATGGCGGAGAGCGCCAGAGTGGTGACGCCGATGACCGCAATGGAAGGATAAATGTTTACTTCCATAAAAGCAAAAGAGACTCCAACCGCCAGCGCGTCAATGCTGGTGGCCACAGCCAGGGGCAGCATGGCCTTAAAGGAGAAGGAGGCGTCCAGTTCCTCCGCGGGGCTCCTGGATTCCCGGATCATGTTGATTCCGATCAGGGACAGCAGGCCGAAGGCGATCCAGTGATCCACCTCAGACACCAGTTCGCTGAAACTGGATCCCAGACAGTAGCCCAGATAGGGCATCAGGGCCTGGAAGCCCCCGAAATAAAGCCCCACGGTCAGCATGTGTTTTCCATTCACTTTACTTACAGAAAGTCCCTTGCAGATGGACACGGCAAACGCGTCCATGGACAGTCCCACTGCCACGGCCAGAAGTTCTAATATTCCCATCTTTTTATCCTCCTTGTAAAACAGCATCCGCCGGTATATCGCGCAAAAAAAGGCGGGACTATCTGCTATGCAGATAAGTCTCGCCATTTAAGAGAATACCAGAAATTGCTCCAGTATGTTGATATTCCCACACCGATGTGCCGACTACTCCCTTATTCCCGCCCATTATAGCAGAGCGGAGGGGAATCTGGCAAGCAAAAAATGTGCCGGAGATCAGTCTTCTGCCGGGACAAATACCTTCGCTTTCAGGATCCGTCCCTTATTTCCGCTGCAGCGAACCGTTCCGTCCGGGGAGACGGTGATGGTTTCATAGTTGTCCGGATTCTCATAGTCTTTGCTGATCCCGTCGTCATCGTAGAGGAGATAGCTGCTTTCCTCAGAAAGATAGGCTGCGGCGGTCAGGCGGGTTTCATCCAGCTGTTCCACATTTTCCGCCGTCTGGGCCAGGGGAAGGATGTGGCCTTTGCGGAGAAAAAAGATTACTTCTTCCGGGGCAGCTTCTACGTAATGGTGTCCGGCTTTCAGCTCCCGGAACCGGAAATCGTCAGGACCGGATGCCGTGATCAGCAGCATGTCTTCCGGAAGGTAGACATAGCGTCCCAGAGCGTTCTGCTGATATACGGGAGCCAGCATCAGGCCGTCTCCCAGAAGCACCTGATCTTCCGTCTGCAGGGCTTCCGGATCTCCCTGGTAGTCGAAGGAGAGGGGACGGAACATCATAGTATCTTCCAGGGCTGCTTTCATATACTCACTGTAGAGATAGGGCAGGAGACAGTAGCGCAGCTGGATGATCCGTTTCAGAGATTCCATGTTGGAGAAGCGGTAAGCTTCCTGTTCTCTGGTACCCATGGCGGAGTGGTTCCGCATCAGGGGAGTGAAAATGCCGAACTGAAGCCAGCGCAGCAGCAGATCTTCGGTGGTGTCGGCGCCGAAACCGCCCAGATCCGCTCCGGTGTAGAGGAAACCGCACATGTTCAGAGAAGGCATCATTTTTACGTTCATCAGAAGATGGGACCACCAGGAAAGATTGTCTCCCTGCCAGATGCCTCCGTACCGGTGCATGCCCACATAAGAGGAGCGGGAGAACATGAGGATCCGTTTGTCGGGTTCCAGTTCCTCAAAGGCTTCCCCGGCAGCCCGGGTCATATTGTATCCGTACAGATTGTGTACTTTGTCATGGCGGATCCTTTCCCCGGTGTTCCCGGGCTCATGGTAAAAGCTGCGGTAGTCCTCCGGGTTGTTGGCCAGGCTGCTGAACAGCCCCAGCAGCTGATTGGTCTTTTCCAGATCCAGATTTTTCCCTTTGAATTCCGCTGCCTGGTCCAGCACCTGATTCAGCCGCTTTTCGGAGTAAAAAATGGCGGGTTCATTCATGTCGTTCCAGAAACCGTCGATGCCCATATCCAGAAGCACCTTATATTTCATGCCGAACCATCTGCGGGCAGCGGGATTCAGCATGTCCGGAAAGTGGGCTTTCCCGGGCCATACGGCGCCTGTAAACACAGTGCCGTCCGCCTCTTTGCAGAAATATCCCTTTTCCATACCTTCCTCGTAGACGGAATAGCCATCCTCCACTTTGACGCCGGCGTCGATGATGGGAACCAGGTGGATTCCCTCCTGTTTCATATCCGCCGCCAGTCCCGGAAGATCCGGGAAGCGCTCTTTTGAAACGGTAAAATCTTTGTAGCGCTCCATATAGTCAATATCCATGTAGATGGCGTCCAGGGGAATGCCGTTTTTCCGGTGGCCCTCCGCTACCTGGCGGATATCCTCCTGGGTTTTATAGCCCCAGCGGCTCTGGCCGTAGCCGAAGGCCCATTTGGGGGCGATGTAGCTTCTGCCGATGATCTTGCGGAATTGCCGGACAATGGAGAGATATGTTCCGTCTTCCGCCTCGATCAGATAGAGATCAAGATTCCAGTCCTCGGGGGTGATGGTCAGAGTATCCTGGCGGGTGTACCCGATGTCAAAGGTAAGCGTTCCGGGATAGTCTATAAAAATTCCGAAGGGTTTTTCCCCGCCCACCAGCAGAAAATTGTGGGCTCCGTAGAGAGAATGGCAGGATTCCAGATGATTGGGCTCATCGGTGCAGTTGCTGGTGTAGGTCCAGCCTCTTTTATTGATGCCTCTGACCTGTTCCCCCAGCCCGTAAACAGGGGCGCCGGAGGCCATTTTGCAGGAGATGCTTCCGCCTTCTCTGGAAAAATAAGGGAGTTCTCCCGGCTCTGCGGGACAGGATACAACAACGGCCTCAGTGGGAAATGGATTTCCAAATGTAAATTTGCGGATCATGATTTTCTCCTTTCGTTTCGTTCCTTTCTATGCTACTATTATAGCGGCAGAGATCCTGTGAATCTTGCATATTTCTTACTGCTTTTAACACAATCCTGCTGTGACGGAGGAGATAGCATGAGGGAAAAGGAACAGTATCTGGAAAAAAACCGGCACGGATCCGCCGTATTCCCGGTGGAGTACTATGACTGCGTATATCCGGCCGGTCTGGCCGGCCTGCCTGTCCACTGGCATGAGGAGTTTGAGATCACCTATGTCCGGGGAGGAGAATGTACTTATCTTATTGATCTGGAGCCGGTTCCGGTTCGGGAAGGGGATTTTCTTTTTCTGGCCTCCGGCGTGCTGCACGGGATTCCCGAGGGAAAGACCCGGTTTCTGGAGACAGACAGTTTTGTGTTTCATCCGGAAATGCTGGGAGTTCGGGGAGACGTATGCCGCACCAGGTATCTTCTGCCGGCGGAACGGGGAGAAATCAGGTTTCCGGCTGTGATCCGGGGGGAAACAGCGGAGCCGCTGAAAACCGTCTTTGACCGTCTGAAACAGAGCTTTCTCGCGAAAGCTTTCGGGTATGAATTAGAAGTAAAAGCCCTGCTGCTTCAGGAAATGGCGCTTCTGTACCGGCTGGTTCCTTTTGAGAGAAAAAGCCCGGAAAACCGGCAGGTGGTGGAAAAGCTGAAAACAGTGCTTCAGTATATTCGGGAACATTATCAGCAGCCGGTGACGGTGGGAGAACTGGCGGAACTCTGCCATTTCAGCGAATATTATTTTATGCGCTTTTTCAAACAGTACATGAATATGACCTGTGTGGAGTACCTGAATCAGTACCGGCTGGAGATCGCCGCGGGAGAACTGGCGGAAAGCGGAGAAAGTGTGACGGAGATTGCTCTGAATGCCGGCTTTAATAATCTTTCCTATTTCAACAGAGTGTTTAAGAGAAGTTTTGGCATGACGCCCAGAGAATACCGGAAGCAGTTCCGGCTCAGATCCTGCTGAGGGAACAGGGGGAAATAAAAAGATTATGAAAAAGTTACAAAAAAATTAAGAAGTTCCCAAGAGGGAAACTATATCCTGTATAGCAAAAGAAAAAAGACCACAAGTTCCTGTACAAGGGAGGAAAATGGAAAAAGCCCAGGTTTAGGGCTTTTTTAATGGGAAAAACTGTGATATAATAAATGCCGGACTAAAATAATTGTACATTCGGCGAAAAAAGGGGAGCCGTTACAACTGTTTACAGAAGATCTGCGAGGGGTAAGTATGAAAAGACAGAAGAAAAATGTTGCGAAAGTGTTAAGCGTATGCCTGGCCGGCGCGCTGACCTGCACGGGGATTCTTCCGGTGTTTGCCGGGGATGAGGCCGCGGAAAAGGAAGAACGGGACAGACTGGTTGTCTACCTGGATAAGGCAAACGGGCAGGATTCCAATGAGGGAAGCACAGATAAACAGCCTTTAAAATCGGTGAAGGCTGTTCGGGAATATTTCGAGAAGCTGGAGGAGGAGTCCGGCGAAGAGCAGAAGCCGGAACAGCCGGCAGCCGGTTCGGACAGCCTGGAGCAGCCGGAAAAGGAGATTAGGCTGGTGGTGCTCTGCCAGGAGACAGAGCTGACAGAAAGCGAGGAAAAACTTCTGGAAGAAGAGGGACTGCGGATTCTCACCGCGGAAGAGTACCAGGAGTTCCTGGAACAGGAGAATCCAAAGGAGGCTGAGCCGTCGGAAACCCCGGCACCGGATTCCCAGGAAGAACCGGAAGAGGAAAGCCAGAAGGATCAGCCGGCGGTTACCCCGTCTCCTGCCCCTGCCCCGGAAAAACCGGAGGAAGAGGAACCTGCGGAAGAGACAGTTCCCGGGGAAGAGGAACAGGAAGGGGAAGAGGAACCCGCGGCAGAAGAGGAGCGGGAACCGGAAAAGGAAGAGACACCTGCGGCAGAAGAGACAGAGCCGGAGCCGACCCCGTCGGGAGAAGGGGAAGAAGAGAAAGAAGAGAAGCCCGAAAAGGAACCAGGTCCGGCAGACGAGGAAAAAGAGCCGGAACAGGACAAGACTTCGGAGGAAGAGCAGAAGAAACCGGAAGAGGAGCAGGCAGCTGCGGCAGAAGAAGAGAAAGAGCCGGAAGAAGAGCCGGCCCCGGAGGAGAAGGAACAGAAACCGGAGATTCTTCTGATGACTGAGCTTGCGGAAGCTGAGAAGGCCCAGCCTTCCAAGTCTCCGGCGAAGGAGGAGAAAACAGAGCCGGAACAGGGCGAGGATCCGGACGCCCAGGAGGAAGAGGCCAAGCCGGAGGAGACGCCGCAGCCGGCGGAACCGGAGCAGACGCCGGAACCGGAAAACCATGACAGCCGCACGGCATCGGCGGAAGCCCAGGCATCCGCCCAGAAGAGCGGAACCCTTTCCGGCACTGCTGGAATTCAGGCAAGAACCCTGCCGGGCTTCGACCTGGTGGGCGGCGGTATTTCCGCTTTGAAGCCCGGCAATGCAGGCGGCTCCGAGAATGAGCTGATCGGATCGGCAGGATCCGGAAACAACAGTGTGACTCCGGCGGCAGAGCGCCCGGTGAATACCGGAGATTTCAGTCAGCTGCTGCCCTATACCCTGAGTATGGCGGTGGGTGTTCTGGGAGGAGGCATTCTCATGCGGCTCCGTCTGGAAAACAAAAGAAACGCCTGCCGGGCAGGCTACCGTCAGGAACTGGAAAAATTCCGGGAAGACTGCAGAATCCAGTGATAAAAAGAACAGCCCTTCCATATATACTATATGGGAGGGTTTGTTTATGGAAAAAATAAGATGGAACAGGCGCAGGATTCTGTCCCTGGTAAAGGGACTGCTGGCGGCCTACGCAGTGACCGCGGGCCTATTGATGCTGCTGGCTCTGGTGATCCTGCAACTGAATGTTTCAGAGGGAACGGTGGCAGCGGGCGTCATGGTGATCTATCTGCTCTCCTGTTTTCTGGGCGGATTCCTGCTGGGAAAAGGCGTGGGGAAAAACAAATTTCTGTGGGGAGTAATCCTGGGCGCTGTCTATTTTGTACTGCTGATGATTCTGTCCGCCGCGGCGGGATCCGGAAGCTTCGGGGGAGCTGGGAGAATTTTTTCTACCTTTCTGCTGTGCTGCGCCGGAGGGATGGCCGGAGGGATGCTGGCGTAATTGCGCAGACTTTCTTGCAAAACGAAAAGGCCTATGATATAATGATCACGGCAGCGGGAAAATCCCGAATCTGCCGGTATCGGGCGGGAGCGCCGGCTTCTGACGGTACATATCAGAACATGAAGGAGGAACGGATGATGAAACATATCAAGACGCTGAATACCAGAAATTTACAGAATACCGTGAAAAAAGGCGGATGCGGCGAGTGCCAGACTTCCTGCCAGTCAGCCTGCAAGACTTCCTGCACCGTAGGAAATCAGAGCTGCGAAAATACAAAATAAGAGAAAACTGTCATATGCGCCGCGGCGCGGACAGCAGTTACAGGAAGGTGTTCCCATGCCGGGGTTCCGGCTGGGGGCACCTTCTAATGTCGTCAGAAACCCGCGGTGTCAGCAGTAGCAGAAAGGAATAGCTTCGTGATTTACAGATACAAAAATAATGGTTACAACCTGGTGCTGGATGTGAACAGCGGTTCTGTCCATGTGGTGGATGAACTGTGCTATGAGGTGCTGGGCCTTCTGGATGAGGGAAAGACCGTGGCTCAGATCCAGGAGGAACTGTCCGGACAGTATTCCGCCGATGATGTGGCGGAGGTCTGCGGCGAGTGCGAGGAGCTTCGCCAGGAGGGCATGCTTTTTACAGAGGATGTATACCGGGGAGCCATCGAGCATTTTCAGGACCGGCCTACGGTGGTAAAAGCTCTGTGCCTGCACATTGCCCATGACTGCAATCTGGCCTGCCGGTACTGTTTTGCGGAAGAAGGGGAGTACCACGGGAGAAGGGCGCTGATGTCCTTTGAGGTGGGGAAAAAGGCCCTGGATTTTCTCATTGCAAATTCCGGAAGCAGAAGAAATCTGGAAGTGGACTTCTTCGGCGGAGAACCTCTTATGAACTGGGAGGTAGTGAAACAGCTGGTGGCCTACGGCCGGGAACAGGAAAAAGTTCACGACAAACGGTTCCGCTTTACTCTCACTACCAACGGGGTGCTGCTCAACGAGGAAGTCATGGAATTCTGCAACCGGGAAATGGGAAATGTAGTGCTGAGCATTGACGGACGGAAGGAAGTCCATGACCGGATGCGTCCCTTCCGGAAGGGGGCGGGCAGCTACGATCTCATTGTGCCCAAATTTCAGAAATTTGCCGAGAGCCGCCATCAGCAGAATTATTATGTGAGAGGCACTTTTACCCACTATAATCTGGATTTTGCCCGGGATGTCCTGCATCTGGCGGATCTGGGCTTTCAGCAGATTTCCGTGGAGCCGGTGGTGGCGCCTCCCTCCGAGGATTACGCCATCCGCCCGGCGGATCTGCCGGTGATCCTGGAACAGTACGATATACTGGCGAAAGAGATGATCCGACGGGAAAAAGAAGGGAAAGGCTTTAACTTTTTCCATTTTATGATTGATCTGACCGGAGGACCCTGTGTATATAAGCGGCTTTCCGGCTGCGGTTCCGGAACGGAGTATCTGGCGGTGACCCCATGGGGGGATCTGTATCCCTGTCACCAGTTTGTGGGGGAAGAAAAATTTCTTCTGGGGAACGTGGATCAGGGAATCCTGCGGGAAGATATCTGCCGGGAATTTAAAAAATGCAACGTGTACGCAAAGAAAGAATGTTCCCAATGTTTCGCCCGTTTTTACTGCAGCGGAGGCTGCGCGGCTAATTCCTATAATTTTACTGGAAAAATCAACGACGTCTATGAAATCGGCTGCGTTATGCAGAGAAAACGGATTGAGTGCGCCCTGATGATTAAGGCGGCGCTGGCGGAACAGGCAGAATAAAGAAAAGAAGGCTGAAAAAATGAAGAAAAAACAAAGTATAATCGTGCTGATCCTGAGTCTGGCTCTGACGGTGCTGCTGGGCTTTACGGTGATCAGAGGCTGGGGCCCTACGGGTACCGGAAGCATGGGTAATATCCGTACCGGACTGGATCTTTCCGGGGGCGTCAGCATTACCTATCAGGCTGTGGAGACAAATCCCTCCCAGGAAGATATGGACGATACCGTCAACAAACTGGAACAGCGTGTGCAGCAGTACAGCAATGAGGCTCTGGTCTATCAGCAGGGACTGAACCGGATCAGCATTGAGATTCCGGGAGCTACGGACGCCAACGCGATCCTGGAGGAACTGGGAAAACCGGGATCTCTGCAGTTTGTGGATGAAAACGGAAACGTGGTGCTGGACGGCACGGACATTGCCGGCGCGGAAGGCGTGGCCCGGGTGGATCAGACTACCGGACAGAGGCAGTACGTTGTGGAACTGAATATGACTTCAGAGGGAACCTCCAAGTTCGCGGAAGCCACCAGAGAAAATATCAATAAAGTGATTTCGATTGTGTATGACGGGACCACCGTAAGCAGTCCCCAGGTAAACAGTGTGATTACCAATGGACAGGCAGTCATCGAGGGAATGACCAGCCTGGAGGAGGCCAAAAGTCTGGCGTCCACTATCCGGATCGGCGCTCTGTCCCTGGAGCTGGAGGAGGTGTACTCCAACGTGGTGGGCGCCCAGCTGGGACAGGAGGCCCTGGAAACCAGCGTCATCGCCGGCACCATCGGCCTTCTGATTGTAGGCGTGTTTATGATTCTGGTCTATCGGATCTCCGGTCTGGCGGCAGCCTGGGCCCTGGTGATCTTTGCTTTCCTGGATCTGATCTTCCTGAACGCCTTTGATATCACCCTGACTCTGCCCGGCATTGCCGGCGTGGTGCTGACCATAGGCATGGCGGTAGACGCCAATGTCATCATCTATGCCAGAATGCGGGAGGAACTCACGGCGGGAAGAGGCATCCACGGCGCCATCCAGGCAGGCTTCCATAAAGCCTTTTCCGCTATCTTTGACGGAAATATCACCACCCTCATCGCGGCGGCGGTGCTGTACGCTCTGGGCAACGGAAGCATCCGGGGATTTGCCGTGACCCTGGCCATCGGCGTGATCCTGTCCATGTTTTCCGCCCTGGTGGTGTCCAGATGGCTCAGCTACGCTTTCTACGGAGTGGGCGCCAAAAGTGAAAAACTGTACGGCACCATCAAGCCCAGAAAGCCCTTTAACTTTGTGGGAAAACGACGTCTGGTGTTTATTCTGTCCGCTATCCTGGTACTTTCCGCCCCGGCAGGGCTGGCGGTGTATCAGGCCAACAGCGGCAAGGCTCTGAACTTCAGCCTGGATTTCATCGGAGGCACCGCCTCCACCGTGGATTTCGGGGAGGATATGAGCCTTACAGATCTGGACCATGAAGTGCAGCCGGTGGTGGCGGAAGTCACCGGCGACAACAATATTCAGTTCCAGAAGGTCAGCGGAAGCAATCAGGTTATTATCAAGACACGGGAGCTGGATCTGCAGGAGCGCCAGACCCTGACTGATACCCTGAAAGAACATTTCAGCCAGGTTGACACAGCCTCCGTTACCGCGGAAAATATTTCCGCTACCATGAGCAGCGAAATGCGCCAGAACGCCGTTCTGGCGGTGGTGATCGCCGTGATCCTGATGCTGATCTATATCTGGATCCGTTTCCGGGATCTCCGTTTTGCCACCAGCGCCATTCTGGCTCTGCTCCACGATGTAATCGTGGTTCTGAGTTTTTACGCCTGGTTCCGTTTCTCCGTGGGCAATACTTTTATCGCGGTGATGCTGACGATTCTGGGTTATTCCATTAACTCCACCATCGTGATTTTTGACCGGATCCGGGAGAATCTGCCTGCCATGCAGGGAGAGAGCCTGCGGACGGTAGTGAACGCTTCCATTACCCAGACGCTGACCAGGACGCTTTATTCGTCTCTGACTACGTTTATTACTATTTTTGTCCTGTTCCTTATGGGAGTGCCGGCGGTGCGGGAGTTTGCCCTGCCCATTATCGTGGGAATCGTCTGCGGCGCCTACACATCGGTATGCCTTACCGGCGCCCTCTGGTATGTCATGAAGACCAGGCTGGGACAAAACCGGGTAATCGACGCGCTTCCGGAGCAGTCTCTGCCGGAAAAGAACACGGAAGATGCCGAAAAGAAAGTTCCGGAGGACAGCGGCAGGAGCGGGGAAAAGCAGACAGCGCGGAAAACCGGAACCAAAACAGAAAAATCCGGGCAGCAGGGGGCAAAAAAACCGCTGCAGAGCACCAAGAGAAAGAAACATAGAAGAAAATATTGAGAACAGCAGCAGGGAGACAGCCTTTGGGGGCAGCCTCCCTGTTCGCTGTCCGCGGCAGGAGTGACAAATATGGAACGATGGGTAGTTGCGGCCAAGAGGGCCGATTTTAACGAGATAGGCAGGAAGTTTTCCATTGACCCGGTGATCGCCCGGCTGATCCGGAACCGGGATGTGGTGGGGGATGAGGCGGTGCGGAAGTATCTGTACGGCGGCCTGAAGGATCTGACGGATCCCGGTCTCATGAAGGGGATGAAAGAAGGGGCCGGGCTGCTTCTGGAGAACATCCGGCAGGGAAAAGCTATCCGGGTAATCGGTGATTACGATATTGACGGGGTTATGTCTTCCTACATATTAAAAAGAGGACTGGACCGATTAGGCGCCAGGGCGGACGTCCGCATTCCGGACCGGCTGACGGACGGGTACGGCCTCAATGAGCATCTGGTGCGCCAGGCTTATGAGGAGGGGGTGGATATGATCGTCACCTGTGACAACGGCATCGCGGCCGCCCGGCAGATCGCGGAGGCGAAAGAGCGGGGCATGATCGTGATTGTCACCGATCATCATGAAATCCCCTATGAGGAAAATGAGAAGGGGGAACGGCGGTATATCCTGCCTCCGGCCGACGCGGTGATTAATCCCAGGCAGCCGGGCTGCCCCTATCCCTTTAAGGGACTTTGCGGAGCCGGGGTGGCCTTTCAGTTTATCCGCTATCTGTACCGGGAGCAGGGGATACAGGAGGAGGCCTGGAGTTTCCTGGAATTTGTCGCCATTGCCACAGTGGGGGATGTGATGGATCTGCAGGGGGAAAACCGGATTCTGGTAAAGGAGGGACTGAAAAGACTGCGCCATACGCCCAATTTCGGCCTGCAGGAGCTGGCTGCCCGGAACAATCTTTCCCTGGATCAGATCGATGTGTACCACATCGGTTTTGTGCTGGGCCCCTGCCTCAATGCCAGCGGCAGGCTGGATACCGCGGCCAGAGCATTGAAGCTGCTGCTGACGGACAGCAGGGAGGAGGCCGCCCGGCTGGCGGGGGATCTGAAAGATCTGAACGAGAGCCGGAAAGCCATGACTCTGCAGGGAGAGCAGGAGGCCATTGAAATGGTAGAGCATTCGGAACAGATCCGCGACCGGGTGCTGGTGGTGTTTCTGCCGGACTGCCACGAGAGTCTGGCGGGGATCATTGCCGGCCGCCTGAAGGAGCATTTCCACCGGCCGGCCTTTGTGGTGACCCGGACGGAGGAGGGATTAAAAGGCTCCGGCCGTTCCATTGAAGCCTACTCCATGTATGAAGAGCTCTGCCGCTGCAGGGAGTATCTGACTAAATTCGGCGGGCATCCCATGGCGGCGGGAATCTCTCTGCGGGAAGAATCTCTGGAGCCCTTCCGCCGGAAGCTGAACACCCTCTGCACCCTGACAGAGCAGGATCTGACACCTAAGGTCACCATTGATGTGCCTATGCCCATTTCCTATGTGCGCCGGGAGCTGCTGGACCAGATGGAACTGCTGAAGCCCTTCGGAAAGGGCAACAGCCGTCCGCTTTTTGCCCAGAAGCATATAAAAGTGTTGAATCCCAGGATTTTTGGCAAAAATAGGAATGTGGTAAAAATGCAGCTTATGGATCCGGAGGGCTATCTGATGGACGGTGTTTATTTCGGCAAAGGAGACGAATTTGTACAGTTCGCCGGGGAGCATCCGGAAATGTCCGTAGCGTATTACCCCAATATCGACCATTATATGGGAAGAGAGACTCTGCAGGCCACAGTAGTGACTTATCAGTAATACCTGCGGGCGAGTCTTGAATCTGGGAAAAAAGGATGTTATACTTTAAATTACGATGTCGAAAAAGGAGATTTAAAGGACATGAAAAAATTAGAAGAGTATGTGATGAGTATTCCGGATTTTCCGGAGCCTGGAGTGATCTTCCGGGATGTGACCAGCATCCTTCAGGACGCGGACGGTCTGAAGCTGGCCATTGATTCCCTTCAGGCTCTGCTCAAAGATGTGGACTTTGACGTGGTGGTGGGAACAGAGTCCCGGGGATTTATTTTCGGCATGCCGCTTGCATACAATTTACATAAGCCCTTTGTGCCGGTGCGCAAAAAGGGAAAGCTTCCCAGAGAAACCGTGGAGATGAGCTACGAGCTGGAGTACGGCAGCGCTTCCATTGAGATGCACAGGGACGCCATTCAGCCCGGGCAGAGGGCGGTGCTGGTGGATGATCTCATCGCTACCGGAGGCACCATGGAGGCTGCGGCCAGGCTGGTGGAGTCCCTGGGCGGCGAAGTGGCAAAGATCATTTTTGTCATGGAACTGGCAGGACTGAAGGGACGTGAGAAACTGAAAAAATATGACGTGGCCTCGGTCATTCGCTACGAGGGAAAATAAGGACGGCTGTCCGCAGGAAAGGAGCTGAGGGAAATGGAAGGAAAACCGCAGAACGACAAGCAGGAAAAATTAAAAGAAGAGATCGCGGCTGTGGACGCCAGCGTGAAAACCATGAAAGATTTTACCAGTCCGGAGCAGCTGTATCAGGAACTGATTTCCAGTGTCCACAAATATCATCCCTCAGCCGATATAACGCTGATCGAGAAGGCTTACCGGGTAGCTTACGATGCCCATAAAGGGCAGGCGCGGAAATCCGGGGAGCCCTATATTATCCATCCCCTCTGTGTGGGCATTATCCTGGCGGATCTGGAGCTGGATAAGGAGAGTATCGCCGCGGGTCTGCTCCACGATGTGGTGGAGGACACGGTGATGACAGAGGAGGAGCTGGAGCGGGAGTTCGGCAGCGAGGTAGCCCTGATTGTGGACGGGGTCACCAAACTGGGACAGCTGAACTATTCCGCGGACAAGGTGGAGGAACAGGCGGAAAACCTGCGGAAAATGTTCCTGGCCATGGCCAAGGATATCCGGGTAATTCTGGTGAAGCTGGCCGACCGTCTTCACAATATGCGGACTCTGCAGTATATGAGCCCGGCCAAGCAGAAGGAAAAGGCCAGAGAGACCATGGACATCTACGCTCCCATCGCCCAGAGGCTGGGTATCTCTAAAGTAAAGGTGGAGCTGGATGACCTGTCCCTGAAGTATCTGAAACCGGAAGTCTATTATGACCTGGTGCGGCAGATCAACCAGAAAAAGGGAGAGCGCCAGGAATTTGTAGAGCGGATCGTGAAAGAAGTGAAGGCCCATATCAGCGCGGCGGGCATTGAGGCCCAGATCAGCGGCCGGGCGAAACATTTCTTCAGCATTTATAAGAAGATGGTGAACCAGGATAAGACCCTGGATCAGATCTATGATCTCTTCGCGGTGCGGATTATTGTGGAGACGGTGAAGGACTGCTATGCGGCTCTGGGAGTGATCCATGAGATGTACACCCCCATTCCCGGCCGGTTTAAGGACTACATCGCCATGCCCAAGCCCAACATGTATCAGTCCCTGCACACCACCCTGATGGGGCCAAGCGGCCAGCCTTTTGAGATCCAGATCCGGACCTTTGAGATGCACCGGACGGCAGAATACGGAATTGCCGCCCACTGGAAATATAAGGAGGCCTCCGACGGCAAGAAGTCGGGGCCGGAGCAGGAGGAGGCGAAGCTCAGCTGGCTGCGCCAGATCCTGGAATGGCAGCAGGACATGTCCGACAACCGGGAGTTTATGAATCTGCTGAAAAGCGACCTGGATCTGTTTGCCGACAATGTGTACTGCTTCTCCCCGGCGGGAGACGTAAAAACCCTGCCCAGCGGATCCTGCACCATTGATTTCGCCTATTCCGTCCATTCGGCGGTGGGCAACCGCATGGTGGGAGCCCGGGTCAACGGAAAGCTGGTGCCCATTGAGACGGAGCTGCACAACGGAGACCGGGTGGAGATCATCACCTCCCAGAACTCCAAAGGACCCAGCCGGGACTGGCTGAAGGTGGTAAAGAGCACCCAGGCCAAAAACCGGATCAATCAGTGGTTCCGCCAGGAGCTGAAGGAAGACAACATCATCAAGGGAAAGGAGATGCTGAACAGCTACGCCAAGCTGAAGGGGAAAAATCTGGGGCTGTTTCTGAAGCCCCATTACATGGATTCCGTCCGGAATAAGTACGGGTTCCGGGACTGGGATTCCGTGCTGGCCGCCATCGGCCACGGCGGGCTGAAGGAGGGCCAGGTTCTCAACAAACTGATGGAGGCTTATGACAAGGAGCATAAGCGGGAGATTACTGACAAAGAGGTGCTGGAGGCGGCAAAAGAGACGAAAGCGGAGATCCCGGTAAACAAGTCCAAGGGAGGGATTACCGTCCACGGCATCCACGATGTGGCGGTGCGCTTCTCCAAATGCTGCAGCCCCATTCCCGGGGACGAGATCGTGGGGTTTGTCACCCGGGGCCGGGGCATTACCATCCACCGGACCGACTGTGTCAACATTATGAATTTGCCGGAATCAGAGCGGCAGAGATTGATTGAAGCCGAATGGGAGGCGGGAGAAGCCGATCATCAGCTGTATACGGTGGAGATCAATATTTACGCCAACAACCGGACCGGGCTGCTGGTGGATATTTCAAAAATTTTTACGGAACGCAAAATTGACGTGACGGCCATGAATGTCCGGACCAGCAAACAGGGTACGGCTACCATCGATATGGCCTTCGATGTCAACAGCAAATCGGAGCTGAACGCTCTGATTGAGAAGATACGGCAGGTGGAAAGCGTGCTGGATATAGAGAGATCGAGAGGATGACAGTATGGCAGAGATAATTGTGCAGAATCTGGTTCTGGGAATGGTGGCCACCAACACTTATTTCCTTATGAACCCGGAGACAAAGGAAATGCTGCTGGCAGATCCCGCCGATGAGGCGGAGGCCATTGAGAGAAAGGTCAGCGCCATGGGAGGAAAGCCGACGGCGGTGCTGCTGACCCACGGACACTACGACCATATGCTGGCGGCGGACGCGGTGAGGCAAAAATACGGGATTCAGGTCTACGTCCATGAGCTGGATGAGCCGGTGCTGGAGGACGCCGCTCTGAATCTTTCCGGTTTCTGGAGCCGCCCCTATACCATGAAGGCGGACTGTCTGGTGAAGGAGGGGGATGTGCTGCGGTTGGCAGGCTTTGAGATCCGTGTCATGCATACCCCGGGACACACCCAGGGAAGCGCCTGCTATTATTTCCCGGAGCAGAAGATCCTCCTGAGCGGAGATACCCTGTTCTGTGAATCCTACGGGCGGACAGATTTTCCCACTTCCAGCGCCGGGGACATGCAGAAAAGCGTGCGGCGTCTGCTGACGGAACTGCCGGAGGACACGGCAGTGTATCCGGGACATCAGTGTTCCACCAGCATTGATATGGAAAAGAGGTTTAATCCCCTTGCTTAATATCCGGCTTTGGTTTAATATAAGAGACTATGAGTATGATGTGTACTCCCTGATCCGCGCTTTTTATCCCGGGTGTCAGATTGCTGTGTGGGCGGAAGGGGAGGAAGCGCCGGAGGGAGCCTGGGATCAGCGGCACAGAGTGTACTATGAACCGTCGGCCATCCGATATACCCTGGAGGAGGCCGGCGAAACTGTGCTGGAGCAGCGGACGGAATTCCCGGAGACAGAGAACCGCACAGAGTATAAAAATCATCTGAAGCGTCTGGTTTACCGGTGTCTTTCCGAATATACCGGGCAGAAACTCCCCTGGGGGGATCTGACAGGGATCCGGCCGGTCAAGATTCCCCTGCGTCTTCTGGAAGAGGGAAGGACCAACGGGGAGATCGCGGCTTATCTGCGGGATACTTACTATGTAAGCCGGGAAAAGACGGCTCTGGCCGTTGCCACCGCCAACCGGGAGCGGGCGCTGCTCTCCGGCACGGACTGGCTTTCCGGGTACAGTCTTTACGTGGGCGTTCCTTTCTGCCCCACCATCTGTCTGTACTGTTCCTTCGGATCCCATCCCCTGAAACAGTGGGGATACCTGATGGGAGCCTATCTGGAGGCTCTGAAAAAGGAACTGTCCTTTATCGGGGAGCGGATGCGGGGACGGCCTCTGCACACCATTTACATAGGGGGAGGGACCCCCACCACCCTTTCACCGGAGCAGCTCCGGGAACTGCTGGGCTTTCTGGCGGATACCTTTCCCCTGGATCCCCTCCGGGAATTTACCGTGGAAGCGGGGCGGCCGGACACCATTACCCGGGAAAAGCTGCAGGTCCTGCGGGAGTTTCCCGTAAGCCGGATTTCCATTAATCCCCAGACCATGAATCAGAAGACCCTGGATCTGATCGGCAGAAAACATACGGTGGAGGAAACAGAAGCCGCCTATGTTCTGGCAAGAGAGCTGGGTTTTGACAACATTAACATGGATCTGATCGTGGGACTTCCCGGGGAAGGGAAGCAGGAAGTGGCCCATACTCTGAAGGAGATGAAGCGTCTCCGGCCGGACAGCCTGACCATTCATTCCCTGGCCTTGAAGCGGGCCACCAGGCTGAACCTTTTTAAGGATCAGTACGCGGAGATCTCCTTTGAAAATTCCCAGGAAATCATGGAGATGACCCAGAGGTGCGCGGCGGAACTGGGCATGGGTCCCTATTATCTGTACCGTCAGAAAAATATGGCGGGCAATTTTGAGAATGTAGGCTATTCCACAGAGGGGAAGGCCGGACTGTACAATGTTCTGATTATGGAAGAGAAACAGTCTATTATGGCTGCCGGTCCGGGGGCATCCACAAAATTTGTATTTGAAAACGGAACGCGCATTGAGCGGGCGGAAAATGTAAAAGATCTGAAACAGTATATAGAACGGATCGATGAAATGCTGGAGCGGAAACAGGCGGGGATTGAAAAGTACCTGGGTTCGAACCCGGCATGACCAATCTACAGGAGAGGTGTCCTGCATGACAGAAGAGAATAAATACGAAAATCATAAGCATCTTTTGTGGTACAGTCTTTCGGAACACCTGGCGCACGGCATGGATGTCAGCAATCTGGCCTATGAGATTGCCCGGGAAATGGGAGTTTCGGAGGAAGACTGCCATGAACTGGCCCGGGCGGGGATGATCCATGATATCGGGAAGGTGACTCTCATGGGAGAGCCGGAGCTGGAGGGCAATCCTCTGGTAGTGGAGGAAATGCATTATGTGCGCCTACATCCCCACAAGGGCTACCTGGTGGCCCTGGAAAACGGCTATTCGGATACAGTTTGCGAGAGCATTCTGTACCACCACGAGAATTATGACGGCAGCGGCTATCCCTACCGCCTGGAGGGGAGGAATATCCCCATGGGCGCCAGGATCCTGCGGGTCAGCGATGTGTTCTGCGCCCTGACCTCCGACCGTCCCTATCGGAAGGCCTTTGATGAGGAGACAGCGGTCAGGCTGATGATCGATGAGATTAAAAATTATGATATGAAGGTGTTTCTGGCGTTTCAGCGGGTGATCCACCGGGGAGCACATAAGAAGGTCAGAATGCCGGATATTTCATTGGATGTGAGAGGAGAACTGAAGGAATCATGAATCTGAAAAAGAAGCCGGTTACCGGCATGAAGGATATCCTGCCCCGGGAGATGGCCATCCGGGATTACTGTATCGGCCTTATTAAAGAGACCTACAGGAGCTTTGGCTTTTCTTCCATGGAGACTCCCTGCGTGGAGCACATCGAGAACCTGAACAGCAAGCAGGGCGGGGAAAACGAAAAGCTGATCTTCAAGATCTTAAAAAGAGGAGAGAAGCTGAAGCTGGATACCGCGAAAAGCGAGGCGGATCTGGTGGACGGCGGTCTGCGGTACGATCTGACCGTGCCTCTGTGCCGGTATTACGCCAACAATGCCAACGATCTTCCCGCTCCTTTTAAAGCTTTGCAGATGGGCAATGTGTGGAGGGCGGACCGGCCCCAGAGAGGCAGATACCGCCAGTTTATGCAGTGCGACATCGACATCCTGGGCGAGGCGTCCAATCTGGCGGAGATCGAGCTGATCCTGGCCACCACCACCCTGCTGGGCAGGCTGGAATTTAAGAATTTCACCATCCGCATCAATGACCGGCGGATCCTGAAAGCCATGGCGGCCTACAGCGGTTTCCCGGAAGAATCCTATGATACGGTGTTCATCATTCTGGATAAGATGGACAAGATCGGCATGGAGGGAGTTTCGGAGGAACTGAAAGGGGAAGGATTCCCGGCGGAGACCGTGGAGAAATATCTGGAGCTGTTCAAAGCGGTTACAGCGGATACCGCGGGGGTGGCTTACCTGAAGGAGAAGCTTGCGGGCTTCCTGGATCCGGAGTACGCCGACGGTCTGATCACCATTATGAACAGCGTGGAGGCGGTGAAATCCGCGGATTTCCGCATCGCCTTCGATCCCACTCTGGTCCGGGGCATGTCCTATTACACCGGCCCCATTTTTGAGATCGCCATGGACGAGTACGGCGGAAGCGTAGGCGGCGGCGGCCGCTACGATGAGATGATCGGCAAGTTTACCGGACAGAACACCCCGGCCTGCGGATTTTCCATCGGCTTTGAGCGGATCATCCTGCTGCTGCTGGAGAGGGATTTCCAGATCCCGGGGGCGGCGGAGAAGAAAGCCTATCTGCTGGACAAAAAGCTGCCGGCGGAAGCCATGGAGAAGATCATTGCCAGAGCTATGGAGGAGAGACGCCGGGGCGTGCAGGTGAATCTGGCCGTCATGAAGAAAAATAAGAAATTCCAGAAGGAACAGCTGGAAGCTGAAGGCTATACGGAAATCGAAGAAATATACGCCGACCGGATCTGAGGGACGGCAGGAGATGGAGGAACCAAAATGGCAGAATCAATGAAGGGAATGCACCGCTCCCACCGCTGCGGGGAAGTGACAGAAGCGCTCATCGGGTCGAAAGTGACCCTTATGGGTTGGGTGCAGAAAAGCAGAAATAAAGGCGGCATTATCTTTGTGGACTTAAGAGACCGCTCCGGCATTATGCAGCTGATCTTTGAGAACGGCAGCATCGATGAGGCGGGCTTTGAAAAGGCGGGAAAACTCCGCAGCGAGTTTGTCATCGCCGTTACCGGCACGGTGGAGCGGCGCTCCGGGGCCGTCAATGAGAACCTGAAGACCGGCACCATGGAGGTGCGGGTGGATTACCTGAGAGTTCTTTCCGAGTCTGAGACTCCCCCCTTCCCGGTGGAGGAGAACAGCAAGACCAAGGAGGAGATCCGGCTGAAATACCGCTACCTGGATCTGCGCCGTCCGGATCTGCAGAGAAACCTTATGCTCCGGTCCCAGGTGGCTACCCTGACCCGGAAATTTATGGCGGAGGAGGGCTTCCTGGAGATCGAGACCCCCATGCTCTGCAAGAGCACTCCGGAGGGAGCCAGAGATTATCTGGTGCCCAGCCGGGTTCATCCCGGCAGCTTTTACGCCCTGCCCCAGTCACCCCAGCTGTTCAAGCAGCTGCTCATGTGCTCCGGCTATGACCGCTACATTCAGATCGCCCGCTGCTTCCGGGACGAGGATCTCCGGGCGGACCGTCAGCCGGAATTTACCCAGATCGATATGGAGCTTTCCTTCGTGGATGTGGACGATGTCATCGACGTCAATGAGAGACTGCTGGCGTATCTGTTCAAAGAGGCTCTGGGAGTGGAGGTGTCCCTTCCCATCCAGAGAATGACCTGGCAGGAGGCCATGGACCGTTTCGGCTCCGACAAGCCGGATCTGCGGTTCGGCATGGAACTGAAGAATGTATCCGAAGCAGTGAAAGATTTTGAATTCGGAGTGTTCCAGAGCGCGCTGGCTCTGAAGGACGGCTCTGTCCGGGGCATTAACGCCAAGGGCCAGGGAGCTATGCCCAGAAAGAAGATCGACAAGCTGGTGGAGTTCGCCAAGGGCTACGGGGCCAAGGGTCTGGCCTACATTGCCATCCAGGAGGACGGCACCGCCAAATCTTCCTTTGCCAAGTTCCTGAAAGAAGGAGAGATGGAATCCCTGATCGCCGCCATGGAGGGACAGCCGGGAGACCTGCTGCTCTTCGCCGCGGACAAAAATAAGATCGTCTGGAATGTGCTGGGAGCTCTCCGCCTGCATCTGGCAGAGGAGCTGGGGCTCCTGGACAAAAATGAATTCAGATTCGTTTGGATCACAGAGTTCCCCCTGCTGGAGTGGTCCGATGAGGAAAACCGTTTTATGGCCATGCATCATCCCTTCACCATGCCTATGGAGGAGGACTGGGACAAGATCGATTCCGATCCCGGCAGCGTCCGGGCCAAGGCCTACGACATTGTTCTTAACGGCAACGAGATCGGCGGAGGTTCCGTCAGAATCCATCAGGACGACATCCAGGAGAAGATGTTTGAAGTTCTGGGCTTTACCAAAGAGCAGGCCTGGGATCAGTTCGGCTTCCTGCTCAGCGCCTTCAAGTACGGAGTTCCCCCTCACGCGGGACTGGCCTACGGCCTGGACCGGCTGGTGATGCTGATGGCAAAACAGGACTCCATCCGGGACGTCATCGCCTTCCCCAAGGTGAAAGACGCCTCCGATCTGATGTGCGAAGCTCCCTCCCGGGTGGATGAGAAGCAGCTGCAGGAGCTGGGGATCCGCATCGCGGAAGAAGAATAAAAGATTGTTTATAAATTATGATTTTTTAAGGGCATCCCGGAAGATTCGTTCCGGGATGCCCTTTTATCGATTGTCTTGTAATATACTTCCGCCTCAAAATGGCGTAAACACGCATTTTTTCAATTCTGGGAGAAACCTGACAAAGCATTCCTGTTTATGCGACAGATTGTGCGAAACCTCTGCCACACGATTTGCCCCATATTGACTGAAAGAAGAATTTCAAGTTATCATGAAATAAGAGGTGTTTCGTATGTCGGTATTATCGAAGAAATTATCATATTTTGTGGAACAGCGCAAGCAGAGCATTGTTGAGCTGGCAAAAAGAAGCGGGATTGAGCGGTCTACCCTGTACCAGTATCTGAAAGGGAAACGGCCCATGCAGAACCGCGGGCATCTTGACACAATTATGTCCTGGCTGCATCTGACCCCGGATGAGAGAGCAGAAATCCTGGAAGCTTACGAAATCGATCAGGTCGGCATTCGTACGTACAGACGGCGCCGCAGAGTAAAAGAAATTCTGAATTCCCTGCTGACGGTCGAGGAGATCGAGGGGAAGCCGCAGCCTGCTCCCTTCCGGACAGGCCGGGACGAGAAAATATCCAGGAGTTTGATCTGCGGAGAACTGGAGGTCAATCGGGCCATCCATGAAGTGGTGCGCGATGCAGCGGCGTACGGCCACGAATTGAAGCTCCTGGCTCAGCCGGATTATAGCGAACTGTTAGAGGCTTTGACCCTGTTCAGGAGCAGAGAGAAAGGCCCGAAGGTGATACAGGTGATCTGTATGGAGGCGGACAGTGGGCAGGACGGATGCAGCAATCTGGATATGATCGGCTGGATTTTGCGTTATGGCGTAGGGATCTATCGTTATGAGCCCAGGTATTTCTATGGGAAAATCAGCGAACATTATGGAAGTATGAATGTTTTTCCGTATCTGGTTGTTACAGAGCATTATGCGTTTCAGATATCAACAGATCGAAAAAAAGCTATTCTGCATAGTGATCCCGATTTTGTTCTCTGTTTTCAGGAAGTATTCCGTCAGATATATCAGCAGAGCCAGCCGCTGCTGATCAGCATGGACAGCTTTCGCGGGCAGCAGGCGCAGTGGGCTCTGCAATTTGCTGAGACAATGGATTTTTCAAATACTATTGAAGTCTGTTCTGGACTTTGCACCATACAGTTCTGGGATGAAGAGCTTATCCGTACCTATATAAATAAAGAACTGCCGGACTATGAAAAAACAGCGCAGGAATACATCGCTTATACATCGGCCCTGTATCAGGCAAAAAGGCGAGGGCAGATTACTGTTCTGATGAACGCTTCCTTTGCGGAGGAATTTATAAAAACCGGCGTTTTCCGGGAATATCCGGGAAGTTTCTTTTCAAAGCCTGTTTCCCGGGAAGACAGGAAAAAGCTGATAGACCGCATATTGGAAGCCGCAGATGAAGGTTGGTATCATGTCCGCATGATCGATGCGGAGGATTTTCCCTTGAGCTATCGGTGGGAAATTCTCATGCAGCGCGATCTCAGTCTGTTGTTTCAGTATTCCTTTTATAATCAGTTTCGCGTCTTTCAGTTTTTGGAATCGGATATTTTGGATGCGGTATATGATTTCCTGGAAAATCTCGCCGCAGGGCCGGGTACGCTGGATGAGGAGACTTCTGTCGGGTTTCTGCGGAAATGGTCCCGTCGATATCTGGAAGAGTAAAGGAGAAAGCTAAAAAATAATCAGGAGGATTTCTTATGAAAAAGAAAATGCTGCTGCAGGTGTACTTGTTGTGTATGACAGCAGGGCTGTCCGGCTGCGGCGCTCTCGGGAGAAACTTGTCTTCGGAGGCAGGTGAAAGTCTGACTGCACAGACGGCAAAGGACGCAGAGGAGGAACAGGAAACAACCGACAGGGAGGAGTTGGAACCGGAAACGACACAAAACCAGGAACCTTCCAAAGAAGTATGGCTTCCGGTTTCGGAGATTACCGTCAATACCAGAGGCAGCTACCGGGAATTTTCTCTGGAATATGACAGCCAGGGGTTTCTGGCAGGCGGTATGGAGCTGGTATCTGTGGATACAGCGGAACGGGCAGATGCTGAGAGCTGCACACTGGAATTTACCTGCGATGAAGATGGACGTCCGACGGAGATGATTATGACAGGGGAAGACGGGACAAGATCCACCGTCAGGTATTCCTATGATGAGGAAGGAATGCTGACCAGCATGAACGGCGGAGGTTTCCGGAGTAGTTTTTCCTATGAATACGATGCGGAAGGCCGTGTGTCGACAAGGACCCATCTTGGAGCAGACGGTTCCGTTAGCGGTTACCGGGTTTTTACATATGATGATGCGGGCAATATTCTGAGCCAGACCCGCCTGACAGCAGACGGGGAGACGGATGACAGGTATTCTTATACTTTTCTCTATGAGTATGAGGAAAACGGATTGGTTAGCCGCAGGCAGATGTACTGCGAATCGGAGCTGATTTTTGACACGACTTATATTTATGAGCTGATTCAGGTGCCGGAAAGCTTTGACGAAACCCAGCCCTATGCGGTTTCTTATATAGATTCTTCGATTACGTATTAGGCTGGAACAATCGGCAGCGGGGAGGAAAACGCATGTTTTGCGGAAAATGCGGAAAGCCGCTGAGAAAGAATAAAGCGTACTGTCCGTTTTGCGGAGCTCGGAAAGGTTACCTTGACAGTTCATTCGCCGGATGCGGAGAAGGTAGGGATCTACGATGAAGGGGGAGACTGCCTTGCTGTTTTGACTTCCGCCAATCTGGACGAGGATGGCAGCTGGTCTGCGGAACTGGACATAGAGACAGAAGAGGATACGGTTCTTTTTTTGACGGCCCGATCAGAAAATAGCTCCAGCATGCCTCTGAATCTGTATGTGACTTCTCCCATCACCGGAGATATGATGCAGGAATGTGGGGATATTCTGCAAGAACTGACAGGCTATCTTTCACAGCAGGGTTATCAGGAGGAAGAACGGTACTTTTGCCTACAGTGAGCGGAATAACCTGATTCTGCAATATGATACGCATATGGGTCTCAGTATCAACTATTATGGTAGAATAGAAAATGGTGATTATGTTACCGTCCATGATTTTGTGGCGGAATATGAGGATTATTCGTATTCCAGCCCGACAGAGTGTCAGGTAGACGGACAAAGTGTGACATATGAAGAGTATCAAAAGCAGATGTCTGTTGTCACAGAAGGAATGACATTTACAGATACCGGCTATTTCCATGGGACGGATGTGTGGGAAGCTATGTATCAGAATTAAGAGTTATAAAAGGTTTTTGACGGAGTCCTGAAAGGGAACATTCATCAGAAACCTTTTTTGTCGCTGCGCTTCTTAAGGGTGAAAGTCCAAATATAACTCTTTAATGCCTGAAACAGGGCAGTCCGAAGCCTGGATGGTCAGCTATCAAAAATTGAAAACGTTTCTTAAGATTCTATGTATTTTATTGACACGGGTGTATTATGTGAGATAATACACTTAATACGATGAAAGGGAGGACAGCCATGATTTTTCTGGATTACCAGGACCGAAGGCCCATTTATGAGCAGATCGTGGAACGGTTTCAGCAGCTGATTGTCAGAGGCGCCCTGGAGCCGGGATCCCAGATGCCCTCTGTGCGCCAGATGGCGGCGGAGCTGTCTATCAATCCCAATACCATTCAGAAGGCTTACGGGGTTCTGGAACAGGAGGGTTATATTTTTCCGGTAAAAGGGAGAGGGAGCTTTGTGGCGGAGGCTGCCGCTGTCCGGGAGAAAAGACGGCAGCTGAGCATGGATAAGCTGGACGCCTGTCTGAGAGAGGTTCGGGAGCTGGGATTCGGGCGGCAGGAATGTGTAAAAGAAGTAGATAAGATCTATGGGGAGGGACAGAGATGATAGAAATCAGAGATCTGGAAAAAAGTTTTGGAGAGATCCGGGCGCTTCAGCATATCTCCCTCACCATCCGGGACGGAGAATTGTTCGGTGTGGTGGGAACCAACGGAGCCGGGAAAAGCACCCTGCTGAGGATTCTGGCGGGAGTGCTGCGGCAGGAGAAGGGGACCGTGCTGGTGGACGGAGAGCCGGTTTTTGAAAACGAGAAGATCAAAAGCAGGATTTGTTTCCTGCCGGATGATCTGTGGTTTTTCCACAACGCCGCCCCTGCGGACATGGAAGATCTGTATCAGAACCTCTACGCGGCCTTCGACAGAAAAAAATTCCGGCAGCTTTGTTCCAGGTTCGGCCTGGACCGCAAGAGAAAGCTGCGGACGTTCTCCAAAGGCATGCAGAAACAGACCGCGATCTTTCTGGGAATCTGCGCCAACACGGAGTATCTGCTCTGCGATGAGACTTTTGACGGCCTGGATCCCCTGGTCCGCCAGGAGGTGAAAAGCATGCTGGCGGTAGAACTGCTGAACCGGCAGTTTACCCCCATCGCCGCCTCACACAATCTCCGGGAACTGGAGGATATCTGCGACCATGTGGGGCTTCTCCACCGGGGCGGCATGCTGCTGTCGGAAAATCTGGAGGAAATGAAATTCCACACCCAGAAGGTGCAGTGTGTCATCGGAAGCAGAGAAAAGGAGGAGGAACTTCTCAGGGAACTGACCCTGGTCCGCTGGGAGAAGCGGGGATCTATGCTTCTGCTGGTGGCAAAAGGAACAAGGCAGGAGATTTCGGAGCGGGTGGAGAGCAAGCGTCCCGTGTTCTGGGAGGTGCTTCCCCTGTCTCTGGAAGAAATCTTTATCAGTGAAACGGAGGTGACCGGACATGACAAAAAGAGTATCAGATCTTAAGCTGCTGGCGGAAGATATCCGGCGCCGAAGCTGGCTGATTTTTATGATCCTGGCGGGAGCCCTGCTTCTGCTCCCATTTGCTCTGCAGATGGAGCTGTCCGCCCTGGAATACGGAAATCCGGTCCAGGCCGCGGAGGATCTGAAATGGCTGCGCCAGACGCAGATGGATATAGCGGAGAGAATATTGGGAGGGGGAAATTTTCTGGTTCTCCTGGGCTGTATGTTTGCGGCAGTGGCAGCGGCCGTGACGGGATTTTCCTATCTGCAGTCCAGAAAGCAGGTGGATTTTTATCACAGTCTCCCGGTTCGCCGGGAACGGCTGCTTTTCAGCCGCTTCCTGGGAGGCTGCCTGATGACTGTGATCCCCTACGGGGCTGCTCTGGCCCTGGCTCTTTTCGGAGTGGCGGGAGCCCATGGGCTTTTCTGCGGCGAACTGGCAAAAACAGCGCTCCAGGGGCTGGGCGTATTTCTGCTGCTGTTCCTGGTATTTTACATCCTTTCCGTTCTGGCTATGCTGCTGACCGGAAGAATCCTCACCGGGATTCTGCTGACCGGATTCTTCTATCTTTACGGGATCCTCTGTGTCGGCATGGTGCAGCGGATGATGAGCTATTACTTTGAAACTTATTACGATCCCGCCGGCGGGAATTTCCGCTCCCAGGATTTTGTATCTCCGGTCTCCCTGGCCGTAAAGATTGTTTCCCGGCTGAAGGCGGGAGAAACCGTGCATCCAGGGATCTGGATTTTTCTGGGAATCACTGCCGTCCTGCTGTTGATTCTCTGCGTGGCCGCCTACCGGAAGCGGGCTCTGGAGGCGGCGGGAAATGCCTTCGTCTGGCGGTGGATGGAGCCGGTGATCAAGACGGCGGCAGTGATCCCCGGTTCTCTGTGGATCGCCAATCTTCTGCAAATGCTGGGATACTTAGGCAATCCGTCTATGATGATCCTGACCGTGGCCCTGGCCGCCCTGATCCTGACTGGAGTCATAGAATTTATTTACAGTCAGGATCTGAAAAATATCTGGCGTCATAAGATTTCCGGCATTGCAGGGCTGGCCGGGGCAGTGCTCCTGCTGCTGGCTTTTCAGGGAGACTGGTTCGGATACGACCGCTGGCTGCCCGCCAAAAGCCAGGTGGAGGCTATGTCCTTGTACTACGGGGAGGGAGAAGGCGTTTTCTATGACGGAAGCTGGTATATTCCGCGCCGTACGCAGCAGGCCCTGGAGCAGGGCCTGACGGAAAATTTCGATCCTCTCTATGAGATGGCAGGAGAAGCCGTCCAAAAACAGGGGGAGGATTCCGGCGGGACTCTGGCTTCGGTGGTTCTTCGGTATCGGCTGAAAAGCGGGCGGGACGCCTGGAGGCAGTACATGGTGCCTGCAGGGACGGCGGACGAGGCACTGGACCAGCTTTCCCGGGATCCAGCGTTCCGTGAGCAGGCATATCCCCTGTCGGACCGCGGACCGGAAAATGTTGCGGATGTCTCTTTCAGAGACTGGAAAGATCTTCACGACAACTATCAGGCCGTATATATGGAGAGGCAGGAACTTCAGGAGCTTCTGGAAATCTTCCGGCGGGAGGAGGCTTCCTATTCCTATCAGGAATTAAAGGAGAAGAGTCCTCTGGGCTCTCTGATGCTGAACAGCCCCTGGGAGGGCGGATATGAGGGGTCCTCCATAGAGTATTATATATATCCGGAGTTTCAGGAAACCCTCCGCTTCTTAGAGCAGAAGGGGGTTCAGGCACGGCAGGAGACAGATTTCTCTGACATTGTGTCTGTGCAGGCGGAGATCATGGAGCCGTCGCCGGGAGACATATCCGAAATCTATCCCTTTGAAGATCCGGATGAGATCCGGGAACTTTTTCAGCATCTGGAGAGAATCCGCCCGTCGGACTTTCAGACCGGCCAGGAGTATGTAAACCTGAATCTTCTCTTTTGGGACGGAACCTACGGTTATATGGAATTTAAGGTCAGGGATCAGGAAGCGTTTCAGAAATTTTTGTCAAAAAAAGGAGAGGCAAGCTTTTAGTAAAGAACAGCAGGGAGGAACAGTATGAACAGAAAGAAAGCGGGAATCATCTGCGGCACAGCTGCAGCGGCAGTTTTCGTGGGAATTCTGGGATGGAGAATCTCCGCGGACTCAAAAGAGAAGAGCGGCAGTCCGGTATACGTAAATACAGTGGAACAGATTACGTCTCTGGGAACCGGAAACGGCATGGTCAACCGGTTTGCCGGGGTGGTGGAATCCCAGGAAACCTGGTCGGTACAGCAGAATGACCATAAGGCAGTGAAGGATATCCTGGTCAAAGCTGGGGATCAGGTACAGAAGGGCAGTCCTCTTTATACTTATGATACAGAGAAATTCCAGGAAGAACTGGCTCAGGCTCAGCTGGATCTGGAGCGGATGAACAATGAGATCGCCGGCATGACGGCTTCCATCCAGGAACTGGAGCAGGAACGGCAGAAGGCGGCCGCCGACAGCCAGGCTGCCTACACCTTCCAGATCCAGGAGCAGGAACTGCAGCTGCGGCAGAAACAATTCGATCTGCAGAGCAAGCAGCTGGAGATAGGGAAACTCCAGGAAAACATCAGCCATTCCACCGTAGTCAGCGAACTGGACGGGGTGGTGAAGTGTATTAATGATGGGAATACTTCCATGAATATGGACGGAGATACTTCTTTTATTACGGTGATGAAGACCGGAGCTTACCGGGTGAAAGGACAGATGAACGAGCAGAATATGGCTTCTCTCATGGAAGGTACTCCGGTGGTGATCCGCTCCAGGACCGATGACAGCCTTTCCTGGAGAGGGACAGTCTCCCGGATCGACCGGGAGAATCCGGTGATGGGAAACAGCTCTTACCCTGTTTCCTCCAGCGACGGAAGCAGCGCTGCGGCCAGCAGCAGCTATCCTTTTTATGTGGAACTGGAATCCGGGGAGGGACTTATGCTGGGCCAGCACGTCTATGTAGAGCCGGATCTGGGACAGGAGCAGAAGAAGGAGGGAATCTGGCTGGACGAGTACATGATCGATCAGAGGGATCCGGAGCAGGCTTTTGTGTGGGCGGACAACGGAAAAGGCCGTCTGGAAAAACGGGCGGTGGAACTGGGAAATTATGATGAAAACCTTCTGGAGTATCAGATTCTTTCCGGACTGGAATGGACGGACGCTATCGCCTTCCCGGAAGAAGGGCTGGAAGAGGGCAGGGAGACGGAGGTGATAGGGTGATCCTGGAACTTCAGAATATCTGTAAAGATTACATACAGGGAAAGATGGAGGTGCCGGTTCTTCAAGATATCTGTTTTTCCCTTGAAAAAGGAGAATACGCGGCCGTCATGGGGCCCTCCGGTTCCGGAAAGACTACGCTGATGAATATCATCGGCTGTCTGGACCAGGCTACCCGGGGTACGTATCTCTTGGACGGCCGGGATGTGGGAAGCTGTACGGAAAATCAGATGTCGGATATCCGTCTGCGGAAGATCGGCTTTGTGTTTCAGAATTTTCAGCTGCTGCCCCGGCAGTCCGCTCTGGACAATGTGGCCCTGCCTCTGATCTACGCGGGAGTATCCCGAAAGGAGCGGCAGCGACGGGCAGAAGCCGCCCTGGAGCGGGTGGGACTCTCGGAGCGGATGTATTTTAAACCCAGCCAGCTCTCCGGAGGACAGAAACAGCGGGTGGCCATTGCCCGGGCTATGGTAAATCATCCGGAGCTCCTGCTGGCGGACGAGCCTACAGGATCCCTGGATTCCCGGTCCGGGGAGCAGGTCATGGAGCTGTTTGGGGAACTCCACCGGGAGGGAGTCAGCATTCTGATGATTACTCATGATCCCGGGATCGCCGCCTATGCGGACAGAACGGTGGAAATCCGAGATGGAAGGATCAGAGGGGAGGGAGCGCAATGAAGAAAAAAAGGATACTGGCAGTGTCTTTGTCGCTGGTTCTTGCCGCCGGCGCCGCCGCCGGGATCTGCGGCGGCGTTGGAGCCGCAGGCAGAAAGCCGGTGCTGGTAGTGAGCGCTTCTGAACTGAATCAGGGAGGTTATTATGGAAGCGGGATCACCATGGAGGGCATGGTCACTTCAGACGTCTCCCAGGATATCTATCTCCAGGATACGCAGACGGTTTCCAGGGTCCTGGTGCGGGAGGGGGATCCGGTGCGGCAGGGGGATGTGCTTCTGGAGTACGACACCACTCAGACCCGGCTGAATCTGGAGCGGGAAAAACTGAACCGGGAGCAGATCCTTCTGAATATCCAAGGGGCAGAGCAGAAACTTAAAACCCTGAAAAATACAAAACCTGTGTCAAAAGACCCGGGAACAGATCCGGGAATGGAGATCCCTTGGGAAGATTTTCCGGAGGAGCCGGAGATTCCGGAAGTTTCGGAGCCTGCGCAGGATCCGGAGCGGACCTTCCAGGTGACGCTGGAGAAGAATGGCAGAGGCGATCAGGATTTTCCGGTGCTCACTATCCCAAGGGGAGTCAGCCTGCGGGATTATCTGGATTCCGCAGAAGAAAAAGAATGGAAACAGTTTGTGCCGTCCGCCAGAGGCTATGTGTTCGGGGGCTGGTACCAGGAGCCGGACTGCATCCTGCCCTATGACATGGACGCCCCGGTGACGGAGGATACCGTACTGTACGCCAGATGGATCCGCCAGTATGGCGCGGAAGTTCTGCAGGAGCTGACGGATCAGGCGGTACCCTATAACCGTCCGGAAGAAGGGGAGCCGGAGGCAGGAACCCTGCTGAATCCCTATCGGTACCTGGCGGCAGAAGGGGCGGTGGTCTGTCCCTCCTTTATGAATCGGGTGAAAGAAGAAGCAGGAAAAGCCCTGCAGGAGGATCCACAGGCACATATTTATTTTGCGCTGGAAGTATACGAAGGAGACAGCCTTTCCGGCAGCCTGAAAGGATTCTGGCTTCAGGACGCGGCCAGGCTGGCAGGACGGGAATTCCCTGAAAATTGGAGAGGGATTCTCCGGGGGGAGAGCGGAACTCTGGAAGAGATTCTGCTGACTCCCACAGAGCCTCCGGTTCCGGAGCCTGCGGAACCATCCTCCGTTTTTGAAAAGCCGGCGGGAGCAGGGGCCTCTCTGCGGACGTTCCGCCGGACCGGGGCCGTGGCTTTTGCGGCGGTCACGGATTTCGGAGCAGAAACCATCAGTCTGCCGGCTGAAACAGAATCTCAGGACGGCAGCAGCCTGGGACTGCTTCCGGAAGGGGGAACCTATACGAAAGAAGAACTTGCAGAGGCTGTTCAGCGGCAGGAGGAGCGGCTGGCAGATCTGCGGCTGGATCTGAAGCAGTCGGAGCTGAAGATCCGCAGTACGGAAAAGGCAGTGGAGGAAGGAGCGGTTCTGGCAAAGATCAGCGGCGTTGTAAAGAAGTCCGGAGATCCCTCCAATCCCCCGGGGGACGGTTCCGCGTTTCTCCAGGTGGCCAGCACCGAGGGCATGTATATCCGTGGCGGGGTCAGCGAGCTGCTGCTGGATCAGATCCGGGAGGGAGACCTGGTGAATGTTTCCGCCGGGCAGAGCGGCACCTGCTGCCAGGCAGAGATCCGGGAAATTTCTCCCTATCCCGACGAGAGCGGTATGTTTTCCGGAATCTACGGCGCAGCCAGCGCCTCCATGTATCCCTTCATTGCTTATGTGGAGGAAGGAGGCGGCACCCTGATCAGCCAGGAGTGGGTGCAGATGGACGCCGCTGGCAGCGGTATGGAACAGCCCTCAGACGCGCTGTACCTCTGGAAAGCTTTCATCCTGGAGGAGGAGGGCAGACAGTACGTGTATCTTCGGGATGAAAAAGGAAAACTGAGGAAGCGGGAGATTACCACAGGCCGCCGCTCCGGAGAAGGATATGAAGTCCTTTCCGGAGTCAGCTGGGAGGACTGGCTGGCATTTCCCTACGGGAAAGAAGTCCGGAACGGAGCTTCCACCAGAGAGGGCGCCATGAGCGAACTGTACGGATATTAAGGAGGGCAGAGATGTTAGAAAATATTCGATTATCCTTTCAGGGGATCTGGTCCCATAAGCTGCGCTCTTTTCTCACCATGCTGGGAGTAATCATCGGCATCGCGGCTATTATCGCCATTGTCTCCACCATCGCCGGCACCAACGAGCAGATCAAGCAGAATCTCATCGGCGCGGGAAACAATAATGTGAAAGTGACTCTCATGCAGGGCGGCGGGGAGTACTGGATGGATAACGGGGCACCGGCGGGGGTTTATGAGATCGGACAAAAGCAGCAGGAAGAGATTCTGTCGCTGCCGCATGTGGAGAACGCCTCCTTTTACCGTTACCGCAGCTATGCGGATGGAGTAGCCAACGGAAGGAATATGTTCAGCGGAGGCTCCCTCTACGGAGTGGATGCCAACTATCTGCACACCACCGGCTATGAGGTGTACGCCGGGCGGCCTTTTCTGGAAAAAGATTATACAGAATTTCACAAGGTTCTGCTGATGGATGAGGCCGCTGCCGCTTCCCTGTTTCCGGAAGGCGGCGCTTTGGGATCTGCCGTAGAGATCCGGGGAGAACCTTTTACCGTAGTAGGGCTGATCCGCAGGAGCAGCCGGTTCAAGCCGGTGATCCGCTCATTTCAGGATTACCTGACTTACAATCAGACAGAGTACGGCGCAATCCTGATGCCGGACGCCTGCTGGCCGGTGATCTTCCGCTATGACGAGCCTCAGAATGCCGTGCTGCGCACGGACACCGCCGAGGCAATGAGCCAGGCGGGAAAAGACGCGGCGGAGATCATGAACCGCTCGGTGACCATAGCCGGACAGGACATTCAGTATCAGGGAGAAGATCTGCTGGAAAAAGCAAGAAATATGCAGGAATTAAGCGCCAGCACCAATCAGCTGCTGCTGTGGGTGGCCAGCATTTCTCTGCTGGTAGGAGGCATCGGCGTCATGAACATCATGCTGGTGTCTGTCACCGAGCGTACCGGGGAAATCGGGCTGAAAAAGGCGGTGGGGGCCAGGAAGAGGAGGATCCTCTTCCAGTTCCTCACCGAATCGGCAGTGCTTACCAGCTGCGGGGGGATCCTGGGGGTCATGGCAGGAATCATCCTGTCCCGGTTTATTGCCGGGACCAGCGGAACCCCGGCAGTGATCAGTATTCCCGCCGCCGCGGCCAGTGTGGGATTTTCCATGCTTATCGGCATTGTCTTCGGTCTGCTGCCCTCTGTGAAAGCGGCCAATTTAAATCCCATTGACGCTCTGCGAAGAGAGTAGCGTCAGAAACCAAGTTCTTCTCCCACCAGGATGACGGTGATCCGTCCCGGATGCCGGGAGCGGCGGGTCACCACGACCTGGCAGCAGATGGAGTCCGGGGACTGGCAGTCCCCGCAGAGTCCGGCGGAGGCGCAGGGGGTCTTGAGATTCAGCCGCACGCAGTTGGGAGGAGCGGCGGTGTGGCGGATCCGGCTGATCGCTTCCTCCACAGAGCCGGTCAGTTTGTTCATGCCGGCGACTACGATGACGTGAGAAGGACCGGCGATGAGGCAGGCCACCCGGTTTCCGTTGCCGTCCACGTTCACCAGTTCCCCCTCTGAGGTGAAGGCATTGGTGCTGGTGAGAAAATAGTCGGCGCAGACGATCCGGCCGTACAGGGCCCGGGCCTCCTCCGGAGTTTTGGCGGAAGAACGGTCAATGCACCCATAGGGCCCCTTCTGAAGCGCGTCCAGAATGCCGGTTTCGGAAAGAGTAGCGGAACCGCCCCAAGTGACGGAGGAACCTTCAGGAATCAGTTTCCGCACCTTTTTTACCGCGTCGGCGCTGGTAGCGCAGTAAAAGGCCTCCATCCCCCGGGAGGCGAACTTTTTAATCATGGTCTCTCCCAGATGCTGATAATTTTCCAGTTTCGCTGACATACATTTCTCCTTTCCGCAGCTTTCTTTTTTGAAGGCCGCTTATGCATACAGTATAACATGAATTGCCCGAGAAATGAGCATGAGATACGGATCGCTCCGCACTTTGTGTTCCCGCAATCCTAAAAACACCTTAAATTTCGGCCGGACCCGGGATGGGATGTTAAATTTAAGAAAAAGTTCACCCACAATTCCGGATATTTATGGTAGAATGATACTGGCAGCCAACAAGGCCAAAGCAGAATTACCAGGAGAGGGAATGACTATGAACATACTTTTCTTTATCACTCCCAAGAGCGAAGTCGCTTACATATACGATGATTTTTCATTGAGGCAGGCCCTGGAAAAAATGGAGCACCATAAGTATACGGCGATCCCCATGCTGAACCGGAGAGGCCTCTATATAGGAACCCTGACAGAGGGAGACCTGCTGCGGGCCATCAAGGATGAATACGATCTGAATCTGCATGAGGCGGAAAATGTTCCTGTTTCTAAGGTAAAGCGGCGCTGGAAAATGGATCCGGTGAATATCAACTGCAACATTGAGGATCTGGTGTCCCTGTCCATGCGGCAGAACTTTGTCCCTGTAGTGGATGACGAGGGAGTATTTATCGGGATTATCCGCCGGAAGGATATTATCCAGTACTGCTACGAGAAAAGCGGCCTGGGAAAGAAACAGACAGAAGCGTGAAAAAGTTCCATGTCCATAGGAAAGATCCTGTGGACATGGAACTTTTTTCACGCTTCCAGAGGAAGGATTTCCCCATCCTCGGGCACATAGAGTTTTCCGGAAAAACAGGGCTGTCCCTCCTTCAGATACCGTTCTTTTCTGCGCGCCAGATCTTTGTCCTCCGTGTGCCACAGCACCAGATGCTTCGCGGACAATTTTTCTGCCAGACGGCAGGCGTCCCGAACCGTGCTGTGGTGTTTTTCGTAAGGACGGAACCGTTCCCGCTCTTCATAGAGGCAGAAGGCCTCGTGAAAGAGCCAGTCGGTTCCCCGGAAGGCCGGATACAGGTGTTCCGGGCAGGGTTCATCCCCGGGGAAGGCCAGGCGCAGGCCGGTTTCTGTCTCGCAGAGAAAGCCGAACTGTTTTGCCTTAGTGGAGCAAATATCATAAAAGGTAAAACGGCTGTCCAGAATCTCCCTCTGCTCCCCGTCCTCCAGAATATGAAACAGAATCCTTTCGTCAAACAGCCGGCGGATTTTCTTCTGGACGACCAGGGAAGTAATGGTCCGTATGGCCTCAGCCAGTTCCCGGTGACAGTAGATGTGGAGCTCTCCCTCATATTTCTCCTGATTCATGCGGGTGCCGATCATGCGGATGATCCAGGGCACCCCCAGCAGGTGGTCGCTGTGGGCGTGGGTGACAAACAAGTGATGAATTTTTTTCAGGGGAATCTCCGCCTTTTCCAGAGCGGAGAGAATGCCGTTGCCGCCTCCGGCGTCCACCAGCAGATATTCCTTTTTGTGTTTCAGGGCAAAGCAGGTATTAAAACAGCGGGTCACGGCAGCTTCGCCGGTTCCCAGGACTATAAGTTTTTCCATAAACAAATTTCCTCCTTCCGTGTGTTTCTTTCAGAATACGCATACGGAAGCCCTCTGTCAATCACCTGTATGATACAGCCGCCCTCTGCTCCGGCGGAAGAAGAAAAGTCCCGCTGCCCCGGTGAGAACTTCCGCCGCGGTGAGGGCCAGCCACACCCCGGTCATCCCCCAGAGGGATGCCATGAGAAAGGCCGCGGGGATAATCAGGATCAGCCCCCGGAGAAGAGAAATGATCTGGGCGGGAAGAGCTTTTTCCACGGAGGCAAACCAGGTGGAGAGAATGATATTGAAACCGGTAAAAGGGGTGGAGGTAAAATAGAGCCGTATCCCCTCCACGGCGGTTTTCTGAAGCTGCGGATCCCCTTCGCTGTTGAAAATCCCGGCTGTGGGGGAGGCGAAAATAAACAGCAGAAAGCAGACCGCGGCAGAGAACACGGCCATGGAGATCATGGAATATTTCAGATACAGCCCAACCAGATTTGTTTCCTTCCGGCCGTAGGCCTGGCTGATCAGCGGCTGGACGCCTTGGGCGATGCCGGTAAAAATGGAAGTCACTACCAGGGAAATGTTGGCGATCACCCCGTAGGCGGCTACTCCCGTATTCCCCAGAAGGCCCAGGATGATAGTGTTGAAGACGATCATCACAATGCCGGAGGAGAGCTGAGCCAGCAGGGAGGGAAAGCCCAGGGAGAGGGTAATGCCGGCGGCTCTGGCCGGAAGGCCTGTGGAAATGATGTGAAAGCCCTTGTCCCGTTTCAGCCAGTGGGGAGCCATGACCAGGATGCCGATGACAGGAGCCAGCCCTGTGGCGAATACCGCACCGAAGATTCCCATGCCGCAGGGAAAAATAAACACATAGTCCAGAACAATATTGGAGAGGCTGCCGGTGATGGTGGCGGCCATGGCCAGCTGGGGATTTCCATCGTTGCGGACGAAGCACAGCAGTACATCGTTGAGGATAAAGGCAGGGGAAAACAGCAGCAGCACCTTCAGGTAGGTATTGGTCATATCAAACACCGCCGGGTCAGCTCCGAGAAGCCGTGCCAGTCCGCCGGAGAGAAAAAGTCCCGTCAGTACAAAAAGTACGGAAAAGATCAGGGACAGGTACAGGGTGACGGTATACATCCGGTTCGCCTCCCGGTCCGCGTCCTGGCTTTTTAAAATAGAGAAGCGGGTGGCTCCGCCCATGCCCAGCATAAGGCCGGTGCCGTGAATGAAGTTATAGGCGGGAATAGCCAGGTTCAGGGCAGCCAGGCCCCGGGTGCCAAGGCCCTGGGACACAAAAAAGGTATCCGCCAGGATGTAGCAGGACATGGCGATCATAGCCATGACGCTCAGGGATGCGTATTTCATAAAATCATGCAGGGGTTTCGCGGCAGTCATTTTTCTTCCTCCATTCCGCAAAAAAATGCCGGTACTTTGTATCTGCGAGGCCTAACGATACAAAATTACCCGGCGGCAATGATATTTTTTTCCGCCAGATACCATAGCAGAATCCCCCGGGCCTGTCAAGCAAAATCATTCCGGCTCTTGAGTATTGACGAAAATCGTTTTATAATAAAACCATCTATGAATTTTTGGAGGAATTATGAAAAAACTGATTGAAGAAATGAATGAGAGGGCAGCGCAGGCGTTTGAGAGGGCGGGTTACGATCCTTCCTACGGAAAGACCACGGTATCCAACCGGCCGGATCTGTGCGAATACCAGTGCAACGGGGCCATGGCGGCGGCCAAGGCATACAAAAAGGCTCCCATCCAGATCGCGGAGGCAGTGGCGGCAGAGCTGAAAAAGGAAGATATGTTTGAAGAAGTATCGGCGGTGAAGCCGGGCTTCATCAATATAAAACTGGACCGGGGATATCTGGCCCGATATCTGATGAAAATGGGACAGGATAGCCATCTGTCCGTTTCCCCGGCGGAAGAGCCTAAAACCATCATCATTGACTACGGCGGCCCCAATGTGGCAAAACCCCTGCATGTAGGGCATCTGCGCTCCGCCATTATCGGGGAGAGCATCAAGCGCATGGGAAGATTTCTGGGGCACAAGGTCATCGGAGACGTGCATCTGGGCGACTGGGGCCTGCAGATGGGACTGATCATTACAGAACTGCAGGAGAGAAAGCCGGAACTCCCCTACTTCGACGCTTCCTTTACAGGTCCCTATCCGGAAGAAGCCCCCTTCACCATCGGAGAACTGGAGGAGATCTACCCGGCGGCCAGCGCCCGCTCCAAAGAGGACGAGGAGTACCGGAACCGGGCGCTGGAGGCCACACACCAGCTGCAGGAAGGCCGTCCCGGCTATATGGCTCTCTGGAACCATATTATGGAGGTCTCTGTAACGGATCTGAAGAAAAATTACAAAAAGCTGGATGTGGAATTCGATCTCTGGAAAAAGGAGTCAGACGCTCAGCCCTATATTCCCGACATGGTAGAAAAGATGAAAGAGGAGGGCTACGCCTACGAGGACCAGGGAGCTCTCATTGTGGATGTCAGCGAAGAGACGGATACCAAGGAAGTGCCCCCCTGTATTCTGCTGAAATCCGACGGCGCTTCCCTGTACACTACCACGGATCTGGCCACCATCGTGGAGCGGGTGAAGCTTTTTGACCCGGACGAGATCCTCTATGTGGTAGATAAGCGCCAGGAAATGCATTTTGTCCAGGTGTTCCGCTGCGCCAGAAAGACGGGGCTGGTAAAACCGGAGACCAGGCTCTCCTTCCTGGGATTCGGCACCATGAACGGAAAAGACGGCAAGCCTTTCAAGACCCGGGAGGGAGGGGTCATGCGGCTGGAGCGCCTGATCTCTGAAATCAATGGAGAAATGTACAAAAAGATCGTGGAAAACCGCAGCGTTAAGGATACGGACGCGGAGAAAACCGCGGAGATCGTGGGTCTTTCCGCGATAAAGTACGGGGATCTGTCCAACCAGGCTTCAAAGGACTATGTTTTTGATGTGGATCGCTTTACCTCCTTTGAGGGAAATACCGGACCCTACATTCTCTATACCATCGTGCGGATCAAGTCCATACTGAACCGGTATCTGGAGGAGGGGGGCGCCCTGGAAAACAGCGAAATCCTGCCTGCGGCCAGTGAGGGAGAAAAGACTCTTATGCTGGCGGCGGTTCGTTTCGGAACCATGATCGAAAATGCTTTTGAGGAGAAGGCGCCCCACAAGATCTGTTCCTATATTTATGAGCTTGCCAACGAGTTCAACCGCTTCTACCACGAGACCAAGATCCTGACGGAGGAGGATCCCCGGCAGAAGGCCTCCTGGCTGGCGCTGCTGGAACTGGTCCGCCAGATCCTGGAGACCAGCATTGATCTTCTGGGATTTTCCGCTCCGGAGAGGATGTAAATCGGAATGAAAAGAATCTGCTGCAGAAATCTGGCGCTGCTGCTGGCAGCGCTGCTGATCCTTCTCCTGGGAGGCTGCGCCTCCGGGAAGGAACAAAAAGGAGCGGTTTCCGACAGTTCCGGGGTCAACGCTTCCTCCGAGACGGACAGGGATTTATCAAAAACCGAAAAAGAGGAAAAACCCCCTGAAAAATCCGTCGGGGAAGAAACCATCGTTCCCACCGCGGCTGCCGCTGAGGAACCTACACCGTCTATGACGCCGGAGGCAGCCGCGGAGCCGCTGCCCACCGCAGAGCCCACGCCGGAGGCAGCGGGCCGTATGGTGGCTATTGACGCAGGTCACCAGTCCCAGGGAAATCCGGAGCAGGAACCCATAGGGCCCGGAGCTTCCGAGACAAAAGCCAAGGTGAGCTCCGGTACCTACGGGCCGGCCTCCGGCTTAAATGAATATGAGCTGAATCTGCAGGTGGCCCTGAAACTGAGAGACGAGCTGCAGGCCAGGGGCTATCAGGTCTGCATGATCCGGGAGACCAATGAAGTGGACATCAGCAACCGGGAGCGGGCGGAAACAGCGGCCGCTGCCGGGGCTGACATCCTGGTCAGGATCCACGCCAACGGATCGGAGGACCCCTCCGTGTCCGGCGCTCTTACCATGGCGCCATCCGGGGAAAATCCCTATGTGGGCAGTCTGGCACCGGCCTGCCAGGAACTTTCCCGGGACATCCTGGACGCCTTCTGCGCCGCTACAGGCGCCTCCAGCCAGGGAGTCTATATTACAGACACCATGAGCGGCATCAACTGGAGCACCATCCCGGTGACCATTGTGGAGATGGGGTACATGACCAATGCCCGGGAAGATCTGAATATGGCTTCCGGAGAATACCAGCAGCTGATGGCGCAGGGCATAGCCAACGGCATTGACGCATATTTCGCGGGATAGGAGAACACCATGGAGACACTGATACTTTTTGATCTGGACGGCACGCTGACGGATTCCGGCCCTGGGATTATCCGCTGTGTGCAGTACGCCCTGAAAAAGATGGGACAGCCGGCGCCGAAAGCAGAGGAGCTGTCCTGCTTTGTAGGGCCTCCTCTGCTGGAACAATTCATGGCCTACGCCGGATTCAGCCGGAAGGAGGCGGAACAGGCAGTCCGGTACTACCGGGAGCGATACAACTGTAAAGGAATTTTTGAAAACGCCCTGTATCCCGGTATTCCCGGGATGCTTTCCCGCCTGGGCGAAGCCGGATTCCGTCTGGGGGTGGCGTCCTCCAAGCCGGAGGTCTATGTACGGCAGATCCTGGAGCATTTCCGGGTGATCCAATATCTGGATCCCATAGCGGGCAGCGAACTGGACGGCAGAAGAACCGATAAATCGGAGGTAATCGAGGAGGCTCTGAAACGCGCTGCCTATGAAAATAAAAGGGAACATGTGATCATGTGCGGAGACCGCTGTTATGACGCCATAGGAGCGGCGGAGCACGGGCTGCGGTTCGCCGGGGTTTCCTACGGATACGGCTCCGCGGAAGAGCTGGAATCCGCGGGAGCCGGACAGATTGCGGATTCCGTGGAAGAGCTGGAAAAACTGCTGCTGGAACTGGCAGCGAAACAGGAGGACTGACATGAAACAGGAGGCCAGAAGAAAAAATCTTCCGGGTAAGATCTGGGATGTGCTCTATCCCACGGCAGCCCTGGTGCTCTGCATGCTGATCATTACCATGGCGGCGCTGATGCTGGCGGGCTGGATCACCGGAAAACAGAGCGCGGACAGCCGGGAACTGATGGAAGCGGTTCCCGGTCTGTCTTTGTGGGTCAGCGGGGGATTTTACGGAGCCGCTCTGCTGACGCAGCGAAAGCAGTATGCCCTGGACGCTCTTCAGTTTGACGAGCCGGAGAAGCGCTGGAGGGCAAAAAAAACGGCGGCGGCCTGTTTCCTGGCGGCCGCTCTGGGGCATCTGCTCAGCACAGGCATGGAATATTCCGGATTTATGGAACTGTTCCCAGGTTACAGCCGGCAGGCGGCCGCAGCCTTTGAAGGACAGAATCTGCTGCTCTTAATAGCTGCCACTGTGGTTCTGGGGCCTGCCGCGGAGGAGATGATCTTCCGGGGGATGACCTACCGGAGAGCCCGCAGCTATGCGGGGCCCCTGTGGGGCGCTCTGATCTCCTCCCTGCTGTTCGGCCTCTACCACGGCAATATGGTGCAGTTTGTCTATTCGTTTTTGATGGGGCTGCTGTTCGCGGCGATCTGCCAGAACAGCGGAGGGATTCTGGCTTCCGCCGCGGCCCACAGCGCGGCCAATCTGTGGGCCATTTTCAGCACGCCGGTCTTTGGGTGGCTGCAGGGCCTGTCCCCGGTAGGGGCTCCGGCGGGCCTGGCTCTGGAGGGAGCGCTGGTCTGCGTCTGCGGCTGGATTTTGCTGCGGAAGCGGCCATAAGGCCGGAAAGGAGAAAAGATGGGGAAGACTACTTTTATTATGATCGGAGCGGCGATCCTGGACGTGCTGGCAAAGCCGGTGAATCTGTCCGCTTTCCGGGTGGATTCCATTCCGGCGGAAACCCTTACCACCAATACCGGGGGAGACGCTATGAATGAAGCCAGAACCCTGGCGGCCCTGGGGGCAAAGGTGCGGCTGGTCAGCAAGCTGGGGGAGGACGCCGCCGGGGAGATGATCCTGGGACGCTGCCGGGATCTGGGGATTGATACAGAGTTTATCCGCCGGTCCGCGGAGATTCCCACCGGCGTCAACATCGTGCTGATCGATGAGGCGGGAGAGCGGCGGTTTATTACCAATCCTCACGGCACCCTGCGGCAGTTCTATCCGGAAGACATTCCCCGGGAGGCCCTGGAGGGAGGAAAGATCCTCTGCTTTGCCAGTATTTTTGTGGCGCCGGCTTTTACCGCCCCGGTGCTGGCGGAGCTTTTTTCACAGGCTAAACAAAAAGGACTGCTGCTCTGCGCGGACATGACCAAACGGAAAAATCAGGAAACCGTGTGGGATATGCGGGAATGCCTGCAGTGGCTGGATTATATATTCCCCAACTATGAGGAGGCCTCCCTTCTCACAGGCCGCTCGGACTGGGATGAGATTGCCGATGCTTTTCTGGAATGCGGCGTGGGGCACGTAGTCATCAAAGCGGGAGCCAGAGGCTGCTTTATCAAGAGCAGAACGGAGCGGCTCTGGGTGCCGGCCTGCCGGGGCGTCCGCTGCGTGGACACCACCGGAGCCGGGGACACCTTTTCCGCCTGTTTTCTGTATGCCCTGGATCAGGGATATTCCCTGGAAGACTGCGGACGATTCGCCAATGCGGGGGCATCCTTCTGCATTCAGCAGGTAGGAGCCGTGGGAGCGGGAAACGATCCGGAAGCCGTCCGGAAACGGGCGGGGCTGCAGGGTACGGAGCCCACCTGCGTATGATGGCCTGTGAATCCTAACAGAGCCAGAGAAAAAGCTTTTAAAAAATAAAAAATCTCTTGTAACCCATTCGGTTCTATGCTATACTTTTAAAGCTGTGTATAAAGCACGCATGCTGATTTCCGGAAGGGTGCCTGGCAGCAGGTTTTTCGGGAAGCTGACACATGCGGAAGAATCTAACCAAAAAGGAGAAGAAACAAATGAGCGTAATTTCAATGAAGCAGTTACTGGAAGCAGGCGTACATTTCGGTCATCAGACCAGAAGATGGAACCCCAAGATGGCTCCCTACATCTACACCGAGAGAAACGGCATCTATATCATTGACCTGCAGAAATCTGTAGGCATGGTGGATGACGCGTACCGGGCGGTAGCCGACATCGTTGCGGACGGCGGCACCATTCTGTTCGTGGGAACCAAGAAACAGGCACAGGATGCCATCAAGGTGGAGTCCGAGCGCTGCGGAATGTTCTATGTAAATGAGAGATGGCTGGGCGGAATGCTGACCAACTTCAAAACCATCCAGAGCCGTATCGAGAGACTGAAAGAGATCGAGGCGATGGAGGAGGACGGTACCTTTGACGTACTGCCCAAGAAGGAAGTTATCGCTCTGCGCAAGGAGATGGAGAAACTGCAGAAGAACCTGGGCGGCATCAAAGAGATGAAGAGACTGCCTGACGCTATCTTCGTTGTAGATCCCAAGAAGGAAAGAATCTGTGTACAGGAGGCTCATGCTCTGGGCATCCCGCTGATCGGCATCTGCGATACCAACTGCGATCCCGAGGAGCTGGATTACATCATCCCCGGAAACGACGACGCGATCCGTGCCGTAAAACTGATCGTTTCTAAGATGGCTGACGCTGTCATCGAGGCAAAGCAGGGACAGGCTGAGGACGCCGCTTACGAAGGCGAGATGGAAGCCGCTGAGGCAGAAGCAGACGCAGAGTAATCATCGCATAACACGGAGGAAATAAAAAATGGCTATTACAGCAGGAATGGTAAAAGAGTTAAGAGAAATGACCGGCGCCGGTATGATGGACTGCAAAAAGGCCCTGACCGCTACCGACGGCGATATGGACAAGGCAGTTGAGTTCCTGAGAGAGAAGGGACTGGCTACCGCTCAGAAGAAGGCCGGCAGAATCGCGGCCGAAGGCATCGTCATGCTGAAGGTGACCGAGGATTCCAAGAAGGCCGTTGCAGTAGAAGTAAACGCGGAGACCGATTTCGTTGCCAAGAACGAGAAATTCCAGGGATACGTGGCGCAGGTATGCGACCAGGCCATGGAGACCAAGGCCGCGGACATCGACGCTTTCCTGGCAGAGCCTTGGAAGTTTGACACCTCCAAGACCGTTGCCGAGGAACTGGCAGGACAGATCTCCGTGATCGGAGAGAATATGAAGATCCGCCGTTTCGCCCAGATCGAGGAGGCAAACGGATTTGTAGCCGACTACACTCATATGGGCGGAAAGATCGGCGTGCTGGTTGATGTGGAGACCGATGTGGTCAACGACGCTATCCGTGAGATGGGCAAGAACGTAGCTATGCAGGCTGCGGCTCTGAAACCCCTCTATACCAGCAGAAGCGAAGTGCCGGAAGATTATATTGAGCATGAAAAAGGCATTCTGATGGCTCAGATCCAGAACGATCCCAAAGAGTCCCAGAAACCCGCCAAGGTCATCGAGGGTATGATTACCGGACGGATCAACAAAGAGCTGAAAGAAATCTGTCTGCTGGATCAGGTATACGTAAAAGCAGAGGACGGAAAACAGTCCGTTGCCAAATACGTAGAGCAGGTGGCAAAAGAAAACGGCGCCAAGATCACCATCAAGAGCTTCCTGCGCTGGGAGACTGGTGAGGGCATCGAAAAACGCCAGGATGATTTCGCAGCCGAAGTGGCAAAACAGGCCGGAATGTAATTTCCTAAAAGAAAAGGTGCTTGAAGCCCTTGAAAATCCCGTAAAACGGGCGTTTTCAAGGGCTTTTTTGCGTTCTGTAAATATATGGCTTTTGCCAGATTTAAAGAAAGAAAATGTCAATGAAGAATGATGACAACAAGATCAAAGATGTAAAAAGCACTGTAAATCTGATCTCCGGGGCCTATACATTGCCCCTGCTCAACAAACTATTTTCCAACAGTCAGAGGATTGAGGATAGAAGATTAGAAACAGAAGAGGAGAAAATTCCCGTTTAATAGGCGGGAACCATACATAGCCACGCTGTTTTTAGGAAGTTTTAATGAGAATATAATTTCATAACTCAAACTTCCCATGGGCTTCTGTGATATGGAAATACTCCATCACGGTATCCATCAGCGCCTCCAGGATGATACCCATGGAACGGCTGAATGTGATATCTTCCATTTCATCCGGCAGGCAAAAGCAGAGCTCACATATTGTCTTATCGTCCTCATTTTCACGTCGTGCCACGGAAAGCATCATGTACCGGGCAAAGACGATGGCGGTGTGGGCACACATGGCATCATATGAGATCCTACGGTATTCTTTTACCAGCTTCAGATAGGATTTGAAAAAGATCTCTATATCCCATCTTTTTCCATAAATACGGATGATCTCTTTCTCGGAAATGACCGTGTCCGTACTCACCAGTACCAGCCAGTCTTTCCGTTTGCTCTTATTACGGACGAACACTAGCTTTGCCGGAATTCTCTCACCGGCTTTTTCGATCTCCACGGATACGGACAGCAGGTAGCGGGAACGCCCCCGGCGCTTCTTATCGCGGCGGTAGATCTCTTTAACATTCTGCTTTTCCCCTTGGTATCTGTATGTGGTCTTGCTTTTTTCGGCATGGCTATGGTGTCAAGGTTCTCCTGTTTTTCAACGCCAGGATTGTTTTGGGCGCTGAAAACCAGCTGACAAACAGAACGTATCTGGCTGTAATACCTGCACACTGTGCGGAATGGATCAGCTCCACCATAACATCTGTGGCTTTCCGCCGCGCCTGGAGGCGTCTCCTTCCGGCAAGGGACCGGCCGTCATACGGTTTCCCCCACAGAGCAGGTTCTTGTCATTCGCTGCGGAAAGCAGAGTTGTAAAGCGCTGCCAGTTGACCCGCGCATCATTCAGGAAACTGTAGATGGTGTTTTTAGAGAACTCCCCTCCAAATGTGCCGGTCATCATCTGCATGTAGATACTCCTGTCAGAGAACATCATACAGAAGAGGCAGCGGAAGATATTCATGACCGGGATCCCCTTTTCCTTTCCAACATTACATTGGAAGAGAAAACGCCCGATGTGGAACCTTTTCATAAATTTTGTAGCAAAATCTGAAACACTGTTTCCATTCTCTGTGGTATACTTGACGTGTCATAAATCTCCTTGCTGTGTAGTTGTTTTGGGAGAATTCAATTATACCATAAGCAAGCGGTTTATGCCTTTTTTATGGGTTAAAGTATTGATTTTTCAAGGTTCATCGCACCAAACGGTGTGGGAAGTTTGAGTAAATGAATATCTTTCTTCTTTTCTATTATTTGCAAATAGTAAAAATTAATACGTTAAAATAATTAACAAAAATAGAATAAAAATTGACTTAACGGGAATCCTAACATATAATAAAAGAAAAAGAAAAGGGGGTACATTTTGATGCACCATATTATGCGTCTGGTTGCGATGGAAATAGAGAATATTAAGAATGTCGGATATGGCAGGCTGGAGTTTTCCCAGGGGAAGAGTGGGAGTATCCTGGGCATTTACGGACAGAACGGTTCCGGGAAAACGGTAGTTGTTGACTGCATGGTACTCCTGAAGTGTTTGTTGTCCGGAAGGCGGATACCCTCTCATTTTTATCATTATATCAATGCGCTTAGCAAGAGCAGCCATGTTACGTATGAGTTTGAGATCCGGACAGGTGAAGATGCCATGTTCGTACAATATGAAGTGGAACTGACCAAAAACGGGGAGAACAACTTCTGTCTGAGCGGAGAAAAACTCAGCATGAAGAAATTAAAAGAGGGAGAAAAGACACGTCTGACGGCGGTTTTCGATTATCAGAAAGGGGAGAAGGAACTCTTCCGCCCGTTAAAATACTATTCTGCTTTTGAGCGGGACATGGAGAGCATGGTAGCTCTGGGCGTGGCGCAGCAGACTGCAGAGAATTTCAATGAGGAGAAACAGATCTCTGAAATCGGCTCCTTCCTGTTCTCCAAAAAAGCGCAGGAAGTGTTTGGAAAAGCGCAAGGGGAAGCCGGAAAAATTTTTGCGCTGACAAAACCATTGCAGAATTATGGCCTGTATGACCTGGCAGTGATCGAGAACGCCCATTACGGGCTTCTGGCGCTGAACCTGGATACTATCCCTGTAAATGTAGACTGGCCAGACGCCATGAAGCCGAAGATTACGGGGATCATGCTCAAACTCACGGACATCAATGTGGTGCCAAAAGAGATCTTCCCGTATGTGAAAAGCACCATTGAACAGATCAATATTGTCATACGCTCCCTGATTCCGGATATCCGAATTGAGATCTACAATGCGTTTGAGAAGCTGACGGAGAAAGGAAAAGACGGTATCCAGTTTGAAGTTATCACGATCCGGGGGGAGGCAAGAATACCGCTGCTGTATGAGTCGGCGGGCATTAAGAAGCTGATCTCCATATGCAGTAATCTGGTAGCTTGCTATAACCGGAAGTCTTACTGCCTGGTCGTGGATGAACTGGATTCCGGCATCTATGAATATTTGCTGGGAGAGTGCCTGGAGGTCATGCAGGAAAAAGCAAAAGGGCAGCTTATTTTTACTTCCCACAACCTGCGCCCGCTGGAAGTCCTGCAAAATGAGTTCCTGATCTATACCACCGTCAATCCGAACAACCGCTACATCAAATCTGCCTATATTAAGAATACGCAGAATACAAGGCTCTCCTACTTGCGGAGCATCAAGCTGGGCGGACAGAAGGAGAAACTTTATAATGAGACAAATATCTATGAGATGGAACTGGCGATGCGCCGGGCCGGAAAGGTAGGCGTCCATGACTAAAAAGATTATCCTGTTTCTGGTAGAAGGGCCCACAGATGAAGATGCGCTGGCTCTTGTGTACTCCAAACTGGTCAGGGAGCATGACCTGGAATTTGATGTCCTTCATACGGATATTACTGCCGGGGAGGACATGATACATATGGCCGAAATATTTAAACGGGTTTGCATGCCTGGCTTGCTGCCTGGGGGAAAGAAAGAGTGTCGAGTACAAATACCCGGCACTCTTTTTGAATCTTTGCCACATAGAAATTGACGGGGCGCTTGTAAGGAGGGTATAATCGAACTGAAAAAACGGAGAATGGCAAATATGTATGGAAATATCAAAAAGAAACGCAGTGAAGAATTGAAAAGAATCTGTCCGGACAGGAGGGATCTTTGATGAAACGGAAAAAATGGCCTCTGATCCTTTTTTTTATCATCCTTGCCGCGGGTCTGGCAGGAAGTTTTCTGGCCCTGCGGCCTTCCCACAGCCGGGAGGTGGAGATTCTCCGGGACGGGGAAGTACTGTACCGGCTGGATCTGAGCAAAGAGAAGGATCGGACGATTCAGATTGAATATGAGGGAAGGACCAATACGGTGGAAATCCGGGATCACCGGATCCGCATGGCAGAGGCGGAGTGCCCGGACCACACCTGTGTGGAGATGGGATGGCTGAACTCAGAGACGCCCATTGTCTGCCTGCCCAATCATCTTCTGATCCGTTTTGCGAAGCATTCCGGAGAGGTGGACAGTGTGGCGGGCTGAGAGATGACAGAAGGAATTGAGGTGCAAAGATTCTGAAAGTAAAGAGACTGACAGAGCTGGCCCTGCTGACAGCCCTGGCTCTGATCCTGTTTATTGTAGAAATGCGTCTGCCCAACCTGGTGCCGGTGCCGGGAGTCAAGCTGGGGCTTGCCAATATTGTAACCGTATTCGCGGTGTATCATTACCGGGCCGGGGAGGCTGCCATGATTGTATTCTGCCGGGTAGTTCTGGGAGCATTTTTCGGCGGCAGCATGCTGACGCTTCTGTACAGTCTGGCGGGGGCTCTGCTGTGTCTGGCCGGCATGCTGCTGCTGAAGCGGGTGATTCCGGAACAGCAGCTCTGGCTCTGCAGCGCTTTCGGGGCGGTGTTCCACAATCTGGGACAGATGGCGGTGGCCTGTCTGATGGCAGGGCCGGGAATGCTGGCGTATCTTCCCTTTTTACTGGCTGCCGGATGTATTGCCGGCGCTTTTACCGGGGGCTGCGCCCAGCTGATCCTCCGGAGAAGCCGAAGAAAAAAACGGTGGATTTAATGAAGATTTAACATGGGGCAGAGGACTTTTTTGCAGAGTGTCTGATATACTGGCGGCAATTCACAGAGGCCCTGAGAATAGAAGTGACGGGAGTGAGATGACCTGTCGGCTCCCACATCATTGCATGAAAAGGAGAAGACCCCATGAAGAAAAAAGTATTTGCAGTCCTTCTGGCAGCAATTTCCTGCCTGGCAGTGCCCGTTACCGCCATAGCGGAGGAAGCGGAGCAGGCGATTACCGTAAATTTAACCGCGGATCCCACCTACACCGTGACCATTCCCGCTTCTGTATCCATGGATAAAGAGGGAACAGCCGTGGAGGTAGTGGCAGAGGACGTAGAAAACCTGCAGGAGGGACAGAAAATTTCCGTGACCATTGCCGAAACCAGTGGGTACAACGATCAGATGGTAGTGGAGGCAAAGACTACCCCCAGAACATCCCTTCGATATCAGATCATCTCGGACGCAGGGGAATTGATTGAAACCAATGCTTCCACCGGCGCTGTCGGTGTCGGCAAAGAAGTGGTATCTTTCACCGGGGACGGCGCGAAACAGTATCAGATCAAGCCGGTGCTGGCGGGAAGATTTGAGTACGGCGTGGATTACACCGGAAGCATTACCTTCGGCATTGAAGTGGTGGATGTACAGTAAAAATCTGTGCCGGGTCAATCGTACAGAAAAACAGACGGAAGAAGCCGCTGCCAGGCAGAGAGATCTGCAAAGCAGCGGCTCTTTTCCTGGAAAAAAGAGAGAACGGAAAGATTTAACATAGATTTTAAAGAAAGCGGAATATTTTTTTACGCAGAATCTACTATACTGGAGTCGATTCGAAGCGGCCCTGAGAATAGAAGCAACAGCAGCGTGCAGAAAAGGAGAGAATGTATGAAGAAAAAAGGATTGGCAGTTCTTCTGGCAGCAGTTTCCTGCCTGGCAGTACCGGTTACCGCTATGGCAGAGGAGGCAGAGCAGACGATTACCGTGAACTTAACCGCGGATCCCACCTATACCGTGACGATCCCCTCATCTGTGTCTATGGATCAGAATGGAACGGCGGTAGACGTAGTGGCGGAGGATGTGGAAAATCTGCAGGAGGGGCAGAAGATCTCTGTGACCATCGCCGGAACCAGCTATTACAGGAACCAGCTGGTGGTAGAGGCAGACCGAGAGGATGTCAGTGCCGGAAAAGTCCGTCAGCTCCGCTATCAGATTATCTCGGATGACGGGGAACTGATCGAGACCACAGGGCAGGATACGGCAGTGGGCAAAGAGGTGGTATCTTTTTCAGGAAACGAGACCAGACAGTATCAGATCAAACCCCTTTCCACAGAGTTCCTTGAGAGAGGCGTAGACTACAAAGGAAGCATTACCTTCGGCATCGCGGTTGTGGACGCGGAGTGATAAAAGATGCACAGATCCAGGTGCAGAAAGAAGTGTTTTACAATACTGGCCCTGGCCGGGCTGCTGTTCCTCTGCAGTCGGCCAGCAGCCGCTGAAAGTACCCGGCTAGAACTGTATCTTCCGGAAGAGTCAGAAAATCAGGAAGAAGAGGAAGATATTTCTGCCCCCGGAACCTTCGATGAGGCGGGCAGTGAGGCTGTGATTTTTCTGGCGGCGGCAGTATCCGGATCCGCAGGGCTGGCGTTTCTGAATCAAAAGAGGCAGAAAGCAGATTCCTGAGGCTTCCGAAAGAGTTTTAAAAAGAAAGAAAAACAGAAAGTAGAGAACATAGTGTGATGCAGAAACAGACTGGAAAAAAGAAACTTCTGATCCTTGCCCTGACGGCAGTGATCCTGGTGGCAGCGGCAGTGATCCTCTGGCTGGTGTTTTCCCAGAAAAAAGAGGATCCTGGCCGGCAGGCGGCAGGACTTGTGGTTTCCGATGAGGCGGAAGAGTGGAACAAAGAACTGGAGGACACTTCCGGCGGCCAGCAGGGGATCAAAATTCCCGGATACGGGGAGATCACGGTGGCCAGCGGGGAGACTCACTGGAATATCACCCTTTTGAACCCGGAAGGCAACAACTGTTATTTTCAGTACGCCATTACCATCGATGAGTCGGAGACGCCCATCTATGAGTCCGATCTTATCGAGCCTGGAAAAGCCATTACAGAATTTCAGGTATCAGAACCCCTGGAGGCGGGAGAATACGAGATTCATCTGAATATCTCCGCCTACACCATGGATGAAAATCTCTCCCCCTTAAACGGGGCGGATGTAAAGGCTGTTCTGCATGTGGTTTAAATTCAAGGAGGATATGACAATGAAGAAAGCATTTACAGCGGCAGCGGCAATGGCAGTGGCAGTGATCTCCACCGTGGCAACCGTAAGCGCGGCCAACACCGAAAGCGGAAGAACCGACCTGACTCTGTACGTTCCCAATGATCCGGTTTACACCATCACCGTTCCGGAGACCGTAGCGCTCAGCGCCACCGAGAACACCCAGGTACCGATTACCGCCAGCGATGTGAAGTACATTCCCGAAGGCAAGAAGATCAGCGTGACTCTGGACAGAGGAAACGGAACCTTCGGACGACTGTATCTGGAGGGAACCAACGAGGAGACCGGCAAAGAGTATATGATGACTCTGTATGTAAAAGGCACTGAAGGAGAGTTCAAGATGGGCGCCCTGGAGAATCAGATCAGGGGTATGGAGCTCGCCTCTTTCACGGAGGACGGCACTATGAATTATGAACTGCGCCCGGCAGCTCTGAACTATCCGGATTCAACCGCGGACAATCTGACAATCCAGAAGGGTGTTCATTACACCGGATACCTGACCTACGGCATCGAGCTGGCGGATATTCAGTAAAAAAATTCGGAAATACGCGGAAATTTCTATCAGAAAGAAAGACAGAAGAGACCCCGGGGCCTCTTCTGTTTTTATGCAGATTTTAGAAAATCTTTATGGGATTTCCGGGGAAAAAATAAAAAATGACAAAAAGAAAAGGATTGCCGGAAGTCTATTGACATTAAAAATTTTCATTACTATAATATGTAGCATACGACAGAAAAAGTGTAGTATGCGACAATTAAAGAGGGAGGTGAAACGATGGAGAGGCAGAGCATAGGTTCGCTGGTGAAGATTCTCAGCGAAACTATGGGACAGCGAGTGAACCGGGACTGCAAAGGCTTTAATCTGACCATGCAGCAGATGCGGATCCTTCATTTTCTGAAAGGCAGGGAGGGAAAGCAGGAAACCAGCCAGAAGGAGATCCAGGATCACCTGCGGATCGCTCATCCTACTGTTGTCAGTATTCTGCGGCTTATGGAGAGTAAAGGCTTCATCGAGATCTCGGTCAGCGACAGGGACAAGAGAATGAAAATCGTCACCCTGACCGGACAGGAGGAAAGCTTCGTCAAAGAGGTGATCCGGGGCGGCCAGGAGATGGAAAAGCGCCTGATCAGAGGCTTCAGCCAGGAGGAGCAGGAAACTCTCCGGAATTATCTCCGGAGGATGTATGAAAACATCACTGAGGAAGAATAAAAGGCAGTTCTGCTTTTTATGATGGGTAAAAAAGTACAGAAAATAACAAGAAAGGAAGAATTATATGAATCGGCTGCTGTTTAAATCCATACGTGAGTATAAAAAGCAATCAATTTTAACACCGCTGTTCGTAATTCTTGAGGTGTTCATGGAGGTCCTGATTCCCTTTCAGATGGCGAAGATCATTGATGAGGGAATTCAGGGACAGAATCTCGGCTATGTGATCCGGATGGGCATTCTCATGGCTCTGGTAGCCATGCTGGCTCTGATGTTCGGCGCGCTGGCCGGAAAGTTCGGCGCCCAGGCGGGAGCCGGCTACGCGAAGAATCTGCGCCACGACATTTTTTATAAGGTGCAGAGCTTTTCTTTTAAAAATATCGATCACTTTTCCACATCCGGACTGGTGACCAGGCTGACCACGGACATCACCAATGTGCAGATGGCATACATGATGACCATCCGTATGCTGGCCCGGGCGCCGATTATGATTATCCTGTCCTGGATCATGACTATGACCATCAATGTAAAAGTGGCCATGATTTTCCTGGTAGCCATTCCGGTGCTGGGATTTGCCCTGATCTTCATCGCCAAGACGGCCCACAAATACTTTGTGCAGGTTTTTGACGAGTACGATGTGCTGAACAACACCGTACAGGAAAACGTCAACGCCGCCAGAGTGGTCAAGGCCTATGTACGGGAGGATCATGAGATCGAGAAATTCCACGGGATTTCCGGCATTGTCTTCCGGCTGTTTACCAAGGCTGAGAAGATTGTAGCCTTCAACAACCCGGTGATGATGCTGGTGATGTACTCCGTGATTATTCTCATCGTCCTCATGGGCGGCAAGGATATCGTTGTGGGCACCATGGAGGCCGGAGAGCTGACCAGTGTGCTGGTGTACGCCCTGCAGATCCTTTCTTCTCTGATGATTGTGTCCTTTGTGTTCGTGCTGAATATGATCGCGGGAGCCTCCACGGACCGTATCGCGGAAGTGCTGCGGGAGGAGCCGGATCTGGCCAACAAGGAGCAGACTGTAAAGGAAGTTCCCAACGGAGATATTGTCTTTGACCATGTGGATTTCAGTTATGCGGGAGAGGGCGGCAAGCTGGCCCTGAAGGATGTGAACCTGCATATCAAATCCGGGCAGATGATCGGTATCTTTGGAGGAACCGGAAGCTCCAAGAGTTCTCTGGTGCAGCTGATCCCCAGACTTTATGACGTCACCGGCGGTTCCGTAAAGGTTGGCGGCATCGATGTGCGGGATTACGATATGGAGGCTCTCCGGGATCAGGTTTCCGTGGTTCTGCAGAAGAACGTGCTGTTTACCGGAACGATCTACGACAATATCCGCTGGGGCGATGAGAACGCCAGCGATGAGGAAGTAGAGAGAGTCTGCAAGCTGGCCCAGGCCGACGGCTTTGTAAAAGAATTTCCGGACGGTTACCGGACCATGATCGTCCAGGGAGGAAATAATGTGTCCGGCGGACAGAAGCAGAGGCTGTGTATTGCCAGAGCTCTGCTGAAGAAGCCCAAAATTCTGATCCTGGATGATTCCACCAGCGCTGTGGATACCAAGACCGACGCTCTGATCCGTAAGGCTTTCCGGGAAGAGATCCCCGATACCACCAAGATCATTATTTCCCAGAGAGTTTCCTCCATTGAGGACGCGGATCAGATCATTGTCATTGACAACGGCCAGATCAACGGCGTGGGAACCTCCGAGGAACTCCTCAAGACCAACCAGATCTACCGGGAGGTTTATGAATCTCAGGTGAAAGGGAGGGAAGAATAATGGATAGAAATAATGCCAAAGCCCGGGTTACTAAAAATACATTAAAGACAGCTGCCCGCCTGATGAAATATGTGACCGGAACCTACAAGGCAGAGTTTATTGTTGTATTCATATGTATCCTGCTCTGCTCTGTGGCCAATATCGCGGTGTCCTTCTCCATGAAGATTATGCTGGACAGCTACATTATGCCCCTGATCGGCCAGGCAAATCCGGATTACGCCGGCTTCTACCAGGCCCTGACTGTGCTGGGAGCTATCTTTGTAATGGGTATTATCTCCTCCTTTATTTACAGCCGCCTGATGGTCCGCATCGGCCAGGGCGTGCTGAAACGGGTGAGAGATGAGATGTTTGAGCATATGCAGACTCTTCCCATCCGCTATTTTGACCAGAACACCAACGGATCTATCATGAGTCTGTATACCAACGATACCGATACCTTAAGGCAGATGATTAACCAGTCCATTCCCCAGGTGCTGATGTCCGCCTTCTCCATTGTGGTTACCTTTATCTCCATGCTGATCTTGAGTCCGCTGCTGACGATTCTGGCGGTGGTGATGATCTTTATTCTGTATCTGGTAGCCAAAAAGCTGGGAGGCAGCAGCGGCAAGTACTTTATCCGCCAGCAGATGGATCTGGCCGCCATCACCGGTTTTTCCGAGGAGCGGATGAACGGCCAGCGGGTGGTGAAGGTCTTTAACCATGAGGAAATGTCCGAAGTGGAATTTGACCAGCTCAATGAGAGACTCTATGAGAGTTCTTCCACCGCCCATACCTTTGCCAGCGTCATGGCTCCCATGATCGGAAATCTGGGCAATCTGCAGTTTGTGCTGACCGCTGTTCTGGGCGGCATCCTGATGCTGAACAACATCGGCGGCGTTACCATCGGAACCATTGTGGCCTACCTGCAGTTTACCAAGAGCTTTACTCAGCCCTTTATGCAGGTGTCCCAGCAGTTCAACTCCATCATCATGGCTCTGGCAGGCGCCGAGCGTATCTTCAATATGATGGATGAGGCGCCGGAAGTGGACGATGGGTATGTGACCCTGGTCAACGCCAAAAAGGATCAGAATGGAAATATCACCGAGTGTCCGGAGCGGACCGGGCTGTGGGCCTGGAAGCATCCCCATCAGGCGGACGGCACCGTCACCTACACAGAGCTGAAGGGAGATGTGCGTTTTTACGATATGTCCTTTGGCTATACCCCTGACAAGATCGTGCTCCATGATCTGAGCCTGTACGCCAAACCGGGACAGAAGCTGGCCTTTGTAGGCTCCACCGGCGCCGGAAAGACCACTATCACCAACCTGATCAACCGTTTCTACGATGTACAGGACGGAAAGATCCGTTACGACGATATCAATATCAATAAGATCAAGAAGGCGGATCTGAGAAGATCTCTGGGCATTGTACTGCAGGATACTCACCTGTTTACCGGCACTATCATGGAAAATATCCGGTACGGAAAACTGGACGCTACCGATGAGGAAGTTTACGCGGCAGCGAAACTGGCCTACGCGGATCAGTTTATTCAGAGACTTCCTCAGGGATACGACACCATGCTCAGCGGAGACGGAGAGCAGCTCTCCCAGGGACAGCGGCAGCTTCTGGCCATTGCCCGGGCGGCCATCGCCAATCCGCCGGTACTGATCCTGGATGAGGCGACCTCCAGCATCGATACCCGTACTGAGGCTATTGTCCAGAAGGGTATGGATAATCTTATGAGCGGCAGAACGGTATTTGTCATTGCCCACCGTTTGTCCACCATCCGCAACAGTGACGCCATCATTGTTCTGGAACACGGAAGGATTATTGAGAGAGGCACCCATGAGGAGCTGATTAAACAGCACGGTACCTATTATCAGTTGTATACAGGAAAACTGGAACTGTCCTGACAGCTTCCTTTTACGGAAGAAGGCGTCCTGTCCGGGTCCGCGAAATGCGGATCCCGGCAGGACGCCTTCTGTGATGTCCGGAGGACAACGCTGCGGATCAGGCAGCGTGGATCTTTACCCTTCCGGGCCTGGCCATGGCAATGGGCATCTGGAAGAGTTCCACTGTGGCGCAGAGTTTGTCGGCGCAGGTAATGATCCAGGCCTCCCTGGATGTGGGGATGGGCCCCAGAGGAAACATGTGGGACAGAATCGCCGCATGCTCCTTTTCGGTAATCTGGAAATTGGCCGCGCTGTTGTAGGCAGCCGCCTTGGGATGATAAAAGGCCTGATGCTCTCCCGTGGGAACAGGCTCCTTAAAATCGTAGGGACAGAAGTCGTGGAGCAGTCCCGCCCGGGCGGCAGTTCTGGCATCCAGGCGGAATTTTTTTGCCAGGCGCCAGGAAATGTAAGAAACATTCAGGCAGTGGAGAAACCGGGTGGTGTTGAAATGCTGCTTATAGCAGACCAGTTTGCGGAATTCCCGGTTCCGCAGAATATCATCCACGCATTCCAGAAACTCTGAGTCCGTATCCCCGGAGATAGTAATATCCATCGGCAATCCCTTCTTTCTCTTGATTGATACTATTATTATGCGTAAAAAAGTTTGGGAAGTCAAGAAATATAAGAAAAATAATATAATAATCCATAAAATGACAGATAAATACAGGCATTGCAAAAGAAGGAAAAAAAGAGGTATAATGAATCCGGACAACAGGGGGCAGGAACCCCTGGAATCCGGAATTATTTTTTGAGAAAACAGGAGGAACTGAAACATGGCAAAAGAAATCATCTGTACAGATAAAGCGCCGGCGGCCATCGGACCCTATGTGCAGGCGGTAAAAAGCAATGGGATCTTATTCATTTCCGGTCAGCTGGGATTCGATATGAAGGACGGAAGCATTCCGGAGGCAGTGGAGGATCAGGCTGCCAATTCTCTGAAAAATCTGGAGACCATTATGAAAGAGGCGGGCACAGACAAGACGAAAGTAATCAAGACCACGATCTTTCTGACGGACATGGGAGATTTCGCCAAAGTCAACGAAGTATACGGAAGTTTTTTTGAAGGAAACTATCCCGCCCGTTCCTGCGTGGCGGTAAAAGAACTGCCAAAGGCGGCGAAAGTAGAGATTGAGTGCATGGTGGAAGCATAAACGGACAGAAGAGCTGCCGGTTCATACGAATTTTTGAACGATGATACGCAAAGAAGAGATAATCCCGCCAAATGCAGACTTTATGAAGTCTCGAATTTCAGGCGGGATTGTCTCTTTTCTTCTGGATTCCTTATGTTAGGGCGCGCAAATACAAGAGTGAAACCTGGTTATTTTCAGGAGGTGGGAAGATCAAGCTCGGGATTCTGGGATTTGAATTCACGCAAAGTATCCTTTGACCTGAAACCGCCATCCTGTATCGTCTTCAAAACGTGTGCCGTGTCTTTTCCGGCCTGCTCGGAAGTCTGCTTTACGGCTTCGCCGTAACCGGGGACATATTCACTGCCCGGAACGGCATTGCCGACAGCTTCCGCGCCTTTTGTCGTCCACTTTTCTACTGTGGGTATAATCGCTTCGTTGCGCTCGCCTTCCCGGTAGCCGTCGCCGACAGCCTTCAGATCCTGTCCAACTTCCACGCCGGTGAAGAAGGCCTCAATCCCTTTTAACATCTTTTTGGCAAGATCAAGGGCGTTTTTCACAGCAGGCGCAATCTTTTCCAGGGTTTTCTTCGCCCATTCTTCTATTTTATCCTTTCCGTATTTCACCCCGGCTTCCTTGGCAGCTTCCTTCACTGCGTCAACCAGTTCCTCCTCACTGGGGAGTTCATCGGGCTGACTGCCCGCATGGCTGCTGTCTTCGGAGTCAGGACGTTCGTCAGTATTGCCTTCATGTTCACCTGGAGCGTCGTCCGGATCTGTGCCGCCGCTTTCCGGGCCATTGACATCATCGCCTGTACCCTCTTTGCCTGTGTCATCCCGGCCTGGTTCATCCGGCTGCGGATCGCCGGTGTCCGGCGCGTCAGGCTCCGGATTATCCGGATTGTCCGGTTCTGGCGTTGGGGACGGGTTGTCAATATCCGGATCAGGTGTGGGTTCCGGTATGGGATCGTCCGTAGGCTTCGGAATCAGATGCTGCTGATCCGGCGGCACCGGGGGCGGTGTCCCGAATTTGCTCTCATACTGGCCGTAGGTGTACTCTGCATAGCCGTCTTTAGCAGACATTGCATATGTCTGGCTCCAGTCGCTCCATTTAAACTCAACGTTTACTTTCCACTCTCCAAGCTGGTTCATATCTCCATAGTAAAGAACATAGGCAAGGTTGCTGCTGAAAACCCATACCTTTGTAGAACCGGAGGGCAGCCACTGGCCGATCGGCGCCGGATCTCCGTTTTGAGGTTTTTGATCCTCGCCATCAGGGTCGTCCGGCTCTGGGGTAGGCTCCGGGGTCGGTTCTGGTGTGGGGTCGGGTGCATCAGGCTCGGGGGTTGGTTGGGGTTCATCAGGATCAGGCGTTGGAGTTGGATCCGGATCATCCGGATCCGTGGGCCCGCTCCCGCCGCCCGGAGTCGGGGTTGGAGCAGGATCGTCCGGGTCCTCTACATCGCCCTTGCCCTCCGGATACGGAGGCTCTTTTCCAAACGCAGCTTTGTATTCATCATATTCATATTCTTTGCCGCCCCGGATTTCCCATGTTCCGTCCTCCAGCTGCACTGCAGTTGCTCCCACGAACCAGGATTCGTTTCCGTTTTCCAAAGAATAGAACAGGCCGCCGCCGAAATACCAGGCTTTTCCATCCGCAGTCGTCAGCCATACGCCCACCGGGACAGGATCTTCGGAACCATCACCTTCCGCGCTGTCAGCCAATACGGCGGCTGCCTTGCCGCTCACGCTCATCAGAACGGCTTTTTCACTGCCCTCTCCCTCTTTGGACGGGGAGGCGTAAACTGCGGAAGAAACCGCCATGGAAACTACAAGCGACAACGCCAGACATTTATAAAGCTTCTTTCTCTTCATCAGTCATCCACCTCCAGTGCCGCCGCCAGGGCCATGATAATCTCCAGGTCTTCATCCTCCGGCAGTTCTCCCGCCGTATATCCGCTCACGGAATAACTGATCCCGTCCACCACAGTGTTCAAAAGGATAACCGCGCTTTTTTCCGTTTCCTCATAATAGGAGTTCATGACAAATACCTGATCGCCTATTTCCGTAAGCGCGGAATCAATCAGATACATTTTCTCCACGTCGAAATCAGTATAAATGCGGTATGCCTCCCGGGCTTCTTCTGTCATCTCGGACAGCGTGCCCTCCAGCAATGCGGATTCACCCGCGCTAAGCATCAGACGCAGGCCGCCCGCAGACGCAAAGGCAAAGGCTGTGCCTTCTTCTGTAACGCCTGTGTCCATAACCATCCCTGCCGGAAGTTCAAGTTTCATATCGTACAGAGTGAGACAGTTTCCTTCTTCTGACTCACTGAAAGTCACCACCCCTTCCTGCTGGGTGAGCGTCAGCACCTCTTCGCTTTCCTGTTTTTCTTCCGCTTCAGGCGCGGGTGACGGCTCTGCCGTCTGTTCATCCGCACCCGCCAGTCCGGGCGCAGCGATCAGCACTGCAGCCAGTGCCGCCGCGCCTGCGGACAGCGCAAAATAACCTTTCTTCATTCGCTTCCTCCTCCCTGAGACATATATTTAAGACACGCTCGCAAGTCTTAGCGCTGGATTCGGGTCAGCTTTAACTGGACTCAATGTCTCTCCGAATCACTGTTACTATCATAGCATTGCGGGCGCCTGACAGGTTCCCAAAAAGTTTGGGAAGGGAGGACGGTGTTTGTGGCAGGAATATACTTGAAAAGGGAGACACAATTTTATATACTTTGAGAGGTATCATATCTTTAAAAATGACCATCCAAGGAGACATCTGATTGTGGGAAACAATACGTCACAGGGCCTGCCCGGAGAATTTCTGCTGCTGTTTACACTGACTCTATGGGTTTTGTTTCTGGCCGTTTATCTCGGAAACAGAAAGAGTAAGATAAATAAATGGTTTTTTATCTGCGGCATGCTCTTCAGCGTAGGCGTTCTGAAAGAATATCTCTACTATTCGCTGTTTCCGCAGATAGCCGAAACAGCCCCGGCAGTCATGAACGAGGAAACGGCTCTTTGCATATATTCGGTGCTGACAGCAGTGCCGTATTATTTTGCGACGCCTGCTCTTTTTATCACCGGACTTTATTTCAGCCGCATGGAGATACGCAGGCCAAAACTTTTTCCCTGGATAAAAATATTCGCGTTTGTGCCCGGGGTCATCATGTCGGTGGTTTTTCCGATCACACAGACCAGATATTTTCAGCTGAACGACAGGGGATACTATACCCTGATCAGCGTTTACAATCTTACCGTGGCACTGCTTGGCACGGTTCTTTTTTTCAGCGCTCTGGCAAAGGAACACAATCTCAAGATCAAGCGCCGGAAGCTGGCTATAGCGATACTGGCGCTTGTGCCAAGCTGGTTTACAATCATGGCGACGATTCCGATTCAGCTTTTCGCGGTAGAAAGGGCGGCGAAGGTATGGCAGAGCAACCTTATTGTAATACTTGTGCTGGTATGCATATATATCTATCTGGTGTTTAAAGAGGGCTTTATGGGTATTCGGCTGCGGCATGAAACGTATAAATGGGATCAGGATGAAAAGCTGGTCGGGCAGACCCTGCAGACGATACGCCATATGCTGAAAAATCAGATATCAAAAATCGACTGGTGCGCTAAAAACATATCCGAACTTTCCCCTGAAGAAAGTCTGACTGCGTATACAGATATTATCATGCGCTCCACGCAGCGCATATCCGATTTTCTACACGTGGATACTGAGCAGACAGCTGAGCTGAAATGCACTCCGAGCAGGATCAGCGCGGAAGGGCTGCTTAAAAACGCAGTAAAGGATTTTGCCAAACAGTATACGGATGTGGAGTTCCGCGTTATCTGCCCTTCTGACGCGAAAATATTCTGCGATCCGGGACTTGTCCAGGAGGTGCTTTATAACCTGATACAGAACAGTGTGGAAGCAATGAAGGAAGAAGGGCAGCTGACTGTAGAATTCAAGGATAGAAACAGCAGGTTCTCATGCATTCAGGTTTCAGATTCCGGCACCGGGCTTCCTGAAATAAAAGATAATATATTTTTGCCCTATGTATCTTTAAAAGAAGGAGGAGATCATTGGGGGATGGGGCTGTATTACTGCCAGAGGGCAATGCATTTGCACGGAGGGCAGATACGGGCTGACAATAACAAGGATAAGGGAGCGGTGTTCACGCTCTGGTTTCCTAAAAATAAAAAGATGGGATTTACTGGAAAATGGAAGATAAAAAAATTAGAGCAATGATAGTGGAAGACGATCCGGACTTTTGTTTCCTGATAAAACAGACTCTTTACACTGCGGGAATAGATATTGTCGGGACCGCGTCAGACGCGGCAGGGGCGGTCAGAGCCGCCGTTGAAAAGCAGCCTGACGTTGTACTGATGGATCTGGGCCTCTCCGATTCGGGATTGGACGGGGTGGAGGCGGGAAAAGCGATCCGCCTGAATACCAATGCAAAGCTGATTATACTGACATCTTATGAAGAGCCGGAGATTATCAGAAATGCCTGTACCCGTTCCTTTGCGTCCGGATATATATTTAAGAGCCAGTTTGGGCTTCTGTCTGAAACTGTTAAAAATACTGTAAAAGGCCATACCCCGCAGGAATATATGATCGCCTCACTGATATTATCCCAATTATCCGCGGCTGAATATTCCGTTTTTGAGCTTCTTATGGGCAAGGATTTGAAGCTCCAGTCTTCTCCGAAAACCATTTCCAACCAGAAGAATCATTTTCTGAAAAAGCTGGGTCTGACAAGCGTGAAAGAACTGAAGCATGTATTCCGGGGGCTTATATAGACCCCTGAGCCCAGTGATATCCCGGATTCCACATTGCTGCCGCGTCTGTATCTTCTCACATATTTCTTTTCCAATCTTTCATAAATTTCAAATGCGGCCGGACAGACCTTTTTCAGCGGATCAGGATCAGTTCGCAGAGAAATACAACGGCGCAGGCTCCGCAGGCCACCTGAAACAGGCTCCGGCGCAGATACGCCAGAACTACCGCCGCTGCCAGTCCCAGGGTTCCGGAGAGCACCGACTGGGTGGCGGTGAGAATGGCCGGAAAAGTCATGACCGCCAGGGTTACATAGGGGACATAGTAGAGGAAGGAGCGGATAGCGGTATTTTTGATCTCCTTTCGGATCAGAGTCAGGGGCAGAGCCCGGATGCCGTAGGTGACAGCGGCCATAACCAGTATGTAGATCCAGGTATTAGTTTCCATGATCGTCCTCCTTCGGTTCTTCTTTTACGGGAAACAGCAGGGCCGCGCCTCCGGCGATGACAAGGGTCAGCAGAATGATCCGGGTGCCGGAAGATATTTCTTTTACCCCCGGCAGATAGGCAAACAGGGTGCTGGCTCCCATGGAGACACAGATGAGGCCGGTGATAACCCTGCTTTCCCGGCAGGGGGGAATAATAACCGCAATGAACATGGCGTAGAGAGCTACGCTGAGAGCGCTTAAGATCCGGCCGGGCAGGACGCTCCCGGAGATTACCCCCACCAGAGTGCCCAGGGTCCAGCCGGGCACGGCCGCGGTCATAATTCCGTAGGAATAGAAGGGACTTAGGCGGCCCTTTGTGCCCATAGAAACACCGAAAATCTCATCCGTAACGCCGAAGGCTGTCAGCAGCCGGTGGCCTATGCCGGCGGCGGGATCGATTTTCTGGGACAGGGAGCAGGACATCAGGCAGTACCGCAGGTTGATAATCAGCTGGGTCAGAGCCATTTCTCCGTAAGAAGCGCCGGCGGAGATGATCCCCAGAGCGGCGAACTCTCCGGCAGAGGTAAGGTTGGTAAGAGACATGGCTGTGGCCTGAGCCGCGGTCATGCCGATATTTTTCGCGGCGATCCCCAGGGTGAAGGCCACGGCAAAGTAACCCAGACCGATAGGCACTCCGTCTTTCAGCCCATGGGAAAACCATTTCTTTTTCTGTTTCATGAATTCCTCCAAGTGAGTAAACTGCAGAGATCATTTTTGCACATCCCCAAAACAAAGTCAAGATTGGGAGATGCTTGACATGAATTTATTCATACTGTATAATGATTATACAAAGTGATAAAAGTGGACGGGGGTGCCTATGGGATTTTTGAGAACTTTGAGAACGGATTTTTGCCGGATGTTTCTGTCGGGAAAATTTTACAGCGCCGCAGGGGCTGTGGCGGGGATCGCGCTGCTCAGCGTGTGGCCGGAAGCCCAGAGCGGCGGATACAGGACTTCGGTCTATTATCTTGTAAACGCCCGGGGAGGAATCAGCGCTTTTCTGCTGGCGATTTCCGTACTGATTGTTGTGCCCTACGCCCTCAGCGGCAGGGAAGACACTCAAAACCATTACGTCCACTGTATGGAATCCAGAGCGGGACTGTGGAATTATACCTGGTCAAAAATTTTTACCGCTTCCGCCGGGGCTTTTTTGGCGGTTTTTCTGGGATATGCCCTGTGTTTCGGCCTTCTGAGCCTGAAGCTTCCGGTAATATCAGCGGATGAAGTGAGCGCACTTTCCCAGCAGATGGCCCAGGGCAGCCTGAATCTTTACGATGTCCTGGCTTTAAAAGGACCAAGGATCCTGTTCTTTGCCGCTCAGTTTGCCACAGAGGGGCTGGGATATGCTTTTATGGCCGGATTTGCGGTGATGATGTCTGTAAAAATTGAGAATGTATTTGTCCTGCTGAGTGTGCCGATCATGTTTTACTATGGAAGTTCCTTCCTCGCAGCGCTTTTTAAGGCTCCGGGCATTTTCTGCTGGTATTATGTGATGAACGGCGGCGGCTGGCTGCGCCAGATAGCTCCCAGCCTGGGAATTTTAATGCTGCTGATCCTTCTTTATTTCGGCAGTCTGATCTGTCTGGAAGGAATCGTATACTATTTCTGGATGAAGAGGAGAAAAATTTATGGATAATATCAGAATGGCAGCCAGGGTGTGTCAGGGAAGCTTCCGGAGGATCCTCTATATGCCGCGGTTTTATATCGCGTTTTTATGGCTTTTATTTTTATATTTTCCTCTTATGAATGCTGTCCGCTCCTTTTCCGCCGCGGTGGGGATCGGCATGGCGCCCTGGATGTTTCCTTTTTTAACAGACGATTCCGGAAGCCAGCTCTTTATTATTCTGGGCGCTCTGCTTCTGTTCTGCGATGCTCCGTTTTTAAACCAGAACAGCAGCTGGCAGATTCTCCGGGCGGGAAGGAAAAACTGGTTCTGGGGAAATATGGCTTATATTTGGCTTTTGTCCCTTGTGTACGCGGCAATCCTGAGTCTGCTGCCGGTGCTGCTTATGATCCCTCATCTGGAATGGACGGCAGAATGGGGAAAGGTCCTGGGTACCCTGGCCCAGACAAACGCGCTGGGCATCAGCTTGAACTATACGATTATGGCGCATTATACACCGGCAGCCGCAATGCTTCTGACACTCGCGGCTGTGTGGCTGAATACGGTGCTGATCGGGATGATTAATTTTACGCTGAATCTTCTGGTAAAAAAGGGCATCGGGGCTGCGGTCAGCGTGGCTGCAGGCCTGTCTCCTCTGCTGATCGTCCGTCTGGCCCGGTTTGATCTGGGATACTATTTCGCGCCGCCGCTTTGGATGGATCTGTCGAATTACAGATGGCAGGGATACGGATACGGCCCTTCCTTCGCTTATGTGTACGGGGTGCTTTTAGGATGTATCGGTGTCTGCACCATTTTGTCTCTGGCAGGCATACGAAGAAAAGATCTCAATTTTACAGAGGAGGTGTGAGAAAAATATGGATTGCGTCATTGAAGTAAAAGGAGTGACAAAACGGTTTAAAGAATACAAAGCCCTGGACAATGTCACCCTGAACTTTGAGAGGGGAAAGATCCACGGCCTGATCGGCCGGAACGGCAGCGGAAAGACGGTGCTTTTTAAATGCATCTGCGGTTTTCTGCGGCTGGATGAGGGGGAAATCCTGGTAGACGGAAAGAAAATCGGAAAAGAAACGGAATCTCCGGAGGATCTGGGAGTGATCATCGAATCTCCGGGCTTTCTGCCGGGATACAGCGGATATCAGAATCTGAGTTTTCTGGCGGGCATCAGGGGAAAGATCCATAAAAAAGAAATACGGCAGGTGCTCAAGAGGGTGGGGCTGGATCCGGACAGTAAAAAACATGTGGGAAAGTATTCCATGGGAATGCGCCAGCGTCTGGGGATCGCTCAGGCTATTATGGAAGAGCCGCATCTTCTGATTCTGGACGAACCTATGAACGGACTGGACAATCACGGAGTAAAGGAAGTCCGGGAATTGCTGCTGAAGCTGAAGGAGGAGGGAAAAACGATTCTTCTGGCCAGCCATAACCGGGAAGATATTTCCGTGCTGTGCGATACGGTGGCAGAGATTGACAAGGGGAAAATCATCAGCAGGGGAGGAATGAAATGAAATATAGAAAAATATTTGCTGTCGGCTGCCTGATCTGCGGCGTGCTGTTGTCGGGCTGCCGGGGAGAAAGCCAAAAGACCGGGCAGGAGGAACTGACGGCAGAAGAAAAAAATCCTAAAAACGGCAGTCAGATTACGATCCAGCTGACAGAAGACGTAAAGCTGGACGCACAGATCCAGATGCCGGAGACCGGTACGGATTCTATAAAAGAATACCGGGTGGAAGTGGACGGATTCGACGGCGAAGAAGTCATTCCCAAAATACTGGGCGCTATGCCGGACAGCGGCCTGAGAACCCAGGAGAGTTCCCTTCCGGATCCCACCTATCTTTACCACGGCCCGCTGGGCCCGGAATGGAACAATACAGACGGATCTGTTATCGTCAGTTCCCATGTAACAGTGCAGACCAGCCACTGGGATAAAATTGACCCCTTTATCAGCGTTTCCCAGATCGGCGCGGAAGTGTCCGTAAATGAGAAGGATGTCTCGGAATTTCAGGAAGAACTGGGATTTTCCGGCAGAGAGGAAGCGGCTGAAAGGGTAAGTGAATTTGTAAAAAGCATTACCGGATATGAGGATGTCAGGTGCGCAGAAGAATATTCCATTTCTTATCAGGAACTGGAATCCCGGCAGGAAACACTGAAAAGTCTGTCAGAGAGCGATCAGGCGAAGCCCATAGATCTGGATACCGAAGAATGGACGGAGGCGGACAGCTGTTACTGGATGCGGCTGGAGCAGATATTTCACGGACTGCCGGTTTTGAGCAGCCGCGTTACCCGCCAAGATGATCTGTATATTCCTTCCAGTGTCATCGAGGCAGGCTGCACCGAAAAAGGGGTTGAATATGTCAGCGCGCTGAACCATTTCCGGGAAATTTCCAGCCAGGAGGCGGAACTGCTGCCTGTGGAAGATATTTATCAGGCACTCCGCGCAAAATTTGAGCGGATGATCTCCCCGCCGGCTGTTATTGATGAGATGAAATTGATTTATTATCCGATGACTACAGGGAGAAATGAAAGCGGCTGCTGGGAATGCGATATGCTGCCGGTGTGGCAGTTTCGGGTCAGCCAGGAAGAAAACAGCCAGTATATTTATATCAATGCCATGGACGGCATAGAAATAATCGGGTAGACAGACCGCAGCGCATATTTGATCCAGTGCTGTTCAAAAAACAGCGGCGCCGGATTGACAAACTGCCGAGAGTTATTATACTAAGAGTAGCCCGACAAATGGGCATGAGACACGGATTGCTCCGCGCTTCGTGCTCCCGCATGCTTTTTTGTCGCTTGTCTCATACTAACATGTAAGGATAACATCAGGATTAATTTAAGGCAGGATATTGGAATATGAAACGTTTAGGGGACGCGGAACTGGAAATCATGGAAACAATCTGGGCTGAAAAGGAGCCGGTGACAGCCGCCTGCATTCTGAAAAATCTGAAAACGAGGAATACCTGGGCGCTGTCGTCGCTGATGACAGCGCTGGCGCGTTTGACAGAGAAGGGGTTTGTATGCTGCGACAGAAAATACCGTCACAACCTCTATACAGCTCTCATCGGGGAAGAGGATTACAAAGCATATCAGGGGAGGACACTATTGGACCGGCTGTATGGAAGCTCGGTTACTAAGATGGTGGCGAATCTAGTACGGAAAGAGAAACTTTCCCGGGAGGATGTGGAGACTCTCAGAGAGTATCTGGACCAGTTGAAAACAAAGGAGAATGAAAAACATTCATGATCTACACAGTAACATTTAATCCTGCGCTGGACTATATTGTATCGGTGCCGGATTTCCAGATGGGCAGGACCAACCGGTCTGTGGCAGAACAGATTTTTCCGGGAGGAAAGGGAGTCAACGTTTCCATTGTTCTGAAAAATCTGGGCGTGAAGAGCATCGCTCTGGGCTTTACAGCCGGTTTCGTGGGGGAAGAGATCCGGCGCCGTTTGAAACTTGCAGGAGTTCCGGAAGAGTTTATCCCCTTAAACTCCGGCTGCTCCCGGATAAATTTTAAATGGAAAGAATCTGAGGGCACCGAGATCAACGGAAAAGGGCCGGAGATACCGAAGGAAGCACTGGAAGAACTTCTGCGCCGTCTGAACCGGCTGGAAAAAACAGATATCCTTGTGCTGGCCGGAAGTATACCGGAATGCTTGCCAAAGACCATTTACCGGGACATTCTGAGCATGGTTTCAGACCGGGGAATTTCTGCTGTTGTGGACGCTTCCGGAAGCCTGCTGTCAGAAGTGCTGCCCTATCATCCTTTCCTGATAAAACCGAATCACCATGAACTGGGTGAACTTTTTGGGGTAAAACTGACAAGCCGGGAAGAGGCCGTTCTCTACGCGGAAAAACTCCGTACCATGGGAGCTTCGAACGTGCTGGTTTCTATGGCGGGGAAGGGAGCGGTTCTCGTTGACGCCCAGGGTAAAATCCATATGGCTTCCGCCCAGGAGGGCGTTCTGGTGAACGCGGTAGGAGCGGGAGATTCTATGGTGGCAGGCTTTCTGGCAGGGTGGCTTAAGACCGGGGATTATGCCTATGCCTTCCGCATGGGGCTTGCGGCGGGAAGCGCCAGCGCTTTTTCGGAAACTCTTGCCACAGCGGAGGAGGTAGAAAAATTGCGCGCACAGCTGTGAAGCCCCGGCGGCATTGCTGAAAAAATAACGGTTTACATTTTTACTGCCTTATGGTATAGTAAGACGGTATGAATTCAGCCCTGATTCAGGAGCCGGACACTCCGACCACTTCTTAATCAGCGGCGGTCAAAAGTATGAAAGGAGAAACACAGAAATGATCGCAAAAGAAAAGAAACAGGCAATCATGAAAGAGTATGCCAGAACTGAGGGAGACACCGGATCACCGGAGGTACAGGTAGCGGTTCTGACTGCCAGGATCCAGGAACTCACCGAGCATCTGAAGAGCAACCACAAGGATCATCATTCCAGAAGAGGTCTGCTGAAGATGGTAGGACGCAGAAGAGGACTTCTGGATTACCTGAAGAAAACGGATATCGAGAGATACCGTGCGTTAATTGAAAAATTAGGCATCCGTAAGTAAGTATCAGGGATGGGTTACAGGGCGGATCTGTTTCCGCCCTGTTTCCATATAACCGCAGAGATTCTTCCGGCCCTGGGACTGTCCGGGACCACTGAAAAGCACATCCGGCGGCGGTGTGTTTTTCAGTTGTTTCGGATACCGGCGCCGGATGAACATAAAATCATAAAGGAGAAAAAGAATGGAAGACAATAAGACATTTTCCACACCGCTGGTAAACGATTACAAGACCTATTCCATGGAACTGGCAGGCAGAACCCTGTCTGTAGACATCGGCAGAGTGGGGAAGCAGGCCAACGGCTGCGCGTTTATGCATTACGGAGATACCACCCTGCTGTGTACCGCCACAGCCTCTGACAAACCCAGAGAGGGCATTGATTTCTTCCCCCTGTCTGTGGAGTACGAGGAAAAAATGTACGCTGTAGGCAAGATCCCCGGCGGCTTTAACAAGAGAGAGGGCAAGGCCAGCGAGCATGCCATCCTCACCTCCCGGGTCATTGACCGCCCCATGCGGCCTCTGTTTCCCAAGGATTACCGCAACGATGTGACTCTGAACAACATGGTTATGTCCGTGGATCCTCAGTGCAATCCGGAGGTAGTCGCCATGCTGGGTTCCTCCATTGCCACCTGCATTTCCGACATTCCCTTTGACGGCCCCTGCGCCGCCACCCAGATCGGCATGATTGACGGGGAGCTGATTGTGAACCCCACCCTGGATCAGAACGCGGTGTCTGACCTGCGGCTGACAGTGGCTTCCACCCGGGACAAGGTGATTATGATCGAGGCCGGAGCCAACGAGGTGCCGGAGGCCAAGATGATCGAGGCCATCTATAAAGCCCATGAAGTAAACGGAGAGATCATCCGCTTCATCGACAAAATCGTAGAAGAGTGCGGAAAGCCAAAACACTCCTACGAGAGCTGCGCGATTCCCGAGGAGCTGTTCGCGGCTATCAAAGAGATCGTGCCCCCGGAAGAGATGGAGCAGGCCGTGTTTACCGATGAGAAACAGGTGCGTGAGGAGAATATCCGCCAGATCACCGAGAAGCTGGAGGAGGCCTTCGCGGAGAAGGAAGACTGGCTGGCGGTGCTGGGAGAGGCGGTTTACCAGTATCAGAAGAAGACCGTCCGCAAAATGATTCTCAAAGACCACAAGAGACCCGACGGCCGGGCGGTGCGCCAGATCCGTCCTCTGGCGGCCGAGGTGGACATTATCCCCAGAGTCCACGGATCCGCCATGTTTACCCGGGGACAGACCCAGATCTGCGATGTGGTAACTCTGGCACCTCTGTCCGAGGCACAGAGACTGGACGGGCTGGACGAAAATGAGACCAGCAAGCGCTACATGCATCAGTACAATTTCCCCTCCTATTCCGTAGGAGAGACCAAGCCCTCCAGAGGTCCGGGACGCCGGGAGATCGGACATGGAGCCCTGGCGGAGAGAGCCCTGATCCCGGTGCTTCCCTCCGAGGCGGAATTCCCCTACGCTATCCGCGCGGTATCCGAGACCTTCGAGTCCAACGGCTCTACCTCCCAGGCTTCTGTCTGCGCGTCCAGCATGGCCCTTATGGCTGCGGGCGTGCCGGTTAAGAAACCGGTGGCGGGAATCTCCTGCGGCCTGGTGACCGGAGACACCGATGACGACTATCTGGTGCTCACTGATATCCAGGGACTGGAAGACTTCTTCGGAGACATGGACTTTAAGGTGGCGGGAACCCACGACGGAATCACCGCCATCCAGATGGACATCAAGATCCACGGCCTGACCCGTCCCATTGTGGAGGAGGCCATTGCCCGCTGCAAGGACGCCAGAGAGTATATCCTGACGGAGGTGATGGAGAAGACCATTGCCGGCCCCAGGCCTCAGGTCAGCGAGTTCGCCCCCAAGATCATTCAGATCCACATTGATCCGGAGAAGATCGGCGATGTGGTGGGCCAGAGAGGCAAGACCATCAACGCTATTATCGATGAGACCGGCGTGAAGATCGACATTGAGGACGACGGCTCTGTATCCATCTGCGGCACGGACCAGAAGATGATGGACAAGGCCGTGGAGTATATCCAGATTATCACCACCGACTTTGAGGCGGGACAGATCCTCACCGGAAAAGTGGTGAGCATCAAAGAGTTCGGCGCCTTCCTGGAGTTCGCTCCCGGCAAGGAGGGACTGGTTCACATTTCCAAGATCGCAAAACAGCGCATCAACCGGGTGGAGGATGTACTGACGCTGGGGGACAAGGTAAAAGTTGTCTGCCTGGGAAAAGACAAGATGGGCAGGATCAGCTTCAGCATGAAGGATGTTCCGGCAGATCAGAAATAAAACAGGCGGCTGTAAGGGCGGGCAGAGGCCACGGGCTTTTGTCCGCTTTTTCTGAACACACGGAGACGGAGGAAAAACCTTATGGAGAAAATTAAAATACAGTACCTGAACGATCAGGTGGAGCGGCTGCGGTATATCGACGGAAAATCCGACTGGATCGACCTGCGGGCGGCGGAGGAAGTGACTCTGAAAAAAGGGGAATTTGCCCTGATTCATCTGGGGGTGGCCATGAAGCTGCCGGAGGGCTATGAGGCCCATATTGTGCCAAGAAGCAGCACCTTTAAGAATTTCGGCCTGATTCAGACCAACCACATGGGGGTCATCGATGAGAGCTACTGCGGACCGAATGACTGGTGGAGAATGCCGGTGTACGCCCTGCGTGACACAAAGATCCATGTCAACGACCGGATCTGCCAGTTTCGGCTCATGCGGCATCAGCCGGAGATCTGTTTTGAGGAGGAAGCCCTCACCGGGGAAGACCGGGGAGGATTCGGAAGCACAGGAAAGAACTGACAGATGAAAAGAGCCGCCCCGGTATGCTGTTCCGGGGCGGCTTTAAAATGCCGTGCTTATTCTTCTTCCGCCAGTTCGCCGGCCTCCGCCAGCTTGTTGAAGGCGTCGGCGGCCGTCTGATATTCCTCATCGGTCTCAATGTTGTCCAGGTTGGGATTGCCGTGCTCGTCCTCGTAGAAGCGGTACAGGTACACTTCTCCGTTCTGGTTTTCTCCGTTTTCATCCAGGGGAAGCAGGGCAATGTACTGCTTATCTCCCGCCGGGAAAATATTGATGACCGCGCAGGTAACGTCGGTGTCGTCATCCAGGGTCAGGGTAACGGTGGGCTGGCTTAAATCTACGTTGCCCCCGCAGTCGCTTCCGCAGGAACCGCAGTCTCCGCTGCAGCTCGCGCTTGCATTAAATTCTTCGCTCATACTTTTTCCTTTCCACACCCCGAAACAGGGGCGTCCTCGGCATAAAACCGTAAAATTTACCCATTTATTCTATCAAAAGCCCGGAGAAAAAGCAACGGATAAAGAAAAAGCGTTGGAAAATCATAAAAATGGGTGTATAATAATACAAGTTTTGAGATGCCTGTGGAAAGGAGTGTTGTTATTATGGAAAAAAAGAATATTGACTGGGGCAATCTGGGATTTGAGTATATCCAAACCGACAAGCGGTATGTATCCAACTATAAAAACGGAGCCTGGGATGAGGGGGGACTGACCTCCGACGCCACTGTGGCGATTATGGAGTGCGCCGGAGTGCTGCAGTATTCCCAGTCCTGCTTTGAGGGGCTGAAGGCCTACACCACCGAGGACGGCCGCATTGTGACCTTCCGTCCGGACCTGAACGCGGAGCGGATGGAGGCTTCCGCCAGACGGCTGGAGATGCCGGTGTTCCCCAAGGAGCGTTTCCTGGAAGCGGTGGATCAGGTGGTGGCAGCCAACGCGGCTTATGTACCCCCCTACGGTTCCGGGGCGACTTTGTACCTGCGTCCCTTTATGTTCGGAAGCGACGCGGTAATCGGTGTAAAACCTTCTCATGAATATCAGTTCCGTCTTTTTGCCACTCCGGTAGGCCCGTATTTCAAAGGCGGGGCAAAACCCATTACCATCCGGGTCAGCGATTATGACCGGGCCGCTCCCCACGGAACCGGACATATCAAGGCCGGGCTGAACTACGCCATGAGCCTGCACGCCATTGTGGAAGCCCACAGCCAGGGCTACGATGAAAATATGTACCTGGACGCGGCCACCCGGACCAAAGTGGAGGAGACCGGGGGAGCCAATTTTATCTTTGTTACCAAAGATCATAAAGTGGTGACTCCCAAATCCGGCAGCATACTGCCCTCCATCACCAGAAGATCCCTGATGTACGTAGCGGAGCATTATCTGGGTCTGGAGGCTGAGGAGAGAGAAGTATCCTTCGCTGAGGTGAAGGATTTTGCCGAGTGCGGTCTCTGCGGAACCGCAGCTGTGATTTCTCCGGTAGGAAAGATCGTGGACCACGGAAAGGAGATCTGTTTCCCCAGCGGCATGGAGAAGATGGGACCGGTGATCCAGAAGCTGTATGACACTCTTACCGGAATTCAGATGGGACGGGTGGAAGCTCCGGAAGGCTGGATTCGGGAGATCAAGGTGGACTGAAGTCTCCATACGCGGTCACAGAAGATATAAAAAGGCGGCATAGTCCCGGCAAAACAGGATTATGCCGCCTTTTCAGGCAGGTGGAGAGCAGAGATGGAACAGAGCAGGATGCCTCTCCTGGAGGCAGTAAAGACATTTGAAACGGCAGATCCGGCCTATTTCCGGATCCCGGCCCACCGGTTTCAGCGGGGCGTGAATCCCCGGTTTCTGGAAGCAGTGGGAGAGCAGGTATTCCGCTATGATCTCTCGGAGGCGGAGGGGCTGGATGACCTTCATCATCCGGAGGGAGCCATACGGGAGGCGGAGGAACTGGCGGCGGAGCTGTACGGCTCCGACCGGTGCTGGTTTCTGGTAAACGGAACCACCTGCGGCAACGAGGCTATGATTCTCTCCGCGGCAGGACCGGGAGAAAAGATCATGGTTCCCCGCAACGCCCATAAATCCGTGCTCATGGGATTGATCTTAAGCGGCGCCAGGCCGGTATGGATTCAGCCGGAATATCTGGAGGACTGGGGGCTGTTCGGGGCGGTAACTCCCCAGGCTGTGGAAGAAGGATTCCGCCGGGAGCCGGACTGCAGGGCAGTATTTCTGGTAAGTCCCACCTACTATGGGATCTGCAGCGACATACAGGCCATCGCGAAAATATGCCGCAGGCACCGGGCCCTTCTGCTGGTGGATGAGGCCCATGGATCCCACCTCTATTTTTCGGAAAAATTTCCACAGGGAGCGCTGAGGCAGGGGGCGGATCTCTGTGCCCAGAGCACCCACAAGACAGCGGGAAGTATGACCCAGAGCTCCATGCTTCATCTTCAGGGTCCTTTGGCGGACCCGGCCCGGGTGGACGAAAATCTGAAGCTGGTTATGAGTACCAGCCCTTCTTATCTGCTCATGGCCTCTCTGGACGCCGCCCGCTGTGAGCTGGCCCTGCATGGAAGGGAAATGATGGACAAAACCGGGGAACTGGCGGCTCTGGCAGAAGAAAGGCTGAGGAAAATCCCGGGAATTCAGGTGCTGGAAGAGACTTCCGGGGCGCTTCGGTTCCGAAAAGATCCGGCCAGGCTGGTCTTTTCCGCCAGAGAGCTGGGTATCGGGGGATATGAGCTGCAGGAACGGCTCTACCGGGAATACGGAGTCAGCCTGGAATTGGCGGACTATGAGAACGCGGCGGCGGTAGTGACCTGGGGAAATACCCGGGAGGATATTCTGCGGCTCACAGAGGGCGCCGCGAAGATTGCCGGGGAGGCGGGAAAAACCCGGCGGGCTCCCCTGGCCAAAAAAAATTTCAAAATGCCGAAGCTTCCGGATATGCGGCTTACTCCCAGGGAAGCCTATTTCAGCAGAAAGAGAACCGTTCCCTGGGAGGAAGCCTCCGGGAAGACTGCCGGGGAAACGGCGGCTCCCTATCCCCCGGGGATCCCTCTGATCTATCCTGGGGAGATCCTGGAGCCGGAGATCTGGGAAATGCTGGACCGGTGCAGAAAAGACGGGATCGTTCTCCACGGTCCCGCTTCCCCGGGGCTTGCCCGGTACCGGGTAATCTGAAAGAAAGGGAAAGAAGATGAAACTGATTTCATGGAACGTAAACGGGCTGCGCGCCTGTGTGGGAAAGGGATTTCTGGATTATTTCCGGCAGGCGGACGCGGATGTGTTCTGCCTGCAGGAGACGAAACTGCAGGCGGGGCAGATTGATCTGCCCGCGGAAGGATACCATTCATACTGGAACTACGCGGAGAAAAAGGGATATTCCGGAACCGCGGTCTTTTCAAAAAGAGAACCCCTTGCTGTGACATACGGTCTGGGAATCGAAGAGCATGATCACGAGGGCCGGGTCATTACCCTGGAATATCCGGAATTCTGGCTGGTGACTGTCTACACTCCAAATTCTCAGGACGGTCTGGCCAGGCTGGATTACCGGATGCGCTGGGAGGAGGATTTTCTGGCTTATCTGAAAGGGCTGGAAAAAAATAAACCGGTGGCGGTCTGCGGGGATCTGAATGTAGCCCACTGCGAGATAGATCTGAAGAATCCGAAAACCAACCGGAAGAACGCCGGATTTACCGATCAGGAGAGAGAAAAATTTTCCGTTCTCCTGGAGAACGGCTTCATTGACACCTACCGTTTTCTGTATCCGGAAAAAATAGAGTATTCCTGGTGGTCCTACCGGTTCAGAGCCAGAGAGAAAAACGCCGGATGGCGCATTGATTATTTTCTGGTTTCAGAAGGGCTGAAAGACCGGCTTCTGGACGCGAAGATCCACACGGAGGTTATGGGCTCTGACCACTGTCCCGTGGAGCTGGATCTGGACATCTGATGGAAGCCGGAGGGGATAATGTAAGAAAACCAGGTTTGCACTGTGCAGCTGTGGGAAAATATGGTATGATAAGCATGAAATGTAAAGAAAAAGTTGTCATGCTGAAGGAGGAAGCGGAGTATGCAGGAGACAGGGAAGATAGAAATTCTGGGTGGAAATCCGGAAAGACTGGGTGCATACAGAATACATGGAGGATATAATTTCGCGGTTTCCGTGCCGGGAGGCGTTCCGGCGGAACTGCTGCTGTACAGAGGAAACAGTCAGAAGCCGGAAAAAATCATTCCGCTTCCGGAAAAGGAGCGGACCGGGCAGATCAGCGCGGTCTGTGTAAAAGGCCTGGAGCCGGGGGTATGGGAGTACAGTTACCGCATGGGGGAGAGCCGCGGGGCGGATCCTTACGCCAGAATCCTGAGAAAGGAGCCGGGGAAAAAATCCCGGCAGGGCGAATACCGGGGGGTGCTGGCCGCGCCGGCCGCGGCGCGGCTGCCGGCCCTGGATATTCCCTATGAGGACTGTCTGTTTTACAAAACCCATGTGCGGGGGTTTACCATGCGGGCGGGGATCGAGCAGAAGTACCGGGGAACCTTCCGGGGCGTCCGGGAGATGATTCCCTATCTCAAAGAGCTGGGGGTTACCTCGCTGCTGCTGATGCCGGTGTACGAATTTGAAGAATTTCCGCCGGAACAGGACCGCAGGGAGAAGACCCGGGATCAGGTGCTCCGGGAACAGGTGGAGCATCCGTACGCGCTTCCCGAAGAAGAAAAACCCAGGAAGGTACAGAAAAACTACTGGGGTTATACCGGCGGCCTGTATTTTGCCCCCAAGGCCTCCTACAGTTCTTCCGGCTGCCCCTCCGGGGAATTCGCCGAAATGATGGACGCCCTTCATGAAGCGGGGATCGAGTGTATTCTGGAGTTTTATTTCCTGCCGGACATGCCTTCCAGGACGGTTCTGGACATTCTTCACTACTGGCGGCTGAATTTTCAGGCAGACGGGTTTCACCTGCTGGGAGAAGGCAGCTGGATCGACGCAGTGACAGAGGATCCTCTGCTGAAAAAGACAAAGCTGATCTATCTGAGCTACGGGGAAGAACGCCTGGCCCGAAACGGCAGGCAGCAGATCTGCCGAAACCTGGCGGAGATGAATATGGGATACGAGGAACTCATGCGCCGGTTCCTGAAAGGGGATCCGGGCTGCACAGAGGGAGCCGCCTGGTTTCTGCGGCGGAACAGTCAGGACTGCGCCTATATCAATTATTTCGCGGACCAGGATGGATTTACCATGATGGACATGGTTTCCTACGAACAGAAACACAATGAGGCCAACGGCGAGGACAACCGGGACGGAAACAATAACAACTATACCTGGAACTGCGGGGCGGAAGGCCCCGCCCGGAAACAGAATATCCGCCAGCTGCGGATGCGGCAGCTGCGAAACGCGTTTCTGCTTCTGCTGACGGGGCAGAGCGTCCCGATGATTTACGGAGGGGATGAGTTCCTCAACAGCCAGGAGGGAAACAATAATGCCTGGTGCCAGGACAACGAGACAGGCTGGCTGAACTGGAGCAGGACGAAGGCAGCCACCCGGTTCCGGGAATTTGTGGGACGGGCCGCGGCGTTCCGCCGGGAGCACCCGGTGCTGCGGCAGAAGCTGCCCCTGCGTCTCATGGATTATCAGGCCTGCGGTTTCCCGGATCTTTCCTATCACGGGGAGCGCGCCTGGTATCTGCCCATGGAGGAGGGCATTCCCAGCCTGGGGGTTCTGCTCTGGGGACCCTACTGCAGCCGCCCGGACGGCGCCGGGGACAGCCCGATCTATATCCTTTACAACATGTACTGGCAGGACCGGAAATTTGCCCTGCCGGATCTCCCGGAGGGAATGCGCTGGTACATCCAGGCGGATTCCGGCAGGGAGGAGGGGTTCTATACCCCGGAGGAAGAGAAACCGGCGGAGTGCGGAAAGGATAAGAAGATTCTGGTGCCGGCCAGAACCGTCATGATTCTCACAGGAAAGCAGGAGTAGAACATGCAGATATGGCATCATTTCAGGACCATTACCAGCCACAAACTGCTGGTGATGCGCTACTGTTTCCGGATCGGTCTCTTCCGGCAGGGGCTGGCCCACGACCTGTCCAAGTATTCCTGGACGGAGTTTTCCAAGGGCTGCCGCTACTGGCAGGGGAACCGAAGCCCCAACAACGCGGAGCGGGAGGATACAGGCGTTTCTCTGGCCTGGCTTCATCACAAAGGGAGAAACAAGCATCATTTTGAGTACTGGATCGACTATGGGATCGGATGCGATACGGTGATTCAGGGGGTGCCGGTGCCGAGAAACTATGTGGCGGAGATGGTGATGGACCGCATCAGCGCCTCCCGGGTATATCTGGGAAAAGCCTACACGGACCGGGCGCCCTATGAGTATTATAGGAAGGGAAAGGATCACCTCTGGTTTGTCCACGAGCAGACCAAAGCCCAGCTGGAAATGCTTCTTGGCATGCTGGCGGAAAAAGGAGAAAAAGAAACCCTCCGCTATATCAAACATACATTTTTGAAAGAAGGAAAATAGCCATGCAGTTTTCAAAACGGATGGATCATTTCGGAGAAAATATTTTCACAACACTTCTGAATAAAAAACTGGAGATGGAGCGCCAGGGGAGAAAGGTCACGGATCTCAGCGTGGGGACACCCAATATCCCGCCGGCGGAACATATCCGGAAGGCCCTGCTGGAAGCGGCAGCGGATGAAAGAAATTATGTGTACGCCATTAAGGATCTGGATGAGCTTCACCAGGCGGCGGCACAGTGGTATCAGCGCCGTTACGGCGTGGACATTGATCCGGATCGGGAGGTGGTGGGCCTTCTGGGTTCCCAGGAGGGACTGGCTCACATTGCCCTGGCTGTGACGGATCCCGGGGATATTGTGCTGGTGCCGGAGCCCTGCTATCCGATTTTCGGGGACGGGCCTTCCATCGCCGGGGCGGAACTGTACCCTATGCCTCTGAGAAAGGAAAAACAGTATCTCATTGATTTTGACGAAATTCCCGGGGATGTGGCGGACCGGGCCAAACTGATGGTGGTGTCCTATCCCAACAATCCCACCACGGCTCTGGCTCCCGGCTGGTGGTATGAGAAGTGCATCGCCTTCGCGAAAAAACACCATATCATTGTGGTTCACGACAACGCCTACAGCGAGCTGGTGTTTGACCGGGAACCCACCGGCAGTTTTCTGGCCTATCCGGGGGCAAAAGAGGTGGGAGTGGAGTTTAATTCCCTCTCCAAGACTTACGGACTGGCAGGGGCCAGAATCGGATTCTGCATGGGAAACCCGGATGTGGTGGAGGAACTGGCGAAGCTGAAATCCAACATGGACTACGGTATTTTCCTGCCGGTGCAGAAGGCTGCCATCGCCGCTATTACCGGGGACCAGTCCTGCGTGGAGACTACCAGGGAAGCCTACCGGCGCAGAAGGGACTGCCTCTGCGACGGCTGCACCGCCATTGGCTGGCCCATGGACCGCTGCCCCGGCACCATGTTTGTATGGGCTAAAATACCCGAAAGGTTCGGCTCTTCCGTAGAGTTTGTCCAGACGCTTCTCACAGAGGCCGGGGTTTTGGTGACTCCGGGCAGCGCTTTCGGGGATTCCGGGGAAGGATTTGTGCGGATTGCCCTGGTGAAGGATGAGGAGGAACTGAGGGAAGCGGTAGCCAGAATGGACCGGAGCGGTATTTTTAGAGACTGAATGGAAGGTTCTCACTTGACGGAGCCGTTTATTTAGGATACATTAATAGCGTCGGCACGCGCTCAGGCGGCCGGCGCATTTTGAATTGAGGAGAGCTTTATATGATGAAAAAAGTTGTAAAATTTGGAGGAAGTTCCCTGGCAAGCGCGGAACAGTTCCGGAAAGTCGGGGCAATCATCCGTGAGGATGAGGGCAGAAGATATGTGGTGCCCTCCGCGCCGGGCAAGCGTTTCGACGGAGATACCAAGGTCACGGATATGCTTTACGGCTGCTACCGCATGGCGGAACAGGGCCGGGATTTTAAAGAGGCTCTGAGAAAGATCCGTGAAAGATACCAGGAGATCATCGATGGGCTGGGCCTGTCGCTGTCTCTGGAGCAGGAGTTCGAGACTATAAGGAAAAATTTTGAAGAGAAAGCCGGGGAGGATTACGCGGCGTCCAGAGGAGAATACCTCAACGGCATTGTCATGGCCGAGTATCTGGGATATGAATTTGTGGACGCGGCGGAGGTCATCGCCTTTGACGAAAACGGCCGGCTGGACGGGGCAAAGACCGATAAAATGCTGGGCGAGCGGATGAATCAGTGCGACCGGGCGGTAGTGCCAGGCTTTTACGGGGCCATGCCGGATGGTTCTGTGAAGACCTTCTCCAGAGGCGGATCGGATATTACAGGCTCCTTGGTGGCAAAGGCCGTTCATGCGGATCTCTACGAAAACTGGACCGATGTGTCCGGGTTCCTGATGACGGATCCCCGGGTGGTGGAAAATCCGGTGACCATTTCCACCATCACCTACCGGGAGATGCGGGAGCTGTCCTACATGGGCGCTACGGTGCTCCACGAGGACGCCATCTTCCCCCTGCGCCAGGAGGGGATTCCCATTAATGTGCGCAACACCAACCGGCCCCAGGATCCGGGAACCATGATTGTGGAGAGCACCTGCAACAAGCCCAAATATACCATTACCGGCATCGGCGGCAAAAAGGGCTTCGCCTCCATTACTATTGAAAAGGCCATGATGAATTCCGAGATCGGATTCGGCAGAAAGGTGCTGCAGGTCTTTGAGGAAAACGGGCTGTCCTTCGAGCACACCCCCTCCGGCATCGACACCTTTACGGTGTATGTGCATCAGGCGGAATTTGAGGAGAAAGAGCAGCAGGTCATCGCCGGCCTTCACCGGGCGGTACAGCCGGATCTCATTGAGCTGGAGTCGGATCTGGCCCTTATCGCCGTGGTGGGGCGGGGCATGCGCCGTACCAGAGGAACTGCCGGCAGAATCTTCGCGGCACTGGCCCACGCCCATGTAAATGTAAAAATGATCGATCAGGGTTCCTCGGAGCTGAATATCATTATCGGGGTGGAGAACCGGGATTTCGAGACGGCAATCCGGGCCATCTACGATATCTTTGTAGTTGCCCAGCTGTAAAAGGCATTGTAAAAAGACCCTTACATTTCATGTAAAATATGGTATAATTCAAGAAAAGCCCGGACGGCAAATACAAAAGGAATGAGGACAAGCCGGATGAAAAGAATATTGTTGAAACTCAGCGGTGAGGCACTGGCGGGAGAGAAGGGAACCGGTTTTGACGAACAGGTAGTCACCGGCGTCGCCAAACAGGTAAAAGTGCTGGTGGACGAGGGAATGGAGGTTGGCATCGTCATCGGCGGCGGCAACTTCTGGAGAGGAAGGAGCAGCAAAAATATTGACCGGACCAAGGCGGACCAGATCGGTATGCTGGCTACGGTGATGAACTGCATTTACGTTTCGGAAATTTTCCGCTCCCAGGGGATGATGACCTCGGTACTGACACCCTTTTCCTGCGGGGAATTCACCAAAATGTACTCCAAAGACAGATGCAATAAATACTTTGCCCACAAAATGGTGGTTTTCTTCGCCGGAGGTACGGGACATCCTTATTTTTCCACGGACACCGGCACCGTACTGCGGGCTGTGGAGATTGAGGCGGACAATATTCTGCTGGCCAAGGCAGTGGACGGGGTCTATGACAGCGATCCAAAGGACAATCCCCAGGCCAGAAAATATTCGGAGGTTTCGATCCAGGAGGTCATCGACAAAAAGCTGAAGGTGGTGGACCTGACCGCTTCTATTATGTGCATGGAGCAGAAGATGCCCATGACGGTGTTCGGGCTGAACGAAAAGGACAGTATCGTCAACGCGGCTCACGGCGTGACCACCGGCACCAGGGTGACTGTAGACTAAAGGGAGTGAGCGAAGGAGGATTTTACATCGATGGATGAAAGAGTAAAGAAGTATGACAGCAAAATGGAAAAAACCCTGGCAAATCTGGACAGCGAGCTGGGCACTATCCGGGCGGGACGGGCAAATCCCCATGTTCTGGACCGGATCACGGTAGATTATTACGGGGTTGCCACCTCTCTGCAGCAGGTTGCCAATATTACCGTTCCCGAAGCCAGGATGATCCAGATCCAGCCCTGGGAATCGTCTCTCATCAAAGAGATCTGCAAGGCCATTCAGAAATCAGATCTGGGCATCAATCCCAACACGGACGGCAAGGTAGTCCGGCTGGTATTTCCGGAACTGACAGAGGAGCGCCGCAAGGAGCTGGTCAAGGAGGTTAAGAAAAAAGGCGAGGCTGCCAAGGTAGCCATCCGCAACATCCGCCGGGACGCCAACGAAGCCTTCAAGAAGCTGGAGAAGGAGGATGTCTCTGAAGATGAGATTAAAAAACTCAGCGAGGAGATCCAGAAGCAGACGGACAAGCGCATCAAAGAGATCGATCAGAGCGTAGAAGTAAAATCCAAGGAAATCTTAACGGTATAAAAGCCTTGAGGGGGGCTGTTGCAGCAGTGTAACAGCCTTCCTTGCTGTATAATCAGGAGGAAACTTTTTATGGAGGTACCGAATCATATCGCCATCATTCTGGACGGAAACGGGCGCTGGGCCAGGGCGAAGGGAATGCCCAGAAGCTACGGCCATGTGGTGGGCTGCGATAATCTTGAAAAAATGTGCAATATCATCTGTGATATGGGCGTAAAGTATCTGACGGTCTACGCTTTTTCCACGGAGAACTGGAAACGGTCCCAGCAGGAAATTAAAGTGCTGATGAATCTGTTCCGCCGGTATCTGAAGCGCTGTGAGCGCAGCGCCAGGAGAAACCAGATGCGGGTGAAAATCATCGGGGATCCGGAGGGCCTGGATCCGGATATCCAGGAGAAGATCCGGGAACTGGAGGACATGTCCGCGGGATATGAGCGGATGTTTTTTCAGATTGCCCTGAACTACGGAGGACGGGACGAGATTCTCCGGGCGGTGACCCGGATGAACGCCGACGCCAGAGCGGGAAGGATCCCGGAGGAAAAGGTAAGCCCGGAGCTTTTTGAATCCTATCTGGATACCGCCGGGATCCCGGATCCGGATCTGCTGATCCGCACCAGCGGCGAGGAGCGGATTTCCAATTTCCTTCTGTGGCAGCTGGCCTACACGGAATTTTATTTTACGGATGTGCCCTGGCCGGCCTTTGACAAAGAGGAATTGGTCAAGGCTATTGAAAAATATAATGGCAGAGACAGGAGATACGGAGGAGTCAGAGGCCAGAAGGCGTAAGGAGGACAAAGTATGTTTGTGACACGACTGATCAGCGGCGTGGTGCTGGTGGCTATCGCCCTGGTGACCATCGGACTGGGAAACTGGGTTCTGTTCGCCACTTTGCTGCTGGTCTCACTGATTGGAGCCCGGGAATTGTATCAGGCCATGAAGGTCAGCAAAAAAGGCTTTTCCCTGCTGGAGCTTGGAGGGTACGCCGGTATTATCCTGTATTATCTGGGTATGGTATTTCTGGAGGAAAAGTTTCATCTGGCGGCCATTCTGGCAGGGCTTGTGATCCTGATGTTCATCTATGTGTTCCGGTATCCCGAATACCATGCCCATCAGGTCATGGCGGCCTTTTTCGGGATCGTCTACGTGGGAGTCATGCTGTCCTGCGTCTATCAGGCCAGAATGCTGCCGGGAGGTCATTTCCATGTATGGCTGATCTTCCTCTGCTCCTGGGGCTGCGATACCTGCGCCTACTGCGCGGGCATGCTTTTCGGAAAGCACAAAATGGCTCCGGTTCTGAGCCCGAAAAAGTCCGTGGAGGGAGCGGTAGGGGGCGTGGCGGGAGCCGTGCTGCTGGGAGTAATCTTCGCGGCGGTGACCAAAGGCCCCGCGGCGGAGTACGCGGGAATCTGCGGCGCGGGAGCTCTGATCTCCATGGTGGGGGATCTGGCGGCTTCCGCTGTTAAGAGAAACATGGAGATCAAAGATTACGGAAAACTGATCCCGGGCCACGGCGGAATTCTGGACCGGTTTGACAGCGTGATCTTTACAGCGCCGGTGATTTATTATCTTGCTCTGGTGCTGACCTGATTGTGGGACGGGGGAACTTTCTATGAAAACGATTGCGGTATTGGGATCCACCGGATCCATCGGAACCCAGACCCTGGATGTGGTGCGGGAGCACGGGGATATCCGCGTCGGCGCCCTGGGGGCGGGGAGCAATATTGATCTTCTGGAAAAACAGATCCGGGAATTCCGTCCCGGCCTGGCGGCTGTCTGGGAGGAGGAAAAGGCCCGGGAGCTGAAATCCAGGGTTCGTGATACCAACACAAAGATCGTCTCCGGAATGGACGGCCTGCTGGAACTGGCGGTGCTGCCGGAGGCGGAGCTGCTGGTGACGGCCATTGTGGGAATGATCGGGATCCGCCCCACCATGGCGGCCCTGGAGGCCGGCAAGGATATTGCCCTGGCCAACAAGGAGACTCTGGTAACGGCAGGCCATCTGATTACGGAGCTGGCAAAAAAGACAGGGGCCGGAATTCTGCCGGTGGACAGTGAGCACAGCGCCATTTTTCAGTGCCTTCACGGGGAAAATCCAAGGGAGGTGAGCCGGCTTCTGATCACGGCCTCCGGCGGGCCCTTCCGGGGATATAAAAGGAAACAGCTGGAAAAGGTACAGGTGGAGGATGCCCTGAAGCATCCCAACTGGTCTATGGGCCCGAAGATCACCGTTGATTCCGCCACTCTGGTAAACAAGGGACTGGAAGTGATGGAGGCCCGGTGGCTGTTCGGGGTGCGGCTGGAGCAGATCCAGGTGCTGGTGCAGCCCAGGAGCGTCATCCATTCCATGGTGGAATTCCGGGACGGAGCGGTGCTGGCCCAGCTGGGGGCTCCGGATATGCGGCTGCCCATTCAGTACGCCCTCTATTACCCGGAAAGACCCTATCTCACCGGGGAGAGGCTGGATTTTGAAAAACTGGCGGAGATCACCTTTGAGAGGCCGGACACGGAAACCTTCCAGGGACTTCCCCTGGCTCTGAAGGCCGCGGCCGCCGGGGGATCTGTGCCCACGGTATTTAACGCCGCCAATGAAAAGGCAGTGGAGCTGTTCCTGAAGCGAAAGATCGGTTTCCTGGACATTTACGATATAATCGGATTGGCCATGGAGCATCACAAAAGGATAGAACACCCGAATCTTCAGCAGATTCTGGATACGGAGGCGGAAACCTATGACTGGATTGAAAGCAGGTGGTAAAATTTGACTATATTGATCGCGATCCTGATTCTCAGCGCGGTGATTTTTTTCCATGAACTGGGACATTTTCTTATGGCCAAAGCCAACCGTGTGGTGGTGACAGAGTTTGCCTTCGGTCTGGGGCCAAGACTTCTCTCTTTTAAAAAGGGAGATACTATTTACGCCTGGAGGCTGCTGCCCTTCGGGGGCTTCTGTTCTATGCTGGGGGAAGATGAGGAGGAGGACGCGGAGGGCAGCTTTACAAAAGCCTCGGTCTGGCGGCGGATCGCCATTGTGGCGGCGGGACCGGTATTTAACTTTATTCTGGCTTTTCTGATCTCCATTATCGTCATCAGCGTGGTGGGCTCCGACCCGGCCAGAGTGACAGAGGTGCCGGAGAATTCCCCCGCGGCGGAAGCCGGCCTGCGGGAGGGAGATCTGATCCTGAAGTATGAAGGGAACGGCATCGCCAACGGACGGGAACTTGCCACGGACATCGACATGGACGGCGTGCCCCTGGATTCTGTGGAGATTACCTTCCGCCGGGATGGAAAGACACATAAAATTTCCTATGAACCGGAAAAAATCACCCGCTATCTGGCGGGGTATTACTATACGCCCGACAGCAGCGGGCCGGCGGAGATCACCTCCGTAATGAAGGGATATCCGGCGGAAGCGGCCGGACTGCAGGCAGGGGATGTGATCACGGAGATTGACGGAACAAAAATCACCACTTCCAGTGAGCTGGCCCGGTACTGGGAAGAACACACCATGGACGGAAGCCCTGTGGAATTGTGTTATGAAAGAGACGGGGAGAGTTACAGGACCCGGCTTACCCCGGTGGAGGATACCTCCGCCTCCCTGGGATTTGATTTTAATCTGGCCAGAGAAAAAATGTCTCCTCTGAGTACTCTGAAATACAGCGCCGGGGAGATGAATTACTGGATCCACCTCACCATTAAATCTGTAGTCAGCCTGGTCCGGGGGGATTTTTCCGTCAATGATCTCTCAGGCCCCATCGGAGTGGTGGACGCGGTGGACCAGGTGGTGGATGAGACCAGAAGCGAGGGCGCGGTGATTGTGAGCATGAGCCTGCTGAATATGGTGATTCTTCTGTCCGCCAATCTGGGAGTCATGAATTTGCTGCCGCTTCCCGCTCTGGACGGGGGCAGGCTGATCTTTCTGCTGATCGAAGCGGTGCGGCGGAAACCTATAAAGCGGAATGTGGAGGGAATGATCCACTTCGCGGGGATGATGCTGCTGATGGTGCTGATGGTCTATGTGGCTTTCAATGATGTGAGGAGAATTTTCTGAGCAAAGGGTCTCTGCCGCGCATAGGAGCTTCTGCCCGGTCATATAATAGTCAGAAATGAGAAACCGGCAGGTGCTTGCATGAAAAAGACAGGAATCCATATGGCACAGTCAGAGGGGCAGGATACCGGAAAGCTGCAGGTGCAGGTTGTAACCAGCGGGCAGCGGCGTCCTGTCCCGGAGGCCCGGGTTTCCATCTCCTATACGGGAGATCCGGGAGCCCCTATTGAAGAACTGAAGACGGACAAAGACGGACGGACCCAGGAGGTGGATCTTCCCGCGCCGCCTGTGGAATACAGCATGGAGCCCGAAGCGGACCAGCCCTATTCGGAATACACGATACGGGTTGCCGCTCCGGGTTTTTCTACGGTAGTGGTGGCCGGATCAGAGCTGCTGTCCGGAGAAACCTCCAGACAGCAGGTGATGCTGGATCCGGAAACCGCGGAAGGCCAGTACCGGGATATAGTGATCCCGGCCCACACGCTTTTTGGCAATTATCCGGAAAAAATTCCGGAGGATGAGATCAAGCCGGTGACAGAGACCGGGGAGATTGTTTTGAGCCGGGTGGTGGTTCCGGAGTATGTGGTGGTTCATGACGGAGCGCCCTCGGACAGCACTGCCATGGACTATTATGTGAGATACCGGGACTATATTAAAAATGTGGCCAGCAGCGAGGTTTACGCCACCTGGCCGGCAGATGCCCTGCGGGCCAATATTCTGGCCATTATGTCTTTTACTCTGAACCGTGTATACACAGAGTGGTACAGAAACCGGGGATATGAATTTACCATCACTTCCTCTACAGCCTATGACCACAAATGGATCTACGGGCGCAATATTTTTGACAGCATTTCTGTGATCGTGGATGAGATTTTCGCGGACTACCTGTCCCGGCCCAATGTGAAGCAGCCCATACTGACCCAATACTGTGACGGGAAAAAGGTGTCCTGCCCCAACTGGATGAGCCAGTGGGGAAGCAAGGCCCTGGCGGATCAGGGATATTCCGCCATACAGATCCTCAGAAATTATTACGGGCAGGATCTGTATATTAACACAGCGGAGGAAATTTCCGGAATCCCAGCCTCCTGGCCGGGAGAAAATCTGGATATCGGCTCATCCGGAAGCAAAGTGCGTCAGATCCAGGAACAGCTGAACGCCATCGCGGAGGTATACAGTTCTATCCCTATGACCGGTGCGGACGGTATTTTTTCGGAAGCTACCAAGGAATCGGTGCGGGCGTTTCAGCGGCTGTTCGGTCTGCCTGCCAGCGGAATTGTAGACTATCCCACCTGGTATAAGATCCAGGAGATCTATGTGGCGGTGACCCGGATCGCGGAACTGCAGTGACGCTGCATTCCGGAATAAAGGAACTTGTACCCCGGGAGTTCAGCTGATATAATAAAAAAGATTCAGGAGCAGTCCTGTTTCTGAAATGATTTTTACAAGGGAGGAAATGAATATGAACTCAAAAGCCATCGGGCTGCGTTTTGGCGTCCTTCTGGCCGGGATCCTGTGCGCGGCGTCCTTTACTGCCTGCGGAGGCGAGAAAACGGGGGAAGCGGGGGACGCTAAAAGCCTTGCCGCTGCTGTAGCGGAAAATCTGGATAAGATAGAATCTTTTTCCGGAGGAATGACTATGGATTTCGGGGCCTCGGCGTCTTATGAGGAGTCCGGAATGGAGGCGAATATTGATATCGCCATGGGCATGGACCTGGAGCTGAGCGCCACCCTGGATCCGGCTGCGACGCAGATGAAGGGAACCCTGTCCTTTTCTATGATGGGGCAGGATATGGAGACGGACGTGGAGTCCTATACCGTGGAAGAGGACGGGGAGAGAGTTTCCTACGCGGACAGCGGAAACGGATGGGTCCGCACCGTACAGAAGGACGCGGAACAGGAAGATTTTCTCAATGAAAATATTTATGACAGCATTGCCGGCGGCCAGGCGGAGGCTGTACTGGAGGAAGAGGAAGCCATGGTCAACGGCCAGGCGGCGTATGTGATTTCTTCCGAACTGTCCGGAAGCGATCTGGAAGATTTTATGAGTGAATCTTTTTCCGGCACAGATGAGATGATGGGTGAGGACAGTGTTGACTGGGGGGAAGGAGCTGCGCAGATCAAGATTTTTATCTACAAAGAATCCAGACTGCCTGCCAGAGTACAGGTGGACTGCCGGGACTTCGGCCGGGCGCTGATGGAGGCCAGCGTGGGAAATACGCCGGGCGTCAATATAGAGATCAGCGCGTTTGATATGAGCCTTTTCTTTGACGAATACAATTCCGTGGAGGCGATCCAGGTGCCGGAGGAGGCGCGCTCCGGCGCTTCCGAGGAAAATGAGGAGACAGATAGCGAAAGTATCCGGGAAGAGCTGGAGGACAGCGGCCTGGAGGAAGAAGAGGCCGGCGTGGATACCTCCGGGGAGGAGACCGGGGAAGAGGAACTGGCGCCCAACGCGGACGGCAGCTATACGATTCAGACCGGCGGGCATACCGCGGATATCACCTTAATGGACGGACAGGAATACTGCTACGCCAACGGGGAGGACGGATATTTTTCCAGTATGGCGGCGGATATCAGCGGAGAGGAGGACTTCTCCTACATCTACCAGCTGAACGATTATTATACTCTGGAGGACGCGGAAGAAGAGTACACAGACTGCTCCTGGATGGACGACTACCAGGAGTACAGCAATGTCGTCTGCAGCAAAGTCCAGCAGATGGACGTGGACGGCAGAACGGTATACTGGGCCCAGGTGGACTATGTATATGACAGCGGATACGGTGCCAGCAATATCCGCAATCTGCATGCCTGGACGGAAGTGGGGGATATCCTCTTTACCGTTGAACTGAATAACAGTTCCTATGAGGAAAATGTAATGCCTACAGGAAGCCAGGAACTGCTGGCGGAGGCCATAAGGAGAGTCGTCCTCAAATAAGCAGAAAAGATCTGCCCTTTCATTCCGTCGAGGAAGGGCAGATCTTTTTTTGCGGCCGCCAGCCTGCGCGTGTTCCACGGGATTTGCTAAGGTGAGACCGGACACCGCAGATACGGCGTGAAAGCCGCACTCCTCCCGGAACTGGCAGCAGATTCATTATAAGCCGCAGCGGATCAAAATACAAGAGAGATCAAACCAGCTGAGAGAATTCTTTGTAAAAATTTCAAAATTACGTTGAAAAGAATATGGTTTTATTTTATAATAAGAGCATCGGCAGAAGAGAAATATTTGTGCAGACTGCTGAAATCAAAGGCCTCGATGCAGGCATACATACACTCTGGCTGCGGCCAAATAATTGTTTAGGGAGGCATAATCATGAGACGAGTAGCTGAAATTATCCATGTTGTACCGGAGGAGAGGGAAGAGTATCTGAAAACCCACCTGAATCCCTCGGAAAAGGTCGCTCAGATCCTGTGGATTCACGGAATCCGCAATCAGGTATACTTCGCGCTGAACGATCTGCTGCTGATGAGCTTTGAATATGTAGGCAATGAATTTTATAAAGATATGGCAGCGATTGCCGCGTATCCGGAGATGAAGAATTATCTGGTGCAGACCCGGCGCCGGGATGTTCCCGCGGACAGGCAGATGTCCACAAACTGGTGGGCTCCCCTGAAGAGACTGGGAACCACTCTGGCGGAAAGCCCCATGCCGGACGATGAGGATGAGGGATATACCCTGGAGGAGCAGTACCGTTCCATGATCAGCGGCGAGATGATCGCCAATGTGGCCACCCACAATGACATTACCTTTGACGACGATGACTGGAGCGAATCCATACATATTTAAGAAGCTGAAAAAGAAAAGAGCTGGCCTCGCGGCGCAGCTCTTTTCCCTACACAGAAATTGTGTGATTGCATTGCGGCTGGGGAAGCCGCCATGTCAGAGAGTCCGGAGAAATCCGGACATTTTTATTATAGAAGTATAAAAAAATAGTGTCAATGAAAATTTGCAAAAACAAAAAAATATTTTGCAAAAAGGAGAGAAAGAAAAAGCAAACGAGAAACAACTTGTATCTTACGGAACAATTCTTTATAATAAGAACAGATAGGCGGATTGCATAGACCCGGGAAGACTGCGGGAAAAAAATTATACATATTATAAAAAACAACTTGTCTATATGACCGTACAAGTTGTATGATGTCTGTAAGGAGACAGGAAAGCTATGGCAGGACAGGATGGCAAGACAAAATATTATAGTCTGATGGAAACGCTGAAACAGGCGATCCAGTCCGGAAAAATCGCTCCGGGGGAGAGGCTTCCCAGTGAAAATCAGCTGGCCGCGGAGTACGGGCTCAGCCGCCATACGGTCCGCAAGGCGCTGAATCTTCTGTCCGCGGAGGGATACATTGTCACGGAGCAGGGGAGAGGAACCTTCTGTTCGGAACGTCTGCTGCATATGAAGCGGTCCCACAATATCGCGGTGATTATTACGTACATTACAGATTATATTTTTCCCCGGCTGATCCAGGGCATGGACAATGTGCTCTCCGCCAACGGCTACAGCATTATTCTGAAAAGTACCGGAAACAGCCGGAAGATGGAAGCCCAGGCTCTGGAAGACATCCTGAAGAAGGACATTGACGGGCTGATTATCGAGCCCAGCAAAAGCCAGCTGGTGTGCCGTCACGAGGATCTGTACCGGGCTCTGGAAGAGTATGAGATCCCTTACATTTTTATCCAGGGGATCTATGAACAGATGGCGGACCGGCCGCATATCCTGATGGACGACTGTCAGGGAGGATATCTGGTGACCAGGTATCTGCTGGATCTTCATCACCGCTGCATCGCCGGGATTTTTAAGGCGGATGATTTCCAGGGAAGAGAGCGGCACAAGGGGTATGTAAAAGCTCTGCAGGAAGCGGGAATCCCCTATGATCCGGATCTGGTGGTGTGGTTCCACACCGAGGACCGCAAAAGCAAACCGGTTCTGGCGGTGGAACAGATGCTGCGAAGACAGATCCCGGTGGACGCCTTTGTCTGCTACAACGATCAGATCGCCATGAGCGTCTGCCAGGAGCTGAAAAACCTGGGCAGGAGGATCCCGGAGGATATTTCTGTGACGGGATACGATAATTCTCTGTACGCCAGAGGAGATCTGTCCCTGACCACCATCGACCATCCCCAGGAAAAACTGGGAGAGATGGCGGCGGAACTGCTGCTGGAAAAAATCCGCCATGTGCCGGAAAGCCAAAGCCAGGTGGAACGGCTGATCGCCCCCCGGCTGATTATGGGAAATTCATGCCGGCCCCGCTGAAGCGGACGCCGGATGGAAAATAAATTAAATAAAAAACAGGAGGATACCAAAAATGAAAACAGGAAGAAACTACAAATTCTGGTTCTGCACAGGATCACAGGATCTGTACGGAGACGAGTGTCTGCAGCATGTAGCGGAGCATTCCGCCATTATTGTGGAGGCGCTGAACAAATCCGGCAACCTGCCCTTCGAGGTAGTGCTGAAACCCACTCTGCTGACCAACGAAATGATCCGCCGCACCTTCAACGAGGCCAACGCGGACGAGGACTGCGCAGGCGTGATCACCTGGATGCACACCTTCTCCCCGGCAAAATCCTGGATCCTGGGACTTCAGGAGTTCCGGAAACCGCTGCTGCATCTGCACACGCAGTTTAATCAGGAGATCCCCTATGATACCATCGACATGGATTTCATGAATGAGAACCAGTCCGCTCACGGCGGCCGTGAGTACGGCCACATCGTATCCCGTATGGGAATCGAGAGAAAGGTTATCGTAGGCTTCTGGGATGACAAGGCAGTCCAGGACAAGATCGCTTCCTGGATGCGCACAGCGGTAGGCGTAATGGAGAGTAGCCACATCCGCGTGATGCGTATTGCCGACAACATGAGAAACGTAGCCGTTACCGAGGGCGACAAGGTAGAGGCACAGATTAAATTCGGCTGGGAAGTGGACGCTTACCCGGTAAATGAGATCGCCGAGGCAGTGGCCCAGGTATCCAAGGGAGATATCGAGGCCCTGGTGGAAGAGTACTACGACAAATACGAGATCCTGCTGGAGGGAAGAGATCCCAAGGAGTTCAGAGAGCATGTAGCTGTTCAGGCAGGCATCGAGATCGGATTTGAGAGATTCCTGGAGGAGAAGAATTACCAGGCTATCGTCACTCATTTCGGCGATCTGGGCGCGCTGAAGCAGCTTCCGGGCCTGGCAATCCAGAGACTGATGCAGAAGGGCTACGGCTTCGGCGCTGAGGGAGACTGGAAGACCGCCGCTATGGTGCGTCTGATGAAGATTATGACCGCCAACATGCCTAACGCCAAGGGAACCTCCATGCTGGAGGACTACACCTACAATCTGGTTCCGGGCAAAGAGGGCATCCTGGAAGCTCATATGCTGGAGATCTGCCCCTCCATCGCGGACGGCCCCATCAGCATCAAAGTTCAGCCTCTGAGCATGGGCGACAGAGAAGATCCCGCCAGACTGGTATTTACCTCCAAAGAAGGAAAGGGTATCGCTACTTCCCTGATCGATCTGGGCAACCGCTTCCGCCTGATCATCAACGAAGTAAACTGCAAGAAAGTGGAGAAACCCATGCCGAAGCTGCCGGTTGCCACTGCCTTCTGGACTCCGGAACCGAACCTGCAGGTGGGAACCGAAGCCTGGATCTACGCGGGCGGCGCTCACCACACCGCTTTCTCCTACGATCTGACCACCGAGCAGATGGTAGACTGGGCAAACGCTATGGGCATCGAGAGCGTAGTCATCGACAAGGATACCACTATCCGGAACTTCAGAAACGAACTGAAATGGAATTCTGTATACTACAGATAAAACAGGGCGAAAGTCAGGAAGTCATGCGTCTCCCCGCTAGGAGAACGCATGGCTTTGCCTGCATTCCTGCATACCAATAGAAAAAGGGGGAAGGCTTTCAAAGCCATAGGACAGATGGATAGAAAAGAAGAAATTTTAGCTGGAAAAACATATCTGGGCATTGAGTTCGGATCCACCAGGATCAAAGCGGTGCTCACCGGCGAGGACTACCAGCCCATCGCTTCCGGAGCCCATGACTGGGAAAACCGTCTGGAGGACGGAGTGTGGACCTACACCCTGGAGGATATCTGGACCGGGCTCCAGGACTGCTACAGCAGCCTGGCAAAAGACGTACAGGAAAAATACGGGGCGGAGCTTACCACTGTAGGCGCCATCGGCATCAGCGCCATGATGCACGGCTACATGGTATTTGACAAAGACGGGAAACTTCTGGCGCCCTTCCGGACCTGGAGAAATACGATTACGGAAGAGGCTTCCGAAAAACTGACGGAGCTGTTCCAGTTCACCATTCCGCAGAGATGGAGCATTGCCCATCTGTATCAGTGTATCCTGGAGGGAAAAGAGCATGTAAAGGATATTGATTACATGACCACCCTGGCAGGGTATATTCAGTGGAAACTCACCGGAAGAAAGGTCCTGGGCGTAGGCGACGCTTCCGGAATGTTCCCCATCGATTCCGCTACCGGAACTTACTACGCGGACATGGTGGAAAAATTTGAGAAACTCATGGAGGGCAAATATCCCTGGAAGCTGCTGGATATTATGCCGGAAGTTCTCTCCGCGGGAGAGGACGCAGGTTCCCTGACGGCGGAGGGTGCCGCTCTGCTGGATGTATCCGGAAAGCTGCAGGCCGGAATTCCCCTGTGTCCGCCGGAGGGCGATGTGGGAACCGGCATGGTTGCCACCAACAGCGTAGCTCAGCGCACCGGCAATGTGTCTGCCGGCACCAGCATTTTTGCCATGCTGGTTCTGGATCGGGAACTGCGCAGCACCCGCCCGGAGGTAGAGCTGGTAGTAGGACCGGACAGAAGCCAGGTGGCTATGGCCCACTGCAACAACTGCACCTCCGACCTGAACGCCTGGATGGGACTGTTCAAAGAATTCGCGGACACCATGGGCATGGATGTAAACATGGGAGATCTGTTTGTGAAGATGTTCCGCAAAGCTATGGAGGGAGACGGAGACTGCGGAGGCCTGATGGCTTACAATTATTTCTCCGGGGAGCCCATCACCAAGCTGGATGAGGGACGCCCGCTGTTTGTGCGCAAACCGGACAGCGCTTTCAATCTGGCAAACTTTATGAGAGTGAATATTTATTCCGCCCTGGCAACCTTAAAGATCGGCGTGGACATCCTGATGAAGGATGAAAAGGTGGAGGTAGACCGCCTCACCGGACACGGCGGATTCTTTAAGACCAAAGGAGTGGGCCAGAATCTCATGGCCGCTGCTCTGCACACCCCGGTAACCGTCATGGAGACTGCCGGAGAGGGCGGAGCCTGGGGTATCGCTCTGCTGGCCGCCTACCGCAAGGATCACCGGGAAGGCGAGAGCCTGGCGGATTACCTGCAGAACAGAGTGTTCGCGGGACAGGAGGGAGAGACCGTTGCTCCCGATCCCAGGGACGAGGCGGCCATTGATGCCTTTATCGAGAGCTATAAAGCCTGCCTGGCAGCTGAGAGAGCGGCCGTGGAGACTCTGAAATAATCTGACCTGAACAGGAAAGGAAGGAAACAGCAATGCTGGAAGAACTGAAAAAGAAAGTTTATGAAGCAAATATGGATCTGCCGAAATACGGCCTGGTAACCTTTACCTGGGGAAATGCCAGCGCCATCGACCGGGAAACCGGATACTTTGTCATCAAACCCAGCGGCGTGGACTATGATAAACTGACCCCGGACGATATGGTGGTTATGGATCTGAATATGAACAAGATCGAGGGAAAACTGAAACCCTCCTCTGACACAGCCACCCACTGCGAGCTGTACAAGGCATTTCCGGAGATCGGAGGCGTGGTTCACACCCATTCTACCTGGGCCACCAGCTGGGCGCAGTCCGGACGCTCCATTCCCTGCTACGGAACAACTCACGCGGATTACATCTACGGTGAAGTTCCCTGCCTGCGGAATCTGACCAAGGAAGAACTGGAGGATTACGAGGTAAATACCGGAAAGCTCATTGTGGAGCATTTTAAACAGGCTGACGTGGTGGCGGTGCCCTGCTGCCTGTGCAAGAACCATGGACCCTTTACCTGGGGCAAGGACGCGGCGGAAGCGGTTCACAACGCCGTGGTTCTGGAAGAGGTTGCGAAAATGGCCGCTATCTGCGAAATGGTGAATCCCAAAGCAGCGCCGGCTCCCCAGTGCCTGCAGGATAAGCACTATTACAGAAAACACGGGGCAAATGCCTATTACGGACAGTAAAACGCAGCGAAAAAAATTATAAAAAGTCCCCCTGGAATCCGGGAATGTCTCAAATCCCGGTCTTCGGGGGATTTTTTATACCCTGGCGAGTCCAAGGGCGTCTGCCTGCCGGGCGGCCTTATTTGCGGGAGGCCCGGGCGCAGGTTTTTCCCTGTATAAATTTGCAGTCAACGATTGTGTGCGCGGGCCGGGCGGGAGGATTCAGAATAGACTGAAAAAGCTTTAAAGCCAGCTGAGGGATATCCTGTTCCACAGTTGTAAGAGGCATGAATAAATAATCGTCCAGGATATGGTCAAATCCGCAGACAGAAAGGGTGCCGGGGATCGATATATGGAGCAGCAGAGCCTCATTGATGACCCCCAGAGCGATCATGTCATTGGCGCAGATCACCGCGGTAGGCATTTCTTCCAGAGAAAGAAAATACTGCAGAGCCCTTTTTCCCAGGGAAACGTCCAGGGCGCTGCCCTCCCGGTATATGTACTCCGGGATCACCGGAAGGTCTTTGGCTTTAAGAAAATCCAGGAATCCGCGAAAACGGTTTTCCACAGTTTCCAGAGCGTACCTGGGGGCGATAAACGCGATTCTTCTGTGCCCCAGATTGCAGAGGTAAGAGACCACCTTGTTCATGATGTAATAATTTTCCGAGGTTACGAGAGACACCTGTGAAGAGGTATCTTTTCGGTCCAGGGCAACAATAGGGATCTCTATATCGTTAAACAGTTCGTGGGAGACTCCCTCTGTAAGGATAATGCCGACGCACCGCTTGGCAAGACACAATTCCAGGTATGCCCGCTCTTTTTCTATATCATTTTCCGTGTCGCAGATCAGAAGAGTATACCGCTCTCTGAAACAGATATTGTTCAGTTCCATAATCAGATGTGTATAAAAAGGGTTGTTGATATCCTGAATAAATACAGCGATGGTGTGGGAAGACTTTGAGAAAATCTGCTTAATCGTTTCATTGGGCACATATTTGTATTTTTTGATTACCTGTTCTACCATCCTTCTGGTTTTTTCCGTACACTGTTCGGGATGATTGATGACCCTCGATACAGTGGCGGTGGATACGCCCGCGATCTGCGCGATTTCCCGAATCCCCAGAAAGGATTTTTTTCTGGGACGCTTTTCCATAAATACCACTCCTTCACACAAAATGTAACAATGTTTCAATAAAACGCATAAAAGGGCATGGGACACAAAGCCTTTTGCCGCTTTTTTCATTCTACCACATTTTTCTGGAAAATTCCCTGCTTTTATGCGGATTCTTAAAAGTTTTACAGATTTGAACTGTGATACTGCACAAAAAAACATCTGAAAACCTATGCAGGATAGATGAAAAATACAAAAGGGATTGACATATCAGGAATAGTGAGAATATAATAAGACAAAACAAAATGTAACAAGTTACAAATATAAATAATCAGGAAATGGAGGAGGATCATGAACGAGAGGATCCGGAAATTGCGGAAAGAGTTAATGGAACAGAAACCTTTTGTGGACGCGGAACGGTGCAGGATCTTTACGGAATCCATGAAGAGGACAGACGGACTTCCCATCATTCTGAGAAGAGCCATGAGTTTTGACGAAGTACTCAGCAAAATGACCGTGTGGGTAAAGCCCGGGGAACTGATTGCGGGCAATCAGTCCAGGACAGCCAAGGGGGCGCCGATTTATCCGGAATATTCAGCCCAGTGGATTCTGGATGAGCTGGATGGGAAGCCTTACCGCTGGGAGAACCGGCCGGGGGATAAATTTTACATTACTCCGGAAGATGAAAAGGTTGTCAGGGAATGCGCGGAGTACTGGAATGGAAAAACAGTGTACGACTATGTCAGAAAAAATCTCCCGGAAGAGATCAACGCTGCCTGGGACGCAGGCGTGACGGACGAAACCTGGGTATGCGGAGCGGGGCTGGGAAACGAGATTCCGGACTATAAGCTGGTAGTTGAAAAGGGCCTGGAGGACGTTATGAGGAGGATCCGGGAAAAAGCCGACAGCCTGGACATGCTGGAGCCGGATTCATTAAAGAAAAAACAGTTCCTGGACGCCGCCATGATAGGAAACCGGGCGGTGGTAAAGTTCGCGGAGCGGATCAGCGATAAATGCAAAGAAGAGGCGGAGAAGTGCGGGGATCCCGCCTGCAGGCAAGAGCTGCTGGAGCTGTCCCGGGTATGCGGAAATGTTCCGCTGCATCCGGCGCAAACCTTCCAGGAAGCGGTGCAGTCTATTTTTATCATTCTGCTGGCGGTGCATCTGGAATCCAACGGTCACGCCATTTCTCTGGGAAGATTCGATCAGTATGTATATCCTCTGTACAAAAAAGATCTGGAGGAGGGCCGGATCACCCGGGAACGGGCCCTGGAAATCCTGGAGTGCTTTTTCATTAAATGCAATGAGATCAACAAGCTTCGCTCCTGGCCGGATACGGAATTCTTTATGGGATATCAGATGTTCATTAACATGGCGGTATGCGGCCAGACAGTTGACGGAAAGGACGCCACCAACGATGTGTCCTTGCTCTGTATTCAGGCCTGCCGGGAACTGAAACTGATTACCCCGTCGGTATCTGTCAAATATTTTGACGGAACCACAGACCAGGTGCTTCTGGAAGCCCTGGAGGCAGCCATCGAACATCAGGGAGGCATGCCGGCGTTTTACAACGACAATGCCTTTATCAAGATCATGCGCAGAATGGGCGTGGCGGAAGAGGATCTGGTGGACTGGAGTCCTGACGGCTGCATCGAGGCCTCCATTCCGGGCAAATGGGATTTTGCCGCCAAAGGCCCCTGGCTCAGCATTGAGAAAGTGCTGGAGATTACTCTCAATGACGGGGTGGATCCCGGAACCGGAAGGCTTTTCAAGGCTACAGACCGAAAAATGAGAGACTGCGCTTCTATTCAGGAAGTTTTTGAAGAGTATAAGAAAATGCTGAAATACTTTATGGATCTCAACTGCCTGACGGAGCATATCAACGACGACGTGCACATCCGGTATGACCTGAACGCCTTCCGCTCTTCTCTGGTGGAAGACTGCATCGGAAGGTGCCTGGATCTGGTGGAAGGGGGATCCCTGTACTCCGCGGACGGAGGGCCCACGGCAGGAACCATCAGCGCCGGGGACGCCATGACCGCCCTGGAATATCTGGTGTTTGACAAAAAAATCCTGACCATGGATCAGGTGCTTCACGCCTGCGCCACCAATTTCCAGGACGATGCTGCCTCACCCTCCGGAAAAGAGATTCAGGGAATGATGAAAAATAAAGTCCCCAAATTTGGAAACGATGACGATTACGCGGATAAATGGGTGGTGGCCATTGAGGAATTTGTGGGGTCCAGCCTGAACAACAATTACAAGAGCTCCAAATACGGAAAAGGCCCCGTGCCCTGCTGCTTTGCCTACAGCCAGAGCCCGGTGACGGGAAATATCTCCTTTGGAAGCAGAATCGGCGCCACGCCGGAGGGACGTTCCGCCGGGGAACCGGTAAACAACGGTGTTTCACCCGCCAACGGATCCGAGCGGACCGGGGCGACAGCCGCCTGCAATTCTGTCAGCAAGATTCCCACCATCTGGGATCAGAAAGGAAACATCTTTAATATGAGGCTGGCGCCCTCCTCCATCGCGGACCGGGAATCCAGGGAGAAAATTGTGGCCATGATCCGGACCTTTTTCAGCAAGGACGCGGAACAGATCCAGTTCAATGTGGTGGACAATGAGACACTGAAGAAAGCGCAGAAAAATCCGGAGGATTATCCGGATCTGATGGTGAGAGTATCCGGCTACAGCGCTCTGTTTACCTCTTTGAGCGAATCCTGCCAGAATGACGTTATCAACCGGACCGAGGTAGAACTGTAACCATGGGAAGGGCCAGAATCTTTAATATTGAAAGGTGTTCTACCGAGGACGGACCCGGGATCCGCACCACCGTTTTTTTTAAAGGCTGCTATCTGCGGTGCCGGTGGTGCGCCAACCCGGAGTCCCAGGAATTCAGAAAGGAAATCCTTGTAAAAACGGTCAGGTGTGTCGGCTGCGGGAATTGCGCCGCGGCCTGTCCTGAGGGAGCGATCTCCTTTCTTCCGGAATTCGGCATGATTACAGACTGGAAAAAATGCAGGCTCTGCGGGAAATGTATCGACGCCTGCTGGCAGGGCGCAAGAGTGCTGCAGGGAGAGGACTATACGGAGGAGGAACTGATGGAGATCCTGGTCCGGGACGAAGGGTATTACTTGGCTTCCGGCGGAGGGATCACCTTCAGCGGAGGGGAACCCCTGATCTACGCGGATTTTATCCGGGAATGCAGCGAGAGAATTCACAGACGGGGCTGGAACACTCTGGTGGAGACCTGCGGAGAGGTTCCCCTTGAGAATATCCGGAAGATCGCGGACTGCACCGATGTGATCTACTGCGACTATAAACATTTTTCCAATGAGGTGCATAAGAGACTGACAGGAAGAGGAAACCAGCGGATTCTGGAAAATATAAAGTGGATGGATGAAAATTACCGGGGGCGGCTTTACCTGCGCTATCCCTATATTCCCGGACGCAACGATTCCCCTGAAGCGGTTGAGGGTTTTCTGGAGTTCGCGGCGGGGCTGAAAACCGTAGAGGAAGTGGTCTTTCTGCCCTATCACAGGCTGGGGCTTCCGAAATATCAGGGGCTGGGAAGAACCTATGAAATGGGAGATCTGGCTTCTCTGAAAGTAAAAGATCTGCTTTTTCTGAAGGAGTATGAAAAAAGCTATCCCCTGAAGATTTCCATCCGGTAGAGGGAGGTTTTTATGGAAAAAGAACACATTATGATTGCCCTGGACTGCGGAAATTCATCTTTCCGGACCGTGGCGGGACAATACAAGGAGGGCAGACTGGAAAGCCGGGTGCTGGATCAGGTGCCCAACGGTCCGGTCCTGGCAGGCGGTTATTATTACTGGGATATACTGAATATTTTTGAAAAATTTAAAGAAGCCCTGAAGCAGGCGGTGAAGCTGTATCATGTGGATTCCATCGGCGTCTGCACCTGGGGGGTAGACTTCGCGCTGTTTGACCGGGAGGGACATATGCTGCAGAACCCCCTCTGCTACAGGAATCCCATAGGGGAAACCTGCCTGGGGCGGTTAAGCAGCGGGGAGAGGGAGATGCTTTTCGATGAAACGGGGATCTTGTGCGACAAGATCAATTCCGTGTACATGCTTTCGGGGATGAAAGAACTTTTTCCTTCTATATATAAAGCGGCAGATAAATGTCTGATGATCCCCGATATTCTGAACTATTTTCTCACGGGAGAAATGATCCATGAACCGTCCGAGTTCAGCACCACCCAGCTGATGGATGTGGGAAGCGGAAAGATCAGTTCAGCCGTATGCGAAAAAATGGGAATCTCGGAAACGCTGTTCTGCGGAACCGGCAGCCACGGAGAACGGATCGGATACCTGAGAGAGGACATTCAGAGGGAAATCGGAGCGGACTACGAGATTCCGGTGATCTGCGTTCCCTCCCACGATACAGCCTCCGCGGTGGCGGCCATACCCGTTCAGGAGAAAGATTTCGGCTTTATCAGCAGCGGCACCTGGTCCCTGATCGGCACAGAGCTGGACGCGCCGGCCCGCGGCCGGGAGGTGAGAGAGGCGGGACTTACCAACGAGGTGGGAGCTTTTGGGAAGATTACACTTCTGAAAAACAGCGCCGGCATGTTTGTGGTCAACTGCCTGAAGAAAGAATATGAATTTGAAAAAGGAGAAACGGTGTCCTGGGAGGAAATCTCCAGGCTGGCGGAAGCCTGCGGACAGGCGGAGAAGGCAGATCTGAACGACGGGGTGTTTTTCCATCCTGCCAGTATGTCGGAAGCAATGCGGAGATATCTGAAAGAAAAGAATCATGTGGAGGGTCCCATGGACTGGGGACTGCTGTTCCGCGCTTTTTATGAGTCCCTGGCATCCGCTTACGCGGAAACCATCCGGGAGATCCAGAAAGCAACCGGTAAAAATCTGGAAAGGATTTATATTGTGGGCGGCGGATCTTCCAGCAGGGTTCTCCTGAGACTCATGTCGGAATCCATAGGGAAGCCTGTAGTGGTGTGCTATGGGGAGAGTACCTCCATGGGCAATCTGGCGGCGCAGGTGAAATACAGGCATCCGGAATACACCCTGGAGGATCTCAGAAACATCATTCGGAATTCTTACAGGACAGAAGTCATAGAGCCGGAAAGGGGGTAAAAGAATGGCAGGAAACATACTGGAGATGAAAGACATCTCCAAAAGTTTCTTTGGCGTGCCGGTACTGCAGGGGGCACAGCTTACAGTGAAAAAAGGAGAAGTACATATTTTGCTGGGGGAAAACGGCGCGGGAAAATCCACGCTGATCAAAATTCTCTCAGGAGCTTACGCCAGAGAGGGCGGAACCATTTTCTTTGACGGACGGGAGCTGCCGCCCATGACGCCGGGAGAAGTAATCAAAGCGGGCGTCAGCGTCATCTACCAGGAGTTTAACCTGGTGCCGGAAATGTCTGTATATGAAAATATTTTCATGGGGAAGGAATACACCAGAAGAGGCGCCGTGGATCATAAACGGGAGATCGCGGAGGCAAAGCAGTATATGGACCGGGTAGGGCTGGATGTGGATCCCAGAACCCTGGTATCTCAGCTGAGTGTGGCAAAAAAACAGCTGGTGGAAATCGCCAAAGCGATTTCCAACGATGTGAAACTTCTGGTGCTGGACGAACCCACAGCAGCCATTACCGACAAAGAGACGGAAATGCTGTTCCGGATCATCCGGGAGCTGCAGAAACAGGAGATCGGCATTATCTATATCTCACACCGCATGAGTGAACTCTTTGAGATCGGCGATGTGTGTACGGTTATGCGGGACGGGGAATATGTGGGAACCGTAAAGATAAAGGATACCACAGAGGAACAGCTGACAGAGATGATGGTAGGACGGAAGGTCAGCTTTGAGAAGAAGGATAATCCGTATTTTGACCGGAACCAGGTGGTGCTGTCCGTGGAGAAGCTGAACTACAAAAATCTGGTCAGGGACGTTTCCTTTGAACTGCATCAGGGGGAGATCCTGGGCTTCGCGGGACTGGTAGGGGCAGGCAGGACAGAGACAGCGAAAACCCTGATGGGATATCTGAAAAAAGACAGCGGAACCGTCCGGTACAAAGGAAGAGAGCTGGGAACGGACCTTTCGAAGAATATTCAGCAGGGAATCGTGTATCTCAGCGAGGACCGGAAGGATGAAGGTCTGATCCTCATGCATTCCGTAGCCGAGAATATCGCTCTTCCCAATCTGGACAAGCTGTGCCGCCCCTTCCTCAGCAAGAGAAAACAGAGGGAGACCGCCAGAAAATATATAAAAGACCTGAAAATAAAAACCTTCTCCGAACTGTCGGAGGCAAAAAGCCTTTCCGGAGGCAATCAGCAGAAAGTGGTTATCGCCAAGTGGCTGTACGCAGACGCGGACGTATATATTTTCGATGAGCCCACCAGAGGAATTGATGTGGGGGCCAGGGACGAGATCTACAATATTATGTATGAGCTTATCCGGAAAAAAGCATCCATTATCATGATCTCTTCCGACCTGGTGGAAGTGCTGAAGATGAGCGACCGGGTTGCCGTCATGGGAGAAGGCCGCGTGAAGGCCATCCTGGAGAACGACGGGAACCTGACCCAGCAGGACATTTTAAAAGTAGAACTGGCTGAAGGAGGAAGCGCGCAGTGAATACAAAACATAAAATCAATCTGTCAAACTGGATGATCTATATAGGAATGGTGGGGATTTTTCTGGTATTTGCCATTGTGTGCTCCGCCATGGGAAAGAATTTCCTGAATCTGAACAACATTATGAACATTATCAACCAGGCCAGCATCAACGCCATCATAGCCATCGGCGCCTCTCTGGTGATCCTTACGGGCGGAATCGATCTGTCCGTGGGATCTGTGGTGGGGTTTGTAGGCATCTTTCTGGCGATGAATCTGAAAGCCGGCATGTCCATTCCCCTGGCGATTCTTCTCTGCCTGATCTGCGGCGTTGCCATCGGGCTTTTTAACGGAATCCTTGTGAGTTACGGAAAAGTGCCTGCCTTTATCACCACATTGGGTTCCATGCAGGCGGTGAGAGGCCTGGCCCAGATCATCAACGGCGGACAGGCGGTTTCCGGCTTCCCCCTGGAGATCGGCGCCGTGATGAAAACCCGCTTCTTCGGAGTGGTTCCCATCGGCGTGCTGTACGTGGCGGTGTTCTATACCGTAATGGTTCTGATTCTCTCCTATACAAAATTCGGACGCCGGATCTATGCCATCGGCGGCAATGCCCACGCGGCCAGGCTTTCCGGCATCAAGGTAAAACGGATCGAGGTATCGGTTTACGTCCTGTCCGGGGCCTTTGCCGCTTTCGCCGGGGTCATGCTTCTCAGCCGTCTTCTGTACGCGGATCCCAGCGCGGGAAATTCTTATGAGATGGACGCCATCGCGGCGGCTGTCATCGGCGGCATCTCCATGTCAGGCGGAAAGGGCAGGCTGGCCAACACGGTTGTGGGCGCCATTATCCTGGCAACCCTGACCAACGGACTGCAGATTATGAATGTGGCCACCTATTACCAGACAGTTATCACGGGACTGGTTATTATCATCGCGGTATTCGCGGACAAACAGAAAGAGCGGAAGGCGGAATAGGAAAAAACATACACTTAACATATTATCTAAAACCAAGGAGGAATAAGGTATGACGAAGAAAATGATCAGCGCGCTGCTGTGTGTGTCTCTGGCAGCGGCAATGACGGCGGGGTGCGGAAAAGACAGCGGCGGACAGGAAAGCGGAAGTTCCGGCGGGGGTGTTGTCTCTGAAAGCGCGGGCGTCTCCGACCAGCTGACAGAGGAACTGAAGGCCATGGTTCCGGACCAGGATTACAGCGAATTTACGGTAGGCTTCTGCGGAATGACGCTGAATAACGAGTACCATATCATTGTGGCCAACGCGGTGCAGCAGTCCTGCAAAGCGCTGGGCATGAAGGTGGAGATCCAGGCGGGATCCCAGCATCAGTCTGTGGAGGAGCAGCTTACTATTATAGAAAATTATATTTCCCAGGGAGTGGACGGAATCATTCTGGTGCCGGCCGCCTCCGAAGGCCTGGTATCCGCTCTGCAGGAGTGCAAAAACGCGGACATTCCGGTGATTAACCTGGATACCAAGCTGGATGACGCCACCATTGAAACTCTGGGGGAGGAGATTCCTTTCTACGGCACAGACAACTACAAAGGCGGACAGCTGGTAGGAGAGGAGGTAGCGGAACTGTATCCCGACGGCTGCAAGACGGCGATTCTGAGAGGGGTTCAGGGTCAGACCAACGATGACGACAGATACAACGGCTTCCTGGACAAAGCCGGGGACGTAGTGGAAATCGTGGCGGAGCAGCACGCGGACTGGGAGACGGACAAAGGCTATACGGCCATTCAGAATGCCATTCAGGCCAATCCGGATCTGGAAGTCATCTACTGTGAGAATGATCTCATGGGAATCGGCGCCTATCAGGCAGTGGATGAGGCGGGCCTGACAGATCAGATTAAGATTTTCTCCTACGATGGAGTCACCGAGGGACTGCAGTATGTGATCGACGGAAAATTTGTCTCCACCTGTGCCCAGCAGCCTGTGGAGATGGGAAAACTGGGCGTGGTAAATATGGCGAAGATTTTCGCCGGGGAAGAAGCGGAAGCCTACATCGACACAGGCTGCCAGCTGGTGACCAGCGAGAACGCGGAGGAAGTGCTGGAGATGACGAAACAGTATACCGCTGAGATCAGCGCCACAAACTAATACGGGAGAGAGAAGAGATGAATTATAAAAAATTAATTGTAGACAGCGGAAAGAAAATGGCGGGATCAGGGCTGACCGTGGCCACCTGGGGCAACATCAGCTGCCGGGATCCGGAAACGCAGCTGGTGTACCTGACCCCCAGCGCCATGCTCTACGATACGATCACGGAAGAGGATGTGGTTGTCTGCCGGCTGGACGGCGCCGTTGTGGAGGGAACCAGAAAACCCACCATTGAAAAGGACATGCACCTTGCGGTTTACCGGAATCGCCCGGAGGTAAACGCTGTGGTTCACACCCATCCCCTGTATTCTATGGTTTATGCTTCCCAGGGAAAGGAAATTCCCCAGATCATTGACGAGGCGGCTCAGGTGCTGGGGGACACATGCAGATGTACAGAGTACGCTCTGCCCGGAAGCCTTGAGCTGGCGGAACAGTGCGTGGAGGCGCTGGGAAAAGAAGCAAACGCCTGCCTGATCCATTCCCACGGGGCCGTGTGTCTGGGAGCGGACATGGAGGGGGCCTTTAAGACCGCTGCAGTGCTGGAGGTAACCGCTCAGATTTATTACATGATCCAGGCCGCGGGGGGAGAACCTGCTGGCATCTCGCCGGAGAATATAGCGGCGATGAAGGAGTTCGTGAAGAATTCTTATGGACAGGACAAGTAAAACCTTTGAATGGATAAGTGTATGTTTTGGAGCTGCCGGTTTTTCCGGCAGCTCTCTTAAAAAAACCTGGAAAGGGAGAAGGTTATGAAGATTTTGAATTTTGGATCGCTGAATGTGGATTTTACCTACCGGGTGGATCACATTGTGGGCCCGGGAGAAACGATCTCCTCAAAAAAACTGGAGGTGTTTCCCGGAGGAAAGGGACTGAACCAGTCCATTGCCCTGGCAAGGGCGGGGGCAAAGGTCTGGCATGGGGGCATAATCGGCCGGGACGGGGAATTTTTAAAGGAGATCTGCCGGGACAGCGGGGTGCATGAGGAATATATAAAAGAGGCAGATACCCGGACGGGAAACGCTGTGATTCAGGTTTCGGAGACGGGGCAGAACTGCATTCTGCTTTTTTCCGGCGCCAACCGGGAGCTGACAGAATCGTACATTGACGGGGTGCTGGAACATTTTGAGGCGGGCGACCTGCTTCTTTTGCAGAACGAGGTAAATAAGCTGGACTACCTGATCCGGCGGGGAGCGGAAAAAGGAATGTTCATTGCCCTCAATCCCTCCCCCTACGACGAGCAGGTGGAAACCTGCGGTCTTCAGCAGGTGGATTTGTTTTTTGTGAATGAGATTGAAGCGGCACAGATGACCGGCGAGGACTCGGAAGAAGCCATGCTGGCAAAGATGAGAGCCCTGTATCCCCGGGCCGGGATCGTGCTGACCCTGGGGGATAAAGGGGCATATTACAGCGATGATTCGGAGACCTGTTTTCAGAAAGCGGCAAAGGCGGCTGCCGTGGACACCACAGCAGCCGGCGACACCTTTACCGGATATTTTCTGGCTTCCTACATCCGGGAAAAATCCGGAAAAGAGGCTCTGCGCCGGGGAACCCTGGCCGCGGCCCTGGCTGTGGAGCGCCCCGGAGCGGCGGTATCCATTCCGCGAAAGGAGGAAGTGGACCGGAAAATGGCGGAAGCAAAATGGCCGGAGGCCTGAAGGGCGGGAATCGGGGATTTTGCGCCGTCACAAACCGTACATCTCCAGCAGCTTCTGCTTGGTCTGCGCCCAGGCGTCCAGGGCGGCCTGATCCGCTCCGAAAAATTCGTTTTCCTTTACCTGGTCATAAGCCACATACAAGGTGTCCCCTTCTATGGGAGCAATGGTATTCTCAATTTCGTCGCAGCAGAATGCCGGAGCGATGATGGTATCTCCAAAAAGGCTGAATACCGGAAGATCTCCGGTGAGTTTATCCAGGGGATCTGAGAGAAACACCAGGTATTCCCGGCCGGGCTCCAGAAAGTTGATGAACCCCCGCTGTATAGCCGCGGGTTCGTTAAAGGTCAGGTTCCATTGGGAGGCGGTCAGATAGAAGATATCCCCCGGCTTCAGGGCGGATCCGGAATAAACGGTTTCCGCCTGGACTTTCTGTTGGCTGCCGCCAAAGAAATATTCGCTGTTGCTTTGAACAGAGATCCGGAGGATCTGAGGAGCTTCCGGAAGTTCCTCCAGCATGCGCTGGCAGTCGGTTTCCGCCATGGCGCCCGGCAGCTCGGCGACTGCGAAGTGGGACACTCCCTCAGACTCAATGTAATTGGTATAGCTTTTCCGGTTCACAGCGCCCGCGATGAAAGCGGCTGCCAGGGCGGCAGCCGCAGCCGCGGCAAACAAAGGCTGAAGTCTCATGGTTTCACCTCCTCCGCGATTCTGCCGTCCTCGATTTTATACAGCTGATCGGCCAGAATCCGGATATCCTCCCGGTTGTGGCTGGCCAGAAGAACCAGGGCGCCCCGCTGTTTTTCCTCTAAAATCAGCTTCCGGATTTCTTCTACGCCCTGGTCGTCCAGGGAGTTTGTAGGCTCGTCCAGCATCAGCACATCCGGCTGCTCCATCACTGCCTGGGCGATGGCCAGGCGCTGTTTCATTCCCAGAGAATATTTTCCGTAGAGCCGCGGGTCTTTGGGATCCAGACCTACCCGCAGAAGGGCGGCGCGGATCTCTTCTCTGCCGATTTTTTTCCGGATCCCCGCCAGATAGCTGAGATTCTGAAAACCGGTCAGTTCCGGATAGAGAGAAACATTTTCCAGCAGGATCCCCAGGCCGGGCAGAACAGAAAAATCCTTTTTTAAAATCTTTCCACCCCAGGAAACGGTTCCTGAAGTAACGGACATCAGGCCGGACAAAGCCCGGAACAGCATGGTTTTTCCCGATCCGTTCCGGCCGGAAAATCCGTAAATTCTTCCGCTGGACAGGCTAAGAGAGATATCCGATAAAATCTTTTTGCCGCGTATGGTTTTTGAAATATGATCCGCAATGAGTTCCATGCTACATTCCCCCTGTCTCGATATTGGAAATTAACAGTTCTTTTCGTTTTACGATCCATCCCCCCGCCAGGGACACGCCCAGGGCGATCAGTCCCATCAGAAGTATGGAACCGGGGATGGAAAGGTTTCCGTATTCTGAGCGGCCCATCCATCCCATGACCAGCCGGGAAGCGGGGTTGGCCCGGAGAATCCGGCTGGTCAGCGCGAGGTCGTCCTGGCAAAAGTGACAAAACCAGAAGGAGAGGATCAGGCAGATCTGGATGGAATAAACAGCGATAAAAGCGCTGCTGCTGCCGAAAAACAGAGCCAGCAGATTGATCAGCATGGCCATGGAAAAAATCCATAAGCTGTAAATCACAAAATGGCCCAGAAGGAGTTCGGCGCCTTTCTGAGTGAACTGGATCTCGTAGCGGAACGCCGTGACCAGGAAGGCCGCGGCCAGCAGGACTGCCTGGAACAGGAGGCTCATGCCGGCAATGGCGGACAGCTCCTTCGCGTACCAGCGGATCCTTTTGGGAGTCCTGGAAAATACGTAAATGCTGGCGGTGCAGAAATGCTGATACAGAGCGATCCCCGCGGCCATTTCAAACAGAAAAGAGGGCAGAAGGTCTATCATAAAGTTGAGCAGCTCCAACATGATAAAATTCATGGGAAAGGGCCCCCGGGCGCCGCTGAACTGCACGACAGTCTCTGTCAGGGAAATACCTCCGCCTATAGGATTTACGCAGACCAGAGAGAGCAGGACTCCGCTGACTGCTCCGCCCAGAAGAATATAAAAGATTTTTCTTGTCATTTAAATACAATCCCTCCTTCCGGCCTTCCAGGCGCCCAGGACGGAAAAACCGGCCAGCAGAAGAATCAGGAACAGCAGATAGATTCCGCTTTTTGGCTGCTCATCCAACAGAAAGAAGTAGTGATCCCATCCCATGCTGAAATCCGCGGAAGAAAACAGGCGATTCAGGTACATGGTAGCGTTCAGCAGCAGAAACACGGGAAGGAACAAAAAAATCCGGTATTTCACCCGCACCAGGGAGGAAAAGGCAACTGTAAAAGCTCCCAGAAGTCCGGACAGAAATCCCAAAAACAGGATCCCCACCACCGCATACACGTAAGGGTTCCAGACATATAGATCTGAAAACAGGAAATTCCGCACCCCGGCTATATATACAGGGTTATACATATTTGCGGGGATGAGATTGCCGGCGGCATCCAGGGGGAAGGCGGTGCAGTTGAGAGCCAGCTCCAGAAAAAAAGGTACCATAAAAACCAGGGCGGTTACCGCGAAGGCGGCGGTCAGCTTGCTGAAATGGTATGACCGATATCCCATGCGGGCGGCCAGGAAAACCTGTTCCCCGGAAGCTTTTTCCCGGGCCAGAGAAAATCCCGCGGGACAGACCGCCAGCACCGGATAGAGCATGGTGATGACCATTAGCAGGCCCTGATTGTAATTGGCGCGGTCCCAGCTAATGGACAGAAGGTTTACCGGCCCGCACATTTCCAGCAGATCCATACCGTGAAATTCCGCGATGGCGGAAAAATAACTGTACAGGACAATCAGGAGAAGAAGGTAAAAGGTAAATTGGACGCTTTTCTGTCTCAGCAAAAAAGAAATCTGCTGAAGGGTTGCTTTTTGGAACATAGGCATCGGTCCTTTCTGGGTTCCCCGGGCAGAGTTTCTCTGCCCGGGGAGTGTAAATTCAACTGGTAAAACGGAAAGACGGATTATCTGCCGTAGTAAGATACTACAGTGTAAGCCGGCGAGGGGGTATTGCCCCTGAACTGGAAATATACAACAGACAAGTTCAGGTATCCCTCTTCAATAGTGATGTAAGTTGAGGGCATGCCCTCAGTGAGCCACTATATAAAGCCAATAGGTTCCGTCTGCTTTTTGCAGTATATAGGAGTCTTCCGCGTCAAAATATTGTATGCGCGGTGTATTCTGCAGAACCGAGGAGTCATAGGCGGGCTGCGAAATAAAAAGGTAGGAGACAGCCAGCAGCAGGCAGAAGGAAATAACCAGCAGCAGGTTCGCCCTCCTGGGGGGAGAGGGCTTGCTCTTCATCACCGCCGCGAATCGCTCCTTGACGCCGCCGGCTTTTTGATGGTCAAAACTCCTCTACTTAATGCACTGGCAAAACTCGCCGCCCATGTGCTGCGTGCCTCAAAATGTCAAATTGAAATCTTCTGCGGTTTTATTTACTGTCTGCGCCAGTTTCTCACAAAATTGTTCTTTAAAGAATGGGAGCACTGATACAAAGTCTGTTTCTGTCAACAATTCCTCTACAGAATCAGCATTTTGGGCAATATCAATCACCTGGTTATTGTCATACGCGTTCTCGTATATATCAAAAAAACCTGCCAGTCTGCCAAATTCCTCATTCTGGGAATTGTACCATTGAGGTTTTTCTTCTTTATCCAAATAGTCCCACATCGTTTTTTTATAGGTACTCCAATTGTTTTCTGAAAGAGGTTCAAGAGAATAGACCCTTTGAATTTCAGATAATATATTTTCGCAGGACTGGGAAATAGCATCCAATGCTTTTTCCGGATGGATAAATTGATATTTCAGTTCTACTATCACATCGTTAATTGATAAATATATATTTTCTATTTCATCAATTTCCTCTAACGTCCCTGTATACGATTCCTCATTCTGTGTGGCGAATAGAACCGGGTCTTTTTGTGAATTCACCTGGTTTTTTGAAAGTACAGCCACCTTATATGAACTTTCAGATGAACGATTAGCAGCAACGCCGCATCCGATCATAGTGATCAGTACAAAAAATATAAAAAGATATGATATTTTTTTGCGCATAGGAACCTCCTTTCGGCGTATCATAGCAGCTATTTCGGGAAGCCCACAAATATCTTGCGATTTCCCATAGATCATTGATTTTTACCTAATTCTTTGGTCTCGTTCCAGCGAAAACGGTTCTCCGGCAAATACCGGATAAGCAGAAAACAACATAGTTATAACACTGGTTAGCAGAACTGAAATAATTTTTTCATTTTTTTAATTCTCCTCCTTTCTCACTGGAACTTCGCCCAGCTTAAAAATTCTCAGTTCTTCATCGTTAAGCTTCTCGGGCGCTCTTACCTGTGTATAAAGCCAATAGGTTCCGTCTGTTTTTTGCAGTATATAGGAATCTTCCGCGTCAAAATATTGTATGCGGGGCGTATTCTGCAGAACCGGGGGAGCGTAGGCGGGCTGGGGAATAAAAAGGTAGGAAACACCCAGCAGCAGGCAGAAGGAAATAACCAGCAGAAGGTTCGCCCATTTGGGGGAGGGAGAGGGCGTATCCTTTATCACCGCCGCGAACCGCTCTTTGACGCCGCCGGCCTTTTTATGGTCAAAAAGACATACCGCATCATAAAAGGAAGCCTTTTTTGAGGAGGACCATTTCATACAGTTCAGGATGGTCCGCAGATAGACCACCTTTTCCACACGGTCCAGGTTCCTGGATACAGCGGCGTCACATTTCATTTCCAGAGTCTGCTCCAGATCCGCTTTCAGCAGGTAAACTGCCGGGTTCCACCAGAAGATGCAGCAGAATACGGAGATCATCAGCTTGATCAAAATGTCCCGGTTCAAAAAGTGCGTGGATTCATGGAGCAGTATGTAGTACAGTTCCTTTTCGGAATATTCCCTTTGAGGCAGAAGGATGTATCTGCGGAAGATCCCCGCGCCCATGGGAGTGGGCAGATCCGGAAAAAAGCGGAGGGAGATTTTTGGGGGCTTTCCGGCTGTTTTAGCAGCAGCCCGGAAGATCTTATATTCTTTTCTCCCGCAGTTCTGTCCCCGGGAGCGGATGGCAGCCATGGCCCTGCGGCAGCGGATCAGAAGGCGGAGCAGTAGGATCCCCGCAGTCAGCAGCCAGACCAGGAACAAAAGATGGAGAAAGGAAAACCGCAGATGGCCGCCCAGGGTGTGCTCTGTTTTCAAAAAGCGATAAACAGAAGCGTAAACATGTCTGTCCGGCAGTACAATGGAGAAGGGAAATTCTCCGGGCAGCAGCAGCCGCGCCGCGCAGAACAGATACAGAAGGATCGGAACCCAGAGGCTGAATCTGGCCTTAAAGGGGCGGGTCTTCCGGAGCAGGTAAATCGCCAGGATCAGAACACTGATCCAGATCGCAGACGAAAAAAGTGAAAATGGAGTAATCTGCATTTTATTTATCCTCTTTTCCTTCCTCTTCAAAGGAGTCCAACATTTGTTCCAGTTCATTGATCAGCCGGCTGTCCCCGGAATCTGCGGGCTGCACCATCGCCATGGCGATTTTGATAAAAGAGGAAGCGTCTACGCCTTTCTGTTTCAGCAGGCCGGCGATATATTCTTCCTTCGTCAGGCAGGGACAAAACTGCCGGACATACCGTTTGCCTTCTTTCACAAATCCGCAGATTTCCACCAGATTTTTCTTTTGGAGCATAGTAAGCATTTTGTGAATGTAATTGACGCCCCAGCCGGAGGTCTCCGGAGATTCCAGAGAGAGATTCAGAAGTTCCAGACTGGTAAGGGGAGTGCCTTTCTGCCAGAAAATCTCCATCAGCAATTCTTCTGAGCTTGATAAGTGGATTTTTTTCATGTAAACACCTTTCTGGATAATGAAAATCTTATATAGAAATTATAAATAAAATATAAAAGTATGTCAATGAATTTTCTGGATAGTTTCTGGAGAATCTCGGAAATGTAAAGCAGCTGCAGGCCTGAGAACGCTCAGGCCTGCAGCTGCCGCGCAGCGGGCTATCCCGCGATCATATCAATTCCCCGCTGGAGGGTTTCCCCGTCGATGGCTCCGGCTGCCCGGGCAACGAGATTGCCGTCGGCGTCGATAAAGAACGTGGAGGGCAGGGAGTAGGCGCCATAGGCGTACGCCGCCAGAGACTGGGTATCATACAATACCGGGAAAGTGTACGCGTTTTCCTCCACAAAGGCGGAGGCGGTTTCCACGGTTTCTCTGGAACCGTCCGTGGCGTTGACCATCAGAAACTGGATCTCATCTCCCAGCTCCAGGTACTTTTCGTGAAAGTCCGGCATTTCGCTCTGGCAGGGGCCGCACCAGCTGGCCCAGAAGTTCAGCACAATAGGTTTTCCCGTGTAATCGGACAGGCGGACCTCTCTGCCCTCTCTGTCGTACACGGTGAAATCCGGCGCTTCCGTTTTCTGCTCCGGTTCACTGCCGCCGCTCTCCTGCTGCTGTTCCTCCCGGGCTGCCAGCTGGTCCGTTTCAACGCTCTGTCCCAGCTGACGGTATAGAAGGGCTGCTCCGCCAAGAAGAAAAACAAATACCAGAAGCAGGATGAGAAGTGTTCTTTTATTTTTCATAGGACCTCCTTATTCTAAGATATTGAGCAGTTTTCCCATGGTTCCTGTCGCCATCAGGATGCCGATCAGAACCAGCAGAAGACCGCTGACGGCATTGATGATGCTGTAATGCCGCTTGATCCAGTTAAAGGCGCTTTTCAGATAATCGATCAGGACAGCGCTGATTATGAAGGGAATTCCCAGCCCCAGAGAGTAAGCCAGCAGCATCAGCATTCCTTCCAGGACATGGGCCTGCTGGGAAGCCAGCATCAGGGCGGAACCCAGAAACGCGCCTACACAGGGTGTCCAGCCGATAGAAAAAATCACGCCGAAAAGCAGGGAGGAGAAGAACCCCATGCTGTCGGTATTTACAGAACGGCTGCTCCCCCGGAACAGCTTCAGTTTGAACACTCCAAGGAAATTCAGGCCGAACAGAACCACGATCAGACCGGAAACAATGTTGACCGCGGTCTGATATTCCCGGAGAAAGCTGCCCACGGTTCCCGCCAGCACGCCCAGGATGATAAACACGGCCGTAAAGCCTGTGACAAATCCGAAGGCGCCTTTCAGAGTTTTGCCGGCGGTTCTCACACCGCCTCCGGCGAAATAAGAAAGGTAGACCGGAAGCATGGGGAGAAGACAGGGGGATATGAAGGTTATGATTCCTTCTAAAAATGAGATCGCGTACTGCATCTGTTTTTGCGCTCCTTTCTTCCTCTTGCTGCGGACAGTATACCATAGTTTTGCTGCTTTTTCTGTGATTATATCACCAAAATCCTGATCCGGCGGAACATTGCGCGGCAGCGTATTGACTTAAAGCAAAACCCTCATTATACTGAAACAAAAAAGACGCAGATGCCGCGCGGCGGCGTGAAACCATACAATGGGAGAAGGAGGAGAACGCTGTGGATTTTGTAAATTACTTTCCGGTATGGGGCAAACTTACCCCCGCTCAGCAAAGCCGCATTCTCGGTTCGGTTATGTCCCGGACGGTAAAAAAGGGGACAGTGATACACAACGGAAGCGAGGAGTGCACCGGGCTTTTGCTGATAAAGTCCGGACAGCTGCGGGCCTACATTCTTTCGGAGGAGGGGCGGGAGATCACCATCTACCGGCTGTTTGACCGGGACATGTGCCTGTTTTCCGCCTCCTGCATGCTGCGCTCCATTCAGTTTGAAGTGGTCATTGAGGCGGAAAAGGATACGGAACTCTGGATCATTCCCTCTGAAGTCTATAAGGGGATCATGGAGGAATCCGCTCCGGCGGCAAATTATACCAACGAGCTGATGGCCGCCCGGTTTTCCGATGTGATGTGGCTCATAGAACAGATTATGTGGAAAAGTCTTGACAAGCGGGTGGCGGATTTCCTGCTGGAGGAAGCCTCCATCGAGGAAAGCAGGGAACTGAAGATTACCCATGAAGCCATTGCCAACCACCTGGGCACCCACCGGGAAGTCATTACCCGGATGCTGCGCTATTTCCAGAGCGAGGGAATGGTTCAGCTGTCCCGGGGACTGGTCCGGATTACAGATGAAGAGAAGCTGCGTTTCGCTCTTGCCCGGGGCTTCCGCTCTGTGCTATAATGTTTGCGGAAAATTTAGATGGAAGGATGAACACAGGATGGATATTTTATATAAGAGTACCAGAGGAGGAGAGTCCGGAGTAACGGCTTCCCGGGCAGTGCTGGAGGGCCTGGCCGGTGACGGAGGCCTCTTTGTGCCGGAGCGGATGCCGTCCCTGGATGTACCGATGGAGAAACTGGCCGGGATGAGCTACCAGGAGCTGGCCTATGAGGTTATGAGCCGTTTCCTGACAGACTATACGGAGGAAGAACTGAAAGGCTGCATTGCCAGAGCCTATGATGAAAAGTTTGACACTCCCGAAATCGCCCCCCTTCGGAAAGCGGACGGCGCGTATTTCCTGGAACTGTTCCACGGGGCGACCATCGCTTTCAAAGATATGGCCCTGTCTATTCTGCCCCACCTGATGACTGCGGCGGCCAGAAAAAATCAGGTGAAAAATGAGATTGTGATCCTCACCGCCACCTCCGGGGATACGGGAAAGGCGGCCATGGCCGGCTTCGCGGACGTGCCGGGAACCAGGATCATTGTATTTTATCCCAAGGACGGGGTAAGCCCCGTGCAGGAACGGCAGATGGTGACTCAGAAGGGAGACAACACCTATGTGGTGGCTATCCGGGGCAATTTTGACGATGCCCAGACCGGGGTGAAAAAGATGTTCGGGGACGCGGCTCTGGCGGCGGATCTGGATCGGGCGGGATTTCAGTTCAGCTCCGCCAACTCCATCAACATCGGACGGCTGGTGCCCCAGGTGGCTTACTATGTGTACGCCTACGCCCAGCTGGTGAAGCAGAGGGAGATTGCCGCCGGGGACCGGATCAACGTAACGGTGCCCACCGGAAACTTCGGCAACATCCTGGCAGCCTACTACGCCAAACAGATGGGGCTCCCCATCGGCAGGCTGATCTGCGCTTCCAATGAAAATAAAGTGCTCTATGATTTCTTCCGCACCGGCGTGTACGATAAGAACCGGGAGTTTATCCTGACCTCTTCTCCCTCTATGGACATTCTGGTGTCCAGCAACCTGGAGCGGCTGATCTACCGCGTTGCCGGGGAGGATCCGGAGAAGACCAGAAGTCTCATGGAATCTCTTTCCGGGACAGGCAGCTATGAGATCACCGGGGAAATGAGAGAAAAACTGGGAGATTTTTACGGGAATTACGCCGGGGAAGATGAGGTGTCCGCCGTCATCGCGAAACTCTACCGGGAAGACCGCTACGTCATCGACACCCACACGGCGGTGGCGGCCTGTGTGCTGGAAAAATACCGGGAGGAGACCGGGGATACCGCCAAAACCGTCATCGCCTCCACCGCCAGCCCCTACAAGTTTGCCAGAAGCGTGCTTCATGCCATAGACAGTGAAAAATACGACGGCATGACAGATCTGGAGCAGATCGACGCCCTGGAGGCCGCGGCGAAGGTTCCGGTGCCCCGGGCGATTGAAGAGATCCGCAGCGCTCCGGTCCGCCACAATACCGTAGCGGATGTGGAGGGCATGGAAGCGGCCGTGCGGAAGATTCTGGGCCTTGGGGAAAGAGAAAAAGAATAACAGATTTTTTACGGCAGCCGGGAACTTCCCTCACAGGCGGAGGAGTTCCCGGCTGCCGTTTCCATATGCCCCTCAGGCGGCGGTTCCCTTGGCAGAAGACAGTTGTACCCGGGGGGGTTTTATGATACAATAGCAGAGGTGTACTGCGGCGCGGCAAAGCGCCGCAGACAAATGTGCGGACGGAAAGGACGAAAGACATGTTACTGGAGAAAACAGTCGCGGAAATTGTTCCTCTGGACCAGGCGGCCATGGATGCGGCGTGGCGGCACTGGGATTCCATCGCGAAACCCTTAAGAAGTCTCGGAAAGCTGGAAAAAGCGGTAGTCCAGATGGCCGGGATCCAGGGCAGCTCCCAGGTGGATATCGGGAAAAAGGCTCTGCTGGTGCTCTGCGCCGACAACGGCGTTGTGGAGGAGAAAGTCACCCAGACAGGCCAGGAGGTCACCGCCCAGGTGGCGGAAAATTTCCTGCAGGAAAAGGCCACGGCCGGCATTCTCTGCCGGAAAACCGGGGCGGACATTTTTCCGGTGGATATAGGCATCTACCGGGATACCAGCATCCGGAACTGCAAGATTGCCTTCGGCACGAAGAATATGACCAAAGGACCCGCTATGACCCGGGAGCAGGCGCTTCAGGGACTGGAGACGGGGATCCGGCTGGCGGAAGAAAAAAGGAGAGAGGGCTACCGGATCCTGGCTACCGGCGAGATGGGCATCGGCAACACCACTACCAGCAGCGCCATGGCTTCTGTATTTCTGGGAAGACCGGCGGAGGAGCTGACCGGAAGAGGCGCGGGGCTGTCCAGCGAGGGACTGAGCCGGAAAGTTCATGCCATCCGAAAGGCCATTGAGGTCAATCAGCCGGATCCGGAAGATCCGGTGGATGTGCTGGCAAAAGTAGGGGGCTTTGATATCGCGGGCATGGCAGGAGTGTTCCTGGGGGGAGCGGCACTGCGCATGCCGGTGGTGATTGACGGATTTATTTCCTGTGTGGCGGCTCTGACTGCCATGCGGATCTGCCCACTGGCGGCGGATTACATGATGGCCTCCCATGTGTCCAGGGAGCCTGCGGCGGAGCTGCTGCTGCGCTCCATCGGCAAGGAGGCCTTTCTTACCTGCGACATGTGTCTGGGAGAGGGAAGCGGAGCAGTCATGCTGTTCCCGCTGCTGGACATGGGACTGGAAGTGTACAATAAGATGGCTACCTTTGAGGAGAATGAGATTGAGACGTATGTCCCCTTAAGTTAGGAGTGATAGGATGCTGCATTTAATAACAGGCGGTTCCGGCAGCGGAAAATCCCGGTACGCGGAGGGAGAGATCCTGAAACTGGGACCGGGACGGAGAATCTACATCGCCACCATGTATCCCTACGATGAAGAAAGCAGGCAGCGGATTGCCCGGCATCGGGCTATGCGGGCGGAGAAAAATTTTGAAACCATAGAGTGCTACACAGCGCTGAACCAAAGAGACTTTCCCGAGGGGGCCAACATTCTGCTGGAGTGCATGTCCAATCTGGTGGCGAACGAAATGTTCCGGCCGGAGGGCGCCCGGCTCCATACGGTGGAAGCGGTTCTTCGGGGCGCCTGGCTTTTAAAGGATCTGGCGGCCAACCTGGTGATCGTCACCAATGAAATTTTTTCTGACGGAGCGGAGTATGACAGTTCCACCCGGGTATATCAGGAATATCTGGGAACCATTAATCAGGAGATCGCCCGCTGGGCGGACCGGGTAACGGAAGTGGTGTGCGGCATCCCCATTGCCCTTAAAGGGGGAGACTTAGAATGAAAAGTCTGATCAACAGTTTTGTGGTGGCTTTCTCCATGTATTCCAAGATTCCCATGCCCAGGGCAGACTGGACCAAAGAAAATATGAAGTACTCCATGTGCTTCTTCCCCTGGGTGGGTCTGGCGGTGGGGGCCCTGGAACTGGGCTGGTTTTATCTGGCGGAGTTCCTGGAATTTCAGCTGCTCCTGCGCAGCGCCGGATTTGTGCTGATCCCGGTGCTGGTTACAGGGGGAATTCACCTGGATGGCTTTCTGGATACTTCGGACGCCATGAGTTCCTGGAGAGAAAAGGAGAGGCGGCTTGAGATTCTCAAGGATTCCCACGCGGGAGCCTTTGCCGTTATCTGCGGCGCGGGCTACATGGCGCTTTATCTGGGGGCGGCGGGGGAAGTAACGAAGGAGTGCCTGCCGGCGCTGTGCCTTTGCTTCTGCGTGTCCAGAACCTTCTCCGCGCTGTCGGTAGAAAATTTTCCCAACGCCAATCCCAAGGGAACGGCGGCGGCCTTCGGAAAAAATTCACTGAAACAGAAAGTAAATGCGGTTCTGGCCATTTATCTGGCGCTGCTGACGGCGGCGGCGGTATTTCTGGATCCCCTTTCCGGGCTGCTGATGATGGCGGCGGCAGCGCTTTGCTTTGCCTTTTACCATCATATGGCTTTGAAGTATTTCGGCGGAATCACCGGGGATCTGGCGGGATTTTATGTGTGCGTCAGCGAGCTGGCCATGGTGCTGGCGGTTGTAACAGGAAATAGGATTGCGGGGTTGATAGGATGAAGCTTGTAATCGGAGGAGCCTTTCAGGGCAAATTTAATTTTGTAAAAAAACAGTTTCCGGATGTGAAGGAATGGCTGGACGGCTATACCTGTTCCAGAAGAGAGATCTTTGCCTGTAAAGGCATGGTGCATTTCCATGATTTTATCAAGCGGGAACTCAGGGAGGGCAGAGGCGCGGAAGGCCTGGCGGAGGAGATCATTGAGAAAAATCCGGATATTATCATCGTTTCCAATGAGCTGGGCTACGGGGTAGTGCCAGTGGATCCCTTTGACCGGAAATACCGGGAAGCGGTGGGCCGGACCTGTGAGAAACTGGCAGCCTTTTCGGAGGAGGTCTACCGGGTGGTCTGCGGCATCGGGACGGCAATTAAAAAGAAAGAAGCATGAGAAAACTGCGGGAGGGGAGAAGAGGCAGATGCTGAAACTGTATATGATACGGCATGGAATGACTTACGGGAATACACAGGGGCGGTATATCGGCACCACCGATGAGCCGCTGCTCCCGGAGGAAGCCGCAGACTTAAAAAAATATGATCTGGGCCGCGTGGACCGGGTTTACGCCAGCCCCAGGAAACGCTGCCGGGAGACAGCTGAGATTCTCTATCCCGGACAGGAAATCACCCTGGTGGAGGAATTCGCGGAATGCGATTTCGGAGAATTTGAAAATAAGAATTATCAGGAGCTGAGCGGGAATCCCGACTACCAGAAATGGGTGGACAGCGGCGGGACATTGGAGTTCCCGGGAGGAGAAAGCCGGAAGGAGTTTCGGGAGCGGTGCATTGCCGGACTGAACCGGGTGGTTCTGGAGGCTTACGAAAACCAGTGGGCGGAGGCGGCTCTGATCGTCCACGGCGGAACCATCATGAGTATTCTGGAAGCCTACGGCTTTCCTCACCAGGATTACTACAGCTGGCATGTGAAAAACGCTGAGGGATACCGGGTGCGCCTGGATCCGGAAGCCTATCTTCGGGGAAGCCGGCAGCTGATCGTGGACGGAAGGATCGTCCGGGGTGACAGCCATGAATAAAAGATTTCCTTTTGGCGAGGGGCATGCCCATATTTTTATGAACGGAGCAGATTATCACCGGGCAGTGGAAACCCATAAAAACGGCCCGGATGAGCGGGTGATCCGTCTGCATCTGCAGGAGTATCAGAAGAGAGGCATCTCCTTTGTCCGGGACGGAGGAGATCATTTCGGCGCTTCCTTTCTGGCCAGGAAGCTGGCGCCGGAATACGGGATTACCTATCTGACCCCCGGGGCGGCTCTTTTTAAAAAGGGCCATTACGGCCGGGTAGTGGGGGAAGCCTTTGAGGACATGAAAGAGTTTGCCGCTCTGGTAAAGGAGAGAAAACGCCAGGGCGCGGACTTTATAAAGATTATGACCACCGGAATCATGGATTTTCAGACCGACCACACGCTGACGGGCAGGGCTCTGAGGGAGAAGGAAGTCTTTGAAATGGTGCACATCGCCCATGAGGAGGGTTTTCTGGTCATGAGCCATACCAATGGAGCCAGAGCCTGCGAGATTGCCGCCGCCTGCGGGGCGGATTCCCTGGAGCACGGAAATTTTCAGGACGAGCAGAGCCTGCGGGTGCTGGCGGAGTGCGGAACTCTCTGGGTGCCTACGGTGGTGACGGTAAAGAATCTCATAGGCTGCGGAAGATATCCGGACCGGATTCTGGAGCGGATCTGGGAGAGAACCGGAAAAATGCTGAAAGCTGCCAGAGCCCTGGGGGTTTCCCTGGCATTGGGAAGCGACGCGGGAGCCTGCATGGTGGGCCACGGTTCCGGGCTCCTGGATGAATTCCGCGCTTTTCAGGAGGTGTTTCCGGAAGACAAAACCCTGATTTCGGAACTTGAGAGAGGACAGAGAAAACTGGAATGTTTTGTCAGACAGTAAAACCGGACCGGAAGAGGTAACAAAAGATGAAGGAGCATAAAACCGGCCTGGAGGACATGTATGTCCTGAAGGGCCATAAAAAACTGCGGTGCGGCTATACCACAGGATCCTGCGCGGCTGCCGCGGCAAAAGCCGCCGCCTGGATGCTTCTGACGGGGGAAGCCGTGGAAGAGACGGCGCTGAAGACTCCCAAGGGGATTCTGCTGCATTTGCAGGTGGAAGAAATTGCTATGCGGCCGGGGGCGGATGGGCAGATGGAAACAGTCCGCTGCGCGGTCCGCAAGGACGGAGGCGACGACCCGGACGCTACCCACGGACTGCTGGTTTTCGCGGAGGTAAGCAGGAGAAAAGAACAAGGGATCCTCATCGACGGAGGGGAGGGCGTGGGCCGGGTTACCCGGCCGGGACTGAACCAGCCGGTGGGAAACGCGGCCATCAACAGCACTCCCAGGGAGATGATCCGGAAGGAGACAGAGGAAGTCTGCCGCCGGCAGGGCTACAGGGGCGGCCTGAAAGTGATGATCTCCATTCCCGGAGGGGAGAAGATCGCCGCCGGAACTTTTAATCCCCGTCTGGGAATCCGGGGCGGCCTGTCCGTGCTGGGAACCAGCGGCATTGTTATGCCCATGAGCGAGGAGGCTCTGGTGAAAAGTATTGAGGCGGAAATGCGGATGCTGGCCGCCGCCGGAGGGGAATATCTGGTGGTCACCCCGGGAAATTACGGGGAGGCCTTTGCCGGACAGCTGCCGGACCTGGATCTTTCCTGCGAGATGAAATGCAGCAACTATGTGGGGGAGACTCTGGATCTGGCGGAGGAGCTGGGAATCCGGGGCATTCTGTTTATCGCCCACATCGGGAAATTTATCAAGGTATCCGGAGGGATTATGAATACCCATTCCCGGAACGCGGACGCCAGAGCGGAGCTTATGGCGGCGGCGGCCTTCCGGGCCGGAGCGGACCGGGAAACAGTGAGAAAAATCCTGGACACCGGAACCACAGAGGAAGCCCTGGATGTTCTGGCCGCTTCCGGACAGGAACTCCTGGAACATACCATGGAGGAAGTATGCGGACGGGTGCAGTTTTATCTGAATCAGAGGACAAAGGGCAGCCTGGAGACAGGGGCCATTCTGTTTTCCTCTGTCCGGGGAAAGCTGGGAGAGACCGGGACGGTGCCGGAACTGATCCGCAGGATAAATGAGCAAAAAGCGAGGATAAAGATATGAAAGGAAAATTGTACGGAGTGGGCATCGGCCCCGGGGATCCGGAGCTGCTGACCCTGAAAGCCCTGCGGGTGATCCGGGAAAGCAAGGTGATCGCTCTTCCCGGGAAAGAGCCCCGGGAAACCGTTGCCTATAAGATCGTGGAGGGAGCCTATCCGGAGATCGCGGAAAAGGAGCTTCTGGCAGTGGATATGCCTATGACCAAGGATCCCGCGAAGCTGGAGGCTTCCCATGAGGCGGGGGCCGCGGCCATTATGGCATATCTGGACAAGGGCATGGACGTGGCCTTCCCCACCCTGGGGGATCCCACGGTGTACTCCACCTACATTTATGTACATAAGCGGGTGCAGGCCGCCGGCTATGAGACGGAGATCGTCAGCGGCATTACCTCCTTCTGCGCGGTGGCGGCAAGGCTGAATACCGGGCTGGTGGAGAAGGCGGAGCCCCTGCATGTGATTCCGGCCTCCTACCAGATTGAGGAGGCATTGAAGCTTTCCGGCACCAAGGTGCTGATGAAAGCGGGCAAGAAAATGGCGGAGGTGAAAAAAATTCTGCTGGAGCAGCAGATTCCCGCTTCCATGATCGAAAACTGCGGCATGGAAAATGAAAGGATCTACCGCTCCCCGGAGGAGATTCCGGAAGACGCGGGATATTATTCTTTGATTATCGTAAAGGAGAAGTCATGATACATTTTGTAGGCGCCGGGGCCGGAGCCCCGGATCTGATTACCCTGCGGGGAAAAAAATTCCTGGAGGAGGCGGATGTGATTATTTACGCCGGTTCTCTGGTGAACCCGCAGCTGCTGGATTATAAAAAAGAGGGATGCAGGGTTTACAATTCCGCGAAAATGACCCTGGAAGAAGTTCTGCAGGTCATGGAAGAGGCAGAAGATGAGGGACTTGTTACTGTGCGGCTGCACACGGGAGATCCCTGTCTCTACGGAGCCATCCGGGAGCAGATGGATGTGCTGGATGAAAAAGGCATTGGCTACGATTACTGTCCGGGAGTCAGCTCCTTCTGCGGAGCGGCTTCCGCCCTGAATCTGGAATATACCCTGCCGGAGGTTTCCCAGAGCGTGGTCATTACCCGTATGGCGGGAAGAACGCCGGTGCCGGAGAAGGAGAGCATTGAATCCTTCGCCGCCCACCAGGCCACTATGGTGGTGTTTTTAAGCACCGGCATGCTGGAGGAGCTGAGCAGGCGTCTGATAGCGGGGGGCTATCAGGCGGATACGCCGGCGGCCATTGTATACAAGGCTACCTGGGAGGATGAAAAGGCCTGTGTCTGCACGGTGGGAACCCTGGCGGAAACGGCCAAAAGAGAAAATATCACGAAAACCGCCCTGATGATTATCGGCGATATTGTGACCCACAGTCATTACGACCGGTCCAAGCTGTACCATCCGGAATTCACCACGGAGTTCCGTCAGGGCACGAAACAAGACTGAAAAATAAAGGGGTGTCAACATGAAAATCGCGGGGATTTGTTTTACAAACGCGGGTATGGAGCTTTCTGAAAAAATCAGAAAGCTTCTGGCATCCGTTTCCGGGGAGAAGGAAATGGAGGTCAGATGGTACTGCAAGGGGAAAAAGCTGAACCTGGACGCCCATCCGGAGATCCGGGCTCTCAGAGAAGGGCTCCAGAGCTGGACGGCCGGCCGCTTTCAGGACAGCGACTGCCTGATCTTTGTGGGCGCGGCGGGAATCGCGGTGCGGGCTATCGCTCCCTATGTAAAGGATAAGAGAGTGGATCCGGCGGTGCTGGTGCTGGACGAGAAAGGCCAGTACTGTATCCCTCTTCTGTCCGGCCATATCGGCGGGGCCAATGAGATGGCTCTGTGGATGGAGCAGGGGCTGGGCTGCAGGGCCGTGCTGACCACGGCGACGGATGTGAACCAGAAATTTGCCGTAGATGTATACGCAAAGAAAAATAATATGGTGATCTCCAATATGACCTATGCCAAAGAGGTATCAGCCGCATTGCTGGCGGGAGATCAGGTAGGCTTTTACACCCATTTTCCCGTAAAGGGGGAACTTCCGGAGGGACTGGTCTGGAGCGCGGAATTTTATCGGGAGCAGGACAGAGAGCAGGCAAAAAGAGAAACCTCTCTGGGAATTTACATCAGCCCCTCCTATTCCCGGGCCTATTTCGATCACACTCTCTGGCTGATTCCACGGTGCCTGACCGTGGGAATCGGATGCCGCAGGGGAACCACCGCCCGTCAGATCGCCCGGCTGGTGGACGATGCCCTGCGCGGCTTCAGCCTCTATCCCGAGGCTCTGCTGCAGGCGGCTACCATTGATCTGAAGAAGGACGAGCCGGGGCTGCTGGAATTCTGCCGCGGCAGGGAACTTCCCCTGCGGACTTTCAGCGCAGAGGAACTGAGGGCGGTTCCCGGAACATTTACTTCTTCCGGTTTTGTATCGGAAGTGACCGGCGTGGACAATGTCTGCGAGCGCAGCGCCGTTCTTGCGGGAAACGGTGAGCTGATTATCAGAAAAGTCAGCGGCGACGGCGTGACCTGCGCGGTTGCCCTGGAGAACAGGAGCGTAGAATTTTGAATAAGATATATGTAGTTGGAATCGGCCCCGGGGCCTACGAAAAAATGACCATAGAGGCCGCGGAGGCATTAAAGGCCAGCGATACCATCATAGGATATACGGTATACGTGGATCTGGTGAAGGATCATTTTGCGGACAAGAGGTTTCTGACCACTCCCATGACCAAAGAGGTGGACCGCTGCGTGCTGGCCTTTGAGGAGGCAAAAAAGGGACATGTGGTTTCCATGATCTGCAGCGGGGACGCCGGGGTGTACGGCATGGCCGGCCTCATGTATGAGGTGGGAGAAAAATATCCGGAGGTGGAGCTTTCCATTATTCCGGGAGTTACAGCGGCTACAGGAGGAGCGGCGGTGCTGGGGGCGCCTCTGATTCATGATTTCTGTCTCATCAGCCTCAGCGATCTGCTGACCCCCTGGGAGAAGATCGAAAAACGGCTGCTGGCAGCGGCGGAGGCAGACTTTGTGGTATGTCTCTACAATCCCTCCAGCAAAAAGCGCCATGATTACCTGGCCAAAGCCTGTGATCTGATGATGAAATATAAATCCGGGGACACGGTCTGCGGCATTGTGTCCAATATCGGAAGAGAGGGGGAAGCCTGCCGGGTACTGACCCTGAAGGAACTGCGGGATACCGCCGTGGATATGTTTACTACCGTCTTTATCGGAAACTCTCAGACAAAAGCCCTGGCCGGAAAAATGGTGACCCCCAGAGGATACAGGGATGTATAAGGTATTGCTCTTTGCCGGCACGGCAGAGGGAAGAAAGATTGCTGAATATTTAAAAGAGCTGGGAGTTCCCGCCCTGGCCTCGGCGGCCACGGAATACGGCCGGAGCCTTCTGGAAAAGGGGGGAAGCCTTTCTGTGTCCGGGGGACGCATGGACGAGGGGGAGATGGAGCGCCTCTTTGCCGGGGAGGACGCCCTAGTTATTGACGCCACCCATCCCTACGCGTCGGCGGTGACGGAAAACATCCGTTCCGCCTGCGAAAAAACCGGAAGAACCTATCTGAGAGTGCTGCGGAGCAGCACCCTCACCGGGGAGGAGGCCGCGGTTTACGTGGACAGCCCGGAGGCCGCGGCGGAATATCTGGCCGGGACAGAGGGCAATATCTTTCTTACCACCGGCAGCAAGGAGCTTCCGGCTTTCCGGGCGGTTCCGGACTATGAAAACCGGATTTTCGCCAGAGTCCTGCCTCTGCCGGAGGTGGTGAAGAGCTGCGCGGAGCTGGGCTTTCAGGGAAAGCATCTCATCTGTATGCAGGGGCCCTTTTCCCAGGAGCTCAACGCGGCTATGCTGCGGCAGACCAAAGCCCGGTATCTGGTGACCAAGGATACCGGGGCGGCAGGCGGTTTTCCGGAAAAGGTATCCGCCGCGGAGGCGGCGGGCTGCCGCCTGGTGATTATCGGCCGTCCTCTGCGGGAGGAGGGTATGAGCCTGGAAGAATGCCTGGAATATCTGAAAGAGAAGTTCGGGAAACCCAGGAAGGGCATCCGGCCGTTCCCGGAAACGGCTCTGGTAGGCATCGGCATGGGCGGCAGAGAGGGAGCCACTATGACGGAGGAGGCCCGGGCTTTCTGCCGGTCGGCGGACCTGCTCATCGGCGCGGGCAGGATGCTGGAGAGCGTGCCCCACGAGGGGAAGACCCTTCTGAAAGAATACCGGCCGGGAGAGATCGCGGCCTATCTTCGGGAACATCCGGAATTTCACCGGGCGGCGGTGCTGCTTTCCGGGGATGTGGGATTTTACAGCGGCGCTAAAAAGCTGCTGGAAGTGCTTCCCGGGGAGATAAGACTGATTCCGGGGATCTCCTCCCTGGTCTATTTCTGCAGCCGGCTGAAGCTGTCCTGGGAGGATGTGAAGATCACCAGCCGCCACGGAAGAGAGAGCAACCTCATCGGTCTGATCCGGAAATATCCCAGGGTGTTTTCCCTGCTGGGGAAACCGGAGGATGTCCGGGAACTCTGCGGAAAGCTGATGGAATACGGGATGCCGGATGTGACGGTTCATGTGGGGGAACGCTTTACCTATCCGGAGGAGAAGATCCGCAGCGGGAGACCGGAAGAATTTCTGGAATATGAGGGGGATTCTCTTGCCGCTTTGCTGGTGGAAAATCCCCGGCCGGACAAAACCGTAACCCACGGGATCCCGGACGGAGAATTTCTCCGGGACAAGGTTCCCATGACCAAAGAGGAAGTCCGGGAAGTGTCCTTAAGCAAACTGCGGCTGCAGGAGGATTCGCTTATCTATGACGTGGGAGCCGGAAGCGGTTCTGTGTCTGTGGAGATGGCCCGGATGGCCCTGGAAGGCCATGTATGGGCGGTGGAGAAGAACCCCGCGGCGGTGGAACTGCTGAAAAAAAATAAGAAAAAATTCCAGGCAGACAACCTGACCATTGTAGAGGGGCCGGCTCCGGAGGCTCTGAAAGACCTGCCGGCTCCCACCCACGCCTTTATCGGCGGCTCCTCCGGAAATCTCAGGGAGATCGCGGAGCTGCTGCTGGAAAAGAACCCCTCTCTCAGGATGGTGGTCAACGCCATTACCCTGGAGACCCTGGGGGAGGCCCTGAAGGTTATGGGGGAGCTTCCCTTTACCGATGTGGATATTGTCTCAGTGACAGCTGCAAAGTCCCGGGAGCTGGGCCGCTATCACATGATGATGGGGCAGAATCCCGTCTACATTATTTCTGGAACCGGAGGTGGAATCCATGAGGCTTAACCGTGTACTGATTACCGCGCCCAAAAGCGGCAGCGGAAAAACCCTGGTGACCTGCGGCCTTCTGGGGATCCTGAAAAAAAGAGGAATCCGGACGGCTTCCTTTAAGTGCGGGCCGGACTTTATCGATCCCATGTTCCACAGCCGGGTTCTGGGGGCCAAAAGCCGGAATCTGGATCCTTTTTTTACAGATCCGGATACCACCCGGATGCTGCTGGCGAAAAACGGAGCAGACTGTGAGATGGCGGTGATGGAGGGAGTGATGGGCTACTATGACGGCCTCAGCGAGACTTCCTCCAGGGGAGGGGCCAGCGACCTGGCCGCCGTCACGGGAACGCCGGTGCTGCTGGTAGCGGACGCTTCCGGCTCCAGCCGTTCCCTGCTGGCTCTCATTAAAGGATTCCTGGATTTTCAGAAGGTTCCTCTGATCCAGGGGGTGATACTGAACCGGATCTCTCCCATGCTGTATCCTAGAATGAAGAAGGTCATTGAAGAGGAACTGCATGTGAAAGTGGCGGGCTATGTGCCGGTGCTGAAGGACTGCGTGCTGGAGAGCCGCCATCTGGGGCTGATGCTGCCGGAGGAGGTGGACTCCCTGAAGGAGAAGATGGAACTTTTAAGCAGCCGCCTGGAGGAAACCCTGGAGTTGGAGACGATCTTTGCCATTGCCAGAGAAGCGGAACAGCTGCCGGAGCCCGGATATCCGGAATCCGGAACAGCCGGGGCGGGCCTGCGGATCGGCCTGGCCAGGGATGAGGCCTTCTGTTTTTTCTACGAGGACAATCTCAGCTTCCTCCGGGAGCAGGGGACGGAGCTGGTGGAGTTTTCCCCTCTCCATGACAGGAAACTGCCGGAGGGGCTTTCCGGCCTGCTGCTCCACGGAGGCTACCCGGAACTGCACGTCCGGGAACTCAGTGAAAATGTCTCCATGCGGGAATCCATCCGCCGGGCCGTGGAGGGAGGTCTTCCCTGCATGGCGGAGTGCGGCGGCTTTCTCTACCTCCATGAGACTATGACAGACATGGAGGGAAAAGAATACCCCATGGCGGGAGTGATCCGGGGAAAAGCCTGGAACAACGGCCGGCTCACCCGGTTCGGATACATTACCCTGTCAGGGGGAAAGGTTTTCGGACGGGAGACAGGGGACATCCGTTCCCATGAATTCCACTATTTTGAGTCAGAGGATCCGGGGAGGGATTTTCTGGCGGTAAAACCCTCCGGAACCCGTTCCTGGCGGTGCATTCACAGCCAGGCTAATCTGCTGGCAGGATTTCCCCATCTTTATTATTATGCCAATACAAAACTGCCCCTGGCCTTTCTGGACGCCTGCAGGGAAAGGGAGGGACTATGTTAGACTATATTCTGCCGGCAGCGGTTCTGGGATTTCTGCTGGACCTGATCTTTGGAGATCCCGTGTGGCTATACCATCCCGTGCGGATCATCGGAAAACTGATCGAATTCTTTGAAAAACTCCTGCGGAGCCTGTTTCCCAAAACAAAAACCGGAGAGAGAGCCGCGGGGGTCTTTCTGGTGCTGTTTGTCACCGGCATCAGCACGGCGGCGCCGCTGCTCCTGCTGCGGTTTCTGTACGGACTCAATGTCTGGGCCGGCTTTGCCCTGGAAACCTTCTGGTGCTACCAGCTGCTGGCCGCAAAGGCTTTGAAGGTGGAGAGTATGCGGGTCTATCAGGCGGTGAGATCCGGGAATCTGGAAAAATCCCGCTATGCCGTCTCCATGATCGTGGGCCGGGACACCCGGAACCTGAGCTTTCAGGGAGTCACCAAGGCGGCGGTGGAGACGGTGGCGGAGAACGCCTCCGACGGGGTCATCGCCCCCCTGCTGTTTTTAATGATCGGGGGAGCTCCGGCAGGATTTTTCTATAAATCCATCAATACCATGGATTCCATGGTGGGATACAAAAATGACCGATACCGGTACTTCGGCACCTTTGCCGCCCGGCTGGATGATGCGGTGAACTTTCTTCCCGCCCGGCTGGCCGGCCTTCTGATGATCGCCGGGGCATGGTTCTGCGGCATGGACGGAAAGAACGCTCTGAACATGTACCGCAGGGACCGGAAAAAACATGCCAGCCCCAATTCCGCCCACACGGAGGCGGCAGCAGCGGGCGCTCTGGATATTCAGCTGGCGGGAGACGCCTGGTATTTCGGGAAACTCCATAAAAAGCCTACCCTGGGAGATCCTATCCGGCCGGTGGAGCCGGAGGATATCCCCAGAGCCAACCGGCTCATGTACGCTGCCGCCATTCTGACACTGGTGCTGGCGGCGGTTCTGCGGCTGGCCTGTCTGGCTCTGTACTGGAATTTCCGGCCGCTGATCTGAGAGAACACAAAAAGCCGGAACAAGGAGAGAGAACATGAAGGACAAAATACACGGCGGGGACGTCTACCGCCATAAAAACGCCCTGGACTTTTCCGCCAACATGAACCCTCTGGGCACGCCGGAGGCAGTGATCCGGGCGGCGGCGGAAAGCCTGCGGGAGATCCACAATTATCCGGACATCCGCATGGAGGCCCTGCGGCAGGGACTGTCCGCCTACGAGCAGGTTCCGGAGGATTATCTGGTCTGCGGGAACGGAGCGGCGGAGGTGATCTTTATGCTGGCCCTGGCCCTGCGGCCCCGGCGGGCGCTGCTTCCGGCCCCTACCTTCGCGGAATATGAGCAGGCCCTCCGTCTGGCAGGGACAGAAATTTCCTATTTTGAACTGAAGGAGGAGGAGGGTTTCCGGGTGACGGAGAGGATCCTGGAGGCCATCACTCCCGGAACAGAGTTTCTCATGCTCTGCAATCCCAACAATCCCACCGGTACCCTCATTGAGCCGGAGCTTATGGGCCGGATCCTGGAGCGGTGCCGCCGGACCGATACCTTTCTGGCGGTGGACGAGTGCTTCCAGGATTTTATCGAGGAGCCGGAGCGGTACACCCTGAAAGCGGCCCTGAAGGATCATGAAAAGCTGTTTCTGCTGAAGGCCTTTACCAAGCGGTACGCCATGGCGGGGATCCGTCTGGGCTACGGGATCTGTTCCGATCTTCGTCTGCTGGAGGCCATGCGGGACTGCGTGCAGCCCTGGAATGTGTCCATTCCCGCCCAGGCCGCCGGCGCGGCGGCCCTGAGGGAGGAGGCCTACGTGGAAAAGGCCAGGGAGATTGTAAGGACAGAGCGCGAGTTCCTGCGGAAGCGGCTGGGGGAGCTTGGGTTTCAGGTGTACGATTCCAGAGCCAACTATCTATTTTTTAAAGGGCCGGAAGGGCTGACAGAAAAAGCCCTGAGCCGGGGAATTCTGATCCGGGACTGCGGAAATTACCGGGGACTGGGACCGGGGTATTACCGGGCGGCGGTAAAGACCCATGAAGAGAATCTGAAGCTTCTGGAAGCTTTGGCGTGATACAGGAGGAGACAGACAGATGGCAAAAGCGATAATGGTGCAGGGAACCATGTCCAACGCGGGGAAAAGCCTGCTGGCGGCGGGACTGTGCCGGATTTTTAAACAGGACGGCTATCGGGTAGCCCCCTTTAAGGCCCAGAATATGGCCCTGAACTCTTTTATTACCCGGGAGGGTCTGGAGATGGGCCGGGCCCAGGTGATGCAGGCGGAGGCGGCGGGGATCGCTCCCTCTGTGCGGATGAATCCCATTCTTCTGAAGCCCACCAACGACACGGGCTCCCAGGTGATCGTAAACGGCGAGGTCCTGGGCAACATGGACGCCCGGGCCTACTTCGCCTACAAGAAAAATCTGATCCCGGCGGTCAGACAGGCCTATGAGTCCCTGGCCGCGGAGAATGATATTATCGTCATCGAGGGGGCAGGAAGCCCGGCGGAGATCAACCTCAAGGACGATGACGCCTTTGTGAACATGGGCATGGCCAAGATCGCCCAGGCGCCGGTGCTCCTGGTGGGAGACATTGACCGGGGCGGCGTTTTCGCCCAGCTCATCGGCACGGTGGAACTGCTGGAGCCGGATGAGAGAGCCATGGTGAAGGGCCTGATTATCAACAAATTCCGGGGAGACAAGACCATTCTGGATCCCGGAGTAAAGATGCTGGAAGAAAGGGCCGGGATCCCCGTAGTGGGAGTGGCTCCTTACCTGAACATTGAAGTGGAGGACGAGGACAGCCTGACGGAGCGATTCAGCGGAAAACAGGAGGTGGGCCTCATCGATATCGCGGTGATCCGGCTGCCCCGGATCTCCAACTTTACAGACTTTAATCCCTTTGAGAGCATGCCGGGGGTTTCCCTGCGGTATGTGCAGAGGGTTTCGGAACTGAAGCATCCGGATATGATCCTTTTGCCCGGAACCAAGAATACCATGGAAGACCTGCTGTGGATGCGGCAGAACGGCCTGGAGGCGGAGATCCTGAAGGCCGCGGCGGCCGGAACCGTGATTTTCGGAGTCTGCGGCGGCTACCAGATGCTGGGCGATACCCTAAGCGATCCCATGGGTGTGGAGAGCGGCGGCAGCATCAAGGGTATGGGTCTGCTTCCCATGGACACGGTCTTCGCGGGAAACAAGACCAGAACCCGGGTGGAGGGCGTATTCGGCCAGGTACAGGGAATCCTCTCCGGCCTGACGGGAACCGCCCTGGAAGGATATGAGATCCATATGGGAGTCAGCACAGCTTCGGAGGGGGCTTCGCCTTTCACAAAGATTTCCGACACCAATCAATCTTCCGGAGAGATCAAGCCGGACGGAAATCAGAAAGGCAATGTCTACGGTTCCTACGTCCACAGCATTTTTGACAAAGAGCAGGTGGCGGAGAAGATCGTGGAAGCCCTGGGAAAAGCCAAAGGCATCGACACTTCAAAGATGACGGGAGTGGACTATCAGACCTTCAAGGAGACCCAGTACGACATTCTGGCAGCGGCTTTGAGAGAACATCTGGATATGAAACAGATCTACACCATTCTGGAACAGGGGGTATGAGACATGAGCCATATTGAACTGGAAAATGTAAAACCCATGGATATTGAGAAACGCAGCTTTGAGATTATTACGGAGGAACTGGGAGATAAGAAGCTGGCTCCCGGCACAGAGCTGATTGTAAAGCGCTGCATTCACACCAGCGCGGATTTTGACTACGCGGATAACCTGTATTTTTCAGAGGGAGCCGTGGAGAAGGCCCTGGCTGCCATTCAGAAGGGCGCCTGCATTGTCACCGATACCCAGATGGCAAAAGCCGGGATCAATAAGAAATCTCTGGCCCGGTACGGCGGGGAGGTTTACTGCTTTATGTCTGACGAGGATGTGGCGGAAAAAGCAAAAGAACTGGGAACCACCAGAGCCTCTGTAAGCATGGGAAAGGCTGCCAAGCTGGATTCCAATCTGATCTTTGCCGTGGGGAACGCGCCCACAGCCCTGGTGCGGCTGTATGAACTGATTCAGGACGGCTTCCGGCCGGAATTGATCATCGGAGCGCCGGTAGGTTTTGTCAATGTAGTGCAGTCCAAGGAGCTGATCATGGGTACGGATATTCCCTGCATCGTGGCCAGGGGCAGAAAGGGAGGCAGCAACATTGCCGCCTGTATTGTCAATGCGCTGCTGTATATGATTAACAATGAGCGATAAACAGTATCGGATCTATATTGTGGAGGACGATCCGGGAATTGCCGGGGAAATTCAGAAGCAGCTTTCCGCCTGGGGGTTTGAAGCCCGCCAGGCGGAGGACTTCCGGAAGATTACGGAAGAATTCAGCGCTTTCCAGCCCCATCTGGTGCTGCTGGATATTATGCTTCCCTTTTACAACGGCTATTACTGGTGCGGGGAGATCCGAAAAGTTTCCAGGGTTCCGGTGATCTTCCTCTCCTCGGCCTCGGACAACATGAATATTATTATGGCGGTGAACCAGGGAGCCGATGATTTTGTGGCCAAGCCCTTTGATATGGGAATCCTCACCGCCAAAATACAGGCTCTGCTGCGGCGGACCTATGATTATGGAATTCAGACGGAAATTCTGGAGCACAGAGGCGCTGTGCTGAACACCGGGGACGCCACCCTGCGCTATGAGGGCAGGGTACTGGAACTTACCAAAAACGAGTACCGGATCCTGCGGACTCTGATGGAAAGCCGGGGAAAAGTGGTGAGCCGGGAACGGCTGATGGAGCGCCTCTGGGAGACAGACAGCTATGTGGATGAAAACACCCTGAGCGTCAATGTGAACCGGCTGCGGAAAAAGCTGGACGGGGCAGGGCTTACAGGGTTCATCACCACCAAGATCGGCATGGGATATCTCATTGAGTAGCGGAGGAAGGAAATGGGTTTTCTGAGGGCGTATCTGAAACAGCACAGAGGAACTGCCTGTCTGTGGGCAGGATTCTGTGCTGTCTTTTTTATCCTTTTTACCCTCTATCGGCTTCCGCCGGGAGCGGTGCTCTACGGAACAGCCCTTACGGGAACCGCGGGAGTTCTGGTGTTTACTGCCGGGTATCTGAAATTCCGGAAAAAATGCCGGCTGCTTCTCCAGGCAGAGACGTATCCCCGGAGGGATTCAAAGCTGCCGGAGCCGGAAAGTTTTCCGGAAGAGCAGTATCAGAGAATGATACGCGGGCTTCAGGAAGCATGCGGGGATCTGGAAGACGGGTTCCGGGAAAAATATTCGGATCTGGTGGATTCCTATACCATCTGGACCCATCAGATCAAGACGCCCATCGCGGCCATACGGCTGAAGCTGTCCGGGGAGGATACGGAACAGAGCCGGGAGATCCAGGAGGAGATTCTGCGGATTGAGCAGTACGTGGAGATGGCCCTGGCGGTGCTGCGGCTGGAGGGGGAGGATACAGATTACGTGCTGCAGGAATATGAACTGGATCCGATTCTGCGGCAGGCGGTCCGCCGGTTTTCCACCCAGTTTATCCGCAGGCGGATCCGTCTGGACTATAAGCCCACAGAGTTCCGGGTGCTCACCGATGAAAAATGGCTGCTCTTTGTGGTGGAACAGATTATCTCCAACGCTCTGAAATACACGAAAAAGGGCGGAACTGTTACGATAGCTATGGACTCTCCGGGGATACTTTCCATCAAAGATACGGGCATTGGCATCGCGCCGGAGGATCTGCCCCGGATCTTTGAGAAAGGATATACGGGGTATAACGGGCGGAAAGATAAAAAAGCCAGCGGCCTGGGTCTGTATCTTTGCCGGAAGATCTGCGAAAATCTGGGACACGGGATCCGGGCGGAATCGGATCCGGAAAGCGGCACGGTGATCCGCCTGGATCTGCGCAGGGAAAAACTGGAAACGGAATAGGGAAGATGCCATGAAAAAATTAAGTTTAAAAGAAACGTTGTTTGTAGCCAGTATGCTGTTCGGTATGTTTTTCGGGGCGGGAAATCTGATTTTTCCCGCCTCCATGGGACAGCTTTCCGGAAGCCATATGTGGACGGCTTCCATAGGGTTTCTGATTACCGGGGTGGGACTGCCCCTTCTGGGAGTGGCCGCCCTCGGCGTCAGCCGGAAGGAAGGCCTTCTGGAATTATCCGGAGGTGTGGGAAGAAGATACGGGCTGTTTTTTACGCTGGCCCTTTACCTGACCATCGGGCCGTTTTTCGCCATCCCCAGATGCGCTACGGTTTCCTATACCGTGGGAATCCAGCGGATCCTGCCGGAAGCGGATCAGACCCTGGTTCTGGCTGTTTTTTCCCTGGTCTTTTTCGCGGCGGTCCTGTTCTTTTCCCTGCGGCCCGGACAGATCCTGACCTGGATCGGGAAGATTCTGAATCCCCTGTTTCTGTGCCTGCTGGGCATTCTGGTGATCCGGGCGCTTATAAGCCCTATGGGGAATCCACTGGATATTGCGCCTGCAGGCGCCTACGAAGGGGCGGCTTTTTCCACCGGCCTTCTGGAAGGCTATAATACCATGGATGCCCTGGCGGGCTTGGCCTTCGGCATCATCGTGGTCAACGCGATCCGGAATCTCGGGGTGAAGGAACCGGGGGAAGTAGCCAAACAGACGGTGCGGGCCGGGATCTTCAGCTCCCTGCTCATGGCCCTGATCTATGTGCTGGTGACCCTGATCGGCGCCCAGAGCCGGGGGATTTTTGAAGCCTCCAGCAACGGGGGAGAAGCCCTGGCTCAGATCGCGGAACATTACTTCGGCAGGGCGGGAGCTTTGATCCTGGCGGGAACAGTGACCGTGGCCTGTCTGAAAACGGCGGTGGGACTGATCACCAGCTGCGGAGAAACCTTTGTGAGAATCTTTCCCAAAGGTCCCTCCTATGGATTTTGGGCAGCGGCTTTCTGTGTGCTTTCCTTTTTGATCGCCAACCTGGGGCTGGACGCCATTATCGCCTACTCCATGCCGGTGCTGATGTTCCTGTATCCCCTGGCGATTGTGTTAATCCTGCTGACTCTGTGCGGAAAATTTTTCCGGCAGGACCGAACAGTTCTTCGCTGGACCATAGGCTTTACCTCCGCTGCCGCCGTGCTGGACCTGCTGCGGACTCTGCCGGAGGGAACCAGAAATTTCTTCCATCTGAACGGATTTCTGAATCGGGTTTCAGAGATGCTTCCCCTGATGAAACAGGGATTCGGATGGGTCTGCCCGGCTCTGGCGGGGCTGGCCGCGGGACTGCTGCTGTATGGGAGAAAAAAACACAGCCTTTCTGAAAGGCCGTAAAACCTCTTGCTAATTTCTTTTCCATTACATATAATAAAAGAGAGTTAAGGCGCTCGTCGGTCATGACGGCTAGAATATCATGAACTTGTATGTTTAGCTTCCGTAGGCGACGGGGTGCTTGTAAAAGCGTAGAATATTGCCGAACTGTTGAGAAGGGCTTACGCATGGAGACAGATAGCATGCCATTATTTGACAACGAAAGCAGAATCTTACAGATTGAAAAAGAAAAAGCCGAAATTTTTCAGTACATGAAAAATCCGTTGATCTGTCAGCCTTTTACAGAAGACTTTGCCAAGAGATTTTCATGGAGTACAAATGCAATCGAAGGGAACACCCTGTCGTTGGAAGAAACGATTGCGGTAATCGATTATGATGAAGTAAAGTCGAATCATACTTATTCCGAATATACAGATGCAAAAAATGCTTACCATGCCATCCAGAATATGCTAATTCCTTTTGGGAAGACACCCATTGATGAAGCGTGGATCAAGAAGGCAAACGGCTATATCCGGTATATGCAGAGCGAGTACAGAGAGAACTCCGTGTATATTGGAAATCTGTCGGAAGCGGTATATTACCCGCCGGATCCGAAGGACGTTCCAGCACATATGAAAAACTGGATCAGGGAAGCGAACATCGAGGCGGAGACGGTGAAAGAGACTTTTGAAAAAATTGCGGCCAGTCATGTCCGGTTTGAACGAAGCCATCCATTTTCCGATGGGAATGGCAGGACCGGGAGGATGATCGTGAATCAGCAGCTGATCAATCACGGGTTCCTGCCCGTCTCGATCCCGCCTACCGGAAAGTACCGGGAAGCATTCAGACGGTATGACAAACGGGAAGATTTATCGGAAATGGTCTATGTTTTGTTAAAAAGCGAACTGGAATCTTTTGAGAGGGTCCGCAGCTTGGCATTGAAACTTTCCAAAGACCGGGAGAAACAGAAAAAAGAAATAAAGCATTTGCAAAACAGATAGAATAAGAGTCACAGAAACAGAAGGACGCGTCCAAAAGCGGATGCGTCCCTTTTCTATGCGGAAAGCGGAGCCGGCATTCTTAATCTCTGGAACATTTTTCTGCGTCAATGGCCAGTGTCAGCATAAGGGCACAAAGAGCGTCCTCCGGCCGGTATACCTGGATCACGTAGGTGTCTGTCCAGTGAAAGATCTCTTTGGAAATAACAGCCACAGGAGTTCCGGAAGAGTCCACAATGGAGTAATCCCATTCCAGAAAGTTTCCCTCCACCTCCCAGCCATTGCAGTCGATGTTGTACCGGGGTTTGAAGAAAGTCAATTCTTTGCTGATACAGCCTATGTACTGATCGCCCAGATACAGTTCGAACTTCGGCAGAAAGGTCAGTATTTTTTCCCGGACAGTGCCGATCTCATTTCCCATGGGATCAAAGATCTTCAGGCAGTGTCCCCAGGAAAGCTGCCCCTTTACGGTATAGATCGTATTTTCCTCTTCGTCGTAGATGTCATAGCTGTCAAACCATGAGAAAAAGCGCTGTTTAAATAATAATCGCATAGAGGTTCTTCTCCTTTCGTGTTCTGATGCTTCTTCTATAGATACAAAAGATCCTATATTAAGGATACCGGCGGAGACTCTTTTTTGCAAGAGAAAATCATAAGAATAAACAGTATATAACACTTGACAACAGTTTAATGCTGTTATATACTGTTTACAGAGTCAGCGTACCGGGGGAGCGTATTGCTCCTTGTACACTGACGCTACCCTAGGGAGGAAACAATACGTATGAAAATCATAATCAACAATTCCTGCATGGTTCCGATTTATGAACAGATCGTGGATCAGATTAAGTCTCTCATCCGCAGGGGAGAGCTGAAGGAGAATGATATTCTGCCTTCTGTAAGGTCCCTGTCCCGGGAACTGAAGATCAGCGCTCTGACCGTCAAAAAGGCCTATGACAGTCTGGAGGGCCAGGGATTCACGGTTACGGTACACGGCAAGGGCACCTATGTGGCAGCGGCCAACCGGGAACTCCTGCTGGAAGAGCAGAGAAAGGAACTGGAGGCCGACCTGGAGCAGGCTATTCAGAAGGGCCGCCGGTACGGGATCAGCGATGAGGAGATCCGAAGTCTGTTTGAATTGATTCTGGAGGGTTAAAAAAGAATGTTAAAGATTGAACATCTGAAAAAGCAGTACGGGAGTTTTTTGCTGGACTGTTCCATGGAGGTGCGTCCCGGCTGTATTACAGGGCTTATCGGCCAGAACGGAGCGGGCAAGAGCACTGCGTTTAAGGCGGTTTTGGGGCTGATTTACCCGGACAGCGGAGAGATCACGCTTCTGGGAAAAAACCGCAGGGACTTTAGCGCCAGGGATCAGGAGAATCTGGGGGTCGTTCTCTCGGATTCCGGTTTCAGCGGATATCTCACGGTCCGGGACGTGAGGAAGATCCTGAAACATATGTACAGGAGTTTTGACCAGGGCTTTTTTATGGAGCGGGCGGAGAAATTTCAGCTGCCCCTGGATAAAAGGATCAAAGAGTTCTCCACCGGCATGAAGGCGAAGCTGAAAGTGCTGGCAGCGGTTTCCCACGACGCCAGGCTGCTGATCCTGGACGAGCCGGCCGCGGGGCTGGATGTGGTGGCCCGGGAGGAACTGCTGGATCTGCTGCGGGAATTTATGGAGAGAGACGAGAAAAGATCGATTCTGATCAGTTCCCATATTTCACAGGATCTGGAACATCTCTGTGACGACCTGTATCTGATCCATGAAGGAAACATCCTTCTGCATGAGGAGACAGACGCTTTGCTCAGCGAGTACGCCCTTCTGAAACTGGATCAGGAACAGTACCGGAAGATCGAGAAACAGTATCTGCTGCGGATCCGCCGGGAAAGCTACGGCTTCAGCTGTCTGACGGACCAGAAACAGTTTTATCTGGAAAATTACCCGGGAATTACGGTGGAGAAGGGAACCATCGATGAGGTGGTTACCATGATGGTAAAGGGGGAAAAGGTATGAAGGGTTTACTGGTAAAAGATTTTCGTCTGATCGCGGGACAGAAAACCTTCTTTTTGGCCATGGCGGCCATTGCCGCGGGGGTTTCTCTTTTTTCAGGCGAGACGCTGTTCGCCGTGGGATTTTTGTCCCTGGTAGCCGCTCTGTTCAGCCTCAGCTCCATCAGCTACGATGAACTGGACAATGGAAATGCCTTCCTGTTCAGTCTGCCCGTAAGCCGCGGCGCTTACGCGGCGGAAAAGTATGTGTTCGGCCTGCTCCTGGGCCTTGCAGGCTGGATCCTTTCCGTCCTGTTTGTTCTGGGGGTAAACCTTTACAGGCAGGCAGAGCTTCCCCTGGAAGTGCTGATGACTTCTTTTGCCCTGCTGCCCCTGGTACTGCTGCTTCCGGCTCTGGTCATTCCCTTTGACCTGAAGTTCGGCAGCGAGCGGGGCAGGATCGCCATTCTCGGGGCTTTCGGCCTGATCTTTGTGGCGGGGATGGCCGGAAATAAGATCGCGGAAAGCATGGGGGTGGACCTGGGAGAGCTGCTGGATGGCCTGCCTGTGCCGGATCTGGGAACTTTGATAGCGGCAGCCCTGGGAGGGTCTGTTTTGCTGTGGCTGCTGAGCATGGGGATCAGTATGGCAATCGTCAAGAAAAAGGAGTTTTAGAAAAAATCACAGGAGAACGCGGTATGATCGATCACATGAAAATCCGTGGAGCCAGAGTCCACAATCTGAAAAACATCGATGTGGATATCCCCCTGCATAAAATCGTGGGGATCGCGGGCGTGTCCGGGTCGGGGAAATCTTCCCTGGCCCTTGGCGTTTTGTACGCGGAGGGATCCAGGAGATATCTGGACGCTCTGTCCACCTACACCCGGAGGCGGATGACCCAGGCGGCAAAAGCCCAGGTAGATCAGGTGCTGTATGTGCCGGCAGCTCTGGCTCTGCACCAGCGGCCGGGAATCCCGGGAATCCGCAGCACCTTCGGCACAGGAACAGAACTCCTGAACAGCCTGCGGCTGATGTTTTCCCGGCTGGCCAGCCACCGGTGCCCCAAGGGCCATTATCTGGAGCCCACTCTGGGAGTGGCGGCAGGCCAGGAACTGATCTGCCCTCAATGCGGGACCCGGTTTTACGCTCCCTCCGCGGAGGAACTGGCTTTCAACAGTCAGGGAGCCTGTCCCGCCTGTGACGGCACGGGGATCGTGCGGAGGGTGGACCGGGAGACCCTGGTGCCGGACGATTCCCTGACCATCGATCAGGGGGCGGTGGCCCCCTGGAATTCCCTGATGTGGTCCCTGATGACGGATGTCTGCCGGGCCATGGGGGTACGGACGGACGTTCCCTTCCGGGAACTGTCGGATGAGGAAAAGGAGATCGTCTTCGACGGCCCCGCGGTAAAGAAGCATATCATTTACAAAGCCAAGAGTTCCAACCAGGCGGCGGAGCTGGATTTTACCTACTACAACGCGGTTTATACCGTGGAGAATGCTCTGGCGAAGGTAAAGGATGAAAAAGGCATGAAACGGGTGGAGAAATTCCTGAAACAGGAGGTCTGTCCCGACTGCCATGGCTCCCGGCTGTCCCAGGAGGCCAGAGCTCCCAGGCTGCAGGGGATTTCCCTGGAGGATGCCTGCCGCATGACTCTTTCGGAGCTGGCGGGCTGGGTGGAGAAAGTGCCGGCTTCCCTGCCGGAAGAAATGCGTCCCATGGCGGAAAGTATCTGTGAATCCTTCCGCACAGCGGCCCGGAGACTGCTGGATCTGGGCCTGGGATATCTGACTCTGGACCGGGCATCCGCCACCCTTTCCACGGGGGAGAGGCAGAGAATGCAGCTGGCCCGGGCGGTGCGCAACCGGACCACCGGGGTGCTGTACGTGCTGGACGAGCCATCCATCGGTCTGCATCCCTCCAATATTGTGGGACTTACCGGGGTTATGCGGGATCTGATCGCCGATGGAAATTCCGTGGTGCTGGTGGATCATGACGCCAAGATCCTCAGGGAGGCGGACTGGATCATTGAGATGGGTCCGGGAGCCGGGGCGGAGGGCGGCAGAGTCATCGCCCAGGGAACACCGGCAGGGCTGGGGGAGGATCCCCGGTCGCTTATAGGGCCTTATCTCTCAGGAAAAGCCGCGGTGCAGGTCCGGGAGAGAGCGGAAGAGAGCCGGCTGTTTGAAGAGGGAGAGATCCGCCTGTCCACCGGGTCCATCCATACGGTGCAGCCTCTGGAGGTCAGGATCCCCAAAGGCCGGCTTACGGCAGTCACCGGCGTTTCCGGATCCGGGAAGACCACCCTGATCCTGGAAAGCCTGGTGCCGGCTCTCACGGCAGCGGCCCAAGGGAAAAAACTGCCGGAGCATGTGCGGGATCTGCAGGCGGAAGGCATCCGTCAGGTGAAGCTGATAGACGCCTCCCCCATCGGCATCAACATCCGCTCTACGGTGGCCACTTACGCCAATGTCCACGATGAACTGCGGAAGGTGTTTGCCAGAACACCGGATGCCCGGGAGAAGGGAAGGAAAGCGGGAGATTTTTCCTACAATACGGGAAAACTCCGCTGCCCGGTCTGCGACGGCACCGGGGTGATCAGTCTGGACGTACAGTTTCTTCCGGACGTGCAGATCCCCTGTCCTCAGTGCCGGGGCACCCGATACGCCAGAGAGGCGGAAAGCATCCGTTATCAGGATCGGGAAGGCAGGTCCTATTCCCTGCCGGAGCTCATGGCTATGGATGTGAATACGGCCCTTCAGGCCTGCGCCGGACTGAAAAATGTTTGTCAGAGATTAGGCGTCTTAAAGGATCTGGGTCTGGGATACCTGACCCTGGGAGAAGAAACGCCGGGCCTCTCAGGAGGAGAAGCCCAGCGCCTGAAGCTGGCCAGTGAAATGGGAAAAGCCCAGTCAGATTCCGTATTTGTTTTTGATGAACCCACCATCGGTCTGCATCCCCTGGATGTGAAAACCCTGCTGGAAGTGTTCCAGACCCTGATCGGCCACGGAGCCACCGTGGTGGTCATTGAGCATGACCTGGATGTGATCCGCAACGCGGACTATATTCTGGATCTGGGCCCCGGCGGGGGGAAAGAGGGAGGCAGGATCGTGGCGGCCGGCACCCTGGAAGAGATCCGAAGAGCGCCGGAGAGCGTCACCGGGAAATTTACCGGAGGCGCAGAGCGGGAGCGATCCGTCGTGCCAGGATCACAGCCAGGACCATTTTGATCAGATCAGGGATGATAAAGGGCAGAACACACCAGGTCAGTACAGATGGAATGCTGACAGCGGCATTGGACTGGAGATATACGACCGCGAACCAGATTGTGCCGAAGGCATACACTGCAGCCAGCCCCAGGATCATGACAAAGACGCGGAACCACAGGCTGGTTCTGCCGGATCTTGTCAATGCCCAGTAAAGCAGCCCCAGGATAAGAAAACCTGCGATGTAGCCGCCGGTGCTTCCCAGGAGAACCCCAAGTCCGGCGGAGAAGCCGGCAAATACCGGGATTCCGGCGGCGCCCAGCAGGATGTAGACCAGGATGGACAGGGTTCCAAGTTTGCCGCCCAGCAGGGACAGAACAAAGAACACGGCAAAGGTCTGCAGGGTAAAGGGAACTGCCGCCGGGATGCTGATCCAGGAACAGACAGCGATCAGCACAGCCCCTACGGCGGCGTAGGCAAGCTGCGCGGCTCCGTGAGCTTTTGTGAAAGCAGTTGATTTAGTCATGAGACACCTCCGTATTTCTGCAAAGTTCATACCATTGACAGGAGCGGCAGATGTGATGAAAGGTTTCTGACGACAAGATCTTCTCCCGGACATTTTCCGCCAGCGCGGCCCAGGAATCAGAATCTCCCAAGGACAGTCCGCAGGTCTTCTGTACAGCGGCGTCCAGAGCGGCTGTTTTGTCCAAAGAAGAACAGATCCCGCTGCTGCTATGGGGACATTTCCGACAGAGATCATCGCATCCTTTTGTCAGAGTAATTCTGGTTTCAGGCATTTTTCGCAGCCTGGCAGCCACAGCAGTCATATGGGCTGTAAATTCCGGACTATATCCGTGCCCTGTAAATTTCTGAATACAAAGTAGATGGTGTGGTCGAAGATTCATTTTTCATCTGCCTCCTGAAAAAGTACAGGTGCATGATACCATAGTTTGACAGGAATGTAAACTTGTTTTTTGAAATGGTTTACAATCTAATCCGATTGCCTGCCGTCATGGATCAGATAGCTTTCCAGCCCGGCCCGGATAAACTGGTCAATGGCCTGCTGGATCCGGCTCCAGTCCCGGCAATTATTTTTCAGCATCCGCTTGTTGATGGCCAGGCAGCCATTCATCTGAAAGTAGAGGACAGCCTCCGCCTGTTCGTAGGAGAGGAGACTGTTCTGCATGAGCCGGGTGATAAAATCTTCTTTGGAAAGCTCGCAGAGACGTTCCAGCAGTCTGGGGGAGGCGGTCTCATCGGAGAAAAGGATGCAAAATTCCCGGCTTTCCTGCACCTTCCGGCAGAATGGATAGGTGCAGCGGCTCTTTTCCGGGCACATCACATGGTCAAACACCTGGGTGGTGTCCCGGATCATTTCTTTTATCACATCGTCCAGCACATCCTCCAGATCGTAATAGTGCAGATAAAAGGTTCCCCGGTTGATCTCCGAAAGACGGCAGATCTCCGTGACCGTGATCTTTGCGAAAGGCTTCTGCTGCATCAGTGTCAGCAGGGACTGACGGATGACGGATCTGGTATAGCGGGTGCGCCGGTCTGTCCCCGGATTCTGTTCTTTGCTTTTCATCTGTAAAACACCTCGTTTCCCGACAATTTTCCGGATCTGTTCAGAAACAGCACAGGATGCGGAATCTGATGATTGAATCCTGGAATACTGATAGTATAATCAATATTGAAAAGAAAATCAACATTATGTTCAGAAACTTACAATATGTACAGGAGGACAATATGGGACATATTATTGCGGTATCAGGAAAAGGCGGAGTGGGAAAGACCACCCTCTGCGGATTGTTGATCCAGTATCTCTGTGACACCGGGAAGAAGCCGGTGCTGGCGGTAGACGCTGACGCCAACGCCAACCTCAATGAAGTGCTGGGGGTGGAAGTGGGAGTGACCCTGGGAGAACTCCGGGAGGAGATCGAGCGGGCCGGAGTGGATCCAAAATATAAGATTCCATCGGGGATCACCAAAGCCGCCTATCTGGAGAGCCGCCTGGGGGACGCCCTTACGGAAGAAGAGGACTACGACCTTATGGTCATGGGGCGGTCCCAGGGCCAGGGATGCTACTGCTTTGTCAACGGCATCGTCCAGACACAGGTGCAGAAACTGCAGAATCATTATCCCTACATTGTGGTAGACAATGAGGCAGGCATGGAACACATCAGCCGGGGCATCCTGCCCACCATGGAGATCGCTATTCTGGTCAGCGACTGCTCCCGCCGGGGCGTTCAGGCGGCGGGACGGATCGCCCGGCTCATGGAAGAACTGAATTTTCATCCCCAAAAAACCGGGCTCATCATCAACCGGGCACCGGAAGGAAAGCTGGATCCGGGAACCCTGGAGGAGATCCAAAATCAGAAACTGGAACTGCTGGGAGTCGTGCCTCAGGATGAAACCGTGTATCGGTTTGACTGTGAAGGGCGTCCTACCGTGCAGCTGCCGGCTGATTCTCCGGTGCGGGAGGCTTTGAAGGGTATTGTTGAAAAACTGGGGATCTGATCTTGGAGGGGCAGGAGGAAAGCGGACGGAAGCGGACAAGAGCAATGTTTTTTACAAGGTAAACCCAAAGGTCGACGATATTCCGGAAACTTACGGAAAGGAATGCAGCGGCGTGCGGCTGCTGGTGCTGGGCACGGTGATGAGCCAGTTTGTACAGAATCTGAGACTGAACAGGGATCAGTACGCCCTGCTGGATATGGAAGCGGGGGTGGAACATTTCGGCCGGGGCATTGACAACGGAGCAGATCTGATTCTTATGATTGTGGATCCTTCCTACGAATCCCTTCAGCTGACGAAAAAAATCGGAGAGCTGGCAGAGAGCATCGGCAAACCTTATTATTATATCTGCAACAAAGCGATGGAAGAGGAACAGAACCTGGTAAAACAGGAGGTCTGGTCTCCGGATCGGATCGCCGCCTGTCTGATGCAGGATCCGGCGATTCTGAAAGAAGGGCTGAGGGGACAGGAATTAAAAGAGAGGCCGGAAGAGATAGAAAAACTGGCGGATTTCCTGATCCGACTGTCAGTGGAAGGAAACAAAGATGCTGAAGGAACAGTATGAGAAACACAATCTGGAAATGCAGCCTTACCGCCATTATCTGGCGGAGTACCAGGCCATGCAGCCGGAGTATATAAGCTCCCATCTGGAGCTGCCCTTTGACGGTTTCGGCCGCAGCTTCCGTGTGCGGTTTATGGAGCGGGAATATTCTGTAAGCCACCCGGACTTTTTCATCCGTTGTCTGGACGGGGAGGAGGGCATCGCTGTACTTTGCCGGGATATTCACGCCAAAATTCTTCTTCTGCGGTATCTTACGGAGGGGGACCGGATGCAGGCCACGGGAAACCTGCTGTCCTACCGGGATCTTCCCTGGGGGAAGTATACTACCGCCAATTCTACGGACGATGTATTCTGCGGCTGGCCCGGTCCTTTGGAAATCGGCTGGAGGAATTCCGGGGGATCATGGAAGGGCTGAAGGGGATTCCCCGGGAATACGGGGATGTTTCCTATGAATTTGAATTTATGGAAGGCCTGCGGCTGTGCTTTGTACTCTGGGCGGGCGACGAGGAATTTCCCCCTTCCGCCCAGATTCTCTTTTCCGACAACTTCCCTCTGGCCTATGCCGCGGAGGACGCGGCCTATATCGGGGATGTGGTGCTGGATTATATGAAATCGGCTGTCAGGTGATTCTGAAGGGTGCCAAAAAAGCTGAAGGTGCAGCCGATGGTAAATACGCTTTTATCCGGCGGGCCTTACAGAAATGTAAGACCCGCCGGACATTTTGTAAGGGAAATCTATGGCTGTCAAAAAGGAAGTTTGCTATACTCCAGATGTGGCCGGAAGAAAGGTACCGTTCTTCCGGCAAATGATAAAATGAAGGGAGTCATGCAAATTGCCGATCCTTGAAGTGAAAAATCTTAAAAAAATATACGCCTCCCGGTTTGGAGGGAATCAGGTGGAGGCCCTGCGGAATGTAAATTTCAGTGTGGAAGCCGGAGAGTACGTGGCCATCATGGGGGAATCCGGTTCCGGAAAGACCACCCTTTTGAATATTCTGGCGGCCCTGGATAAGCCCACCGGAGGCACCGTGCTGCTGAAAGGCATGAACATGGGAAAGATCCGGGACGCGGAGGCAGCCCTGTTCCGCCGGGAACATCTGGGGTTTGTGTTTCAGGAGTTTAATCTGCTGGACACATTCTCCCTGAGAGACAACATTTTTCTGCCTCTGGTGCTGGCGGGAAAACCATACGCGGAAATGCAGAAGCGTCTGGAACCCATTGCCCGGAAGCTGGGGATCGCCGATAAGCTGGATAAATATCCCTACGAGGTTTCCGGAGGGCAGCGGCAGAGGGCGGCGGTGGCCAGAGCCTTGATCACCCAGCCGGAACTGATCCTGGCGGATGAGCCTACCGGGGCCCTGGATTCCAAGTCCACAGATGAATTGCTGGATCTGTTTTCGCGGATCAACCGGGAAGGCCAGACCATTCTCATGGTCACGCATTCCGTAAAAGCGGCCTGCCACGCCGGCCGGGTGCTTTTTATCCGGGACGGAGAAGTGTTCCACCAGATCTACCGGGGCGGACGGATCATCAGGTGTTCCAGACTATTTCCGACACGTTGACCGTGCTGGCGTCAGGCGGTGATCCGGTATGAAAAAAGGATTTTATCTGAAGCTGGCTCTGACAGGCATCTCCAAAAACCGGAAGATGTACTTCCCCTATATCCTCACCTGCGTGGGCATGGTGATGATGTTTTATATCATCTGCTTTCTGTCCCGGGATCCCTGGCTGGCTTCCCTCCGGGGAGGGGACACGCTGCAGCTGATGCTGGGTATGGGAACCTGGATCACGGGGATCTTCGCGGTGATCTTTCTCTTTTACACCAATTCCTTTTTGATCCGCAGAAGAAAGAAGGAATTCGGTCTGTACAATATGCTGGGGATGAACAAACGGAACCTGGCCCGGATCCTTTTCTGGGAATGCCTGGTGATCGCCGGGATCGCTCTGGCCGCCGGTATGGCCGCCGGGATCCTGCTGTCCAAACTGGGGGAACTGATCCTCTCCAATATCCTGGACGGAGCCGTCAGCTTCAGCTTTCTGGTGGATTCTAAGTCCCTGGCGCTTACGGGGGCCCTGTTCGGAGTGATCTTTCTGCTGATCCTTCTCAATGGACTGCGGCAGGTGCATTTTGCCAATCCCCGGGAACTTCTGGAAAGCGACCGGGTGGGAGAAAAGCCTCCCAAAGCCAACTGGGTGCTGGCGATTCTTGGGGTACTGATGCTGGGCTTTGCCTATTATCTGACCCTGACCATCCAGGATCCCCTGGTGGCTATGGTAGTATTCTTCGGGGCTGTGGCCCTGGTGATCCTGGGAACCTATCTGGTGTTTATTTCCGGTTCCGTGGCCTTTCTGAAGCTTCTGCAGAAGAATAAGAGATATTATTACCGGCCCAATCATTTTGTGTCCGTTTCCTCTATGACCTACCGGATGAAAAAGAACGGCGCGGGCCTGGCCTCCATCTGCATCCTTTCCACCATGGTGCTGGTGATGATCTCCGCCACTCTGTGCCTGTACGCTGGAGCGGAGAAGAGCCTCCGCAGCATGTATCCCCGGGATCTCATTGTGGAGACCTATTCTCTGGATCAAAATGCGGAAAAGACTGTGCTGGCAGCCGTGGAGGAAACCCTGGAGAGTCAGGGGATCACCGGCAGGAATCAGCTGCAGTATCATTATCTGGCCTCCGCGGTCATGCAGAAGGGAAATGAGATCTGTTTCGACCCGGAAGAGATCAATTCCATGGCGGCGGCCACGGATATGAGAGAGCTTATGGTGGTTCCCCTGGAGGACTATAACAGCCTCATGGGCACAGAGGAGCAGCTGCAGGAGGGGGAGGCGCTGATTTATGTGACGAAAAAGGGAGAATTCACAGGTGATACCATATCTCTGGACGGCGAGGAAACCTGGAAGATCAAAAAACAGGCGGACGGCTTTGTTCAGAACGGCATAGACAGCCAGCAGGTGATTCCCACAGTCTATCTGTTTCTGGGAGAAGAGGACTTTCAGAAAGTTCTGGATCTCTTTCACCGGCTGGAGAAAAAGTATTCGGAAAACACTTATGCCTCCGTCAATGTGCAGCACAGCTATTACGGGATAGACATTGAAGGCGGAGATGAACTGCAGATGGCAGTGAAAGAAGATCTGGAACAGAGGATCGCCGGGATCGTCCTGGACAATCAGGAGTTTCCCGCGGTGATCGTGGATTGTGTGGCAGAAAACAGGGCGGATTTTTACGGCCTTTACGGAGGAATCTTCTTCCTGGGAGCCCTGCTGGGGCTGGTCTTTATACTGGGGACCGTGCTGATTGTATACTACAAGCAGATTACGGAGGGTTATGAGGACCAGGCGCGGTTTACCATCTTGAAGAAAGTGGGAATGACCGGCAGAGAGATCAAAAAAAGCATTAACTCCCAGGTGCTGACTGTGTTTTTCCTGCCGCTGCTGGCAGCGGGGATCCACACAGCCTTCGCCTTCCCCATGGTGCAGAAGCTGCTGCGGCTGCTGGGGCTTACGGACGTCAAGCTGTTTCTGCTGGTGAATATCGGCTGTTTCCTGGTGTTTTCGGTCTTCTATGCGGCGGTATATCTGGCCACCTCCAGATCCTATTACCGGATTGTCAGCGGAGGCGCGGAGGGGAGGAAAGATATCAGATAAAAGCCGCGGATTTTACAGAAATGTTCATGAATTGTCTAATAATCGTTCACAGATTTTTTACACGCCGGAGGCTTGACAGAACAGCTGCCGGCGTGTACACTGAGGAAAACCCGATAAGTGAGGCTACTTCAGGGATATGGGCTGCTGCCGCGAAGCGATGGAGACATTGCAAGAGGGTCTGAACAGTCAGCGTCGAAGCCAAGGCGCTGAATAACGCAGCTACACCGCCCTGTCGAGTCAAAGCTCAGGCGGTGGCAGAACAGGAATTCTTTTTTCATGCAGCCGTCAGGCTGCTTTTTTTCTGCCTCGGCCCGGGCAATTCGGAGAAAAGGAAGGTGAGAAATATGGATGGATATGAGCAATACAGAGTTTCTGGTATGGATGAAAGAAAAGAAAGAGCCAAGGTACAGGAGGTAAAGAATCATGAAGAGAAAAGCATTGCTGAAAAACCCCCATAGCGTTTTGGCAGGGAACGCGAAAACAGTTTTCCGGGCGCTGCGCAGTACAGAGCGCGGTCTGACGCCGGAGCAGGCAGAGCGTTCCCGGGAATTGTTTGGAACCAACCGGATTACAAAAGGAAAGGAAAAACCTTTATGGAAACGGCTGGCCGGAGCTTTTTTCAATCCCTTTTCAGGGGTACTGCTGGCGCTGGCGGCGGTTTCCCTCATCACGGATGTGCTCCTGGCGGCTCCGGGGGAAAGCAATCCCTGGACGGCGGGGATCATCGGCGCGCTGGTGGCGTTTTCCGGTATTCTCCGTTTTGCGCAGGAGACCCGCTCCGGAAACGCGGCGGCAAGTCTTGGGAAGATGATCGCCGCCACTGCCCGGGTGAAACGTCCGGGGAAGGAGACAGAAGAAATTCCTCTGGAAGAAATCGCGGCAGGAGATATTCTGTATCTGTCGGCGGGGGATATGATCCCCGCGGATCTGCAGATTCTTAAGGCCCGGGATTTTTTTGTGAGCCAGTCCGCTCTGACCGGGGAAAGCCAGCCGGTAGAAAAGACAGGATCTGCCCCGGAAGATTCCGGAACGGGAACGGACTGCCCCTTTCTGGCCTTTATGGGCAGCAGCGTAGTCAGCGGAAGCGCCGCTGCGGCGGTACTGGCTGTGGGAGACAATACCCTGCTGGGAAAAACCGCGGAGAGCCTGAATACTCCGTCGGAAAAAACAACCTTTGAAAAAGGAGTCAACGCTGTGTCCTGGATCCTGATCCGCTTTATGCTGGTCATGGTGCCGGTGGTGCTGTTCCTCAACGGAATGACAGACGGTGACTGGATGAGCGCGGCACTGTTCGCGGTTTCTGTGGCAGTGGGTCTGACCCCGGAAATGCTGCCCATGATCGTGACTGCCTGCATGGCAAAGGGCGCGGTGGCTATGGCAAAAGAAAAGGTGATTATCAGAAATCTGAACGCCATCCAGAACCTGGGATCCGCGGATATTCTCTGCACGGACAAAACAGGGACCCTGACCCGGGATCAGGCAGCTCTGGAATATTATCTGAATCTCTGCGGAGAGGAAGACCGGCGGGTATTAGGGTACGCCTTTCTCAACAGCTTTTATCAGACAGGACTGAAAAGTTTCATTGATCGGGCAGTGGTAGAGCGGGCCAAAGAAGAAAAGCTGGATGCGGCGGGAGCGCTCTATACCAAGATAGATGAGATTCCCTTTGATTTTCAGAGGCGCAGAATAAGCGTGGCGGTAAAGGGGGAGGACGGAAATACTCTGCTTATCACCAAAGGAGCGGTGGAGGAGATGCTGGAGGTCTCGGATCAGGCGGAACTGGAAGGAAGGACAATTCCCCTTACAGAAGAAATCCGGCAGAGAGTGCTGAAACAGGCGGAAAGGCTCAACGAGGAAGGAATGAGAGTTCTGGGGCTGGCGGTCCGGAGAAATCCGGCGCCCACAGGAGTTTTTTCCCGGGAAGAGGAAAAACATATGACCCTTCTGGGCTGTCTGGCTTTCCTGGATCCCCCCAAGGAGAGCGCGGCGGAGGCAGTGGAGGCCCTGCGCCGCCGGGGCGTGGCGGTGAAAGTGCTGACCGGAGACAATGAAAAAGTGGCCGCCTGCGTCTGCCGAAAAATAGGAATTCCGGCGGAAAGGATCCTGCTGGGAGCGGAAATCCGGAACATGAACGATCCGGAACTGAGAGAAGCCTGCGAAGAAACCCATATTTTCGCGAAACTGTCCCCGGCGGAAAAAGCCAGAGTGGTAACGGCTTTGCGGGAGAACGGACATACCGCGGCCTTTATGGGAGACGGGATCAACGACGCGCCCGCCATGAAAGCGGCAGACGTGGGAATTTCCGTGGACAGCGCAGCAGATATCGCCAAAGAATCAGCCCAGGTGGTGCTGCTGGAAAAAGATCTGCGGGTGCTGGAGAAGGGAATCCTGGAAGGACGCAGGACCTATGCCAACATGCTGAAGTACATGAAAATGACAGCCGCCTCTAACTTTGGAAATATGTTTTCTGTGCTGGCGGCCAGCGCTTTTCTTCCCTTTCTGCCCATGGCGGCCCTGCAGCTGATCCTGCTGAATATGGTGTATGATCTTTCCTGCGCCGCAATCCCCTGGGATCATGTGGATCCGGAATTTCTGGAAAAACCAAGAAAATGGGACGCCTCCTCCATCGGGACATTTATGCTGCGGATGGGGCCGGTCAGCTCCTTCTTTGACATCGCCACCTATCTTGTGCTGTACTTTATTCTTTGCCCAGCCGTCTGCGGCGGAGGGTTTCATACCCTGGACAGCTCCGGCCGGCAGCTCTTTATCGCTCTGTTTCAGACCGGCTGGTTTGTGGAATCCATGTGGAGCCAGACTCTGGTGCTCCATCTGATCCGCACGGCCAGAAGGCCTTTCCTGCGGAGCCGTGCCTCCCTGCCGGTGGCGCTGCTCACAGGAACCGGGATCGTTTTTACGACTATACTTCCCTATACCGCCTTCGGAACCGCCATTGGGCTTCAGCCTTTGCCGGCAATCTATTTCCTCTGGCTGGCAGCCATCCTGGCAGGCTATATGCTGACGACGGGCGGAGCTAAGACAATTTATATAAAAAAATTCGGGGAACTGCTCTGAACCGGGAAATAGAAGGAGGAGGGGTGTAACAGGCTTTCACAAATGTTGCACCCCTTACTTTACAATTCTTGAAAAACCGAAATCCCGGGTGTATACTAAAACATATCTTATCGGACGGCGGATCAGTCGCCGTCCCATTTCAGATGCAGGCCCTTCGGTCGACAATCCCACTTAAACCAGAGACATGGGAATACAGAAAAGACCAAATGCTGAAAACCTCTGTGTTTCGCAAAAGGCGGAATCTGCTTGTCTTTTGCGTACTGTGTTGATAAAATGATGTTGGGGGGCAAAAGCCCCCAACTATGATGCCTGTGGATTGTTCCGTGTTGCGCACTCCCACAATCCTACCCAATATTCGCAGTCTTTTATGTATTCCCGCCGTAGAAATAGGAGGAGATCCATGAAAGACAGAACTTTTGAACAGAACACGACGGAAAACAAACGCGGAAGCACAGAAAACAGAGTTGCCAACCGCAGGTCCAGAGACGCGGGAGCCAAGCTTATTTTTGATAATCCCATTCTCTGCGCCCAGTTTCTGCGGGGGTATACGAACCTGGAGATTCTGAAGAATATCCGTCCGGAGGACATCGAAGATATTTCAGAACGCTTTCTTCCCCTGTGGCAGGAAAACCGGGATTCGGATTCCGTAAAGAGGATCCGGCTGCACCAGGTTCCGGGGACGGATACCCTGTATCTGATCGCTATGATCGAACATCAGTCCAAAGTAGATTATGATATGAGTTTCCGCGTTCTGCGGTATATGGTCCTGATCCTGACAGACTATGCCGCGGAGCAGGAGAAACAGTGCAAAGGCATTACCGGGACAAAAACATTCCGGTATCCGCCGGTGCTTCCAGTGGTATTCTACGATGGCCCCGGAAACTGGACAGCGGAGACGAACTTTCCCTGATCATGCTGGTGGACAAACTCCGCAGCGCGGCGGATTTCGGAAATCTCAGTGAAATTCCGGAAGAATACTTTGAGAATCTCAGCAGGAATTCACCGGAGTCGGTTTTAAAACTCATTGGAAAGATTATTTCTGTACTGCTTCTGCGGCTGAATGTTCCCAGAGAGGAAGCGGCGGAATTCACAGACCGCATAGAACGGAGGGATTTTACAGTGTTGTTTGAAAATTTTGAGGCCTACGATGTGCAGGAGACCAGACGGATCAGCAGAGCAGAGGGAAAAGCGGAGGGAAAAGCGGAAGCTATCCTGGAACTGCTGTCAGACCTTGGCAAGATACCGGAAACAGTAAAGGAAGATATTTTACAGGAAAAAGATTTAAGTCTTCTGACAAAATGGCTGAAAACCGCTGCCAGGGCTGAAAGTGTGGAGCAGTTTCTGGAAGTTATGGAGCTGGGTAATCCGGCAGAATAAAACATACAGGGAGATTCATATGTACGAATTGATCCAGGCGGGGGAACAGAGTTATTACGTCCAATGTCCCGCGAAAATCGGAATTTATAAGAAAACAGAAACAGAAGTGTATCTGATCGACAGCGGCAGCGACAAGGATGCCGGCCGCCGGGTCAGAAAGATCCTGGACCAGCAGGGCTGGCATCTGAAGGGGATTCTGAATACCCATTCCCATGCGGATCATATCGGAGGCAATCATTATCTGCAGCAGCAGTACGGATGCAAGATCTTCGCGGAGGGGATCGAGGCTGCTTTTACCAGGCATCCTATTCTGGAACCGGCCTTTCTGTATGGAGGCTGTCCTCTGAAGGGGCTGCGCCACAAGTTTCTGATGGCGGCGGAAAGCGAGACCGTGAGTTTCTCGGATCCGGAATTCCCCCGGGAGGTGGAGGTGATCCCTCTGCCGGGGCACTCTTTTGATATGGTGGGATTCCGCCTTCCGGACGGAACGGTTTTTCTGGCCGACAGCCTCAGCAGTGAGGCCACCCTGGAAAAATACGGGATTTCTTTTCTGTACGATGTGGAGGCCCATCTGAATACTCTGGAAAAGGTTTCAGCTCTGGAGGCCCGGATGTTCGTGCCCTCCCACGCGGAGGCGTCGGAAGAGATCCGGCCGCTGGCAGAGCTGAACCGGAAAAAGGTACTGGAGACCGGCGCGTATATCCGGGAGCTGTGCGGGGAGCCGAAAACCTTCGAGGAGATCCTGCAAAAGGTATTTCAGGATTACGGCATGCAGATGACGTATCAGCAGTACGCGCTGATCGGCAGCACGGTAAGATCCTATCTGGCCTGGCTGGAAGCCCGGGGAGGGGCGGAGGCGGTCATCGAAGAAAACAGAATGCTGTGGAAAAAAACAGTGTAGAAAAATGCGGGCAGGAATCGGCTCTTAGCATTCCTGTCCGCATGGATAATAAATGAGTTCAGTCTTCGGCTTCCGCCTTCTCCACCGCCGCCTGCACATGGTCCACAAACAGTCTGCGGATGCTGGGATATTCGCCCAGGCCCTTCAGCACGCAGGAGACCGGGAAGCCGGCGGCCTCAAACTGGCAGCGCCAGGATTCCGGGTCGTCCCCGGCCATATCGTTTTTGGCGTGATCTCCGGCCACGATCATAAAGGGGGCCAGGACCACCCGGCGGGGATTGTATTTTTCTACCATATGCAGGAGAGACTGCATGCTGGGATAGGCTTCTACAGTGCCCAGAAAGATATTGGGGCAGCCTCTGTCCTTGAAGGTGTAATCCAGGGCGGCGTAGATGGAGTTGGAGTAGTGGGTGGTGCCGTGTCCCATAAGCACCAGCACTTCATCCTCCTTCAGATCCGCGAATTCTTCCCGGATGGCCCGGATCACATAATCGTTGTCCTCCACCGTAGTAAGAAGGGGATCGCCGAAGAGGATGGAATGAAAATCTTTTTTATAAGCCAGAGCGTCCTGGGTCATCAGGTCGTTCTCAATGCCGTTGATCACATGGGTGGGCTGCACGATGACGTCGGTGATCCCATCTTCCCGCATCCTGGCAAAAGCCTCCTTCACATTGTCATAGTGGATGCCGTCCCGCTTCATAAGCTTTTTCAGGATCATTTTGCTGGTCCAGGCCCGATAGACGGTACAATCCGGATAAGCCCGGGCAATCTCCTGTTCGATGGCGTCAATGGTGACTTTTCTTGTCTCTTCAAAGCTGGTGCCGAAGCTGACCACCAGAATGGCTTTCCTGGTCCGGGAAAATTCCCGGTATCCCTGGACGGAGCGGTCTATGGTGACTCCGGCGATGTATTCCTCCAGTTCCCTTAAGGTTTTCGGCACCGGCAGGGTGTTTTTCAGGATCCCTTTTTTGCAGAGACTGTCAAACAGCTGCAGCACCGCCGGCTGTTCCAGATTGGCCCGGGAAAGGGCGGTCTGGTTGGAGAAGACCTGCACCGGGTCCCCCTGCATCAGCACCTGTCCCTGATCCAGCAGTACAATCTCATCGGCCCACTCGAAAGCGAAGTTTACGTCGTGGGTGGACATCATCACCGTAATGCCGTCGGCAGTCATCTGGTTTACCGCGTCGTTGACCAGGGCCGTGTGTTTGGGATCCAGAGCCGCGGCGGGTTCATCCAGAATGATCACGTCCGGATGCATCACCAGGATATCCGCGATGGACACCTGCTTTTTCTGTCCTCCGGAGAGAGCGTGGGTAGGGCGGTCCCGGAAAGGGCTGATCCCCATTTTTTCAATGACCCGCTCCACCTCCTGACGGGCTTCCGCCTCAGATTTGCCCAGGTTCAGCACCCCGAAGGAGATCTCCTGGTATACACTGGCGGAAAACAGCTGGTTGTCCGGATCCTGAAAGACGATCCCCACCCGCTGGCGCAGCTTCAGCAGCCCTTCTCTGGAATAATCCACCGGGGCTCCGTCAAAATACAGGGTGCCGGAGGTGGGGCGGTTAATGCCGTTGCAGCACAGGAAAAAAGTGGATTTCCCGGAGCCGTTGGCTCCCATAAAGGCGATCTTTTTTCCGCGGCCGATCTCCAGGGAGAGGCCGTTTAAGGAATGGCTCTTTTCATCATCGTAGGAAAAGAACAGGTTTTCGGCTTTCAGGATCACATTGTTCATTGCAGTTTACTCCATATCGTCAGTAGTAATAAAAGAATTTCAAAAAAAGCGATGAGGAAAATTTCCGCCCGTTTCGGGGGATGGTTTTCCGTCAGCACCCGGATGGTGCCGTCGTAGCAGCGGGCTTCCATGGCGTCGTAGAGGGCTCCTGATTTTTTCAGGGAGCGGATAAACAGCACCGACACCATAGAACCGAAGGATTTCAGGGATGTTTTGAGATCCCGGTTCCCCAGCCTGGATTTCTGGGAGGTAAGGATGCTGGAGGCGATCTCCAGCAGCACAAAGATGAAGCGGTAGGTGAGCATCATCAGTTCCAGCAGCAGAGCGGGGATCCGAAGCTTCCGCAGTTCGTTGAGGATATCCGTCATGGGTGTGCTGAGAGCCAGAAAATAGAGGCAGGAGACACTGGCCATGGCGGTGAGGATCAGCTGGAGTCCCCGGCGCAGAGACTGGAAGCTTCCGGTTATGTAAAGATTTCCCAGGGGAAGGGCGAAAGCGTCCAGGGGAGTCCCGGAGATATTGACGATGATAGCCAGGGTGGACAGAAGCAGGAAAACCAGGGGGATCAGCATCAGATTCCGGTAGCGGAAAAAAGCGATCCCTCCCCTGCCCACGATGAGATAGCTGTTGACCGCCAGCACCAGTACGGCCAGGGGAATGGAACGGCTGACCACGCACATGCAGAGGGTCAGTATGGCGTAGATGAATTTTTCCCCGGCATTGACATATCTTAAATTGGACTGATAACAGAGTTTGTCGATCAACAGCATATCTTTCTTACCTCGGCAGAAGGTTCTTTATAGTTCCTCGTTGGCTTTTCCCAGTTTTTTCCGCTCGTAAAAGCGTCCCACAAAGAAGGCGATGACGCCTACGCCGATCCCGGTCTGGACGCAGAAGAGCAGGTTTTCTATCTCCCCGGGAAGTTCGCCGCCGATGGCGTTTTCCAGCACCGGGGTGGCCCAGGGCTCATAATCCGGTGAGATTTCCTCCACCACCTGGCTTCCCGCGTCATCGGATCCGCCGAAAGCGGCGCCCCGGCGGGCGAAGAAGGGAATTATGGCAATCAATGCGGCAATGACCAGCAGTACAAGGACCAGTTTTTTATTCTTGCTCATGTTCAGGCCTCCTTTACAAATCCGATGGACTTCAGCTCTTTTGCGGCGAAGGACTCCAGGGCAATGATGATTACTACCGTAAGGATCCCCTCGATCACAGCCAGAGGAATCTGAGTGGGAGCGAAGACCGCCAGGAATTTCGCGAAAGAAGCACCGACCCCTCCCACTTCCGAGGGGTTCGCCAGGGCCAGCTGGAAGGCGGTGACGCAGTAGGTAAACAGATCCCCAGCGGCAGCGGCGATAAAAATGTTTACCTTTTTATTCAGGCCGCATTTTTTCAGAAGCTGATACAGGAGGAAAGTGACCAGAGGTCCGGCGACAGCCATGGAAAAACAGTTGGCTCCCAGGGTGGTCAGGCCGCCGTGCCCCAGGAGCAGGGCCTGGAACAGCAGGACGATGATCCCCAGAATGCTGACTGCCAGAGGCCCGAAGAGGATGGCTCCCAGACCGGTTCCCGTCATGTGCGAGCAGCTTCCGGTTACGGAAGGGATTTTCAGGGACGAGATCACAAAGACAAAGGCCCCGGAAATGGCGATGAGGGTCAGGGCTCTGCGGTTTTTCTTTACCGTATTCCGCAGGGTGAAAAAGCCTGCCAGCAGAAAGGGAAGGCAGATAACGCCCCAGGCGATGCAGAAAGCAGGGGGAAGATATCCTTCCATGATGTGCATGGCAGAAGCGGCGGGGAGGATCCCCAGGCTCAGGGCCAGGCCGGCAGCGATGGCTGTCAGCTTCTTTTGCGGTTTTGTCAGGTTACTCATTTGCATAAAACACTCCTTTCCTTCTCCGGTCTCCTTCCGGCCGGCAATAAAAAAAGCCTCATCCATTTACAGGTTTTCGGATGGGCCCCAAGCAGCCTTGCGGGCTGCTTTACGCCTTGTCAAACCACGTAACAATGGCATATCCTTGCGCAATGGGCAGGTCTTCTGACTTATGCGTCGTCATCTTCTCCCGTCTTCCCGGTTTCCCAGTGACATAAGCGGAGAAAACTCAGCAATTACAGCGGCGTGACCGTGCGGGATTCTCACCCGGCTTCCCTATTCTTCTGTGGAAGGAACACAGACACCTCATTGCCTGTTCAGTTGTCTTACTCAGTATAGCCGCTGCCGGGGCGCTTGTCAAGAATGTACGCACTTGACTTCACTTTTTCATTCTATTATAATATGGATTGCCGGGGAACACTCCCCGGAAAAACAGAATCGTCGGGAGTCCCTCCAGAGGGTGAAAAGGGAATCAGGTGCAAGTCCTGAGCGATCCGGTCACTGTGAGCAGAGCGCGTCTCTGCAAGTCAGGAACCTGCTTCCGGGGAGAGCAAGATAGAAAGTTTCCATGGAAAGCTGCTATCTTACTGCGGAGGGATCTCTCCGCATGTGAAGCCTGCTTTTCCAGCAGGCCTTTTCTTTTGTCCGGAAAAAGAAGCTGCTTTTCCGGCGAAAGAGGGGCAGTCCATGAAAATCATAGTAAGACACCAGAAATGGGCGGAGGTACAGACAGATGAGTATACAAATGCTGGGGATCGATCACAGCCGGGCGCCGGTGGACGTGCGGGCCATTTTTTCTTTTACCAAGAAGAATGCCGCCGCGGCCATGGATTCCCTGAAAAAAGACTGCGGGGTGGAGGGCTGCATCATCCTTTCCACCTGCAACCGCATGGAGATCTGGGTCAGCGCTCCGGAGGACTGGCAGGGTTCCCTGCTGGAGGAGCTCTGCCGGATCAAGGAGGTGGATCCCACGGAATTCCGGGAGTACTTTGTGGAACGCAGGGGGGAGGAGGCAGTGGATCATCTGTTTCATCTGGCCTGCGGCCTGAAATCCATGATCCTGGCGGAGGATCAGATCCTGACTCAGGTGGGGGACGCCCTGGCCCTGGCCAGAGAATTTTATATGACGGACAGCGTGCTGGAGGTGCTGTTCCGGAAAGCGGTGACGGCGGCCAAGCGGGTCAAGACCGACGTGGTGTTCAGCCGGGCCAGCGAGACTGCCATGGACCGGGCGGTGGAGATGCTGAAGAACCAGGGCTTTGACCTGAAGGGAAAGCGCTGCATGGTCATCGGCAACGGGGAGATGGGCCGGCTGGCGGCTCTGACCCTGGCCAGCCAGGGGGCGGACGTGACGGTGACGGTGCGCCAGTACCGCAGCGGGGTGGTGAAGATCCCCCTGGGCTGCAAGCGTATTGATTACGGTGAGCGGATGGAGCTGTTCCCCCGGTGCGACCTGGTGGTCAGCGCCACTGCCAGCCCCAATTATACCTTAAAGCTGGAATCCGTACGGGAGTGCGCCCTGGATCACTCTATCTGTCTCATTGACCTGGCGGTGCCCAGGGACATTGAGCCTGCCATCGGCCGGCTGGAGCAGATTTGCCTGTACGATATCGATGATTTTAAGAGCAGCGTGGATCACACCAATGAAGCTGCCTATGAGCAGGCGGAGTACATCCTGCAGGAGGAGATGGACGAGTTTTACGCCTGGCTCAACGGCCGGGATCTGATCCCCAGGATCCAGGAGATCCAGCAGGACGCGGTGACGGATCTGAACCTGCGGATCCGCAAGATCATCCGCAAGCTGCCCATGGAAGAGGCAGATCAGGAAAAACTGCTGAAGAATATCGACACCGCCGCCGGAAAAGTGGTGGGGAAAATGATGTTCGGACTCAGGGACACGCTGGAGAGGGATTCTTTCCTGGAATGCGTGGCCGGACTGGAGAAGCTGTATGAACCGGAAGCATAAGTATTTTCCATTGTTTGTGAGCCTGGAAGAAAAGGAGATCCTGGTCGTCGGGGGAGGGACCATTGCCTCCAGGAGGATCCGCGCCCTGCTTCCCTTCGGAGGCCGTCTGACGGTGATCGCCCCGGAGGTTTCTGATTTTATAAAAGAAGCGGCGGCGGAGGGCCAGATGGTCTGGAAACAGGAAGCATACACCCGGGAGGCCCTCCGGTACGCGGATCTGGTGCTGGCCTGCACCGATGATCCGGAACTAAATGGAGAGATCTACAGCGTCTGCAAATGCCTGGGGATCCCTGTGAACGTCTGCAGCGACCGGCGGAAATGCGATTTTTATTTTCCCGGGATCGTTGCCAGAGACAATGTGGTGATCGGCGTCACCGCCGGGGGAACGGATCACAGAAAGGCCAGAGAGGTCCGGGAAAAAATCGAAAGGCTGCTGGAGGAAGAAGAACATGAATAAAAGAAAATTTATTATAGGAAGCCGGGAGAGCGCTCTGGCGGTGGTGCAGAGCCGGATGGTCCTGGGGTATCTGCAGGAGCACTGTCCGGAGCTGGAGACGGAGCTGCTGACCATGAAGACCACAGGAGATAAGATCCTGGACCGGAGACTGGACCAGATCGGAGGCAAGGGCCTGTTTGTGAAGGAACTGGATAAGGCCCTCATGGACAGGCGGAGCGATCTGTCCGTTCACAGCATGAAGGATCTGCCCATGGAGGTGGCGGAGGATCTGCCTCTGGTGGGATGTTCCCGAAGAGAAGATCCCAGAGATGTGCTGGTGCTGCCGGAAGGGGCGAAAGAAATCGATTTTTTAAAGCCCATAGGCACCTCCTCCCTGCGGAGGAGCCTGCAGCTGCGGGAGCTGTTTCCGGAAGCCCGGTTTGAGAGTATCCGGGGGAATCTGCAAACCCGGCTGCGGAAGCTGGACGAAGGTCAGTTCGGAGCGATCGTGCTGGCGGCTGCCGGGGTAAAGCGCATGGGACTGGAACACAGGATCAGCCGGTATTTTTCCGTGGAGGAGATCCTTCCTGCCGCCGGCCAGGGGATCCTGGCTCTTCAGGGACGAAAGGGAGAGGATTATTCCATGCTGGCAGGCTTCCGGGATCCGGAGGCGGAGGACGCTGCCGCGGCGGAGCGGGCCTTTGTGCGGTATCTGGACGGAGGCTGTTCTTCTCCCATTGCGGCCCATGCAAGGATCCGGGGAGATCAGCTGACCCTGCTGGGTCTTTATTATGAGGAAGAGACAGGAACCTATACAAAAGGCACAAAAACCGGCGGAAGAGACCAGGCGGAGGAGCTGGGGGAGGCCCTGGCCAGGGAGCTTCGGGAACAGACTGCCGGAAAGCATAAAGGAGGAGCGTAAGCCATGAGTACAGGAAAGGTTTGGCTGGTGGGAGCCGGTCCCGGGGACGCGGGCCTTTTCACCAGAAAAGGATACGAGGTGCTGCAGGCGGCAGAAGTGGTGGTCTATGACAGCCTGGTAGGGGCCGGGGTTCTGTCCATGATCCCCAAGAAGGCCCGGACCATTAACGTAGGCAAACGGGCCAGCCATCACACCATGCCCCAGGAGGAGATCAACCGGGTGCTTCTGGAGGAGGCGAAAAAAGGATACCGGGTGGTGCGGCTGAAAGGGGGAGACCCCTTCCTCTTCGGAAGAGGCGGGGAGGAGCTGGAGCTGCTTACTGAAGAAGGAATCCCCTACGAAGTAGTGCCGGGAGTAACCTCGCCCCTGGCGGTTCCCGCCTACAACGGCATTCCCGTGACCCACAGGGATTTCACCTCTTCCCTGCACATCATAACGGGGCACAAAAAGGCGGGACAGCCTTATGATATAAATTTCAGGGCTCTGGTGGAGACAAAGGGGACTCTTGTGTTTCTTATGGGGGTCACCGCTCTGCCGGATATCTGTGAAAATCTTCTCCGGGCCGGTATGGATCCGGAAATGCCCGCCGCCATTCTGCAGAAGGGCACCACGGCCAGGCAGAAACGGATCGTGGCTACGGTAGCCACTCTGCCGGAGGAAGTGAAAAAACAGGGGGTGGAGACTCCGGCCATTATTGTAGTGGGAAAGGTCTGTACCCTGGCGGATAAATTCGCCTGGTATGAGCATCTGCCCCTGTTCGGGTACCGGGTATTGGTGACCCGGCCCAGGGAGCTGGTCTCCACCATGGCGGAGAAGCTGCGGAAGCAGGGGGCGGAGGTGCTGGAGCTGCCGGCTATCCGCACAGAACGGATCCGGGAAAACCAGCGGATGCGGGAGGCCCTGGAACATCTGGAGCGGTATACCTGGATCGCTTTTACCAGCCCCACCGGAGTCCGGGTGTTTATGGAGGATCTGGTGGAAAACGGAACGGATCTGCGGAAGCTTGCCTATGTGAAGATCGCCGCCATCGGGGAAGGCACAAAGAAGGCCCTGCGGGAGCGGGGGCTGCTGGCGGATCTGATCCCGGAGGTCTACGACGGAGCTTCTCTGGGGGAGGCCCTGGCGGGAGTCTGCGGGGAGAAGGACCGGATCCTGCTGCCTCGGGCAAAGGCCGGCAGTCAGGAGATCCTGGAGAAGCTTTCCGGGATCCGGGTAGACGACATCCCCACCTACGAGACCTACAGCGAGACCCAGGACTATGTGGACGAAGCTTCTCTGTTCGGACCGGGAGGGGTAGACTGCGCCGTGTTCACCAGCGCCTCTACGGTAAAGGGATTTGTGGAAGCTACCCCGGGGCTGGATTACAGCAAGGTGACGGCGGCCTGCATCGGACGGCAGACCCGGGCGGCCGCGGAGGCCGCGGGCATGAAAACCGCCATGGCGGAGAAAGCCACCATTGACAGTGTGGTGGACCTGGTGATAAAACTGAAAGAGAGCAGATAAAGGGTGGGGCGGATCCGGCTTTTGCCGGCCGCCCCGCGTCTTAAAGAATAAAAAAGGAGAGCAGAAAAATGGACATGAGAATCAGACCCCGCCGCCTGCGGGGAAACGAAAAGATCCGCAGAATGGTGCGGGAGACCAGAATGGACAAATCCTCTCTGATCTATCCTCTGTTTGTTATGGAGGGAGAAAATAAACGGGAGGAGATCCCTTCCATGCCGGGACAGTACCGGTATACCCTGGATATCCTGCCGGAGAAGCTTTCCCAGCTGGCGGACGCCGGCGTGGGTAGCGTGATGCTTTTCGGCATTCCGGACCACAAGGACGAGGTGGGCTCCGGAGCCTACGCGGAGGAGGGCATTGTGCAGAAAGCCCTGCGCCGGGCAAAGATCCAGGTGCCGGATCTGTACTACATCACCGATGTGTGCATGTGCGAATACACCTCCCACGGCCACTGCGGGGTGCTCTGCGGCCAGGATGTGGACAATGATAAAACCCTGGAGCTGCTGGCAAAAACCGCTCTTTCCCATGTGCAGGCGGGAGCGGACATGGTGGCTCCCTCCGACATGATGGACGGACGGGTGCTGGCCATCCGGGAGACCCTGGATCAGGCGGGATACGCCGGAACTCCCATCATGTCCTACGCGGTTAAATACGCCTCCGCTTTTTACGGCCCCTTCCGGGAAGCGGCGGATTCCGCTCCGGCCTTCGGAGACCGGAAGACCTACCAGATGGATTTCCACAACAGCCGGGAGGGGGTCAAGGAAGCCCTGCTGGATGTGGAAGAGGGGGCGGACATTGTTATGGTAAAGCCCGCCATGTCCTTCCTGGATATGGTGACCAGAGTCCGGGATATGGTGGATGTGCCGGTGGCGGCCTACAGCGTCAGCGGCGAGTACGCCATGGTCAAGGCGGCAGCCCGGAAGGGATGGATCGATGAGGACCGGATCGTCTGCGAGATGGCGGCCTCTGTATACCGGGCGGGAGCCCAGATCTATCTGACCTACTACGCGGAGGAACTGGCGAGATTTATGGACGAAGGGCGCATCGGCTGAAAAGCGGAAAGGAGAGACGGCAATGGGAAGATCAGAAGAACTGATGAAACGGGCGGAAAAATATATCCCCGGGGGCGTTAACTCCCCGGTGCGGGCCTACCGGAGCGTGGGCATGACGCCCCGGTTTATCCAGGGGGCCACCGGTTCTTACATTTTTGACGTGGAGGGCAATAAATATATCGACTATATCTGCTCCTGGGGTCCCATGATCCTGGGCCACAACCGGCAGGAGATCCTGAAAAAGGTGGTGCGGGCCTGCGAGGACGGCCTGAGCTTCGGGGCTCCCACGGAGATCGAAGTAGAGATGGCGGAATTTATCTGCCAGAATATTCCTCATGTGGAGATGATCCGCATGGTAAACTCCGGCACTGAGGCGGTCATGAGCGCCATCCGGGCTGCCAGAGGATTTACCGGCAGAAATAAGATCGTGAAGTTTTCCGGCTGCTACCACGGCCACAGCGACTGCCTGCTGGTGGACGCCGGCTCCGGCCTGATGACCGCCGGGATCCCCGGCAGCGCCGGCGTTCCCGAGGGATGCACCCGGGACACCCTGACTGCGGAATACAATAATCTGTCCAGCGTGGAGCAGCTCTTTGAGGCAAATCCCGGGGAGATCGCCGCGGTGATCGTGGAGCCCCTGGCCGCCAACATGGGAGTGGTCCTGCCGGAGGAGGATTTCCTCCCGGGTCTGCGGAAACTCTGTGACCGGGAAAAAGCCCTGCTGATCTTTGACGAGGTGATCACCGGCTTCCGTCTGGCCTTCGGAGGTGCAGCGGAAAAATTCGGGGTGACTCCGGATCTGGTTACCTACGGCAAGATCATCGGCGGCGGCATGCCGGTGGGAGCCTACGGCGGAAGAAAAGAGATTATGGAGATGGTAGCTCCCCTGGGGCCTGTGTACCAGGCAGGCACCTTAAGCGGCAATCCGGTGGCTATGGCCGCCGGCCTGACCCAGCTGCAGCTGCTCTATGAGCATCCGGAATATTACAAAGATCTGGAGAAAAAGGGCGAAAAGCTGTACGGCTCCATGGAGCGTCTGGTGCGGGAATACGATGCTCCCTGCACCGTGAACCATCTGGCCTCTCTGGGCTGTGTCTTCTTTACGGAGGGATTGGTGAGAAATTACGAGGACGCCAAGGCCTCTGATACGGAAGAGTTCGCCAGGTATTTCCGCTGGATGCTGGAGCGCGGGATCCATCTGGCTCCCTCCCAGTTTGAGGCTATGTTCCTCTCCGACGCTCACAGCGATGAAAATATAGAAGAAACTCTGAGTGTATTTGAAGATTATCTGAAACAGAGAAAGTAAGCGGGGAAGAACTATGACGCCGGAAAATATTGTGGGAGTTGTGTTCATAGGCATTCTGGTGCTTGCCTTTGTGGGTGTGGCCCTGAAGGAGAGAGTGCAGCAGAAGCACGTGTTCTTAAATAAGCTCCGGAGGGAATGGGGCAATGCCCCCTCCGGGGAATGGACCGTGGAGGAGCTGGAGAGTATTTCCCATTATACCAGGAGAAGAGAAAAGGGCCGTTTTAAAGTGGACGATATCACCTGGAATGATCTGGATCTGGACAGCGTGTTTCTGCAGATGAACAGCACTGTCTCCTCCTGCGGGGAGGATTACCTGTATTCCCTGATGCGTCTGCCGGAGTTTGATCCGGAGATCCTGAAAGAGCGGGACCGGCTCATGGAGTTTTTCCGGAGCCATAAACAGGAACGGGAAAAAGTGCAGCTGATGCTGCGGCTCATCGGCAAGCGGAAGGGATACTCTGTTTCGGATTATCTGGAGGCGATGGGCACAGCCCCTGTGCGCTCCGTGGTCCGCTACGTGATCCAGGCAGTGCTGGCGGGGGCTGCCATTATCCTGTTCTTTTTCTCTCCTCTGGCGGCGGTGGCGGCCCTGGTGCTGATGCTCTGTGTCAACGGCATCACTCATTATCAGGAGAGCCAGAAGATTGAGCCCTATCTGTCCTGCCTGTCCTGCATTCTGCGGCTGCTGAAGGCCGCGGAACTTATGGGAAACTGTAAGATTCCGGAAATCTCCCGGTATAGTGAGAAGATCCGGGAAGCATCCGGCCCTCTCCAGAAAATCCGCCGGAAATGCGTGATGCTGGTCAGCGCCAAAGGGGCGGACCTGGGAGCGGCAGCTATTTTCGCCTATCTGAATTCCTACTTTCTCCTGGATTTCATTCAGTTTTACCGGGTGGCGAGACTGCTGGAAGACCAGATGGGCCGGGTGGAGACTCTGCTGGAGCAGTTCGGGATCCTGGACGCCTCCATCGCCGTGGCTTCCTTCCGGGAATATCTGCCCCTGTGGTGCCGGCCGGAGTTTGTCTCCCCGGAGGAGAAGGTGCGGATTCAGGCGGAGGATCTGTATCACCCCCTGATCACCGAAGCGGTGGCCAACAGTATCCAGGCGGAGGGCGGCATCCTGCTGACAGGATCCAACGCCTCCGGAAAATCCACCTTTCTGAAAACGGTGGCCTTAAACGCGATTCTGGCCCAGAGCATCTATACCTGTATGGCCAGCAGTTATCAGGGAACCCTGGTAAAAACCATGACCTCCATGGCCCTGCGGGACGACCTCCAGGGAGGGGAGAGCTATTTTATTGTAGAGATCAAATCTCTGAAACGGATCCTGGCAGAAGCGGAAAAGGGTCAGCCCCTGCTGTGCATCATCGATGAGGTACTCCGGGGAACCAACACCATTGAGCGGATCGCCGCTTCCTCCCGGATCCTGGCTTCCCTGCGGAAGGAAAACGTGCTGGCTTTCGCGGCTACCCATGATGTGGAACTGACCTACATCCTGGAAAAACTATATCATAATTATCACTTTGAGGAGGAGATCCGGGACAATCAGATCTTCTTCAATTATCAGCTGCAGAGGGGCCGGGCGGCGAGCCGCAACGCCATCTCCCTGCTGGAGATCATCGGCTACGATCCGAAGATCGTGGCGGAGGCCAGAAAAGCGGCGGAAGATTTTGAACAACAAGGAGTGTGGAAACCTTTATGTTAGTAGAGATTTACACCGACGGCTCCGCCAGGGGCAACCCGGAGGGGCCGGGGGGCTACGGCTGCGTCCTGCAGTACCGGGATCCCCAAGGGAACCTCCATGAGAGGGAATTCTCCCAGGGCTACAAAAAGACCACCAACAACCGCATGGAGCTTATGGCGGCCATTGTGGGACTGGAGGCTCTGATCCGTCCCTGTCAGGTGCGGCTGCACTCGGACTCTAAATATCTGGTGGACGCCTTTAACCAGCACTGGATTGACAGCTGGCTGAAAAAAGGCTGGAAGCGGGGAAAAAACGAGCCGGTGAAAAACGTGGATCTGTGGCAGCGTCTTCTCAAGGCGAAAGAACCCCATGAGGTGACTTTTATCTGGGTCAAGGGCCACGACGGCCATGAACTCAACGAGCGCTGCGACCGGCTGGCCACCTCCGCGGCGGATGGGGAGGATCTGCTGGAGGACGAGGGGATTCTATAATCTTCCCGCCTCCGGCATCGCGGAAATGTAAGCCTGATTTTTGGCGAAACATGGCGCAGTTTTTCGTTCTCTCTTGACATTTCCTTTTTTGCCGGATATACTGCTTCCTAGAGAAAAGCAATGAAGGGAAAGAGTAACAGCGGGAAAGCGCAAAGAGAGCTGCCGGCAGGTGCGAGGCAGAGGCGGAACCACTGCGAATACCTCCCCGAGCTCCAGGCTGAACCCAAGCAGTAGGCCCAGGCGTGGTGACGGACGTTACACCGTCGGGAGTATGACGGTACTCCATGAGGCGGATGACCGCGAGGCATCCGTGAATTTAGGTGGTAACACGGAAGACGCAAAGCTTTCGTCCTAGGAAAACAGGGCGGAGGCTTTTTTTGTGCGATACGCCGGCAGGCGGCTGCCGCGAACAGGTATTCGCCGGAAAAGTCCTCCCGCCTTACTGATCGAAAGATCCATAATAATCAGGAGGTAAAAAAGATGAAGATTTACGAGGAACTGACCGCCCGGGGGCTCATCGCCCAGGTGACGGACGAACAGGAGATCCGGGAACTGGTGAACGAGGGAAAGGCGACGTTTTACATTGGTTTTGACCCCACGGCGGACAGCCTGCATGTAGGTCATTTCATGGCCCTGTGCCTGATGAAGCGGCTGCAGATGGCGGGCAACCGGCCCATCGCCCTGCTGGGAGGCGGCACCGGCATGATCGGGGATCCCTCCGGACGCACGGATATGCGGCAGATGATGAACGAGGATACCATCTGCCACAACTGTGACTGTTTTAAAAAACAGATGAGCCGCTTTATCGAATTCGGCGAGGGAAAGGCCATGATGGTCAACAACGCGGAGTGGCTGAGGGACCTGAATTACATTGAGTTTATCCGGGATATCGGCCCCTACTTTTCCGTCAACCAGATGCTGCGGGCGGAGTGCTACAAACAGCGGATGGAGAAGGGCTTAAGTTTCCTGGAGTTTAACTACATGCTTATGCAGAGCTACGATTTCTATGAACTGTACAAAAGATACGGCTGCAACATGCAGTTCGGGGGCAACGACCAGTGGAGCAACATGCTGGGCGGTACGGATCTGATCCGCAGAAAGCTGGGCAGGGACGCCTACGCTATGACCATCACCCTGCTTTTGAATTCCGAGGGTAAAAAGATGGGCAAGACCCAGTCCGGCGCTGTGTGGCTGGATCCGGACAAGACCACGCCCTACGAGTTCTATCAGTACTGGAGAAACGTGGCGGACGCCGACGTGCTGAAATGTCTGCGGCTGCTGACGTTCCTGCCCCTGGAGCAGATCGATGAGATGGACAAATGGGAGGGCAGCCAGCTGAACCGGGCCAAGGAGATCCTGGCCCGGGAGCTCACCGGTCTGGTCCACGGAGAGGACGAGGCCAAAAAGGCGGAAGCCGGAGCCAAAGCCTTTTTTGCCGGAGGCGGGGATTCTGAAAATATGCCCACCACCGAACTGGAGGAGGAGGATTTCCAGGAGGATGCCATTGATCTGATCAGCCTGCTGGTAAAGGCGGAGCTTTCCGCCACCCGCTCCGAGGCCCGCAGAGCCATCCAGCAGGGCGGAGTTTCCCTGGAGGGAGAAAAGATCACAGACTTTAAGTATCTGGTGAAAAAAGAAGACATCGGCGAAAAGGGTCTGGTCCTGAAGAAGGGAAAGAAGAATTTCAAAAAAATTTGCCTGAAATAAGGGTTTTGTGCTATGATAGAACGTATGGCCGCGCTTCCCTGCGGCAACCATGGTTAGGAGGAACAAGTCATGAAAAAATATGGCGTCAATGAACTGCGGCGGATGTTCCTGGAGTTTTTTGAGAGCAAGGGACATCTGGCAATGAAGAGTTTTTCTCTGATCCCGCAGAACGATAAAAGTCTGCTGCTGATTAACTCCGGAATGGCTCCCTTAAAGCCCTATTTTACCGGAGCGGAGATCCCTCCCAGAAGAAGGGTCACCACCTGTCAGAAGTGCATCCGCACCGGCGATATTGAGAACGTGGGCAAAACCGCCCGCCACGGCACTTTTTTTGAGATGCTGGGCAACTTCTCCTTCGGAGATTATTTCAAGAGAGAGGCTATCCACTGGTCCTGGGAGTTCCTGACAGAGGTGGTAGGGCTGCCGGCGGACCGGCTGTATCCCTCCGTCTATCTGGAGGACGACGAGGCCTATAAGATCTGGAACGAGGAGATCGGCATTGCCCCGGAGAGAATCTTTAAATTCGGGAAAGAAGACAATTTCTGGGAACACGGAAGCGGCCCCTGCGGCCCCTGCTCCGAGATCTATTATGACCGGGGAGAAAAGTACGGCTGCGGGAAACCGGACTGCACCGTGGGCTGCGACTGCGACCGCTACATGGAAGTCTGGAACAACGTGTTTACCCAGTTTGACAACGACGGTCAGGGCCACTATACAGAGCTGGATCAGAAGAACATCGACACCGGCATGGGCCTGGAGCGTCTGGCGGTGGTAGTGCAGGATGTGGATTCTATCTTCGATGTGGATACCATCCAGGCTCTGCGGAACAAAGTCTGTGAGATCGCCGGCAAAGAGTACCACAAAGACCATCAGGACGATGTGTCCATCCGCCTTATCACGGACCACATCCGTTCCGCCACCTTTATGATTTCCGACGGCATCATGCCCACCAACGAGGGCCGGGGCTATGTGCTCCGCCGTCTGATCCGCCGGGCGGCCCGCCATGGAAGGCTTCTGGGCATTGACCGGATATTCCTCTCCGAACTGTCCGCTTCCGTGATCCAGGGAAGCAAAGACGGCTACCCGGAGCTGGAGGAGAAGAAGGAATTTATCTTCAACGTGCTGAACAATGAGGAAAAGCAGTTTAACAAGACCATCGACCAGGGACTTCGGATCCTGTCTGACCTGGAGGAGAAGATGGCTGCCTCCGGGGAGAAGATCCTTTCCGGACAGGATGCTTTCCGCCTTTACGATACCTACGGTTTCCCCATGGATCTGACCCGGGAGATCCTCCAGGAGAAGGGGTACGCCATCGACGAGGAGGGCTTTGCCGCTTCCATGAAGGAGCAGCAGGAGCGGGCCAGAAACGCCAGGGAGACCTCCAATTACATGGGTGCCGACGCCACGGTCTATGACCTCATCGATCCCTCCGTCACCACCAGCTTTGTGGGCTATGACCATCTGACCTGGGAGTCTCCCGTGACAGTGCTCACCGGGGAGACGGAGCTGAAGGATTCCCTTATGGAAGGAGAAAAAGGCACCATCCTGGTACAGGAGACGCCTTTCTACGCCACCATGGGCGGCCAGGAGGGAGATACCGGCGTGATTCGGGGCGCCAACGGTCTTTTTGAAGTCCAGGATACCATTCATCTTCGGGGCGGCCGCTACGGCCATGTGGGCGTGATGAAGTCCGGCATGATCTCCGCCGGGGAGAAGGTGGAGCTGGAAGTAGACAAGGCTTCCAGACTGGATACAGAGAAAAACCACAGCGCCACCCATCTGCTGCAGAAGGCCCTGAAGACGGTGCTTGGCACTCATGTAGAACAGAAGGGATCCCTGGTGACTCCCGGCAGGCTGCGTTTTGACTTTGCCCATTTCCAGGCCATGACCCAGGAAGAAATCCAGAAGGTGGAAACCCTGGTCAATGAAAAGATCCGGGAGAATTTGCCGGTGCGGACCGACATCATGTCCCTGGAGGACGCCAAGAAGACGGGAGCCATGGCTCTCTTCGGCGAAAAATACGGGGATGAGGTCCGGGTGGTATCCATGGGAGATTTCTCCCGGGAACTCTGCGGCGGAACTCACGTAAAAGCCACCGGGGAGATCACCCTCTTTAAGATCCTGTCCGAGGCGGGAGTAGCCGCCGGGGTGCGCCGGATCGAGGCCCTCACCGGCCAGGCGGTCATCGATTACTATAAGAAAGAAGAGGAAGAGCTGCAGGAGATCGCCGCCCTGCTGAAGACCAACGCCGCCGGCATCCGGGAGAAGATCACCCATCTCCAGGCGGAGGTGAAAGCTCTTCACAGCGAGAATGAGTCCCTGAAGAGCAAGATGGCCCAGGAGTCCCTGGGAGACGTCATGGATCAGGTAACAGAAGTAAAAGGCGTGAAGCTCCTGGCCGCCGCGGTGCCGGAGGTGGATATGAACGGTCTGCGGGAACTGGGGGACAGCCTGAAAGAGAAACTGGGACAGGGCGTGGTGGTCCTGGCCTCCGCCAAGGAAGGCAAGGTGAACCTGATCGCCATGGTCACCGAGGAGGCCCAGAAAAAAGGCGCTCACGCAGGCAACCTGGTGAAAGCGGCGGCGGCCATTGTGGGCGGCGGCGGCGGCGGACGGCCCAATATGGCCCAGGCCGGAGGAAAAAATCCGGACAAGATCCCGGAAGCCATTGCCAAAGTGCCGGAGATCCTGGGAGGACAGCTGTAATTCTTTCAGAAAATGTATAAAATTGGTTGACGAACAGCAAAAATCTGCTATAATAAAACCAGTGCAAAAAAATACCCGTACAGTTGTATTTAAGCACAATCTACAACTGGAGGGAGGTTAGGTGTGAGAATATGTCAAATGTGATCGTTAAAGAGAACGAGACTCTGGACAGCGCCTTACGCAGATTCAAACGCAGCTGCGCAAAGGCCGGTATCCAGCAGGAGATCCGCAAGAGAGAGCATTACGAGAAACCCAGTGTTCGTCGTAAGAAAAAATCCGAAGCGGCCAGAAAACGTAAATATAATTAATTGTGCAGCAAAAAAGCCTTGACGCGCGTCAGGGCTTTTTTGTACTATATAGCAGAAAAGCTGAGATATCTGATTAACACGTAAGAGGAAGGCAGAAAATGATTTTTGGCACATTTAAAAAGTTTCTGAAGTTTATCTCAAACCGGATTACCCTGACGGTAATCGCTCTGTTCATTCAGTTCATGTTTTATTTCCTGATCTACTGGTACCTGACCAGCCGCTATCTCCTTGCCAATGTGATCATGTGGATCGTGGCGGTGGTGACGGTGCTGTGGCTCACCAACAGCCGCATCAACCCGGGATATAAGCTGATCTGGACCAGCCTGATCCTTGCCCTGCCCCTGGTGGGAATCGTCATGTATTTTTCGGCCGGAAAATCCCGGGTGGCGAAATTGTTTCAGAAGGAAATGAAAAAAATAGAGACGGAAATGGGGGATGTGCTGGAGGAAGACCCGGAAGTGCGGAAACATATGGACCAGGAGGACCTGGGCATCTCCAACCAGTCCCGGTATCTGGAACGGATGGCGAAAGCCCCGGCCTATGAACACACTGTGACGGAATATTTTTCAGTGGGGGAGGACTGGTTCGCCAAATACGTGGAAGAGCTGAAAAAGGCGAAACATTATATTTTCCTGGAGTTTTTTATTATCAGTCCGGGATATATGTGGAATACAGTGCTGGAGATCCTGAAGGAGAAGGTAAAGGAGGGTGTGGATGTAAGAATCATCTACGACGGCATGATCTGTGTTACCACTCTGCCCCCCAAATATTATAAGGTGCTTCAGTCTTACGGGATTAAATGCGCGGCCTTCAATCCCTTCCGTCCGGTGCTGAATATAATCCAGAATAACAGAGACCACAGGAAAATTACAGTCATTGACGGACATACCGCTTTTACCGGCGGAATCAATCTTTCGGATGAGTATATTAACCAGTGGGAGCGTTTCGGCCATTGGAAGGATTCAGGAATCTATCTTCACGGGGAAGCGGTCTGGAGTTTTACGGTTATGTTTCTGAAAATGTGGTCGGTGATTACCGGCCTGCCCTGCGATATTTCTTCCCTGTACCGTCCCAACCAGTATTATCTGGAAACATTTCCCAGCGACGGCTTCGTGCAGCCCTACGGGGATTCTCCTCTGGACGACGAGACGGTAGGGGAGAATGTGTACCGCAATATTATCAGCAACGCGAAAAAATATGTATATATTTTCACTCCCTACCTGGTGCTGGACAACGAGATCATGACGGAGCTGTGCACCGCCTCCCGCAAGGGGGTGGATGTGCGGATCGTAACGCCGGGCATTCCGGATAAAAAAATGGTTTTCCTGCTGTCCCAGTCCTACTACGAGCAGCTTTTGGAGGCGGGGGTGCGTATTTACCAATATACTCCCGGATTTATCCATTCCAAAAGCTTTGTGTCGGACGATGAGGTGGCGGTGGTAGGTTCCATCAATCTGGATTACAGAAGCCTGTACCTTCACTTTGAATGCGGCTGCTGGATGTACAAAACAGCGTCCGTCATGCAGGTGAAGCAGGATGCTCTGAATACCTTTGAGATTTCCCGGGAAATCGATCTGGATTTCTGCCGGAACCGGAATATAGCGGTCAGGGGATTCCAGGCAATTTTAAGGCTGATCGCGCCGACACTGTAAAAGCCGCATAACCAATTCCCCTTTCTCATAGACTGGTAGCAGAATAGATGAGAGGGAGGGACTATGAAAAAAATTTTCTGTGTCCTGCTGATACTGTCGTTTCTGGCGCCTGCGCTCTGTCCCTGGAAGGTATACGCGGAGCCGGAAATTTCCGCTCCCGGCGCCGTGCTTATGGAGATGAGCACCGGGGAGATCCTGTACGAGAAAAATGCAGACGAGCAGAGAAGTCCGGCCAGCATTACCAAGATCATGACACTGATCCTGATCTTTGACGCGCTGGAGGAGGGAGCCATTCATCTGGAGGATCCGGTGACTACCAGCGCGTACGCCAAAAGTATGGGCGGGTCCCAGGTCTTTCTGGAGGAAGGGGAGCAGCAGACCGTGGAGACGCTGATCAAATGCATTGTCATCGCCTCCGGCAACGATGCTTCTGTGGCCATGGCGGAGTACATAGCGGGAAGTGAAGGGGATTTTGTGGAACGTATGAATGAACGGGCGGCCGGGCTGCAGATGGCGGGCACCCGTTTTGAGGACTGCTGCGGCCTTACAGATTCCGCGGGGCATTATACCACAGCCAGGGATGTGGCGATTATGTCCCGGGAACTGATCCGGCGGTATCCAAAGATTCTTCAGTATTCCTCTATCTGGATGGAGGATATTACCCATGTAACCCGCCAGGGTTCCAAGCCCTTTACCCTTTCCAATACCAATAAGCTGATCCGCGGTTATGAAGGCTGCCTGGGCCTGAAAACCGGAAGCACGGACGCGGCGAAATACTGTGTCAGCGCCGTGGCGGAGCGGAACGGTATGACACTGATCGCTGTGGTCATGGGAGCGCCGGATCATAAAGTGCGGTTCCAGGATGCCTCCGCCATGCTGGATTACGGATTCGGAAGCTGTCAGCTGTATGTAGATGAAAATCAGGAACCGCTGGAGCCGGCGCCGGTTGACGGGTCAACGGTAAAGACAGTTCCCCTGGAGTATGAGGAAGAATTCCGGTTTCTGGAACGGGAGGGCAGAGATCTGTCCGCTGTGAAAAAAACCATCGAAGTAAAGGATTCTGTAAAGGCGCCGGTGCGGAAAGGAGAAAACGCGGGCAGGGCCGTCTATACGCTGGAAGGAGAAGAACTGGGAAGCGTAGCCATTGTCTATGGGGCCGACGCGGAAAAAGCGGGGTACGGGGACTGCCTGAAGAGGGCCTGGGATATATTCCTCGCGCCGGGAGGAGAACACAGACAGAGAGAAGGATAATGCGATGAAAGAAAAAATTTTGTATCTGGAATGCTATTCGGGCATCAGCGGGGATATGACGGTGGGAGCTCTGCTGGATCTGGGGGCGGACGCCGGGCATCTGCGGGAAGAACTGAAGAAGCTGCCCGCAGAGGGGTATGAGCTGCGGTTTGGCAGAAGAAAGGTCAGAGGGATCGACGCCTTTGATTTTGATGTGATTCTTGCAGAACAGGAAGAACATACCCATTCCCATTCCCATCACCACCGGACCATGAAAGAGATCCGGGAGATTCTTCTGGGTTCGGAGCTCTCCGAAACAGTAAAGGAAACAGCTCTTAAAATATTTACGGTTCTGGCGGAGGCGGAGGGAAAGGTACACGGAAAATCCCCGGAGGATGTGGCCTTCCACGAGGTGGGAGCGGTGGACTCCATTGTGGATATTGTGGGAACCGCCGTCTGTCTGGAAGATCTGGGAATTCAAAAGCTCTTTTACTCGGAGCTTTATGAGGGAAGAGGCCATGTCCGATGCCAGCACGGCCTGATGCCGGTGCCGGTGCCGGCGGTGCTGGAACTGTCAGCGGCCCACGGCCTGAGGCTGCATCTCACAGAAACCCGGGGAGAGATGGTGACGCCCACCGGCGCCGCGATTCTGGCAGCTCTGGGACATCGGGAAGAAGATCCTCTTCAGGGGAGAAAAATAGTGGGAATCGGCATCGGCGCCGGGAAAAAGGAATTTCCCCATGCCAACATCCTCCGGGCCCTTCTGCTGGAGGAGGAAACCGGGGAGCCGGCAGAGACGGAGGACGTCTGGGTTCTGGAAACCAATGTGGATGATTCCACAGGAGAGGAACTGGGATACTGCCTGGAACATCTGCTTCGGGCCGGGGCAAAAGATGCCTGCTGCATTCCTATTGGAATGAAAAAGAGCCGGCCGGCCTTTCTTCTGCAGGCAATCTGCGACGAGGAGCACAGGGAAGCCCTGGAAAATCTGATTTTCCGGGAAACCACTTCTATCGGTTTCCGCAGGTACCGGCAGGCCAGAAGAGTGCTGCCCAGGGAAATCTGTCTTTTTGAGAGCAGTCTGGGACCGGTGCGGATCAAATACTGCCGCCATCTGGATCAGACTTTTGCCTATCCGGAATATGAGGACGCCGCAGAACTGGCGGAGAAGACCGGAAAACCGTTCCGGGAAGTGATGGATCTGCTGAAAAAAGAAGCGGCAGAGGGCATCCGCTGAGGGGAAAATGGTTGCGCGCCCGGGGAAAATATAGTAAGATAGGTCCATGAAAAAATTTGTGGTCAGAACCTATGAGTTACGAAAAAATCAAAAAAGCGGACCGGGGGCGGCGTCTCTGAGGTTCGCTTTTCTTACGGATCTTCACAGCGTGGAGAACGGAGAGCAGAACAGTCTGCTGCTGAAAGCCATGGAAAAAGAAAATCCGGACGCGGTGCTCTGCGGCGGCGATATGATCGTGGGAAAACCGGGGCAGACGCCGGATACGGCCCTGAGACTTATGGAACAGCTGCGAAAACGCTGGCCGGTGATCCATGCCATGGGAAATCACGAATATCGGGCCAAAATCTATCCGGAGGTATACGGCGCTCTGTATGAAAGATACCGGTCCGGGCTGAAGGCCTGCGGTGTGATCCTTCTTGATAACCAGCGGCGGGAGATGGTGCTGAAGGGCCGCAGGGTTCTCTGCTGCGGACTGAGCATTTCCAGAGAATATTACCAGCGGTTTCAGCGCCGTCCCCTTTCCCTGGAGCAGATTCAGAAACAGATTGGTTTGCCGGACCGGGAGGCTGTTTCCATTCTCCTTGCCCATAACCCCCTGTATCTGGAAACGTATCTGAAATGGGGAGGAAACGTGACGCTTTGCGGACATTATCACGGAGGCGTTCTGGGACTTGGAAAACACAGAGGGCTGATCAGCCCGGATTTCCGGATCTTTCCCCGGGAAGCCCGGGGTCTGTTCGGGGGAGAAAATTGCTGGGGAATTGTGGGAGCCGGCATCGGGGAGCACACCATTCCGGTACGGATCCATAATCCCAGAGAACTGGTGATCTTTACGGTATAGGAGGAGTTTGACCATGGCGATTCCGGTAAAGCTGCCGGTATTTGAAGGGCCTCTGGATTTGCTGCTGCATCTCATTGATAAAAATAAAATAGATATTTATGATATCCCTATCGCGGAAGTCACGGATCAGTATCTGGAGTACATCCGGCAAATGAACCATGAGGACATGAATGTGACCAGTGAATTCATGGTAATGGCGGCCACCTTGATTGATATCAAATGCAGAATGCTGCTGCCCAGGGAGGTCAATGAGGAAGGCCAGGAGGAGGATCCCAGAGAGGAACTGGTGACACAGCTTCTGGAGTACAAAAAATACAAATACATATCCGGGGAACTGAGGGAAAAAATGGAAGAGGCAGGACAGTCTTTTTTTCGGAAGCCGGATCTTCCGGAGAGCGTTCTGGCGTACCGTCCCCCGGTGGATACCACAGGGCTTCTGCAGGATGTGACCCTGGAGAAGCTGCATCAGATTTTCAGAGAAGTCCTGCGGAGGCAGGAAGACAAGATTGATCCCATCCGGAGCCGTTTCGGCCATATTGAGAAAGAGGAGGTCTCTCTTCCCGACAAAATGACCTTTGTGGAGCGGTACGCGGTGGAAAGACGGAAGTTTTCTTTTCGGAATCTTCTGGAGGGGCAGAAAAGCCGGATACAGCTGGTGGTAACCTTTCTGGCGGTTCTGGAGCTGATGAAGACAGGCAAGATACGCATCTGCCAGCAGGAAATTTTCGGCGAGATCCAGATCGAATCCCTGGAGGACGCGGACACGGTAGTAGTACCTTATACAGAAGAGGTGGATACAGATGGAAGATGAAAAACTGCAGGGAGCCGTGGAGGCCATTCTCTTTGCCATGGGCGGGGCAGTGGAACTGAAGAAAATTGCCGCTGCTATCGGAAAAACGCCCGAGGAGACAAAGAAAATCCTGGAGCAGTACCAGACACGCTGCAGCCGGGAGGACAGGGGGATCTGTCTTATTGAGCTGGAGGACAGCTACCAGCTCTGCACCAAAAAAGAGTTTTACAGCTGCCTTACCGCGATTTTAAGCCAGCCGAAAAAAGCCGCTCTCACAGACGTAATGATGGAAACCCTGGCCATTATCGCTTACCGGCAGCCGGTGACCAAAGCGGAAATTGAAAAGATCCGGGGTGTAAAAAGCGACCATGCGGTAAATAAGCTGATTGAATACGGTCTGGTTCAGGAACTGGGCAGGCTGGACGCTCCGGGAAGGCCGCTGCTGTTTGGCACTACGGAGGAATTTCTGAGGGATTTCGGAATTGACTCCAGAGAAAACCTTCCGGAAATCAGTCCGGTGCTGCTGGAGGATTTTAAGGAGGAGGCGGAAGCGGAAGCAGGAGTCAAGGTGGAAGTGTGATTCCCGGCAGGCGTATGAAAAAGGCAGATGTTCCATATACTACAGGAGAAAGGAAATGACGGAAAGGAAGGACAACTGCCTGTATGAAAAAAATCCTGTACCTGGTTTTGTGCCTGACGGTGTTTCTAAGAAGCCCTTTGAGCGTTATGGCGGAGGAAGAACTTCCGGAAAGCAGGCTCCATGCGGCATCCGCCTGCCTGATGGACGCGGCTTCCGGAAGGGTGCTGTACGGAAAAGCGGAGGAGGAGCCCCTGCCCATGGCCAGCACTACCAAGATCATGACCTGTATCCTGGCGCTGGAGGAAATTCCGGATCCGGAAAAGACAGTGACCGCGGCCTCCCAAGAGGCCGCTTCCCAGCCGGAAGTGCGGCTGGGGGTCCGGGAAGGCCAGAAATTTTACCTTCAGGATCTTCTCTACGCTCTGATGCTGGAATCCTACAATGACGCCGCCGTGATGATCGCGGAACAGGTATCAGGCTCCGTGGAGGCTTTCGCGGAGCGGATGAATCAGAAAGCGGAGGAGCTGGGATGCAGGGATACCCATTTTGTTACGCCCAACGGGCTGGACAGCAGCGACGCGGGCGGCGCCCATCACACCACAGCCGCGGATCTTGCCAGGATCATGCGGTACTGCATCCGGCTTTCGCCGAAGGCGGACCGTTTTCTGGAGATCACCAGAACCAGTTCTTACAGTTTCTGGGACGCGGACCAGCAGACCATCTATGACTGTGTCAATCATAATGCTTTTCTGAACATGATGGAGGGGGCTCTTTCCGGTAAAACCGGTTTTACCAACCAGGCAGGCTACTGCTATGTGGGGGCAGTGGAGCAGGGAGACAGATGCCTGATCGTTTCCCTTCTGGCCTGCGGCTGGCCGGACAATCGTTCCTACAAATGGGCGGATACCCGGACGCTGATGGAGTACGGATTTGAGAATTACCAGGCGCGGGATGTCTTTGACACAGCCTTCCGGGGAAAGGAGATCCCGGTGGAAGACGGCAGGTACCCGGAATTTCCCGGGCAGGGCGCCGCTTATGTGACAGCGGATCTGAATCTGCCGGAGGAAGAGAGAAGTCTCCCGCTGCTGCTGGGAAAAGAGGAGACGGTGGAGGTCCGCTATGATCTGCCGGAATCCCTTCAGGCTCCGGTGAAAGAGGGGGAACAGGTGGGAAAAGTATCTTACTGCCTCCAGGGGCAGATACTGGCGGAATATCCCCTGTACGCGGTTTCCGCCGTGGAGCGGGCAGATTATTTCTGGTGTCTGGGACGGCTCTGGAACTGGTACGGATGCCGGGAAAGCTGAAAGAAAATTGGAAAGCTGTGCCAAAGGTTTGGACAGCTTTCCTTTTTTGTGATATAATGGCTATCATGGGTAACTTGGCGGAGAAAAAAGAAGCGCCTGGTGACTACATAAGCCCAAAAGGGCGGAAAATACAAGAGAACAGTATCAGGAGGTGTTCATTCATGAAAAATTTACTGGTAGCTCAGTCCGGAGGCCCTACAGCAGCAATTAACGCTACCGTGGCGGGAGTTGTGGCATGCGCTTTAAGTTCCGGCAAAGTGGATCATATCTACGGGGCGGTAAATGGAATCGAGGGCGTTCTGGCAGAGCGTTTTGTGGATCTGCGGGAGAAGCTGGACAGCGCGGAGAAGCTGGATCTGCTGGCGCAGACCCCGGCGGCGGCGCTGGGCTCCTGCCGTCTGAAAATCCGGGAGAGAGAGCAGTTAAAGCAGATCGTAGAGGTTCTGAAAAAGAGAGAGATCGCCTACTTTATCTATACCGGCGGAAATGATTCCATGGATACTGTGGACAAGCTGTCCGCTTACATTGCTGAGGAAGGCATTGAGGGAATTGCCGTCATGGGCGCTCCCAAGACCATTGACAATGACCTGATGGGCACGGACCACTGCCCGGGCTTTGGCTCCGCGGCCAAATACATTGCGGCTACCTTTGCCGAGCTGGAGAGAGACTGCCATGTATATACAACCAAGTGTGTAACCATCGTAGAGGTTATGGGAAGAAACGCGGGATGGCTTACCGCGTCCAGCGCCCTGGCCAGACTGAACGGCGGAAATGGCCCGGATCTCATTTATCTCTGCGAGAAACCTTTTGATACAGAGGACTTCCTGAAGGTTGTGGAAGAGAAGCTGAAGACCCAGGACAGCGTGCTGGTAGCCATCAGCGAAGGAATCAAGGACGCGGAGGGACATTATGTATCCGAGCAGGTGCAGACCAAGGCACTGGACAATTTCGGACACGCCTATATCTCCGGTTCCGCCAAGGTACTGGAGCAGATCGTCCAGGACCGGATCGGCTGCAAGGTGCGTTCCATTGAGCTGAGCCTGATGCAGCGCTGCGCGGCCCACATTGCCAGCGCCACAGATATTTCCGAGTCCAGAATGCTGGGCATGAAGGCATGCCAGAGTGCCCTGGAAGGCCAGAGCGGTCAGATGGCCGCGGTGATCCGCAAGAGCGACGATCCCTATACGGTAACCTTTGAGACCATTCCGGTAAAAGACGCGGCTAACGCGGAAAAGAAGGTGCCGGACGCGTGGATCACTCCCGACGGTCATGATGTAACCGATGAGATGATTGCCTACCTGAAACCCCTGATTCAGGGCGAGTGCAGAAATATCTGCGAAAACGGAATTCCGGTTCACATCCGTCTTTACTAATCAGAAGAATGGTGTGCCGGAAAAAGGGCATACTGGAAACAGAACTCTGAATCACTAGAAAACCTCCTTTTTTCGGGTTTGCGGGAAATGCTCCGGCAGAAGGATGCTTTTCCCGGATCCGGAAAGGGAGGTTTTAATTATATGCAGATGACACCGGGGTCAAATAGATATGCTTTTCATGCCTGCATGAAAAAACATATCGACTTGACCCGCAAAACACCGAAAAGGAGCCATTTTTTGCAGAAAAATGTGCGGATTTGAGGTGTTTTAGGATTGTGAGAGCGCGAAGCGAGGAGCAATCCGCGGTGTCAAGAGGTCAAATTTTAATTTGACCTCAACATCATACAGATATGGAGGTCAAAAGAATGAGCAACGAGACAGGAAGCCGGGCACGGCAGAGAATCCAGGCCCTGCTTGACGGAGGCAGCTTTGTTGAGATCGGAGCGGGAGTCACAGCCCGCAGCACCGATTTCAACCTGACACAGAAACCGACGCCTTCTGACGGAGTCATCACCGGATACGGTGTGATCGACGGAGGGCTGGTGTACGTGTACAGCCAGGACGCCTCTGTGCTGGGGGGCAGCATGGGAGAGATGCACGCCGGCAAAATTGTGAACCTTTATAAACTGGCCATGAAGACGGGGGCTCCGGTCATCGGTCTTCTGGACTGCGCGGGCCTGCGTCTGGAGGAAGCAGCCGATGCCCTTCACGGATTCGGGCAGATCTATCTGGCCCAGACGGAGGCTTCCGGAGTGATCCCCCAGATCACCGGAATCTTCGGCATGTGCGGCGGCGGCATGGCGCTGATTCCCGCCCTGACAGATTTTACCCTTATGGAAGAGGAGGGAAAACTGTTTGTCAATTCTCCCAATGCTCTGGCGGGAAACATAGATTCCAAATGTGATACCGCTTCTGCCGCTTTCCAGGCGGAGGAGGCAGGACTGGTGGATTTTGCCGGCAGCGAGGAACAGGTTCTGGCCCAGATGCGCCGGCTGTTTACACTGCTTCCCGCCAATAATGAGGACGATATGTCCTACGCGGAGTGCGGCGATGATCTGAACCGGGTGATTCCGGATCTGGCGTCCTGCGTCAGCGATCCGGCCCTGATGCTTCCGCGGATCAGCGACAGCCAGATCTATTTTGAGGTCAAGCCGGATTATGGAAAAGATATGGTGACAGCTCTGATCCAGCTGGGCGGAAGCACAGTAGGAGCAGTGGCCAACCGCTCTGTGCTTTATGACGCCCAGGGAAATGAGTCTGAGAAGTATGACGGGGTTCTCAGCGCCAGAGGAGCCAGAAAGGCAGCGGAATTCATTGAATTCTGCGACGCGTTCTCCATTCCGGTGGTTTCCTTCACCAATGTGAAGAATTATAAAGCCACCAAGTGCTCCGAGGCCAATATGGCCAAAGCGGCGGCAAAAATGGTGTACGCCTTTGCCAACGCCACCACCCCAAAAGTGAATGTCATTACCGGATACGCTTACGGAACGGCCGCCCTGGCCATGAACAGCAAGGCTATCGGAGCGGATCTGGTCTATGCCTGGCCGGAGGCCAAAGTGGGCATGATGGATTCCAAATCTGCCGCCAAAATCCTTTACGGGGATCAGGGAAGCGAAGTGATCCGCGAGAAGGGACAGGAATACGACAGGCTGCAGAACAGCCTGGAGGCAGCGGTGAGAAGAGGCTATGTAGATACGGTGTTCGAGCCGGAAAACACCAGAAAATATCTGATCGGCGCCCTGGAGATGCTGTTTTCCAAGAGAGAGAGCCGTCCGGACAAAAAGCATGGAACTGTTTAAGCGAGGTGGCGTAGATGAAAAAATTTAAGAAAAGGTGGACCGGAATTTTTCTGGCTCTGGCCTGTCTCCTGAGCCTCCTAACGGCAGTGCCCGTCCAGGCGGCGGAGCTTTCGGAAAACGTTGCGGCTCAGCTCCAGAACGAGGTACAGATGTTTCTGATGCCGGGGGGCGTGGGTGATTTTTTCAACCTTCCGGAAGAAAGCTATGATCAGATCCGGGAATCCGGCGGATTTTATGAGGTGGCCGTAGACGCCTGGAGGGATGTCAGGGACGAGACAGGAGACGTTGTCAGTCTGGGAGAAACTTCTGTGGAACTTCAGGAGGATACCGGTATGGTGCAGTGTACCACCCCGGTGGAATTTGAACGGTACAGCGGGGAAGTTGTAATGTCTTTCACATCGGACAATTACTATCCCAGCAACTTTGTTATCAATGTGGAGTACCCTCTGGCCAAGTCACTGGAGGACGCGGGGATCAATACCGTCACAGGACTGATTATTGTATTTGTAATTCTCTTTTTCCTCTGCGGCGTCATCTACCTGATCCGGTACGTGAATCCGGAGTATCGTGGGAAACAGAAGGACGCGGGACAAAAACCGTCAGCGTCCCCCAACGCGGTGCCGAAATCCCCGGTCCGGGAGGCCCCTGGGGCAGTTCCGGCCCCGGCAGCATCTGTTCCTGTCCCCGCGGATGATATTGAACTGGCGATTGTGCTGGCTACCGCTATCGCGGCGGCGGAGGAGGAGCAGCCTTCCGGAGACGGCTATGTGGTGCGGTCTGTGAGAAAAGTGAGAAATAAAAACTGGAAACGAGTTTAGGAGGATAAAACAATGAAAAATTATACCATTACTGTCAATGGCAATGTATATCATGTGACTGTTGAGGAGGGAACTGGAACAGGCGCGCCGGCGCAGGCCCCGATGCCCGCCCCTGCCCCCGCGGCTGCGGCACCCGCTCCGGCTCCCGCCCCGGCTCCCGCGCCCGCTCCGGCTCAGAATCCGGCTCCGGCCGCTCCCCTGGGAGGCGCCGCGGGCGCTGTGGAAATCACTGCTTCCGTGCCCGGAAAGATCTGCAAAATTGAGGCAAAGCCGGGACAGGCTGTGAAAGCGGGAGACTCAGTGGTTGTGCTGGAAGCTATGAAGATGGAAATTCCGGTAGTGGCTCCTCAGGACGGAACCATTGCCAGTATCAATGTAGCCGCGGGAGACGCGGTGGAATCCGGTGACGTGCTGGCTACTATGAACTAACCGTTGCTTGAGAAAACAGAACCGGAGGTAATATGAATGTTAGAGACTTTATCTAACCTGGTGCACCAAACTGCATTTTTCAATCTGACGTGGGGCAACTATATTATGATCCTGGTAGCCTTCGGATTCCTTTATCTGGCTATCAAAAAGGGATTTGAACCACTGCTGCTGATCCCCATCGCGTTCGGCATGCTGCTGGTCAACATTTATCCCAGCATTATGGCGGAGCCTTATGTGGACGCCGCGGGGGTGGAACAGGCGGGAGGCCTTCTCTACTACTTCTTTAAGCTGGACGAGTGGAGCGTTTTCCCCTCCCTGATCTTTATGGGAGTAGGCGCCATGACGGACTTCGGTCCCCTGATCGCAAATCCCATCAGCTTTATCATGGGAGCGGCGGCGCAGCTGGGGATCTATGTGGCCTACTTCCTGGCTATCCTGCTGGGATTCGGCGGAAAGGCAGCGGCAGCCATCTCCATCATCGGAGGAGCTGACGGACCTACCTCCATTTTCCTCTGCGGAAAGCTGGGACAGACGGATCTTATGGGACCCATCGCCGTGGCGGCTTACTCTTATATGTCCCTGGTACCCATTATCCAGCCCCCAGTCATGAAGCTTCTGACCACAGAGAAAGAGCGGAAGATCAAGATGGAGCAGCTGCGGCCGGTATCGAAACTGGAGAAGATCCTCTTCCCCATTATCATCACCGTGGTAGTCTGCCTGATCCTTCCCTCTACGGCACCCCTGGTAGGCATGCTGATGCTGGGCAACCTGTTCCGGGAGAGCGGAGTGGTAAAACAGCTGACGGAGACAGCTTCCAATGCTCTGATGTACATTGTAGTCATCCTGCTGGGCACCTCTGTAGGAGCTACCACCAGCGCGGAAGCCTTCCTGAACGTAACGACTCTGAAGATCGTCGCCCTGGGACTTATCGCCTTTATATTCGGAACAGCGGGAGGTGTCCTATTGGGCAAACTCTTGTGCAGGCTGTCAGGGGGCAAGATCAATCCCCTCATCGGGTCGGCAGGCGTTTCGGCTGTGCCTATGGCGGCCAGAGTTTCCCAGAAAGTGGGAGCGGAGGCCGACCCCACAAACTTCCTGCTGATGCATGCCATGGGGCCAAATGTGGCCGGCGTCATCGGAACCGCCGTGGCCGCGGGAGCCTTTATGGCAATATTCGGAGTCTGATACAGACAGGGCTGCAGACCATGCGGCCGGATTTCAAAACAGGAGGATAAAAATGGCTGAAATAGAAAAGAAACCTGTAAAAATTATGGAGACCATTCTGCGTGACGCCCACCAGTCTCTCATCGCCACCAGAATGCCCACCGAGGAAATGCTCCCCATTGTAGATAAAATGGATCAGGTGGGATACCACGCGGTGGAGTGCTGGGGAGGAGCTACTTTTGACGCTTCTCTGCGCTTCCTCCACGAAGATCCCTGGGAGAGACTGAGAAAGCTGAGAGACGGATTTAAGCACACTAAACTGCAGATGCTGTTCCGCGGACAGAATATCCTGGGATACCGTCCCTACGCCGATGATGTGGTTGCCTATTTCGTGCAGAAATCCGCGGCCAACGGCATCGATATCATCCGTATCTTTGACTGCATGAACGATCTGAGAAATCTGCAGACGGCGGTCAAAGCGGCCAATAAGGAAAAAGCCCACGCCCAGGTAGCGCTTTCCTATACCTTGGGAGACGCCTACACCCTGGAATACTGGACGGATATGGCCAGAAAAATCGAGGAGATGGGAGCGGATTCTATCTGTATCAAGGATATGGCCGGACTGCTTCTGCCCTACAAAGCCACAGAGCTGGTAAAAGCGCTGAAGGAAGCTACAAAACTTCCCATTGAACTTCACACCCACTATACATCCGGCGTAGCTTCCATGACTTATCTGAAAGCGGTGGAGGCCGGAGTGGATATTATTGACTGCGCCATTTCTCCCTTCGCCATGGGTACCTCCCAGCCGGCAACGGAGGTTATGGTGGAGACCTTTAAGGGTACTCCCTATGATACAGGATACGATCAGAATCTGCTGGCGGAGATCGCGGATTACTTCCGTCCCTACCGAGACAAATGTCTGGAAGAGGGCCTGCTGAATCCCAAGAACCTGGGCGTCAATATCAAGACCCTGCTGTATCAGGTGCCCGGCGGCATGCTTTCTAACCTGACCAGCCAGCTGAAGGAGCAGCATGCGGAGGACAAATATTACGAAGTTCTGGAAGAAGTGCCCAGGGTGAGAAAAGATCTGGGCGAATGCCCCCTGGTAACGCCTTCTTCCCAGATCGTGGGTACCCAGGCAGTCTTCAACGTGCTCATGGGTGAGCGCTACAAGATGGTGACCAAGGAGACCCGGGATGTTTTAAGCGGCAAATACGGCGCTACCGTTAAACCCTTCAATCCGGAGGTGCAGAAAAAGGTCATCGGCGATACCGAACCCATTACCTGCCGTTACGCGGATCTGCTGGACAACGAGCTGGATACTCTGGAGAAGGAGATGGCCCAGTACAAGGAGCAGGATGAGGATGTGCTGACCTACGCTCTGTTCCCCCAGGTAGCCATGGACTTCTTCAAGTACCGTGACGCTCAGAAAACAAAAGTGGATGAAAAAATGGGGGATAAAGAACACGGAGCTTACCCTGTATAAGGTAAGAGTTTTGGAAGAAAAGAGGCTGTCAGAAAATAGATAGTTCCAAACAGGGGCAGGTGTGACTTGAACAAGCCACACATGCCCCTGAATTTTATAATTGAGCTTACCCAAGGATGATCCAAACCCCTTAAAAAAGAGATGCGGACTGCTCCGCAATTCATGTTCCCGCAGTCCCTGATATCATTAAATTTCTGTAAAGAATATACAAAGGTGATTACAGGAAGTCTTTTTGAGTGATATAATTGTACAAAAAGAGTGGGAATGGAGGAATCAAAGATGCTAACTGCGAAACAGAACATGCTGGAAGTGATCCGGGGCGGAAATCCGGACCGTATTGTCAATCAGTACGAGGCGGTCTATCTGATGTTCCATCCCTTTATGTTTGCCAGCCCCCTGCTGCAGAAAGGTCAGGAAAATGTAGTAAACGCCTGGGGAGTGACCAATTCATTCCCGGAGGGAACGCCCGGAGCCTTTCCGGTACATACCCCTGATAAGATCGTAGTGAAGGATATTGAGCACTGGAGAGATTATGTACACGCTCCCTCCCTGAAATTCAGCCAGGATCAGTGGGATCAGATTAAGGAGCAGTATGACGCGGTGGACGGCAGCAAGGCCTTTAAGGCTGCTTTCGTCGCCCCCGGTCTCTTTGAGCAGACTCACCATCTCTGCGAGATTACCAGAGCTCTGATGTACTATATCACCAACGAGGACGCGATGCATGACCTGCTGAAATATCTCACCGAGTGGGAGCTGGAACTGGCAGAAGGCATCTGCTCCAACCTGCATCCGGACGCCCTGTTCCATCATGACGACTGGGGCAGCCTGGACAGCAGTTTCATGAGTCCGGCTATGTTTGAAGATTTCCTGCTGGAGCCCTACAAGGAAATCTATAAATACTATCATGAGCACGGCGTAGAACTGGTGATCCATCACTCCGACAGCTACGGCGCCAATCTGGTTCCGGATATGATCGAGATGGGCATCGACGTATGGCAGGGCTGCATGATGGAAACCAACGATCTTCCCGGCCTGGTGAAAAAATACGGCGGAAAGATCAGTTTCATGGGGGGCATTGAGAACCGCGCGGTAGATTTTGAGGGATGGACCGATGAAAACTGCGACGCAGTAGTACGCCGTGTCTGTGAGGCCTGCGGAAACAAGTACTTTATCCCCTGTATCGCTCAGGGCGGACCGGGATCTGTGTATCCGGGAGTATACGATTCACTGGTAAAATCCATTGATAATCTGAACAAAGAAAAATACGGCATCGAACATCCGGAAGAGGGACGCCTGCCGCTGCAGGTTCTGTTCTGATTTATGCGAACAGGAGAGGGGGATGCGGCAAAACAGTGCCGCATCCCCTTTTTATGAGAGTCTGTTTTTATTCCTCCGGCCGGTGCCTGAGTTTCAGGTAAAGGCTGCGGGATTTTTTCACCAACTGGGTCAGATACCGGAACAGCGGTTCTGTTACCACCGAGAATACCACAAACAGCAGGATGCACCGGGATGACATGCCGGTGATGGCAAACAGATCTTTTAAAAAGACCAGGCAGAAGATAAAGCCGGCCACAGAGAATCCCCAGATGCCCCAGCGCATGGGATCCATGGGTTTGCTGATCTGATACAGGATCATGAAACCTACGATGGCCAGCAGCATGGTGGCGGCTGTGGAGATATCATAGTTGCTCACGTTAAACACATCGCCGTAAATTACCAGAGCGCCCACTACAATGGCGTTGGTCAGTCCCGCGGGCAGAGCCTTCAGCAGGACGTTGGTAAGAAAATGTCCTTTGATCAGATCCTTATTGGGGACCTGGGACAGCAGGAAGCCGGGCAGGCCGATGGTAAACATGCTGATCAGCGAGATCTGGGAGGGTTCCAGAGGATAGCTGATGGCAAACATAATGGAGAACATGGACATCAGGAAAGAAAAAATGTTTTTTACCAGAAACAGGCTGCCGGAGCGCTGCAGATTGTTGACCACCTGGCGGCCCTCCAGAACTACATCGGGCATCCTGGCAAAATCAGATTCCAGAAGTACCAGCTGGGAAGCCTGAGCGGCGGCGTCGCTTCCGGAAGCCATGGCCACCGAACAGTCCGCGTCTTTCAGGGCCAGCACATCGTTGACTCCGTCCCCGGTCATGGCCACGGTTTTTCCGGCGGCCTTCAGAGCCTTTACAAACTGACGTTTCTGATCCGGAGTTACCCGGCCGAAGACGGTATATTTTACAACGGCGTCCGCAATGTCCTGAGGTGTCTTCAGGGTGGAGGCGTCCACATAGTTTTCCGCGTGGGCGATGCCCGCCTGGGCGGCCACATTGGATACAGTCACAGGGTTATCTCCGGAAATGACCTTGATTTCCACTCCCTGCTTCGCAAAGTACCGGAAGGTTTCCGGAGCGTCCTGGCGGATGGGGTTGGAGAGTAGGATCAGACCCAGGGGCGTAACCTTCTCTGTGAGAGCTTTTCCTGTGGGAGTTCCGTGATACAGGCCGAAGACCAGCACCCGGTAGCCCAGGGCGCCCTTGGACTCAATCTGTTCCCGATAGACATCGTAATCTTCCCGGAGGACAAACTCCGGCGCTCCCAGAACATAGGAGCCTGTGGAAAAAGTGGCGCTGCTGTATTTGAAAGCGGAGGAGAAGGAGGTGATGGACACCGGCTTCATCCCTCCGGGCTGCACAAAATATTCCTGCAGGGCCGCCATGGTTATATTGTCCTTTGACATGGCGGCGGCAAAATCGCTGACCAGTTCCTCCAGGGGATCCATGGTTTTGGGATCATAGGGAGGCAGAGGGCAGAGCTCGTTGACCTTCATGGTATTTTCCGTAATAGTACCGGTCTTGTCCACGCAGAGGACATTGACCCGCGCCAGAGTTTCAATGCATTTCATGTCGTGAACCAGTACCTTTTTCAGAGAAAGCCGGATGACGCTGGCTGCCAGGGCAATGCTGGTCAACAGATACAGCCCCTCGGGGATCATGCCGATGATGGCCGCCACCATGGAGGTAATGCTTTCACGAAAGGTATCGCCCACCACCACATACTGCTGATAGAACAGGATAATGCCGATGGGGATAATCAAAAAGCCCACTACTTTTACCAGTTTGTTGATGGAGCGGATCATTTCTGACTGCTCCCCGGTTTTTGTGGCCTTGGCTTCCAGAGTCAGCTTGGAAATATAGGAATCTTCCCCTACTTTTTCCAGCCGGGCATGGCACTGGCCGGAGACGATAAAACTTCCGGACATCAGATGATCCCCGGGTTTTTTTGTGATTTCATCCGCCTCTCCGGTGAGAAGCGATTCATTGACCTGAACTTCTCCGTCCAGGACCACCGCGTCGGCGCAGATCTGATTGCCGGCGGCGAAAATTACAATATCATCCAGAACAAGCTGTTCCGCGGGAATTATCTTCACCCTGCGGTCCCGCACCGCCCGGGCTTTGGGGGCGTTCAGGACAGACAGCTTTTCCAGAGTCTTTTTGGCGTTCATCTCCTGAATGATACCGATCAGGGTGTTGGCAATAATGATCGGCAGAAAGGTGAGATCCCGAAAAGAACCGACGATAATCAGCAGAACCGCGATGAGGGTAAAGATCAGGTTGAAATACGTAAAAACGTTGGACTTGATGATTTCCGCGGTGGTCTTGGAGGGGGGTTCCACGGAACGGTTGTCCCAGCCGTTCTGTCGGTATTCTTCTACCTGGGCAGCGGTCAGGCCTGTGTTTACGTCTGCCTGATACCTTGTAGTGGGGCGTCTTTTATGTAGTATCTGATCTGCCGTAACTTTATGCTTTTTCATAAAAACCTCGCTTGAGATGTCTTTTGTTATGACGGAAACCGGAAATTCCGGCAAAAATCGCCATCCTTAACAGTATAACACAGGGCCTGCCAAATAGAATTAATTTTCTATGAAATATTTAGCAAATTTCTTTAATATTCCGGATATCCGGGGCTGCCATAAGTGAGTAGTTGGTGTGATAGATCACAAATCCCGGTTTAGACCCCGCGGGTTTCCGGAGATTTTTTTTCAGCGTGTAGTCAATCTCTACCTTGGGTGCCTGTCTTCCCTTGGAATAATAGGCGGCCAGCCGTCCCGCCTCCTCAAAAGTAGAGTCCGGCAGTTCCCTGCCTTCTGTCCTGACGATTACGTGGGAGCCGGGGATTCCTTTAGCGTGAAACCACCAGTCATTTCCGGAAGCCAGTTTAAAGGAAAGTTCTTCGTTCTGATAGTTATTTTTCCCTACGTACATATCGAAACCGTCTCCGGATACGTAATGCAGGGGATGGGAAACAGGCTTTTTCCTTTTGGAATTTGCCGGACCGTGGCGGCGGACATAGCCGCAGTCCGCCAGCTCTTCCCGGATCTGCGCCAGGTCATTTTCGTCTCGGGCGATATCCAGGGCGGCGCTGACGCTGTCCAGGTGATCCAGCTCAGACCGGGTTTCCGCGATCTGCACATTGAGAGCTTCGGCGGTGCGCTTCAGCTTGCCGTATCGGTCAAAATATTTTTTTGCGTTCTCCGCCGGCGTGAGCTGTGGGTCCAGGGGCACCCGGATGGGTTCTCCGGTATAATAATTGACGGTATCCAGAAATTTGTCCTCCAAAGAGAGACTGTATCCGTATGTATTTAATAATTCCCCGTAAATCCTGTATTTATCCTTCTTTTCGGTGTCCTTCATCTGTTTTTCCTGAAGGATCAGCTTTTTTCCGTTGCGTTCAAGAGCCGTATTGACAATCTTCCTCAGATCCGCGGATTTCTGGCGGATGCGGGTGATCCGGTTTTTTTCATCGTAAAAAGCTTCCAGAAGTTCTGACATGGAACCATAGGATACGGAGGAACAGTCAGAAAACTGTTTCAGGGGCACCGCCGCGTATTCCACAGGTTCCCGGTTTCGGAAAAGAATGCCCGGAGCAAAATTCCCCTCCCGGATATCCTCCATCAGCAGGCAGAAGGTGTGATAGAGGTGGATTCGCGCCGGTTCGTCCAGAGCCTCAGTGGGAAGCCCTCCGTCAATACCGGAGCGGAAGCAGACCTCCTCCGCCATGAGAGGCGAAAAACCGGTCAGAGAGGTATAGATGGCTTTTGCTGCCGGAGCCGGTTTTTTCAGGACTTTTTCGTAAAATTCAGATTCCGTGACGGTAAAGGGGTCCGCTTTCTCCTGAGTATGGGGAATAAAGTAAGGCCGTCCCGGGAGCACCTCCCGGACAGAACTCATGTGCTGGGATACATGCTTGATGCTGTCCAGGATGGTCCCCTGGTCGTCGCAGAAAATCAGGTTGCTGTGTTTTCCCATAAACTCCGCGATGAGTTTCTTGACGCAGAGATCCCCCAGTTCGTTCCGGTGCTCCACAGAAAAAATCAGGATTCGTTCCAGGCCCGGCTGAGTAACTGAGAGAATCTTTCCGCTGCCGATATGTTTCCGCAGCAGCATGCAGAAATTGGGGGCTGTCATGGGAGCCTGCTTGTTTTTTTGTGTCAGGTAAACCAGAGGAAGAGAGGCGCTGGCCGAGAGCAGCAGACGATATTGTTCCCGGTTATTTTTTATGGTGATCATCAGTTCATCCGGCTCCGGCTGGGCGATTTTGGTGATCCGCCCGCCTTCCAGGGCCAGGGAGAGCTCTTTCCTCATATTCGCAATCGTAATTCCGTCAAAAGCCATTGTCAGATCCTCGCTTTCTGTCAGCGGCAGATATGCCGCTATAGCTCGTTGCTGTTCCCAGCCCTGCTGTCAAGTCTGAAACGGCTGTGAATAGCAACCATAGCTCATTATATCAAAAAAAAAGCATTTGACTAGGGTTTTATAATGAATTATAATGTTTAATGATTGCAAAGGGACAGCTATGTCCTTTTGTATTTTATCGACACAAGGGAAAGGGCCTGGAGCGATGATCAGAAGTATGACAGGGTTCGGCAGAGCCGAACAGCAGGAAAAAGGAAAGAAAATTACCATTGAGATAAAATCTGTCAATCACCGGTATCTGGATTTTAATATGAAGCTCCCGAAAAAATTCAGCTTTTTTGAGTCGGAGATCCGGGGAATTCTGAAAGAGTATATACAGAGAGGCAAGGTAGATGTTTTCGTCAGTTATGAGGATGAGGCGGGAAGTCAGGAAACTCTGTCCTATCACTCGAAACTGGCGGCCCAGTACGTAAAATATCTTCAGCAGCTCCGGGAGGAGTTTTCTCTGACGGATGATGTTACCGTGTCAAAGCTGGCGGCCATGCCGGAAGTGTTTACTCTGGAAGAGGAGCCGGTGGATGAGGAAGAAATCTGGAGCCTGATGGAGCAGGTGCTGAGAGAGGCCTGCGGGCGTTTTTCAGCCTCCAGGGAGAGGGAAGGAGAAAGGCTGCGCAGCGATCTGCTGGAAAAACTTTCCCATATGCGGGGCTATGTGGAGCGTATTGAAGAGCGGTCTCCGGAAATCCTGGAGGAGTACAAGGAAAAGCTCCGGCAGAAAACCAGGGAGCTTCTGGAAAACGCCCAGTTGGAGGAAAGCCGTCTGGCGGCGGAGGTTATCCTGTTCGCGGATAAAATCTGCACGGATGAGGAGACGGTGCGGCTGAAAAGCCATGTGGACGGAATGCTGCAGGAACTGGAAAAAGGAGGACCCGTGGGAAGAAAACTGGATTTTATCGCCCAGGAAATGAACCGGGAGGCGAATACGATTCTTTCCAAGGCCAACGACCTGACAGTGTCCAATGTGGGCATTGACCTGAAAACGGAAATAGAAAAGATCCGGGAGCAGATTCAGAATATCGAGTAAAAGGAGAGCGCAGTGGCAAAGCTTGTGAATATCGGTTTCGGCAATCTCGTCAATTCAGATAAGGTTCTGGCAGTGGTGAGCCCGGACGCCGCGCCCATCAAGCGCCTGATATCCCGGGCCAAGGAGGAAGGAACGCTGATCGATGCCACCCAGGGCAGGCGGACCAAGGCTGTGCTGGTGCTGGAGGAGGGGCGTATTCTTTTGTCTGCTCTGCAGACGGATACGGTTTTCCGCAGGTTTCATTCAGGAGTGCAGTCAATGGAAGAGAGGGATGAGTCAGAGGATGAATAGAGGAGTTTTATCTGTGGTTTCCGGCTTTTCCGGAGCGGGAAAGGGCACGCTGATAGATCTGCTGATGAAGAAATATGACAGTTACGCGCTGTCGGTCTCGGCGACCACCAGGAATCCAAGACCCGGCGAAAAAGACGGGGTTCAGTATTTCTTTAAGACCAGGCAGGAGTTCGAGGAGATGATCCGCCAGGACGCGTTTATAGAATATGCCGGGTATGTGGATCATTACTACGGAACCCCCAGGGCCTATGTGGAGGAACAGCTCCGCAAAGGCAAGGACGTTATTCTGGAAATTGAAGTCCAGGGGGCTTTGGAGGTAAAGAAAAAATTTCCGGATACCCTGCTTTTGTTTCTGACGCCCCCCAGCGCCGGGGAACTGGAGCGAAGGCTTACAGGCAGAGGAACGGAGAACAGGGAAGTGATAGAGTCCCGGCTGGCAAGGGCGGCTGAGGAGTCGGAGTTTATGGGAGAGTATGATTACATTGTAATCAATGACGATCTGGAGGAGTGCGCGGACAACGTACACCGGCTGATTCAGCTGCAGCATCAGACCAGCGCCAGCCAGTCCGAGTTTATACAGAAGATTCAGAAAGAGTTAAGAGAAAGAAAGGAGAAACGAGGATGATCCATCCGTCTTATCAGGAATTAATTCAGGCAATCAACGAGGGACAGGAGTCAGAGGACGAGCCGCTGGTTACCAGCCGCTACTCCATTGTCCTGGCCACCAGCAAGCGGGCAAGACAGCTCATCGCGGGAGCGCAGCCCATGGTGAAGTCCAAGGGAAGAAAGGCTCTGTCCATCGCGGTGGAAGAACTTTATAAAGGCAAGGTAAAGATTCTTCCGGAGGAGGAGACCGGGGAAGAGGAAAAGACTGAAGAATAAAAACAGAAACCGGCGCTGCTGCCGGTAAGGGGCTGCTGTGTGGTCTGTCATGCGGCAGCCCTCTGTTGCTTTTGAGAGGAAAATACCATGCGGATTTTATTTATTTCTCTGGGCTGCGACAAAAATCTGGTGGATTCAGAGCATATGCTGGGAGCGCTGGCTCAGGCAGGGCATACCATGACGGACGACCCGGAGCAGGCGGATGTGATTGTGGTCAATACCTGCTGTTTTATTCATGATGCCAGGGAAGAAAGTATATCCGCCATTCTGGAAATGGCGGAGTACAGGAAAAACGGCCCCTGCCGCGCTCTGATTGTGGCGGGATGCCTGGCGGAGCGCTACCGCCGGGAGATTCAGGAAGAAATTCCGGAGGTGGACGCGGTGCTGGGAACCAACAGCATTGACGCTATCGGGGATGCCGTGGAGAAAGCGCTGAAGGGTGAGAAATCACTGATCCTGAAGCCTCTGGAAGGGATTTCCAGACCGGGAGGCAGGCGGGTGCTCTCTGCCGGAGGCCGGTACGGATACCTGAAGATCGCGGAGGGATGCGACAAGCACTGTACCTACTGCATCATTCCCAGACTGCGGGGCGGCTACCGCAGCGTCCCCATGGAGGAACTGCTGGAAGAAGCCCGGTACATGGCTGACCAGGGGATAGAAGAACTGATCCTGGTAGCGCAGGAAACCACGGTGTACGGAAGGGATCTTTACGGGGAAAAATCTCTGCACCGTCTCCTTCGGGAGCTGTGCCGGATTTCAGGGCTGCGCTGGATCCGGGTTCTGTACTGTTATCCCGAGGAGATTTATCCGGAACTGATTCAGACCATGAAGGAGGAGCCGAAGATCTGCCATTACCTGGATCTGCCGATCCAGCATGCCAGCGACAGGATTCTGAAACGCATGGGCCGGCGGACCTCCAGAGAAGATCTTGAAAATATCATCGGCACCCTGCGCCGGGAAATTCCGGATATCGCCCTGCGGACAACCCTGATTACCGGATTTCCCGGAGAGACGCAGGAGGATCACCGGGAACTGCTGGAATTTGTGAACGCAGCGGAATTTGACCGTCTGGGCGTCTTTACGTATTCCAGGGAGGATGACACTCCGGCAGCGTCCATGGAAAACCAGATCCCGGAGGAAATAAAAGAGGAGCGCCGGGGAGAGCTCATGGAGCTGCAGCAGGAGATTTCTCTGGAAAAGGGACAGCAAAAGATCGGAACCATCCTGGAGGTGATGATCGAAGGGTACCTGCCGGAGGAAAGAGCCTATGTGGGACGCTCCCGGGCAGATGCCCCGGAGGTGGACGGATACGTATTTGTAAATACCGGCGAGGCGCTGGAAACCGGAGACTTTGTGCAGGTCAGGATCAGCGGCGCCCAGGAATACGATTTAATAGGAGAGATAGAAAATGAATTTACCGAATAAGCTGACTATTCTGCGGATGATCATGATCCCGTTTTTTGTAGTTTTTCTGATGCTGCCCATTGGCGGGGAGAGCGTTCACCGCTGGATCGCCCTGGTGATTTTTGTGGCGGCCAGCCTGACAGATACTCTGGACGGCTATATTGCCAGAAGAGACCATCTGGTGACAGATTTCGGGAAATTTATGGATCCCCTGGCCGACAAGCTTCTGGTCTGCTCCGCCATGATCTGTCTGGTGGAGACCGGAGAACTTCCTTTCTGGATTGTAATCCTTATCATTGCCAGAGAGTTTATTATCAGCGGTTTCCGGCAGATTGCCGCGGACAACGGGATCGTCATTGCCGCCAGCAAATGGGGAAAATTGAAAACCATCTGCCAGATGGCCATGGTCATTCTGCTGCTGGCGGATTTCCCCGGAAAACCGGTTTATGTGCTGGAGCAGGCGCTGATCTGGCTGGCGCTGATTCTCACAGTGGTGTCGCTGATGGATTATCTTTACAAAAACAGGAAGGTGCTGAGCAGCCGGAAATAAGGGGTATCTCATGGGAAAAGAAGCGTTTTTTGAAGCCGGAGAACCGGAGACGCGTCTCTGGCTGGAACTGAAAAAAAGAAAGTGGACTATCACCACCGTAGAATCCTGTACGGGAGGAGCCGTATCAGCCAGGATTGTCAATGTGGCGGGAGCTTCCGACATCCTGAAACAGGCCTATGTAACCTACTGTGATGAGGCGAAGCACTGCCTGGCCGGGGTCAGCCGGGAAACCCTGGACGCCTGCACAGCAGTCAGCGCGGAAACCGCCAAAGAGATGGCTCTGGGAGGAGCCAGGGCTGCCGGGGCAGATGTATGCGTCTCTGTTACGGGCCTGGCAGGGCCCGGGGGAGGAACAGAGGAAAAGCCGGTGGGATTGGTCTATGTGGGCTGCGCGGCCGGGGGAACCGTCCGGGTGAAGGAACTGCGCCTTCATGGCACCCGGGGAGAGATCCGCTCCCAGGCGGCGGAGGCCGCCCTGGAGCTGGCCCTGGAATCAGTACTGCTTTTTTAACATTTTCATCAGGTGCATCATTTTATCGATCTGGGCGGTTTCTTCCGGGGTTTTTCCGCTTTTCAGAACCTCCGCGATCAGATCCATTTCTTCCGCTGTGAACTGCTTCCCTTCCTGTTTTGCTGTAGACGCGGCAGCCATGAGAAAGGGGAGCAGTTCATTTTGCTTTTTTCCGCTTCCCTGGGAGGCCAGGGACTGAAGCATAGCCAGCTTTGCCGGATCGATGCCGGACAGGCCGGGATTTTTTGTCCAGTCAGCATTCATAGTTAACCTTCCTCTCTTCCGGAGCATTCCTCCGGATCTTTTTTTATGCTTTCAGATTCCTCCTGCTGCATGGCCTGAAAGATCTGCAGAGTGCTGAGTGCTGAAATTAAGCTCTCAATATTTTCCTTGGACCTTCCCAGGGCAAAACGCCGGATTTCCTCCAGCATCTCAAAGGAAGAGACCTCCGGGGTCTCCACAGACATAGCGGAAAGACTGCCGGAATCCGGGAAAAGGGAGAGCGCGGTTTTAAACTCCTGAAATTTCGCGAATACGGAAAGCAGTTTTCTGGCAGATGGAGGCGCGTATGGCACCGCGGCCTTCAGAATCTGCAGAGACTCCGAGGATACCATCTGATCCAGAGGGGTCATAGGAAATGTATCCTGTCCGCTCATGGGAACTCCTTTTCGGTTTATATCCTTTTATTCATTGTATGGCGGAAAGGTTCCGCTGATGTCAGGTATCTGCCGGAAGGGATAATTTCCGCCGGTCCGGGCGCCGCGGGGCAAAGTTTCATGCCCATCTGCCGGGCAGATCATATGATATAGGGGAAGGAGTTGGAAAGGTATGAAACCGTTAAAAGAAAGACTTGTATCAGAGGGAAACGCTTTCTATGAAATAGATCTGGAATGCCTGAAGAAAAAAGGAGAAAAGAAAAAAGAGAAACAGGAAGAAAAAAAGAGAGACAAAGAAAAGAGAGGGGGCTGAAAAGCTCCCCCCTCCCATCATGAGTTCCGGATGATCAGTTGCATCCGCCGCAGCAGCAGAGCAGAAGAATGATCCACAGGCAGTTGTCGTTTCCGCCTCTTCCGAATCCGAAGCCGCCGTCTCCGCAGCAGCAGGACAGAAGCAGCAGGATCCAGATCATGCTGCAGCAGCCGTTTCCGGTGCTGAACAGTCCGTTGTTTCCGCCGCATCCGCCGTCGCAGCCGGTATCACATCCGCATCCGCAATTTGTAGCAGCTAAATCACTCATGTTATATCCTCCAGAGAAATTTTATTTACACTTTAAGATATGAATCGCCGCGCTGTTTGGTGAAGAAAAAATCAGGAAGTCGTAATGGAGAGAAAAGCCTGATACAGGTTCAGGGAGCCGTAGCCCCATTCCCGGTTGGGATAGACAAGATCTTCCCGGCGGGAAGCTCCCCGGATCAGATAAATTTTGGTTTCATAGGCGGTCAGATAGCCGCGCTGCCTCCGATTCATCCTCCATTCCATCAGAAGAGCCGCGGCGCCGGCCGTCAGAGCGGCTGAAGCGCTGGAGCCGGTAAACGGAAGGTAGGATCCCTGGGGACCGGGGGCTGAAAGAGAAATCCCAGGAGCGGCAAGATCCGGCTTGATTTCCTGAAAACGGGTAAATCCGCGGCCGGAATGAGTGTACAGGCTTCCGTCAGCAGAATTATACGTGCCGGTGGAAATGGCTGCCTCCGCGTCAGAGGGGGCGGTCAGAGTGGTGTAGGGATCCGGAGTAAGAAAAGTGATGTCCGGATCGGAAAAACCGGAAACAGGCAGCCAGATATGATACTCAGTTTCAGAATCTTCCGCGGCGTATACATGGATTTCCCAGATTCCGGGAGTGGGCCGCTCAAACCGAAGCAGGATCAGCTGGCTGCCGGAGGATGGGAGGATCAGATGGTCGTCCAGCTGAATGACCGTATCTTCCAGAGCAAACTGGATTTCTTCCGACTGCTGCAGGGTGGAGGGGATTCTCGGAATGGTTTCTCCCGCCGGGGAGCGGAAGCCGACGGAGAGTTTCTGAGGAGCCTGCCCCCAGATTTCGCAGAGAAATCCCCGGCTGTCTTCCGGCACCAGGATTTCCACCCGGTCGTAGGCATCCTGTCCCGGAGGGGAGGAGACGTAATGGTGAGCCCTGCCGGCTTCGCTGCCGCAGGCCGCCACAGGTACAACGCCGGGGATATCTCCATATCGGTTCAGAACGGAACTCAAGGGCAGCGCCCCGGAATGTCCTCCCTGATTGGTACCCAGGGCCAGGCAGAGGATCAGCGGCATGCCCAAAGCCTCCGCGGTCCGGATCAGATAGGAGAAACCGGCGATAATATCGTTCTCCTGGTAAACCGGAGCTTTGGGGTCTGCCAGAAAGTAGTCCCGGAGATACGGTTTGGCGGATTTCAGCTTGACCATCAGAATTCCGGCTTCCGGCGCGGCTCCGGTAAATTCCGCTTTCGGGTCCGGGGAACCGGCGGCGATTCCCGCCAACGCCGTACCGTGGCCGGTGTCATCCCTGGAGGGAACCAGGGAAAAAGGATCGCCGGAGGCAAGCGCCTGATTCAGCTGATCCCGGGTATATTCCGTTCCATAGGGAAAAGACAGGGGAAACGTGTCAGATGGAATGCTCTGATCCCAGATCCGCAAGATTCTTGACCGGCCCAGGCTGTCCCGGAAGGCCGGATGGCGGTAATCGATCCCTGAGTCTATAAAACCTATGAGAACTCCCCGTCCGGAAAGCTCCAGCAGGGACTGGTTCTGCACCGAAGTAATACCGGAAGCATCCAGGGCTTCCGTGCTAAGAGGCACGTAGAGTTTTGGAACGGCATTGTAAGAGGAGTAAAAGGAAAAAGAATTCCCGGTTCTTTGGGCAAAAAGCGCGGAATACTGTGAGTTCAGCATCAGCCCCCGATAGCTGCCGGGGGCAAGCTGCTGAATCTCTTCCCGGTTCAGAACGTAGCTGGGTACCAGATAATCCGCGAAATCGTTGGAATAGATCATTTCCCTTAGATCTGGCAAAGGTTTTTCTCTTTCTTTTTTTATATCTCTATGAAAATAATTTCGTGAAAAGAAGACAATGCCGCAATCTTTTTGAATCTGCGCATATAGTTCATAAAACAGTATTCAGGAGAGAAAATGGTTACATTGAGTCTCTGCATGATTGTCCGGGATGAAGAAGCGGTTCTGGCCCGCTGTCTGCAAAGCGTCCGGGCGGCTGTAGATGAGATGATTCTGGTAGACACCGGTTCTCTTGACGGAACCAGAGAGATTGCCGGGGGATTTACGGAAAAAATTTACGATTTCACCTGGATAGATGATTTTTCCGCGGCCAGGAATTACGCGGTTTCCAAAGCTTCCGGGGATTACTGGATGTGGCTGGACGCGGACGATGTGCTTCCCCGGGAGGCGGCGGAAAAGCTGATCCGGCTGAAAAAACAGCTGGACCCGAAGACCGATGTGATTATGATGCCCTACGGAATGGAGTTTGACAGCAGAAACCGGCCCCTTTTTCTCTACTACAGAGAGAGAATTCTGAGAAACAGTCCCCGGTACCGGTTCCAGGGCAGAGTCCATGAGTGCGTCCCGCCGGCAGGAGAAATCCGAAAAGAAGATATCCTGGTAGAACACAGGCCCCTTTCGCGGAAACGGTCAGACCGCAATCTGAAAATCTATGAAAAAATGAAAAAGGAGAAAGCTGTTTTCACCAGCCGGGATCTTTATTATTATGGCCGGGAGTTAACAGAGCACGGAGCGTATGAAAAGGGCGAAAAAATTTTGCGGCAGTTTCTGGAGCGAGGCGCCGGGTGGGAGGAAGACTGCCTTGAGGCATGCAGGCAGCGGGCTTTCTGCCTGGAACAGCTGGGACAGGAGGAAAAGGCTCTGGAAGCGCTGCTTCGGGGTCTGGCCTACGGTGTCCCGGGGGGAGAAATCTGCTGCGCCCTGGGACAGCATTTTCTGAACCGCCGCAGATACAAGGAAGCCATCTGGTGGTTTCGGCAGGCTCTTTCCTCAAAAAAAAGGGAAGATTCTGGAGGATTTATCCGGGAAGACTGCTACGGTTATCTCCCGGCTGTCAGCTTATGCGTCTGCTACGACAGGATAGGAGATCTGAAAACGGCAGAGCGGTATAATGAATTGGCGGGAACTTATAAACCGGAGGATCCCTCCTATCTGTACAACAAAGCCTATTTTCTGCAGCGCGAAAAACAAATCAAAAGGGACAGCATATAGTATAGAGATAAAAAAAAGAGGTTTTTATATGGCATGGTTTAGGAAAAAGGAAGAAATGGAAAGTCAGTCCTGGGGATGCGGCTGCCGCCCGGATCCCGTGGGCGGACCTCCCGGACCGGCCGGCCCCGCAGGCCCCGCGGGACCAAGGGGAGTTATGGGACCAGCCGGTCCAGCCGGACCCGCGGGAGCGGCTGGTCCCACAGGAGCCACCGGACCGGCGGGAGCCACAGGCGCTGTAGGGCCTGCGGGAGCTACCGGTGCCGCAGGGCCAGCAGGTCCCACCGGAGCTACGGGAGCCACTGGCCCGGCAGGAGCCGCGGGAGCCACTGGTCCTACAGGGGCCGCAGGTCCCACCGGAGCTACGGGAGCCACTGGCTCTGCAGGAGCTACTGGTCCTACAGGGGCTACTGGCCCGGCAGGGGCCACGGGAGCCACTGGTCCTGCAGGAGCCGCCGGCCCTACCGGTCCTACGGGAGCCACCGGTCCGGCGGGAACCGCGGCGGCATCGGAACTGTTTTCCGCTTATTCCACACCGGCTGCTCCGGGGGCGGACAATGCCCCTCTGGACTTTGATCAGAACGGGGAAACCGTTGGCACGGGAATTACTCACACGGCGGGAGACAGCGCGTTTGCAGTCCAGACACCGGGACTTTACACAGTGGCGTTTCATACCAACGCGGCGCCTGCCTCCGGCGATACACTTCCGGTTACCATTACTTTGCAGCTGCAGCAAAATGGAACCTCGGTACCGGGAGCCGCCGCTCAGCATACCTTTCATACCGCGTCGGAAAACGCGTCCATGTCCTTCAGCTTCCCGGTTCAGGTCACCGCGGTTCCGGCGTCCCTGCAGGTACTGGCACAGGGCGGAAACTTTCTGTACAGCGGGGCATCCATTTCAATCTACAAAATAAATTAAAGCAGAAAAAGGGAACGGAATTGTCCGTCAGACAATTCCGTTCCCTGCAATACAATGGGTTTTATTCAGCTGATGAATTAGTTCTCAGGCACATGCCACTCCCAATTGCGTACTTCTTCCAGATCCTGGCCGTACTCCGCAATATACTGCTTGTGCTCTACCAGCTTGTCGTTCATCTTCTGGATCAGATGAGCGCCCTTGTTGCCAAGCTGAGGCAGATGGATCACAGCGTCTTTTACAAGGTTGAAGCGGTCGATCTGGTTCTGGACACGCATATCGAAGGGAGTCGTAATGGTTCCTTCTTCCATATAGCCGTGTACAGACATATTGTGGTTGTTCCGCTCGTAGGTCAGCTCATGGATCAGAGTCGGATAGCCGTGGAACGCGAAGATGATCGGTTTATCCTTGGTAAAGATCGCGTCATACTCCGCATCGCTGAGTCCGTGAGGATGTTTGTGGTCGGACTGCATCTTGAAGAGGTCAACCACATTTACAACACGGATCTTCAGATCCGGCATTGCATCCCGCAGGATGGTAACAGCAGCCATGGTCTCCAGAGTAGGAGTATCACCGCAGCACGCCATAACAACATCCGGCTCCTCGCCGCAGTCATTGCTTGCCCACTCCCAGATGCCGATACCCTGGGTGCAGTGCTTAACAGCCTGATCCATGGTCAGCCACTGGATGCTGGGATGCTTGGAGGCAACGATAGCGTTTACATAGTTCTTGCTCTTAATGCAGTGGTCGAAGCAGGAGAGCAGACAGTTGGTATCCGGCGGGAGATACATCCGGACAACATCCGCTTTTTTGTTGGAAATATGATCCAGGAATCCGGGATCCTGGTGGGTAAAGCCGTTATGATCCTGCTGCCATACATTGGAGGTCAGAATAAAGTTCAGAGAAGCAATCGGCTGTCTCCAGGAAAGCTGGTTGCAGACCTTCAGCCATTTTGCGTGCTGAGCAGCCATGGAATCTACGATCCGGATAAACGCCTCGTAGCTGGCGAAGAAGCCGTGGCGTCCGGTCAGAAGATAACCTTCCAGCCATCCCTCGCACATATGCTCGCTGAGCATACTGTCCATGATGCGTCCGTCTCTGGCCAGGCAGTCATCCGTGTCAACCAGCTCAGCGTTCCAGTCGCGGTTCTGCGCCTCGAATACTTTGTACAGACGGTTTGACATGCTCTCGTCCGGTCCGAAGATACGGAAGTTTTTGTTTTCCTCGTTCAGTTTGAAGATATCACGGATATATCCGCCCAGTTCGATCATATCCTGAGCTTTGGTCTTTCCGGCTTCAACCTCGATTCCGTAGGAACGGAAGTCGGGAAGCCGCAGATCCTTCAGCAGAAGTCCGCCGTTGGCATGGGGATTAGCGCCCAGTCTGGCGTTGCCCTTGGGAGCCAGCTCCTGCAGTTCGGGGATCAGGCGGCCGTTTTCATCAAACAGTTCCTCCGCGTGATAGCTTTCCAGCCATTCTCTCAGCAGATCCAGATGCTCCGGAGATTCCATGGTAAGGGGAACCTGATGGGCGCGGAAGGAACCTTCGATCTGCTGTCCGTCCACAACCTTGGGACCGGTCCATCCCTTGGGGGTGCGCAGAACGATCATCGGCCATACAGGACGCTCGGGATCATTCTCCTCCCGGGCATGTTTCTGGATCGCCTTGATCTCCTCGATTACGGTGTCCATGGTCTCAGCCATCTTTTTATGCATGGTCATGGGATCATCACCCTCTACGAAGTACGGCTTCCAGCCGCAGCCTCTGAAGTAGCTTTCCAGCTCCTCGTGAGAGATACGAGAGAAGATGGTGGGGTTGCTGATCTTGTATCCGTTCAGATGGAGAATGGGAAGAACCGCTCCGTCTGTAATGGGATTTAAAAATTTGTTGGACTGCCAGGAGGTAGCCAGAGGTCCGGTCTCAGCCTCGCCGTCTCCCACGATAACGGTTGCGATCAGATCCGGATTGTCAAATACAGCTCCGAAAGCATGGGCGATAGAATAGCCGAGCTCGCCGCCCTCATTGATGGAACCGGGGGTTTCCGGGGCACAGTGGCTGGGTACGCCGCAGGGGAAGGAGAACTGTTTGAACATTTTTTTCATTCCCTCTTCATCGCGGCTGATATTCGGGTATACCTCGCTGTAGCTTCCGTCCAGGTAGGTGTTGGCGATCAGGAAGTTTCCGCCGTGTCCGGGACCGGACAGCAGGATCATATCCAGATCATAGCGCTTGATGGCGCGGTTGCAGTGTACATATACAAAATTCTGTCCGGGTACAGTTCCCCAGTGGCCGACGATCTTCTTCTTGATCTGGTCCATGGCAAGGGGCTTGCGCAGCAGGGGATTGTCCAGCAGATATAACTGTCCGGCGGACAGGTAGTTGGACGCGCGCCAGTAGGCGTCCATTTTTTCCAGCATTTCCTGGGACAACGGCTGTTTCTCAAGACATGTTGTTTCTTGCATGTTGATCCTTCTTTCTTTATTATTACTTCTGTGTTTCTTATGAGCCACAGATGCCTTTTATAGCTGACTGTATTGTAGCATGAAAGAAAAAAGACGTAAAATAACATTCCTGTATCATATTCATAACATTTTGATATGACAAATCACTGAGCCAGAAAGTTTTGAAAGGTTTTGGAGGCAATACTCTGGGGATATTCTGTGTCATATATGAGATAAATATTCCGCTCCGGAAGTTTTTCTTCCACAGGAATCTCAAACAGAGTTCCCCGGCGCACATCGTCCTCGGCAAATTCTTCCGGAATAAAGCCGATCCCGAGATTGCAGCGGACGGCGGGCAGAATCATATCGGTAGTGGCAAGTTCAATGTCCGGGTCAAAGATCAGACCGTGCTCCGAAAAATAATGATTCAGAAAATCACGGGTTATGGATTCGGAGGTAAGGCTGATCCAGGGATAGTCCCGAAGATTTTCCAGGGAAGTCTTTTTTCCTTTCAGATGCAGAAATTTATTTCCGCCGATCAGTATGTCCCGGTATTTCCGGAGAGTTTTTATTTTCAGAGGATGCTCCACCTGAAGAGGGGCGGAAGAGACTACAGCCATGTCAATCCTGCCGGCTTTCAAAGCCTGAATGGAGTCGATGGTGCTGTTGTTCAGAAGTTTAAAGCGCACATTGGGATATTGCCGGTTGAATTTTTCCACGGCCTGGAACAGGCAGCAGTGCAGCGCCGTTTCCGTGGCGCTGATGCAGACCGTGCCGTTGTCCAGGCTGACCATGCTGGTCAGAAGATTTTCTCCTTTAAAAATCTGCGCGCAGGCAGCGGAAATATATTCATAGAACATCCGGCCCTCGGGGGTCAGTTCCACTCCTTTTTTGCTGCGGATAAAAAGCCGGCAGCCGATCTCGTTTTCCAGATTATGGATGGTCCGGGTCACTGCAGGCTGGCTGGTCATCAGCACGCTGGCAGCCCGGGTCAGGCTGCCGTATTTGGACACATAATAAAATACTTTGTAGTATTCAAAATTAAGATTCATTTTAAAATCCTCAAACTTTGCGGACCGTTAGTCATTATAATCCTCACTCCATTTTATAAAATTACCGGTGCTGGCGTCAATCTCAAATTCATATTCCATATGGTTATAATGAATCTCCCCTTCATAGATCAGATATCCGTCATCATGATCCAGTTCCAGTTCAATATTTCTGTCTCCGGCTCCGGGAACCCGGTCCAGGGCCAGCTGTTTTGCCGCTTCAAAGCTTAAGGCCGCGCCATCAGGCGTCTGGCTGCCTGAATCAGCGGGAGCGGAAGTGGGAGCAGACGTGGCTGAGGGGGCAGGAGAGGCTGTCCCGCTGCCGGGGGTTTCTGTGGGCTCTGCGCCGCCTGTGCTGTCCGCGGCACTGCCCCCCGAGGAAATTTTATCGGCTTCTGATTTCAGAATCAGACCGTCAGAGGCCTGAACCTCGTAGTCATAGCAGGATTCCGGGGTCTCAAACTCAATCTCATAATAGGTCAGGCCATGACTCTGCTCCCGGGAGACGTAAAGCCGGGACAGTTCCTCCTGGGTGACGCCGGCATCTGACAAAGCAATTTCGGCGGCTTTATTTTTTCCGATATCATCCGCGGCGGAAGCGGACATTCCTCCGGCTCCGCATCCGGCGGCTGAAACAGCCAGAAAGACAGCGGCTGCGGAGAATACGTATTTTTTCATATTATGCTTCCTCCTTGCAAAAGAAAATCCGGGCTGATCCGGCCCCTGTTTTCAGTATACAGGGAACAGATTAAAAAAACATTAAAAGATTCAGGTTTTTTTAGGAGAACGGTCTTCGGAAGCCGCAGGCAGACGGAAGGTAAAGACACTTCCTTTTGAAGGAGTGCTCTCGGCATCAATGAAGCCGCTGTGAACCTTCAGGATCCATTGCGCCATGGAAAGGCCGAGACCGGAATGGGAGGAATCGGTTCTGGAGGAATCCCCCCTGTAAAAACGTTCAAAAATGTGGGGAAGATCCTTTTCTGAAATGCCGTATCCGTCATCCCGGACCCGTCCCACTGCCATACCGTTTTCCAGGTCCAGAGACACATAAATGTGGCCGCCTTTTCTGCCGTATGAGACGGCGTTGGAAATCAGGTTTGTAAGCATGCGGATATAGAGCGTTTCATCCACGGCAGCCATAATGCCGGGCTGGATCCGGGTTTCCAGGGTGATGTCTTTTTCCGCGGCGAGAGCCTGCTGTTCTTCCGCTGTAATCTCAGTGAGCTCACTGAGAGAAAGCAGTTCCGGATTTACCGGCTGCCGTCCCTGATCCGCCCTTGAGAGAAGCAGAAGCTGGGAGATCAGCCGGGCCATGTCCGAGGCCTTTTTTTGGATCAGAAGAAGCCCTTCCCGTTCCGTCCGGGAAAGATCCGGATGTTCCAGCATGGCCCCGCACTGGTTCAGGATGACAGTCAGAGGCGTCCTCAGTTCATGGGATACATCGGAGGTAAACTGCTTTTCGCGCTGGAAAGACGCCTCCAGTTTTTCCAGAAGACCGTCAAAGGTTTTTCCCAGCCGGTAAATCTCATCCCGGCCGGAGCCAAGTCCCACGCGCCTGGAAAGGTCTTCATCGGTCTGGATTTTCTGCACAGTTTCCGTGATCCGGCGCACCGGAAGCAGCGCTCTGCGGGTCATCCGGTAGCCGATAAAGGCGGTGACCGCGGCCATCAGCGGGAGCAGGATTCCCGCGAAACGGAAGGTGACTGCTGTGCTGTGGTCGGCAGCGGCCACGGAGGACACTCCGCGGATATAGACCTCCCCGTAGGGCTGCAGGTCGAACCGCGCGTCATATACATACCATTGAGTTTCTGAGGAGGAAAGCGTCCGGAGCTGTCCGTCCCGGAGAAATTCCCCTGTGTTAAAACCGTAGGGAACCCGTCCATAGAGGAAGGTTCCGTCCTCTCCGTAAACAGACAGATAGATCCCCTGATCCAGATCATAGAAATCGGAATCTATCTCCAGCCGGTCTTCAAAAGGGGTAATGTCCCGGGTACTCTGGTGTACCTGTTCCCGCAGGGCGGTCTGAACCCCGGAGCGGAGCGCCTGGCCGCTGAGAGAGAGCAGGACAGCCAGGGCGGTAAGGATGACCAGAGTCATCAGAACGGTATAGAGGAGGGTCAGCTTTGTTTTCAGAGACCGGTTTTTCATGGCTCGATCCTCAGAACATATCCCGCGCCCCGGACCGTGTGGATCAGCTTCGGCTCCCGGCCTTCATCCAGTTTTTTCCGGAGATAGCGGATATAGACGTCGATGACATTAGAGCCCCCTGTATAATCATAATTCCAGATATGCTGCTCCAGCTTGTCCCTAGAGAGAACGATTCCCTGATTCTGAATCATGTAGCGAAGAAGGGAAAACTCTTTTCCGGAAAGACGGATTTCCTCGCCTGCGCGGAAGACTTTGCGGGTGTCCAGATGCACCTCCAGATCTGCCAGCTTCCAAACGGTTTTTGGAGCTTCCGCGGGCTTTCTCAGCAGTACACGGATCCGGGCGGACAGTTCTTCGTAGGCGAAAGGTTTTACCAGGTAGTCATTGGCGCCGGCATCCAGCCCCCGGACCCGGTCGTCCACACTGTCTTTGGCGGTGAGAAGCAGCACCGGCAGGGAAGAACCCCGGCTGCGGAGTTTTTTCAGCACCGTCAGGCCGTCCATGACAGGCATCATAATATCCAGAATCAGGGCGTCATATTCGGCGCTGTCCAGGTAATCCAGGGCATCCTGCCCATTATAGCAGGAATCCACGCTGTAATGTTCCGACTTCAGGCGCTCCGCGAGAATACGGTTTAAATCCTGTTCGTCTTCCGCGATAAGAATGCGCATAAAATATCCATCTCCTTTCCTGACGGGAATTATTGATGCAGACTGTTCTGGATCCGGTACTGTAAAGGCGTGCAGCTGTACTTCCGGCGGAAAGCCGCGATATAGGAGGAAGCGTCCGCGAACCCTATATGAAGGGCAATCTCATTGACCGGAGTCACTGTACTGATCAGCAGAGGAAGGGAGGCGTGAAGCCGGGTATTCAGCAGATATTTGTGGGGAGAATATCCGGTCTCCTGCTTAAACAGAGCGCTGAATCTGGAAACGCTTAATCCTGCCTGCCGGGCCATCTGTTCCAGAGACAGAGGATCGGGATAATGGCCTTCTATATAGCGGATGGAGGAGTTGATTACATCCGCGGAGGAGGTCCCCTGATTGGAGAGAAGCAGGCCTACCAGCTCCGTCAGTTTGGCGGAGACAATGATCTCCGGATACAGATTGGAGGTGGCGTAGGAATGGATCAGATCAGAGAGCTTTGTTGTAAATTCCGGGTTATTCCGCAGGTCGAAGGTATGATTGCCGCGGTTGGAAGCGATGATGTAGTCAAAAATCGGCTGAAAATGCGCTCCGTTAAAATGAATCCACATGGTTTCGGAGTCTCCGATGGATCCATATATATGAGGCTTCTGGGTTTCAATCAGAAGCGCCTGGCCCGGGTGTACTTCTCCGATCTGTCCCTCTGTCTGGTACACAAAACGGCCGGATACCAGATAGATCAGCTGAAAATGGCAGTAATGCCCCCGGAGGGTGACATATCGGGAAGTTACATATTGATGTCCCACATATTCTACGTAGAAGAAAATCCGTTTGGCAAGCCGCGTGGCATTATAAGAATATTCCTGGGAATTTGCGAGAATCCCCGGTACAAAACGCTTGTTTTTCAACATGTCCGTCCTCCTTTAAAAACCTGTGTCCCGGCCGCTGCCGATGGACAGGGCATGCTCGCCGCAGGTACTGTTTCTGGCCCGGTACTGCAGGGGAGTGCAGCTGTATTTTTTTCGGAAAGCCGCGATGTAGGAGGAGGCGTCCGAAAATCCCACGTAAGCGGCTATTTCGTTAATAGAAGAAACTGTTCCCGTAAGCAGCTGCCTGGAGGCATGCAGCCGGGTAAAAAGAATGTACTGATAGGGAGCGTATCCGGTCTCCTTTTTAAACAGGCTGCTGAATCTGGAAACGCTTAATCCTGCCTGGCGGGCCAGCTGATTCAGTGTGATTGGTTCAGAGTAGTGGCTTTTAATATATCGAATAGAACTTTGGATGATTTCCATGGAGGAACTGCTCTGGCTGCCAAGAAGCAGCCCCATAAGTTCTGTCAGCCTTGCGGAAACAATGATTTCCGGATAGAGATTGGAAGTGCCGTAGGACTGAACCAGATCGTTCATTTTGGTGACAAACTCCTGATTGCTGCTGACGTCAAAGGTGTGGCTGCCATTGTTGGCGGAGATCATGTATTCCATCAGGTCGTGAAAATGAGTTCCGTTAAAATGTATCCAGGAAATCTCGGAATTTCCGATAGAGCCGTAAACATGGGTGATCTGTGTTTCCATGAGGATTGCCTGGCCGGACCGGGCTTCCCCGGAGCAGCCGTCTGTCTCGTAGACAATGTGTCCCGAGATCACATGCATGAGAAGATAATGGCAGTAGTGGCTGCGCATGAGTACATACTCCGGAGAAACATACTGATGGCCGGTAAACTCCACGTACATCAGAAGTTCTTTCGCGACTTTGGTGGCGTGGTAGGAATATTCTTTTGATCCGGCCAGAAGGCCGGGAGCAAAGCTTTTATTATTTAACATTAAGAAAAACCTCCGAAATCATGCTTTGAATCCGAAAAGATACCGCATGCTTTGTTTAAAAAATATCATAAAGGCAGTAAAAATTCAATATTTTTATACAATAATTACTAATGCTATTTGGCTGATTTGTTTCTATAATGTTCACATAGACAAAATCATGGCCGTGATTTACAGTTGTCTTTGGTGAAAAGTTGCAGGTTTTCGGTACGTTTCGGAATCTTATCATCTGCGGTACCGGCAGATGTTCCAAAACCTTCCCTGCAAAACCGGCAGCGAAAAACAGAATCATATAAAATCAGGAGGAGAGAATTATATGAGGAAAAAACTTTTAGTAGGCATTCTGGTTGGCGTTATGGCAATGGGCACACTTGCCGGCTGCGGCGGCAGCGACAATGGCGGCGGAGCGGAGGGTGACTCCACAGTTGCCAACAGCGGATCCGGCGGCGGAGCAGAAGGCGGCGCAGTAGAGGGCGCGGAAGTTACCCTGATCATGTCTTCCCGCGATGAGTTCCTTTCCACCCTGGAGGCAGGTGCCCAGGCGGCTGCCAAAGAAGTGGGCATCAAACTGACCAGCCAGGACGCCCAGAACGATCAGGCCCGTGTTCTTCAGTATGTAGAGACTGCCAAGAACAACGGAAACGCGGCTGTGATCGTAAACCTGGTAGACGCTGACGCCGCGGAGCAGATCGTAGAAGCTGCCGGCGATATGAAGGTTGTATTCGTAAACAGAAGACCTTCCGATGTCAGCCTGCTGAATGAGAATGTTGTTTACGTAGGATCCGATGAGATGCAGTCCGGCGGATATCAGGGACAGTATCTGGCTGAATACTTTAAGGAGAAAGGCCAGACAGAGATCAAATACATCCTGCTGAAAGGTACAGAGGGTCTGGTACATACCGAGCAGCGTACAGAATCTGTACTGGCAGCTCTGGAGGAGAACGGCATTACCGCTACAGAGGCTTCCGCTCCCCTGGTAGCTGATTATGACCGCGCTACCGCTCAGGATATGATTTCCCCGCTGATCACCACCGCAGACTATGACTGCATCATTTCAAATAATGACGCCATGGCTCTGGGCGCTATTGAGGCTCTGGAGGCTGCGGGCATCGATCCCTCCACGATTCCGGTTGTAGGCATCGACGCTACCGTAGACGGCTGCCAGGCTGTAGCGGACGGCAAGATGTACATGACGGTATTCCAGGATGCGGACGGTCAGGGATATGGAGCCTGCATGGCAGTTGTAAACCTGCTGGAAGGCAATCCCATCAACGAGGGAACCGACTTTGAACTGGACGACACCGGATACATTTCCTGGATCCCCTTCACTCCTGTGGATAAGGATAATGTTGCCGATTACATGTAATCCAGTACCGATGTGAAAATAATACGCAGTTGATAGATGGGCGCCGGCCCTGCCGGCGCCCATCTTATAAAGAAAAGAGAGCTGAGGTGACGGAAGTTTGAGTGAAGAGTATGTTCTGGAAATGCACAATATCGTGAAAGAATTTCCGGGTGTGCGGGCCCTGAAAGGGGTTGAGCTGAAGGTGCGCCCCGGTACCGTGCATACACTGATGGGTGAAAACGGAGCCGGAAAGTCTACGCTGATGAAATGCCTGATCGGCATCCAGCCGGTGACCTCCGGTGAGATTATTTACAAGGGAAAGAAAGTCAATTTCAAATCTACCCAGGACGCCCTGGACGCCGGAATCTCCATGATCCACCAGGAAATGTCCCCGGTGCTGGAGCGGACGGTCTGCGACAACGTGTGGCTGGGAAGAGAGCCCAAGAAGGGGATTCTCACAGACCATAAAAAAATGTATCAGGACTGCTTGGATCTGTTCGCCCGCATGGGCATGCATATTGACCCCCACGAGAAGATGAAAAATCTGACGGTGGCCAAGATGCAGATGGTGGAGATTATCAAGGCGGTATCCTACAATTCCTCCATTGTAATCATGGACGAGCCCACATCCTCCCTGACAGAGGCGGAGGTAGAGGATCTGTTCAAGATCATTGAGGATCTGAAGTCCAAAGGCGTAGCCATCATCTATATCTCCCACAAGATGGATGAGATCTTCCGGATCAGCGATGATATCTCCGTCTACCGGGACGGCGAGTACATCGGCACAGACCGCGCGGCAAACCTGACCCAGGACAAGGTCATCAAAATGATGGTAGGCCGCGAGATCACCAACATGTTCCCCAAGGTGGAGTGCCCCATCGGGGATGTGGTGCTGAAGGTGGAGGATCTCTGCTCCGGACGCCAGGTACGCCATGTGTCTTTTGAAGTGAGAAAGGGCGAGATTCTGGGCTTCGCGGGGCTGGTGGGAGCCGGCCGTACAGAGACTATGGAGACCATCTTCGGCATGAGAAAGAGAGAGTCCGGCCGGATCATAAAGGACGGCAAGGAACTGAATATCAAGAGCCCCCAGGATGCCATCGAGAACCACATCAGCCTCCTGACGGAAGACCGCCGGGGCAACGGCATTATCGGACTTTTGAGCATCCGTGAGAATATGTGCGTGGCGAAGCTGAATCTGGGCAAATACGGTATGCCCCTGAACCAGAAGCAGATGCGCGCGGATACCCAGGAATACATAGACAAGATCCGCATCAAGACTCCGACCATGGAGACGCCCATCATGAATCTGTCCGGCGGCAATCAGCAGAAAGTGCTGGTAGGCCGGTGGCTGCTGACCGATCCGGATGTGCTGATTGTGGACGAGCCTACCCGAGGCATCGACGTAGGCGCCAAGGCGGAGATCCACTCCCTGCTGTCCGAGCTGGCAGGCCAGGGAAAAGCCATTATCATTGTATCCTCAGAGATGCCTGAGGTCATGGGTGTGGCGGACCGAATTGTAATCATGCATGAAGGGCATGTAAGCGGAACGCTGGACCGCTCCGAATTCTCACAGGAACTGATCATGAAGTGCGCAACTGCTCACGAAAAAGACGCAGATGAAATTTAGGGGGAACCAAATGAACGCAAATGTTAAGAAAAGATTATCAGATAATATGATGTGGCTGGTGCTGATCGCGCTGATTATCGTGATGAGCATCGGAAATTCCAACTTCTTTACCATCGCCAACTTCCGGACCCTGCTGACCAGTGAATCCGTAAAAGGTGTTATGGCCTTCGGTGTTGCTTTCTGTATCCTGACCAAAGGCATCGATCTTTCCATCGGCGCTTCCGCCGGACTGATCGCCTGCGTGACAGGCGCTCTGGTACAGCCTCTGGACTATGCTTCCAAGATCCTGACCGGCGTGCAGCTGCCCGCTATTGTAGCCATTCTCATCGCTCTGGCCATGGGCTGCGCTATCGGCGCCATTCAGGGAGCGATCATCGCCTACACCAAGATGCCGGCCTTCATCGCCACTCTGGGCGGTCAGCTGATCTGCCGCGCGGCGGCCAAGGTATTCACCACCCGCCCTGTTTCCAACCTGTCTGACGGATATCGTTTCCTTGGAAACGGACAGATCGGACCCATCCCGGTCATCGTAGTGGTATTCGTAATTGTATGCCTGCTGGCGGCCTTTATCCTGGGCCAGACCCGTTTCGGCAAGAGCCTGTACGCCATCGGCGGAAACGATCAGGCTGCGAGAGTGGCAGGTATCAACGTAGAGAGAAATCTGGTTCTGACTTATGTATGGTGTGGAGTTCTGGCAGCTCTGGCAGGCGTTCTGCTGGCAGGACGTGCCGGATCCGCTGACCCGGCTACTTCCGGTCTGAACTACGAGCTGGATGCCATCGCCGCTGCAACCGTAGGCGGCACCTCCCACACAGGCGGTATCTGTAGGATCAGCGGCGTCCTCTGCGGTATTCTGATTCTGGGCGTTATCAACAATGGTCTGGTTCTTCTGGGCGTCAATGATAACTACACCAATATCATCAAAGGTATCATCATCGTCGGCGCCGTTGCCCTCGATATGAAGAAAAATACCAGAAAGGCATAATAAATCACTGAGAAAAAGGAGGTATGAATCTGCTATGAAAATCGGATTCAACGAAGCCAACGACAGATTCTGCAAGGATCACACTGTGATGAAGGATCTGGAACTGTGCGAGAAATACGGATTTGAGGGAATTGATATTCAGTCCATGTGTCTGGATCGGGATCTGGAATCCGGGAAAATTACCCTGGAGGAACTGGCTGACTGGTTCAAGAACCACAATGTAAAGATGCTGTCCTACAATGCCCTGGAGCATTTTAATATGAAACAGACCCAGGCGGAGAAGGACGAGGTAATGGCCAAATTCGATGAGATTCTGAGACGCTGCCTGATCCTGGGATGCGACACCATCGTGGTGGTTCCCTCTGAGAACATCGGCGTAGAGGCTACCATCTCCGAGATTCGTGAGGAGGCGGTGGCGGTACTTCGCCAGATGCTGGCAAAATGCGAGCCTCACGGTATCCGTCTTTCCCTGGAGTTCTGCGGAGCTCCCGGTATGAGCATCAACCGTTTTGAGGATGCTTACGCTATCGTCCAGGAGATCAATTCTCCTCTGGTTGGAATCACTCTGGATCAGTACCATTTCCACGGAATGGCTTCCAGCTGGGATTCTCTGGAGAAAGCGGACGGCAAGAAGATCTTTATCTGGCACCTGAACGGAACCGAGGATGTTCCCTGCGGAGCTGCCTACAATACAGATGAAAAACGTCTGTGGCCGGGAGATCCCAAGGACTGCCTGGATCACAAACGTTTTGCCGATACTCTGAAAAAGATCGGCTATGCCGGCGACTACTGTATCATCGAGATCTTCCGTCCGGAATACTATGAGCTTTCCCAGGAAGAGAACGTTAAGAAATCAGCAGAAGTGACAAAAGCGCACGTAGAGAAATACTGGGGCTGATTTGCCGGAAGATTCCCCCGGAGGCAGCCGCTTCCGGGGGGCTTTCAGACGAATAATGAAATGGAGGTGCAGCATGTTAGATAAAAATAAGGTCTCCCTGGGCATCGCGCCCATCGGCTGGACCAACGACGACATGCCGGATCTGGGCAAAGAGAATACCTTTGAGCAGACTGTCAGCGAGATGGCTCTGGCCGGCTTCAAAGGAACCGAGGTGGGAAGCCATTATCCCACAGATCCGGCAGTGCTGAAAAAGGCCCTGGATCTGAGAGGCATGACCGTCTGCAACCAGTGGTTCTCCTCGTTCCTTCTCACCAAACCCTTTGAGGAGACAGAGGCGGCATTCATTAAGCAGTGTGATTTTCTGAAGTATGTGGGCTCCCGATGCATCGGCGTATCCGAGCAGAGCTACAGCATCCAGGGAATGCTGGATCATCCCATTCTGGAAGGCAAGTATGTCATGAACGATGAGGAGTGGGATACCATGGTGAAGGGCCTGAACCGTCTGGGAAAGATCGCCAAAGACAAGGGAATGGTCATGACCTTCCACCATCACATGGGCACAGTGGTGCAGACGGAGGAGGAGATCGACCGGTTCATGGAGTCTGTGGACCCTGATTCCGTGTTCCTGCTCTTTGACAGCGGGCACTGCTCTTTCGCGGGCATTGACCCGGAGAAGGTGCTGAGAAAATATGTGGACCGGGTGCGCCATGTGCATCTGAAAGACCTGCGGACCAGCGTGGTGGAGCAGGCAAGGAAAGAGAAGTGGAGTTTCCTGAAGGGCGTCCGGGCAGGCACCTTTACGGTGCCGGGAGACGGGGATGTGAACTTCGCCCCTCTGTTTGACATTCTGGGAGACGCCGGATACCAGGGCTGGGTGGTAGTGGAGGCGGAGCAGGATCCCGCCAAAGCCAATCCCCTGGAGTACGCGATGAAAGCAAGAAAATACATTGCCGAGCATACAGGACTGTAAAAAAGAAAAGGAGGAAAGAAAAGAGTATGGCAAAGAAAGTAAAAATCGGACTGCTGGGCGCGGGACGTATCGGAAAACTGCATGGAACCAATGTACAGAACTTTATTCCGGAAGCGGAGATCTCCGTAGTGGCGGATCCT
>DVKB01000020.1 GCA_018716305.1 Candidatus Scatomonas merdigallinarum
CCCTAATATGAGCATAAAAGTGGGATGCATATCCCACGATATGCGAATATTGGGTAGGATTGTGGGAGTGCGCAGCACGGAACAATCCGCAGGCATCATAGTTGGGGGCTTTTGACCCCAACATCATTTTATGAGAGAAGCATCCGGTTCTCCGCTCTCCGGACAAAGGTCTGTTCCGGCATGGCCACATGGGAAAGGAAGGCGGGATCTACAAAATATTTGGCATTTTCACTGCCTTCCGGGTATTACCTGTGGCACTCCGGTAGACGCCCCATACTTTCTGTACCTTCATTTTACTCCTCCCTTTGCGCCTCGGCAGAACAGAATCTTCCGCCGGGACACCCTCACCGAAACTGTTTTACAGTTCCCCCAGCATCTGTGCCGGATTGTCGGCTGCTTTCACCTTGCCGAAGGCCTTCACAATGATCCCCTCCTCATCAATGAGGTAGGTGGTACGCACCACTCCCATGGTCTTTTTCCCATACATATTTTTCTCCTGCCACACATCATAGGCTTTGATGCAGGAAAGCTCCGGATCAGACAGCAGCGTGAAGGGCAGGCCGTATTTTTCCTCAAACTTTTTATGGGACGCCGCACTGTCCTTGCTGACGCCCAGCACTGCCGCTCCTTTCTCCATAAACTGCGGGTACAGATCCCGGAATCCGCAGGCCTGTTTGGTACAGCCGGAGGTATTATCCTTCGGATAAAAATATAAGATCACTTTCTTTCCACGATACTCCTCCAGGGTGTGCACCGTTCCATTCTGATCCGGAAGGGCAAACGCCGGGGCTTTTGTTCCAATTTCAAGCATAATTACTTCTCCTCTCTCTATTCTTTATATCCTCCCAGGCCTCATCATCGATTTCTTCATCCCGGAATAGTCTGCGCCTGTCCGCCTCGGTAATCCTGCGGATCACCCGGCAGGGATTGCCGGCCGCCACACTCCAATCCGGAATATCTTTGGTCACCACGCTTCCCGCGCCGATAACCACGTTGCTGCCTACATGGACTCCCGGACAGATGACCGAATTGCCTCCGATCCAGACATTGTCGCCGATGGTAACTTCCCTTCCGTACTCATACAGCGTATTTCTGGTGTCCGGATGAATCGGATGGCCGGCGGTATAAATAGCCGCGTTGGGAGCCATCTGGCAGTTGTCGCCGATCTTCACCTTTGCCACATCCAGGATTGTGCAGTTGTAGTTGGCGAAAAAATTCTTTCCCACTTCAATATGTTTGCCGTAGTCGCAGTAAAAAGGGGGATTGATCATAGCGTTCTCGGATTTTCCCAGCAGCTCCTTTACCACCTTCGCGATCCCCTTAAAATCAGAGCGGTCCATGAAATTCAGTTTCTGCAGGATCCTTCGGCAGACCGCCTGTTCCGCGAATACCTCTTCATCTGAAATATAGGCCAGCCCTTTGTCCCTTCGTTCTGTCATATTCATACTCGTTCTTCTCCTGTTTGTCCTGATACAGTTATTATACACGAATTGTCTTTGGAATACCTGTACAATCTTAAAAATTTTTTGTATCATTCTGCCCTTTTGCGCGGCCGGATGGTTTTCCCCGGCATTTCAGATCTATGCTTTCTTACGGCGGACAAAGGGTATATAATAAAAGAAAAGGGCAGAAAACTGCCTGGAAAAAGGAGATGACGGGTATGAAAAAATTAGGATTTGGCCTCATGCGGCTTCCCCTGCTGGATCCCGAAGATGAGCGCAGCATCGACGTGGAAACCGTAAAGAAAATGGCGGACGCTTTTCTTTCCGCCGGTTTTACTTATTTTGACACAGCAGCCTGCTATCATGACGGGCAGAGCGAAATTGCCTTCCGGGAAGCCGTGGCAAAACGGTATCCCAGGGACGCCTATACAATCACAGACAAGCTGACCATGTTCATGCTGGAAACAGAAGAGGATATGCCGGGATTTTTTGCCGGACAGCTGGAACGGCTGGGCGTGGATTTTATTGACTACTACTGGCTTCACGGACTGGATCCCAATGCCTATCCCAAAGCTCAGGAACTTCACGCTTTTGACTTTGTCCGCCGGCTGAAGGAGGAGGGAAAGGTAAAACATATCGGTTTTTCTTTTCACGGCGACGCCAAAATGCTGGAAGAGATCCTCACCAGATACCCTTACCTTGAATATGTACAGATCCAGCTGAACTATCTGGACTGGGAGGATCCCAAGGTGCAGTCCCGGCTGTGCTATGAGACCGCCGCCCGCCACGGCAAACCGGTGATCGTTATGGAACCTGTAAAAGGCGGCTGCCTGGCTTCCATTCCGAAAGAGGCGGAAAAACTTCTGAGAGAACATCAGCCGGATCAGTCCACCGCCTCCTGGGCCGTGCGTTTCGCCGCCAGCCCGGAAAATATTATGGTGGTTCTCTCCGGCATGAGCGATGAAGCGCAGATGGCGGACAATATCAGCTATATGAAGGACTTCCGGCCTGTGTCCCGGGAGGAAATCACAGTCCTGGAACAGGTGAGAAAAATCATTCAGGAATCCATCGCGATTCCCTGCACCGGCTGCCGCTACTGTACCGAAGGATGTCCTCAGCACATTGCCATTCCGGATTACTTCGCCTTCTGCAATGACCTGCACCGGTTTGGCCCGTCTCAGATGCGGAACGTCCGCCGGCGCTTCAGACAGCTGGCAGAACGGAACGGAAAACCCTCTGACTGCGTGAAATGCGGCAAATGTGAGGAACGCTGCCCCCAGCATCTGACCATCCGCAGCTATCTGGAAAAGGCAGGGGAAATACTGGAACAGTAACCCGCTGTTTCTCCGGTTTCAGCCAGAAAGACAGCTTCTGCCATGCCGCGGAAAAAGCCCTGCAGGTATTAATAGTCTTTGTATAGAAAGAGTGACTGGTATACGCACAGATGCCCCGTCTCCAGCGGCGGGGCATCTGTCTATTAAATTTACAGCAATATAAAAATTGCCTTCAGCATCCCCTTTTTCTTGCGGCTCTTCTCCGCTCCTATTTTCCGCAGCAGTGTTTGTATTTTTTTCCGCTTCCGCAGGGACAGGGATCGTTGCGGCCGATCTTCGGATTTTTCCGGACATAGGGCATCTGCCTCTCCAGCTCCGGATCGGCCGCCCAGGGAAATCCCCAGCCAAATGGCTCCTCCGTTTCAAAATCATCCACTGTTTTCTGACCTTCCCGGATTCGCTCCCGCAGAACTTGCGCCCCGGCAGCTCCACTGGGAGAACTTTTTTCCAGTTCTTCTGCCAATTTCCGCGCCTGCGTCCAATCACAGGAAACGGTAAACTGATCCGCCAGAAAATACATGTATTCTTCGGAAACAATCTTTTTTTCTTTCCGGTATTTTTCCAGCCACTGCAGGTCTTCCCGGCTGTTGTTTTCTGCCCCTTTCATATGTTCCTGCACTTCTGCGGGAAAGTCGCACAGAGGCTTTTGTTTTCCGGTTTTTTTCCTCCCGACGGAAACCATTTCCACCCTCCAGGGGGAAATTTTCTTCTCTTTCGCGTACTCTTCCCGGCTGCGTCCCTTCAGCATAGGCTGCGGAAATTCCAGCATCAGGGAAGACAGATGGCTCCACAGACTGCTGCGTACCGGCAGAGGCTCCTTTTCCCATTCCGTAAGCTCTATACGTTTCAGCACTTCCTGCATCGTACATCCGTTCATCAATTCCCGGTAAAGACTTTCTATCATGTGATCCGCCGCAGAGGATGGCAGTCCCATGGAAAACATAAAAATATTATGAAGGAATCCCAGTTCCGGATAGGTTTCTATGGTCTGTCGGTTGTAATCCCTCAGCTCTCCTCTGGAAAACAGCTTATACTCCAGGTCGTCACTGTATGTTTTGATCTTGTCCAGCAGGGAAGCCGCGTCCAGATCCAGCATGACCCCATAGCTGATCCCCTCCCCGGTATACAGGGTCCGCAGCAGATTGTTAAACCGGCCATGCCAATAGACCAGCCGTTTGAACTCTTCTTCCGAGAGACTTTCCCCGTAAATCCGGCAGAACATCTTATAAAAGCTGTTCAATTCCACCATGCCGTAAGCCAGGATCATATCCCCCAGCCTTCCTGACAAACGCTGCAGTCTCCGGTAGATCTTACGAACCTCATTCTCCCGGAATGCGGAAAACAGCTGTCCCAGTTCCCGGGCAAAGGACACTTGTATTTTGTTCTTCCGGCATTCCTTTGTCAGGCGGATATCCATCAGTCCCAGACCCAGTGCCTTGATGTGCGTATCAGAACACGGCTGCTCCGCCGGAACCGGCCCCTTGGGAAGGCTCCAGAATTGCTTCAGCTCCCGGAATTCTTCCTCAAAAAACACATACAGCAGGTATTCCGGATGTGTGGTCAGAGTATCTGAAATCTCACCGGCCAGTCTTTCCTCTGTCCACGCGTCCAGGGTGGGAATCTGCAGGTATTTGCAGTAATCCTTCAATTCCTTGCGGCTGAGAGCCTGAAGCAATTCCCGCTGACCTTTCACTTCCGGAAGGATTTCCATGGAAACTTGATTTTTTTCGTCTTCCATAAGGGATTTCCACAGCTTTATTTTCTCTGTCATGGCTGAGGGCGGCTCTTTCTTTTCTGCCTGTATCTGATTCAGCCGCTCTTTCAGCCAGGAATTCATCTCAGATGCCAGGCCTGCAATTCCCTTGCGGATCTCTTCTCGGATCATCTGCTCTTCTTCCAGCTTTTTATCCACAGGGAAGTTCAGATCTGCCAATCTGGCTGCGGTTTCTTCCGCGGAAAAAGGGATTCTGTTTTCTTTTCCATCGCCGCCGTACACGCCGCCGGAATCTTCCGCGAAATGATCCCCCTTCGCTTTCAGCAGCACCGGACTGCGGCCCAGGAAGGATTCCTCCGTTTTCTCATAAACGATCCGGTGCGCCCAGTCATCTCCAAAATCATAGATATAGCGGAAATTTCCCTTTTCGAACAGGAAATCCTCCAGCAGAACGCGATCCTCCGAAAAAACTCCCGTTTCAAAATTTTCCAAAACCTCTTTCCCGGTGATCCGGACTTTCAGCGCAAGAGAGCGAAACTCATGCAGATGCGCGTCTTTCCAGCCAAAAACAGCCTGAATCACCCGATGCAGGTCTGCGAAAGTAATCTTTTCCGGCACCAGGACCCTTCTCCAGACAGGCGGATGAGTACCCTCCAGCATAATTTTCAATATGTAACCAGCCATATGCGTTCTCCTTTTTCTGCACCTGTGTGTCACTCTTAAACCTTATCTTCTGCGGCAGCCTCCCGGACCTTGGCCAGAAACGCCTCTCCATACATCTGCACCTTCTTTTCTCCCATGCCGTTGACCTCCAGAAGTTCTTCCCGGGTATGGGGCATTTTTCCGCACAGATCCGCAAGCGTTTTGTCAGATGCCACAATATAGGGCGGCACTCCTCTCTTTCGGGCCAGTTCTGCCCGGAGCTTCCGCAGTTCTTCAAAAAGCTCCCTGTCTTTTTCCGTAAGCTCCGCTGCTGAGGCAGACTTCTTCCGGACCGCGGGTTTTCTCTCCTCTTCCCTCCGGTAAGAAATCCAGAAGGGCTCCTCCGAGTACAGAAGTGCTTCCGAATTCTCCGTAAGCTTCAGAAGGGAATACCTGTCTTCTGTCTGCCTCAGATACCCCTGTTCCAGCAGGGCCCTGATCACCTCCCGCAGCAGGGGCTGACCCAGCTTGCTCTGCTTTCCGTATGAAGGATTTTCATCCAGGCGGTAATTCCGGATTTTCGCCGTATCGGCTCCCAGCAGGGTTCCGACCATGAGATTCAGGCCGAACCGCTGTCCGGAAGCTTTCACGCAGCGGATCACATCCGCCGCCGCTTCCCCTGCATCCATCTGCTCAAAATCCGCCAGGCAGTTGGAGCAGCTGCCGCAGTTCTCCGGGGCATCCTCCCCGAAATACCGCAAAATAAAATGGCGCAGGCAGCCGTTGGTGGTACAGTACATCTCCATCCGGTGAAGCCGCTCCGCATCCTGGGAACAGACGATCCGCAGTTCTTCCTGCGTATACTCCCCGGTTCTCTCCTTGCTGTCCAGCAGAAAGCGGTTGATCACCACATCCTGGGGCGAATAATACAGAATGCACTCCGCGGGCCCGCCGTCCCGTCCCGCTCTTCCGGCCTCCTGGTAATAATTTTCCATGCTCTGGGGCATGTTATAGTGAAGCACAAACCGCACGTTGGATTTATCAATCCCCATACCAAAGGCGTTGGTAGCCAGCATCACCTTCACCCGGTCATAAATGAAATCCTCCTGGCTGGCGGTTCTGGCCTCACTGCTCATGCCGGCGTGGTACCGTCCCACGGAAAATCCTGCATTTTCCAGATACAGATACAGCTCGTCCACACCCTTTCTGGTGGCGCAGTAAATAATGCCGCTGTCCTCCCGATGGGCTTCCAGATAGCTCTGGATCTTTCCCTTTTTATCTTTGACTCTCTGCACCTCAAAGTACAGATTTTCCCGATCAAAACCGGTAACTGCCGTAAAAGGATTCTCCAGCTCCAGGGAAGCCAGAATATCCTCCCGAACCCGTTCCGTGGCGGTAGCCGTAAAGGCAGAAATCACCGGCCGCCGGGGAAGCCGATGGACAAACTCCCGGATCCGCAAATAGCTGGGGCGGAAATCCTGTCCCCACTGGGAAATACAGTGAGCCTCATCTACCGTCAGCATGGCCAGTTCCGCATGGCAGGCAAAGTCCAGAAAACGGGGCGTTTCCAGCCGTTCCGGAGCCACATAGATGATCCGGTAGCGGCCTGTTTTTGCCAGCTCCAGCGCCTTTGCGATTTGATTTTCCGTCAGAGAACTGTTAATGTAGGCCGCATGGACCCCCGCCTCGTTCAGAGCCTTCACCTGATCCATCATCAGGGAAATCAGCGGAGACACCACCACCGTAATTCCGGGCATCAGAAGCGCCGGCAGCTGGTAGCACAGAGACTTTCCGGCTCCGGTGGGCATCACGGCAAGAACATCCCGGCCGGAGAGGATCTGATCCACAATCTCCTCCTGGCCGGGGCGGAAGCTGTCATAGCCGAAATACGTCTTCAGAGTCTGTAATTTATCTGCTGTTTCTTTCAAACATTCCATATGGAGCTCCTTTTTCACTCCGCCGTCACCGCGATCTTCATGACCCCGTCCTGTTGTTGCTCAAAGATCTGGTAGGCTTTCTCGATCTCCGCCAGAGGAAAGCGGTGGGTGATCAAAGGGGTGGTGTCGATCTTTCCCCGGCGGATCAATTCCAGAATCTCGGCACAGTCGCAGCCGTCTACACCCCCGGTCTTAAAGGTCAGGTTTTTTCCGTACATCCGGGGCAGGGGCAGAACCTGGTCTTCCTCATAAAGCGCCACAATGGTGACGATGGCATTGGGACGGGCGCATTTCCAGGCTAATTCAAAGGTGTCCTTTCCTCCGGCGGCCTCCAGCACCACATCCGCGCCGCCGTGATCCGAATGCTGCCTCACAGTTTCTTCGCATTCCTCCGGGGTACAGAGGAACACCTGGGGATAATGATCCCGGACAAACTGCCTCCGGGTCTCATTTTTCTCGCAGACCAGGAGCCGCCGGGGCTGCTGCAGCATCACGCACAGCAGAGTACAGATTCCCGTAGGGCCCGCGCCGATGATCAGCACGGTGTCCTCCGGGCCGATCTGGGAGATCCTGGCCGCCCAGAATCCGGTGGCCAGAATATCCCCCACAAACAGGGCCTGCTCATCGGTGACCCCCTCCGGGATCCGGTTCAGTCCCTGATCCGCGCAGGGCACCCGGACGTACTCCGCCTGGCCGCCGTCGATGCGGCAGCCCAGAGCCCATCCGCCGTTTGGATCTGTGCAGTTATTGACATACCCGTGTCTGCAGAAAAAGCACTCTCCGCAGAAGGTCTCCACATTCACCGTCACCCGGTCTCCGGGACGGACAGCAGACACGCCGGGACCGGTCTGCTCCACGACACCTACCATCTCATGGCCCACAGTGATCCCCGGAACCGCCCGGGGCACGCTTCCGTGCTTAATATGCAGATCACTGGTACAGATAGAACTCATGGTCACCCGGACAATGGCGTCCCCGGGATCCTGCAGCACCGGCACCGGCTTGTCACGCATGGCAAATTTTCCCTGTTCTATGTAAGTGAAAGCTTTCATACTCATCTCCTTCCGGATATGTTTTTAAAAGGTATCTCCCTTTTCGGATACTGCCCTCCTTTTTGGCCTGTATTTATGGTACACCCAGAGGGACAGGATCCCCGTCTGCATTTCTCAGGGCTTTCTTCTTTCCCTGTCTCTGGCATGTTTCTCGGAAATCCTCAGCTTCAGCTCCTGCATCTTCACGTCCGTGGCGGCAATGGTATCCGCGCAGATCCGCAGTTCTTCCGCGATGGCTTTTACTTCCGGCGAGTCATTCTTGTAACGGATCTGGTGTTCCAGGCTGGCCCAGAAATCCATGGCCACGGTGCGGATCTGCACCTCCACCCGGATCGGCTCCTTACCGGTAGAGAAAAACACCGGGATCTCCACAATGAGATGCAGGCTGCGGTAGCCTCCGGGCTTGGGATTTTTAATGTAATCTTTCCTGGTGATCAGGCGGATATCATCCTGGGCCAGGAGCATCTCCGCGATGTCGTAGATGTCGTTGATAAACGAGCAGATCACCCGGATCCCCGCCACATCGTTGAGATGTTCCTGGATGGATTCCACCGTCACCGGCTGGTTATTCCGGCGGAGCTTTTCCGCGATGCTGTAGGGACGCTTTACCCGGGAATGGATGCTGGCAATGGGATTGTGCTCCCGGGACAGGGTCAGCTCATCGTTCAGCACTTCCAGCTTGGTGGTGACCTCCCGGATGGCTGAGCGGTACTTCAGCATCAGATCCTCAAACTGAAGCAGCCGCTCCAGGGACTCCTCAGTGATCTCCTCATCGGTTTCCACTCCGAAAAAATCCCGGAAGGTTTCTTTACGTTCTTTTGTTCTTGTATCAAATAATGTAGCCATAGCTGTCCTTTCTTTCTGTTCTGCTCCTACCGGCACCAGCACCCTATTCCCGATCTTCAGGGATGGGGCTTCCGTCCGGCAAAAGTTCCCATTTTGGGATCTCTTCCTGAACCATAACGTCGGAAACCTCCCGGATCAACGGCTTCAGGGCTTTTTCCATAACATTTGTTATCTCTGCCGGCTCCGGATCCCCCCGCTCCAGTATAAAACGGCAGCGCTCTTTTCGTCTCTGCTTCTCTTTCTGGCTGAAAAGCAGAAAAAAATCCCAGGCCAGAAAATTTCTGCTATTGCCGGAACATGTAATATCCGGACATCAATTCCCGGAAACTTGCTTTATTATAACGTATTACTCAAGGCTTGTATACTGAATATCCGCTGAAAGCCTTTGCTGGTTTCTGTCCGTATTTTCTTCCAGGCGACGACTATAATGGTCTCATAAATTAAGACACTTTTTCGGACAATTTTTAATGAATCTGATATACTAAAATCAATACGAAAGAGAGGATTCATTACTATGTCCAGACAAAGAAGAAGTTTCAGCGCCAAATTTAAA
>DVKB01000021.1 GCA_018716305.1 Candidatus Scatomonas merdigallinarum
AGATATCTCTCTCCGGCGTCCATGATCTTCAGTCCCTGAAACAATTCAGCAGGATCCTTTTCGCTTTTTTCAAAAAAATACCGGAGCATGCTCATGTTCAACGTCTTCCCGAAGCGCCTGGGGCGGGTGAAAAGGTTTACCTCCCCTTTCATGTCAAGCAGTTCTTTAATAAAAAGGGTTTTATCTACAAAATAGTAATTTCCACGGATGATTTTTTCAAAATTATCTATACCGATGGGCAATGGTATCCAGCTCACAAAAATGCCTCCCTTCCGAATGTAGTTTCATTGTACTACAACCGAAAGGGAGGCACAAGATGAATCATCGCCGCAGCAGAGAGCCGATTATTGAAAATATTCCAGGGGCATGGCATCCACTACAGCCTGCTGTCCCAGAGCGGTAAAATGTGCTCCGTCTGTTGTATATTCGCTTCTGAGTTCTGTGGCACCCTCATCCGCGCACATAAAATCCAGATCTATGCAGCCGTCCGCCGGGTTGTCCTCGCTGCGGATCCATGTGTTAATATCCTGGCGCATCTGATCGATCTCAGGCGTCCATTCCACATCTGTACCGCCGCCCAGCACATTTCTGGTGTAGCCCTTCCAGGCAGTTCGGGTGAAAAGGTACACTTCAATGCCTCTGTCGTGGGCTTCCTGAATCAGCTGTTTGTAGCCGTCAATCATTTCCTGAGCAGTCACCGGCCGGGCTTCCCCTTTCAGGCTCTCGCAGTTGGGATGCACCACATCATTGACGCCTACTTTTAAGAAAATTTTTTCCACCCCGGGCTGGTCCAGGGCGTCCCGCGCAAACCGGTCCACCATAGCCTCCCCGTAGGCCATGCCCAGGAAACCGGCCCCGTCGTCCAGCAGGCGGTTCCCCTTTATAGCCTGCTGCAGGACTCCCACATTGGTAATGCCCGCGTTCCGGAGTTTTTCCGCCAGCAGAATAGGGATGTCATTGGCCAGGGTGGAGTCTCCGATTATCACGGCGGAGGAAGCTTCCGGAGCGTAGACTTCCACTCCGGTCAGGGCAGGGATAACGGAATATTCGCCGAAATCCGCCTCCAGCTTCATGGGGACACCCAGCGTGGTGGCTGCCTTGGCAAAATTCCCTGACATGATATAGGTATCTCCGCCGATGAGGCCGTAAGTCTTCATAGTCTCTGTTCTTTTCAGAAACAGGGATACAGTGAGATACTCCAGCGCTTCCACCGACAGCCCTACCGGATCCGAGGTTACTGTTTCACCTGCGGGAATGGTCACAGAACTGTTTCCTCCGAAGGTGACTGTTTTTCTGGTCCAGGTCTGAACGGCCTGGGGCAGATATTCATACCCTTTTGCCACACTTACTGTATTGACAGTCAGCGGTCCGGTCCCAAATTCATTGGAAAGAGTGATCCGCACGTCCTCCCCGGAGATCGTAGGCTGGATTCTGGTGCGGAAGGTCAGATTCCGCAATCCCGCGTCGCACTTGATCCATTCCAGATCCAGCATCTTTTTCAGATTAAATTCCACCGGGCTGGTACTCCAGGCCCCCACCCAGCCCTCATCCGCGGCGGCCTTTGCCGGAACCGTGGGCGCCGCGCACAGGCCCGCCAGCAGAAGACACAGGCTCAGAAATACCGCCGTCATCCGTTTTGCCAATCGTTTCATAAAAAATCCCCCTTCCCAGATAATCTTTAAAAAGATTGTACCATCCGCAAAAAGAAAGAGGCAAGTTAAGAATTGGTCAAAACCTGGGATTTTCAGGAAAAATTTCCCATAAAATTTAGGGAAATATAGAAATTTGTTGAATTCTGTATCATTCTGGTTTAAGATAATACGTGTATCATTTTGAAAATTTTGAAGGAGAACATACATGGAAACCATGCATACAGGCGATACAATTCCATTCCCTACCCCTCAGAAAAGCGATACCGCGGATCTGAGCGACAAATTGGTTCAGCAGCTGAATCAGCAGCTGGAGAACAACCCTCCGGTCTTTGACCTTCCCGACCAGGAGGCGGAAGCCCCTCGCCATCAGGAAGAAGGGATTCCGGAGGAAAAGACATTTCAAAATAAGGATTCTGAAAAAACCTTACACAAAAGCGATGTTCTGATCAATGAGAGCAAATTTCTCCGCTATGTGTCGGATCTGCGCAAGGCTGACAGCGAATTGGCCCTGGCAAAGGCGGAGTCCGCGGAACTGGTGCGGCAGATTGACAATTACAGGGAACACTACACAGAATATGAAGACAAGATTCACAATCTGATTCTCACCCAGGACGAAAGTCTCCGGCAGCATCTGGACACGCTCACAGAACTTGCTCAGTCTATTCAGCAGCACAGCGAATCCTTAAGTTCCCGCATTGACAGCGAGATCCAGCGCCTCACCAAGGCTCTGGAAGAGTCCATCCAGGGAAGCGTAAAGGATTCCTGCGATCAGGAACTGGCGAAGGTGGCTGAGGCCACAGATGTGCTTCTGGACTACACGGAAAAGGTAAAGAGCCAGAGAATCAAATTCCAGAAACTGGAAAACTTTAAATTCGGCCTCTTTATTGCCAGCAGCCTGTCCGCTCCCGTGGTGCTGATCCTCTTTATTCTGAATTTGCTGCATGTGTTTTGATGATGCCAGGGTCCCAAGGCCTAAACCCACATGAGCTTGCTCATAAGTGGGGTTAGGGCCCTGGGACTCGCCCTAATATAGGCATAAAAATAGGATGCGTATCCCACGATATGCGAATATTTGGTAGGATTGTGGAAGTGCGCAGCGTGAAACACCCCTCTTTCTTTGGCGGCTCTCTGCTGCCCGGGAAAGAGGGGTGTTTGCTTCTTTACTTTTTATAATCGCTCTTATGCGCTGCAGCGGATGCCTGAATGGACTTCATTCAGAAAAATGTAATTCATCGCCGCCATCCTCCAGATTGACAGCAAGGATCTGTTCTTTACTCCATTCTCACGCAAATAATCCTGATGCAGTTCGAACAGAGAAGAAAAGTAAAGTTTTTGCATTGTTTTGCAAGAATTTTACCCAAACACTTATTGCATTTCTATTATATCCATGGCGCAAACGACTTATTCCGCCTTTTTCACCATGCACTCCTTCCGGTAGAATGCCACCCCATACTTCAGGATATCCCGATACCCCTCCTGCCGCAGGGCCGCCGCGTAATCCTGTTTCTCAATCTGCTCCAGGGCCTCCCCGCATTTCTCTTCCAGCCCCTGATAGGTCTTCGACACTTTAATCTCTATAATGATCGCCTTTCCACGCACGCTGGGATACCGCACCAGGATATCCGGCCTGCCGTTTCCCGA
>DVKB01000022.1 GCA_018716305.1 Candidatus Scatomonas merdigallinarum
TGCTTCCCTGGTCCGCCAGCCTGCCAGCTGACTGCCATAGTAAACTAAAAAAATAAGGATCAGATCTTCCCCTGGTAAGCGCCGGGGGATTTCTTATTTTGTCAAGGTACGGATGATTACCTACTTACGGCGGAATTGCTACATACATATGTACGTGATCTTTACACACTTTCCCTTCTATGAGACTAATCCCCTTCATTTCACATAATTTTGGAATAATCTCCACCAGATCTTTTTTATTTGCTCCATACATTATTTTTCTTCTATATTTTGGAATAAATACAATGTGGTAGGTGCAATTCCATCGCGTATGTTGTATACTTTGATTGTCCATTTGGATACCTCCTATGTCTGATGTTATGGCTGCGAACCCACAACATTATAGCATGGGAGGTTTTTCCTATGGTACCTTATGCAACGCTACGGCTTCGCCTGTTCCCCCATCTCAGATGGGGGTTTGCGAATTATTCAATCAGCCATCGTAACAAAAGGTTAAATCTTCTTTTCCGTAAAGATATTTTGTTTACGAATATACATTGCTGCAATCTGACTGGTTGCTGTCACTTTTACATCTTCATCATCCACACGGTCATATTCCTAAAGCTTTAAAGACAGCATCTTCCGTACTTTGATACGGAATCAGCTGAAACGCACTCATAAAATTTGTAAAAGTCAGGTTATAGCATCAGCAATAAATTTCGCTATTCATGAAGAAAAATTCCAATAGAAAGTTTCATCCATTTTCCTTTCTTTTCTTTGTTTGTAATTTTCCGAAAAGAAGTTTATCTGCGTCCATCAGCCTGGAAAAAATGATATTATCCTGCTGAGGCACATAACCGACTTTCACTCCATCCGTGGTCTTAACAACGATAGCCCGGCTGTCATAAGGATTATCCGGCTCTCTGAGAAATTCCAGACGGTCATCTATGTTCAGATACGGTTCTAATTCTTCGATTCCTTCAATATGCGTGGTCCCCGCCACATACGTATCAAAAAGAAAAATATCTCTTTCGAAAGGTTTCAGCATAGACACTGCCGCGCTTTTTCCATGAAGAAGGCGAAGCAAATTATTCCCTTCTGGTTTTATCAGCTCATCCATATCTGTAAAATTACCTCACCATTTCTTCTATCTTTTTTCTGTAAATCGCAATCCACTCATGATATTGCTCCAGAATCTGCTTCGGCTCCGGGTTGTCCGCAGCCAGCTCTCCGATCATTTTCAAAGTTTCCAAATCGCCGTTTTTGTAGGCAGATACCGCATGGTCAAATAGCGTAAGTCTGGCCTGGGCTGTTTCCGGATGGAGATCCGGATGCAGAACTTTCACGATTTTGCGGTATAGTCTTTTTAACTCCCGACTGTCTGCTTCCGACAGAATTTCCGCCTTACTTCGCTGCAGCGCGTGATTCATTTTTTCTATTTGCTGGTTCAGCTGTTCCTGATATTCGGTAAATTCAGCGTCCAGCCTCTCCTCAATGGCATCCATCGCAATCGTTTCCTGACGGTTCTTTTTTGCCCGGATCAATTCGCACTTGCGTTTTAGACGCAGAGCCGTACATTCTGCCTCATATATTTTGTATTCAACGCTTCCGAACTTTAACAGATATTCCATTTCAATATTTTTGCAGATGACAAATTGCAGTTCATCCCGTTCCAGTAAAGCATGGATAATTCTGTGCGCATCTTTTCTATTTCGCTTTTCAGTCTTTGAAAATCCGGAAAGGGCATCAGCTTTGATTGATAAGACATCTGCTGTTCTTCTGTTTCTTTATCCCTCATATGAAATCTTCTCCTTTAGGAAAATTACCTGCTGGCCGGAACGTCCTCTTTTTATTCCCGCGAGCCACGGGCCAGGCTGGCCTCCCTGACCGTAAGAGGCAAAAGGACGATGTCCTTCTGTCCGGACACCGCCCTTTTATTCTTACGCCGCGAATCTTTCATTTTTCTTCGCTGTGTTTTATTGCATCAATTAATACAGCTTCGCTCCCGCCGGGATCCGGTCGTCCACCATGAGCAGGTTCAGCATTTCCTGTCCCTCGTACTCGCAGACAGCGGAAATCAGCATACCGCAGGAATCAATTCCCATCATCTTTCTGGGCGGCAGATTGGTAATGGCGATACAGGTTTTGCCCACCAGCTCTTCCGGCTCATAGTACTCGTGAATGCCGCTTAAGATCACCCGGTCGGTGCCGGTTCCATCGTCCAGCACAAACTTCAGGAGCTTCTTGCTCTTGGGAACCGCCTCGCAGGCTTTTACCTTCACCGCCCGGAAATCGGACTTGCTGAAGGTGTCAAAATCCACAAACTCTTCAAACAGGGGCTCGATCTTCACTTTAGAGAGATCGATCTTCTCCGCCCCGGCGCCTGCCTGGGCCGCGTTGTTGGCCTCGTTCTTGGCAGCTCCCTGAGATTTCATGGTCGGGAACAGCAATACGTCACGGATGGCGGCGCTGTCGGTGAGCAGCATACACATCCGGTCGATGCCGAAGCCGATGCCTCCCGTGGGGGGCATGCCGATCTCCAGGGCATTGAGGAAGTCTTCATCGGTGTGCTCCGCCTCCTCGTCTCCGGCCGCCGCGTTGGCGTCCTGCTGGGCGAAACGCTCCCGCTGGTCAATGGGATCATTCAGCTCAGAGTAGGCGTTGGCCAGCTCCCAGCCGTTCATAAAGAACTCGAAACGCTCCACATAATTGGGATCCTCGGGTTTCTTCTTGGTCAGCGGAGAGATTTCAATGGGATGATCCATGACAAAGGTAGGCTGGATCATGTGCTCCTCGGCAAAAGTCTCAAAGAACAGGTTCAGGATGTCGCCTTTCTTATGGCGCTCCTCATACTCCACATGATGCTCTTTGGCCAGTTCTCTGGCCTGTTCCAGGGTCTCCACCTGATTCCAGTCCACCCCGGCGTACTCTTTTACCGCGTCCACCATGGTAATGCGGCGGAAGGGCTGTCCCAGGTCCATCTCCACCCCGTTGTACACGATCTTCGTGGTGCCCAGAACTTCCTGAGCCACATGGCGGTACAGATTTTCCGTGAGATCCATCATACCGTTGTAATCGGTGTAGGCCTGATACAGCTCCATCAGGGTAAATTCCGGATTGTGGCGGGTATCCAGTCCTTCGTTGCGGAACACCCGGCCGATCTCGTACACCCTCTCCAGGCCGCCTACGATCAGGCGCTTCAGATACAGTTCCAGGGAGATCCGCAGTTTAAAATCCTCGTCCAGGGCGTTGAAGTGGGTCTCAAAAGGACGCGCCGCGGCGCCGCCGGCATTGGCCACCAGCATGGGAGTCTCCACCTCCAGGAAGCCCTGGCTGTTCAGATAGCTCCGGATACTGGCTATAATTTTGGAACGCTTGATAAAGGTATCCTTGACCTCGCTGTTCATAATCAGATCCACGTATCTCTGGCGGTAGCGGAGATCCGTGTTGGTCAGGCCGTGGAACTTTTCCGGAAGGATCTGCAGGCTCTTGGACAGCAGTGTCAGCTCTGTCACATGGATGGAGATCTCCCCGGTCTTGGTCTTAAAGACCGTTCCCTTCACGCCGACAATGTCGCCGATATCCAGCTTTTTAAACTCTTTATAAGCCTCCTCGCCCAGATTGTCCCGGGCCACGTAGCACTGGATCATGCCCTGAAGATCCTGTACATGGCAGAAGGAAGCCTTGCCCATCACCCGCTTGCTCATCATTCTGCCTGCCGCAGACACTTCCCGGTCCTGAAGGCTTTCAAAATTATCTTTTATCTCCTGGCTGTGATGCGTTACCTGGTATTTGGTGATCTGAAAGGGATCCTTTCCCTCCGCCTGAAGCTCCGCGAGCTTCTCCCGGCGCACCTTCAGAAGGTGGTTCAGATCCTGTTCCTGTGTCTGCTGCTTCTTCTGCTCTGCCATCTTTCTTCTCCGTTTCTGTCTGAATTTCCCGGATCCGCTGACGCGGACGCCGCCCTGTACAAAAATTTACACGTTTCTCTGAATGGTCAGCACCTTGTACTCCATCTGTCCGGCAGGAGATTCCACGCTGACGATATCCCCTACTTTCGCTCCGATCAGCGCGCGGCCTACGGGAGACTCATTGGAAATCTTTCCCTGCAGGCTGTTGGCCTCTGTGGAGCCCACAATGGAGAACTCCATTTCTTCCTCATACTCCATATCGTACACGCTGACCTTGCATCCGATGTTGATCTTATCGGAATCCACCTCATCCTCTACGACCACTTCCGCGTTCTTGAGGATCTTTTCGATCTCCTCGATCCGCGCCTCAATGTCCCGCTGCTCGTCTTTGGCCGCGTCGTACTCGGCGTTCTCAGACAAGTCGCCCTGCTCTCTGGCCTCCTTGATCTTGCCCGCTACTTCTTTTCTTTTATTCACTTTCAAATCATGAAGTTCGTCCTCCAGCTTCCGGAGTCCGGCATAGGTCAGAATATTCTTCTTTTCTTCCATTTTATTCTGCTTCCTTTCTGCTTTTACTGGTGCGGCTCCCGCTCCCGCACAACAAAAAAATACTCCCTGCGTTCATCTTCAAGCGGGAATCATTTTCGTTCTGGGTATACTCTCTCTCATCTTAACAATTATGGTATTATAAGCCTGCGCCCGCGGATTGTCAAGACATAATTTCAAAGCCCGCGGACCATTCCGCGGGCCTTAAAATTGCCCCGGATCACAGCTCTTCCAGGGCTCTTCTCATCTCCTCCGGGCTCTCTACAGTGTTGATCCTGCCCCTGAGCCTGGCGGAATGGGGAAATCCCGCGGTGTACCAGGCCACATGCTTGCGCATCTCCCGGATTCCGGTATATTCGCCCTTCGCCCGGATCAGCATTTCCATATGGCGGAAGATCATTTCCTTTACCTCCTGACGGCCGGGAGGCGGCAGAATCTCTCCCTCTTCCAGATACCGGAGGACTCTGGAGAAAATCCAGGGGTTTCCCTGTGCCCCCCGGCCGATCATTATCCCGTCGCAGCCGGTTTCCCGCAGCATAGCCGCCGCCCTCTGGGGACTGTCCACATCGCCGTTGCCGAATACCGGTATGCCCACCGCTTCTTTCACTCTGCGGATGATCTCCCAGTCTGCTTTTCCGGAATAAAACTGTTCCCGGGTTCTTCCATGGACGGCGATGGCCGCGGCCCCCGCGTCCTCCAGAATTTTTGCCACCTCCACCGCGTTGACCCGGGATTCATCAAATCCCTTGCGGATCTTTACGGTCACCGGTTTTTTCACCGCCTTCACCAGGGCCGCCACGATCTTCCCCGCCAGCTTGGGGTCTTTCATCAGAGCGGATCCCTCCCCGTTATTCACCACCTTTGGAACGGGACAGCCCATGTTCACATCCAGAATATCAAAATTTCTCTCCTCGATCTGTCTGGCCGCCTCCGCCATTACCTCCAGCTCGCAGCCAAACAGCTGCAGGGCCGCGGGCCGCTCCCGCCGGTCAATCTCCATGAGGGCGCCGGTATTTTTGTTCTTATATAAAATAGCCTTGGCGCTGACCATTTCCGTGCAGACCAGCCCGGCCCCCTGCTCTTTGCACAGGAGCCGGAAAGGCTGATCCGTAACTCCCGCCATGGGCGCCAGCGCCAGAGGCCTGTCAATGTTCACGTTCCCGATTTTCAGAGGCTTCATGCTTCCACATCCTCCCCCAGGAAAAAGACCTTATAAAACAGTTCCAGAGAACGGAACAGCTCTTCTTTTTCCCGGCGCAGTTCCTTGATTCTTAAAGGGCCGCCGATATCATCGTACATGGCGTCCGCCTCCAGCGCCTCTGTCCGAAATTCCAGATCTCCCTCAGGGGTGAACTCCACAGTAAAGATTCCCCCGATCTCCTCGGTAAACAGCACGCACATAATGTGCAGCTCATCCTGAATGGTCTGGGGAAGGCTTCCAAAATCCGGATTAAAATAATATTTCTTTTCGTAGGCATTTGCCCCGCACAATACTGTATTTTCCTCCATAGGTTCTCCTTTCTGCAGGACATGAAACGCGCCGGCTTCGCTTTTGCTCCGGCCGGCGCTCTGTCTGTTCTGTGTTCCGTCATTCCGGGATCATACGGCTCCCAGGGTAGCCGCCATCACCGCTTTGATGGTGTGCATCCGGTTTTCCGCCTCGTCAAACACTTTGGACTGGGGGGATTCAAATACTTCGTCCGTCACCTCCATGTCCTCAATGCCGTATTTCTCCTGGATCTCCTTTCCGATCTTTGTTTTCAGATCGTGGAAAGCAGGCAGGCAGTGAAGAAAGATTGCCTGAGGCCCCGCGTTCTCCATGACTTTGGCTGTCACTTTGTAGGGGCTCAGATCATGGATCCTCTGCTCCCACACCTGGTCCGGCTCTCCCATGGACACCCACACATCTGTGTAGATGACATCGGCGCCTCTGGTTCCGGCTACCACGTTCTCTGTCAGCGTGATGGTGCCTCCACTCTCCTCCGCGTAGCTTTCGCACTGGGCCACCAGCTCCTGATTGGGGAAGTAAGCTTCCGGAGCGCATGCCACAAAGTGCATGCCCAGTTTGGCGCATCCGATCATCAAAGAATTGCCCATATTGTAGCGGGCGTCTCCCATATAAACCAGGCGGATATCCTTCAGATGTCCGAAATGCTCCCGGATGGTCAGCATATCCGCCAGGATCTGAGTGGGGTGATATTCGTTGGTCAGCCCGTTCCACACGGGAACTCCGGCGTATTTTGCCAGTTCCTCCACAATCTCCTGGCCGTATCCACGGTATTCGATGCCGTCAAACATCCGGCCCAGGACCCTGGCTGTATCCGGGATACTCTCTTTCTTTCCGATCTGGGATCCCGCGGGATCCAGATAGGTGGTGCCCATGCCCAGATCGTGGGCCGCCACCTCAAAGGAACAGCGGGTCCGGGTGCTGGTCTTTTCAAAAATCAAAGCGATATTTTTCCCCCGGAGGGTATCCACCGGCACGCCCCGCTTCTTTTTTTCCTTCAGCTCCGCCGCCAGATCCAGAAAACCAATGATTTCTTCCGGAGTAAAATCCTTGAGCGTCAAAAAGTTCCGGCCCTTTACATTCATCTTTCTCATCCTCCTGTTGTCCGGCCGCGCCGTTTATTTCCGCGCCGCCTCATCTTTGCTGGTCACAATCTCCTTCAGAGAGGTAGCCAGACTGGCAATTCCCTGAAGATCCGAAGGCACAATAATTTTGGTGGCGGATCCGTTGGCCATCTGCCCCAGGGCCTCCAGGCTTTTCAGAGTCAGAACCGCCTCGTCGGCTCCCGCCTCTTTCAGCATGCGGATGCCATCGGCATTGGCCTGCTGCACTTTCAGAATCGCTTCCGCCTCGCCTTCCGCCTCTTTGATCATTTTTTCCTTTTCCGCTTCGGCCCGAAGGATCTGCGCCTGCTTCTCCGCCTCCGCGTCCAGAATGGCAGATGCCTTTTTTCCTTCCGCCACTAATATAGTAGATTTTTTCTCGCCCTCCGCAATCAGAATGGACTCCCGGCGCTCCCGCTCCGCCTTCATCTGCTTCTCCATGGCCTCCTGAATGGCTGCCGGGGGCATGATATTTTTCAGTTCCACCCGGTTAACCTTGATCCCCCAGGGATCCGTGGCGATGTCCAGAGCCGCCCGCATCTTGGTGTTGATGATCTCCCGGGAAGTCAGGGTCTCATCCAGCTCCATCTCGCCGATAATATTTCTGAGGGTGGTGGCGGTGAGGTTTTCAATGGCCATAATCGGATTCTCCACCCCGTAGCTGAACAGCCTGGGATCCGTGATCTGGAAAAACACCACCGTATCAATGCGCATGGTGACGTTATCCTTGGTGATTACCGGCTGGGGCGGGAAATCCACCACCTGCTCTTTCAGATTGACTCTCTTTGCCACCCTCTCCACAAAAGGAAGCTTAAAATGCAGGCCGGTTCCCCAGGTGACCTTGTAAGCTCCCAGCTGTTCGATGACAAAGGCTTTGGCCTGAGGCACGATCTTGACGCAGGAAGCCACCACCAGCAGCACCAGCACCAGGAATATAATCAGTACTATGATTCCTATCATTCTCTCATTCGGCATGGACATTCTCCTTTCTCTCTACAATCAGTTTGACGCCATCTACTTTTAATACGCGCACGATGGCATCTTTTTCAATCGCGCCGTTTTCCTCAGCGCTTCTGGCACTCCAGGGAGTGCCGCCCACCATGACCTCTCCCTGCCCCAGCAGGTTGTTGATGGGTTTCGTGACAATGGCCTGCTCTCCGATGAGACTGTCCACGTTGGTAGCTGTCTTGTTGGCGTTCAGATAACGCATGACTACAGGACGGGTAAACAGCAGCAGCACCAGCGATACAGCCAGGAACAGAATAATCTCCAGATAGAGATCCGCCCCCAGCAGCGCCGCGATAAATGCCGCCAGCGCTCCCCCCGCGAACCAGATAGTAGAAAGCCCCAGGGTGATGATCTCGATCACCAGCAGCACCACCAGAATCACCAGCCATACGATTGGATTCACCTTTTCTCCCTTCCCAGTTTGGGCTCCGGCTCCGGAACCCCCACTGTAACTAAGCGGTTTTAATACGCTGATGTCGGGGTCAAAAGCCCCCAACTATGATGCCTGCGGATTGTTCCGTGCTGCGCACTCCCAGCATCATACGCTTTTATCATACTATATTTCGGGATGTAACACAAGAAAAAGTGATTTCGCGGATTGTTCCGGTGTTCCGGTACGCACGATCCAGCAATACGAACAGCGGAAGAAGAACATCAACAGGGCTCAGGCATCGTATCTTGTCGTGCTGGCAAAGGTGCCGTGCTGTGAGGCAGGGGATTTGATGGAAAAAATAGAATAGAAAAAATCGCGGCCATTCAAAAGGCGGATGGAGGGCTTGCCCGGAAAATAGCTGAGGGGAGGAACATGCCTGCATGTTCCTCCCCTCAGCTGCCTGGGTGTGTTCCCTCCACTAAGTTCAAGCTTCGCCTTCGGCTCGCTTTTATTAATATAAGCTGCTTTCGATCAATAAAAGTGCTGATATCCGATCTGGATGCCCTGGCCGTAGCCGCTGTTGAAGTACAGGCAGCTGCCTACGGGGTTTTCTCCATTCAGGGCGGCCTGGGCGGCTTCGTAGCAGTCGCTTCTGGCTCCTGCGGCCAGAACGTTTGCCAGGGCTCCGGAGTATGCCGGAGTAAACTGGCCGCTCTGGTAGATAACCTCGGAAATGCTGTCCGGGAAGGAGGGGCTGGCCACACGGTTCAGCACCACAGCTCCTACCGCTACTTTTCCGGTACGGCTCTCGCCGCCGGCCTCGCACTGAATCAGGGCCGCCAGGAGATCCAGGTCGCTGCCGCTGACAGAAACGGAACGGGAAGCCGCCTGGGCTGCTTCCTCCGCCTGGCGGGCCTCCTCTGCCTGGCGGGCGGCTTCTTCCTGGGCGAGCCGCTGCTGATATGCCTCGTATTCCTCTTCTGTCATGGCAACATGGGAAAGTTCACCCAGTTCCACGTAGTCGGCGGACATGTAAAGTTCCCGGCCCTCATGGTTTACCAGATACCATCCGTCTTTTTCCTCCAGAATCCGGACATCGGAGCCTTCCGTTTCCTGGTCCGCGATGGGACTCTCGGTGGTGGCTTCCTCCCGGACATTCAGCACGTCCGCTGTTACGGTGCCGTCGAATCCATATACATTTTTGTAATGCACTCTGGCCTCCTCCCCGAATACCAGGGATTCGGTCTCAATGTATCCTGTAATCTTTCCGGAACGGATCCGGGTCCAGCCTCCCACCGTGCCCAGCACGTCTGCCTGGCAGCCCGGCAGGATCACTCCTGCCACCTGTCCCTTATCAGAAGCGGATGTACGGATGTTTCCGTATGTCTGCACATTCGCCGCGGCCTTATCCTCCCAGAACTCGGTATCCATCACAGATACGTTTTCCTGCTCCCATGTCTCCCGGGCGTTCACGGATGTGTTTTTGTCGTTCTTTTCTGTTCCTGCATAAACCGGGGCTGCCATCATCAAACTCAGCGCTACAGCGCCTCCCACGATTGCGGCATTCTTCGATCTACGTCTCATACTTACCTCCATTCTTCCGGCAGATTTCTTCTGCCGTTGGGGGATTCTTCTTAATCCCCGCTATTTATTACATATTTGTTAAAATTTATTACGGAGTGATTCTATCATCGTTAATAAAGTTTGTCAACCTGTTTTTTATTTTTTAATAAACTGTGTCCTGTTTCTTTTCCGCATTTTTCCATTAAAAAAACGGGGCGGATTCCATGAGAAAAACCTCATGGAATCCGCCCCGGCCGAATCCGAAACGGTATTCTTCTTTTTATCGCATATTTCTCTGTCCTCTGAAAACAGCTTCTACAGCGCGTACAGAGCCGGATCTGTGGGACGCTTCGGATCGATGACCTCGGAAGCGTTAAACAGGTCGCTGAGTTTGTCGTTTCCACCGTAAACCGCCTCCCAGAGCCGGTATCCATCCAGATTTCTTCGTCCCATCCGCAGATAGTTATCACCCATCTGCACGAAATACTGGGTAGAATCCACATTGCAGAAAAAGTCAAAGCCTTTGCTCTGAAGATACTGGACTTTGGCGGAGGCGCCATAGTCCTCATTCCAGGCCGCCAGATCCTGTCCGTGGGCAAAAATAATGGTATCGGTGCCCCCGATCAGGGGAGCCACCTCCTGCAGCCACCGCTCCGTGTCTGTCTGCAGCCGCTCCAGGCTGCACTCCTCTCCAACTTTGATGTGCCCCCAGGTATGGCTGGCAAAATTCCATCCATCGGCCTTGATGGCCTCCGCCACCTTTTTGGCCTCTTCGCACTCCTTCTCCCAGTCAAAATCCGGATGAGCTTCCAGCCAGGCCGCCTGATCCGCGGAAAGATCCCGGCGGTTTTTGTAGTCGCTGTCCGTGCGGTAGCCCAGGATACCGTTATAGCCCGTGAGGGCAATGGTGCCCTTGGCTCCTTTATAGGAAAAATCCGGATGCTCCTCCAGAAAATCATCCAGAAGCGGCACACAGTCATAGGAGCCGGTCACGGTCTCTCCCTCCGGAGTGATATATTCGCAGGTGGGTTTTCCCTCCTCGTCCAGAACCATCTTTGAGGCGATGCCGCGTCCATCGTAGCTGTGATAATAGCTGAGGTCGTCCAGAGAAAGCACAAAGGGACTCTTTCCCGGAGGAAGCAGAATCTCTTTGGGCGTCAGATGCACCGCTCCGTTGGCATCGGTGGTCTTCTCCGCCAGATCGTGCAGATCCACCAGCACGTAGCCTCTGGCATACATCTGCTCCAGCATGGCATTGAATTCGTCCACCGTGGTCATCCACTGACAGAAGCCCGCTGTCAGCGGATCCTCAGGGTGCGCAAAGCCCCTCTCCGGATCCACCACCAGAGAATGGAAAAATACATGGGTGACCGCCTGGGGAGAGGTGGGCACCAGGTTTGTCTTCTGAAGCTCATATTCCGCGATCCTGGAACTGAGATCCGCGTCCTGATCCGCTCCCTTTACAGAGTTCAGAATTTCCAAAGCCCCGTCGTAGTCATACTGAACCGCCAGTTTTTCCGCTTCCTGAAGAGCTGTCTCCTTATCGTAATTTCCCGTCTCCGAAGAGCCGCCCTCTGTTTCCGGCGCAGGAGTTTCCGCGGGTTTCTGAAACTCCTGGCTGTTTTCCGGGGAATTTCCCCAGAATCCCATCTGTTCCAGTTTTTCCATGCCGCCGGAGGCCAGCCAGATCATTCCTAAAAGTATCACCAGAAGCACTGCCAGAAGGATGGTCTTCCAGATCAATCTTGTCCTGCCCTTGCGCCTTTTCTTTTCCGCGGGAGACAGTTGTTCTTTTCTGCTCACAGATTTCTCCTTTCTGAAAGATACCGGGGACGGAGGCCCGGGCGTTCCATACCGCCCCGCCGCGTTCAATCCCCATATCTTCTTAAAAGCTGTTGGATTCAAAAGCCCCCTACGAGCAATCTCGTGGGAGTTTAGGCCTTTTGACCCTGGTGTCATCTTTCATTCAAGACTCGCTCCTATTTTACCGTAAAAATTTAGGAAAGTACAGTAAAACCCTCTTTTTCTTCCTTAAGATTTTCTTGTCCTGCGGCGATTCACTCCTCCGGATGCCTCTGGGCGTGGGCCGTATACATCAGTACCGCCGCCGCCACTGCCGCGTTCAGAGATTCCACCTGCCCCTCCATGGGGATCCGCACCAGACAGTCCGCCCGGTCCGCCAGCTGCCTGCTGAGGCCGTTTCCCTCATTGCCGATCAGGAACGCGCTGCCCCCGCGGTAGTCTTCCCCGGCATAAGACCGCTTTCCGGCCAGGTGGGCGGCAAAGGTGCGGATCCCCTGCTGTCTCAGCCGGTCAGCCGCTTCCAGAATATCTTCCGGGAAACAGCAGGGCATCCGGTACACCGATCCCATAGTGGAACGGATGGTCTTTGGATGAAACAGATCCACGCAGTTTCTGCTGAGAAGCACCCCGGTAACGCCTGCCCCCTCCGCCGTCCGCAGAATGGTTCCCACATTGCCCGGATCCTGAAGGTCCTCCAGCACCAGAATCAGCGGCTCACTGCCGCCGGTCACCTGTTCCCAGGTCCAGGAGGGCATCCGCACCAGGCTCAGAATCCCCTGGGGGGTCCGGGTATCGCACATGCGGGAAAACACTCCGTCCTCCACTACTTCCCAGGATCTCCCGGTCCGGCTCAGAAAATCCCGGTGTTCCCTCTCAAAGCTTTCTGAGACAAACACCTTTTCCAGGAGCTCCGGCGGAGCCTCCCGAAACAGTTTGATCCCCTCCGCCGCGAATAGCCGCTCCTCTTTCCGCAGCTTTCCTCTGGCGTTCAGCTGCGCTACATGTTTCACCTGACTGTTGCTGCTGCTCGTAATCATATCCTGTCTCCTTGTTGTTTTTCCCGCGAAAAAGCTGCCCGGAACAAAGCGTTTCTGTTCTCAGGCAGCCTGAAAGTCGATCCGGATCACTGCCGCTGCCGCGGCGTCATTTTGCGTAATTATAGGAAAGGGCTCTCGCGATCTCGTACTGATACTCGGGAATCGTCTTCTGCATGGCAAGGGCTTCGTTGATATCAAAATCCACATACTCGCCGTTCTTGTACCCTACCACTCTCTTGGTCTTGCCGGCGATCAGAAGATCTACCGCGTAGGCTCCCATGATGGAGGCGTACACTCTGTCCTTGCAGGTAGGGCTTCCCCCCCGCTGCATGTGGCCCAGAATGGTGGCCCGGGTCTCAATGCCGGTAGCCGCCTCGATCCGCTTTGCCATGGCCTCGGAATGTCCGATCCCCTCGGCATTGATGATAATGTGGTGCTTTTTGCCTTTCTTGCGGTTTTCGATAATGTTGTTAATGATCTTCTGCTCATCGTAATCATATTTTTCCGGAAGCAGAATATCCTCCGCGCCGTTGGCAATGCCGCACCAGAGGGCAATGTATCCGGCGTTTCTTCCCATTACCTCGATGATGCTGCAGCGCTCATGGGAAGTGGAGGTGTCCCTTACCTTATCAATGGCCTCCATAGCCGTGTTGACCGCAGTGTCAAAGCCGATGGTATATTCGGTGCAGGCGATATCCAGGTCAATGGTCCCCGGCACGCCGATGGTGTTGATTCCCAGGTTCGCCAGCTTCTGCGCTCCGGCAAAGGAACCGTCTCCTCCGATGACTACCAGACCGTCGATGCCGAATTTACGGCAGGTAGCCGCCGCCTGCTGCAGACCTTCCTCGGTGCGCATCTCCGCGCAGCGAGCTGTATACAAAATGGTGCCGCCCCTCTGGATGGTATCGGACACATCCTTGGCGGACAGATCAATGATTTCCTCATTCATCAGGCCATCGTAGCCTTTGAGGATTCCCTTCATCTTGATTCCTCTGCTGAGTCCCCGGCGCACCGCCGCACGGATCGCGGCATTCATACCGGGAGCGTCGCCGCCGCTGGTCAGGACGCCGATTGTCTTTACTTTGCTCTCCACAGCCATTTGTTTTCCTCCATACTCACATGCAACCCACATGGTGATTCCAAAACGATACGCCGCCCCGGGCGGTACTATCATTCATATTTTAATGCATTTTTCCGGGTTTTTCAATGTTCTTTTCTACAACTTTCACGTTGGCTTCCCCGTACTTTTCAGCAAGTTTTCCGGTCAGAGCGGCGTCCGCGCTGACATTGCGGCTCTGGGGCAGGCGCTTCATAGCCTTTTCCGACCGGATATAGAGGACAACGCTGTCGCTGCCGTCGGACTCTCTCAGTATATCGTACAGCTCTGCGACTTCTTCCTCATACTGCTTTCTGTCAGAGAACTGAATCCACAGTTCTTTCCCCATGGTATCAAAGGGATATATTTTTTCCAGAATCAGTTTGCTGGGCCGCTCTTCCTCCACAGAAACTCTTCCCTGGATAAAAACCTTAGAATCCTCCTTCAGAAGCTCCGCGTTCCGCTCATAATCTCTGGGAAATACAATGACCTCCACGGTTCCCACCAGGTCTTCCAGGGTCAGAAAGGCCATGGTTTTATTATTCTTTGTATATTTAATGGTTTTATCCGTAATCATGCCCCCCAGAATCTCTTTGGCTCCGTCCCGGACTCTGGGATATCCGCTCTCCTCATCCGGCAGAAAATCCGTAGTGACGGCGGAAATATTTTTTCTCAGCCGCTCCCCGTATTCCTCCAGGGGATGGCCGCTGATATAGACCCCCAGCACTTCTTTTTCAAAGGCCAGTTTTTCTTCCTTTTCGTATTCCCCCACATTTGGCAGCCGCAGTTCAAACTCTTCTTTTTCCTCTCCGGACAGCAGATCAAACAGGCTCATCTGTCCGGTGAGGGAATTTTTTCTGTCCTGGCTGATCTGATCCAGCACCTGCTCGTAGACCTGCATAAACTGTTTTCTGGTCCCCCCCAGACTGTCAAAGGCTCCGGACTTGATAAAATTTTCCAGGGTCCGCTTGTTGACCTCTTTGCCGGACAGCCGCTGGCAGAAATCCCGGATGCTGGTGAAAGGACCTCCTTTCCCGCGCTCCTGTCCGATGGCCTCCATCACCGGCCGGCCGATGCCCTTAATGGCCGAGAGGGCATAGCGGATGCTGCCTCCCTCCACGGTAAAAACTCCTTCGCTCTTATTGATGTCCGGGGGCAGGATGGCAATCCCCATCTGCCGGCAGTTTGCGATGTATTCCGATACTTTTCCCGGATTGTCAATGCAGGAGGTCATCAGGGCAGCCATAAATTCCACCGGATAATAGTATTTCAGCCAGGCAGTCTGATAGGAGACAATGGCATAAGCCGCCGCGTGGGATTTGTTAAAGGCGTACTTGGCGAAATCGATCATCTCATCATAGATCTTGTTGGCGGTTTTTTCGTCAATTCCCCGGCTGACGCAGCCCGGCACTCCCTCTTCGGGATTTCCGTAAACAAAATTCCGGCGCTCCTTTTCCATGACGGAGGCTTTTTTCTTGGACATGGCACGGCGGACCAGATCGCTGCGGCCCAGAGTATAGCCTGCCAGATCCCGGACAATCTGCATGACCTGTTCCTGATAGACAATACAGCCGTAGGTGGGTTCCAGAATAGGCTTCAGCTGCGGGCAGTCGTACCGGATGGTCTCCGGATGATTCTTTCCCCGGATGTACTGGGGGATAAAGTCCATGGGGCCGGGACGGTACAGGGAAATCCCGGCGATAATATCCTCCAGGCTTTGGGGTTTCAGCTCTTTCATGAAATTCTTCATACCCGCGGACTCCAGCTGGAACACACCCTCGCACTTCCCGGAGCCGATCATCTGCAGAACCTTTGGATCGTTAAAATCGATTTTCATCATGTCAATGGCATGGCCCGCTGTTTTTTCCGCAAGCTTCTGGGCGTTCTGGATCACAGTCAGGGTCCGCAGACCCAGAAAATCCATTTTCAGCAGCCCCAGCTCCTCCAGGGTGGTCATGGTAAACTGGGTGGTGATAGTGCCGTCCGCCGCCCGGGACAGAGGCACATATTCATCCACAGCTTTCTGGGAAATCACCACTCCCGCGGCATGCATGGAGGTATGGCGGGGAAGTCCTTCCAGGCGCTTTGCCATATCGATCAGATGGCGGATCCCGGGATCCTCCTCACAGGCCTTCCGAAGCTCCGCGCTCATGGTCAGCGCTTTGTCGATGGTTATATTCAGTTCGTTGGGCACCATCTTGGCGATGGCATCCACCTGGGCGTAGGGCATATCCAGCACCCGCCCCACATCCCGGATCACGCCCCGGGCCGCCAGCGTACCGAAGGTGACGATCTGCACCACCCGGTCCTTGCCGTACTTGCGCACTACATAGTCGATAACCTCCTGGCGGCGCTCAAAGCAGAAATCCACGTCAATATCCGGCATGGACACCCGCTCCGGGTTCAGGAAGCGCTCAAAGAGCAGGCTGTAGCGCATGGGATCCAGCTGGGTGATTCCCAGAGTGTAGGACACCAGGCTGCCGGCGGCGCTGCCCCGGCCCGGCCCCACCATAATATCGTGGTCTCTGGCGTATTTGATGAAATCCCACACAATCAGGAAATAATCCACGTACCCCATGGTCTGAATGGTCCGCAGCTCATAGTCCAGCCGCTCCCGCAGCTCCTCTGTCACCGGATGATACCGCTGCTTCAGCCCCTCATGGCAGAGCTGATTCAGATACTCCCAGGAAGTATACCCCTCGGGCACATCATATTTCGGCAGCTTGGTAACGCCGAACTCGATCTCCACATGGCAGCGGTCGGCGATCTTCTGGGTGTTTTCCAAAGCCTCCGGGGCATAGGGAAACAGCTCCTCCATCTCCTCGGGGGATTTTACATAGTACTGTCCGCCCTCATAGCGCATCCGGTCTTCGTCCTGAAGTTTTTTCCCGGTCTGGATGCACAGCAGAATATCGTGGGGCGCCGCGTCCCTGGCGTACGTATAGTGAACGTCATTCGTGGCCGTCAGCCCGATGCCGGTCTCCTGGCTCATGCGCATCAGCTGGGGGTTCACCAGCCTCTGCTCCGGGATCCCGTGGTCCTGAAGCTCCAGGAAAAAATTCCCCTTTCCGAAAATCTCCTCATATCGGAGGGCCGCCTTTTTTGCCTCTTCATAAAGGTTCCTCACCAGATACCTCTGAACCTCCCCGGCCAGACAGGCGGAGAGAGCGATGAGCCCCTCATGGTACTCCCGCAGCAGTTCCAGATCCACTCGGGGTTTATAGTAAAATCCCTCCACAAAGCCCCGGGAGACGATCTTCATGAGGTTGGCATAGCCCTGGTTGTTCTCCGCCAGAAGCACCAGGTGATAATAGCGGTCGTCATCCCTGCCTGCCTCCCGGTCAAACCGGGAGCCGGGAGCTACATAGACCTCGCAGCCCAGAATGGGATTGATCCCCGCCTCCCGGGCCGCTTTATAAAAATCAATGCAGCCATACATCACCCCGTGATCCGTAATGGCCGCACTGTTCATCCCCAGTTCCTTTACCCGGGCGACGTATTCTTTTATCTTATTGGAGCCGTCCAGCAGACTGTACTCCGTGTGTACGTGCAGATGCGCAAAATTCATAGTATTTCCTTTTCTGTTTTAATTTTTCTATCCCGGATCAGTATATCACTTTTAAAGAGGAAATGCCACCGGCATTTCTGCCGGCGGCACCTTTTTCGGAACCATTCCGCAATTCTTTACTCTGTCTTCCCATCGGTAATGGTAATGGACTCAATCACCGGCTGATCCTCCGCCGGCAGCACGCCGTTGGCGTCCCCGTTTACCGCATCCTCACAGATGGCGTCCACTACCTCCATGCCGGAAGTCACATGGCCGAAAGCCGCGTACTGGCCGTCCAGGGAGGGGGTATCCTCCTGCATAATAAAGAACTGGGAGCTGGCGCTGTCGTAGTCCTGGGACCGGGCCATGGATATGGTCCCCCGGGTATGGGACAGGGGATTGTCAAACCCGTTGGCGCTGAACTCTCCGGGAATAGTCTCCTCAGAGCCTCCGGTGCCGTCCCCGTTTGGATCTCCTCCCTGGATCATAAATCCGTCGATAATCCTGTGGAAGGTCAGTCCGTCATAGAATCCGCTTTCCGCCAGGGAAACAAAATTCTTCACGGTCTCCGGCGCCGCGTCCCCGTCCAGCTCCACCGTAATGGTGCCGTAGTCTTTCACCGCGATTTCCGCCGTGTAATCCCCCGCCGACGCTTCTTCTTTCTTCTTCTGATTGTTCCAGATCAGCACCGCCGCCACAGCCGCGATCACAACCAGTACCGCCGCGGCCAGAATCCTCTTCTGTCTGCGGACTTTCGCCCTTCTGGCCTGCTCCGCTTTTCTTCTCGCTTTTGACATATCAATTTCCTTTCTATTTTAAAAGAATCTTTCCCGGTTCCAGCTGAATCTTCCCCTCCTTCAGCAGATGCCCCACAGCCCGCTTGAAGGCCGCTTTGGAAAGGCCCAGTTCCTCATCAATTTTCTCCGGGGAGGCTTTGTCGTCAAAGTCCAGCCGGCCGCCCGCCTTCTCTATGGCCTCCAGCACCAGCTCCGCGTCCTGGCCGATCTGCAGATAAGCCTTCTGCCTGGCGCTGACCGTCAGCTTGCCGTCCTCTTTTACCTCTGTGACCCGCAGGGAAAGCTCCTGCCCCACCTGATACCGGCCCTGGGCTTCCCGCCGGGGAATCAACGCGGAATACTGGTCGTCTACCGCCACGAATACGCCGAAATTGCGGCTGATCTCATAGACCCGGCCCTTTACCTGATCGCCGATCACATAGGGGGAATGCTGCTTCAGATAATGGTAGACCTTCATGGTGGCGCAGAGTCTCTGGCTCTTGTCAATATAGAGGGCCGCCAGCACCTGATCTCCCTTTTTTACCGGCCCGGTCTGCTCCCGGTAGGGCAGCAGCAGATCTTTTTCCAGGCCCCAGTCCAGAAAAGCTCCGATTCTTCCCACCTCCGCTACGGTGAGAAGGGCGGTTTCTCCCAGGGTCAGCCTGGGTTCCCGGGTGGTGGCGATGAGCCGGTCGCTGGAATCCTTGTACAGAAACACCTCCAGCTCTGTTCCCGGCCCGGCGCCCTCCGGCACCTGTTTCGCCGGAAGAAGAACCCTGTCCTCCTTTTTATCTCCGTCCTCCTCCGCCAGATATACGCCGAAATCTACTTTTTTTACCACCTTCAGCCGCTGTTTTTTTCCTAATTCCAACATGTTATTCCGTCCTTTCGCTCAGTTCCCCGATAAAACAGGGATCTTCTCCCTCCCGGGCCAGCACTACCACAATGCCGCTGTCCGTCTCCGCCACTGTGGGGTATAAAAGATCTCCCAGCAGCACCTGTTTCTTGTACTCCGCCCGCAGCCTGCGCACTTTCATTCCCGCGGGAAGGTACGCCTCCGCGAAACGGATGTACTGGCCGTTGTTTACGTGGTGATTGGTGTCCAGATGATACTCCTGGATCCGGAAAGGCTCCCGCTGCTTTCCGTTTTCCGGCACATGGATCTTCCTGGACCCGAAATTGTCCCGGAGTTTCCGGTCCGCCTCGATGCCGTAGGCGTCCGCCTGTATCTGCGGAACCTTGACCGGGCAGTTTCTCTCTGTATCCATAAAGACCCACTCGGAGTTTGCCCTGGCGATGGAGCGTCCCTTTTCGTCTCTCATCTCATAATTACGGTATCCGATAAATCCCCGGAAACCAGTGGCCCAGGTGCTGACCTCCACCGGATCTCCCATGGTGGGATAGGCGTCCACCAGAATCTGCCAGGAAGCCAGCATCCAGGCCCGGTGATTGGCCTCCGTCCAGTCCAGGCCCACCTTGCAGGCCTCCGCGTGGAAATTGCTGCAGTCCTGAAAATAATTGATCAGACTGTACAGGGAAAGGGACCGGTGTTCATCCATCTCGCTGTAGCGGATCGTTCCGGAAAAAGAATACGACATGGTTTCCTCCTTTGCATCTGCGTTTTGAAAAAATAAGCCGCTGCATCACTGCAACGGCTTTCAGGTACTGGGCTACCTGGATTCGAACCAGGAAATGACGGAGTCAGAGTCCGTTGCCTTACCGTTTGGCGATAGCCCAATTTCGTACAACAAAGTGAATTATAACGGATGTCTCCGGAAAATGCAAGTACTTTTTTTAATTTTTTTAATTTTTGTGGGAGGAGGCCTGTCTCCCCCCACAGGCGGCAGAACTTTCCCTGTTCTTTTCTGCCGCTGAAAGTCTTGTCTTTATTGAAAAACCTTCTGCCGCGCAGCCTGGTACCGGGGCATTATGCCATATGATAAAACCGGTAAATCGTAGTGGCTTCCCAGCGCTTCCCGGGCTGCAGGACAAACACCGGAAATCCCGGCGTGTTGATGCTGTTGGGAAAATACTGGGTCTCCAGGCAGAAACCGCTGCGCTTTCCGTACACGGCGCCCTCCTTGCCCTTCTGTCCCTCCACAAAATTCGCGGTATAAAACTGCACGCAGGGCAGATCCGTCCACACTTCCATGGCGATGCCGGACTCTTCCGAAAAAGCGGACGCCGCTTTTCTCAGAGCGCCGCTGACTCCGTTGATGACAAAGTTGTGGTCATACCCTCCGGCCCGGCCGATCTGGATATCTCCATCTTCAATCTCCTGGCCGATCTTCTTGGGCCTGCGGAAATCAAAGGGAGTACCTGCCACCTCCCGGATCTCTCCGGTAGGCAGCGCTGAGGAAGCGCAGACCGGCGTGTAATATTCCGCCTCCAGTTCCATCCACTGATTCAGCACATTTCCGCTGTCATGTCCGTTCAGATTGAAATATCCGTGGTTGGTCATGTTGATCAGGGTACTCTGATCCGAAACCGCCTCATAGTGAATCTTCAGAGCGCCGTCCCCGGTCAGCTCGTAGGTAACGGAAGCTTCCAGATTTCCGGGAAAGCCCTGGTCTCCATCGGGGCTGGACAGATGAAAGGTAATGGCGTTTTCTTTTTGTTCCGCCTCCCGGATCTGCCACAGACGGAAGGAATACCCGTTGGGACCGCTGTGAAGATTGTTCCTGCCCTCATTGGCGCTCAGATGATACTCCTGTCCGTTCAGGTCAAAGACCGCTCCCCGGATCCGGTTAGCGTTTCTGCCCACAGTAGCGCCGAAATAACAGCTGCCGGTTTCATAGCCCAGAACAGAATCATAGCCCAGAACCAGATCCCGGACCTTTCCATTCTGATCCGGGTACCGCAGAGACACCAGCGTGGCGCCGTAATCAGTCACATCTGCTTCCAGGCCATTTGCAGTGGTCAGGCGGCAGAGCTCTGCCGCCTGGCCGGAGAAGGTTTTCCCAAATTCTCTGGGAGTTCTTCTCATATTTCTTTACTCAGCGTCCTTTCCCATTACCTCTTTGTAATTTTCAGGAGTTACCATAGTAGCCGCCACAGCGGTTTCCATCTCGGGCTCTTCGCCGTTGATCATCTGAAGCAGAACTTCGATGGAGCCCTCGCCTACAGCGGTAGCCGGGAAGTACGCGGAAGCCTTCATGCAGACGCCGTCCGCTCCCTTGTCATTCCACTCGTCTTTTGCCATATAAGCGCCCAGTCCTACTACACAGGCGTCTTTGTCAAGGCCGGCGCTCTCCAGAGAACGAACGGCTCCGATCGCGCCCTCTTCATTGGCGGCCACTACCAGCCACTGGGTGATTTCCGGATGTCCGGTGATCACAGCGGTAGCCGCGGTGTTGCCCTTGTCAGTGGTTCCGTCATAGTCCGCCCGGAAAATCTTGTTCTCATCAAAGTCGGGAACCATCTCGGTGAATTTGTCAAACTCGCCCTCGGTACGGGGAACGCAGCTGGATACGGTATCCATGGTCATCATCAGCAGACCTACATTGTCCTTGCCTACCAGGTCATTGTCCATGGCGTAGTTGGCGATCCACTCGCCGCAGGCGGCTCCGATGTTGTAGGCGTCGATTCCTACCCAGGGAGCCAGCTTGTTGCCCTCGGCATCCTGCAGAGCGTCATCGGCGGCTACTACCGGGATGCCTGCCTCCTCGCACTTGTCAACAATCGCCTGGGACATGGTCTGGTCGGAAGTACAGATGACGATACCGTCCGCGTTGTTGGCAATGGCGTTGTCGATGGCGTTCATCTCCTGATCGCCCTTCATCTGCGCGTCGATGTAGTTGAAGGTGCCGCCGGCTGCCTCTACCGCCGCCTTGGCCGCGTCGCCCTCGTCCAGGAACCAGGTCTGGTCGCCGGATTTGTAAATACCGTAGATTACCAGATCCCCGTCTGCCTCACCGCCGCCGGAGCTGTCCGCGGTATCTCCGCTGCCGGAAGTGGTGGAAGTATCCGAGCTTCCTCCATTGCCGCTGTCGCTGCTGTTGCCGCAGGCTGCCAGCATAGATCCGCACATTACCGCTGTCAACAGGATTGCTACTAATCTCTTCTTCATTTCTTGTCCTCCTTTTGGGATGTGATTTTTATTACAAACACGCCTTCCGCGCATCTGTTTTCCGTTATGGTGTTCAAAAATCGTTCTTTCTTTGCGCCGGCAGATCCTTATTCTGCCTCCGCAGCCTTCATGCTGGCTTCCAGCAGGGCTTTATTCTTTCTCTCTTTCCGGATATAGTCGGTGGTCAGAGCGAAGAGCAGCAGGGCTCCTCTGGCTACATACTGCCAGAACTGGGAAATACCTACCATGTTCAGACCGCTGTTGAATGCCTGGATCAGGAACACGCCCAGGGCCGTTCCGCCCATATCGCCCACGCCTCCGGTGAAAGATACGCCGCCCAGGATAACCGCGGTGATGGCGTCGAACTCCAGGTTGATGTTAGCATTAGGCTGTCCCGCGTTCATACGGGCCGCGTAGCCGATACCGCCCACAGCGCTGAGAACGCCGATGAGCACAAAGCAGAGGGTGACGATCCTCTTGGGGTTCAGTCCTGCCAGACGGGCTGCCTCAACGCTGCCGCCGATGGCGTACACGCTGCGTCCGAAACGGGTCTTAGCCAGCACAAAGCCGAAGATAATCATAGCTGCGATCATGATCCACACAACAATAGGAATGGTCAGGAACCTGGCTTTTCCGAAGGCCACCATAGCTTTGTTGCTGATGGCTACCGGTCGTCCGTCGCAGATCAGATAGGCGAAGCCGCGGATCACGGACTGGGTTACCAGGGTGGCGATGAAGGCTTCCAGTTTGATCTTATTGACCATCCAGGCATTGAAAATTCCGACTACCGCGCCTACGGCCATGGTGATAAGCACCGCCAAAACAATGGGAACATTCATGCTCAGCAGCAGGGCCACGGTAACGCCGCAGAGAGCTGCCAGAGAGCCCGGGGACAAATCGTTCTGGGCCGCGATGATCAGATATGTATGGCCTACCGCGATGGTTCCGATCAGGGCCGCCGCCACCAGAATATTTACGAAGTTGGTCCATGTCAGAAAGTTTTCGTTAATTGCTGTAAACAGAATAAATACAACTACAATGGCCGCCAGCAGCACCAGCTTATCGCCGCCGATGGGCAGGCTCTTTTTCTTTTTCGTCTCCATATTACTCATTTGCCGCTTCTCCTATCATTCCCAAACTTAATAACTTATCTTCGGTTGCTTCCTCTCTCATGACCTGGCCGGAAACCCTCAGGGATTTCATGACAATGATCCGGTCGGACAGGCCGATGACCTCCGGAAGCTCCGAGGAGATCAGGATCACTCCCAGTCCCTGCTTCGCGAAATCGCAGATCATCTGATAAAATTCCGCCTTAGCCCCCACGTCGATTCCCTTGGTGGGCTCGTCCAGGATCAGAACCTTGGGGTTGGTGGCCAGCCACCGGGCCACGATGCATTTCTGCTGATTTCCTCCGGACAGCTCCAGGATCAGCTTATCTTTGGAGGGCGTCTTGATCCGGAATTCCCGGATGCCTTTTTCCGCTTCCTCCCGTTCCTTTTTGGCGCTGATGATTCCCAGGCCGTTGGAATTCTTCTTCAGCAGAGAGATATTGATATTGCCCGCCACGCTCAGGTTGGAGAGGATTCCCTGCAGCTTTCTGTCCTCCGGCACCATAACAATGCCGTTTTCCATAGCCTGCTGCGGAGAATGGTTGACGATCTTTTTCCCCTCCAGCCGGATCTCTCCGGTTCTGGCCTTGTCCGCCCCGATGAGAGCCCGCATGACCTCAGTCCGCCCGGCCCCTACCAGGCCGGAGAAGCCCAGAATCTCTCCCTTGTGCAGGGTGAAGGATACCTTTCTCACGTAATCGGAAGACAGATCTTTTACCTCCAGCAGCACATCGCCGATCTCCTTGGTCCGATCCAGATTGTCGTAGATATCTCCCAGGTCGCGGCCCACCATCTTCTGAATCAGTACCTGTTCCTCTGTCTGCTTGGCGTCCATGGTGTCAATGTAGCAGCCGTCCTTGAAAATCGCTACCTTGTCCGCGATCCGCTTGATCTCGTTCATCCGGTGGGACACGTAGATGATGATCTTGCCCTGAGCCTTCAGTTTTTCAATGATAGCGAACAGAGCGTCGATCTCCGCGTCGCTTAAGCTGGCGGTGGGCTCGTCAAAGCAGATGACCTTCAGATTCTCCCGGCTGTAAGCCTTCATGATCTCCACCATCTGCTGATAGGCGATACTCAGATCTTTTACTTTGGTGGTGGCGGCAATGGGAAGACCGAAATCTTCAATGATTTTCTGCGCCATCTGGTTGGCTTTGCGGGTGTTGATGACCCCGAATTTGTTTACAGGCATTCTTCCCAGATAAATGTTCTCCGCCACGCTCAGTTCCAGCAGGATCTGACGTTCCTGGTAAATGACGCTGATTCCTTCCTCAATCGCCTCGTGGGGCGTGTGGAAGTGTTTTTCTTCCCCGTTCAGAAGGTATTTTCCTCCATCCGGCCGGTAGTCTCCGTTCAGAACCTTGAGAAGCGTAGATTTTCCGGCGCCGTTCTCCCCGAGAAAGGCGAGAACCTCACCGCCGTAGGCTTTGAAACAGATATTGTCCAGCGCCTTGACGCCCGGAAAGTATTTGCTGATGTTCTGAAACTCCAATACACTTTCCATTCTCTTCCTCCTTTTACCTTTTACGCCGTTCCCCGCCGGCAGCGCGGCGGTTCCCGATCAATATTTGCCGTACATTTCCACTGCTTTCAGATAGGCCTCGATATTCTCATACGGCACTTCCGGCTCCAATGTGTGTGTCGGCGCAAGAAGCAGTCCACCTCCTTTTCCCACCTCACAGATGAGCCGTTTACAGATATCAAAAATTTCATCTTTTGTCCCGAAGGGCATGGTGGTCTGTGTTCCCACGCATCCCCAGAAGGACAGCCTGTCTCCATAGAGTTTTTTCAGTTTAAAGGGATCCACGCACTCCGGCTGCACCGGGTTCAGCACATCCACGCCGATCTCAATGAGATCCGGAATGATCCGCTCCAGATTTCCGTCGCCGTGGTAAAATACCAGCAGATCCGGCTTAATGTCTTTGGCTGTCTTGATGATCTTTGCCATTCTGGGCTTTAAAGTCTTTCTCCAGAGATCCGGAGCCATCATCATATCCTCCTGGGTAGACACGTCGTCTCCCAGCATCAGGATGTCCACTCCTACCTCCGCCCATCTTCTGGCCATTTCCACACGGATATCCGTGATCTTGTCCATCAGGGCATCGTTGAATTCCGGATCCGCGTAGAAATCCATCATAAAATCTTCCATTCCCCGGAGATACCAGCAGAGTTCAAAGATGGTCATCTCCATGAAAGCGCCGGTGGCGTAGCCCTGAGCGATCAGCTCCTGATTTTTCTCCTTCAGTCCCTCCCAGCGGTAATCCGCGGTCATATCCGGGAAAGGATACTCCTCAATCTCCTGGATGGATGTGAAATTTCTCATTGGATGCAGCATTTCCTGGAAATGGGCGATACTGCCTCTCTTCCCCATAACGCCCCATTCCGGATTCCACTCCAGAGGTTCGATGGGTCCTTCCACATCCTGATAATATTTGCTGTAGTCATTGATCTGCTTTGTGGGATTCATCTCCACATAGCGCATGGGGAAGTCGAAATACTCTCTGTAATTTCTGGTTCCGTTTCTCTTTTCAAAATTTTCAATCTGAGAAGGACACAGTTCAAAATCAAACGGAACGCTCTCCGGATTGTCTCTTCTCAGGGCTCTCAGCATATTTTCTCTCTTATTCATATAATTTTTCCTCCGCAATAATTCCCCGCCAGCTGTTTCTGAATTTTCCCGGCGACATGCCTGTATAGGCGCTGAACACGTTGCTGAAATACTGTGAACTGCTGTATCCCACATCCACGGCAATATCTGTGATATTTTTCCGGGTATTCCAGAGCATCTCTTTGGCTTTTTCCATACGGAGCATGGTAATGTACTCCGTACAGCTCATGCCGAGAGCTGTTTCAAAATACTTCCGGATACTGCGGGAGCTGATTCCGAATTCCTCCGCAAGCTGCTCAATGTTCAGCTTCATGTCGTAATTCTGGTTGATGTACCGCAGCAGATTGCCCTGTCGGTTTGACAGTTCGCTGTTTTCCTTTTTGTCATTCTGCTTTAGAGCATGAGCCATTTCCAGGTAGATCTGGGCAAATCCGAATTCTATCTGAGCGTTGGCGTAGTCTTCGTCTTTTCCCTCTCTATAATACCGGCAGACGCCTTCCATGACGTTCTCAATGGAATAACAGTCATTGAGCTGAATGCTGGCCTCCTGGCCGCACATAAAACGAAACGGCTCGTCCACACACTCGGGCAGCGCGATTTTGTACTCCAGCTGCGTGATGCTGCACCCTCTCTGGGCTCCCACCATAAAATAGTGGGCGACTCCCGGGGATACCAGCACCAGATCTCCGGACTTCAGCATAAAGAGCATGCCGTCGATTTCCATGACACAATTTCCGGAGGTTACGTAGTTCATCTCGAACTCCTGATGGTTGTGCCGGCCAAACATATAATTGCTTGGAAACCGGAACTTGCCCGCTTTTCGAATGCTGATTTCAAATTCGCTGCTCTGCAGAATATTTAGTAAAGATTATTTTAGTGGATTCTTCATGTTAACCATATTAGCATTTCCACCTCATTTCTGCGACCGTTTTTAGGAACCTCATGGATTTCTTTTTATAAAATTCGGAAGTATTTTTTTATAATTTTTTATGCTGTTTTTTGGCTGGTTTCCGGGCCGCAATAATCCGGCCCGGAAACCTTTTAAGGAAGGTTTTGCGGAGAAAATCCATAAAACCGGCATGTTATGGGTAAAAATGTAAATCTGCTGTTTTCGGGATCCGCCTGCCTTCCTGCGGATTTTAATATTTTTTTGATCTGTTTTTCTCAAGCAGTTATTGTAATTTTCATACACTTTTCCCCAGCCGCAGACCTCCGTTTCACGGCGGAACCCTGCGCCTTCCGCTTTCCTTTTTCATCTTCCTTCCTCCTGTACCTTTTTTACTATTTTACTATCTTTTTACTAAAACATCTTCCAGTTTTCGGCATAATACAAAATTTTTTTAACGAGATTTTTTTCTTGTTTTTTCATACATTCTTCACAAATCATCCCGTTTCTTTTTATGTAATCTATCTAATTTTTTGTCGTTTTTAGCGATTTTTTAGGCATTTCCAGATTTTTCCTGTGCAATATTCGGCACAATCGCCGAAAGCCCACTCCCTGCACCGCCAATTCGATACATTTTTCACAAACCCGTTTTAAAAACTTTCTTTACAGCAAAACAAAGGACGCGGAACATGTCCGCGCCCTTGCTTTGTTAAAAATATCTGATTCTTACCGACCGGATTCTGCTGCCCAAAGATCAGAAGTTTCTGCGCTTCCGGTACAAAATCAGGCCCGCCGCGCCGGCGGCTCCAAGTCCCAGAGCCAGGCCCATAGCCGCCAGAGGCGTGCTGTCTCCGGTGTCGGCGCTGGTTCCCGGTTTAGATCCGGCGCCGCTTCCGCCCTGGCTGCCGGTACCGGGCTTGTCTGCAGTGCCGGGCTTCTCCGTAACGCCCGGCTGATCCGTAGGCTTCGGCTGATCCGTAGGATCCGGAGTGTCCGTGGGTTCCGGCGTGTCCGTGGGCTCCGGCGTATCCGTGGGCTCCGGGGTGTCCGTGGGCTCCGGCGTATCTGTCGGCTCCGGAGTGTCCGTGGGCTCCGGCGTATCCGTGGGTTCCGGGGTATCTGTCGGCTCCGGAGTGTCCGTGGGCTCCGGCGTATCTGTGGGTTCCGGGGTTCCGGGAATCTGAGAAGCTTTAAATTCCTCAATGGCCCGGGTAAGCTCCGTGATGGCTGTGTCAATTTTTTCCTGGCAGGTGCCGTCGGCTGACTGTATCTCTCCGTCCGCAGCAGTCAGGACCGGAGCCAGACGGAAGTTCCGCAGCAGGCCGGTGCCGGCCGCCTGCAGAGCCTGAGCATCCGCGCCGCTGCCCGGATTCAGCACCATAAAGGCATCCAGATTAGAATAGCCGCCCTCCGGAGTAATGGCAATGGTATGCGCGCCTGCCTCCAGATTGTCCGCCCGGTATACTTCATACTGATTGAAAGCCCAGGTGCCTGCTCCCGGAATTTCCACATTCTCGGCCTCTCCCCCGTCTAAGGACACTTTGGCAGATGAGGGGCCGGTATCATGTCCGGCAATCCATACAATGCCGGTTCCCTGGAAGGTGAAGGTCAGCTCGCCTCCCTGGAAATAGGTAATTGTTTCATTGTAAGGATCCGAATTTGCCAGGTAAGATTTAGAGGTATCATCCGCGATCACATCTTCCGGATAGGCGATGGTTTCATCGGTGTCATCTACCATAGCCGCGCCCACCAGCAGTTCGCCGCTGTCGGTGGTCACTCCGCCGGCAGTCACGCTGCAGCGGAACAGTTTTCCGGCGTCCTCCGGGGTAGTCTGCCAGCTGCTTCCGTCAGCTCCCTCCACCGGGGTCCATGCTTCTTTTGCATAGCCCTCTGGGCTGTAGGCCTCTCTGGCGTACCACTGGAAGTCCACATCTTCCTCTCCGCCGTTGCGGATCTGACAGTCCGCCTGCAGCAGTCCGCCTGCATCCAGGGAGACAGACAGATCTTCTACGATCACCCGGCCGACTTCTTTGTTAATAACAATGAAAGCGTCCAGACTGATATTGGCCGCCACCGCGCTGGGGTTGCTGTCCCCGGTGCGGGTAATGGTGATGGTGTGTTCGCCCACTTCCTCCCAGGTCTTTTCGTAGAGAATTTCATTGACCTGGGTGCCTGTGGTAGCCGTGCCGTACAGATCTACCATTTCCGCGGGCTCTCCGTCAACCGCCACCGCGGCGATTCCCTGATTGTTCTCTTTTCCGCCTACCCAGCGGATGCCGCTTCCCTCAAAGGTAAAGGTAACGCTGGCATTCTCCGGAACGCCGGTGTCCAGAAGATAGGTAACCGTCTTTCCGTAGGCATTGGCTGTCCAGGACTTATCCGCGTCTGTCTGATAATCCGTGCCCGCCGTTCCCGTAAAGGTAAACTCCGGAGAATCCACAGTGATATCATAGTACTGGTAATAATCCATGCCTACTTCCACCGTGTTGCTCTTCACCGGTTCCAGATCTCTGTCTCCGTATTTTACAGAAGCCACGCAGTATACCTTGTTGGCTTCCAGTCCGTTGGTGTTCAGGGTCTCTTTGTTCTCTCCCTCAATGGGCGCCGCTTTGGAATCGGGATCGCCCACAGGGATCCGATACCACTGGAGAGTGACTTCCGTATCCTCATCTCCGTTGCGGAGATCATAGCTGGCAGTGAGCGTTCCGTCTCCGTTGTCGGTTACTTTCATGTTGGACACGGAGGGAACTACTTCTGTGGTAAAGTTGCTTCCGTTAGTCAGACGGATGGTCGCCGCGCCTGTCATTCCCTCAGACATGGTTCCGGCAATTCCCGAATAGTTGCCCCATCCCAGATTGGGATAATACCACTGGTTGTCGATGACCAGTTTGGATACTTCTTTGGCGCCGGAGCCTTCCTCCGTAATAACGTTGAAGGCATCCACCACGATGCAGTTGTATTTTCCGCCGGAGGTCTCGATCTTAATGGTGTGTTCCCCGTTCTCCAGCCCCTCGATCCGGTAAATCTCTGACTGCTTCAGACCGCTGCCCAGGTTGCTGTATGTATCGATTTCTTCCTTAAATTCTCCGTCGATATACACCTTCAGGTTTCCTACATTGTTCTGTTTGGAACCGATAAAGACCACGCCGGTTCCCTCAAAGGTCAGTTCGCAGGAATCTCCCACCGCGCCGCTGTAAGTCTCCGTACCCGCGTAGTCGGAACCGGAGTCATAGGTGGCCCAGCTTCCTTCATACTTGATTCTGGGATCCCGGTCGTCGATGTAGCCCAGATCATAGGTCAGGCTTACTCTCGCCGCCACATCCGCGTCCTGAGATTCCACGCTGATTCTGGGAGCGTCCTCCTCAGATCCGTAATTTACATTATAATAGTAGACATTTTCCCGCATGGTCCGGAAATCATTGGTTGCCAGTCCGTTGTTGGGATCATCGGTGCCCCAGACAAAATAATTCATCATATCGTCTTTCCAGGGCCACTGGGGTTCCACTCCGTACTGATCCGGATTCTCTTCGGATCCCTCCCGTACCTTCAGGGCAGTTCCCTGGTTTCTTCCGATATGGTCTTCCGGATAAGCGCTGTAGAGACCGTCCCGCAGCCAGCTGACGCTTTCCATATCCGAGGGAATGTCATAGCTGATTCCCACCTCGCTGAGGCCGCTGCCGGCAGCCGGAGCCGTGGTCAGCGTGTACTGGGTATGGATGATGCCGTTGCCGGAGATGGTGAGAACAAACTGTACCCCCTGGCCGTTGCCGTAGCTTCCGTTCAGGGTTACGACTGCCTGATTTCCAACAATCTCCGCTTTGATGCCGTCTGTTTCCGCCGGGGTCCAGGAACCCAGGCTGGCGCCGGTCACATGGAGATAGGGTCCTCCCGTCAGCAGGGCGCCGTCCTCTTCTCCGAAGCTTCCGGAGGAGATAAGACCGGTAGTCTTGCTGAATACCAGGGCGAAATTCTCACCGTTGACCGTGATCTCACTGTCTGTCTCGTCAATGGCGGGCGCCGTCTCACTGGGAGCCGTAAAACTGTACTCTGTCTTGGCCAGTTCTACATTGTACTCATCCACCATGACGCCGTCCGCGGTGTAAAATTTCAGATTCACGGTATCGGCGCTGTCAGAGATGCCTGCCGCCGCTGTGATCACCCCTTCACTGTGGGGCGCGATACTCTCGGCGATCTGGAATTCCTGCATGCCGGCCTCTGTGGTCACCGCCAGCTTCACTTCTGTCAGATCTGTATGGTCAAACCAGTTCTTCACCGGAATGTACAGGGTTCCGCCGGATACATAGCAGTTATCCTCGTCCACCCGCACCGGGGAGTAGGCTTTTTTAGTCATCCAGGCTTCCGGTTTTTCTCTCAGATAAGTATCCAGCACACTGCCCCACTCGCCGTAGCCGGCGGTCTGTCCGTCTGAATGAGACTGCCATCTCTCCGTAGTGCCTTCCGGAATGTAGAAGACATCGTCGATGCCTCCCCAAAGGGCCGCTCCCAGAGCGCCGTCTGTCTCAAAGATGTTTTCCCATCCGATTTTAATGCTTTCGCCCCAGAAATTCCGCACGTTTACATCTCTCTGCAGCTCATCCAGATTGTAGCAGGGAATATGGGCAAACTCATCGTGAAGGGTAGGTTTGCTGTCCTTGCTGCTGCCCAGGCCGCCGCTGACGCTGGCGTAATGGGCGCTGTAGATATCCGCCAGATCCCCCGGCTCGCCCGTGTTCGGGAAGCTGAAGATACAGGGACGGCTGGTATCCACGTCGCTGAGATAATCCTTCTCAGCCTGAATGGCATTGCCGCCGGACTGAGCGGCGATCTTATCGTAATTGGACTCATTTCCCAGAGACCAGATGAGAATGGAGGGACGGTTTCTGTCCCGCTCGATCATCTCCGCGAACTGCGGCAGGTAGTCCTCATATTTGCTGGCCACATCCGCCCAGGGTCCCTGGAAGCAGACCGCGGTCTCCTGCTCCACATAGATACCCAGCTCATCGCAGGCGTCCAGCATATGCTCGGAAACCGGATAATGAGAGGTACGGATAAAATTGATATTGGCATTCTTGTATGCCCGGGCCTCCTCAAAAGATTCCTCCCTGGTCATGGAACGGCCCATATCGTCAGACACATCATGCCTGCAGGTTCCTCTCAGCTTCACCTCTTTTCCGTTGACATAGACCTTGTTGCGATCCGTGCCGTCCGCTCCTCCGTACTGGATTTCCCGGAAACCGATACGCTCTTCATTGACCTGGGTTTCCTCCCCGTCCACTACCAGAGTGGTGCGCAGGGTGTACAGGTTGGGATGCTCCGCGTCCCACTGTTTGGGAGCTTCCACCGGAATGGTCACCTTCACCGCGTCTGTCAGCATGCATTCGCTTCCCAGCACAGCCAGGGCCTCATCCCGCTCCTGTTCCATCGCTTCATAGGCTTCTTTTGAATACTGGCCTGCCTTGCCGGACTCTTTGTCCTCATACAGGTTATCCCCGTTCTCCTCCAGCAGGGTACTTGCTTCCTCAATCAGCTCCGGAAGATTTTTTACTTCCAGGCCGTTTCTCTGAAACTCTGTTTCCGCGGAAGTCACCAGATGCTCTCCATCCAGCAGTTCAATCTTCAGGGTGGCATCCTGAGAAACCAGTCCCAGCTGGGCGGTCACTTCCAGATCCGCGTTGACAAAATTTTCATCAAAATCCGTGTTCACGTAGGTACGGGCGATATAGTCATAGGGTATGGACACCAGGGATACATCTCTGAGAATTCCCGTCATATCGTGATGGGCGTACTCTGTGGCATTAGCAGGATTGTTGACGCTTTTGCCTTCCGGATTCCAGATGCCTTTGGTGGTGGAATACAGCTCCGCCACGCCCACAGTCATGGTTACCGTCTCTCCGGGAGCGGCATACTCCGTAATGTCGCAGTCCCAGGTGGTAAAGCCGCCCACATGGGTTTTAATATGTTTCCCGTTGATCCACACCCGGGCGTTGCTGTATACTCCGTCAAAGCGGACCAGCACCCGGTTTCCCGCGAAATCTTCCGGCACCGTGATCTGCCTCTGATAGTAGTATTCGTTGTTGGTCAGCACATCAAATCCCTGCATCAGGGGTTCTCCGGGAACCAGGATGTCCTGCCAGTTTTTGTCTTCCCAGGCAGTAAAGTCAAAATCCTGATTTTCCTCTGTGGGATAGGGCACCCCGTCCTCCGCGGTATAGTCCGGAATCTCGTACAAGAATTTCCAGGTTCCATTTCCCTCTGTGTCATTGAGACTCACCTCCGTCTCGCTGACTCCCGGCACGCTTACCGGAGCGTCCGGGATCACCGGCGTCTCGTGTACATCGCTTCCGATCTCTACCGTTTCTGTCTGTACCGCTCCCAGGGTTCCGGCAGAGTCCTCCGCCGGTTCAGGGGCGGCCAGCGGCGCCGCGCCGCTGATCTGGACTGCCATCAGTCCCGCCAGGGCTATGCCCACGCTTCGTTTCCATTTTCGCACGTTCCTTTTTCTCCTTTCCTTGTGGTCCTGCCGGAGGCTGACGCTCACGGTCCCGGCAGGCTGTGCTTCCGCACGAAGAATCCTTAAAACACCTTCATTATATGCCCGGGGACTTTACAAAGCTTTCACTTTCAGGAAGCAGGAGAAAAATAATGTACAAAAAACGGCAGCACAATTCCATATATTTCCGGCATTTTTACCCGCATGTACAAAAAGCGGAACCCCGCGCTGCGGAGAGTTTCTCTGCAATCACCAAACGGTTTATAAGGTTCACTCCTTCCTTGAGCGCGGAAACGCAGCCTGCTCCGTATGCTGCCGTTCTTATTTTCTCACCCGTTTCCGGTACAGAACCAGTCCCGCGGCTCCTGCCGCTCCCAGTCCCAGAGCCAGGCCCATAGCTGCCAGAGGCGTGGCATCTCCGGTAGGTGCGCTGGTTCCCGGACGGCTTCCGCTGCCGGTTCCGGTATTCCCGCTTCCGCCCTGACCTCCGGTTCCCGGTTTGTCCGTGGTTCCGGGCGTTCCGGTGACAGCCGGCGTATCTGTGGGTTCCGGAGTTTCCGTGGGTTCCGGCTCTTCAGCAACTGTTACCCTGCAGGATGCCTGGTGAGCGCCGTCTGCAGACTCCGCTGTAATCACCGTTTCTCCGGCTCCCACTGCTTTTACTGTACCATCGGCTTCCACCACAGCCACTGTTTCATCGCTGCTTTTAAAGGTCACGGCCTGATCCGTGGCATCCGCCGGCGTTACAGTCACTGTCAGTTTCGCTTCCTCACCGATTTTCAGGCTCAATTCCGTTACATCCAGGCTGATGCTCTCCACAGGAATTCCATCGATCCGTGATGCTTTAAAGTCCGCAATGGCCTGAGAAAGCTCCTCAATCGCTGTATCGATCTCTGACTGTTCCGCAGCCCGGAGTATGGCCGGCGCTGTCTTCACAGCCTGAAGCAGATCTCCGCGGATCCCTCCCTTCAGGGCGTCTGTCTCCCCGGAAATGCTCTGCGCTTCACCATCCTCTTCTGTCTGCGGATCCGCTTCCGCTGCCGCAGGATCGGCAGCCTGCTCCTCTTCTGTACTCAGAACATTCGCAGCAGCCGCTTCGCCTCCCAGGACAATAAAAGCGTCCACACAAACATTGGAAGCAGTGGCGTTTTCATTCTTCTCTCCTGTCCAGCGCACAGTGATCTGATGATCCCCTGCCTCTTCCCAGGTCTTCTCAAACAGCACTTCGCTGTACTGTCCGGAATGGCTGACATTGGCATTAAAAAGATCCACTTTCACCGGATCCTCTCCGTCTACGATCACTTCCGCGATTCCCTGATTGGCCTCTGTGGCGCCTGTCCAGCGGATTCCTTTTCCGTAGAAATGGAAGGTAACCGCCGCCTCCCTTGCCTGATCCAGAAGATACAGGTAGGACTGTCCATAGGCATTGGCGGTCCAGGCCGCCCCCTGATCAATGGTATAATCACTTCCGCTTTCTCCGGTGATCTGCAGCCCTTCGGTCTCCGCCACCGCATCGTAGATCTGATACGAATCCGGATCCACATCTATGATATTACTGTTGACCGGCTCTGTCTGCCGGCCGTCTTTTTCCAGGCAGACCGCGCAGTACACTTTATATCCGCTCAGTCCCTCTTTATCCAGAGTTTCCGCCTGCTGTCCCTCCATGGGCTCTGCTTTGAAATCCGGATCTCCCACGGCAATCCGATACCACTGGTAGACCGGTTCCATTCCTTCTTCGGCGTTGCGGATTTCGCAGGAAGCCCGCAGTATTCCTCCCTCTTCTTCCTCGATTCTCACACTGGACACCGAGGGAATGGTCTCCGAAGTGAAATTGCTTCCGTTGGTCAGCCGGATCGTGGCGGTTCCCTGAGAACCCTCCGCCAGGCTTCCGGCCACGCCGGTATAATTCCCCCAGGACAGATTGGGATAGTACCACTGGTTGTTAATTATCAGCTGTGCTTTCTCTTTGGAGCCGCTTTCTCCGGAATTCAGCACCTCAAAAGCATCTACTACGATGCAGTCCGCGTTTCCGCCGGAAGTCACCAGGCGGATGGTGTGCTCCCCTTCTTCCAGCCCGTCAATCTCATAGATCAGGGACTGTTTTAGCTGGGTGCCCAGATCGCTGTAGGTATCTACCTCCTGCTGAAATACTCCGTCAATGTAAACTTCCGCTTTTCCCGTATTTGCCTGTTTGGATCCAATGAAACGGACTCCCGTACCGGTAAAGGTAAATTCACAGGCCGCTCCCAGGGCTGTGCTGAAAGTCTCCGTTCCCTGATAATCACTGCCGCTGTCGTAGGTATCCCATCCGCCTTCATAACGAATCGACGGATCCCGGTCATCTACATAGGCTTTGTCATAGGAAACCTGGACTCTTGCGGCCACATCCGCGTCCTGGGATTCTACGCTGATCCGGGGGGCATCTTCTCCTGCGCCGTAGTTTACATTATAATAGTAAACATTCTCTCTCATGGTCTTAAAATCATTGGTGACCAGACCGTTATTGGGATCATCAGTGGCGTACACAAAATAGTTTTTCATGTCGTCTTTCCAGGACCAGGAGGGTTCCACTCCGTACTGATCCGGATGTTCCGCCGCTCCTTCTCTTACTTTCAGAGCGGTTCCCTCATTTCTGCCGATATGATCCTCCGGATACGCGCTGTACAGGCCGTCCCGCAGCCAGCTGACGCTCTCCATATCCGAGGGAATATCATAGCTGATTCCAACCTCGCTGTAGCTTCCCTCCGCGGGAGCCGTGGTCAGAGTATAATCCGTGGTGATAATTCCGTTTCCGGAAATCCCCACATCAAACTGTACTCCCTGTCCGTTTTCGTAGCTTCCCTTCAGGGTTACAATCACACCGGTTCCATCCTGGGATTCGCTCCAGGAAATTCCATTTTCCCCGGCTTTTGTATACGCTCCCAGATTGATTCCGGTGATATGAAGGTACGGGCCTCCGGTCAGCAGAGCGCTCTCCTCCCCGCCAAAGGTTCCGGAAGTGATGAGACCGGTGGTTTTGCTGAATACCAGGGCAAAATTTTCTCCGTTGACGATCAGCTCATCCTCTGACTCTGTCACCTGGGGCGGAGTGCTGCCTGCAGGAGCAAAGCTGTACTGAACAGCCGCCAGCTGTACATTGTACTCATCCACCATAATGCCGTCCGCAGTGTAAAATTTCAGATTTACTGTATTGGAGGAGCCGTCAATGCCTGGAACTGAAATGATTCCCTGGCTGTGAGGCGCGATGCTCTCCTGGATCCGGATCCGGCCGCTGGTTTCACCGGAAGTAAATTCCACCTCCACCTCATTCAGATCTGTATGGTCAAACCAGTTTTTCACCGGCACGTACAAAGTTCCGTCTTCTGTATAGCAGCTGTCTTCCTCCACCCGCACCGGAGAATAGGCTTTCTTGGTCAGGTACGCTTCCGGTTTTTCTCTCAGATAGGCATCCAGCACGCTGCCCCACTCGCCGTATCCGGCAGTCTGTCCGCTGGAGTGGGACTGCCAACGTTCCGTGGTTCCATCGGGAATGTAGAAGACATCATCGATGCCTCCCCAGAGAGCTCCTCCCAGAGCGCCGTCGTCCTCAAAAATATTTTCCCAGCCGATTTTGACACTCTCGCCCCAGAAGTTCCGCACATTCACGTCCCGCTGAAGCTCGTCCAGATTGTAGCAGGCAATATGGGCGTATTCATCGTGGATCCTGGGCTTGTCCGCCCGTCCCATATTTCCGGTCACATTAGCGTAATGCTCACTGTAAATGTCGGCAAAATCCGTGCTTTCTCCGGTGTTTGGCCAGCTGAAGATGCAGGGTCTTGTGGTCTCCACATCCTTCAGGTAATCGTGTTCTGTCTGGAAGGCATTGCCGCCGGATTTATCTTTTACTTCGTTATAGTTGGACTCGTTGCCAAGAGACCAGATCAGGATGGACGCCCTGTTTCTGTCCCGCTCAATCATCTCGGTAAACTGTACTACAAAATCTTCATATTTACCGATAAGCAGTCCCGGATTCTGGAAGCAGACCGCGTTTTCCTGCTCCACATAAATTCCCAGCTCATCGCAGGCATCCAGCAGATGCTCGGAGGCCGGATAGTGGGAGGTTCGGATGAAGTTGATATTGGCTTTTTTATAGGCCAGCGCCTCCTGGTAGGACTCCTCCCGGGTCATGGACCGGCCCAGATCATCGGACACATCGTGGCGGCAGGTTCCCCGCAGCTTCACTTCTTTTCCATTCACGTAAACCTTGTTGACATCCGTGCCGTCCCGGCCGCCGTAATGAATCTCCCGGAAGCCGATTCTCTCTTCATTGACCTGGACCATCTCCCCGTCCACAGTCAGAGTGGTGCGCAGGGTATACAGGTTGGGATGCTCCGCGTCCCACTGCTTCGGGGCCTCCACCGGAATGGTGATCTTCTGCGCTTCTGTCAGTTCCGAAGACTCTGCCAGGAGCTCCAGGGCCTGATCCCGCTCCTGCTCCAGTTTTTCATAGGTTTCCCGGGAATACTGGCCCGGCTGGCCGGATGTTTTGTCGTCATAGAGGTTATCCCCGTTCTCCTCCAGCAGGCCTGTGGCTTCCCGGACCAGTTCCGGCAGGTTTTTCAGCTCCCCGCTCTCCCTTTCAAAAGCGAGAATACCCTCCGCCACCAGGGTTTCCCCGTCCAGAAGCTCCACGGACAGCTCCGCGTCGCCGGAAACCAGCCCAAGCTGGGCCGTCACCTCCAGATCCGCGTTGACGAAATTCTCATCGAAGTCTGTCTCCACATAGGTTCTGGCTATGTAATCGTAAGGTACCGCTACCAGAGATACATCCCTGAGAATGCCTCCAATGTTATGGTGGGCGTAGTTTGTGGCATTAGACGGATTGTTGAGGGCTGCTCCATCCGGATTCCAGATTCCTTTTACATTGGAATGAATGTCTGCCACGCCCACGGTCATGGTCACCGTCTCGCCGGGGGCCGCGTACTCTGTGATATCGCAGTCCCAGGTGGTAAAGCCGCCCACATGGGTGCGGATGTACTTTCCGTTAATCCATACCCGGGCATTGCTGTACACGCCGTCAAAACGAACCAGAACCCGGTTTCCCTTAAAATCTTCCGGCACGGTAATCTCTCTCTGATAGTAATACTCATTGTTGGTCAGAATATCGAAGCCCTGCATCAGAGGTTCACCGGGAACGATGATATTCTGCCAGTTCCTGTCGCTCCAGGCAGAAAAATCAAAATCCTGATTTTCTTCTGTAGGATAGGGCACCCCGTCTTCCGCCGTATAGTCCGGGATATCGTACAGGAATTTCCATGTCCCGTCCCCGGTGGTCTCGTTGAGGTTTACTTCTGTCTCGCTGACCCCGCTCAGCGCCTTTGCCGCGTCAGGAATCAGCGGCGTCTCCCACACATCGCTGCCGATCTCCACGATCTCTGTCTGAACGCTTCCCAGATCCGCTCCCTGCCGATCCTCTGTCTCGGCCGCGATACCGGGAACCGTCCCGCAGATCTGAACCGCCATCATGCCGGCCAGCGCGATCCCCATGCCTCGTCTCCATTTCCGCATGTTTTCTCCTCCCTTCTGAAACCGGCCGGATCCGCTGTCCGCGGCCCGGCCGGTCTATGCAAAATCACAAAAAGTTATGAGACTCTTACATTATATTCTTCTGTTTTTTACAATGCTTTCATTTTCAGGAAGCGTTTAAAAATAAATGTACAGAAAATGGAACCTGTTTATGCGGACTTTTCCGTCATTTATACCTGCCTGTGCAAAAAGCGGAACCCTGCTCACAGAACCGTATGCGGCCCCGGAATTGCTTCCGGGGCCGCAGTTCAGGCTATGTTGATTTTATTTTCTCACCCGTTTCCGGTACAGAACCAGGCCCGCGGCTCCAGCCGCTCCCAGGCCCAGGGCCAGGCCCATAGCTGCCAGAGGCGTGTTATCTCCGGTAGGCGCGCTGGTTCCCGGGCGGCTTCCGCTGCCGCCCTGGCCGCCGGTTCCCGGTTTGTCCGTGGTCCCGGGCGTTCCGGTGACAGCCGGTGTATCCGTGGGATCCGGGGTATCAGAGGGTTTCGGGGTACCTGTAGGTTCCGGAGTGTCTGTGGGCTCCGGCGTGTCCGTAGGTTCCGGAGTGTCTGTGGGCTCCGGGGTATCCGTAGGCTCCGGCGTGTCCGTAGGCTCCGGCTCCTCTTTGATCTTCTGGAATTCCGCTGCCACTTCTATATTAGAACGGATCTCTTCCAGCAGATACTGGCTGCCGGTCACCTGCACCGCCTGTCCGTTGACAATCAGGCATTTCAGCTCATATCCCTCCTGCGGGAGAATCCGCAGGGTCACGGTGCTTCCTTCTTCCACAGGGCCTGCCGGGTCAGCGGTCACGATGCCGCCTTCTCCCGGGGCAATCGTCACCGTAAAGACTCTTTTCAGCTGTCCCATGGCCTCCGTAATTTCCCGTTCCAGAGATTCCGCTGTATTCCGGCTGTAATTTCCGGACTCCAGAATCTTTTCCGCTTTTTGAACCGCTTCTTTGAAAACCTTCCAGGTTTCCGCGGTAAAGCTGCTCTCCTCCAGCTGACCCGCGTCCTCCAGCAGGAGCTTCAGTTCTTCCGTATCTACTTTCACCTGGGAATTGCGGAACTCCTCCAGATCCTGAATGAAAACCGCTCCGGCTTCTGTCATCTGCAGTTTTTCTTCCTCAGTCAGAAGTTCGTCTACATTCCCCAGTTCTTCCAGTTCGCTCCAGGACGCCAGCAAATCCGCCGTCTCTTCGGCGCTGGTCAGCAGGGCCTCCCGTTTTTCCGCGGAATAGAATCCATGGATCCGGTCTCCCTCCGGCTGTTCAGAGGCGTACAGCTGCTCCGCCGTCTCCTCCGCCAGCTTCTCTGCCTCAGCCAGGCTCTCTTTCAGGCCATTGTAGGTGACTGCCAGCCGCAGCTGCTCCGCCGCTTCCTGAACCCGAAGGGTCAGGGCGTCGGTTTCCTCCTGGGAAGCTTCCTCGTTTTCCAGAAGAGTCCGGGCTTCCTCCAACACTGCCTCCAGAGTATCCCAGCTTTCCTGTGTGTAAGCGGCCTGCTGTCTTCCTTCTGCTTCCGCTACGGCTTCCTTCAGTGCCTCTTTGTCCGCCGTAACGGTTATCTGGATCATCGGCCTTTCTTCTGTAGCAAAGGCATCCTCCCGGATTCCCTCCAGGATGCCGGTCAGGGTGCAGGTGCCGGTCTTCCGGCTGTCATAGCCATCGGCTGTCCAGATGACAGGCACGGATTCCTGATAGCTTCCGTCCCAGGTCACCTGTACGGTTTCCGGCAGCCGCAGGGACTCAAAGGAAGTTCCCACTGTCACCGTCCGCTTTGCGGAGGGGGCCACCGCTGTAATCTTTGCCTCCCCGGCGCTGACGGGTGTTCCCAGTTCTTCCAGGGCATAGTCCTCTCCGTTTACAGAGAACTCTTCAAAGACCGCTGTCTCCGTGACACTTCCGGCCACGTAGCCGATGAGGCCCGCTTTCGGCGCGGTTCCCAGATCCGCTTCCCTGTTTTCATAAATGGGGTTCCATTGGCTTCCGTCCACGCTGTAGTATCCGGAGTACAGATTTCCTTCCTTCTTCAGCTTCAGATAAACCGTACTGTCCTCATTGTCAAATACCTTGAGCTCCGCGGGACTCTCCCAGGGATTTCCGTCCACCCGGGCAATCATGCTGTAAATATTTCCGCCGTAGCCGGAATGTGCTTTCCGGGTGAGTACTACATAGTTGCTGTCATCTCCGTAGAGGATCAGTCCGGCCTCCGTGTAGTCTTTCTGCGGTTTGAAATTCATTCTGGTGACAATCTCGAAGTCTTCCTCCTCCACCGGCACAGTCAGAATGTTTTTGGCGGAATTTTCCACCCAGATGGCCGCCTTTTCCAGAGTAATGTTCAGATCTCCGTTTTCATCAATCCAGTGCATGGAGGGATTCTCCCGGATCCATTCCCAGTCTCTGGTCATCTGGCTGTCTTCTTTTCGGAAAAGTATGTCCGCGGTGTCTTTCACAGAGGGATTATTCAGAGAATACGCGGTTACCGTCACTCTTCCCTCTCCGGACATATTCAGAATTCCGGTGGTCTCCTGGATCTCCGCCCGGGCTCCCTCTGAGGAGGAGACGGAATCAATCTTCCACCTTACATCTCCTGCAGCCTCCGCGGGGGTCACCTTCGCGGTCAGCTGCAGATCCTTTCCGGCTTCCCCGGAAATTTCCTGGATCTCAATCGTTTCCGCCCCTGTGTACATTTCTTCCGACACAGTCAGGGTCACGGAATCTTTCAGGGTGGTTCCCCAGGCGCTGACCGTCACGGTGATCTCCGTTGTGCCGGGAGCTTTGGCCGTCACCACTCCCTTTTGATCTACCGTGGCCACCGCCTCATCGCTGCTCTCATAGGTAAATTCTGCCAAAGACAGATCCGTCAGAGCTCCGGCTGCTCCGCTGGCAGACGCGGAAAGCTGTGCCTTTCTTCCTATGGGAAGTTCTCCCGCCGTACGGCTGCTGTTGTGGAATCCGATCTCAGAGCAGTATACGACTTTCTTATTGTCCCAGCTCATACTGGTTTCTTTTACCACCAGCTTGATTTTACCGGTAGTCACCGTATCGAACTCCGCGTATTTTACTTCCGCCGTGTCGGCCCAGGATCCTTCCGCGATAGGATCCGTACCGTAGCTGCCGTCTTTCCCCGCGGCGTAAATCTCGTACTGAAGAATCCGTCCGTTCGTCTCGCTGACCCGCGGCAGATAACTCAGGGTATTAAAAGTCTTTTCTCCGTTCAGATCAAATTCAATATAAATATCATCTTCCGGAATGTCTTCCCAGCTGGTGCTCCAGAAAGTATCGTCATCTCCATCCAGCACATACTGGGCCGGGAAAGGAGGATTGCTTCCGCCGTCCCCCGGCCACTCGCTGTTGGCCGTGGCGGTCATGCCTTCCCTGGAAATATCTTCTATCTCCCGAACCGCGTCCACCTGGAAGGAGGCCAGGCTTTTTTCATTGATACAGTTACTGGCGTTCACACCCGTCTGGTTTTCATTTCCGCTGATCTCAAAACCGTTGCAGCTGTTCATGGAAATGCTTCCTCCGGCTTCCGGGAACTGATTATCCGTAACAGTAAAATTCTTCGTGCTGATGGCACTGATATTCACCGCCTGTCCGGTAAAGGTATTGCCCGTCACCGTAATATTGGAATGTACCGTCTGCTCCGGATCGTACACCGCTGTCTGCGGGTTGGAATGGATCTGGGGCGCCGCGCAGTCTATGAATGTGTTGTCTTTGATGGTCATATCCCGGATCAGCCCGGACTCAAACCAGCCTCTGGCGTCGTCCTCCAGCAGGATCGAAGCCATGCCCTGCTTCTTAAAGGTATTGCCCTCAATGAGAACTTTTCCCCTGGTGGTACAGAGAACGCCTCTGGTAGGCACATACTCCGACAGATTGTTCTTTATGGTGACATTAGGAGTATAGGTAATATTTTCCACCGCGTCATAGTTCTGCTGAATACCCGCCGGCAGCGGATCCTCCAGGGTCAGTTCAATGTCCGTATCATTGAGCCGGGTATAACTTTTCACCGCGTTTCTCTGATAGGGAATCAGCGTGCTGCCGTTGATAAATTCAATCTCATCTCCCGCCTCAAAGGCCTGGAATCCCCAGGACTGGCTGTGCATAAAGCGAACTTTGATCTTCTGCTCCGCTTCATTGACCTCCACGATCCGCAGATGGGTACCGTGGATGTTGAAGGTGTCATCGTGGCTGCCGCTGAAATGGCTGTCGGTAATCACCACATCTCCCCGGCACCCGGAGATCTGTACAAAGTCCGCGAAACTGGCCACGGTTCTTCCGGTCTCCTCTCTGGGCGCGCACTCCAGCCGGGTAAAGGTCAGATTTTTCGAATACTGGCCTACGATTCCCAGACCGTGCATGTAGTGGAAGCCGCAGTCCTCCAGGGTCACATTTTTGCTTCTGTGGATAAAGGTTCCCACCTGGTTTCGGACGCCGTCCCGGACCTGATAGGTGCAGCCCTCCCGGTAGCTGGAACCTCCGGGGAAGGAGAACTGCAGCACGTTGTCTCCCAGATCCGTAATGCTGCTTCCGTAGCCGTACATACCGATCCGGCGCAGGGTCTCATTAAAAGGATCATACTCCTGCATTAAAGTGGCGTTGCTGCTCCAGTATCTGGCGCTGTCATCCGCCAGCGTTTTCTCTCCCACCCAGCGGATGTTGTCGTACTGCTGATCGTTGTTGGTATCCTGGAGTTCATAGAGAGAATCCTCATGTACCTTGACTTTTACATAGTCGGCCCCTTTTTCCAGCACAGTAAATTCAGAGACTGTAGGCCGCGCGTAATCCAGATTAAAATTTTTAAAGGTAATATTCTCGCTGTGGTCAATGAGAATCGGAGTCATCACTCCGTGAACCAGCATCAGTGACCCGTTGCCGTCAATGGTGACATCCTCCATATCCTTCAGCAGGATAGCGCTCCACCTCTCACCTTGGGGATTTTCTCCCTGGGTGGCCGAATTGGAAACATAGTATCCTGTTGTGTGATAGGAGGTCTCCGGCCAGACCTCATACTCCTTTCCCTCCTCAAACTGCAGGGTGACCGGGCCATTCACCCGCTTTGCCTTTTCAATGGCTGACTGAATAGCCGGGGAAGCGTCCTGTCCGTCGCCGGGATATTCCACCGGAATAATGGTTCCCGATTCTTCTTCCGCGGAAACCGTAAAGGCAAATCCCAGGGACAGGCAGAACGCCATGGCCGCTGTCATGGCCTTGCAGGAAAATCCCGTCAGGCGTTTGGTTTTCATAAATTTCCCTCCTTTATTGATTTTCCTATATTTTACTATTGTTTTACTAAATTAGCGTTCGTTTTTCGGAATGGCAATTTTTTCTTTATTTCCCTGTGATCCAGCGTATTTTTTGTATAATTCCGATATTCTTCCCAGAACGTTTTTGTATATTATTCCTGATATTTTCCCGTTTACATTTCTTTTTTCTCCATATTTTTACATAGGTATTGTAATTTTCGGCGCTTCTCTTCCGATTTTCGCACAACTTTCTTTTTTCTTCCGTATTCCGCACAGAATTGAATTCTTCGCCTTTTTCCTTCTTAGGATATTTTCCCGGTAAATAAACATGTCTTTTACTAAATTTTTTGTTTCACCTGACTGATTTTGGGAGTTTCCGCGATCTGCTCGGGGAAATGCCTAATACGGCCCAGATCCTTTTTTCGGCCTAATCGAGTAGGAGGGAGTGATTAACTCCCGTCCTCTCACACCACCGTGCGTACCGTTCGGTACACGGCGGTTTCAATAGTTGACGTGCAGAGACTGATAGGCTGTGGTTAAATCATAGAACCCCCAGTTTATCAGTCTTTCTCTACTTAATGCCCAGTTGACCGCCTTGTTTCCGGCATTGAACCAGTGTCCTTTGCGGTCGTAGGCTATTGTTGCCGCATAATGGCTGTCCACTCCCAGCCCTATGAGTTTCCTTCTCCTAGTCCTAGGCAGTTTCCACTGTTTCCAGATACACATCCGTATCCGACGGTATAACCATCCATTCAGGCTTCCTATGTTCTTCTTCATGTCCGCTATCCCGTAGTAGTTCAGCCATCCTCTCATGTAGACTTTTATCTTCTCCATGGTTCGGATGATGCTCCCGCACCTGCTCCGGGAAGTGAGCTGGCGCAGTTTATCCTTGGCTTTCTTCCACGACTTTCCATGGACACGGACGTAGATTCCTTTTCCGTTCTTCCCAAAACAAAAGCCAAGGAACTTAAAATTTCGGATTGCGAACACGCTGACTGTCCGGCTCTTTTCCCGATTCACTTTCAGCTTTAGTGTCCCTTC
>DVKB01000023.1 GCA_018716305.1 Candidatus Scatomonas merdigallinarum
GGAGCGAGATGGAACTTCCTAAGAGGCATGACGCAGCATGAGGAACAGACAGGCGAGACGGAAGTCGAGCCGGAACTGGAACAAGCGAAGCGGAAGCTAGGTGAAGGCCAGATTCACAGGAAGAGTTTGGAGAAGAAGTTTTGTGTGCGGTTTTGAAGGTATGTCAGATATCTTCCTAAGAGATGATCCTCGATAGCTCAATGGTAGAGCATTCGGCTGTTAACCGAAGGGTTGTTGGTTCGAGCCCAACTCGGGGAGTTTTTTGAATATTTAAGTAGCTGCGCAAGGGTGCTGAAAGCAGCCGTAAACATACATTTGCTGTATGATTGTTTATGAGGCTCCGTGGTCAAGCGGTTAAGACATCGCCCTTTCACGGCGGTAACACGGGTTCGATTCCCGTCGGAGTCATTAGAATACGGCGTCGTAGCCAAGTGGTAAGGCAATGGTCTGCAACACCAGTATCCACCGGTTCAAATCCGGTCGACGCCTCTGCTAGAGCAGGAGAGATGTTCCAAAGAACATTTCTCCTGCTTTTTAGTGCGCCGGCGGGTGCGCGTCCTAAGGGTGGTAAGGCCTGTGTTCTGAGTGAAAAAATTTTCTGATTTGAAAAAGTTATTAATCTATAGTAGACTGATAAAAGATAGACAAGCGACAAAGGTTTACATTTTTAATGCGAGGAGGTGTCAGTCGTGCGGAAGTATGTAATGGCGCTGGATTCCGGGACAACCAGCAACCGCTGTATCCTGTTTAATGAAAAAGGGGAAATGTGCAGCACCGCCCAGAGAGAGTTCAAACAGTATTTTCCCAGGCCGGGATGGGTGGAGCATGATGCCGGAGAGATATGGGCTACTCAGCTGGCAGTAGCCGTGGAGGCAATGCAGAAGTTGAATGTCTCAGCAGAGCAGATCGCCGCCATCGGCATCACCAATCAGAGAGAAACCACCGTTGTCTGGGATAGAAATACGGGGGAGCCGGTTTATCCGGCGATTGTCTGGCAGTGCAGGCGGACAGCAAAGTACTGTGACGCATTGAAGGAAAAGGGGCTGGTGGAAAAATTCCGTGAAAAAACAGGGTTGGTGCTGGATGCCTATTTTTCCGGAACCAAGCTGAAATGGATTTTGGATCATGTGGAAGGGGCACGGGAACGCGCGGAAAAAGGGCAGCTTCTTTTTGGAACCGTGGATACCTGGCTGATCTGGAAATTAACGAAGGGGAAAATACATGTAACGGATTATTCCAATGCTTCCCGTACTTTAATGTTTAATATCCGGACGCTTCAGTGGGATCAGGAGATTTTGAGGGAGCTGAATATTCCGGAATGTATGCTTCCGGAGGTAAAGCCTTCCAGCTGTATCTACGGAGAAACCGATTCTTCCTATTTTGGCGCGCCGATTCCCATTGGAGGCGCGGCGGGAGATCAGCAGTCCGCTCTGTTCGGTCAGACCTGTTTTCAGCCCGGAGAAGCTAAAAATACGTATGGCACCGGCGGCTTTTTGCTGATGAATACCGGAAATAAACCGGTCTTTTCTAAAAATGGTCTGGTTACTACGATCGCCTGGGGGCTGGACGGAAAAATTACCTACGCCCTGGAAGGCTCTATTTTTGTGGCTGGGGCGGCGATTCAGTGGCTGCGGGACGAACTGAAACTGATTGACGCTTCGGAAGATACAGAATATATGGCGCAGAAGGTTCCGGACACGCATGGATGCTATGTGGTGCCGGCTTTCACGGGGCTGGGGGCGCCACACTGGGATCAGTATGCCAGAGGAGTTATCGTGGGGATTACGCGGGGAGTCAATAAATATCATATTATACGGGCCACCCTGGATTCCATGGCATATCAGGTCTATGATGTATTGAAAGCCATGGAGGCGGACGCGGGAATCCATCTGTCGGCCTTAAAAGTGGACGGAGGAGCCAGCGCGAATAATTTTCTGCTGCAGACCCAGGCAGATATTTGCGGGGCGCCTGTACATCGTCCTGTATGTGTGGAGACTACGGCCATGGGAGCCGCGTATCTGGCCGGTCTTGCCGCGGGGTATTGGAAAAATAAAGAAGCTGTTTTAAGCAACTGGCGTATGGATCGGGAATTTCTGCCGAAAATTTCCCCTGAGGAAAGGGAGAAGAGAATTTCCGGATGGAACAGAGCCGTAACACGCTCCTATGGCTGGGCCAGTGGGGAAGAATATAAAATTTGACCTCGCTTTGGGCTCTCAGTGAGCCTTATCAACCGGTTTTGCCATTAAATTGGGAAGGCCTGGTTCCTGATGATGATTCTGTCCGACTGCTGAGCCACGAACAGGAGAAATTGGATTACAGCTTGCTGTATCAGGCTTACTCTGCCAAAGACAGAAATCCAGCGGTATGTGGCTGCTTGCCGGGCAGAAAGCTCCCGACCACAGCGCGTTCGCCCGTTTCCGCACCGGTTTCCTGGCGGGCGCCTGCGGAAATCTTTTCCATCAGATGCTCCGCCTGGAGGAAAGCGGTGAGCTGTCAAAATGAATTATAACAAACGGAAGTGCCGCTCAATCATCCGTTATGGATGATTTTGCGACACTCCCCATTGGATTATAAATTGTGAAGAGCCTCGTGCTCTTTTTTCAGTTCCTCGTATAGCGCCAGGGAATTCCAGGTCTGATTTTCACTGGTCAGAACCGCTTTCAGCGGAATTTGAATTCCGTCTTTCCGCATAGACGCCAGGAGAAGATCCAGCCGGGAATCGGTGAATCCCCGAAGGAGAAGCATAGGTTCCGTAAAAAGTTCTCCGCTGTAAATTTCATCTGTGTCCGCAAGACCGCGAATACCTGCCAGAGCGCCCACCGGTCTGAGATACTGGGAAGGCTCAATTTTCCGGATGCGGATTTTCATTTTCAGCAGAATCATTTTCAGTTTCCGCCCGCTGTCGGAATCCTGCAGATTGTACAGCAGCGCTGTTTCAATGCTTTGAGTCATTTGAAAAATACCGCCTTTACCAGATTTCTTTATGGATTTTCGAACAGGTGAACGCCAAAGCGCCCGGTCCGATATGGCAGGATACGCTCAGGGACAGAGGAAAGATGTGGATTTCCTTTACGTTGGGGAAAGATTTCAGTGCTTCTTCTCTGAACTCCTCAGCTGCTGCCTGGTTGTAGGAATGAATCACATCCAGGTAAATATCTTCGCCGAAACGCTTGTCAATGTCATCCCGGATCGCCTGGGTCATGATCTTTTTCGCCTGGGCCATAGTACGGGCTTTGGCAAAGGCATCCAGTTTTTCACCCTGAATCTGGAGGACCGGTTTCAGCCGCAGGACAGTTCCGATCGCTGCAGCAGCCGGAGTAATGCGGCCGCCCTGCTTCAGGTATTTCAGAGTAGCTACGGTAATGTAAATGCTGGAATCAAAACGAGTTTCTTCCAGCCAATCGCCGATTTCAGCGGCGGACAGTCCGTTTTTGGCCTGCTGAAGGGCTTCTATAGCAGAGTAACGGAGTGTGCCGGAAATCCGCTGGTTGTTGACGACCCGCACCCGTCCGTTATAATCGTCCGCCAGCATGGAGGCAGTCTGACAGGAACTGGAAAGTCCGCTGGACATAGGAATATGAACGATTTCGTCATAGTCTTTCAGAAGTTTGTCCCAGAGCCCGGATACGGATTCCATGGAAGGCTGTGAAGTAGAAACCTTGGTGCCCGGATTTTCTTCCAGACGTTTGAAAAATTCTTCCTGGGTCATGTCGACTTCTTCCAGATACTCCTGTCCATTCATAAAAAAAGGCATGGGCAGCATATAAATGCCCAGTTCCTTTGCCTGGGCCATGCTCATGCTGCAATTACTGTCAGTTACAACTGCGATGGATTTCATTTGCAGATTCCTCCAATCTAGTGGTTATGGATCGATTATACAATAACTGAAAGGCAAAGACAATTGATAAGTAGAATATATAGTGGAAGTTTTCGGGAAATATATGTATAATGATAAAGAAAATGATGTCAGAAAAAAAGAGAGGAGGAAACATCATGATCGTACATAAAGTTACAGATCCGGAATTCATTCCCTACGGAAAGGTGCTGGAGGGATATGATCTGCAAGAAATCATCAAAAAAATGGAGGATACTCCGCTGCCGGAGGACAGCACGGTATATGTCCCCTCTGATAAAAATCTGGAGGCGCTGGCTATCGCGGAAGAGTTCCGCTGCCGGGCCTACGGCGGCCTGCCCATTCAGATCGGCTACTGCAACGGCAATAACCACAAGCTGAACGCGCTGGAGTATCACAGATGCTCAGAGGTCAACGTGGCTGCTACGGATATGATTCTTCTGCTGGGACGGCAGCAGGATATTGCAGGGGATTACACCTATGACACATCCAAGGCAGAAGCGTTTCTGGTGCCGGCGGGAACCGCGATTGAAGTTTACGCGACTTCCCTGCATTACGCTCCCTGCAACGGGGGAGAGGGAGGTTTCCGCTGTGTGGTAGTTCTGCCGGAGGGGACTAATACGGACATTGATTTTAACGTAGCTTCCGAGGGAGAGGATAAACTGATGACGGCCAAAAACAAATGGCTGATTGCCCATCCGGAGGCCGGCATTGAGGGCGCCTTCCAGGGCCTGAAGGGCGAAAATCTGACGATATAAAAAGCAGCAGGAGGAAGGTAATATGATGAGCAATATCCCCAAGATAAAAGTGGGAATCGTGGCGGTCAGCCGTGACTGTTTCCCCGAACCGCTGTCCGTAAACCGCAGAAAAGCTCTGGCGGATGCCTATGCAAAAAAGTACAGCGCGGAAGATATTTATGAATGTCCGGTCTGCATTGTAGAGAGCGAAATCCATATGGTTCAGGCGCTGGAGGATATTAAGAAAGCGGGATGCAACGCGCTCTGTGTATATCTCGGTAATTTCGGACCGGAGATTTCCGAGACGCTGCTGGCGAAACACTTTGACGGCCCGGTGATGTTTACAGCCGCGGCGGAAGAAAGCCAGAATGATCTGGTAGGGGGCAGAGGAGATGCCTACTGCGGCATGCTGAACGCAAGCTATAATCTGAAACTTCGGAATGTAAAGGCCTATATCCCGGAGTATCCGGTAGGCACAGCAGAGGAATGCGCGGATATGATCCATGATTTCCTGCCGATCGCCAGGGCGCTGGTGGGACTGGCCGGCCTGAAAGTCATCAGTTTTGGCCCCAGGCCCTTGAATTTCCTGGCCTGCAACGCGCCCATCAAACCCCTGTTTGATCTGGGAGTTGAAATTGAAGAAAATTCAGAACTGGATCTGTTTGAGGCATTCCATAAACATGACGGAGACGAGAGAATTCCGGAGAAGGTAAAGGAAATGGAAGCGGAGCTGGGAGCGGGAAACCGGAAACCGGAGATCCTTCCCAAACTGGCTCAGTACGAACTGACCCTTCTCGACTGGATCCAGGAGCATAAAGGGTATCGTCCCTATGTTACAGTAGCGGGGAAATGCTGGCCCGCGTTTCAGACCCAGTTCGGCTTTGTGCCCTGTTACGTGAACAGCCGCCTGACGGGTATGGGAATCCCTGTTTCCTGCGAGGTGGATATTTACGGGGCCTTGTCTGAATACATCGGCGCCTGTGTGAGTCAGGACGCGGTTACGCTGCTGGATATCAATAATTCCGTGCCGGCGGATATGTATCATGAGGCCATTGAAGGAAAATTCCCTTATACCCAGAAAGACACCTTTATGGGCTTCCACTGCGGTAATACCTGTTCCAGAAAACTTACAGCCTGCAGCATGAACTATCAGTTTATCATGGCCAGGAATCTTCCGGAAGAGGTAACCCAGGGAACTCTGGAGGGCGATATTATCCCCGGAGATATTACCTTTTACCGTCTGCAGAGCACTGCGGATACAAAACTGCGGGCTTATGTCGCGCAGGGTGAGATTCTTCCGGTGGCGACAAAATCCTTTGGAGGCATCGGTGTGTTCGCGATTCCGGAAATGGGACGCTTTTACCGCCATGTGCTGATCGAGGGCAATTTCCCCCACCACGGAGCAGTGGCGTTCGGCCATTACGGAAAGACTCTCTATGAGGTCTTCAAATACATCGGGGTTCCGGTAGAAAATATCGGCTACAATCATCCTGCAGGAGACAGATATCCCGGGGAAAATCCCTTTCACTGAGGAGGCAGTCCATGCTGTTTATCGGAATTGATCTGGGAACTTCAGCGGTGAAACTTCTGGCCATGGACAGCCGGGGAAAAATCGTGCATGTTGTTTCTCAGGAATACCCTATTTGCTTCCCGCGTCCGGGCTGGGCAGAACAGAGTCCGGAGGACTGGTACGCGCAGACGCTCAAAGGTCTGAAAAAGCTGCTGGAAAAATGCGACAGGTCACAGGTGGCGGGGATCAGCTTCGGCGGACAGATGCACGGGCTGGTGGTATTGGATTCCAGGGATCAGGTGATCCGTCCCGCAATTTTATGGAATGACGGCCGGACCGGAAAAGAGACGGAGTATCTGAATCATACAGTGGGCAGGGATAAGCTGTCACAGTATACAGCCAATATAGCCTTTGCGGGATTTACAGCTCCGAAGCTGCTGTGGATGAAGGAAAATGAACCGGATCTGTTTGCGAAGATCGCGAAAATTATGCTGCCCAAGGATTATCTGGCCTACCGCCTGTCTGGAGCCTTCTGCACAGATTACTCAGACGCGTCGGGAACCTTACTGCTGGATGTGCAGCACCGCTGCTGGTCCCGGGAGATGCTGGAGATCTGTTCGGTGAGAGAAGAACAGCTTCCCAGGCTCTGTGAGAGTTACGAAGTGACAGGAGTCCTTAAAAAGGAAATTGCCCATGAACTGGGGCTTCCTCAGGGGGTAAAAGTGATCGCGGGAGCCGGAGACAACGCGGCAGCGGCGGTGGGAACCGGAACAGTGGGAGACGGCAGATGCAATATTTCCCTGGGAACCAGCGGTACGGTGTTTATCTCCAGCAAAAATTTCAGAGTGGACCGGTATAACGCGCTGCACTCCTTCGATCACGCGGACGGCGCCTATCATCTCATGGGATGTATGCTTTCCGCGGCGTCCTGCAATAAATGGTGGATGGATGAAATACTGAAGACCCGGGATTACAGCGGCGAGCAGCAGAGAATCCGCAGGCTGGGAGAGAATCCAGTGTTTTTCCTTCCCTACCTGATGGGTGAGAGATCTCCCCATAATAATCCCGATGCCAGGGCTGTGTTTTTTGGAATGTCCATGGATACCACCAGGGAAGAAATGACACAGGCAGTACTGGAAGGGGTAAGCTTCGGCCTGAGGGATTCCATGGAGGTTGTCAGGGAACTGGGCATCAGGATCCAGCGGGCAACCCTCTGCGGAGGAGGAGCCAAGAGTCCTCTCTGGAGAAGGATCATCGCCAATATTATGAATCTCAAAGTAGATATCATTGAGAGTGAAGAGGGCCCGGGATATGGAGCCGCGATTCTGGCCGCTGTAGGCTGCGGAGAATATGCCGACGTCGAGGAGGCCGCGGGCAGACTGGTGAAGATCGTGGACACCATCGTTCCGGAGCCGGAACTGGTGGACAGGTATGAGGCCCAGTATAGGAAATTCAGAAGAATCTACCCTGCTGTAAAGGAATTATACGGCTGAGAAGTGTAAAGTTTTTGGGGCCGCCGGGATGTTCTCCGGCGGCCCGGGAACTTTTCTTGACAAAGATTTAAAAGGAGACTATAATATTTTTATAAGTTTTGCATATACTATATCAGCAAGGGAATATCGCGGGGTGGAGCAGTCTGGAAGCTCGTCGGGCTCATAACCCGAAGGCCGCAGGTTCAAATCCTGCCCCCGCAATTCTTTCAGCCGCGGAACAGACTTCTGTTGCGCGGCTGAATTACTGACAGCGCAGTCTCTCAGAATGGAGGGACTGCTTTTTTAGTTGGTCCCGAAGGGGGTTTGAATTGACTTTCGCAGGCTGCTTTTGTATACTGAAGAAGGATATTTGAGCACCGGGACAGCCGCGGGACACGCGCCGGGGGGGGGCGGCACCCGGGAATAAGATTTTGCAAAAGGAGTATGATACGTGGCAGAGAAAAAAAAGAAGAAAAAAAAGGGAGGCCCTTTAAATGTGATTCTGACTCTGGGAATTGTGGTCTGCGTCGGAGTGATCGGGTTTTCTGGTTATAAACTGATTTCCACCGGACTGGCCTACAAGGAAGGGGAGGACGAGTACAGCAGCCTTAGAAAATATACCATGGAGGTGGCGGAAGCGGAAGTGCCGCAGGAAGACAAAAGCGAGGCGGAGGACAGCAGCGAACAGGCGCAGGAGGATACCAGGACTCCCGTAGAAGGTGTGAAACAGGAACAGGAGCAGGAGCCTGTGGTTCCGCCTCTGCAGGTGGATTTCGCCTCTCTGGAAGCAATCAATCCGGATATAGTAGGATGGATCTATATTGAGGCTCTGGATATCAGTTATCCGGTGGTACATGGGGAAGATAATGATTTTTATCTGCACAGGACCTTTGAAAAGAAGGATAATTTCGCGGGCTCTATCTTTGTGGAATACCGCAATTCGGGAGATTTTTCGGATCCGAACACCATTGTGTACGGCCATAATATGAAAAATCAGTCTATGTTCGGAAAACTGAAGCTGCTGAAGGAATGGGAGGAGTATAAGAACAGCATGTACTTCTGGATTCTTACTCCGGAGCACGATTACCGCTACGAAATTTTCAGCGTGCAGTACACAGATGCCTCAAGCGATGTGTATACGCTGTTTTCGGAGCCGGGAACACTGTTCGTGGATTATCTTGAAACCATGCAGTCCCAGTCGGAAATTCCGGTAGAAGAGAGGACTTTTACGGCGGAGGACAAAGTGGTAACCCTGTCCACCTGTTCTTCCAGCAACGGAGACGGAAGATTTGTGGTACAGGGTGTACAGGTGCCTTACTGATTTGACAGAAGAAGGGAGGAAAATCGTATGGAAGCAGCGGAAAAACTGCAGAAGATCATTGACGCACATGATAATCTGGTTTTTTTTGGAGGCGCGGGAGTTTCCACAGAGAGCGGGATTCCGGATTTTCGCAGTGTGGACGGGCTGTACCATCAGCACTACGAGTATCCTCCGGAAACCATCTTAAGCCATAGCTTTTTTATGCGGAATCCGGAAGGCTTCTATAAGTTTTATCATGATAAAATGCTGGCTTTGGATGCAGAGCCCAATGCGGCCCACAGAAAACTGGCGGAGTTGGAAAGGGCAGGAAAGCTTAAAGCTGTGATTACCCAGAACATTGACGGGCTGCACCAGAAAGCGGGAAGCCGAAAAGTACTGGAACTGCATGGAAGTGTGCATCGGAATTACTGTATGAAGTGCCATCAGTTTTATGACGCCTGGTATATAAAAAACGCCCCGGGGGTTCCGAGGTGCGAGACCTGCGGCGGTATGATCAAGCCGGACGTAGTACTCTATGAGGAAAGCCTGGATCAGAACGTCCTGCAGGAATCTGTCTTGGCGATTTCCCGGGCTCAGGTACTGATTGTGGGAGGAACTTCACTGGTGGTATATCCGGCGGCGGGGCTGCTGCGTTATTTTCAGGGAGAAGCCCTTGTGGTGATCAATAAGGGGGCGACTTCCGCGGACCGGAACGCGGATCTGCTGATTCAGGAACCCATCGGGCAGGTGCTGGGCCAGATTATAGTGAGGTAGCGGGATATGACGTATGAAGTAGGAGATATTGTCAGACTGAAAAAACCGCATCCCTGCGGCAGCTACGAGTGGGAGATCCTGAGAGTGGGGGCGGATTTCCGGCTGAAATGCACCGGCTGCGGCCATCAGATTATGACCCCCAGAAAACAGGTGGAAAAAAATACCAGAGGACTGCGCAAAAAAGGGCAAAATTGACTTTCAAGTACATTTATGGTATGATAAATGTCCGTGATATACAATAAAACCGAAGACGCATTGAGGTAGATAAAATGAACAAAGTTATTTTAATGGGAAGACTCACAAGAGATCCGGACATCCGTTATTCCGCGGGGGAAAATTCCACGGCTGTTGCCAGATATACCCTGGCGGTGGACCGCAGGTTCAGAAGAGACGGGGAACAGACAGCAGATTTTATCAGCTGCGTGGCGTTTGGAAGAACCGCTGAATTCGCGGAAAAATATTTCCATCAGGGAATCCGTATTGTGATCAGCGGAAGAATCCAGACAGGCAGTTATACCAACAGGGATGGAGTAAAGGTGTATACAACGGATGTAGTGGTGGAAGAGCAGGAATTCGCTGAGAGCAAAAGCGCCAGCGCGGAAAACAGCGGCGGTTTCGGCGGAGGATACCGTCAGTCCCAGGCTGCCGCTCCGGCTCCCGCCCCTGCAGCCGCCTCCGCTTCCGCGGACGGATTTATGAATATTCCGGACGGGATTGATGAGGAACTTCCGTTTAACTAAATAATTTCCGGCACGCATGGATAATATAGAAAGGTGACTGGATGCTGCGCGGCAGTTCCCAGTCACCTTATCTTCCCTGTGCCAGCGGAGTCGTAAAAGAACTTTTGGGAGCAATAACATGAATCAGTCCAAAAAAATGAGATTGACCGGGCGGATGCGCAATTATCTGAGCTGGCCCTTCTGGCTGGCGCTTCTGCTTGCGGCTGTCAATGTCGGTACTTATTTTCTGGATCAGGAGGCAGGCTGTCTGGTCAGCTGCGGGATTCTGATATATCTGACTGTAGCGGTGATTTTGTACCGCAGAAAAAAGGCCTGTATTTTTAATGATCTGGTAACCTTTGCCACCCAGTACGGGCAGGTGCAGAAACAGCTTCTGGCAGAGTTTTCGCTTCCCTACGCGGTTACGGACGAGCAGGGGAGACTGCTGTGGTTTAATCAGGCTTTTGCGGAACTGACAGGAAAAGAGCGATCCTATCGGAAATCCATTTCCAATATTTTTTCAGACATTACCATAGATAAATTTCCGGAATCTGAGGAAGAGGTGGATTATACCCTTTCCTACCTGAGACGGGATTACCGCATTTATCTGAAAGGAATCAATGTGGATTCCCTGATCAGCAATTCAGAACTCCTGGAGCAGGACGCAGGCAGCAGTACCTGTATTTACGCGGTCTACCTGTTTGATGAGACGGATTTGAACGAGTACATCCGCCGCTGTCAGGAAGAGACCATGATTACGGGCCTGATCTATCTGGATAACTATGAAGAAGCGCTGGAAAGCGTGGAGGAAGTGCGCCGTTCTCTTCTTACGGCTCTTTTGGATCGGAAGATCAACAAATATTTCCATGAGATAGACGGACTTGTCAAAAAATTTGAAAAGGACAAATATTTTCTGGTCATGCGCAGCCGGTCGCTGGAGAAGCTGAAGGAAATGAAATTCAGCATTCTCCAGGAGGTGAAGACGGTAAATATCGGCAATGAGATGGCGGTTACCATCAGCATCGGTATCGGCGCCAACAGCGGAAGCTATAATAAGAACGCGGAATACGCCAGGATCGCTATCGATCTTGCTCTGGGCAGAGGCGGCGACCAGGTGGTCATCAAAGAGGGAGATAAGATTTCCTATTTCGGCGGCAAATCCCAGGCAGTGGAGAAAAACACCCGAGTGAAGGCCAGAGTAAAGGCCCATGCGCTGAAAGAATTCATGGACAGCAAAGAAAAAGTAGTCGTTATGGGGCATAAGATCATCGACGCGGATTCTTTTGGAGCGGCGGTGGGGATTTACCGCATGGCCAAAACTCTGAATAAAAAGACCCACATCGTGATCGATAACATTACGTCCTCCATCCGTCCGCTGATCCAGGCCTTTGAGCAGGATCCGGATTACGACGCCCACATGTTTGTGAACTGCCGCGACGCCAAGGAGATCGCGGACGAAAATACCCTGGTGGTGGTGGTGGATACAAATAATCCAAAATATACAGAATGCGAGGAGCTGCTGTATCAGACCAAGACCATAGTGGTTCTGGATCACCACAGGCAGGGAAGCGATGTGATTCCTAATTCCGTATTGTCCTATATTGAACCCTACGCCTCCTCTGCCTGCGAGATGGTGGCGGAGATCCTGCAGTATTTTACCGAGGGGGTGCGGATCCGCAATATAGAGGCGGACGCCATCTACGCGGGCGTCATGGTGGATACAGACAATTTCACGCAGAAAACCGGTGTGCGCACGTTTGAGGCGGCGGCCTTTCTGCGCAGATGCGGAGCGGATGTGACCCGGGTAAGAAAAATGTTCCGGGAAAATATGAATGACTATCGGGCGCGGGGTGAGGCGATCAAAAACGCGGAGCTTTTCCGCGACAGCTTCGCGATCTCGGTGTGCCCCAGTGATTATGTGGAAAGTCCTACCGTGGTGGGCGCTCAGGCGGCCAATGAACTGTTGAATATTGTGGGAGTAAAGGCTTCCTTTGTACTGACGGACTATAAAGGAGTGATCTACGTCAGCGCCCGGGCCATTGACGAGGTAAATGTGCAGATTATCATGGAGCGCATGGGCGGCGGCGGACATCTGAATATCGCCGGATGTCAGCTTCAGGGGATGTCTGTAGACAACGCGAAAATGTATTTGAAGAGAACTCTGGCGGAGATGCTGGAGGGAGGAGAGATCTGATGAAAGTAATATTGATGGAAGATGTAAAAAGCCTTGGAAAAAAGGGAACGATTGTGAATGTAAGCGACGGGTACGCCAGAAATATGCTGATTCCCAAGAAGCTGGGAGTGCCCGCTACGCCAAAGAATCTGAATGATCTGAAACTGCAGAAAGCCCATGAGGAAAAAACTGCCCAGGAGGCACTGGCGGCAGCAAAGGAGCTGGGCGCAAAAATAGAAGCTTCAGAGATTACAGTTTCAATCAAGACCGGAGAGGGCGGGAAGGTGTTCGGATCGGTTTCCGCCAAGGAGATCGCGGAGGCCGCAAAAGAACAGCTGGGTCTGGAACTGGATAAGAAGAAACTGGTTCTGGACGGAACTATCAAGGAACTGGGAACGACAGAAGTCGCGGTAAAACTGCATTCTCAGGTGACAGCGAAGCTGAAGGTGCAGGTAAGAGAAGCTTAGGAGGAGAGACCTGATGGAGGAGGCACTGATAAAAAGAATACTGCCCCACAGTGTGGAGGCGGAACAGTCGGTGATCGGCTCCATGCTGATGGGACGGGAGGCGATTATGACCGCCTCCGAAATGCTCACCAGCGATGATTTTTATCAGCGCCAGTATGGAATTATTTTCGATGCGATTCTGGAACTCTCCAACGAGGGAAAAGCCGTTGATGTAGTGACTTTGCAGAACCGTCTTCGTGAAAAGGACGTGCCGCCGGAAATTTCTGAAATGGAATTTATGCGGGATCTGCTGAATACCGTTCCCACATCAGCCAATATTAAGCATTATGCGGGGATTGTCAGCGAAAAAGCGATTCTGCGCAGACTGATCCGGCTCACCGAAGAAATCGAGAATGAATGCTATCTGAATCGGGAGCCGGTGGAGGAGATCCTGGACACCACGGAAAAAAAGATGTTTCAGCTTCTCCAGCAGAGGGATTCCGGGGATATGGTTCCCATCCGGCAGGTGGTCATGGATACCCTGGAAAACATCGAGAAGGCCTCCCGGACCAAAGGCAACGTGACGGGTCTGCCTACAGGATTTACGGATCTGGATTATAAAACATCCGGATTTCAGAATTCTGATCTGATTCTGGTAGCTGCCAGACCCTCCATGGGAAAAACGGCCTTTGTTTTGAATATCGCTCAGTACATGGCCTTTAAAAAGGATCTTTCAGTGGCCATTTTCAGCCTGGAGATGTCCAAGCAGCAGCTGATGAACCGGCTTCTGTCTATGGAGTCCCGGGTAAACTCCCAGAGCATGCGGACCGGAAATCTGAAAGATGAGGACTGGAGCAAACTGATCGAGAGCGCGGGAGTCATTGGAGATTCTAACCTGATCATTGATGACACGCCGGGAATTACCGTTCGGGAACTTCGATCCAAGTGCAGGCGCTACAAGCTGGAGCATGGACTGGATATTATAATGATTGATTATTTGCAGCTCATGAGCGGCGGGGGAAGAGGAAGCGATTCCCGTCAGCAGGAGATTTCGGAGATTTCCCGGTCTTTAAAAGCTCTGGCCCGGGAACTGAATGTGCCGGTGGTGGCCCTGTCTCAGTTGAGCCGCGCGGTGGAGAGCAGAACGGATCACCGCCCCATGCTGTCAGATCTCCGGGAATCCGGCGCCATAGAGCAGGATGCGGATGTGGTTATGTTTATTTACCGGGATGATTATTATAAAAAAGATTCCGACATGAAAGGAATCGCTGAAATCATTATCGCGAAACAGAGAAACGGCCCCATTGGTACGGTGAATCTGGTCTGGCTGCCGGATTATACCAAATTTATGAACCTGGAGCAGGAGCGGAGATAAGCTTCCCGCGCTCCGGCGCGGAATCAGGGACTGCTGCCATATTTTGTCGAACGAATTTCGTTGTATTGCACCGGCTGGATGCTATAATGAAAGCAGGTGCCGCCGGGGGAGCTCCCGCGGGAGACGGCGGCGACTCTTAACAGGAAGGGGCAGAAAGATGGAGCAGACCATGTATTCCGTAGCTGAGGCGGCAGAACTGACCGGTGAGAAGTCCTCCGCGCTCAGATACTGGGAGGAACAGTTTGGGCTGGACATAAGAAGAAACCCCAGGGGGAGCAGATGGTATACGGCAGGAGATATCCGCATGTTTCTGTGCGTCTGTGAACTGAAGAAAAAGGGACTGCAGCTGAAAGAAATCCGTGAGATTATTCCGATTCTGCGGACGCAGGCATACGCCCCGGAAGAACAGCAGCGCCGGGAGAGATTTTATCAGATTCTGGAACAGCTGATGGAAAAACTTCGTGGGAAAAGGCAGCAGGAGGAGAGATACAGACGGCTGGACCAGGCCATCCGGCGGCATCAGATTGCCAGAAAACAGATTGCGGTGACAGAAGAGCAGGGCCGGAAGAAAAGAAAAAGAAACAGACAATAAAAGATAAGAGACAGAAGATCATCTGAAGATCGTCTGTCTCTTATCTTTACTGTGCGTATAACTCCTGAAAAATTATTCAGCAGAAATTGCGCCGGTAGGACATGCAGCTTCGCAGGAACCGCAATCTACGCATGCGTCAGCGTCGATTACATATTTTCCATCACCCTCGCTGATCGCGTCAACAGGGCACTCGCTTACACAGGTTCCACAGGATACACACTCATCAGAAATTACATGTGCCATCTTTATATCCTCCTTCAATAGTGCATTAACTGTAAACCCCTCATCCTGGGTTCTATGCTCATTCTAATATAAGTCTTCAGAGATTACAAGTATAAAAATAGAAACATTTTTTAGCGGAACCGCTTTTTTCTTGCGCCGGTGTTGAAAAGGTATTATAATGAGAAAGCATAACGAAAAAGGAGGAATCTGAAAATGGCTAAAGTGACGAAGAGCATGACCATCGGCGAATTGCTTCAGTTAGATCAAAATATTGCAGTGATTTTAATGCGGGCAGGTATGCACTGCCTGGGCTGCCCTTCTTCCCAGGCGGAGTCCCTGGAAGAGGCTGCCATGGTCCATGGGCTGGATGCGGATGTGCTGGTAGCCCAGATTAATGATTTTCTGAGTAAATAACAGAAAGTCGGGGAAGACACAGGAGCCGGTTCTCTGCCATGAGCGGGATCGGCTCTTTTTCTGTCCGCGGATATAGCCGGCAGGCGGCCGTGAAATATTAAAACAGATATTTCAGCCGGAACCAGCAGGTATAAGCATAGGAAAATCCCAGGGAAGCATACAGACGTATGGCGGGATAATTTTTATCTACAACCTGAAGGTAGGCGTTTTTAGCCCCTCTCTGGCGTCCGTTCTGCAGAATTGTCCGGCAGATGGCGCTGGCGTAGCGGCGCCTCCGGTAATCCGGATGTACATGAATGGCATATACGCCGATGTAATCCCGATCCAGAATCCCCAGACCGGTAGCGGCGACGCGTCCGCCCTCATGAATAGAGACGCAGATGGTTTCTTTTGGGATTGCCCTGTACATAGAGGGAACTACCTGTTTGTGCATGACGTTTGTGGTTCCTTTCAGGGCGAAAAGAGCCTGGATCCAGGAATCGGGAATAAAATTGCTGACATCCACCCGAATGGGAAGAGGTTCTTCCGCAAGCTGTTCCAGGGACATGGTCATCACATGGGTGGTATGTTCCCTGACATATCCCTTCTGCTCCAGCAGCGCGTCAAAGCTTTCAGGAAGAAGGGGGGAAATTTTAAAAATAGAGGGAGTGCCCCACTGCTGATAAGCTTCTTCACAGTACGCGATTTTTGTGTCAAGGGGGAGGGTGGAGACACCGATCTGCTCCACGCAGTTGGTGCGGTGGGTATAAAAATAGGAAAAACGCAGCAGCCATCCGTCATAGATCTGGATCTGGTGGGATGGCCAGGCGTTCAGGGAAAGATCCTCAATCGTTTTAATTCGTGAATTCATGGGGCAACCTCGTTTTCCGGAACATTTATCCCCGCGGGCAGCGCGGGCGCATAGTTCCATCAGAATGTTATAGACGGTCCGGCAAATGAGCATGGGCATCCGCGCCAGCGCGGCCCGCATGCCTTTTTGCCGCTTGTCTCATATTATGAGCAACCCGACAAATGGGCATGAGACACGGATTGCTCCGCACTTTGTGCTCCCGCAATCCTAAAAACACCTCAAATCCGCTCATTTTTCTGCGAAAAATGGCTGCTTTTCGGTGTTTTGCGCGGCATAAAGTCATGCTTGCCTGCGCCAGCGCAGCCCGCATGCCCTTTTGCCGCTTGTCTCATATTATAATATGCGGTGAAAAATCAGACAAGTCAGAATTGGTTTTCTTGCATAATTGGGGAAAAGGGGTTATAATGAGTCTGTTACTGTTATGAAAGCATCACAAGGAGTAGATACGAGATGTCAAAAGTACTTAAAGTATTTGTCAATATTATCCTGATACTTTTTATTCTGGTGGCAGCGGCTCTGTTTGTTCCTCCACTGCTGGGGGTTTCCACTGTTGTATCGGAGAACGGTATGGAAACCAATATTCAGACCGGCTCAGTGGTATATGGAGTGAGCAGCAGGGTAAGCGGCCTGGAAGTGGGGGATAAGATTATCGAAACGGAAGAAAATTCCGCCTATGTATATGAAATTACGGCAATCGACGCGGAAAACGAGACAGTGGAAGTGACAGCCGCTGAGGGGGATACTCCCTCTGAGATCGCTTTGAGAACTTCCGTCCGAAAGGCAGTGATCACTGTTCCGCTGATCGGCTATGTGTCCATCGCTATGCAGACTGCCCAGGGAAGGATTGTGCTGGGATTGGCGGTGGTTCTGCTGATTGTGCTCTTTATTGTGGCGGAAGTCTGGAGCCGCAAAGATGACGGAGACGAAGAGGACGAGGAGGAAGAAGACGCGGATCAGTTCTATGCTAATCTGGCGGAGCAGAAGAAAAAAGCGGACGAGGAGGAAGAGAGAAAGTACCGCCGCAAGCAGGAGGAATCAGAGACGCAGGCGGAACAGATAACCCTGGAGGAAGCAGAGCCGGAAAAGGCAGACAGTTCACACAGCCGGGAAAACGATATGGACGATGTCCAGGCAGCCCTGGAGGCGGCGCTGGTGAGCCAGCAGATGCCCAGCCAAAACCAGCCGGTGGAAATGCCGCCGGAAGAGGAACCTTCCGTTTCTCTCAAGCCGGACGAGATTGAACTGGCGATTCCGGCCAGAAGCGTGGAGGACCTCCTGCAGGAGGCTTACGCCAAGGGGGAAGATCCCAAAGTGGAGAAAGACGAACTGACCGGAGTGACCTTTGTAGACCTGTCAGACTGCCTCTAAAATAGAAGAAGGATTTCAACAGCCGGCCCCGGCCCCTGCGGTTCGCGCAGAGCAGGGGCCGGTTTCCTGCGGGACGCGCTGTAAATGGCAATATTGTACGTCAAAAAATACAATTTTTGTTTTTTAAGCCTTGCTTTTTTCTCAAGCAGCTGGTAAAATATCTCATGTTGTGACATTGATAGCTGTGAAGCGCGAGGTTGCTGCCCAGGTGGCAGGTTTTCCGTGGAGCGAATGTCAAGTTAGGAAACTGGCGACAAGTCACTGTACAATGAATAGAGGTCTACCGAAGTGTGGAAACAACGTGTGAAGGTCTTTAGGACACACACGGAGATGTGTACAGTCACCACTTGTCGTACTCAAAAAGTGCGAAAAGGAGGCGGCTTTTTTTATGGCAAGTCAAGTAATGAGAATCACCCTGAAAGCGTATGATCACCAGTTGGTAGATGCATCCGCCGCGAAAATTGTGGAAACTGTTAAGAAGAATGGTTCTGCTGTCAGCGGACCGGTTCCGCTGCCCACCAAAAAAGAGGTGGTAACCATCCTGCGGGCGGTACACAAGTACAAAGATTCCCGGGAACAGTTTGAACAGAGAACCCACAAGAGACTCATCGACATCATCACACCTACTCAGAAAACGGTGGATGCGCTGTCCAGACTGGAAATGCCTGCCGGTGTTTACATCGACATCAAGATGAAAAACAAATAATTTCATCATGAAAAGAAAATCGGTTAATTGATATAGAAGCAATCGCCAAAAGCGCATTCCACTTATATCTGTTAACTAGAATGAGCTCCCGAAAGGGCGCTCCGCTGTAGAAAAACAGGAGGTAAAAAGAATGAAGAAAGCGATTTTAGCCACAAAAGTTGGAATGACTCAGATTTTCAACGAAGACGGAGTCCTGACTCCGGTGACTGTGCTGCAGGCTGGTCCCTGCGTCGTAACCCAGGTCAAGACCAAAGAAAACGACGGATACAGCGCAGTTCAGGTAGGATACGGCGACATCAGGGAAAAGCTGGTGAACAAGCCGAGAAAAGGCCAGTTTGACAAGGCAGAGGTTCCCTATAAGAGATTCCTGAAAGAGTTCAAACTGGAGGACGCAGAGAATTACGAAGTGAAACAGGAGATCAAGGCTGATATCTTTGCGGCAGGCGACAAGATCGACGCCACTGCCATCAGCAAAGGCAAAGGTTTCCAGGGCGCCATCAAGAGACATGGACAGTCCAGAGGACCCATGGCTCACGGTTCCAAATACCATCGTCACGCAGGTTCCAACGGTGCATGTTCTGATCCCAGCAAGGTGTTCAAGGGCAAAAAGATGGCCGGACACATGGGACATGTAAAAGTGACCGTACAGAATCTGGAAGTTGTGAGAGTAGACGCAGAGAATAATCTGCTGCTGGTGAAGGGCTCCGTTCCGGGACCGAAGAAATCACTGGTAACCATCAGGGAAACTGTTAAGACGATTCAGTAACCTTTTATCGGGAAAGGAGGAACAAAACAGATGGCAAACGTAGCTGTTTATAATATGGAAGGCAATGAAGTAGGAACCATGGAGCTTTCCGATGCCGTGTTCGGCGTGGAAGTGAAAGAAAACCTGGTTCATCAGGCAGTTGTTCTTCATCTGGCCAACAGACGCCAGGGAACACAGAAAGCAAAGACCCGCTCCGAAGTAAGCGGAGGCGGAAGAAAACCGTGGAGACAGAAAGGTACCGGACACGCCCGTCAGGGATCTATCCGCGCGCCCCAGTGGACCGGCGGCGGCGTGGTATTCGCTCCGGTGCCCAGAGATTACTCTTTCAAGATGAATAAGAAAGAGAAGAGACTGGCTCTGAAGTCCGCGCTGACCAGCAAGGTGCTGGAGAATAAATTCCTGGTGCTGGATGAGCTGAAGCTGGACGCGGTTAAGACAAAAGAGATGAAGAAAGTGCTGGATAACCTGAAGGTTGACAAAGCACTGGTTGTGATCGGAAACGACAGCGAGAACGTTGTACTGTCCGCCAGAAATATTCCCGGTGTGCAGACTGCTTCCGTAAACACCATCAATGTATATGACATCCTGAAATACAACACTGTGATCGCGACCAAGAGCAGTGTGGCATCCATCGAGGAGGTGTACGCGTAATGGCAAAGGTTCTGTATTATGATGTGATTTTAAAGCCTCTCGTAACTGAGAAGAGCATGAACGCCATGGGCGAGAAAAAATACGCTTTCCTGGTACATCCGGAAGCAAACAAGACCATGATCAAGGAAGCTGTCGAGAAAATGTTCGAGGGCACAAAAGTAAAAAGTGTCAACACCATGAACCTGGACGGCAAGACCAAACGCCGGGGCATGACCTACGGAAAGACTGCAAAGACCAAGAAGGCCATCGTAGCTCTCACCGAGGACAGCAAGGATATCGAGATTTTCGAGGGACTGTAATAGACCCTCATCCTATGGCCCTTCAGGCCGATAATATTGAAACACCCAAGGGTGTACCTATGGCCTTTCAGGGCGATAATATTGAAACACCTAAAGGTGTACCTATGGCCCTTCAGGCCGATAATAATGAAAGGAGATACCGTAATGGGAATTAAAACCTATAACCCATATACACCTTCCAGAAGACATATGACCAGCTCTGATTTCTCTGAAATCACCAAGACGAAACCGGAGAAGTCCCTGGTCGTATCTCTGAAGAAAAACGCAGGACGCAACAATCAGGGAAAGATCACCGTGAGACATCACGGCGGCGGCAGCAGAAGAAAATACAGACTGGTGGATTTTAAGAGATTTAAAGATGATGTGGCAGCTCATGTAACCGCCATCGAGTACGATCCCAACAGAACCGCCAATATCGCGCTGATCTGCTATGAGGATGGACAGAAATCTTACATTCTGGCTCCGGAAGGACTGAAAGTCGGAATGAAGATTATGAACGGACCCAATGCTGAGATCCGTCCCGGAAACTGCCTGCCTCTTTCCGAGATCCCTGTTGGTACCTTGATCCATAATATTGAGCTTCATCCCGGAAAGGGCGGCCAGCTGGTACGTTCCGCCGGAAACAGCGCTCAGCTGATGGCAAAGGAAGGAAAGTACGCTACCTTACGTCTTCCCTCCGGTGAAATGAGAATGGTTCCCCTGAACTGCCGGGCTTCTATCGGTGTTGTCGGAAACGGCGAGCACAATCTGATTAATGTAGGCAAGGCAGGACGGAAACGCCATATGGGCATCCGCCCCACAGTCCGCGGTTCTGTTATGAACCCCAACGACCATCCCCACGGCGGTGGCGAGGGCCGCGCTCCCATTGGACGTCCGGGTCCCTGCACACCCTGGGGCAAACCTGCTTTGGGTCTGAAGACCAGAAAGAAGAACAAACAGTCCAACAAACTTATCGTCCGCAGAAGAGATGGTAAGACATTAACGAAATAAGGAGGTTAAACGATGGCTCGTTCACTGAAAAAAGGCCCATTTGCTGACGCAAGCTTATTAAAGAAAATTGATGCGGCCAACGCATCTGGCGATAAAACAGTTATTAAGACCTGGTCCCGCCGTTCTACTATCTTTCCGTCCTTCGTGGGACACACGATTGCGGTACACGATGGAAGAAAGCATGTTCCGGTATATGTTACCGAGGACATGGTAGGCCATAAGCTGGGTGAGTTCGTTGCCACCAGAACCTACAGAGGTCACGGCAAGGACGAGAAGAAATCCGGCGTAAGGTAAAAAGCAGAGCGAAAGGAGGCTATTAGCAATGGCTAAGGGACATAGAAGTCAGATTAAAAGAGAAAGAAACGCGAATAAAGACAACAGACCTTCTGCCAAGCTGTCATACGCGAGAATGTCAGTGCAGAAAGCCTGTTATGTACTGGACGCGATCCGCGGCAAAGACGTGGAATCCGCGCTGGGAATCTTAACCTACAACCCCAGATACGCTTCCAGCGTTATCAAGAAGCTGCTGGAGTCAGCAGCGGCAAACGCTGAGAACAACAACGGTCTGAGCAGAGAGAACCTGTATGTGGCTGAGTGCTACGCCAACAAAGCGCCCACCATGAAGAGGATCCAGCCCAGAGCACAGGGAAGAGCTTACAGGATTGAAAAAAGAACAAGTCATATCTCTATCGTACTGGATGAAAGGTAAGGAGGTTAAGAATGGGACAGAAAGTTAATCCCCATGGTTTAAGAGTCGGAATCATCAAAGACTGGGATTCCAAATGGTATGCGGAGGCAGATTTCGCGGACTACCTGGTTGAAGATTACAATATCAGAACATTTCTGAAGAAAAAACTGTACAGCGCCGGTATCTCCAGAATCGAGATCGAGAGAGCGTCTGACAGAGTAAAGATCATCATCTATACCGCAAAGCCGGGCGTTGTCATCGGCAAGGGCGGTTCTGAGATCGAGAAAGTAAAAGCAGAACTTGCGAAGTATACCAGCAAGAAGCTGATTGTTGACATCAAGGAAGTGAAGAGACCGGACCGCGACGCGCAGCTGGTTGCGGAAAACATCGCGCTGCAGCTGGAGAACCGTATTTCCTTCCGCCGGGCTATGAAGTCCACCATGCAGAGAACCATGCGTGCCGGCGCCAAGGGAATCAAGACCTCCGTATCCGGACGCCTTGGGGGCGCGGATATGGCCCGTACCGAGTTCTACAGCGAGGGAACCATTCCGCTGCAGACACTTCGTGCTGATATTGACTATGGTTTCGCTGAGGCAGACACCACCTACGGCAAAGTTGGCGTAAAAGCATGGGTCTACAACGGCGAGGTACTTCCTGCCAAAGGAACAAAGGAAGGGAGCGATAAATAATTATGTTAATGCCTAAGAGAGTAAAACGTCGTAAACAGTTCCGCGGCTCCATGAGAGGAAAAGCCCTGAGAGGCAATACAATTAACTACGGAGAGTTCGGCCTGGTAGCCACTGAGCCCTGCTGGATCAAATCCAACCAGATCGAGGCTGCCCGTGTAGCCATGACCCGTTATATCAAGCGTGGCGGTAAAGTCTGGATCAAGATCTTCCCGGACAAACCTGTAACCGCAAAACCGGCTGAGACCCGTATGGGTTCCGGAAAAGGTTCCCTGGAGTACTGGGTAGCCGTGGTAAAACCGGGCCGCGTTATGTTTGAGATCGCCGGCGTCGCTGAGGAGACCGCCCGCGAAGCATTGCGTCTTGCCATGCATAAGTTACCCTGTAAATGTAAAATCGTTTCTCGTGCAGACTTAGAAGGCGGTGATAACAGTGAAAAGTAAAAAATATGTGGAAGATTTAAAAGCTAAAACAGCTGCTGAACTGCAGGAAGAATTAGTAGCTGCCAAGAAGGAGCTCTTTAATCTGAGATTCCAGAATGCGACCAATCAGCTGGACAATACCAGCCGGATTAAGGAAGTTCGTAAAAACATTGCCAGAATTTCAACTGTCATTGCTCAGAAAGCAAGCGCAGCCAACTGAAAGGAGTCAAGGTCGTGGAAGAAAGAAATCTGAGAAAAGTCCGTGTGGGCAAGGTTGTCAGCAACAAGATGGATAAGACCATCGTTGTGGCTATCGAGGACCATGTAAAACATCCGCTTTACAAGAAAATTGTAAAAGATACCTATAAATTAAAAGCACATGATGAGAAAAACGAGTGCAACATCGGTGATACCGTGCGTGTGATGGAGACCAGACCCCTGTCCAAGGATAAGAGATGGAGACTGGTGGAAATCGTAGAGAGAGCGAAATAATTGAAGAAGTGCTAAAAGGAGGAATACCAGCATGATTCAGCAGGAAAGCAGACTGAAGGTCGCTGATAACACCGGTGCGAAAGAAATTCTCTGCATTCGTGTTATGGGCGGATCTACCAGAAGATATGCGAATATCGGTGATATAATCGTTGCTACGGTCAAAGATGCAACACCTGGCGGTGTTGTAAAGAAGGGTGACGTTGTAAAGGCCGTTGTGGTTCGTTCCGTAAAGGGCGCCCGCCGCAAAGACGGTTCCTACATCAAATTTGATGAGAACGCGGCAGTGATTATCAAAGAGGATAAGACTCCCAGAGGAACTCGTATTTTTGGGCCTGTAGCCAGAGAGCTCCGTGAGAAACAGTTCATGAAGATCGTTTCCCTGGCTCCCGAAGTATTATAGGAGGTCGGCTATGTCAGTAAAGATTAAAAAAGGCGATACTGTAAAGGTAATCGCCGGCAAAGATAAAGATAAAGAGGGAAAAGTTCTCTCCGTTGACGCGAAGAAGAACAAAGTGATCGTTGAGGGCGTCAACATGATCACCAAGCACACCAAACCCAGCATGCAGAATCAGCAGGGCGGAATTGTGAACAAAGAGGCTCCCATTGATATTTCCAATGTAATGTACCTGCACAAAGGCAAAGTGACCAGAATCGGCTACAAGATGGATGGAGACAAGAAGGTCCGCGTTGCCAAGACCACAGGCGAAGTACTGGATTAATTGAGAGGAGGCCGAAATCGTGAGCAGATATAAAGAAATGTACAAGAACGAAATCGTCGAAGCCATGACGAAGAAGTTCGGATATAAAAACGTTATGGAAGTGCCGAAGCTCGAGAAGATTGTAGTGAACATGGGTGTTGGCGAGGCCAAGGAGAACGCCAAGCTGCTGGATTCCGCAGTGGCTGATATGGAGCGGATCACCGGCCAGAAGGCCATTGTGACCAAGGCAAAGAAGTCTGTGGCTAACTTCAAGATCAGAGAGGGTATGTCCATCGGCTGCAAGGTTACCTTAAGAGGCGATAAGATGTATGAGTTCGCGGACCGCCTCATCAACCTGGCTCTGCCCCGTGTCCGTGACTTCCGCGGTGTGAATCCCAATGCTTTCGATGGAAGAGGAAACTACGCTCTTGGAATCAAAGAGCAGCTGATCTTCCCGGAGATTGAATATGACAAGGTTGACAAGGTCAGAGGTATGGATGTTATCTTCGTGACAACCGCCAAGACCGACGAGGAAGCCCGTGAGTTACTGAGATTATTCAATATGCCGTTCGCAAAGTAATATAGGAGGAAAAGATTCATGGCTAAAACAGCAATGAAAATCAAACAGCAGCGGAAAGCAAAATTCTCCACCAGAGAGTACAATCGCTGCAGAATCTGTGGTCGTCCCCATGCATACCTGAGAAAATACGGAATCTGCCGTATCTGTTTCCGTGAATTAGCATACAAGGGCCAGATCCCGGGAGTAAAAAAAGCAAGTTGGTGACATTGAACGCTTAACGATTGGCAAGCCGAAGGCGCAGCCAGAGTTTAGCGAGAAAGTCGTTCCCGAACCTTAGCGAGACCAAGCGGCAGCGCCGGCCGAGCTTAGTTGAGGGAACATACCGCTGATCTCCAGCGGCAGCACTGCTGTAGATAAAGGAAATCCGTGGAAAAGAATGTAAGGAGGAAATACACATGTCCATGAGCGATCCGATTGCAGATATGCTTACAAGAATCCGTAACGCAAATACCGCAAAGCATGATACCGTAGATGTTCCGGCATCTAAAATGAAAGTAGCTATCGCCGATATTCTGGTGAATGAGGGATACATCGCGAAATACGATCTGGTTGGGGAGGCTCCCCACAGAACCATCCGTATCACCCTGAAATACGGCGCTGACAAAAATGAAAAGATCATTACCGGTCTGAAAAGAATTTCCAAACCCGGTCTTCGTATCTATGTAAATAAAGAGGAGCTGCCGAGAGTTCTGGGCGGCCTGGGAATCGCCATTCTGTCCACCAACCAGGGCGTGATCACCGACAAAGAGGCAAGAAAGCTTCAGGTAGGCGGAGAGGTTCTGGCATTTGTCTGGTAAAGAGGCGGCATCCGCTAAAAGCAACTGAAAACAGAAGAGAACCATCTGAGTCTCTTCCGAAAATCTAAGTTAATCAGGAGGAAATAACAGTATGTCACGTATCGGAAGACAGCCGGTAGTTATCCCTGCCGGAGTAACGGTTGACATCAAAGAGGGAAATGTTGTAACAGTAAAAGGACCCAAGGGAACTCTGGAGAGAACCCTTCCCGCCGAAATGACCATTCAGATGGAAGATGGCCATGTGGTTGTTACAAGACCCAATGATCTGAAGAAAATGAAGGCTCTGCACGGCCTGACCAGAACACTGATCCACAACATGGTGATCGGCGTCAGCGAAGGTTATCAGAAAGTTCTGGAAGTAAACGGTGTTGGTTACCGTGCGGCAAAACAGGGAAAGAAGCTGGTTCTGAACCTGGGCTACTCTCACCCGGTTGAGATGGAGGATCCGGAAGGCCTGGAATCCTCTGTAGATGGCAATAAGATCATCATCAAAGGCATCAGCAAAGAGAAAGTCGGACAGTACGCTGCCGACATCAGAGACAAGAGAAGACCGGAACCCTACAAGGGCAAGGGCATTAAGTACGCTGATGAAGTGATCCGCCGCAAGGTTGGAAAGACCGGTAAGAAATAATATAAGGAGAGTGTAGAGATGATAAAAAAAGTATCCAGAACTCAGGTTCGCCAGAAAAAGCATAGAAGAATGCGCAATCATATCGCCGGGACTGCTGAAAGACCCCGTCTGGCTGTATTCCGCAGCAATAAACATATGTATGCGCAGATCATCGATGATGCAGCAGGCCGTACTCTCGTTTCCGCTTCCACCATGCAGAAGGATGTGAAGGCAGAGCTGGAGCAGACGGATAATGTCGCTGCGGCCGCATACCTGGGAACCGTGATCGGCAAGAAAGCGGTGGAGGCAGGTATCCAGGAAGTTGTTTTTGACAGAGGCGGCTTCATCTATCACGGAAAGATTCAGGCACTGGCTGACGCGGCGCGCGAGGCCGGACTGAAATTCTAAGAGAGGAAGGAGAAGAACACATGAGACATACAATCATTGATGCCAGCCAGTTAGAGCTGGAAGAGAAGGTTGTTTCCATCAAGAGAGTTACCAAGGTTGTTAAAGGTGGTCGTAACTTCCGTTTTACCGCGTTAGTAGTTGTAGGCGACCGCAACGGCCATGTAGGCGCCGGCCTGGGCAAGGCAGCGGAAATTCCGGAGGCGATCCGGAAAGGCAAAGAAGACGCCATGAAGAAACTGGTGACGGTTGCCAGAGACAGCAACAACAGTGTTACCCATGATTTTATCGGAAAATTCGGCAGCGCTCAGGTGCTGATGAAAAAAGCTCCGGAAGGTACCGGAGTCATCGCCGGCGGTCCCGCCCGTGCCGTGGTGGAGCTGGCAGGTATTCAGAATATCCGTACCAAGTCTCTGGGTTCCAGAAATAAGCAGAATGTAGTATTGGCAACGATCGACGGACTGCGCCAGCTGAAGACACCGGAAGAGGTGGCAAGACTGCGCGGCAAGGCCGTGGACGAGATTTTCGCTTAAGGAGGACTCGAAAATGGCAGATAAATTAAAAATTACTTTGGTAAAATCCACCATTGGATGCGTACCGAAGCATAAAAAGACAGTGGAGGCCATGGGCCTTCGGAAACTGAATCATACAGTTGAGCTTCCCGACAATGCTTCTACCCGCGGCATGGTAAAGCAGGTAGGCTATCTGTTGAAAGTGGAAGAAGCGTAAGCGCTACTCAGAAGGAGGTACACAATGGACTTATCAAATTTGCATCCTGCGGAAGGATCCAGACACAGCGATAATTTCCGCCGTGGCCGTGGACATGGTTCAGGAAATGGAAAGACAGCCGGCAAAGGACACAAGGGACAGAAAGCCCGTTCCGGAGCGCCGAGGCCGGGATTCGAAGGCGGTCAGATGCCGCTGTACAGGCGTCTTCCCAAGAGAGGATTTACCTGCAGAAATTCCAAAGAAATCGTGGCAATCAATGTGAGCGCCCTGGACCGGTTTGAGGATGGAGCAGAGGTGACTGTCGCTTCCCTTATGGAATGCGGTCTGGTTTCCAATCCCAGAGACGGCGTGAAGATCCTGGGAACGGGAGAGCTCTCCAAGAAACTTAATGTAAAGGTAAACGCGTTCAGCGAAAGTGCCAAAGCCAAAATTGAGGCAGCAGGTGGAACAGCCGAGGTGATCTGATGTTTAAAACCTTACGAGATGCTTTCAGGATAAAAGAAGTTCGTCGTAGGATTTTATATGTAGTTCTGATGCTGGTGGTGATCCGCCTGGGTTCGCAGATTCCGGTGCCGGGAGTAAACACGGATTTCTTTAATTCGTTTTTAAATAACGGCACCGACGCGTTCTCCTTCCTGAACGCATTTACAGGCGGCGGATTTACTAACTTTTCCATCTTTGCCCTCAGCATTACGCCATATATTACATCCTCCATTATTATTCAGCTTCTGACTATCGCTATTCCGAAGCTGGAAGAAATGCAGAGAGACGGCGCGGAGGGAAGAAAGAAGATCAACAAGATCACCCGTTATCTGACGGTAGGCCTGGCTCTGTTTGAGAGTCTTGCTATGGCCATCGGATTTGGAAATCAGCTGATCCTGGAAGTAAACGCAGTTAATATTATTGTGGTAGCAGTATCCCTGACAGCGGGTTCCGCTTTCCTGATGTGGGTCGGTGAACAGATCAATGATAAGGGAATCGGAAACGGTATTTCCATGGTTCTTTTAATCAACATTCTTTCCAGAGTACCCCAGGATATGATTACTCTGTATCAGAATTTTGTTGCCGGGCGCACCATCGCCAAGGCGGCTCTGGCCTGGGTGATTATCGCGGCGATTATTCTGGCGCTGATCTTCATGGTATTGGTGCTGAACGGAGCGGAGAGAAGAATTCCGGTTCAGTATTCCAAGAAAATGGTGGGAAGAAAACTGGTAGGCGGGCAGTCCTCTCATATCCCGCTGAAAGTAAACACAGCCGGAGTTATCCCGATCATTTTCGCCTCATCCATTATGTCTCTGCCGGGCATTATCGTTACATTCACAGGCAAGACTCCCGGAGGCTGGGGCGGCAAGATCATCAATATGTTCAGTTCCAGCAACTGGTTTAATCCCCAGGACTGGCTTTCCAGCCTGGGACTGATCCTCTATGTGGTGCTTGTAATTTTCTTTGCGTATTTCTATACGTCCATCACCTTCAATCCCATTGAGGTGGCAGACAATATGAAAAAGCAGGGAGGATTCATTCCGGGTATCAGGCCTGGAAAAGCCACAGTGGATTATCTGAATTCCGTGCTGAAATATGTGATCTTTATCGGCGCTGCCGGACTGACAATCGTGGCGGTCATTCCATTCTTCTTTAACGGAATGTTCAGCGCCCAGGTTTCCTTCGGCGGAACCTCTCTGATCATTATTGTTTCTGTCATACTGGAAACCATGAAGCAGATGGAATCCATGATGCTTGTCCGCAACTACAAAGGATTCTTGAATGATTGATATGGTTGTGATATAGTAGGGTTGTGGTACGCGTGTGCCACAACCTTATCGTACTTGTGTGGGAAATACCATTTCCACAGGGAAATACAAAACAGGAGAGGTATAGGATATGAAGATTATCATGCTGGGAGCGCCGGGTGCCGGCAAAGGGACACAGGCTAAACGGATTGCGGAAAAATACGGGGTTCCGCATATTTCAACGGGGGACATTTTCCGCGCCAATATCAAAGAGGGCACGGAGCTTGGAAAAAAGGCAAAGAGTTATATGGATCAGGGACTTCTGGTGCCGGATGAGCTGACCTGCGATCTTGTGGTGGACAGAATCTCTCAGCCCGATGCCCAGAAGGGCTATGTGCTGGACGGATTCCCCAGAACCATTCCCCAGGCGGAAGCTTTGACCGCCGCCCTGGAAAAGAGGGGAGAAAAGATTGACTACGCCATCGACGTGGAGGTTCCGGATTCTAATATCATTGACAGGATGTCCGGCCGGAGAGCCTGCCTTTCCTGCGGAGCAACCTATCATTTGAAATATAACCCGCCCAAAGCAGAAGGTCAGTGCGACAACTGCGGGGCTTCACTTGTATTACGAGACGATGATAAACCGGAGACAGTGAGAAAACGCCTGGACGTCTATCATTCCCAGACACAGCCTCTGATCGATTATTACAAGGCGGCTGGCGCTCTGCGGGGAGTGGACGGTACCCGGGACATTGATGTAGTCTTCCAGGATATCGTCGGGATATTAGGAGAATGATTTATGTCCGTTTCAATTAAAACTGCCCATGAAATCCAATTAATGAGACATGCAGGAAAACTTCTGGAGCAGGTGCATGATGAGCTTGCGAAAATAATCCGTCCGGGTATTTCTACCTGGGAGATTGACCACGAGGGCGAGAGGATGATCCGGGAACTGGGCTGTGTGCCGAATTTTCTGAATTATGAGGGATATCCCGCCTCTATCTGTGTATCGGTCAATGACGAGGTGGTTCACGGAATTCCAAAAAAGGAGAGGATTCTCAAAGAAGGGGACATCGTCAGCCTGGACGCGGGTCTGATCTATCAGGGATATCATTCCGACGCGGCCCGGACTTACGGAGTCGGAAAGATCAGTCCGGAAGCGCAGCAGCTCATCGATGTGACAAAACAGTCTTTTTTTGAGGGAATTAAATATGCCAGGGCCGGCCGCCATCTCCATGAGATTTCAGCGGCGATCGGAGCCTATGCCGAGAGATTCGGCTATGGAGTGGTTCGGGATCTGGTTGGTCACGGGATCGGAACGCATCTTCACGAGGATCCCCAGATTCCTAATTTTGCCTGCAAAAGCCGGGGGATCCGTCTGCAGCCCGGTATGACCCTGGCCATTGAGCCCATGATTGATATGGGAACGGCGGAGGTCTGCTGGCTGGATGACGACTGGACCGTAGTCACGGAGGATGGTTCCCTGTCCGCCCATTATGAGAATACAGTTCTGATCACAGACGGTGAGCCGGAACTGCTGACTCTGACCAGGTGACGCGGATGGAAACGAAGCAGATGCAGACAGGTATGTTCGCCAGGAGTCTGGCCGGGCATGACGCGGGAGAGCTTTATATAGTCCTTCATGACGACGGGACCTTTGTATATCTGGTCAACGGGAAAAACCGAAAGCTGGACCGCCCTAAAAAAAAGAAAAAAATGCATATCCAGCCGGATTACCAGGTGGCGCGAAGGATCAGCGAACGCGCCGGGGCCGGACAGGAGATACGGGATGAAGATATCCGTAAGGCAATCAAGGACAAGGAGGTCAATGTATGTCAAAGGCAGATGTAATTGAAGTGGAGGGCAAAGTACTGGAGAAGCTGCCCAACGCCATGTTTAAAGTGGAACTGGAGAACAAGCATGTAGTGCTGGCCCACATCAGCGGCAAGCTGCGCATGAATTTTATTCGGATCCTTCCGGGAGATAAGGTTACCATCGAGCTTTCTCCCTATGACCTGGATAAGGGACGCATTATCTGGAGAGATAAATAAAGAGAAAAAGAAAACGCCTGCAGGGAAGCCGGTGAACGGTTTCGGCAGGCGTTCTTTTTTTGAACCGGAAAGGGCATCGGCACCGCATAGCTCTTGTAATGCGGATAAAAGGCGTGCTATTATAAAATGTATATACCAGAGTACAGAAATAAGGCAGGTGAAGTCGATGAAATTGAATTTATGGATGATCGCCAACAGGCTGAGTGAACTGGAACCGGAGCTTCATATTCCGGAGAACGCGCCGGCGGCTCTTCAGAGCGCCCGGCGGGCCTACGCCACAGAATGCGTATACATTTATCAGAAGGGCAGAAATGTAATCTGCGACGCAGGTACCGGGGGGGGGTATATTGTTTTTCGTGATATGGAATGCGACCAGATTTTTGAAATGGTCCAGTTTACCTTTGATTTTTACCGGGAATGGCAGGAGATGCTGTTTGATGCGGCCAATCAGCTGGATTATCAGAAAATGATCAGCGGCAGCTGGAGAGTGTTTCATAATCCTATGATTCTGCTGGACGCCAGCAATACCATTCTGGCAATGAGTGAACAGTACGGCGAGGATGAGGTGAATAATGACTGGAAATACCTCTGCCGTCATGGACACAGTTCTGTGCAGGTGATTCAATATCTCATGGAAGAGGGGCGCCGGCACGGATATTATCTCAGCGGCCGGGCCAGGGTTTATCATTTTGACGGTCAGGATATTGACGGCAACATGATGTCCGCCGCGATCTACTGCGGAAATGAGATGTACGGAAGAATCAACGTAGTGGAAAAGGACAGGCCGCTGAATCCGGGAGATGTGATTCTGCTGGATTATGTGGTAAAATACCTTTCCGCTGTGCTTGGAAAACTCAGCGAGGACAGCAGAAATCCCTTCCGCTTCGCGCCCACCCTGACTAAGATGCTGGAGAATCAGCCGGTGACGGAGGAGGAACTTTCCTGCTGGAGGGAGTATACCCGCTGGTCAGAGAGTGAAGAGATGGTGATTGTAGTACTGGCTTTTTGGAAGAAAGCATGCAGTATCCAGGACATTATCTCCCTCCGCAATCTTCTGCAAAGCAGCATTCCCTGCTGCACCGCGACACAGGAAGAAGAAAATGTGGTTTTTGCCGTGAAGAATCCCTCAGATGGCGGGGAAGCAGACTGGAAAGTAGTAGAGGAGATTGCGGAGCGGCTGAATCTGAGGGCGGGAGTCAGCCTGCCCTTCAGCTCGACCCGGCAGGTATATTACGCGTACCGTCAGGCGCAGGCCGCGGTACGATACGGAATTCTGTTTCAGTCCGAAAAACGAATCTGCCGTTTTTATGATTACGCCATAGAATATATTATTTCCGTGAGCAGCCTGGAGGAGGCGGCTGCAGCCTGCGAGCCGGATATAAAACGAATGTGGATTCCGGAAGAGCCAAAAGGAGGAGAGAAGATAGAAACCCTGAGGGTTTATCTGAACAATGAGAGATCGCTGATCCATACGGCCAACGAACTGTTTCTGCACAGAAATACCCTGGTATACCGAATGAAGAAGATTACAGATACACTGCGTTCAGATCTGAATGAGGTATACACGCAGGATTACATAAAACTTTCCATCAGGGTACTGCGGCTGGCGGCCCTGGAAAGAGGCCAAAGCCGGGTGAAAGACAGATAAAAATAACAGAGCACTCTGTTCTGTGGAAAATTCCATAGAGCAGGGTGCTTTTTGTCGGATTCAGAGTACGAAATTTCAAATTTAAAAGCTGAATTTCTCGTATTTTCAGACCGTAGAATCAAAAAAGCCGCAATGCTATAATTTGTTGCAGAATAAAAGCAAAGGGGGAATTTTTATGGGTAAACAAACGAAAACCGGCAGTAAACTTTCCGGAAAACTGATCAATTCATTTTTGCTGCCGAACATCGGACAGAGCCTTTTCATTCAGCTGGAATTGGTTTATATGTCCTATTTCCTTACAGATCTCTGCGGATTTGATCTGGGAGTGGTTACGTTCATATTAACCAGCACTGCCGCGGTAGACCTGGTGTGGGTGTTTGTTACGGGAATTGTCATTGAAAAATGCGAGTTCAGGAAGCTGGGAAAATACAGAGCATGGTATATTATCTGCACTCCTGTCATCCTGGTGTTTTTTACTTTGATGTTTTTCGACGCCGGCAATTCTGCCGCGGCAGCGGGTATGGTGGTGATCGCGTTCTGTATTAAAACACTGTTTCAGGATATTATCAGCGCGGCTGTGACAGGTCATATTTCCCAGGTGACAGACGACCCGAATACCAGAACGCTGCTCAGCGCCAGAAGGAACCAGGGAGCCATTATCGGACAGCTGCTGTTCTCCGTAATCGGAATCCCCTGCATCACCATGTTCGGCAAGGCGGTAGGTTCAGATTCTATGGGATATACCATTGCCGCGGCTTTCTTCTGCGTCATTAACCTCATCGTAAACTATATTATGTTTGTCATGACGAAGGACGCGCCCATAGCGGCCACAGAAAAAATTGCCCAGGGAAGCAAACTTTCTGTAGGAGAAATGTTCGGGGTTCTGTTCCGGAACAAACCGCTGCTGGTGATCTCTTTCGGAGATCTGCTTCGGTATACCGCGATCTTTCTGGTAAGCTCCACCGCCGCGTATTTCTTTGACAATGTGCTGAAAGATTCAGGGGCTTTGTCCATTTACATGACCATTCAGACCGTTACGGGAGTCATCGGAGCTCTGGTGGTAAACCAGATTGCCAAACGAATGGGGAAGAAAGCGATTTACTGCCTGTGTACCCTGGTTTACGGAGGGATTCTCACCCTGATGTTCTTCCTGGCAGGAGAGGGAAGGACTACCATGTTTATCGTTTTCATGGCTGTGGCCTTCTTCTTCAACAGCATGATCGGGACTGTAGTTACGGCCATGACTACCGATACAGTTATTTATACTATGTGGAAAGACGGCAAAAACGCCCGTGGCTTTATTATGAGTATGCTGAACATTCCCATTAAGTTCGGCTCTATGATCAAGAGCATCATCCTTCCGGTAGGGCTTTCCGCCATCGGCTATGTGGCGGGACAGGCTGCCAGCCCGGCGGTCGCCAAAGGACTTTCCGGCATTATGTGCCTGGCTTCCGGCATCTGCGTACTGCTGTCCTGCGTTATCATTTTCTGCGGCTATCATCTCACCGAAAAGAAAGTGACGGAACTGACTGAGATCGTAGAGAAAAGACAGGCTGAAAAACACGAATAAAAGGAGGAAAAGAGAATGAAAATGACAGAAAGAGAATGCCATCTGCTGGCGTTCTGCCATCAGGATACCCCTTGGGTACCTTCTCCGGCAACAGGGCAGGACACATGTATTCCCACAGTAATTGAGGAAGGCGCAAGAGGCTACGGAGTGACCACCGACTGGTTCGGAGTAAAATATCTGTACAGAGAAGATCAGCCCGGCCCCATGCCGGTGGAGAGCGAACCTAAAATTACAGATATAGAAAACTGGAGAGACCAGGTGACATTTCCGGATCTGGACAAATATGACTGGGAAGGCTGGGCGGCAAAGGACACCGCTAAATGGGACAGGGAGAATAAACTTTCTAATATCATCCTGGTAAACGGCTGCTTTGAAAGCCTGCACATGTTCTGCGGCTTTGAGGAAGCTCTCTGCAATATTATGACGGACGAGGAGGCCTGTTCTGATTTTATGGGCGCTATGGCAGACTATAAAATCGGACTGATCGAGCGGATCGCGAAGTATTATAAGCCGGATATGATTCAGTTCCACGACGATTATTCCAATAATACAAATCTGTTTATGCCCATTGATAAATGGAAAAGAATGATCCGGCCCCATCTGAAAAAGGTGGTGGACGCCGTACATGGGCTGGGGATGATTTATCAGCATCATTCCTGCGGAAAAATCCACGATCTGATACCGGAACTGGTTGAACTTGGCATTGACGCGTTAAATCCTGTGCAGATCCAGAACAATCCCCTGGAGGTGAAGCAGCAGTTCGGAGACAGACTTACGGTCTGCGGCGGATTTAATAATCAGGGAGTGCTGGATAATCCGGATTCTACAGCGGAACAGATCCGGGATTCTATCAATGAGACCCTGAACACGATGGCGCCTGGCGGAAAGTGGATAGCTCTTTGCGGTTTCCTGGACAGATTCCCGGAAAGACAGCAGATCTGGCTGGACTGCCTGGACGAGTACAACCGTCCGCTGATGGAGAAGGCAGGGGTACCTTTTGTAAAACATACGGCCAGCATTGAAAATGTCTATAATCTGGCAAACAACGCAGAGAAGCAGAAAGCGTAATCCGCTTTAGATTGTTCCTGGAAGGCGGCTGTCGGGAAAAACCGATGGCCGCCTTCTTTAGAAGGAGGAGTAGTGTATGGAGACAAAAAAACTCAGCAGAAAGGTTTTAAATCTTAGTGGGTTCGGTGATTTTGGGTTTACTTTATTTGTAAATGTAGAGCTGTACTACTGGTCGGCGTTCCTTACAGACTACGCAAAATTTTCACTGGGTACAGCTACGTTTATATTGACTCTGACCTCAGTGATTGACTGTATCTGGGTTCCGGTCACAGGCTGGCTGATTGAGAAATGCAATTTCAAATGGGGAAAATACCGTTCCTGGCTGGTGATCGGCCCTCCCGTTATGATCTTTGCCTATGCCCTGCAGTTTTCCAGGATCGGAAGTTCAGAAGCTCTGGCGGCAGGGATCGTCATCGCTGCCTTTTCCATTAAGACTCTGGCCCAGGATCTGGCCTATTCCGCTTCCGTTACTCTGGTCAGCGATATGTCCAACAGCCAGAAGGAGCGGCTGACGCTGGCTTCCCGCAGAGGACAGTATCTTTCCATGGGCAATATTGTGTTTTCGGTGATTGCGCTCCCGCTGATCACCCTGCTGATGAAAGTTACCGGAAATGAAATACTGGGTTATTCTGTGGCGGCTATTCTTTTCGGTATTATGAATTTCCTCTGCTATTTTGTAACCTTTACGGTGACAAAGGGACAGTCGGTATCCGGCAGCAGCGGAACGGAAAGTGTAAAAAAGGAAAAGCTTCCCACAGCGGAAATGGTAAAAGCAGTGTTCAAAAATCCTCCTCTGCTGGTGCTGGTGGCGGCTGATTCCTTCCGGTATCTGGCGAATTTTCTGATGGCCGCTGCAGGCTTCTATTATTTTGTGGTGGTGCTGAACAACCTGCCGGCCATGACGGCGTATCTGGTGATTACCCGGGTGGTGGGATTTATCGGCGCCAGCTTTGCCAATCCCGTTGCTCAGAAACTGGGAAAAAAACCGGCCTATCTCATATCTAATCTGATTATGATGGGGGCTCTGGTGCTGTGCTTCTTTTTCGGAAGGAATCTCTGGGGATTTATCGCCCTTCAGATCGTGGTGAATTTTTTCATGCAGATCACCATGCCGTGTCTGACTGCGATTCTGGCAGATACTGTAATTTACTATGAGTGGAAGAGCGGTGTAGATGCCAGAGGGTTTATTATGAGTATGCTGAATGTTCCTATTAAAGTGGGGGCGATTCTGCGCAGCGTGATCCTGGGCGCGGGGCTTGCCGCGGCCGGGTACGCGGCCAACGCGGCAGCCACGCCTCACATGGTGACCGGAATCTCGGCTCTGATGAATCTCTATCCGGCTGTTTTTCTGGTCATCACCATCGTAATCTTCGGGATCGGCTATCGCCTTTCCGATAAAAAAATCGCGGACATGACAGAAGAAATTCAGAGACGGAAGGCGGTGTGAGCTTTGGCGGATGAAAAAAGTAAATTGTCGCTGATCGAAACCATCAGCCTGGCGGTGGGATTTACCATTGGTTCCGGCATTATTACCCAGACAGGGATCGGGATCGGTATGACCGGACGGAGTATTTTCCTGGCCTTCCTGGTCAGCGCGGTGCTTTTTCTGATTTCCTTCCGGCCCCTGTTTATGATGAGCACCCTTCTGCCCAGAACCAGCGCCGCGTATACTTATTCCAAAGAACTGATTCATGAAAATGTCGGTATTTTCTATGCCTATGTTTATTTTCTGGGGAGGCTGACCATTGCGATTTTCGGGATTTCCTTTGCCCAGTACCTGGCCAGCCTGCTTCCCGCCCTTGCAGGAGAAATTCCCCAGCGGCTGGTGGCGCTGTCCGTTCTGACACTGTTTTTCGCGGTCAATCTGTTTGGAGTCAAGGCGGCGGCAAAACTGCAGAATGTCATGTGCGTAATTCTTATAGGAGGAATCCTGGTATTTGTAATCTGCGGACTGGGGCAGGTGGATTACGGGAGCTTCTTTACAGAGGGTTTTTTTACCGGAGGCTTCGGAGGGTTCTATTCCGCGGTTTCACTGCTGTATTTCGCTGTGGGAGGGGCCTATATCATTACGGATTTCGCACCTTCCATCCGAAATGCTTCCAAAGTGATGGTAAAAGTTATCGCGGGGGTCACTCTGGCAGTCTGCGCGCTGTATATGATGATGGGGGTTGTGGCCAGCGGATCTGTCCCGGCGGCGGAAGCCGCCGGCCAGCCCCTGACGGTAGGAGCGCAGGCCGTGCTTCCCAACCGGTTTCTGTACGGCTTCTTCATTATCGGAGCCTGCCTGGGCGCGCTGGTGACGACTTTAAATTCCAGTTTTGTGTGGTATTCCAATTCCCTGATCCGGGCCTGCGAGGACGGTTTCTTCCCCAAAAGCTGGGCTGAGGTAAACCGGGCGGGGGTGCCCTGGAAGCTGATGGTGATTTTTTATCTTTTCGGCGCGGTTCCCGCGGTCCTGGGCATGGATCTGACCGTGCTGTCCAAGATGGCGGTGGGACTGACGATTCTGGGAACCTGTGTTCCCATGGCCGGAATCCTGAATCTTCCGAAAAAATATCCGGAACTGTGGGCCAGCTCCAAATATGCCCGGAAATATCCCAGGTGGCGGCTGAAAATAATGGTTATCATAACATACGCGGTGCTGGCTACACAGGTCTGGTCCCTGTTCGCGGGCAATCCCCTCTGGGCCAATGTAATAATCCTGGTTTATCTGGGAGCGGTGATATTGGGACTTCTGGTCAGAAACGCAAAAAAGAAAACGCCGGGAAAGAAATAAAAACAGAGGCGCCTGCGCAAGGCGCCTCTTGGCGGTTACGGGAATGGCTGCCGCCTGGTTTTTTTGTATCGGACTGCCAGCAGGGCAATGACGGCTCCCCCGGCAGCCGGAAGTACAATGGCCCAGACAGCGGTTTTCGGGTTTTCGCCCACACTGTTTCCCGTTCCGGACGACGATCCCCCGCAGTGCCGTCCTGGGGCCGGTTCCTCAGAGAAACCTCCCGCACATGGGAAAACGGATAAAGTTTCCCCTGTTCTAAAGTCAGGGGGCCGCCGCCGTCCATTTTCCCTCCCGGCTGCGGATTTCCTGCTTTTCTTCCTCCGTCAGCGTATTTTCCAGATCCTGGCTGAGAGGAAGTCCTTTGCTTACTTCAACAAAACAAGTATCATTTTCATAATACACAGGGACGACCCATACAACAGGAGCAGAGGCCTCCATTTCCTTATATTCTTCCCGGCTCAGGGATTCCCCGGCAAAAAGATCCATATCTGCATAGATCCTGTATGCTTTTGAAAAATCCGCGGTTCCGCTTCCAGAAACGTTTTCTTCTTCGCGGCACTGATCGGCAAAATCCAGTATCTCCTGTTCCAGCGCTGTGATTTCGTTTACAGAATTTTCCGCAGAGGGATCTGCCGATACAGAAATCAGGTTCAGACTGAGAAAGAGCGGCACAACGCACAATGCCGCGGCAATTTTTTTCATAGGATCACCTCCCGTACTTTTTAGCGGGAATTTTATTTTATACTGTTTCATTTATATTGTGTCAAAAATCTGTTTGTCTGTTGCGATGAACAGTAAAAGAACAGTAAAAGAATGCCGGAAAGATTTTTAAAGTTTTGCTTGCATTCCGGAAACCCGGGTGCTATACTATAAAACGAACTTTTGTGCGCGGGTTTTTGCCTAACCCAACAAAAACCCTGCAAACTCAAGGATTTTTAAGGCTTCAGACTTAAGAAAGGAGGATTCGTCATGAAGGTAAGATCATCTGTGAAACCCATCTGCGATAAATGCAAGGTTATCAAGAGAAAAGGAAGCATCCGTATCATTTGTGAGAATCCAAAGCATAAACAGCGCCAGGGTTGATCCCTCAAATAACCCGAATTGTTTGTGCGTGTTAATATTATAAAGTGAGACCTGATAGGCTGCGTCAGGATACCTCCTCGGATGCGAAAGCATTCTTTATAATATTGCTTAATACTCTTTCCGGGAGGAAAGGGAAAGGCCGCTGTACCGGCGGCTGGATGCGTCATACCGGCATCCCAATTAGGAAAATATTAATTGTGTAAATGGAGGAAACGTACATGGCTCGTATAGCTGGTGTAGATTTACCAAGAGACAAACGCGTAGAGATCGGTTTGACCTATATCTACGGAATCGGAAGAGCTTCTTCCAACAGAATCCTGGCACAGGCAGGTGTTAACCCGGATACCCGTGTAAGAGACCTGACCGACGATGAGGTAAAGAAAATTGCCGCTGTCATCGATGAGACTCAGATGGTAGAAGGTGACCTGAGACGTGAGATCGCCATGAATATCAAGCGTCTGCAGGAGATCGGCTGCTACCGGGGCATCCGTCATAGAAAAGGACTTCCTGTTCGCGGACAGAAGACCAAGACCAATGCCAGAACCCGCAAGGGCCCGAAGAAGACTGTTGCTAACAAGAAAAAGTAAAGAATAAGAAAGTGTAGGTTAGTTTTTATTATGGCAAAAGTGACGAAAAAAACGACCAAGCGTCGTGTCAAGAAAAACGTTGAACGTGGACAGGCACATATTCAGGCATCCTTTAACAATACCATTGTTACGCTGACTGATACCGAGGGCAACGCTCTGTCATGGGCAAGCGCCGGCGGCCTGGGCTTTAAAGGTTCAAGAAAATCTACTCCTTATGCTGCGCAGATGGCTGCCGAGACAGCTACCAAGGCAGCTTTGATTCATGGCTTAAAAACAGTTGACGTGTTCGTAAAAGGACCCGGATCAGGACGTGAGGCAGCCATCCGCGCGCTGTCTGCCAGCGGTCTGGAAGTAACAAGTATCTGCGACGTGACACCGGTACCCCACAACGGATGCCGTCCGCCCAAGCGCAGAAGAGTCTAATCAAAACAGGAGGTCATTACAATGGCAGTAAATAGAGTACCGGTTCTGAAAAGATGCAGATCCTTAGGACTGGATCCTGTATATCTTGGAATTGATAAAAAGTCCACCCGTCAGTTAAAGCGTTCCAGCAGAAAGATCTCTGAGTACGGTCTGCAGCTGAGAGAAAAGCAGAAAGCAAAATTCATCTACGGCGTTCTGGAGAAACCTTTCCGCAACTATTACAAGAAAGCCGATAAGATGGCCGGACAGACCGGTGAGAACCTGATGTCCATGCTGGAGTTGCGTCTGGACAATGTCATCTTCCGTCTGGGATTTGCCAGAACCAGAAGAGAGGCAAGACAGATCGTTGACCATAAGCATGTGCTGGTAAACGGCAGGCAGGTGAACATCCCCTCTTACCTGACCAAGGCAGGAGACGTCATCGAGATCAAGGAAGGCAAGAAAGGCTCTCAGAGATACAAAGATATCCTGGAGGTGACCGGAGGACGTCTGGTTCCGGAGTGGCTGGATTCCAACCAGGAAACTCTGCAGGGAACAGTAAAGGAAGTTCCGTCCCGGGAAGTTATCGATGTTCCTGTAAACGAGATGCTTATCGTCGAGCTGTATTCTAAATAATCCGCAGGCGGCGTAACCCTCAATGAAGCATAATCCCAAAAAGGAGGGGCTTGTAGGTGTTTGATTTTAACAAACCGAAAATTGAGATCACAGAGATTTCAGAAGATAAAAAGTTCGGAAGATTCGTGGTAGAACCTCTGGAGAGAGGTTACGGAACGACTCTGGGCAATTCTCTCAGAAGAATCATGCTTTCCTCTCTTCCCGGCGCCGCAGTGAGCCAGGTAAAGATCGAGGGCGTGCTTCATGAGTTCAGCTCCATACCCGGAGTGAAGGAAGATGTCACAGAGATCATCATGAATCTGAAGAGCCTGGCCATCAAGAATAACAGCGAAACCAATGAGGCAAAGGTGGCTTACATTGAATTTGAGGGCGAAGGTGTTGTAAAGGCATCTGATATTCAGGTAGACCAGGATATTGAGATCATGAATCCGGATCAGGTGATCGCTACCCTCAACGGCGGCGCGGACAGCAAACTGTACATGGAGCTGACCATCACCAAGGGCCGGGGTTATGTCAGCGCTGACAAGGCGAAGACAGAAGATATGCCCATCGGAGTGATCGCCGTGGATGCCATCTATACTCCGGTTGAGAGGGTAAATCTGACGGTTGAGAATACCCGTGTGGGACAGATTACGGATTTTGATAAGCTGACCCTGGATGTTTACACTAAGGGAACGCTGGATCCGGATGAGGCAGTCAGTCTGGCTGCCAAGGTGCTCAGTGAGCATCTGAAGCTGTTCATTGATCTTTCAGAGAATGCCAAGACCGCTGAGGTCATGATTGAGAAAGAGGACAATGAGAAAGAAAAGGTTCTGGAGATGAATATCGACGAACTGGAGCTTTCTGTCCGCTCCTACAACTGCCTGAAGCGTGCCGGCATCAACACGGTGGAAGAGCTCTGCAGCAAGACCTCTGAGGACATGATGAAGGTCCGCAATCTGGGCCGGAAATCCCTGGAGGAGGTCCTGGCGAAGCTGAAAGAGCTGGGCCTGTCTCTGAGCCCCGGAGATGAGCAGTAAATAAAAAGAATTTGTAGAATTAAGCGGGCTGCCAGTAAGACCGAAGAAGCGTGGCTTCCCGTTCCGCAAATGGAGGAAAAGAAAAATGGCAGGATATAAGAAGCTGGGAAGAACTTCTGACCAGAGAAAAGCAGTACTTAGAAACCAGGTGACCAACCTTCTGTATCACGGAAAGATCCGCACCACCGAGACCAAGGCAAAAGAGATCCGCAAGATCGCGGAAGGCCTCATCGCCATGGCAGTGCGTGAGAAAGACAACTACGAGACCGTTACAGTAACCGCCAAGGCTGCCCGCAAGGATGCCGACGGCAAGCGCGTCAAAGAAGTAAAGGACGGCAAGAAGGTAACTGTATACGACGAGGTACAGAAAGAGATCAAGAAGGACGCTCCTTCCAGACTTCACGCAAGACGTAAAATGATGAAGGTCTTCTATCCGGTGACGGATGTTCCCACAAGCAACAAGGGAAAGAAGAAAAATACCAAGAAAGTGGACATGGTGGCTAAAATGTTCGATGAGATCGCGCCCAAGTACGAGGGACGCAACGGCGGTTATACCCGCATTGTCAAAATCGGACCCCGTAAGGGCGATGCCGCCATGGAAGTTCTGATTGAGCTGGTATAAGAAATATAACAGGCAGATGGGCATATATATAGGAAGCTATGTATATGCCCGTTTTTCATTGAGTGATTTTTGTGGGACGATGTACCAGAACTAGATCCATGCTCCGTCCATGGTGATAACCTGGCCGGTAAGGTAGGGATGATTCAGCGAGAGATCGGCGATCAGCGCGCCGGCCTCAGCAGGGGTGCCGAAACGGCCTGCGGGGATCTCCTCTTCCAGGGCGCGGCGTTCTTCCGGGCTAAGAAACTGATTCATCGAAGTATCGACAGCGCCGAAAGCGACAGCGTTGACCCGGATGCCGCTGGGTGCCAGTTCCTTTCCCAGAGCGCGGGTGAAGGAATTTACCGCTCCTTTGGCCGCGGAGTAGGCTGCCTCGCAGGAAGCGCCCGCAAGTCCCCAGACAGAAGATACATTGAGAATAGATCCGCCGCCCTGGCGGAGAAACAGGGGGATCGCCGCCCGGCAGGTAAGAAACATGGAAGTTACATTGGTCTGAAACAGTGTGTTCCACTGCGCCAGGGACATGTCCTGCAGCAGCCCCACATGAGAGATTCCGGCGTTATTGACCAGAACCTTCAGACAGGCTTCCTCCGGCAGAAGAGAAAAAAGGGAGGTTACGAAATCTTCCCGGCCGATGTCTCCCAGAACAGTGATGCATTCCTGCCCCCAGGTTTCCTTGATTTCTTTTCGCAGTTCCGCCAGAGCGGAACGGTTCGTCCTGGCAGCGGCCAGAATGGAACAGCCGCAGCCGGCCAGAGCAAGCGCGGCGCTGCGCCCGATTCCCCGGGAGGCGCCGGTGACAATGGCAAAATTTTTTTTCATATTAAATATTGCTCCTTTCAGGCTTCGCGCTTTCCGGAACTGTTCCGGAGGGTCTTCCTACAGTATAAATGCTTCCGGGGAAAAATGCCAGAAAAACCACTGTTGTTTTGCGGATTTTATGCAGCTTCATCTTGTCAGGAGGGGCATGCTGCTGTAAAATGTAAGCGATGTTCAGCCCAGATCTTGCAGAAAGAAGTGGAGCATGAGATGAAAAAGAGAATGTTGTTTATATATAATCCGAAATCAGGAAAAGGACAGATCCGCGGCAAACTGGCAGAGATTGTGGATATCTTTGTGAAAGGCGGCTGCGAGGTACTGGTGCATCCTACCCAGGGAGCGGGGGACGCCTGCAGAACCGTGGAAGAATATCAGGATCAGGTAGACCTGGTAGTGTGCTGCGGCGGCGACGGAACGCTGGATGAGACGGCAGCGGGCCTGCTGAAAAGCGGGGCCGGCCTTCCCCTGGGATATATTCCCGCGGGAAGCACCAATGATTTTGCCAACAGCCTGAATATTCCCAGAAATATGCTGCAGGCGGCGGAAGATATTATGAAAGGGAAGCATTTTGCCTGCGATGTGGGAGATTTTAACGGACGCACCTTTGTGTATATTGCCGGGTTTGGATTGTTTACGGATGTTTCTTACGAAACTGACCAGAACCTGAAAAATATACTGGGACATCTGGCTTATCTGGTGGAGGCCGGAAAACGAATTTTCAACGTGCCTACCTACCGGATCAAGGTGGACGCGGGGGTGAAAAAGCTGGAGGGAGAATACATCTTCGGCATGATTACCAATGCCCGCTCTGTGGGCGGCATCAAAAATATTACCGGAACCGGAGTGGAACTCAACGACGGCCTGTTTGAGGTGACACTGATTCACCCGCCGAGAAACCCTCTGGAACTGAATGGGATTATTATGAACCTGCTGTCGCCTAACGAAAACCGCTCTGCTTTGATCGAAAATTTTAAGACGGACAGGATCTGCATTGAGTCCGAAGAAAAAATTGCCTGGACTCTGGATGGTGAATCGGGAGGAAACCACCGCCTGGCCAGAATTTCTATCAGAGAGAGCGCCCTGGATCTGCTGATCGACACAGACAGGCTGAGGCAGGGTACAGAAGGTAAAATGTGACTGGTGAAAGAAAGGAGAGAAAAATGGGAGATTACGTAAAGGTTTCAGAAATTTTTGGTGAAAATGTCTTCAATGATACCGCCATGCAGGAACGGCTTCCCAAAAAGGTTTACAAAAAACTGAAGGATATTATCGCGGAGGGCGGAGATCTGGATCTGGAAACAGCGGATGTTATTGCCCATGAAATGAAGGAGTGGGCCATTGAAAAAGGCGCGACGCACTATACGCACTGGTTCCAGCCTATGACAGGCGTTACGGCGGAAAAACACGATTCCTTTATCACCGCTCCCCTTCCCAGCGGAAAAGTGCTGATGAGCTTTTCGGGGAAGGAACTGATTAAGGGAGAACCGGACGCCTCCTCCTTTCCTTCCGGAGGCCTGAGAGCTACTTTTGAGGCCAGAGGCTATACGGCCTGGGACTGCACTTCCCCGGCCTTTGTGCGTCAGGACGCGGCAGGGGCAACGCTCTGCATTCCTACCGCCTTTTGTTCCTATACCGGGGAGGCATTGGATCAGAAGACGCCGCTTCTGCGTTCCATGGAGGCCATTGACGCCCAGGCGGTCCGTTTGCTGCGCCTGTTCGGAAATACTACATCCAGAAAGGTGACTCCCTCCGTAGGGGCGGAGCAGGAATATTTTCTGGTGGATCAGGCAAAATTCCTTCAGCGCAAGGATCTGATCTATGCGGGCCGCACCCTGTTCGGGGCCATGCCTCCCAAAGGGCAGGAGATGGACGACCACTATTTCGGAACCATCCGCCAGAAGATCGCTTCCTTTATGAGAGATGTAAATATTGAGCTCTGGAAATTGGGTGTGACAGCAAAAACCCAGCATAACGAGGTGGCTCCTGCCCAGCATGAGCTGGCGCCCATTTACGCGGAAGCCAATGTGGCGGTGGATCACAACCAGATCGTCATGCAGACTCTGAAACGAATCGCCACCCAGCACGGCATGAAGTGCCTGCTGCACGAAAAACCCTTCGCCGGGGTCAATGGATCCGGAAAACATGACAACTGGTCGCTGATCACCGACGACGGTATTAATCTTCTGGATCCCGGAAAAACGCCCCATGAAAACATCCAGTTTCTGCTGATACTCTCCTGCATTATCAAGGCGGTGGATGAGCACGCCGGTCTGTTGAGAGAATCTGCCGCGGATCCCGGAAATGACCACCGTCTGGGAGCCAATGAGGCGCCGCCGGCCATTGTTTCCGTTTTCCTGGGCGAGCAGCTGGAGGATGTGGTAGAGCAGCTGGTAAGTACAGGAACCGCTACCAGCAGCAAGACAGGGGAGGTGCTGGAAACCGGTGTCCGTACCCTGCCGGAGCTGGATAGGGACGCCACGGACCGGAACCGGACCTCGCCGTTTGCCTTTACGGGTAACAAATTTGAATTCCGGATGGTGGGATCCAGGGATTCCATCGCGGCGCCCAACATTGTGCTGGATACCATTGTAGCGGAAGCTTTCAGCGATGCCTGCGATGTGCTGGAAAAAGCAGAGAATTTCGAGGAAGCTGTCCATGATCTGATTAAAGAAAACTTCAGCGGCCATCAGCGGATCATTTTCAACGGAAACGGATACTCCGACGCCTGGGTACAGGAGGCAAAGAGACGGGGACTGCCCAATATCCGTTCCATGGTGGAAGCGATTCCGGAACTGCTCTCGGAAAAGAGCGTCCGTGTGTTTGAAAAGTTCGGAGTATTTACCAGATCAGAGCTGGAATCCAGAGTGGAAATCAAATACGAGAACTACGCGAAGACCGTGAATATTGAAGCAAAGACCATGATCGACATGGCTACGAAGCAGATTATACCGGCGGTGATCCATTACAGCACCAGGCTGGCTGACTCCATTGTCAAAATCCGCCAGGCGGGAATCGAGGAAGTGACCGTCCAGAAAAAGATTCTGGAGCAGACCAGTTCACTTCTGACCAAAACCCAGAACGCGCTGGAAGAACTGAGAAAAATCGAGCAGAAAGCCTGCGCGCTTCCGGAAGGAAAGGGAAGAGCGGAATTTTATCACGATCAGGTAGTTCCGGCCATGGAAGCTTTGAGAGAGCCGGTGGATGAACTGGAAATGCTGGTGGACAAGGAAATGTGGCCCATGCCTTCCTACGGCGATCTGCTTTTTGAGGTGTGACGGAAAAAGAGAATACAGCCATCTTTTATGCCGCCGGCGGAACCGTTCTGCCGGCGGCATGGGCTTTCCCGCCCGGCCGGTGACAGCGGCGGGTTTTGTTAAGGTTGCATTCTGCAGAAGGTTCTGCTATACTATTGCTATTCACGCAAAACGGGATGGGAGTAATATGTGCGATAAAATAGAAGTCCTGGGGATCCGTCTGGACTATTTAAACGTGGAGCAGGAGATGGAGCGGCTGGCGGAATTCATAGAGAATGACAGGCTGGATTCCATCGGCATCATTACCATGAATACGCTTCTTCTGGCGGAAAAAGAACCTGACTGGAAAAGATATCTGGAAAATCTGGATATGAGCGTGATCAGTGAAAAAGAAATTCTGGAGGCAGTAGGGATCACTTCCGGACAGGTGTATGACGAGGTGGCGGAAAATGAGTTTCCTGCCCGGATGTTCTGGTACCTGATCAATCAGGGGCTGAGAGTGTTTCTGCTGGGGGAGAGCCGGGAAGAAGTAGAGGCTCTGGAAAAGTATCTCCAGGAAACGTATCCGGGCATCCAGATCGCGGGCAGCGCTGCGGATGTAGCCGGAGAAGAATTTTCCGCGGACAGTATGATCAATGAACTGAACAGTTTTTCACCGGATGTGATTGTCAGCGGCCTGCAGGGAATCCGGCAGGACCGCTTTCTCATGGAACACCGGCAGAAGATCAATGGAAAAATCTGGCTGGGACTGGGGGAACATCCGGATATACAGAACGAGGCGGGCCTGAAAGTAAGCTGGTGGAATACCCTGTTGAAAAAGACTACGTTCCGCAGACTGGCAGCGAAATTTAAAGGAGATAAGGGCGAATAGAAAAGGCCGGTAAGGAAGAACCTATATTTTTCACTTCACTTTTTGTGCATTTTGTATTAAAATAAGAGAGGTAATTTGTTTAAGGGTACAGCAATATGTAAATTTGGGCGGACTATATGATTGAGGAAGGGATACAAAATGATATCAAACCAGATACTGCAGAACACGATGGAAGGGTTAAAAAATATATCCAAGGTGGATATGGGAGTGTTGGATGTGGAGGGGAAAGTCCTGGTTTCTACTTTCCCGGAATCTGAAATTGCCGGGGAGGAGGCAGCGGCTTTCGCGCAGTCGCCGGCAGATTCTCAGACAATTAAAAATTATCAGTTTTTTAAGGTCTATGACGAGCATCAGCTGGAGTACATATTTGTTGCCAAGGGAGACAGCGACGAAACCTATCTGGTAGGGAAAATGGCTGCCTTTCAGCTGCAGAGCCTTTTGACAGCTTATAAGGAGAGGTTTGACAAGGATAATTTTATTAAGAACCTGCTGCTGGATAACCTGCTGCTGGTGGACATCTACAACCGGGCCAAAAAGCTTCATATTGATATTGAAGCAAGACGGGTTGTATTTATTCTGGAGGCAAGCCCGGACAGAGACCAGGGCACACTGGAAAACATAAAAAATCTTTTTGGGAGCAAATCGGGGGATTTTATCACGGCGGTGGATGAGAAGAGCATCATCATTGTCAAGGAACTGGCTCCCGGGGAGGATTATACCCAGGCGAACAAAATTGCCGCGGAAGTTCTGGACGTTGTGGGAAGAAACGAAGAGAATATGACCCACATTGCCTACGGCACCATAGTCAGAGAACTGAAGGAGGTATCCCGCTCCTATAAAGAAGCCAGAATGGCCCTGGATGTAGGAAAGATCTTTTTTGACGACAGAGACATCATCGCCTACAGTTCTCTGGGGATCGGACGGCTGATCTATCAGCTTCCCATCCCTCTGTGCAAAATGTTCATCAAGGAAATCTTTGAGAATAAGTCTCCGGATGATTTTGACACGGAGACGCTGACTACCATCAATAAGTTTTTTGAAAACAACCTGAATGTATCAGAGACATCAAGACAGCTGTACATTCATCGGAATACGCTTGTATACCGGCTGGATAAGCTCCAGAAGAGCACCGGCCTGGACCTGAGGGTGTTTGAGGACGCCATTACCTTCAAAATTGCCCTGATGGTCGTAAGGTATATGAAATACATGGAGACTCTTGATTACTAAGTTTCAGGAGACTTTGCAAAATCTACGGGAGGAATAGAATGATAACTTTAGACAGTGTCAGTAAGCGGTATGATGGAAAAAGCCAGCCGGCGATCAACAACATATCCTTGCACATTGATAAGGGGGAATTCGTTTTTGTGGTTGGCAACAGCGGTTCAGGGAAATCTACGCTGATCAAGCTGCTTCTGAAAGAACTGGACCCCACATCGGGAACCATCCGGGTCAATAATCAGGCGCTGAACAAGCTGCCAAGACGGAAAATATCGAAATACCGCCGGGGAGTTGGCGTAGTATTCCAGGACTTCCGCCTTCTGAAGGACAGAAATGTTTATGAGAATGTTGCGTTTGCCCAGAGAGTAATCGAAAAACCCAACCGGGTAATCAAGAAGCGGGTGCCGGAGGTGCTTACCCTGGTAGGTCTGGCAGGAAAATACCGGTCCAGGCCCAAGGAACTTTCCGGAGGAGAACAGCAGAGAGTAGCTCTGGCCAGGGCGTTGGTGAACCGGCCGGAGATCCTGCTGGCAGATGAGCCCACCGGTAATCTGGATCCCAAAAATTCCGCGGAGATCATGAAGCTGCTGGAAGAAATCAACGCGAGAGGAACCACCGTGCTGGTGGTAACACACAACCGGGAGATCGTGAATGCCATGAGAAAACGCGTGATCCGGCTGCGGAAAGGCGTCATTATCAGCGACGAAAAAGAAGGTGTCTACGTTGAGGATTAGTACAGTAGGATACAGCGCGAGACAGGGAATTAAAAACATATTCCGCAATAAAATGTTTTCATTGGCTTCTGTGGCAACCATGAGCGCCTGTATTTTCCTTTTCGGACTGTTTTTCGCGCTGGTTATGAATTTTACCTATCTGGTTAGAAATGTGGAGAGCAATGTAGGCATCACGGTCTTTTTTGAGGAAAATCTGGATCAGGCCTCTATCAACGCCATCGGCGAGCAGATCCGGAGCAGGACTGATCTGGTGACGGAGTGCAGATATGTTTCCGCTCCGGAAGCCTGGGATGAGTTCGCGGCGGATTATTTTGAAGGCTACGAGGAGGCGGGAGAGGACTTCCGGGAAAGCATGGTGGCCGATAATCCTCTTGCCAATTCCGCTCATTACGAAGTTTATGTAAACGCGGTGGAAAATCAGAGCCAGATGGTAGAATATATCGAAGGCCTTGAGGGAGTCAGGGAAGTGAACCGCTCCGAGCAGGCATCCATTACGCTTTCTATGGTCAATCGCCTGATCAGTATTGTCTCTGTGGTGATTATCGCCATTTTGCTGGTGGTTTCTGTCTTCCTGATCAGCAACACGGTTGCCATGGGAATTTCTGTCCGCAAGGAAGAAATCGGAATTATGAAGCTGATCGGAGCTACCAACGCTTTTGTGCGGCTGCCGTTTATTCTGGAGGGTATTCTCATCGGCCTGGTGGGAGCGGTGATTCCGCTGACCCTTCTGTATTTTCTGTATAATCAGGCAGTGCAGTATATTTTAGCGCGGTTCAGCATTTTGAATGAGTTTATGAATGGGCTGATCCCGGTGAATAATATTTTCCGTGTGCTGCTGCCGGCAGGCATTATCCTGGGAATGGGAATCGGTTTTGTGGGCAGTATGGTTACGATCCGAAAACATTTGAAAGTATAAGAGAAAAACGCAGGGGACGGGGGACATACCTCCGTCCCCTGTCGGCACGGAAGACAGAAATCATCAGATAGGAGTGATAGAATGGAAGAAGGCGGAAGTGTAAAATTACGGGTTAAATATTTTCTGTCGGGGATCGCGGCTGCTTTTTTGATATTCGCGGCCGTATATTTTCTGTTTATGTATCTTCCTTTCCAGGCTGAGTCTCCCAGCCGTCCGGACAGCCTGGGGGCGCAGAAGAAGGTGAAAGAGATCCAGCGGATCATAGAGAGAAATTATCTGGGAGAGATCGATCAGCAGAAACAGACGGATTACATGTACCTGGGCATGGTGGCCGGCCTGGAGGATCCATATTCTGTTTATTATACCAGGGAGCAGTATGAGGAACTGCAGAAAACTCAGGAGGGAAGTTATACAGGAATCGGCATTACCATTGTACAGAACAGCGAGGACGGAAAAATATATATCCAGAGCTGTGTGCAGGATTCCCCGGCGGCAGCGGCGGGGATTCAGGAAGGAGACTGCGTCACCGCTGTGAATGGAGTCAGTACGGAGGGAATGACCACTTCGGAGGTGGTAGAACAGATCGGCAGCGGCGCGGATCAGGTGGTTCTGTCAGTAGTCCGAAACGGAGGCGCGGCGCAGGACATTACTGTAGAAATCGGCATGGTGGAGATGGTATCGGTGAACAGCCGGATGCTGGATCAGCAGGTGGGCTATATTCAGATTACAGAGTTTACCGGGGTTACCTCGGAGCAGTTCTCCGAAGCCTACGAGACACTGAACGGGCAGGGAATGCAAAAACTGATTATTGACCTTCGGGACAATCCCGGAGGTCTGGTGAGCGCCGTCTGTGATACTCTGCGGCAGATCCTTCCGGAAGGCATCATCGTGTACACAGAGGATAAGAACGGCAGCCGGAATGAGGAACTCTGCGAAGGGGAGACGCCGATCCAGATGCCTCTGGCAGTGCTGGTCAATGAAAGCAGTGCCAGTGCTTCGGAAATTTTCGCCGGAGCAGTCAAGGATTACGGGATCGGCACCTTGGTGGGCACAAAAACCTTCGGCAAGGGAATCGTGCAGGATCTGTTTCAGCTGTCCGACGGAAGCGTTCTGAAACTGACAGTGTCCCATTATTTTACCCCCAAGGGAAATAATATTCACGGCACAGGCATAGCCCCGGATGTGGAGATTGACCGGCCGGAAGGAGACAGCGGGGACGCGCAGCTGGAAAAAGCTCTGGAAGTACTGGAGGAACAGTAAAAATATGGATCATTTTGAATTAGTATCAGAATATGCCCCCACCGGCGACCAGCCCCAGGCCATCGCCGACCTGGTCAAAGGCTTCCGGGAAGGCAATCAGTGCGAGACCCTTTTGGGAGTCACCGGCTCCGGCAAAACCTTTACCATGGCAAATGTCATTCAGCAGTTAAATAAACCGACGCTGATTATCGCCCACAATAAAACCCTGGCGGCGCAGCTCTACGGGGAGTTTAAGGAATTCTTCCCAAATAACGCGGTGGAGTACTTTGTCTCCTACTACGATTATTACCAGCCGGAGGCCTATGTCCCCTCCTCAGACACCTATATTGCCAAGGACTCCTCCATCAATGAGGAAATTGACAAGCTGCGGCTGTCCGCCACCTCCGCTCTCATTGAGCGGCGGGATGTGATCGTAGTGGCCAGTGTTTCCTGTATTTACGGTCTGGGCAGTCCCAAGGATTATGAGAGGATGATTATTTCCCTGCGGCCCGGCATGGAGAAGGATCGGGATCAGGTGATCCGGGAACTGGTCGATATCCACTACGACCGAAACGACATGGATTTTCACCGGGGGACGTTCCGGGTGCGAGGGGATGTGCTGGAGATTATTCCTGCGGAGGAAAGCGACACGGCGGTGCGGGTGGAGTTCTTTGGGGATGAGATCGACCGCATCACCCAGATTGATGTGCTCACCGGCGAGATCAAGGCGGAGCTGCGGTATGTGGCCATTGCCCCGGCCTCTCACTATGTGGTGCCTATGGAGACCATACGCAAAGCTACCTATGAAATAGAGAAGGAACTGGAGGAGCGGGTGCGCTGGTTCAAAAGCGAGGACAAACTGCTGGAGGCTCAGAGGATAGAGGAGAGAACCAATTTCGACATTGAGATGCTCCGGGAAACCGGAGTCTGTGCCGGAATCGAGAATTATTCCCGATATCTGTCCGGACTGGAGCCGGGGCAGCCCCCCTATACTCTCATGGATTTCTTTCCGGATGATTTCCTTATTATTATTGATGAGTCCCACAAAACCATCCCTCAGATCGGCGCCATGTACGCGGGGGATCAGTCCCGGAAAACAACTCTGGTGGACTACGGATTCCGCCTGCCCTCCGCCAAAGACAACCGGCCCCTGAACTTTCAGGAATTTGAGAGCCGCATCGATCAGATTTTATTCGTATCCGCCACTCCGGGTGAGTACGAGTCGGAGCATGAGCTTCTGCGGGCGGAACAGATCATCCGTCCCACCGGGCTTCTGGATCCACGGGTGGAGGTGCGCCCGGTGGAAGGCCAGATCGACGACCTTATCGGAGAGGTTAACCGGGAAGCGGCCGCCCATCACAAAGTTCTGATTACCACCCTCACCAAACGGATGGCGGAAGATCTGACAGACTATATGAAAGACGCCGGGATCCGGGTTCGGTATCTTCATTCAGACATCGATACCCTGGAGCGGTCCAAGATCATCCGGGACATGCGCCTGGACGTGTTTGATGTGCTGGTGGGGATCAATCTCCTCCGGGAGGGTCTGGACATTCCGGAGATTACGCTGGTAGCCATTCTGGACGCGGACAAGGAAGGGTTTCTGCGGTCGGAAACTTCCCTGATTCAGACCATCGGCCGGGCAGCCCGAAACGCGGAGGGCCATGTAATCATGTACGCGGATACGGTGACAGATTCCATGCGGACGGCTATGGAGGAGACGGCCCGGAGACGGGCCCTGCAGGAAGCCTATAATCAGGAGCATGGCATTACTCCCAGAACCATCCGGAAGAGCGTGCGGGATCTGATCAGCATTTCTAAGGAAGTAGCCCGCACGGAGGAAAAGCTGGACAAGGATCCGGAATCCATGAGCAGGGAGGAATTGGAAAAGCTGATCCGAAAGGTAGAAAAAGAAATGAAGGCAGCGGCGGCGGAACTGAATTTCGAGACAGCCGCGGAGCTGCGGGACAAGATGATCGATCTGAAAAAAAATCTGGACGATCTTTCGTAAAAAGAGAACGGCTGCCCGGAGAAAAATATTCCGGGCAGCTGTTCTTTTGAGTTTTTTACGAAAAAGGTGTTGACAAATATTGCGGCCGGTGCTATCTTAAGAGCATAGATATTAGCACTCTATTTTGATGAGTGCTAACAGACTTTTATCCGACGGCAATGGCCGATTCTGAAGAAAGGAGCTCAGAGGTATGGATTTAGATGAAAGAAAAAGAATAATACTGAAAGCTATCATCCAGACCTACCTGGAAACCGGCGAACCGGTTGGTTCACGGACCATTTCCAAATACACGGATCTGAATCTGAGTTCCGCCACCATTCGGAATGAAATGTCGGATCTGGAAGAGATGGGCTATATTCTGCAGCCTCATACTTCCGCCGGACGCATTCCTTCAGATAAAGGTTACAGATTATATGTAGACGAGCTGATGCAGGAGAAGGAGAAAGAAGTTACAGAGATAAAGGAGCTGATGATTGAGAAAACAGACCGCCTGGAGAAAGTCCTGAAACAGGTGGTCAGAGTTTTGGCGTCCAACACCAATTACGCCACTATGATCACCGGGCCTTCCTATCACCGCACGAAACTGAAATTTATCCAGCTCTCCAGAGTCAGCGAATATCAGCTTCTGGCCGTCATTGTGGCGGAAGGAAATCTGATGAAAAACCAGTTTATAGATCTGGAGGAGCCCATTGATGACGAGCAGCTGCTGAAGCTGAACCTGCTGCTGAATTCGCAGCTCAATGGTCTGACCCTGGGAGAGATCAGTCTGGATATGATCCAGAGGATGAAACAGCAGGCCGGGATTCACAGCCAGGTGGTCAGCCGGGTGGTGGATGCTCTGGGTGAGGCCATTCAGCCTGATGAGGAGGATACTCCCATCTATACCAGCGGAGCTACCAATATTTTTAAATATCCGGAACTGGCGGATACCGCCAGAGCCAGCCAGCTGATCTCCGCCCTGGAGGATAAAAAGGAACTGGTGGATATGCTGAAGGAAACCTCCTCCGGGGAGGAGGATGAGACTGGCACCGGCATCCAGGTATATATCGGGAAGGAATCGCCCATAGAGAATATGAGCGACTGTTCCGTGGTGACAGCCAGCTATGACCTGGGAGACGGAATGAAGGGAACCATCGGGATCATCGGTCCCAAGAGAATGGACTATGAAAATGTGGTAGATAATCTGAAGACGCTGAAAGTACAGCTGGATTCAATTTTCAGAAAAAAAGACGAGCCGGGCACATAGCGGAAATTCCGCGGCCCTGATACAAGGCCGGAAAGGTGGAGAGAGCTTTGACAGAGAGAGAGAATACAAATATGGAGACAGATCTGGAACAGGAAAAAGACCAGAAAGCAAAATCCGGGGAAACTGCCGGGGAAGAGACAGCGAAAGCGGAAGCCGCGGGAGCGGAGGAAGCGGAGCGGAAGGCGGAGGGTCAGGAAGCCGCTGATTCCGCCACCCAGGAGAAAGAGCCGGAAAATGCCGGTGATGCCGGAAATACAAAAGAGAAAAAATTTTTCGGCAAGAAAAAAGAAAAAAAAGATAAAAAGGATGAAAAGATCGAGGAGCTGACGGATAAACTTACCAGGCAGATGGCGGAGTTTGATAATTACCGGAAGCGTACCGAGCGGGAGAAGAGCAGCATGTATCTGGTGGGAGCCAGGGATGTGGTGGAAAAAATTCTCCCGGTAGTGGATAATTTTGAGCGGGGACTGGCTGCGGCCGGGGACCCGGAAGATCCCTTTGTGGACGGCATGAACAAGATTTACAAACAGCTGACCGCAGTCCTGACGGATCTGGGGGTTACCGCTATAGAGGCGGTAGGAAAGGAGTTTGATCCCAACTTCCACAATGCGGTGATGCATGTGGACGATGAGTCCGTAGGCGAGAATATCATTGTGGAGGAGTTCCAGAAGGGATATATGTATAAAGATTCAGTGGTCCGCCACAGTATGGTAAAGGTAGCCAACTGATTCCTGAGACAATTACAATATTCAGTATAGAAGAAAGCAGTTTATAGGAGGAAAAAGATTATGAGCAAGATAATTGGTATTGACCTTGGTACTACAAACAGCTGCGTAGCCGTGATGGAGGGCGGAAAACCCACTGTTATCTCCAACGCGGAAGGAAGCAGAACCACTCCCTCTGTAGTGGCTTTTACAAAGAACGGAGAGCGTCTGGTAGGAGAGCCGGCAAAACGTCAGGCGGTCACCAACGCGGCCAGAACCATTTCTTCCATTAAGAGACATATGGGAACTGACTACAAAGTAGACATTGACGGCAAGAAATATTCCCCCCAGGAAATTTCCGCAATGATTCTGCAGAAGATGAAGACAGACGCGGAGAATTATCTGGGCGAGAAAGTGACGGAGGCGGTAATCACTGTTCCCGCTTACTTCAATGACGCTCAGCGTCAGGCTACTAAAGACGCGGGCAAGATCGCGGGGCTGGATGTAAAACGTATTATCAACGAGCCCACTGCCGCAGCTCTGGCTTACGGCCTGGACAATGAAAGCGAGCAGAAGATCATGGTTTACGATCTGGGCGGCGGTACCTTTGATGTGTCTATCATTGAAATCGGCGACGGCGTCATCGAGGTTCTGGCAACTGCCGGAAACAACCGTCTGGGCGGCGATGATTTTGACCAGAAGGTAGTGGACTACATTGTGTCCGAGTTCCAGAAGAACGAGGGAATTGATCTCTCCAATGACAAGATGGCCATGCAGAGAATCAAAGAAGCGGCTGAAAAAGCAAAGAAAGAGCTGTCCAGCGCTTCTACCACCAACATCAACCTGCCCTTTATCACCGCTACCTCCGAGGGTCCGAAACATCTGGATATGAACCTGACAAAGGCAAAATTTGATGAATTGACCCATGACCTGGTGGAGCTGACCGCGGAACCGGTGACCAAAGCCCTGTCCGATGCCGGCATTACGGCCTCTGAGCTTGGAAAAGTTCTGCTGGTAGGCGGATCCACCCGTATCCCGGCGGTGCAGGAAAAAGTAAAACAGCTGACCGGACATGAGCCCAGCAAGACTCTGAACCCGGATGAGTGCGTGGCCCTGGGCGCTTCCGTACAGGGAGGCAAGCTGGCAGGAGACGCCGGCGCAGGGGATGTGCTTCTGCTGGATGTAACTCCGCTGACCCTGTCCATTGAGACCATGGGCGGCATTGCCACTCCTCTGATCGAGAGAAATACCACGATTCCTACCAAGAAGAGCCAGATCTTCTCCACAGCGGCGGATAATCAGACGGCAGTGGATATCAACGTGGTACAGGGCGAGCGTAAATTCGCCAAAGATAATAAATCTCTGGGCCAGTTCCGCCTGGACGGAATTCCGCCCGCGAGAAGAGGCGTGCCGCAGATCGAGGTTACCTTTGATATTGACGCCAACGGCATTGTAAATGTGTCCGCCAAGGATCTGGGCACCGGAAAAGAGCAGCACATTACTATCACCGCAGGTTCCAATATGTCCGAGGATGAGATCAACAAGGCTGTGAAAGAAGCGGCGGAGTACGAAGCGCAGGATAAGAAGAGAAAAGAAGCCATCGATGCCAGAAATGACGCGGACGCGGCCGTCTTCCAGGTGGAGAAAGCCCTGGAGGAGGCGGGAGACAAGATTTCTTCCCACGACAAGACAGCGGTGGAGGCGGATCTCAACGCTCTGAAAGAGCTGCTGAAGAACACGCCGGCGGACAACATGACAGACGCTCAGGTGGCAGACATGAAAGCCGGACAGGAAAAATTGATGAAGAGTGCGCAGAGCCTCTTTACCAAGATGTATGAGAATATGCAGCAGCAGAATCAGGGCGGCCAGGCTGGTCCGGGACCCCAGGCAGGAGCCGGGGCCGGCGGAAATACCGCGGGCGGCGGAAATGACGACGATGTGGTAGACGCGGACTATAAAGAAGTTTAAAGTTGATGAAGATCCTCTCGGGGATAAAAGAAAGCAGCAGGTTGCTGAAGGCGGCGGGAGCGCCGCTGCCCTCAGCAGCCTTGTTGCGGTGTTGAGGTGGAAATTTTATGGCTGAAAAAAGAGATTATTATGAAGTCCTGGGAGTCGACCGGGGAGCGGATGACGCAACCCTGAAGAAGGCCTACCGTAAACTGGCCAAGAAATATCATCCGGATATGAATCCGGGAGACAAAGAAGCGGAGGCAAAATTTAAGGAGGCCACCGAGGCGTATTCTGTCCTCAGTGATCCGGATAAGCGCCGTCAGTACGATCAGTTCGGCCATGCGGCCTTTGAGGGCGGCGGAGCCGGAGCCGGCGGTTTCGGCGGCTTCGATTTCGGCGGAGACATGGGGGACATCTTCGGAGATATCTTCGGCGATCTGTTTGGAGGCGGAAGAGGAAGGAGAGGAAACAGCGGTCCCCAGAGAGGAGCGAATCTGCGGGCGGTGATCCACATTTCTTTTGAGGAGGCAGTGTTCGGCTGTGAGAAAGAGCTGGAGCTGATGCTGAAGGATACCTGCAAAGAATGCGGCGGCACCGGCGCCAAACCGGGCACCGCTCCGGAGACCTGTTCCAAGTGCCATGGTTCCGGCCAGGTGACATACACCCAGCAGTCTCTGTTCGGAATGGTGAGGAATGTACAGACTTGTCCGGACTGCGGCGGTACCGGAAAAATTATTAAGGAAAAATGTACGGTCTGCCATGGGACAGGATATACGTCCAGCAAAAAGCGGATTCAGGTAACGGTGCCGGCGGGCATTGACGACGGCCAGAGCATCCGCATCCGGGAGAAGGGCGAGCCGGGCAGAAACGGCGGCGGAAGAGGAGACCTTCTGGTGGAGGTGCAGGTGGCCGGAAGTCCCATTTTTGAGCGGGATGGCATGAATATTTTTTCCACGGTTCCTATTACCTACGCCCAGGCTGCCCTGGGAGGCGATATCCGCATCCGCACCGTGGACGGCGATGTGGTTTACAATGTGAAACCGGGAACCCAGACCAGTACCCGGATCCGTCTGAAGGAGAAGGGAGTTCCCTCTCTGCGGAACCGCAGCGTCAGAGGAGACCACTATGTCACTCTGGTGGTGCAGGTGCCTACCAAACTTAATGAGGAGGCCAAGGAGGCCCTGAGAAGGTTTGACGCGGCCTGCGGCAACAGCACCTATCAGGAACCGGAGGAAAAGACCGGTAAAAAGAAAAAGGGAAAAGGCTTTATGGAAAAAATGAGGGAAGTCTTTGAGGAATAGCAGCACAGGGAGAGCATGGAAACGTGCTCTCTTTTCGCTTTTATGAAAAATACAGGCTTTCCCATGGAAAAAGCGGAAGAAATGAGGCGATTTTCCCTCTGTACAGGGGGAGAAAATTCGTGTATGATAAAACAATGATAAGAATGGGGAGCAAGGGCAGTCATGAGCACCGCGGTGGTTTACCAGCAGATGCTGGTTATTTTTTTGCTGATTTTGTCCGGATACGGTCGGCCCTTATCTGAATGCAGGAGGAAAAAGTATGAAGTGGAATAAGTATACCATTAAAACCGTCAGCGGCGCCGAGGATATGATCAGCGCCACCCTGGCGGAGCTGGGGATCCAGGGCGTGGAGATTGAGGACCGCCAGCCTTTGACGGAGGAAGAAAAGCAGCAGATGTTTGTGGATATTCTGCCTGAACTGCCGGCAGACGACGGGACCGCCCGGGTCAGCTTTTATCTGGAACCGGAGGAGGATAATCCCGGGATTCTCGCCAGGGTCCGGGAAGAACTGGAGAACCTTCGGAATTTTACGGATATCGGCGAGGGAACAATCCTTTCCTCAGAAACGGAAGATGCGGACTGGATCAACAACTGGAAACAGTATTTTAAACAGTTCTATGTGGACGATATTCTGATCATCCCCTCCTGGGAAGAGGTAAAGGAGGAAGACCGGGATAAGATGATTCTGCACATTGACCCGGGTACGGCCTTTGGAACGGGAATGCATGAGACCACCCAGCTGTGTATCCGCCAGCTGAAAAAATATGTAAAGCCGGGGGATGAGATTCTGGATGTGGGAACCGGCAGCGGAATCCTTTCTATTATAGCGCTGAAGCTGGGAGCCGGCCATGCGCTGGGAACTGACCTGGATCCCTGCGCGGTGCCCGCGGTGGAGGACAACAAAAAGGCCAACGGAATACCGGAAGAGGCCTTCTCCATGGTCATTGGAAATATTATCGACGACAGCCGGGTGCAGGAAACTGCCGGCAGGGAAAAGTATGATCTGGTGACGGCCAATATCCTGGCGGGTGTGCTGGTGCCTCTCACGCCGGTGGTCCGGGAGCATCTGAAGCCGGGCGGTATCTATATCACCTCCGGCATTCTGGAAGAAAAGGAAGAAGAAGTAAAAAGAGCTGTGGAAGAGGCAGGAATGTCTGTGGTGGAGATTACCCGCCAGGGCGAGTGGGTTTCCATTACCGCCAGGAAATAAGAAAGGATCCGAGTATGCATCGCTTTTTTGTAAAACCGGAACAGCTGGGAGATGGCCGGGTAAGAATTCAGGGAGAAGACGTACATCACATCCGGCAGGTTCTGCGGATGCGTCCGGGAGAAGAGATCCTGGTCAGCTGCGGGGACGACTGGGAATATACCTGCCGCGTTCTTTCTCTGGAGGAGAGGGAAGTGCTGGCGGAGATTCTGGATGCCCAGAAACCGGGAAAAGAACTGCCCTCCCGGCTGTATCTGTTTCAGTGCCTGCCAAAAGGGGATAAAATGGAATGGATTATCCAGAAAGCGGTGGAACTGGGAGCGTACCGGGTAGTTCCCGTAGCTTCCCGCCGCTGTATCGTGAGGCTGGAAGGGAAAAAGGCGGAAGCCCGGAGAATCCGCTGGAACGCCGTGGCTGCCAGTGCCGCCAAGCAGTCCAAACGGATGATTCTTCCGGAAGTATCCGGGATACTGACCTTTCAGGAGGCACTGAAAGCGGCAGGGCAGCTGGACGTCCGTCTGATTCCCTATGAGAGAGCGGAGAAAATGGCGGAGACCAGAAAGCTGCTGAGCGAAATTCATCCGGGCCAGTCGGTGGGAATTCTCATCGGACCGGAGGGAGGCTTTGAAGAAGAAGAAGTAAACATGGCGGAACAGGCAGGATTTTGTCCCATAACTCTGGGAAAAAGAATTCTGCGGACAGAGACGGCAGGTCTGGCCGCGCTGTCTGTTTTAATGTATCTGCTGGAACAGGATTAGGAGAGACAGATGGAAGTGTATTTAGATCATTCGGCTACCACCCGCTGCTGCAGAGAAGCCGCGGATCTGATGGTCCGGATTATGACGGAAGATTACGGGAATCCTTCCTCCATGCACCGAAAGGGGATGGAGGCGGAAAATTACCTCCGGGAGGCGGCATCTGAGCTGGCCGGGATTCTGAAGGTGCAGGAAAAGGAAATTTATTTTACCTCCGGAGGAACGGAATCCAATAACTGGGCCCTGGTGGGAACCGCCATGGCCAACCGGCGCCGGGGAAACCGGATTCTGGTCTCCGCGGTGGAACATGCGGCGGTATCCGCCCCCGCGAGGTGGCTGGCGGATCAGGGCTTTGACGTAGTTGTTCTGCCGGTGGACCGTTTTGGAGTGGTAAAGATGGAGGCCCTGGAGGAGGCTCTGACTCCGGAGACGATTCTTGTATCTGTGATGCATGTCAACAATGAAATCGGTTCGGTGGAGCCGGTGGAGGAAATCGGGAATCTGATCCGGAAAAAGGCGCCGGAGGCGTATTTCCATGTAGACGCCATTCAGGCTTTCGGAAAATACAGAATATATCCCCGGAGGATGCGCATCGACATGCTGTCTGCCAGCGGCCACAAGATTCATGGCCCCAAGGGGATCGGTCTGTTTTATGTGAACGAAAAAGTAAAGATTCATCCCCTGATCCTGGGAGGAGGACAGCAGAACGGCATGCGCTCCGGCACGGACAATGTGCCGGGGGCGGCGGGGATGGCTCTGGCCGCTAAAATGGCCTATGAACATCTGGAAGAAAAGACGGCCCGCATGCGGGCTATGAGGGACCGGCTGGCAGACGGCCTCTCCCGGATAGAGCAGGTAGTATTTCACGGAATGCCTTCCGGCCAGGGCGCGCCCCATATTCTGAACGCTTCCTTTCTGGGGATCCGCAGCGAGGTTCTGCTGCACGCCCTGGAGGACAAAGGCATCTATGTTTCGGCGGGAAGCGCCTGCTCCAGCCATAAACGCGCGGGAAGCGCTGTTCTGACAGCCATCGGGTGCAGCCGGGAGGAGATGGAGTCGGCGGTCCGCTTCAGCCTGGGAGAAGAAACCAGGGAAGAGGAGATCGATTATACGCTGGATGTACTGAAGGCACTGGTGCCGGTGCTGCGCCGCTATATCAGACACTGAAGGCCTGAATCACAGAGAGGAGAAAAAGGATGTTTCACGCGTTTCTTATTAAATACGCGGAGATCGGGATCAAAGGGAAGAACCGTTACCTGTTTGAGGACGCCCTGGTGGATCATATCCGCCGCGCCCTGAAATCCGCGGAAGGAAGTTTTCAGGTTTCAAAAGAACAGGGGAGGATCTATGTATTTCCCCAGGGAGAATATGATTACGAGGAAACCGTAGAGATCCTGCAGAGAGTCTTCGGCATCGCGGCCATCTGTCCGGTGGTCATGGCGGAGGACCGGGGGTATGAGCAGCTGGCCGCGGATGTGGTACAGTATATCAGGGAAGTGTATCCGGACTGCAGGGAAACCTTTAAAGTCTGCGCCCGCAGGGCAAGAAAATCTTATCCCATGAATTCCATGGAACTGAACCGGGAGCTGGGAGGAGCGATTCTGGAGGCCTGCCCGGACATGAAGGTGGATGTGCATCATCCGGACATCTGGCTGACGGTGGAGGTGCGGCAGAAAATCTACATCTACTCCCGGGAGATCCCGGGACCGGGAGGCATGCCGGTGGGAACCAACGGAAGCGCCATGCTGCTTTTATCCGGCGGCATTGATTCCCCGGTGGCCGGCTATATGATCGCCAAAAGAGGGGTCAAAATCGATGCGGTCTATTTTCACGCGCCCCCCTATACCAGCGACCGGGCAAAGCAGAAGGTGGTGGATCTGGCCCGGCTGGTGGCCAGATACAGCGGCCCCATCCGTCTCCATGTGGTGAATTTTACGGACATTCAGCTGGCCATCTATGAAAAATGTCCCCACGATGAGCTGACCATTATCATGCGGCGGTATATGATGAAGATCGCGGAAAAAATGGCGGAACAGGACGGATCCCTGGGTCTGATCACCGGGGAGAGCATCGGACAGGTGGCCAGCCAGACCATTCACAGCCTGGCCTGTACCAATGAGGTCTGCACCATGCCGGTATTCCGGCCGCTCATCGGATTCGACAAGCAGGAGATTGTGGACATTGCGCTGAAGATCGGAACTTACGAGACTTCCGTGCTGCCCTATGAGGACTGCTGTACCATCTTTGTGGCCAAGCATCCGGTGACTAAGCCCAATCTGAATGTGATCCGCCATTCGGAAGAAAAGCTGGCGGATTGTATCGACGGACTTCTGGAGGAGGCCATCCGGACCGCGGAAGTCATAGTGGCAGAATAGACGGATAGAAAAAGGGCATCTCATATTTCTATGAGATGCCCGGTTATAGGTCCGCTGTTATACCAGATAGGGCTGAAGAACTTTCATGACCGCTTCCAGAGCTTCACCCTCTGAATGGATATTCAGCTCAATGGGTTTGGACAGATCCAGACTGAAGATGCCCATGATAGATTTTGCGTCGATGACATAACGGCCGGATACCAGATCAAAATCAAAGTCAAACTTGGAAATGTCGTTTACAAAAGACTTCACCTTATCAATAGAGTTGAGTGAAATTTTAACTGTTTTCATAAACCAAATCCTCCCTGTAATGGTTTTGTTTACCTTCTACAAGGTTAATCTTACCGTCTGACGCTGGAAAAGTCAAGGTGAAAAGAGCAGAATAAACGGCGGAAATCCACAATTTTTCATGATATTTCACTAAAGGACACGGAGGTTATAAACGTGGGGAAAAAGGTAGCGCTTCATAATCTGGGCTGCAAGGTAAACGCCTATGAACTGGAAGCGGTAGAACAGCTTCTGGAGGCAAGAGGATACGAGATCGTACCCTTTGAGCCGGGAGCGGATATTTATATTATCAATACCTGTACGGTCACCAACATCGCGGACCGGAAATCCCGTCAGATGCTGCACCGGGCTAAAAAAATGAACCCCCAGGCCCTGGTGGCCGCGGTGGGCTGCTACGCCCAGGCCAGGGGCGGAGAACTGGAGCGGGATCCGGCCATTGATCTGGTCATTGGGAATAACCGGAAGAAAGAGATTCCGGATCTGCTGGAAGCCTGCCTGAGAGAACGGCGGAAACACAGGGAAGTGCCGGATATAGGCCGGGAGAGAGACTATGAGCCTCTGCGGATTGCCGGAACCAAGGAACATACCCGGGCATTTTTGAAGGTGCAGGACGGCTGCAATCAGTTCTGCAGCTATTGTATTATTCCTTATACCAGAGGCCGGGTCCGCAGCCGGGATCCCCAGGAGGTTCTGCGGGAGGTTCAGCGGCTGTCTGTGTCCGGCTGCCGGGAGATCGTACTTTCGGGGATTCATCTGAGCTCCTACGGGGCGGATTTTGAAAACGGCACCGGCCTGCTGGAGCTGATCCGGCTGCTGCACCCGGTGGAGGGCATTGCCAGGATCCGGCTGGGCTCTCTGGAACCCGGTATTATCACAGAGCGCTTCGCGGAGCAGTTAAGCCGGCTGCCGAAGGTCTGCCCGCATTTTCATCTTTCCCTGCAGAGCGGGTGCGATCGGACGCTGAGGCGGATGAACCGCCGGTATACCAGCGGGGAATATCTGGAAAAATGCCGGATCCTGAGAAAATATTTTAAAGATCCGGCGCTCACCACAGATATCATTACGGGCTTTCCCGGGGAAACCGAGGAGGATTTTCGCAGATCCAGAGAATTTGTGGAAAAAGTCTCCTTTTTTGAAACCCATGTATTTCCCTATTCCCGGCGGGAAGGGACGAAGGCGGCAAAGATGGAAGAACAGATTCCGGAAGCTGTGAAAAAAGAGCGGAGTCATGTGCTTTTGGAATTAAACCGCAGACAGAAGGAAAAATATCTGAAAGCGGCCCTTGGCAGAGAAACAGAAGTGCTGCTGGAGGAGAGGGAAGAGTTTGAAGGACGGCCGGCCTGGTCCGGGTATACCAGGGAGTACAGAAAGGTTCTTGTCCTGTCGGAAAAGGACCTGGGAAATACCCTTCTGACCGTCTGTCCGGAAAAAGTCTGCCGGGGAGAATTTCTTTTATGCACCTGATAATCTTATTGATATTTTGGAAAAACTATATTAGAATAGAATAGATATTAAATTGAAGGACGTGAAAACATGGCAGATTTGAGCAATACACAATTTTTTAAAGTCAAAAGTGAACCGGAGCTCCAGGTGAAAAAGGTTCTGGACGTTGTGTACCATGCGATGGAAGAAAAGGGATATAATCCTGTAAACCAGATCGTAGGCTATATCATGTCCGGGGATCCGACCTATATCACCAGCCATAAGGGCGCCCGCAGCCTGATCATGAAGGTGGAGCGTGACGAAGTGGTGGAGGAACTTCTGAAGGAGTATATCAGGAACGAGTCCTGGAAAACGGAAGAGTGATGAAGCGTATTCTGGGGCTGGACTACGGCTCAAAAACAGTAGGAGTCGCCGTGAGCGATCCTTTGGGACTGACGGCGCAGGGGGTGGAGATCATCCGCAGAAAGTCGGAAAATAAACTGCGGCAGACTCTGGCCCGGATCGAGGAATTAATTGAACAATATCAGGTGGAACTGCTGGTGCTGGGATTTCCCAAGCACATGAACAATGATATCGGCGACAGAGCTGAAAAATCTCTGGAGTTTCGCGGGATGCTGCAGAGGCGGACCGGGCTGGACGTAGTCATGTGGGACGAGAGGCTGACCACAGTGGAGGCCCATCGGGTTCTGCGGGAGACCGGAGTCCGGGGAGCGGAAAAGAAGCAGTATGTGGATGAACTGGCGGCGGTGTTTATCCTTCAGGGTTATCTGGATTCCCTGAGGAACAGCAATTCCGCCGCAGAGTGACGGCGCTCCTTTTCCGGGAAGCCGGGAAAGGACAGCGTAAGAATGGAAAAGATAGAATTTGTAACCGAAGACGGAGAGAAGATTGAGTTTTACGTAGAGGAAGCCACCCGGGTAAACGGGGTCAGTTACCTGCTGGTGACGGATTCTGACAAAGATGAGGCGAACGCCTACATTCTCAGGGATATGTCTGCGGACGGCGACAGTCTGGCGGATTACGCGATGGTCGAGGATGAAGTGGAGCTGGAGGCTGTTTCACGCGTGTTCGAGCAGATGTTGGAAGATGTGGACATCCGTTAGTTTTGGTCTGAAGAAGACGGTGTATTTGTGTTCGGAAAATTATATGGAGGTGCCATTTGAAGGGTAACAGCGAAAGTAATTTGAAAATTATTCCGCTGGGAGGCCTGGAGCAGATCGGCATGAACATTACTGCCTTTGAATACGAAGACAGTATTGTTGTGGTGGACTGCGGCCTGTCCTTCCCGGAAGACGACATGCTGGGGATCGATCTGGTAATCCCGGATGTCACATATTTGAAGGAAAACATTGAAAAAGTAAAGGGGTTTGTCATAACCCATGGCCATGAGGATCATATCGGGGCGCTGCCTTATGTGCTGAAAGAAGTGAATGTGCCCATTTACGCTACAAAACTTACCATCGGACTGATCGAAAACAAACTGAAAGAACACAATCTGCTTCGCACCACTAAGCGAAAGACCATTAAATTCGGGCAATCTATCAACCTGGGCAAATTCCGTATTGAATTCATCAAGACCAACCACAGCATTCAGGACGCGGCGGCGCTGGCGATCTATTCCCCCGCGGGCACGGTTATCCATACCGGAGACTTTAAAGTGGACTATACGCCGGTATTCGGGGACGCCATAGATCTGCAGCGGTTTGCGGAAATCGGCAGAAAAGGCGTTCTGGCGCTGATGTGCGACAGCACCAACGCGGAGCGAAAGGGATTTACCATGTCCGAGCGGACAGTGGGCAGAACCTTTGATAATATATTCGCGGATCATACTGACAGCCGTATTATTATCGCTACCTTTGCCTCCAATGTGGACCGGGTGCAGCAGATTATTAACTCCGCGTACAAATACGGAAGAAAAGTGGTTGTGGAAGGGCGCAGCATGGTAAACGTCATTTCCACCGCCTCCGAACTGGGCTATCTGAACGCTCCGGAAAACACCCTCATCGATATCGACCAGATGAAAAATTATCCGGACAGCAAGATGGTTCTGGTCACCACGGGAAGCCAGGGAGAGTCCATGGCGGCCCTGTCCAGAATGGCGGCCAATATTCACAAGAAGGTAACCATTAAGCCGGGAGATACGATTATCTTCAGTTCCAACCCCATTCCCGGCAATGAGAAGGCGGTATCCAAGGTCATCAATGAACTGTCCGCCAAAGGGGCGGACGTGATCTTTCAGGATGTTCATGTGTCCGGCCATGCCTGCCAGGAGGAGATTAAGCTGATCTACTCACTGGTTCACCCCAGATATGCCCTGCCGGTTCACGGGGAATACCGTCATCTGAAAGCCCAGGCCAAACTGGCTGAAAGTCTGGGAATTCCAAAAGACCGCATTTTCATCATGTCTTCCGGGGATGTGATGGAAATGAATCAGAATACAGCGAAGATTACCGGAAAGGTTCAGACCGGCGCGGTGTTTGTGGACGGTCTGGGAGTGGGAGATGTAGGCAACATTGTGCTCAGGGACCGGCAGCACCTGTCAGAGGAGGGAATCATGATTGTGGTTCTGACTCTGGAAAAGCACAGCAACCAGCTGCTGGCAGGACCGGATATCGTGTCCAGAGGCTTTGTCTATGTGAGAGAGTCTGAGGACCTGATGGGAGCAGCCAGGGTTACCGTTGAGGATGCCCTGGATGAATGCCTGCGGCACAGAGTTTCAGACTGGGGAAGGATCAAATCAGTGATCAAAGATTCCCTGGGAGAGTTTGTATGGAAAAAGACGAAGAGAAGACCAATGATTTTACCGATTATAATGGAGGCATAGGATCATGGATATCGTTACGGAACGTCTGAACGCACTGACAGATGCAATGAGAAACACCATTGACTATCAAAGTTATCTGAAACTGGAAGCGGAACTGGACAAGGACAAAGATCTCAAAAAGAGAGTGGATGAGTTCCGGATCCGGAATTTCAGCCTGCAGAAGGAGGAAAATGTAGACCTCTTCGACGCAGTGGATGATATTGACAGAGAGTTTGTGGAACTTCGGAAAAATCCCGTGGTGGAGGAGTATCTGGAGGCGGAACTGTCTGTCTGCAAGATGGTACAGAGAGTTTTAAACGCGATCCATCATGAAGTGAAAATTGACGTACCGCAGATGTAGAGTTTGTGTACCGGAGTGTGCCGGGAAGGGGACAGAGGAGAAAGTATGGCAGAGACACAGGAAAAGAAAAAAGATGCCGGATACCGGGCGGCGGTCAGAGGCGCCAAGGGTGTCCTGAGGATTCTGATTTATATTTGTCTTGCTCTGTTCCTGATATTCCTGGGACGCCAGGCGTACACAGTGGCCTATCAGGTCTTTAACCAGCAGCCGGTGGAAACCGGAGAGGGACGGGAAATCACCGTGACTGTCACCGATGATATGTCGGTGATGGATGTGGGGAAAATGCTGAGGGAGAGGGGACTGATCGAAACCAGCCCCCTGGTGTTCTGGTTTCAGGAACTCCTCTCTGAATATCACAATGATATCCTGCCGGGAGAATATGTGTTAAATACAAACCAGACGGTGGACGAGATGCTGCCGGTTCTCGCCCAGGAAGACACGGAAGGTGAAGAAGAATCTTGATCGTAGAAGAGAGAATGCGGGCGTACATCAATTCTCTGGACAGAGGGCATACGCCTTTTCTGGAAGAACTGGCCAGAGAGGCGGCCGAGGGCCGCGTGCCGGTGATACGCCGGGAAATGCAGAGTTTTTTAAAAGTATTTCTGATGATACAGAGACCGCGGAAAATCCTGGAGGTTGGCACAGCCATTGGATTTTCGGCGGTCTTTATGGCGGAATACGGTCCGGAGGACTGCCGGATCACTACCATTGAAAATTATGAAAAGCGAATTCCCATAGCCAGGGAGAATATTAAAAGATCCGGATACGGCCAACGGATTACGCTGATTCCCGGGGACGCGGCGGAGGTGCTGAAGACATTGGAAGGATCCTATGATCTTATTTTCATGGACGCGGCCAAGGGCCAGTACATCCGCTTTCTTCCGGAAGTGCTGAGGCTCATGGGACAGGGATCCGTGCTGATCTCTGACAATGTGCTCCAGGAGGGGGATCTCATCGAGTCCCACTATCTGGTAGAGCGCAGGGACAGAACCATCTACAAAAGGATGCGGGAGTATCTCTATACTCTGAAACACAGCGGGGAGCTGGAGACATCGATTCTGCCTCTGGGAGACGGGATTACGCTCAGCGTGCGCCGCTGAAGAAAGGAGAACCTATGAACAAGAGAAAATCTCCGGAACTGCTGGTTCCCGCCAGCTGCCTGGAAGTCTTAAAGATCGCGGTGCTCTACGGCGCGGACGCGGTGTATATCGGCGGAGAGGCCTTTGGCCTGAGAGCAAAGGCAAAAAACTTTTCCATGGAGGATATGGAGGCAGGGATCCTGTTTGCCCATGAACACGGGGTAAAGGTTTATGTGACGGTGAACATTCTGGCTCACAACCGGGATCTGGAGGGAGCCCGGCAGTATCTGCGGGAACTGCGGATTCTGGGTCCGGACGGCCTGATCATTGCGGATCCGGGGATTTTCCGCATAGCGGGAGAAGAATGTCCGGAAATCCCCCGGCATATCAGCACCCAGGCCAATAACACAAACTATGAAACCTATCGGTTCTGGTATGAACTGGGGGCCAGGAGAGTGGTGACGGCCAGGGAGCTGAGTCTCTTAGAGATCCGGGAAATCCGTGAGAATATTCCGGAGGACATGGAGATAGAAACCTTTATTCACGGAGCTATGTGCATTTCCTATTCCGGGCGCTGCCTGCTGTCTAATTATTTTACCGGTCGGGACGCCAATCAGGGAGCCTGTACCCATCCCTGCCGCTGGAAATACGCGGTGATGGAGGAGAGCCGTCCGGGGGAATATCTGCCGGTGTATGAAAACGAGAGGGGCACTTTTATCTTTAATTCCAAGGATCTGTGCATGATCGAACATATTCCGGATCTGCTGGAGGCGGGAGCGGACAGCCTGAAAATCGAGGGCCGGATGAAAACAGCCTTGTATGTGGCCACCGTGGCCAGGACCTATCGGAAAGCCATCGATGATTATCTGAGAGATCCGGCTCTGTACCGGGAGCATCTGCCCTGGTACCGGGAACAGATTACCGGCTGTACCTACCGCCGGTTTACTACCGGCTTTTTCTACGGAAAACCTTCAGAACAGGATCAGATCTATGACAGCAATACCTATGCCCAGGATTATGTGTATCTGGGAATTGCCGGAGAGCGAGACGGCCAGGGACGTACCGTTATGGAGCAGAAAAATAAATTTTCCGCAGGGGAATCAGTGGAAATTATGAAGCCGGACGGCGGAAATATTTCCGTAAAAGTGCTGGAGATCTGCGATGGAGAGGGAAATTTTCAGGAATCCGCTCCGCATCCGAAGCAGGAGCTGCATGTCAGGTTTTCAGAAGACCCGGAGCCCTGGGACATCATCCGGAAAAAGGCATAGTCGGGGCTTTTTGCCCGCGAGCTCTTTTAAACTTGAGTATACAAAAAGGACATCCGCCGGCGGATGTCCTTTTTGCGTATCCGATGAAGATTTAATCCGTGTAAACCTTGGCAGCCTCAAATTCATCCTCAATGGTCTTGTCCGGCTTCCTGGTGCACAGGGAGACGATGACAATGACCAGGGAGGACAGCAGGAAGGAGGGAAGCAGCTCGTAGATGCTGAAGATTCCGCCCATGGGGCTCAGAACCAGGTTCCAGATGAATACCATGGCTCCTCCGGTAATCATGCCGGCAATGGCTCCCGCTCTGGTGGTTCTTTTCCAGAACAGGGAGAACAGCATAATCGGCCCGAAGGTGGCGCCGAATCCGGCCCAGGCAAAGGAAACAATGTTAAAGATCACGCTGTTTTCGTCCCAGGCGATAACCATACCGATAAGGGCAATGAGCAGCAGCACCACACGGGAAACCCGCATGACCTGTTTGTCCGTGGCGCCTTTTTTGAAGATTCCCTCATAGAGGTTTTTGGATACGGCGGATGCGGCGATCAGCAGGTAGGAATCCGAAGAGCTGATGGTGGCCGCCAGAATGCCTGCCATGACGATGCCTGCCAGAAGGGCGGGGAGCAGTCCCTGGGACAGGGTGACAAATACATTTTCCGCGCCGGAGGCCGTGGACAGCGCCGCTTCCGTGGGGTACAGGGCCCGTCCGATCATGCCGATGAATACGGCGGAGAACAGGGAGATGAATACCCATACTACGGCGATGCGTCTGGAACGTTTCAGCTCTTTTACCTTGCGGATCGCCATGAACCGCAGCAGCACCTGGGGAACTCCAAAATAGCCCAGGCCCCAGGAAAGGGTGGAAAGGATGGTCAGCAGACCGTAGCTGCCGGCCTCTCCGAAAAGGGGCGCGCCGCCGGAGACTGCCTGCACGCCCGCCTCATTTACAACAGGAGTGGCTGTCTGAGTCAGGCTGAAGTATCCGGGGATCTCTTTGGCATTATCCAGCACCGCGTTCAGGCCGCCGGCGTGGATCGTACCGGTAATTACAATGGTCAGCAGAGCGAAGATCATGACAATCGCCTGCATGAAGTCAGAGGCGCTCTCCGCCAGAAAGCCGCCGATGAAGGTGTAGACCAGCACAAAGACGGCTCCGATGATCATCATCAGATGATAGTCCGCGTCAAACAGGGTCGAAAACAGTTTTCCGCAGGTGACAAAACAGCTTCCCGCGTACACGGTAAAGAAGATCAGGATGAAGATGGCCGCGATGCCCAGGATGACCTTCTTGCTTTCATGGTAGCGGTTGCTGAGAAAATCCGGTACTGTAATGGAATTTCCGGCCACCGTAGAGTACTGGCGGAGCCGTTTGGCTACCAGCAGCCAGTTTAAATAGGTTCCGACTCCCAGACCAATGGCTGTCCACAGGGAATCGGCAATGCCGCTCCAGTAGGCCAGGCCGGGCAGGCCCATCAGGAGCCAGCCGCTCATGTCGGAAGCTTCGGCGCTCATAGCCGCTACCCAGGGCCCCAGGGACCGGCCGCCCAGGAAATAATTTTCTGAATTGGCCTGCGCTCTCTTGGCAAAAAACAGACCGATGCCCACTACGACCAGCATGTATGCGATCATAGCGATCAGAATCTGGATGGTATCACCACTCATTTCAGTGTTCCTCCTCTTTGCTTCAGTATTCTGCGCAGTTCGCGCAGTTCATTTCACCACTATACCATAGAAAACTGCTGCCTGCAAATAGATAAATGATTTTCATGAATTTTTGAGAAGCGGCAGTTCCCGCTGAAAATAGCGCCTCAGCTTTTCTACCGCGTTTTTTTCGATTCTCGATACATAGGAGCGGCTGATTCCCAGCTTTCCGGCAATAACCTTCTGAGTCTCCTCCGGTTCCCCGAAAAAACCGTACCGCATTTTCAAAATCTGAAACTCCTGGGAAGTAAGTTCTGTTCTCATAAGCCGGTAAAGAAGCCGGATGTCCTGCTCCAGTGAATATTTTTCCACAGCGTCTTCCAGATCGCTTTCCATAATGTCCAGGAGGCGGATTTCGTTGCCGTCTTTATCTGTGCCGATGGGTTCATACAGAGAAACCTCCCGGGAACATTTTTTCCGGGAGCGCAGATGCATGAGAATTTCATTTTCCACGCATTTGGAAGCGTAGGCGGCCAGACGGTTGTTTTTGGCGGGATTGAACGTAGAGACAGCCTTGATCAGCCCGATGGTTCCGATAGAAATCAGATCCTCCGGATCCTCCTCGATTCCCTGGTATTTTTTTACAATATGGGCCACCAGCCGCAGGTTCCGCTCGATCAGAATATTTTTCGCCTCCGGATCACCCTCCAGGTATTTGCGAAGATAAAGTTTTTCCTCATCCGCGGTGAGAGGTTTTTGGAATGTTTTCAAGAAATTCACCTTAAAAGGGATTTCCTTTTATTCTATGTAATGGGACAGAATTTCGTGCTTTTCCAACAAAAATTTCCTGCTTTTCCGGCTGCGAACCGCAGCCGTTTCAGACCTGACAGCAGACGCGCTGTGCCCGCGCAAAAGCTCCTGCCGAAAAGGAAACGCTTGACAGGAGAGGTGGATTCAGGGATAATAAATATGTATCCACGGGGAGGATACTATTTTCTTCCGCGGAGGTTTTTTCGGTTCCGGAAACCCGCGGAAAGCGGTCTGAGGCGTTTCAGCCTGATTTTCCAATTTTTTTCAGCAGAAGAGTAGAAAGGAGCAGCTATGTTTTGCGGCGTAATGTCGGCGGAGATAGCAGGGGTGGAAGCAGTGCCGGTACGGGTAGAAGCGGATTTGAGCGATGGCCTTCCGTTCTTTGCTGTGGTGGGTTACGTGTCATCCCAGGTCAAAGAAGCGCAGGACCGGGTAAAGACGGCGCTGAAGAATCAGGGGCTTGTCCTGCCGCCTAAGAGGATGATTATCAATCTGGCCCCGGGGGATATCCGGAAGGAGGGAACCAGGTTTGATCTGCCAATCGCGGCGGCTATACTGGCGGCTTTGGGGAAGATTCCCGCGGAACCCCTCAGCCGGATGATGGTGCTGGGGGAACTGCATCTGGACGGAGGGGTGGGAGGCGTCCGGGGGATTCTGCCCAGTGTCAGGAAGGCCAGAGAGCTGGGGCTGGAGGTCTGTGTGGTCCCGGCGGAAAATTACCGGGAAGGCAGTCTGGTGGAGGGAATACAGGTTGTGGGAGTCCGGGACGCGGGAGAATTTCTCCGGTACTGCAGGGAGGGCAGAGCCCAGGGGCCATCTGCTCTGGGGAAAGAAGAAACAGAGCCCGGATATGAGGTGGATTTTTCAGACCTGCAGGGGCAGGATGCCGTGAAAAGGGCAGTGCTTATCGCCGCGGCGGGTTTTCACAATCTTCTCATGGAAGGCCCTCCGGGAGCGGGGAAATCTATGGCGGCCAGAAGAATTCCCACGATTCTGCCGGAGCTGACCCGGGAGGAGAGCCTGGAACTTACACAGATCTACAGTGTGGCAGGACTTCTGCCGGCGGGAGATCCTCTGATCCGCCGCCGTCCTTTCCGCGCGCCCCACCACACCCTTTCTCCCCAGGCGCTTTGCGGAGGAGGGCGTCTTCCGGTTCCGGGAGAGATCAGTCTGGCTCACCGGGGTGTCCTGTTTCTGGATGAGCTTCCGGAAGTCCCCAGGAGGACCCTGGAACTTCTGCGGCAGCCAATGGAGGAAAAGCAGATCGTGCTTTCCAGGACGGCGGGAACCTTCCGCTTCCCGGCAGATTTTATGCTGGTAGGAGCCATGAATCCATGCCCCTGCGGCTGCTACCCGGATCTGAGGCGCTGCACCTGCACTCCGGCGGATATTTACCGCTACAGAAAAAGGATCAGCCAGCCTCTGCTGGACCGGATCGATCTGGCGGTGCAGGTGCCTCCTTTAAAATACGAAGAACTGCGGTACGGAAGAAGAAAGGGACTGGATTCCGCGGCCATGCGCGGGGCAGTGGTTCGGGCCGCAAAGCTGCAGAGGGAGCGGTACCGGGGAAAGGACTTTTCTTTTAACAGCAGCCTGGGGGCAAAGGAAATTTCTGTGTACTGCCCTCTTACAGGGGAGGGAGAGCGGCTTCTGGAAAATGCTTATCAGAAACTGGAACTCAGCGCCAGAAGTTATCACAAGGTCATCAAAGTAGCCAGAACCATCGCGGATCTGGAAGGGGAGGAAGTAATCGGAGAGGGCCATATCAGCGAGGCTCTGTGCTATCGGGCCGGTGAGAGGAAAGGGGTATAAAGATATGAAGAAGCTTATATATTATGGAAAGAACCATCCCGGATACCCTGAAAAGCTGAAGGTTCTGGAAAGCCCTCCGGCAGGACTTTATGTGCTGGGGAAACTGCCGGATCCGGATAGGAAAACAGCCGCCATTGTGGGCGCCAGATCCTGCAGCGTCTATGGAAGACGCCAGGCTCGTTTCTTTGCCAGAGCTCTGTCAGCCCGCGGGATTCAGATCGTCAGCGGTCTGGCCAGCGGAATTGACAGGGCGGCCCATGAAGGCGCCCTGGAAGGAGGAACCCAGACCTTCGCGGTGCTGGGATGCGGGGCAGATGTGTGCTATCCCAGGGAAAATTTCGGGATCTACCGGCAGATCGCCCAGGGAGGCGGAGGAATCCTCTCTGAGTTTGAACCCGGATCCAGGCCTTTGGGCTGGCATTTTCCCAGAAGAAACCGCATCATCAGCGGACTGGCGGATCTGGTTCTGGTGGTGGAAGCCAGAGCCAGAAGCGGCGCTCTGATCACGGCAGACTGCGCGCTGGAACAGGGAAAAACCGTGTACGCAGTACCGGGACGGCTGGAGGATCCTTTAAGCGAAGGCTGCAACCGTCTGATTTTTCAGGGGGCCGGAACGGCTCTTTCTCCCCAGGTGCTTCTGGAAGAGCTGGATGTTCCGGACCGGCCGGCAGCGCAAGATCCGGAGGAAAAACGCGGAGCTCTTCCGGAAGAGTTTCAGAGGATTTTCCGCTGTCTGGGACCGGAAGGAAAAACCCTGGAGACGGTCAGCCGGGAAACCGGGACAACGGTGGAAGAAACCGCCAGAATTCTTATGCGTCTGGAACTGGAGGGACTGGCGGAGGAGGACAGCCGCGGATACTGCAGGAGCTGCCTGCGGTAGAAAGGCAGTGAAGGAAGGCCGCTGCCGTCCTGAAGAAAAGACTTGCAAGAAAAAACGTTTTGTTGTATAGTTGGGCTGATTTATCAAAAAACAGGAGGCAGTAAGGTGGCAAAGTATCTGGTCATTGTGGAATCTCCGGCAAAGGTAAAGACCGTCAAGAAATTTCTGGGAGCCAATTATGAAGTGGCGGCTTCCAATGGTCATGTGCGGGATCTGCCGAAGAGCCAGCTTGGAATAGATGTAGAACATGATTTTGAACCGAAATATATTACCATCCGCGGAAAGGGAGAGCTGCTGGCGGGACTGAGAAAGTCCGCTAAAAAAGCGGACAAAGTTTATCTGGCCACAGACCCGGACCGGGAGGGAGAGGCTATATCCTGGCATCTCTCCAAAGCCCTGAATCTGGATGAGAAAAAAATGCGCAGGATTACCTTCAACGAGATTACCAAGACGGCGGTCAAGGCATCTCTGAAAGAGGCGCGCTCCATTGATATGAACCTGGTGGATGAGCAGCAGGCAAGGCGCTGTCTGGACCGCATGGTGGGATATGAGATCAGCCCTCTGCTGTGGAAAAAGATCAAGAGAGGCTTAAGCGCCGGCCGGGTTCAGTCGGTAGCGCTGCGGATCATCGGGGACCGGGAGGACGAGATCAACGCGTTTATCCCCAGGGAATACTGGACTCTGGACGCGGAATTCCAGATCCACGGGGAGAAGAAGCCTCTGACAGCGCATTTTTACGGAAAAGAAAAGGAAAAAATCAGTCTGGATTCCGAGAAACAGCTGGACGAAATTTTGAAAGAACTGGAGGGATGCAGCTTTTCTGTGGCGGAACTGAAAAAGGGAGAGCGCAGGAGAAAAGCGCCCCAGCCCTTTACCACCAGCACCATGCAGCAGGAGGCGGCCAAGGTGCTGAATTTTTCTACCCAGAAAACCATGCGCCTGGCCCAGCAGCTGTATGAGGGCATTGAGATCAAGGGCAACGGCACCGTGGGACTGATCTCTTATCTGAGAACAGACTCCACCCGGATTTCCGAGGAAGCCGACACTGCAGCCAGAGAATATATCAGGGAACAGTACGGGGATCAGTTTGCCTCCCGGAACAATACCACCGGAAACCAGAACCGCAAGGCGCAGGACGCCCATGAAGCCATCCGGCCCACCGATGTGTCCAGAACGCCGGCGGCCATGAAAGATTCTCTGTCCCGGGATCAGTTCCGCCTCTATCAGCTGATCTGGAAACGGTTTGTGGCCAGCCGCATGGAGGCGGCGGTCTATGAGACCATCTCGGCGGTGATCCGGGGAGGCGGTTACGATTTTCACGCTTCTGCCTCCCGGGTAAAGTTTGAGGGATTCATGACGGTTTATACAGAAGAGGATGAGGAAAAAAAGGACAACTGTGTGCAGCTGCGCAGCCTGGATGAAAATTCCGAACTCGCGCTGGTCCAGTATGATAAGGAGCAGCATTTCACTCAGCCCCCGGCGCACTATACAGAAGCTTCACTGGTAAAGACCCTGGAGGAGCTGGGAATCGGAAGGCCCAGTACCTACGCGCCTACGATTACCACCATCATCAACCGCCGCTATGTAGCCAGAGAAAACAAGAATCTCTATATGACAGAGCTTGGAGAAGTGGTCAATCATATGATGAAGCAGGCGTTCCCCAGTATTGTGGACGTGAATTTTACCGCCAATATGGAGGGGCTGCTGGACTGCGTGGGCGACGGAAAGGTTCCATGGAAAACGGTAGTGAGAAATTTCTGGCCGGATCTCAATGAGGCGGTGAAAAAAGCGGAGCAGGAGCTGCAGGAAGTGCAGATCGAGGATGAGGTGACAGACGTAATCTGCGATCAGTGCGGAAGACACATGGTGGTCAAATACGGCCCTCATGGAAAGTTCCTGGCCTGTCCCGGCTTTCCCGAATGCAGGAACACAAAGCCATACCTGGAAAAGATCGGAGTTAAGTGTCCCAAATGCGGCGGAGAAGTAATTCTGAAGAAAACAAAAAAAGGCCGCCGGTATTATGGCTGTGAAAATAATCCTGAATGTGATTTCATGACCTGGCAGCGTCCATCTGCGGAAAAATGTCCCAAATGCGGAGGATATATGCTGGAAAAAGGCAGCCGTCTGGTATGCGCCGATGAAAAGTGCGGATATGTGGAGGGAAAGAAAGAGAAGTGATTTGTTGCGATTCACAGTGACTTTCTGAATAATCTGAAAAATGCAATAAAAATGTTGATTTTTTTATAGGTACGTGATAAGCTAACTATAAATAAGGGTAGAGGTGGGAAAAGACGGAAGGAGAATAAAATGAGCGTACAGTTATTAGACAAGACCAGAAAAATCAACAAACTGCTGCATAATAATAATTCCACAAAAGTCGTATTTAACGATATCTGTAAAGTCATGATGGAATGCCTGGATTCGAACATCCTGGTAATCAGCAAAAAAGGCAAAGTACTTGGCGTCAGCCTCTGCCCCGGGGTAGAGGAGATTACGGAACTGATCGACGATAAGGTCGGAGGATATGTGGACGAGCTTTTAAACGACCGATTTCTGGGAGTTCTGTCCACCAAAGAAAACGTCAATCTGGAGACACTGGGCTTTGTGGGTGAAAACACCACTAAGTATACAGCCATCATCAATCCCATTGAGATTGCGGGCGAACGGCTGGGCACTGTATTTATGTACCGTTTTTCTCCTCAGTATGATATTGACGATATTATTGTCAGCGAATACGGAACCACAGTGGTAGGCCTGGAAATGATGCGTTCGGTCAATGAGGAAAATGTGGAGGAGAACCGAAAGATCCAGGTGGTAAAATCCGCGTTCAGCACTCTGTCTTTCTCAGAACTGGAGGCGATCATCCATATCTTTGATGAACTGGACGGCGAGGAGGGTATCCTGGTAGCCAGCAAGATTGCGGACCGGGTGGGCATTACCCGTTCCGTGATTGTCAATGCCCTGCGGAAATTTGAGAGCGCCGGGGTCATTGAGTCCAGATCCAGCGGAATGAAAGGTACCTATATTAAAGTACTGAACGATTATATTTTCGATGAACTGAAGCAAATCAAGAGCAAGAAAAAATCTGAAAAAGAGAAGCAGGCATAAACACAAAAGAGAAGCTGCCGAAAAAACGGAAATTCGTTTTTTCGGCAGCTTCTCTTTGGGCGGGCGCGGACGGCAGGCGGCTGTCCGGATGAAAGAAAATTTAAAAAGTAAGAAAAACAGAGATAATCAATGAATAAATAAAAAAAACAGAGGTATTATGAAATATAAGCGATTTTTTCCGGTTGCTAAAATGATATAAATTCACTAATATAGGAACCATCAAGTAGCACTCGATTTAAATGAGTGCTAATAAAATGAAACAGAAAACAGCAAGGAGGCAATATAGAATGAAGTTAGTACCATTGGCAGACAGAGTTGTATTAAAACAGATGGCAGCAGAAGAGAAAACCAAATCAGGCATCATCCTGACTTCCCAGGCACAGGAAAAACCCCAGGAGGCTGAGGTAATCGCCGTTGGCCCCGGAACAGAAGATGTAAAGATGGAAGTCAAGGTAGGGGATAAAGTGATCTACTCCAAATACGCCGGCACAGAGGTTAAGCTGGACGGAGAAGAGTACATTGTAGTAAAACAGAGCGACATTCTGGCAATAGTAGAGTAAAAATCGTAGAAGAGCAGGAGGCAATGAATTATGGCAAAAGAAATTAAATACGGAGCAGACGCGAGAGCCGCTCTGGAAGCAGGTGTAAACAAACTGGCAGATACCGTCAGGGTAACCCTTGGACCCAAAGGAAGAAACGTAGTTCTGGATAAACAGTACGGCGCTCCCCTGATTACCAACGACGGTGTTACCATCGCCAAAGAAATTGAACTGGAGAATGGATTTGAGAACATGGGCGCCCAGCTGATCCGCGAGGTGGCTTCCAAGACCAACGATGTAGCCGGAGACGGTACCACCACCGCGACAGTTCTGGCACAGGCGATGATCCATGAGGGAATGAAGAACCTGGCAGCAGGAGCCAATCCCATCGTCCTGAGAAAGGGAATGAAGAAAGCCACTGACAAGACCGTTGAGATCCTGGCTGAAATGAGCAAGGCTGTGGACGGAAAAGATCAGATCGCCAGAGTAGCCGCCGTATCTTCCGGCGACGATGAGGTGGGAGAGATGGTGGCAGATGCCATGGAGAAGGTTTCCAAAGACGGCGTAATCACGATTGAAGAGTCCAAGACCATGAAGACCGAGCTGGACCTGGTAGAAGGTATGCAGTTTGACCGTGGCTACGTTTCCGCTTATATGGCAACCGATATGGAGAAGATGGAGGCAACTCTGGACAATCCGTATATTCTGATTACAGATAAGAAGATCAGCACCATCCAGGATCTTCTTCCGCTGCTGGAGCAGATCGTACAGTCCGGCGCCAGCCTGCTGATTATCGCTGAGGATGTTGAGGGCGAGGCTCTGTCCACTCTGATTGTGAACAAACTCCGGGGAACCTTCAAAGTAGTAGCGGTTAAGGCTCCGGGATACGGCGACAGAAGAAAAGAGATGCTGCGCGATATCGCTATCCTTACCGGCGGCACAGTAATCTCCGAGGAACTGGGATATGAACTGAAAGACGCTACCATGGATATGCTGGGCAAGGCAAAATCCGTGAAAGTACAGAAAGAGAACACCGTGATCGTAGACGGCTGCGGCGACAAGAAAGAGATCGAGGGCAGAATCGCTCAGATTAAATCTCAGATCGCTGAGACTACTTCCGATTTCGACAGAGAAAAACTTCAGGAGCGCCTGGCGAAACTGGCCGGCGGCGTAGCTGTAATCCGTGTGGGAGCCGCTACGGAGACTGAGATGAAAGAAGCAAAACTTCGTATGGAAGACGCCCTGAACGCTACCCGCGCGGCAGTTGAGGAAGGCATCATCGCCGGAGGCGGATCCGCTTACGTGCATGCCACCAAAGAACTGGCTGAGTACGTAAAAGGTCTGGAAGGCGACGAGAAGACCGGAGCCAAGATCGTTCTGAAGGCTCTGGAAGCTCCCCTTTCCACCATCGCTGAGAACGCGGGCCTGGAAGGATCCGTGATCATCAACAAAGTCAAAGAGTCTAAGATCGGCGTAGGATTCGACGCATACAAAGAAGAGTACGTAGATATGGTAAAAGCAGGTATCCTGGATCCCGCGAAGGTAACCAGAAGCGCTCTGCAGAACGCTACCAGCGTAGCCTCCACCCTGCTGACCACTGAGGCAGTGGTATCTACCATCAAAGAGCCCCCGGCACCTGCTCCCGCAGGCAATCCCGGCATGGGAATGATGTAAAATAGAAATCCAAAGGGAGAATAGAGGAGTCATCGTGTAGACGGTGGCTCCTCTGTGTGTTACAATGAAAAGGAAAATTCCGGACAAAGTGTTTTGCGATTGACATTCCGAATGATTTTTGCTACACTCAAGTACAAAATATGACAAGGGAGGAAAAGAAATGGGCACAATTATCGGTGACGGCATTACTTTTGACGACGTGCTGCTGGTACCTCAGTATTCGGAAGTGACACCCAATATGGTGGATCTGGCTACGTATCTCACCAAGAAGATACGGCTTAACATTCCCATGATGAGTGCCGGGATGGATACAGTTACGGAGCATCGGATGGCCATTGCTATGGCGCGTCAGGGAGGAATCGGCATCATCCACAAGAATATGTCGATTGAACAGCAGGCAGACGAGGTGGATAAGGTGAAACGTTCTGAGAACGGCGTCATCACGGACCCATTCTTTTTGTCACCGGAAAATACACTGGCAGATGCCAATAATCTGATGGCAAAATACAGGATTTCCGGTGTGCCTATTACAGAGGGCAGAAAACTGGTGGGAATCATCACCAACCGTGATCTGATGTTTGAGGAGGATTTTTCAAAGAAGATTAAAGAGTCCATGACATCGGAGGGACTGATTACTGCCAGAGAAGGCGTAACTCTGTCGGAAGCGAAAAAGATCCTGGCAAAAGCCAGAAAAGAGAAGCTTCCTATTGTAGATGAGAATTTTGAGCTGAAAGGCCTGATTACCATCAAGGACATCGAGAAGCAGATTAAGTACCCGCTGTCCGCGAAGGATTCTCAGGGCAGACTGCTCTGCGGAGCCGCCGTGGGCATTACCGCCAACGTCATGGACCGGGTGGAAGCTCTGAATAAGGCGCATGTAGACGTGCTCGTCATTGATTCCGCCCATGGGCATTCCGCCAATATTTTCAGAACCCTGAAGGAGATCAAGGCGGCATTCCCGGAACTGCAGGTGATTGCCGGAAATGTAGCTACCGCTGAGGCTACCAGAGATCTGATCGCCGCAGGGGCGGACGCGGTGAAAGTGGGTATCGGACCCGGGTCGATCTGTACCACCCGTGTGGTGGCTGGAATCGGCGTTCCCCAGGTGACAGCCGTAATGAACTGCTATGAGGAAGCAAAAAAGACGGGAACCCCCATTATCGCGGATGGAGGCATCAAATATTCCGGAGATATCACCAAAGCCATCGCGGCAGGGGCGGACGTGTGCATGATGGGAAGTATCTTCGCCGGCTGTGATGAGAGTCCGGGAACCTTTGAACTGTTCCAGGGCAGAAAATATAAGGTCTACAGAGGCATGGGATCCATTGCGGCTATGGAAAACGGAAGCAAAGACCGCTATTTCCAGGAAGACGCCAAAAAACTGGTTCCCGAAGGAGTAGAAGGCCGGGTGGCCTATAAGGGCACTCTGGAGGATACGGTCTTCCAGCTTATCGGCGGCCTCCGGGCCGGCATGGGATACTGCGGAGCCAAAGATATTGAGACTCTGAAGACTACGGCGAAATTTATGAAGATTTCCGCCGCGGCGCTGCGGGAGTCCCATCCTCACGACATCCATATTACGAAAGAAGCACCGAATTACAGCGTAGACGATGACTGATAGACAAAAGGAGCCGGCGGATTTCCAGATTGGTATCCGTACCGGCTCTTTTCTTTCAACAGAAAGGGGCTTTCGGGGGAGGAGCCCGGAACAGTAAGGGGAGACGATGGAGAAAAGGAGAAAACGTCTGTCTCAGAGAGCCAGGCGCAGACAGAGGAACAGAAGTATCGCTGCCGTCGTGGCGGCTGCCGCGGCAGGCCTGCTGGTCTGGTTCGGCATGAACGGCGTCCGCAGGGAAAGAGCGGCGGATTTTCCGCCGGTGCAGGGAGAACTGCTGGAGGCAGATCCGCAGGAAGGACGGCCTCCCATAGATGTGCAGCTTTTAACGCCTAATCCATATTCCAGACCCCAGGAGGCCATGGGGACGATCCGGGGAATTGTGATTCACTACACCGCGAATCCCGGCTCCACCGCCCAGGAAAATCACGATTATTTTGAGGGGTTAAAAGATTCCGGGGCAGCCTATGCCAGCAGTCATTTTGTCATCGGCATGGAGGGGGAAATCATCCAGTGTATTCCCAGTTCGGAGATTTCCTATGCCTCCAATGACAGAAACTATGACACACTTTCCGTAGAATGCTGCCATCCGGATGAGAGCGGGCGTTTTACGGAAGCCACTTATACCTCTATGGTAGAACTGACCGCCTGGCTGTGCAGCCATTTTCAGGTGCCGGTATCCGGGGTGATCCGCCATTATGATGTGACGGGAAAAGAATGCCCCAAATATTTTGTAGATCACCCGGAAGCCTGGGAACAGTTTCTGGCGGATGTATCGGAGCGCCTGGCGAAGCTTCAGGCGTAAGGCAGAAAGGGATGAGAGAGAATGGAACTGCTGGACAGACTCTTTGAAAAGATGGTAGACTATTACCGGGGGGATCCCAGAAGGATCCAGCATTTTGTGAAAGTCCACGGGTTTGCCGCCCTGATAGGCCGGGAGGAAGGCTTGAGCCCGGAGGAACAGTTTCTTCTGGAGGCGGCGGCCTATGTCCATGACATCGGCATTCGGCCTGCGGAGGAAAAATACGGCGCCTGCGGAGGAAAGCTTCAGGAGCAGGAGGGTCCTCCGGCGGCTGAAAAAATGCTGAAAGAACTGGGCTTTGCTCCGAAGGACAGGCAGCGGATCTGCTGGCTGGTAGGGCATCACCACACTTACCGGGATATAAAAGGGATGGATTACCAGATCCTGGTAGAGGCGGATTTCCTTGTAAATCTGTATGAAGATCAGGCGGGGCCGCAGGCAGTGAGGGCAGCCGGGGAGAGGATTTTCCGGACGGCAGCGGGAAGAAGGATTCTGGAGCGGATGTTTGCGGTGGAAGCATAATCAATGAGAAACAGCGGGGGTTTTTATGGGAAGGGAAAAATTTTTAGCGGGACTGGCGCAGATGGACAGCACCGGTCTTTGGTCGGACAATAAAAAAGAGGCGGGAGAACTGATCCGCAGGGCGGCAGAGGAAGGCGCTTCCCTGGTGATCCTGCCGGAGACAGCTGACTATATCGGCACGGATTTCCGGAGGCACGCCGCCCGGGTTCCCGGGCCGGTGACAGATTTTTTTCAGGAGCAGGCTGCCCGATACGGGATCTATCTTCACTGCGGCAGTATTACCCGAAAGACAGAGAGCGGAAAGCTGCGCAATACCAGCTATGTGTTCGGGCCGGACGGCTCTCTCTGCGGGCAGTACAGCAAACTGCATCTGTTTGACGTGGAAGTGGAACAGGGCCCCAGTTACCATGAATCGGCGGAGATTGAGCCGGGGGATAAAATTGTGCTGGTAGACACGGAACTGTGTACCCTGGGGCTTTCTATCTGCTACGATCTGCGTTTCCCGGAATTATACCGGCTGATGGCAAAGTTCGGCGCCGGGCTGCTGGTGGTCTGCGGAAATTTTACCGCGGATACAGGGAAAACCCACTGGGAGCCTCTGCTGCGGGCCAGGGCGATTGAGAACACCTGCTATGTGGCGGCGGTGGATCAGTGCGGGAGAAAGCCGGGTTTTCAGGCCTGGGGACACACCATGCTCATTGATCCCTGGGGGAATATTCTGGGACAGCTGGAGGAAAAGCCCGGGGTGCTGGTAGGTGAGATCGATATGAACCGGCTGGGGGAGATCCGCGGACAGCTGCCGTCCCTGGCAAATACACGGGATGACATATATGAACTGAAAAGCAATTACATGCGGTTTTTTGAAGAAGGAGGAAATAAATAGATGCAGAATTTTGTACAGTATGCCCCCACAGAGGTGATTTTCGGAAAAGGAACAGAAAATGAGACGGGGGCCGCCGTAAAGAAATGGGGCGGCAGCCGGGTGCTGCTGGTGTACGGCGGCGGCAGCGCGGTCCGCAGCGGCCTCCTTGGACGGGTGGAGGAATCTCTGAAAAAAGAGGGGATTATCTGGGAAGAATTCGGCGGCGTGAAGCCGAATCCCCGTCTGTCTTTCGCGGAGGAGGGGATCCGCAGAGCCATTGCCTTCGGCGCGGATTTTATCCTGGCAGTGGGCGGCGGCAGCGCCATTGATACTGCCAAGGGGATTGCCCACGGCGCGGCAAATCCGGGGGTAAAGCTCTGGGACATCTGGACAAAAAAGGTGCCGCTGACCCGCTCCACACCGGTGGGCGTGGTGCTGACCATCGCCGCCGCCGGCAGCGAGATGAGCGATTCCGCGGTGCTGACCAACGAAGAGATCGGCAAGAAAGCCGGCATCAACACGGTGTTCAACCGGGTAAAATTTGCCGTGATGAATCCGGAACTCACCTTTACCCTGCCGAAATACCAGTTGGCCTGCGGCATCACAGATATTATGATGCACACCATGGAGCGGTATTTTATCCCGGGAATTAAATGCCAGCTGACCGATGAGATTGCCGAGGGACTGCTGCGGACAGTGGTGGAAAACGGAAAAATCGCCATGGAAAATCAGAGAGACTACGACGCCATGGCTGAGATTATGTGGTGTTCCAGTCTTTCCCACAACAATCTGACGGAAGCGGGAAGGGGAAAAGATTTCTCTGTGCACAAATTCGGCCACGCGCTCAGCGCCAGATACGATGTAGCCCACGGCGCCAGCCTGGCCGCTGTCTGGGGCTCCTGGGCAAACTATCAGTACGACGCAGCTCCGGACCGGTTTGCCCGGTTTGCAAGAAAAGTGTGGGGAATCCGGGAGCAGGAGGATCTGAAGGCAGCCCGGGAGGGAATCCGGGCCGCCGTGGACTACTTCCGCTCTATAGGCATGCCGGTCAGCCTTACCGAACTGGGAATTCACCCCACGGAGGAAGAACTGAAGGCCCTGGCGCTGGATGCCACCATGAATGATACGGTGAAGCTCTCCCGGCTGAAACCCCTGGGAGCGGCTGAAGCACTGGAAATTTATCGGATGGCCTGCTGAAAACTTTTGTTTCTGCTTATAACCAAAAAATAACCGCGATCCTTTGCCGGGTCCTCTGAGGGAGGGACTTTGCCCGGCTGTTAGGGAGCGGTTATTTTTTGCGTTTCAGATGAGAATTGATTTAAAATTTATTATCGTATGATAATGCATGAAACATAAATACAGATTAAAATTAATTATATTGCTGCAAAAGAGGGGAGAAAACGGTGAAAACAGAAGACTTTTTTTCCGCGATTCTTAAAATTTCAAGCCCGTCTGCAATTCGGCGTCTGGTCAGAGCTTCTGAGAAGAAACCGGTCAGACGAGGAGAACTCATTATCCGCGAGGGAGAAATACAAAAAAATTTGCTTTTTTTAATGCAGGGAATTCTGCGGGGATATTTCATTGATGTTTACGGAAATGATATTACAGACTGCTTTAATTTTAAGCCAGGGCATCCGGTTATGTCGGCCTTTGAGATAGGCGGATCCTCTATGCTTTTTATAGAAGCCCTGACAAGCGGGGAAGTTCTCCGGATTCCCGTTGAACTGGTAAAAGAGCTGCTGGAAGAAGGGACGGAATTTGTCTGGATATACAATTACATGCTGCGGGGAGCCCTGCAGGATATCTGGGAACTCAAGACAATGCTGCAAAAGTGTTCCGCCCAAGAACGGTATCAGTGGTTTTTGAAAAACTATCCGGGTCTCATCGACCAGGTTACCAATAAATATATCGCCTCTTTTCTGCGGATGAGTCCTGTGACCTTAAGCCGCCTGAAAACGGGCTTGGAAAAGGAGCAGCATGACGGCAAATGATGAAGGAGAAAGCATTATGAAGAGGAAAAAACGATGGCTATTGATTTCCCTTATGGCTGCGGCGGCTTTCTGTGCCGGCGGATGCAGCCCTGGGAAAAAAGCGGTTGAAAATGGAATAGAAATTGGATCAGAAGAGACAGCAGAAGAAACCTTAGATGAAGAGCTGCCGCCTGTCGCGCAGGAGGAGCCTGAAGATGAGGTGAAAAAAATAAATTTTGAGCATGGCTTTGAAAATGGAGAGGAATATGCGGTTATTACCGGAGTAAACCAGCTGGGAGAGACGGTCTGGGAATATAAGACAGGAAGGTATCCCGGCACAGAATTAGACCGGATTTGTGAAATAGGGATCCAGGGGGACTGGTACTACTTTGTAGAGGACAGGGCGGTGGTTGTCCTGGATCGTTGGGATGGAACGGTTGTATGGAAAAACGGAGAGTACGGAGGTTCCGTGTCCGCCCATGTGTTCGGCCCGGACCAGACCCTTTATCTGTGCGGCACCTATGGCCCGGCCTTTATGGCCATCAGCAAAGATGGGAAAACACTGTGCAGAATAGATCATGTGGCAGAGAATAAGGTTTTTTGGCCTTATAAAATGGAATACGCGGACCAGAAGATTACCATTGCCTTTAACGGAAATGCCTTTGAAAGTCAGGGGGATATTTATTGCATTGTTGATCTGTCAGATTATACCTATGAGATGGAGGGCCTGGAGGAGATTACCTTCAGCCGGAAAGACCTGGAAGGAAGCTGGCTTCAGACGGATTCGGAAGACCCGATGCTTCTTATTCTGAGAAGTGACGGAAGCATGGAGTATTACAATACGGTGTCGCGTTCCAATGAATACAGCAGCAAGTATTCTCAAAAAGGAGGCAGTCTGTGCCTGAACCTTGTGAATCTTGACATCAGCGGAGTCACAGAGGTTCCGTATAAAGCAGAGGTTTCGGAAGACAGGAAGAGCCTTACCCTGTCACTGAGTGATCCGGCAGAGGAGTATTCTAAGCTGTACGGCATGGAAAAGAATCTGGAAGGAACCTATCAAAGAATCAGTTTCACGCAGGAAGAACTGGATACCATCAAGGCTGATCTGGGAGTTCCGGATGATTTGGAGGTTACGGTAACCCAGAGCGAACCGTATTACTGGTCCGCGGGAGGGTGCTGGCTGGTTTCTGTCGATATAAAGCAGGGGGAACAGTGGGTCGCGGGAGCGTCCATCAATCCCATGACCATGGAGGCGGTAAGAGATATCCTGCGTTATTCAGGAATTCAGTAAGAAGGGCGCGGCCAAATGAAAAGAAGGAGATGAACCAGCGGAGAACCCCGGCTTTGATAAAGCCAGGATTCCGCAGGAGCATCTCCTTTTTGGCTGCAGATTTTACTTCTGATTCTTCTCTACTTCCTGGAGTTTCATAGCCCGAACCTTCAGAGGCAGTCCGAAGAGGGTGATGAAGCCGGAAGCGTCCTGGTGGTCGTACATGTCGCCGGTCTTGAAGGAGGCCAGGGACTCGTTGTACAGGCTGTAGGGGGAGGTGGTTCCCGCCTTGATAATGTTGCCCTTGTACAGCTTCATCTTTACTTCTCCGGTGACATACTTCTGGGTGGATTCCACAAATGCCTGGATGGCTTCCCGGAGAGGAGTAAACCATTTTCCTTCGTAGACTACCTGAGCCAGCTGGCTGCCGAGTTTTTTCTTGGTCTCCATGGTTTCACGGTCCAGGGTCAGTTCCTCCAGCTGTTCATGGGCGGCCATAAGGATGGTGCCGCCGGGAGTCTCGTAGACGCCCCGGGATTTCATGCCTACCACGCGGTTTTCTACGATATCAATGATGCCGATGCCGTTCTCGCCGCCCAGGCGGTTCAGTTCCCGGATGATGTCGGAAACCTTCATGGCCTTGCCGTTGAGAGTTTTGGGGACGCCCTTTTCAAAGGTCATGGAGATTTCTGTTTCTTTGTCGGGAGCCTTCTGGGGAGTTACGCTGAGCACCAGCATATGGTCATAATTGGGTTCCTGGGAGGGATCTTCCAATTCCAGGCCCTCGTGGCTGATGTGCCACAGGTTCCGATCCCGGCTGTAGCTGCTGTCCGCGGCGAAGGGCAGATCGATGCCGTGGGCCTTGCAGTAGGCCATCTCCGCTTCCCGGGAATCCATTTTCCACAGCTCCGGCATCCGCCAGGGAGCGATGACTTTAATATCGGGAGCCAGGGCCTTGATGCCCAGCTCAAAGCGGATCTGATCGTTGCCCTTGCCGGTAGCCCCGTGGCAGATGGCTACGGCGCCTTCTTTGCGGGCGATCTCCACCAGCTTTTTAGCGATGACCGGACGGGCCATGGAAGTGCCCAGCAGATATTTGTGCTCGTAAACCGCGCCGGCTTCCACGCAGGGCATAATGAAATCATCGCAGAATTCATCCGTCACATCTTCAATATATAATTTGGAGGCGCCGGACAACTTGGCTCTCTCATCCAGACCATCCAGCTCATTTCCCTGCCCGCAGTCGATGCAGCAGCAGATAACTTCGTAGCCGAAGGTCTCCTTCAGCCAGGGAATGATAGCGGTGGTGTCCAGTCCGCCGGAATAGGCCAGTACAACTTTTTCGCTCATAATAATTCCTCCTTGGTTTTTCAGTTCGCTGGAAGTAAATATACATCAAAAAGAAAGAATATGCAAGGACTTTTTCCTGATTTTTTCCCGGAAGAGCTAAAAGAACAGCAGTGCATTTTTAAAAAGGCAGGGGTTGCATATTTAGTGCATAAGATGTATAATTATGCAATCTTGTGAAACACAGGGCAGAAAGAGGCGGAAAAAGAGAGGTTCTGCCGGCGAATTTCCGCCAGCATCTTTACAGAACGCGCTCTTTGGTATATTTTATCTATAAAAGCCCGGTCTCAGAGAAGACAGGGTCTGCGGAAGGAGAGACAGCAATGATCAGAGCAGGAATTATCGGTTCTACCGGCTATGCGGGGGCGGAGATTGTCCGTCTGCTGCTGGGACACAAAGAGACAGAAATCAAATGGTACGGTTCCAGGAGTTATATAGATAAGAAGTATTCTTCCGTTTACCAGAATATGTTCCGTCTGGTGGAGGATGTGTGCAGGGATGACAATATGGAAGAACTGGCCAGGGAGGTGGATGTGATTTTTACCGCCACCCCCCAGGGCCTCTGCGCTTCCCTGGTCAACGAGGAGATTTTGTCCAGGGTGAAAATTATTGATCTCAGCGCGGATTTCCGCATAAAGGATCCGGCGGTTTACGAGGCATGGTACAAGATCCACCACCCCGCCCCGGAATTGATTCCCGAGGCGGTCTACGGCCTCTGTGAGATCAACCGGGAGGACATTAAAAAGGCCCGGCTGACGGCCAACCCGGGCTGCTACACCACCTGTTCCATTTTAAGCGCCTATCCTCTGGTAAAAGAGGGGCTCATCGACGGCAATACTCTGATTGTGGACGCCAAATCCGGAACCTCCGGAGCGGGCAGAGGGGCCAAGGTGGACAACCTGTTCTGCGAGGTCAACGAGAGCATCAAGGCCTACGGGGTAGCCACCCACCGTCATACCCCGGAGATCGAGGAACAGCTGTCCTATGCGGCGGGGAAACCGGTGACCATCAGTTTCACTCCGCATCTGGTGCCCATGAACCGGGGAATTCTGGTGACGGCCTACGCCTCCCTGACCCGGGAGGCCGGCGAGGAGGAGCTGCGGGCGGCTTATGAAAAATATTACGGCGGAGAGAAATTTATCCGCCTGCTGGATCCTGAGGTATGTCCCCAGACCCGCTGGGTGGAGGGCAGCAATTTCGTGGATCTGAATATTAAACTGGATAAACGGACCAATCGGGTGATTATGATGGGGGCCCTGGACAATCTGGTGAAAGGCGCTGCCGGCCAGGCGGTGCAGAACATGAACCTGATGTTCGGCCTTCCCGAGGATATGGGCCTGCAGATGGCTCCGGTGTTCCCGTGAGACATAAAAGGAGGAGAGACTATGAAAAAGATTGAAGGCGGCGTTACGGCGGCTATCGGTTTTAAAGCGGCGGGCGGAAGCGCCGGAATTAAAAAAGAGAATGTGAAGGATATGGCCCTGATCTACAGCATTGTGCCCTGTGTGGCGGCGGGCACCTTTACCACCAACCAGGTGAAGGCGGCGCCGGTGATCTGGGATCAGGAGATTGTCTATGACGGGGACACCGCCCAGGCCATTGTCTGCAACAGCGGCATTGCCAATGCCTGTACGGGAAAGAGGGGATACACTTACTGCCATGAGACTGCCCAGGCGGCGGCGGAAGCCTTAAATATCCCGGAGGGTTCCGTGCTGGTGGCTTCCACGGGAGTCATCGGCCGGCAGCTTCCCATTGACAAAATGCGGGAGGGGGTCCGGAAACTGGCCCCCCTGCTCTCCAATTCCCGGGAAGCTGCCAGAGAGGCGGCCCGGGCCATTATGACCACGGACACAAAGCCCAAGGAAGTCGCGGTGACCATTGAGGTGGGCGGACATACCGTTACCATCGGGGGCATGTGCAAAGGTTCCGGCATGATCCATCCCAATATGTGCACCATGCTCTCCTTCCTGACCACCGACGCGGATATTTCCAAAGAGATGCTTCAGGAGGCTTTGTCGGAGGTGGTGAAGGATACCTACAACATGATCTCCGTGGACGGGGATACTTCCACCAACGACACCGTGCTGCTGCTGGCCAACGGGCTGGCGGGCAATCCGGTAATCAACAGCAGGGATAAAGAGTACCGGCTGTTTGTGGAGGCTCTGCGGGAAGTAAACACTGTGCTGGCAAAGAAGATCGCCGGGGACGGGGAGGGAGCTACGGCTCTGTTCGAGGTAAAGATTCTGGGCGCCCAGAGCAAAGAGCAGGCAGTGACCCTGGCAAAATCCGTTATCACTTCTAATCTTACCAAGGCGGCCATCTTCGGCCATGACGCCAACTGGGGACGGATTTTATGCGCCATGGGCTATTCCGGAGCCAAGTTTGACCCGGAAAAGGTGGATCTGTTCTTTGAAAGCGAAAAAGGCAGGATTCAGATCATCGAGAACGGCGTGGCGGTGGATTACAGTGAGGAGGAGGCCACAGAGATTCTCTCCGCTTCTGAAGTAACAGCCATTGCCGACATCAAGATGGGCAGAGAGACGGCCACGGCCTGGGGCTGCGACCTGACTTACGATTATATAAAAATCAATGCGGACTATCGCTCCTGACAGCCGCGGGAAAGAGGATGAGCAAATGGTAATGCAGAAATATCTGGACAAGGCGGAGGTGCTGATCGAGGCCCTGCCCTACATCCAGCGTTTTAACAGAAAGATTATTGTGGTGAAATACGGCGGCAGCGCTATGGTGGACGAGGAACTGAAGAAAAATGTCATCAAAGATGTAGTGCTGCTGAAGCTGGTAGGCTTTAAACCCATCATCGTCCACGGAGGCGGCAAGGAGATCTCCCGCTGGGTAGGAAAGGTAGGCATGGAGCCCCGGTTTGTCAACGGGCTGCGGGTTACCGATGAGGATACCATGGAAGTGGCGGAGATGGTGCTGAATAAGGTGAATAAAGAACTGGTGAGCATGATCCAGTCTCTGGGTGTTCTGGGCGTGGGCATCAGCGGCAAGGACGGAGGCCTTCTGAAAGCGGAACGGAAGCTTTCCGGAGGACAGGACATCGGCTATGTGGGACGGATTACGGATGTAAATCCCAAAGTCCTCTATGACCTGCTGGAGAAGGATTTCCTGCCGGTGGTCTGCCCCATCGGCATGGACGATGATTGCCACTCCTACAATATCAACGCGGATGACGCCGCCAGCGCCATTGCCGAGGCCATGAACGCGGAGAAGCTGGCATTCCTGACAGATATCGAAGGGGTTTACGCCGACAAGGACGATCCCTCCAGCCTGATCTCCGAGCTGACCCTGGAGGGGGCGGCCAGGCTGATCTCGGAAGGCCATGTGGGCGGGGGTATGATCCCTAAGCTGCAGAACTGCATCGACGCCATCAACAACGGGGTATCTCGGGTTCATATTCTGGACGGGCGGATTCCCCACTGTCTGCTGCTGGAGATCTTTACCAACAAAGGAATCGGAACGGCGATCCTGAAAAACGATGAGGAGAAATTTTACAATGAAAACCAGTGAGTGCATTCAGAAATCAGAGCAGTACCTGCTGCATACTTACAACCGGGCTCCGGTAGTCTGGGAACGGGGGGAGGGCGTTCGCCTCTATGATGCCGACGGGAAGGAGTACCTGGATTTCGCCGCGGGCATCGCCGTGTACGCTCTGGGCTACGGAAATCCCGCCTACCGGGAGGCCCTGAAGGATCAGATCGACAAGATCATCCACACCTCCAACCTGTATTATAATGTGCCCCAGGCGGAAGCCGCGGAAAAACTGGTGAAAGCCTCCGGCATGAGCAAAGTCTTTTTTACCAACAGCGGCACCGAAGCCATTGAGGGGGCCATTAAGGCGGCCAGAAAGTACGCTTACCTCCGGGACGGATCCACGGACCACGAGATCATCGCCATGAGGCAGTCCTTCCACGGGAGAAGCCTGGGTGCCCTGTCTGTCACCGGCAACGACCACTATCAGGAGCCTTTTAAACCTCTGATCGGAGGCATCCGTTTCGCGGATTTTAATGATCTGGACAGTGTGAAAGCACAGGTTACGGACAAGACCTGCGCCATTATCCTGGAGACGGTTCAGGGGGAGGGCGGCATCTTTCCTGGAACACGGGAATTTCTGGAAGGAATCCGGAAGCTCTGCGATGAGAGGGACATTCTTATGATCCTGGATGAGATCCAGTGCGGCATGGGCCGGACGGGATCTATGTTCGCCTGGCAGGAGTACGGGGTGAAACCGGATATTATGACCTGCGCTAAAGCCCTGGGCTGCGGCATTCCCGTGGGAGCCTTTGTGCTGAATGAGAAGACGGCGGAGCATTCTCTGGTTCCCGGAGACCACGGAACCACCTACGGAGGAAATCCTCTGGCCTGCCGGGCGGTGAGCACAGTCTTTGACCTTTTTGAATCTCTGGAAATTGTGGAGCATGTGCGGAAGATTACCCCCTATCTGGAACAGAAACTGGAGGGGCTGGTACAGAAATATGACTGTTTCTCCGGAAGAAGAGGAAAAGGCCTGATGCAGGGTCTCATGGTGGAAGGCCGGCCTGTGGGAGAAATTGTGGGAAATGCTCTGAAAAACGGCCTGGTGGTTATCAGCGCGGAGAACAATGTGCTGCGGCTGGTGCCTCCGCTGATTATCGCGGAGAAAGATGTAGACGAGATGGCGGAGAAGCTGGAAGCTTCCCTGTAAAGCGGATGATGTATAGACCGCGCCCTTCCCAGACAGACTGATAGGAAAAAGGAGTGCGGTTTTATGGCGGGAATTATAATCGCTCTGGTTTCCGGAGCGCTCATGAGTATTCAGGGAATTTTTAATACAGAGGTGACAAAGCAGACCAGTATCTGGGTGGCGGCAGGCTGGGTACAGCTGTCGGCCCTGGCAGTCTGCGCGGCTGCCTGGCTTATGACCGGCCGGGAGAGTATCGGGGTCCTCTGGAAGATAGATCACAAGTACGCGCTTTTAGGCGGCGTTATAGGAGCTTTTATCACCATTACAGTGATCAAGGGAACGGAGGCCTTGGGACCGGCCCGGGCTGCCATGCTGATTGTTCTGGCTCAGCTGACGGTCTCCTATGTGGCGGAACTGGCCGGCCTGTTCGGAGTGGAAAAACAGCCCTTTGAGTGGAGAAAACTCATAGGCCTGGCAGTTGCCGCCGCCGGTATTGTGGTGTTTAAATGGAAATAGTTCTTCTTGTATTTGAAATCAAACTTCGCTATAATAAAACTAAGTTATGCATAGAACAGGGACCTTATAGCAGTCTGGCTATAGGAGATATGCAGAATGATAAGTAAATACATTTGTGTGATGCTTTTGACAGCATGCGTGAGTTTATCTGCCGCCTGCGGGAAAGAGGGGACGATCTATGAGACCGCCGCCTCTTCAGAGACAGAGTCCGGATCAGAATACGGGGACAGTTCCATATCAGAGAGCGCCCCGGAAGAGGAAGGTCCGGAACCGCAGGCGATTTTTGTCTATGTATGCGGGGCAGTAGAAAAGCCCGGCGTCTATGAACTTCCCCCGGGCAGCCGGGTCTATGAGGCCATAGCGGCGGCGGGGGGCATGACGGAAAACGCGGATGAAAAGAGGCTGAATCAGGCGGAGATCCTGGAGGACGGCCAGCAGGTCACGGTCTGGACGCCGGAGGAAGCGGCGGCAGTTCCCGTGGAGGGAGAGGCGGAAACCGGCAGCGGAAAAGTAAATCTGAACACTGCCTCCAGGGAAACCCTGATGACTCTGCCGGGAATCGGGGAGGCCAAGGCGGACGCCATTCTGTCCTACCGGGAGGAACACGGCGGATTTAAAAATACAGAAGAAATTCAGCAGGTGGAGGGCATCAAGGAAAAAGTCTTTGAAAAAATCAAGGACCAGATCGAGGTATAGGAGAACGAGATGGCAAAAAAGGTACTGGTTGTAGATGATGAGAAATTAATTGTAAAAGGAATCCGTTTTTCTCTGGAGCAGGATGGGATGGAGGTAGAGTGCGCCTATGACGGCGAGGAAGCTCTGAATATGGCAAGAGAAAAGGAATACGATATAATCCTGCTGGATCTGATGCTGCCCAAGCTGAACGGGCTGGAGGTCTGCCAGCAGATCCGGGAATTTTCCAATGTACCCATAGTCATGCTTACTGCCAAGGGCGAGGATATGGACAAGATTCTGGGACTGGAGTACGGGGCGGATGATTATATTACGAAGCCTTTCAATATTCTGGAAGTAAAGGCCCGGATCAAGGCCATCATGCGGCGGACCTCCCGTCCGGCCCAGGCGGAGACCAAGGCAAAAGTCGTCCAGGTAGGGGATCTGAAGCTGGACTGCGACAGCCGCAGAGTTTTTATCGGCTCCAGGGAGATCAATCTTACGGCAAAAGAGTTTGATGTGCTGGAACTGCTGGCTTTTAATCCCAATAAGGTCTACAGCCGGGAAAATCTGCTGAATATTGTATGGGGCTACGAATACCCGGGAGATGTGCGGACGGTGGACGTACACATCCGCCGGCTCCGGGAAAAGATCGAGGAAAACCCCAGCGATCCGAAATACGTACATACGAAGTGGGGAGTTGGTTATTATTTCCAGGGCTAAGGGGAAACACAGGTGGAAATTTCTGCGCAGCGTGCGGTTCCGCATTATGGTCATCGTCATGCTCATGGGAATCATTCCCAGCATTGTGGTGGAAAATGTCATCGTTCAGAGTTATGAGGACCGGGCGCTGTCACAGAGAACCATCATCATTCAGAATCAGAGCAATATCATCAGCAACCAGCTGGTGCAGCTGGGATATATGGAGGATCAGAGCAATGCGGTGATCAACGGCGAGATCAGCATGCTGACCAATATCTACGAGGGCAGGATCCTGATCATTAACCGGGATTATGAGGTGATTAAAGATACCTATGAACTGGACCGGGGCAAGTATCTGATCTCCAAAGAGGTTATCAACTGTTTTAACGGACAGGATACCAGCCAGTACGACAAAAGAAATCAGTACATTGAAATGACGGTTCCCATTTCTGACCCGGAATCCGCGGACAAAGAAATCATCGGCGTGATGCTCATCAGCGTTTCCACGGTGGAGATCAATGACAGCAAGGATATGCTGGAACAGAGGGGAACGATGATCTTGGGGATTCTGGTAATCCTGATCCTGGTTTTCAGCTACATTTTGTCCGGGATCCTGGTGAAGCCTTTCCAGAAGATCACCCGCTCCATTGAGGAGCTGACAGACGGATATCTGGACGAGAGCATTTCCGTTCCGGATTACCTGGAGACAGAGTTAATCACCGACGCTTTCAACAAAATGCTGGCCCGGGTCAAGACCCTGGACGACTCCCGGCAGGAGTTTGTATCCAACGTGTCCCACGAGCTGAAGACGCCCCTGGCCTCCATGAAGGTGCTGGCAGATTCTCTGAACGTGCAGGAGAATGTCCCCATTGAGCAGTATCAGGAATTTATGCGCGATATTTCGGAAGAGATCGACCGGGAAAATTCCATTATTACGGATCTGCTTTCCCTGGTGAAGATGGATAAAAAAGCCTCAGACCTGAATATCGAGACGGTAAATATCAATGATCTGCTGGAACTGGTGCTGAAGCGTCTGCGGCCCATTGCCGGGAAGAAGCAGGTGGAACTGATCCTGGACAGCTTCCGTCCGGTGAACGCCGAGGTGGACGCTACCAAACTGACCCTGGCTTTTTCCAATCTGGTGGAAAACGCCATCAAATACAACCGGCCGGAGGGCGGCTGGGTAAGGGTCTCCCTGAATGCGGATCACAAATATTTCTATGTGACGGTGGCAGATTCCGGAATCGGCATTCCGGAGGAATCCCTGAATCACATTTTTGAAAGATTTTACAGGGTGGATAAGAGCCACTCCCGGGAGATCGGCGGCACCGGCCTGGGGCTGGCGATTACCAGAAGCGCCATCGTGATGCATCGGGGCGCCATCCGGGTCTACAGCAAAGAAAATGAGGGGACCACCTTTTCGGTGCGGATTCCCCTGGTATACATCGCGTAGGAGGGCAGGGGTATGAAAAAAATTCTGGCATGCCTTCTGGCATGTCTGCTGGCTGCCGGGCTGGCCGGATGTTCCGGCGGAGGCGGCAGTGAAAAGGGAGAATACTACCTCTACTATCTAAACCGGGAAATGAATCAGCTGGTCCGGGAACCTTACGAGCCTGCAGGCCAGACGCCAGAGGAACTGTGTCTGGAGCTGGCGAAAGCGACGGAAGGGGAAGCGGAGCGGGAGGACTGTATGGGGCTGCTTCCGGAGGATGTGTCCATTGAGTCGGTCCGGTTCACGGAAGAGGGAATCCTGAACCTGGATATGAGCGGCTCCTACGAAGATATGAGTACCTCCCGGGAAATTCTGGTCCGCGCCGGGCTGGTGCGGACGTTTCTCCAGGTGGAGCAGGTGTCAAAAATCAGGATTCTGGTGGAGGGACTTCCCCTGCGGAATTCGCAGAATGAGGAAGTCGGCCTTCTGGATAATGACAGCTTTGTGGAAAATTCCGGAAAAGAGATCAATACCTATGAGAATGCCACCATGACTCTTTATTTTGCCAATGAGAGCGGGGACGGCCTGACGGCGGAGCAGCGGAATATTTACTACAGCACCAATGTTCCCCTGGAGAGAGTGGTGGTAGAGCAGCTGGTAAAGGGTCCGGCGCAGGCAGGGCACTACGCGGTTCTGCCTCCGGAGCTGAAGATACTGAGCGTTACCGTCTCCGAGGGGATCTGCTATGTAAATTTCGATGAGACCTTTGTGAACCCTCCCCTTGACATTGAACCTGAGATTACAATTTACGCCATTGCCAACTCGCTGGCGGAAACCTGCCATGTGAGCAGGGTGCAGTTTTCCGTCAACGGAAAAAGCGATGTAATGTTCCGCGACGCTATGAGTCTGGACCGGCTGTATGAGGAAAATACCAGGCTGATCCTGGAGGAATAAAATTTATGAAAAAAAGGCCTTTATGCCTGGCGTGCATAGGCCTCATGATTCTGATCTTTCTGATGAAGCTGGCAGGAGTTCCCCTGTGGGGGAAGCCTGCCGGCAGGTCGGAAATCCGTTCCGCTGTGCGGACGGGTGAGACCGTACATGTGACAGGCCAAATCCAAGGGCGGGAAAAAACGGCCAATGCCGTCCGCTACTATCTGAATCCATCTTTTCTGATTGTTCAAAATCGACAAATCCCTTTACACAAAATTTATATTATAACACAGACCGACAGGATATATCCGGTGGGAGGAATCCTGGAGGTGTCCGGGGCGCTGGAGCAGCCGGAAGAGCCGGGAAATCCGGGACAGTTTCATGCCAGGGAATATTACGCCTGCCAGGGCATTTATTATTGCATGTGGGGGGAATCCCTGAAGCTTTTGAAGGAACCGGAGCACTGGCTGAAGGAACATATGGCCCGGCTGCGGGAAAAACTGACGGCCCGGACAGCGGAACTGGTGCCGGAAAAACCGGCGGGGATACTGGCTGCCATGCTCTGGGGCGACAGGAGCCTTCTGGAGGAGGAGAGCAGCCTGAATTTTAAATTCGGGTCTTTATATCACATTCTTTCTATATCCGGAAGCCATATCAGCTGTCTGGGGATGGCGGTGTTCCGGCTGACCCGCAGAGTATTTCCAGGCAAGGTGATCCCCATCGCCGCCGCGGCAGCCTGTATGGGGTGGTACTGCCTGTTTACGGGAGCACAGGCCGCTACTGTCCGGGCCTACATTATGTTTGCCGCGGGACTGGGGGCCCGGCTCCTGGGACGCAGCTACGATATGCTCTGCGCGTTGGCGCTTTCCGGAATCCTGATCCTTCTGGAACAGCCCGGGTATCTTTTTTACAGCGGATTTCAGCTTTCTTTTACAGCGGTGCTGGGGATCGGACTGGTAAGTCCTGCTATGCTGCGGCTGCTGCCGGAACGGAAAAAACCCGGATCTGTTTTTTGCAGGTACCGGAGAAAGGCGCTGGAATCCCTGGTGTCCTGCGGAGCGGTGTGGCTGACGGCCCTGCCTTTAAGCGCCTTCTGGTTCTATGAAATCCCTCTGTGGGGAGTGTGGATGAACCTGCTGCTGCTTCCGGTGATGGGGCCGGTCATGATGCTGGGGCTGGCAGGATGTGTCCTGGGCCTGTTTCTGCCGGCGCTGGGGAAAACAGTCCTGTTCCTGCCGGCGCTGCTTCTGACAGGTTCGGAAAAACTTATGGAGCCCCTGCGGTTTCTGCCGGGAGGACTGTGGATCTGCGGACAGCCAGAGATATGGCAGATCGGGGCGGTATGCGCCGGGCTGGCACTGCTGGTATTCTGGCTTGGCAGAGAGAGAAAGAAAATAGAAAAAGGCCGGAGACTGGCGGCTGCAGGAAGCCTGCTTCTGCTGTGGATCCTGCTTTTTGCCAGGGCGGCGCCGGAATTTTCCATTACCGCGCTGGATGTGGGGCAGGGGGACTGTCTGGTTCTGCAGACAGGAGAAGCCTGTTTTCTGGTGGACGGAGGAAGCAGCAGTGAAAACCGGGTAGGGCAGTACAGGATTCTTCCCTATCTGAAGCAGCAGGGAATCAGCAGGATAGAAGGGATTTTTATTACCCATCCGGATCAGGATCATATCAACGGGATCCTGGAGCTTCTGAAGGCTGTGGGAGAGCGGCAGGTACAGCTTTCCATAAATCGCCTGCTGCTTCCGGAATGGATGCGGGGAAAAGAGAGCGAAGGAGAACTGGCCCGGGCAGCCGGAAAAGCCGGAATTCCCATCCGGTATCTGAAGGCGGGGGACCGTGTCCGTTCCGGGGAATGCGCCATGGAAATTCTCTGGCCGGAAGCGGGAGCGGAACCGGCGGAAGGAGAAGAAAACAGCGCTTCCCTGGTGTTGAAGGTGCGGTGGAAAGATTTTGACGCGCTGCTGACCGGCGATCTGGAAGGGGAGGGGGAACAGGAGCTGCTGGGACGGCTGGGTCCCTGCGAGTATCTGAAAGTGGCGCACCACGGTTCCGGCAATTCTACGGGAAAGGAGTTCCTGGACGCGGTGCGGCCGGAAATCTGCGTGATTTCGGTGCCGGAACACAGCGTCTACGGCCATCCTCATCCCGAAGTACTGGAGCGGATCCGGGAAGCGGGAGGAGAAATTTTTACCACCGGGGAACAGGGAGCAGTGCGGGTTACCGTAGAAAACGGCAGGGTCCGGGTCAGGGCCTTTCGCGGGGCAAGGCAAAATAACTTTTGACCGATGTTTCAGAATATGGTATTCTATATCCGTTATGGGTAGTTTATATATTATTATTCCCGCGTATAATGAAGAAGCAAATATAGGAAAGGTGCTGGATGAATGGTATCCGGTGGTGGAAGCGCATCCGGGGGCAGGCAGATCCAGATTGGTGGTGGTCAACGACGGCAGCCGGGACAGTACCGGAAGGATTCTGGAGGAGTACGCCGCCGGACATCCGCTGCTGGTCCACCTGAATGAGGAAAACCGGGGCCATGGAGGCGCTGTGCTTCGGGGATACCGCTATGCGGTCCAAAACAAGGCGGACTACGTATTTCAGACAGACAGCGACGGGCAGACCCGGCCGGAGGAGTTCGAAGCGTTCTGGAACCGGCGGAGAGAATACGCCATGGTCATCGGCTGGCGGAGCGGGCGGCAGGACGGATGTTCCAGGGTGATAGTGACCATAGTGCTGCGGATGGTGCTCCGGCTCTGCTTCCATGTGTCTGTGAAGGATGCCAATACTCCGTACCGCCTGATGGAGGCCGGGCAGCTCAGGGAAAATCTGAAGCTGATTCCGGACAACGCGCCCCTCTCCAATGTGCTGCTGTCGGTGGCTTATGTAAAGCAAAAACAGCCGGTGGCCTGGCTGCCTATTACCTTCCGCCCCCGCCAGGGAGGAGTGAATTCCATCAATCTGAAAAAGATCTTCCGCATCGGCCGGAAGGCCCTTGGAGATTTTATCAGTCTGAACCGGCAGTGGAGCCGCCGCTTCAGACAGGAGCGAAGAAAGTGAAAGAAATTCTGGATGACATTAAAAACGGAACATTCCACAGGGCCTATCTTCTGTATGGTCCGGAGGCCTATCTGAAACAGCAGTATCGGAACAAACTTCTGGATGCTCTGGTTCCGGAGGGGGACACCATGAACTTTGCCCGTTTTGAGGGGAAAGGGCTGGATGAAGGACAGATCATCGATCTGGCGGAGACCGTTCCCTTTTTCGCGGATCACCGGGTAATTCTTCTGGAAAATACCGGCCTGTTTAAGGCAAAAGCGGACCGGCTGGCGGATTATACCGCTGCCCTGCCGGACTATCTGGTGCTGATTTTTGTGGAGGAGGAGGCGGACAAAAGAAGCCGGCTGTACAAGGGGGTCCAGAAGGCCGGACTGGTTACGGAATTCGGCGTCCAGAAGGAGGACGACCTGATGCGTTGGGTTCTGGGGATCCTGAAAAGGGAAAAGAAAAAGATCACCCGCCCGGATATGGAACTGTTTCTTGAAAAAACCGGGAGCGATATGGGAAATATCCATATGGAACTGCAGAAGCTTCTGGACTATACCCTGGGCAGAGAAGTCATTGCCCGGGAGGATATTGAGGCGGTCTGCACGACTCAGATTTCCAACCGTATTTTTGACATGATCCGGGCGATGACTGAGAAACGGCAGAAGGAGGCGCTGAAATTGTATTACGATCTTCTCGCCCTGAAGGAGCCGCCTATGAGGATCCTGTATCTTATGGCCCGGCAGTTTCATCAGCTTCTGCTGGTGAAAACACTGGCGGAGGACGGGTTTGACCAGAAGACCATAGCCTCCCGGGCTGCCCTGGCGCCCTTCGCGGTCCGAAAAATACTTCCCCTGACCAGAAGATATACCAGACAGGAACTGGAAGAGGCGGTGGAAAATTTTACCCGGACGGAGACGGAGGTAAAAACAGGAAAGCTCAGCGATGCTCTGAGCGTGGAGCTGATGCTGGTAAAATACAGTGCTTAGAGAAAAAAGCCCCGGCTGGACGGTATCAGCCGGGGCTTTCTGGATCGTTTATGCGATAGAGTTTACAGCTTTGCTTAAGCGGGAAACTTTTCTGGACGCATTGTTCTTGTGGTAAACACCCTTGGTCTCCGCTTTATCAATGGTAGAGATAGCAGCTGTCAGGGCAGCGGCTGCAGCCTCTTTATCCTTTGCGGCTACGGCGGCCTCTACCTTCTTGATGGATGTCTTTACAGCTGATTTGATGGATTTGTTTCTCTCAGCCTTTGTTCTGTTTACCAGGATTCTCTTCTTAGCAGATTTAATGTTAGCCAAACTGTACACCTCCAATATTCTGAATTTCATTGTATTTTTACATCGGGGAAGACACGGAAACCCCCGACGAAACATGCTTATTCATTCTATGCCATTTATCTGCCTTTGTCAATACATATTTCAGGGAAAAATGTAAAAGCTATGAGTCAGAAACCGGCGTCGGAGTCCGGGCAGAGGATATCAAAGGAGAACGGACATGTTGGAACGATACAGAGTGCGCACAGATCTGGCACTGGAAAACAGCGAGAAATATGAAAAGGATCAGGCAGAACTTTCCGGAGTGGTGATCCATCGCAGGGAAAACCGGGAAAAAGAGATTACCACTACGGTGGTGAAAATCGAAACGGATTCCGGAGCCCGGGCTATGGGAAAACCCAAAGGGACCTATATTACCCTGGAGGCTCCCAATATGAAAGTGCCGGATCGGGGATTTCACCGGGAGGTTTCCCGGGAACTGGCCTCCCATCTGAAAAAAATGCTTCCCAGAAAAAAGGACGCGGTTCTGGTAGTGGGGCTTGGAAACAGAAAGATTACCCCGGATGCCCTGGGGCCCTGCGCGGTGGAACATCTGCGGATTACCCGGCACATTCTCAGGGAATACGGAGAGAGGGCTCTGGGAGATGAAAGAACGCCCATGATCAGCGCTCTTGTGCCGGGGGTGATGGCGCAGACCGGCATGGAAACCCAGGAGATTCTTCAGGGAGTGGTGCGGGAGACCCGTCCGGATGTGATTCTGGTCATCGACGCTCTGGCAGCCCGGAGTACCCGGCGGCTGAACTGTACCATTCAGCTGACAGATACGGGGATTTCTCCCGGCTCCGGGGTGGGGAATTACCGCTGCGGTCTGAACATGGAAACTTTGGGGGTGCCGGTAATCGGGATCGGGATTCCCACAGTGGTGGACGCGGGGACTATTGTGCATGACGCGGTATCCGATTTGCTGGAATCCCTGGAGGATGCGGAGCTGGACGAATTTCTGGCAGAGCTGATCAGTCCATCCCTGCGGGAAATGTTTGTCACGCCCAAAGATATTGACGATACCATCTCGCGGCTCAGCTTTACAATTTCAGAGGGAATCAACCTGGCTCTGTCCCAGCGGTAGGAGCCTGTGCCTGCCGGCATATTTTCTGTCATCCTTTCATATGATGATGACACCAGGATTGTGAGAGCGCAAAGCGCGGAGCAGTCCGTGGGGTCAAAAGGACAGGCATGACTTTGCGGTGTCCTCATATATAACCTGGAGGTGATCGCATGCGGGATGGACAGAAGGGCACCAGAGGAATTTTGGTTTTCTGTATCGCGGCCATGGGCCTGCATCTCATGGGCCGGGGATTTTCCGCCCTCCGTGAAAACGGGTGGGAAAAAGGGAAGGCGCTGGCCGCGGCCGCCTGCCTGCAGGCGGGGGAGCAGGCCATGGCTCTGTATCTGCCGGGGACGGTTTACGAAGAACCCCAGGGAACCCTGCTCCAGGAGATTCAGGCATCCGCCCGCGGCCAGCTGCCGTATTTTTCTTTCGCCCAAAGTCAGGAGCCAAAGGAGAGAGTGGTAGAAGACGACACCACGATTCAGGCCATGATCCAGGAGAATGAGCGAAGAATCGCGGAGCGGATCCGGGAAGAAAACAGCCGTGAAGCCGCTGAGGAGGAGAATCAGAGGCAGCAGGGGGAGCAGGCCGCGGCGGAAGAAGCGGCTCCTTCTCCGGAGCCGGAACTGCAGCCGGTGGCCCAGATTCCCATGGAAAATCTGCAGGATTATCAATATCTGCTGAATGAATTTTTTGTGGTGGACCCCAATACGGTGACCAGCGCCGCGGAACTCAACGCGGGAACCTTTCTGGCAAAAGATCTGTCCATGGCAAAGGATTCCGGCCAGCCCCAGATTCTGATCTACCACACCCACGCCCAGGAGGGCTTTGCGGATTCTGTGGAGGGAGATGTGAACACCACGGTGATCGGCGTGGGAGAACACCTGGCTCAGATCCTCCGGGATCAGTACGGCTATCAGGTAATCCACTGCACGGATTCTTTTGATCTGGTGAACGGGGTTCTGGACCGGAGCAAAGCCTACGACTACGCCCTGCCGGCGGTAGAACAGATTCTGGAGGAACACCCCTCCATTCAGGTAGTCATCGACCTCCACCGGGACGGAGTGGACGAGGATACCCGCCTGGTGACGGATATAAACGGAAAGCCCGCGGCCAAGATCATGCTGTTCAACGGCCTTTCCCGGACGGCGGAGAACGGGGAGCTGGGGTACCTTCCCAATCCCAATCTCCAGGACAATCTGGCTTTTTCCTTTCAGCTTGAATACCAGGCGAAGCAGTACTTTCCGGAATTTACCCGCTGCATTTACCTGAAAGGATACCGGTACAATCTCCATGTGCGGCCCCGGTCCCTGCTGCTGGAGGTGGGGGCGCAGACCAATACCCTGGAGGAGGCCATGAACGCCATGGAACCTTTTGCTTTTATCCTGAACAGGGTCTTGCAGGGCAGTTGATTCTTATGTATAATAGTAAAGCTAATCAGATGAATGTTTTACTGAGATTTGGAGGAAACTGCCTTGGCGGAAATAAAGCAGGATAAGATTCGGAATTTTTGTATTATCGCCCATATTGATCACGGGAAATCCACTCTGGCGGACCGGATTATTGAGATGACCGGCCTTCTGACCCAGCGGGAGATGCAGGATCAGGTGCTGGACAACATGGATCTGGAGCGGGAGAGGGGCATTACCATCAAGGCCCAGGCGGTGCGGACGGTTTACAAGGCGAAAGACGGGGAGGAGTACATTTTTAATATGATTGATACCCCCGGCCATGTAGATTTTAATTACGAGGTTTCCCGGAGCCTGGCTGCCTGCGACGGGGCTCTGCTGGTGGTGGACGCCGCCCAGGGCATCGAGGCCCAGACCCTGGCCAATGTCTATCTGGCTCTGGATCACGATCTGGAAGTGTTCCCGGTAATCAACAAAATTGACCTGCCCAGCGCCGAGCCGGAGCGGGTCATCAATGAGATTGAGGACGTCATCGGCATTGAGGCCCAGGACGCTCCCAGAATTTCCGCCAAGACAGGACTCAACGTGGAGGAGGTTCTGGAGACCATTGTAAATAAGATCCCGGCCCCGGGAGGCGATCCGAAAGCTCCCCTGCAGGCACTGATCTTTGACTCTCTTTACGATTCTTACCGGGGAGTGATCATCTCCTGCCGGGTCATGGAGGGAACCGTGAAGAAAGGCACCCGCATCCGCATGATGGCCACGGGAGCAGTGGAAGAAGTGGTGGAGGTGGGCTATTTCGGCGCCGGCCAGCTGATCCCCTGTGAGGAGCTGTCCGCCGGTATGGTGGGATATATTACCGCCAGCATCAAAAATGTGGCGGACACCCGGGTGGGCGACACAGTCACCGATGATGACCATCCCTGCGGGGAGCCTCTGCCTGGATACAAAAAAGTCAACCCCATGGTCTACTGCGGCATGTATCCGGCGGATGGAGCCAAGTACGGGGATCTGCGGGACGCCCTGGAAAAGCTGCAGCTCAACGACGCCTCCCTGTTCTATGAACCGGAAACCTCGGCGGCTCTGGGCTTCGGATTCCGCTGCGGATTTCTGGGACTTCTGCACCTGGAGATCATTCAGGAGCGGCTGGAGCGGGAGTACAACCTGGATCTCATCACCACGGCACCCAGCGTAATCTACAAGATCCACAAGACCGACGGCACCTGCATGGATCTCACCAATCCCTCCAATATGCCGGATCCCTCGGAGATCGACTATATGGAGGAGCCCATGGTGAAGGCGGAGATCATGGTGACCACGGAGTTTATCGGCCCCATTATGCAGCTCTGCGAGGAGCGTCGGGGACAGTACCAGGGCATGGAGTATATGGAGCAGACCAGGGCGGTTCTTCACTATCACCTGCCCCTCAACGAGATCATTTACGATTTCTTCGACGCCCTGAAATCCCGTTCCCGGGGTTATGCCTCCTTCGACTATGAACTGCTGGGCTATGAGCGGAGCAGCCTGGTGAAGCTGGATATTCTGGTAAACAAAGAAGAGGTGGACGCCCTGTCCTTCATTGTTTTTGAGGGATCCGCCTACGAGCGGGGCAGGAAGATGTGCGAGAAGCTGAAAGAGGAGATTCCCCGGCAGCTTTTTGAGATCCCTATACAGGCGGCCATCGGATCCAAGATCATTGCCCGGGAGACGGTGAAGGCCCTGCGCAAGGATGTGCTGGCCAAGTGCTACGGCGGCGACATTACCCGGAAGAAGAAGCTGCTGGAGAAGCAGAAAGAGGGCAAGAAGCGCATGCGCCAGCTGGGTACCGTGGAAGTGCCCCAGGAGGCGTTTATGTCGGTGCTGAAGCTGGATGAATAAGCTGGGTTTTTACTTTCACGTGCCTTTTTGCCGGGGAAAGTGCCCCTACTGCGATTTTTACTCCCTGGCCGGGACGCCGGAGGGGATGGACGCCTATGTGGCCGCCGTCCTCCGGGCTATGGGCCCCTGGGGGGAGAAGCTGCGGGGGCGGGAGATCGCCACGGTATACTTTGGCGGGGGTACCCCCAGCCTGTTGGGGGCGGAGCGGCTGGCCCGGCTTTTGCAGGGGGTGAAGGAGGGCTTTGCCCTGGCCCCCGGGGCGGAGGTCACCCTGGAGGCCAACCCCACCCAGGTGGACCGGGCCTTCTTTCAGGGAGTGCGGGAGGCCGGGTTTGACCGGCTGTCCATGGGGCTGCAGTCGGCCAATGAGGAGGAGCTGCGGCTGCTGGGCCGGGCCCACTCCCCACGGCAGGCGGCGAGAGCGGTGGAGGACGCCCGGGCCGCGGGATTTTCCAACATCTCCCTGGACCTGATGCTGGGGCTGCCCGGAGGGTCCCGGGAAAAATTGGGGCGGTCCATCGATTTTGCCGCGGGGCTGGGGGTGGAGCACATCTCCTCGTACATCCTGAAGGTGGAGCCCGGCACGCCCTTTGCCCGGCAGGGGGTGGAAGTCCCCGACGATGACAGTACCGCGGAGCAGTACCTCTTCGCCGTGGAGGAGCTGGCAAAGCGGGGGTATGGGCAGTACGAGATCAGCAACTTCGCAAAGCCCGGCCGGGAGAGCCGCCACAACCTGCTGTACTGGCGGGGGGAGGAATATGTGGGCTTCGGGCCGGGGGCACACTCCTTCTTCGGGGGGCGGCGGTTTTACTACCCCCGGGACCTGGCGGGGTTCTTAAACGGGGCCGGGCCGGTGGACGACGGGCCCGGCGGCGGCTTTGGGGAGTTCGCCATGGTGAATTTGCGGCTCTCCCGGGGGCTGGTGCGGGAGGACTGCCTGGCCCGGTTCGGGGCAGAGGGGGGCGCCCTGTTCGACCGGGCCCGGGAAAGAGCCAAAAATTACCCGGCGCGGCTGGTGCGGGGGGATGGGGAGCGCATCGCCTTTACCCCGGAGGGGTTTTTGGTCTCCAACGCCCTGCTGGTGGAGCTGCTGGGGGAGGAGCTGTAAAAAAAGAGAGAGGAATTTTCCTCTCTCTTTTTTTATCCCGCTTTTTGCTGGAACAGCTGGGGGTGAAGGCGGCTGTAGTGGAACAGGTACTGCTGGGCCAGGCCGGCGTTCTCGCCGAAGTCCCGGGGGTCTGTGCCGGGGAGAAGGGTGGCC
>DVKB01000004.1 GCA_018716305.1 Candidatus Scatomonas merdigallinarum
TACAACGATATTTACCGGGTTCAGATGCCGAATATCACCCCTCATGTCTGCCGTCACACTTACTGCAGCAATATGGCGAAGTCAGGTATGAATCCAAAGACGCTCCAGTATCTGATGGGGCATAGCGATATTGGTGTAACGCTGAACACCTATACCCATCTGGGCCTGGAGGACGCAGTGGATGAATTAAAGCGGGTGGAAGAACTGGAGAATGCCAGAAAGGAAATGGAAAAGATAAACGGAGAGGGGACAGTTTCACAGAGAATGTTCCGGGCAATATAATATGGAAAGAATGAAGGCGCTCTGCTTTAGCAGGGCGTTTCTGAATATAGGATGGGAAAACAAAAAATGATATGCTATAATGTGGTAGAATAATTATTACAAATCAGATTTGTAGAAATTATTGTTAGTAAGTCATTTTGAGGTTTAATTTGCTATACGGGCAAAAGAAACTTATGATTTGATGATAGGGGAAAATTAAAAACTTGATTCGCTTAGTGTTGATGTGAGGAGGTCATTAATTGCAGAGTCCAATCCATGAAGGATATGAATATCAAGATTATTTTACTGTTTCGATAATCCTACAACTGATGCTTAGGCAGACAGATGCTGAAATAATTATTGATCGTAAGGATTTCAGCGGAGATAAATTTGACGATTTAAAGGTAAAGACGCCTAATAATACCACTGAATTTCAGATTAAGTATTCCGATAGTGAAAGCTCCCATAAACTTACTAAAGATGACTTCGCAAATGGTAATGGACATGATACTGCATTGTGCGATCTGTTTACTTCTTGGAAAACGAGAAAAGAATCTGAAAATGATACTAAGATAAAGTTATGCCTCGCGTGGAACAGACCTATTGATGATGATCCGATTATAAACTTTTTAAAGCCTATTCAAGATCAATCTCTACCCTTTTCAACGATTGCATTTATGTTTGACGGAAATTTGTTTTGGCCGGAAGGGAAACTGCCTCCCAAAACGTGGAGGAAGTTTAATACGGCGATTAAAGAAAGGAATATCGATAGAAAAGACTTTTTATCGTTTTGTAATGAATTTACGATTATTCTAGAAATGCCTAAGGCAAGTCTCGATTTAAAGAATCCTGGTGGCATCGAAAATGTGATTATTAGACAAGTTGAGAAACTGGGCGTGGGCATTTATCCAAATGATGGTCTCAACGTAGAAGATGTTATTTATAAACTTGCAACAGAAGTGAAGCATTCTAGAGCGAGGGGGAATAGACTTTATACTAATACATTAATGGGACGCCTTGGACTAATAACAGATTACGGGAAATTTGATCAAAGATTTCCGGTGGATTCAGCACATCAGATTATACTTGGTGATGAGCTTGAAAGGCTACACAGAACCATTCATGATTCAAAACGTGTCATTATTATTGGCAATCCTGGATCAGGCAAGTCTTGGCTTGTCGATGAATACATAGATAAACTCAAGAACGATGATAGTAAAGTTATACATTATAATTGTTTTCAATCGTTACAGGATACAAATGGCCTTGAGAGAATACGTGTCGCTTCCTTATATGGGAATCTAATTTCACAGATTGTGGAACAATGTCCGGAATTAGTTGCGCATAAAAATACAATCTTTGGTGCTGATAAAGCAGAGCTTGAAAATCTGCTTTGTTTCATTGACGAAGGATTCTATTTAGTAGTAGATGGTCTTGACCATATATCCAGAGAATATGAGTTACACAAAGATCTTATTTCGCGCTCTGAAACTGAAATCATTTCTGAACTGTTGGAAATTCATTTTCCTGATAACTGCTATGTTCTAATATCATCACAACCAATAGAAGAAATGAAGGCGTTTAAGAACAAAAACTACAGTGTGTTGGAGATTGAACCATGGGGAATTGAACAAGCAAAATCATTGATGACGACTTTTCAGATTAATGATGATACTATTGAAGACGATGATGTTTCATCAATAAGTGCTTACCTACTTAAGAAATCTCAGGGAAATGCTCTATACCTTAATTATATATTGCGTCAGTTACGAAATTTAGATGTAAATAAAGAATTAATAGACGAAATACCTGATTACGATATCAGTCTGTCTAAGTATTATTCCTATCTATATACAAAGGTTCATAACAATCGCACGGTTAATGCACTTTGCGGAGCAGATTTCTATCTCAGTCTAAATGATTTGATGGAGATTACTGGAGATGGAGAATTTGTAGAACAAGATATATCGGTGCTTCATCCATTATTGATTGAAAATATTATAAGCGGAGGTTTTTCAATTTATCACGAAAGTTTCCGCCGATTTGTGTTATCATCATTAAAAGATAAAAAGGTTGATTTAGAAAGAAATGTTTATGGTATTCTCGTTGATTGGTTACAGAAAAAACCATTTTTTGAATTTGATAAATCATATTATTATCTTACGGAATTGCTTTATAAAATCAAGCGAGATGATGAAAATACAGATTTGATTGAGAAAGAATTTGTTCTTAAATCAGTTTCAGAAGGTTATTCTCGAAAACGTATAAAAATGAATCTAAATTGTATTATTCGTAGCGCAGGGAGGAGCAGAAATTTAGTTGCGTTGGTAACCGCTGGTGAATTGTTGGCAATGCTTGATGATATGAACGAATTCGAAAGTACCGGTGAAGAATACTTCCAAGCAATATGTGATATAAAAGGAGCTTCTAAACTAAATCAGTTAATGCAGATTGATGGGAAGCCAACATTTGATAAGGATACGGGTAGACTGGCATGTTATATTTCTTCGAAAGCTGGCATTACACCTTGGTGGGAACTGTATTTGGATACAGGTGCTAAACAGTATAAGATTGAGGATTTTAAATACTATTTCAGATATCATCTAGATGAGCAAGGAATTAATATTATTCCTAAACTTATGGAGGCAATAGAAAAAGAAAAGGGTTCGATAAGAAGCCAATGTATTGAGATTGCATATAATGAGCTAGAGGACTATATAGGATTTGATGCAATCACTTCAATTGCGGAGGAGCAACAATTGATTCATTGGAAGAACTATCTTTCATATATTGAAACTGGATATTATCCGCAAACTGATGTCTCATTTGAAACCACCATTAGAAACTGGGAAAAAATCAAAAAAATGAAGATGCCAGGAGAAGAAGATATCAAAATTTTCAAGGATTTATTCTCGAAAATATATTATCTCTCTGAGCAGGGAAATAGAGAAGCTATAGAGGTAGTCATTGCCGAATGTGAAAATATTAACTGGTTCTATAATTGGATAATTTATTCTGTCAAGATGGCAGAATTGTGTGCGCATACAGCACAGATGGATTCTAAGTTCATTTGTGAATCAGCGATTACTAATCTGGAACTACTGCTACAGGATACAGAAGTTTTTAAGGGAGAACCTCGTACCTGCGATTTGTATTTTCTCAAGAATGAATTGACAAGGTCATATGAACGGGCGGTAAAATTAATTTCCCAAAATGGAGAAGTAGAGGATCTGGAAAAAGCATTAGATATTCTTGAGCGGCTTGATAATGAAACTGGAACAAGTTTAGATCATAGCATGGGAGGTCCATTAACCGATGCTGAATTTTTAGAATTAATATCTCGTTTTCTGACTATTGATAATTATGAAATTGTAAAACCTTATTTATTAAGAATTCAGAAGAATATAGAAAAGAATGAGGTATATGACTGCATAGCTGCGGCAAAGCTCCGATTTGTAAGTCTTATTTCAAAGTATAATCAGTCTGAGGCTTTAGAGTATTTTGATTTGTGTACACGTTATCTTGTAGCATATGGATTTCACAAGGATATTATTCTGGAGCAGGTTATGGATTCTTATAACATATTTTTTGAATCTGTTGCAGAAAATCCAGAAAAGGAACGCGATACAATAACGAAAATGACAATAGCTCTTTTGAATCATACTGATGGAAGAGAAACAAAGCACTTCCTAAACCGCTGGTTTGATAAATTGCTTGAGACAGATTCGAGGTATGCGCTTGTATTTCTGTTTGAATTACAAATCAGGTATGGAAAAAGCTGGATTATAGAGCGTATGTTACGTTCTGCTATAGGGAAGTATTGCAATGATCCTAATTATTTGGATATTGTAATTGGATTAATTGAGTCACTTCCAAATGATACAAGCCCAAGAATAATTGATGCAGCCATATCTGTATTCAGAATGTTGAAACGTATATTCGAAGAAACAACCAACGATGGAAAATTGCTGATCAAGTGGCGCATGAATGAACTTGTTGTTAACATTGTTTCAAGATTCAATATCCTTGATAGCTCTTGGCCCGACAATGATTCTTGGAAAGACGAAAGTATCAAAGAATTCTTGTTAACAGTCGAGTCAGCAGGATTTGATGTTTCACAGTATATAGAATATTTCCATATAAAGAAATCTGGAAATATGGACAACAAAGATGATAAGAAAACAAGGGATGTATTTGAAGACACTCAAACTCATTTTGAAGCTTCAACCCCAGAGGATGTAAAGAAATGGTTTGAAACACATGATTTGATTGAGCGAGATATACAAGATATCTGTGAATTTCTTAAGAATTATCAGAATGATAAAGATACTTTACTTGAGATATTGAGATTCATAATTACTAGAGTTGGTGGATGGAGGTATAGTCAGAAACATAAGAATACTGTTTTACAAATTATTGGGCAGCTGGAACTGGATGATAAAGAACTGTCAGAAATTCATATGTTGATGTACCTTTACTCATATGAATGGGGAAGTTCTTTAGTTGATAAAGATGAATTTCTCAATAGTATACGACTAAGTTCTGATGTGGCTCGTGATACGTTTTATCGTGAATTACCCGAAGTTATTATTTCGCATTCGGGTAGAATTACAAAAGGTCTTTTGGATGCACTTTTTGCGTTTGGATTTGATAAGGATAGTATTATTACGATTTGGAGAAGTGCATTTGATATTATGAAGCTTCGTTTTCCGAATCTTGATCAATATCCTATTGATAATGTTTTGGAAGAAACGGATGAACAGTTAGGACTACGTAATTGCTTATTAATGAGGTTCATTGATGGAGGTAAGGAAGCGTTTTTGGCAGCTTATGCATATTTGGCAAATGCTGCTGAAGAAGGGGATTTTTCAGAATTCACAGGATCGATAGTATTTTGTGTAGAACATTATGAACAATATAATCTTGTGACACAAATAGCAATCGCAGATTTAGTAAGATGTTATGGTTATTGTCTGAAAGATTTGGATAGAGAACGAATAGTAAATGCAATTAATACGGTTTATCCAACTGGAAATTTGCTTTTGGATGTTGTTTTTTCGGAATTTACAATATATAAGGGCTTTCTTTTAAAGTGCGCTAATAAACATTCACCTGATTATATGGAACAGGAAGATATTGAATTTTATTTAGCAGAACAACTATATGATCTCGGGGAAGAAAAGATTCGAGAAGGAGTTGATGAATATGCTAAGAATTCAGTATATCGAGATCCGATTATGCAGGTGGTCAAGACTTGTGGTATTAACTATGTAGAACTCTATGAAAAACTACATACATCAAGGAGGCTGAATGATAAAATACAAGATTTTGTTGGGGGATCAAGTAAGATTCCTGAAACAAATACCGAGTACAAATCATATGTAATTCAATATGCGCTCCATGCAATCATTGAAAAAGCATTTTTTGACAAGAAACCCGAGTTGATTCCACAGAATTTATTCCGATTGATGCCTGACTATCAGGGAATGTATAGATTATTTAAATGTCGTGAGATGCAACCCCAAAATCATCTGTATGATAAAAATAATTCGTGTGAGCCTTTACTCAAAAATAATGAGGATGATTACATTTTAATCGGACGCTCTGAAACAAGAAAACGTATTGATTATAAACAGTTGTCTTTGGTATTGGCATATCAAGGAATAGTAGGAGGGGATGATGACGAACATCAGAATCCATTCCAACAATGTTTAACCACAGCGGTTGAAAAAGAAGAAATCTATATGATTTCAGATAATTCGGAAGCACTGATTAATTTTATTAGTACATTAGATCGAGAATTAGAAGATGAAGACTATCTGTGGCCTAGAATGACAGTCTCTAAACTGTTTAATGTTCATATTGAATTTGATTTCTGGCAGGGGAGATATATTGCCGTTAATCAAGAAAATGACATCATCTTTATTATGAAAAAATGGTCATCGAGTTATAAAGGTGACATCGAGTATCCTGGAAATGCAATTCCATTATATAGTGGAACTGAGTTGTATATAAAGAAGGAATATATTGAAATATTGGAGCAGCATTTCGGAAAACTGAAAATGAAAACCTGTGTGCAACCATATACGTACACTTATTGATTTATTTATGTAATAGACAACTTATGGTAGGAAGGAGAATGAACATAGAAATTTCTGCCTGTCGTTTTGAAAAATTGTTCCTACCTGTCGATTGAGGTACTCAATCAGGTATTCTGCTTTCTGGCTTTTGTATCAAAAATAAAGGTTGCTATGAACGAAATGGCTCTATGTTGTTTCGAGATATGGGTTATAGTATAATATCTGCAGTAGTAACACACCCCCATTCTTACTACGTTTTTACTACGATTGACGGCCTCAACTTGCCCCGATTTGCCCCGTTTTGCTTATTCTGTGATTGTTTTAACAATCTCGGCGGCAACTACATACCCGGCAAATCGCGGCAAAACAGGGCAAATCTTAGCAAATTAGGAGGACTTTAAAATATGATACGAGTGCTTTTCGTGTGCCACGGCAACATCTGCCGTTCCCCCATGGCGGAGTTCCTGTTAAAGGACATGGTCCGCCGACGGGGCACCGCCGATGATTTTTATATTGCGTCCGCCGCTACCAGCTCCGAGGAAATCGGCAATCCGGTTCATCGGGGCACCAGGAAAAAGCTGGCGGAGCTGGGAATTTCCTGCTCCGAGAAACGGGCGGTGCGCATGCGCGCGGAGGATTACCGGAAATACGACTACCTCATCGGCATGGATGCCTGGAATCTGCGGAACATGATGGCCATTGTCCGGCGGGATCCGGAGCATAAACTTCATCTGCTGCTGGATTTCAGCCATCACCCCAGGGATATTGCGGATCCCTGGTATACCGGGGATTTCGAGACTACCTATAATGATATTATGGAAGGTCTGGAGGGTTTCCTGAAGCATTTGGGCTATGGGGAGAGGTGATAGAAATATGGGAATGAATGATACGCCTTCCGGAGAGCGGCTGCATATCGGCTTTTTCGGGAGAAGAAATGTGGGAAAATCCAGTCTGGTGAACCGTGTTACCGGCCAGGATCTGGCAGTGGTTTCCGAAGTAAAAGGTACCACCACAGACCCGGTGCGCAAGGCCATGGAGCTGCTGCCCCTGGGGCCGGTGGTGATTGTGGATACCCCCGGCATGGACGATGAGGGAGATCTGGGAGAACTGCGGGTGCGGAAGGCCCGGCAGGAGCTGAACCGGGTGGATGCGGCCGTGCTGGTGGCGGACGCCGGGGAGGGCCTCGGGCCATCGGAGAAGGTTCTGCTGGAGCTGTTCCGGGAGAAAGAAATCCCGTATCTGATTGCGTTTAATAAAGCGGATCTTCTGGACCTAGAGCAGCAGGAAGCACTGGGGCGGACAGCAGAGCAGGAAGGAAAATTCCTGCTGGTCAGCGCCAGGGACAACTGGCGGATCCGGGAACTGAAAGAGGAGATCGGGAGTCTTGCGGGACAGAAGGAGCAGGAGAGGCATTTAGTGGCAGATCTTATAAAGCCTTCAGATTTTGTGGTGCTGGTGATTCCCATTGACAAGGCAGCCCCCAAGGGCCGGCTGATCCTGCCCCAGCAGCAGGCCATTCGGGATATCCTGGACGCCGGGGCCCGGGCGGTGATGGTAAAGGAGGATGAACTGGCGGACACCCTGTCAGAACTGAAGAAGCGGCCTGCCCTGGTGATCACGGACAGCCAGGTTTTCGGAAAAGTGGCTGCGGCGACACCCCCGGAGATTCCCCTGACTTCCTTTTCCATTCTTTTTGCCCGCTATAAGGGGAATCTTTTCCAGGCCGCGGCGGGGGCGGCGGAATTGAAAAAGCTCCGGACCGGGGATCGGGTTCTCATTGCCGAGGGCTGCACCCACCACCGCCAGTGCGGGGATATCGGCACAGAAAAACTTCCGGCTATGATCCGGAAATATACCTGTGCAAAGCCGGAGTTTGTGTTTACCTCCGGCCGGGAGTTCCCGGAAGATCTTTCCGGGTTCCGGCTGGTGATCCACTGCGGGGGATGCACCCTCAATGAACGGGAGATGCAGTACCGGCTGAAGACTGCGGCGGATCAGGGAGTTCCCATGACGAACTACGGCATTGCCATTGCCTGCATGCAGGGGATCCTGCGGCGCAGCGTGGCCATGTTCCCGGCGGTACAGGCCTTGCTGGAAGAGGATTTCTGAGGCTGTTCTCGGTACGCTATAGATTTTGGAATATAGGAAGTAAAAATTTTAGTAAAATTTTACCTACCCCCTTGCCAAGGAGAAATTGCTGGATTATAATCTAGGAAAAAGTACCGGCATGGGCAGGCAGCCCGGCTTGCAGGTTCATAATTGAAGGAGGACAATAAGCCATGAGAATTTTAGTGACCGGTGGCGCCGGATATATCGGAAGCCACACCTGTGTGGAACTGTTAAATGAAGGCTATGAGGTTGTGGTTATGGACAATCTTTATAATTCCAGCAAAAAGGCCCTGGACCGTGTGGAGGACATTACAGGGAAGAAGCTCACCTTTTATGAGACAGATATGCTGGACCGGGAAGGGGTAAAGAAGATTTTTGATCAGGAGAAGATCGATGCGGTGATCCATTTCGCAGGCCTGAAGGCGGTGGGAGAATCTGTCCGCAAGCCCATTGAATATTACTACAACAATATGGCCGGTACTCTGATTCTCTGTGATGAGATGAGGAATCACGGCGTCAAAAACATTATCTTCAGTTCCTCCGCCACGGTGTACGGAGATCCCGCGGAGATTCCCATCACCGAAAATTGTCCCAAAGGAACCTGTACCAATCCCTACGGCTGGACAAAATCCATGCTGGAACAGGTGCTGACGGATATCCACACGGCGGATCCGGAGTGGAACGTGATCCTTCTGCGGTACTTTAATCCCATCGGCGCCCATAAGAGCGGTCTGATCGGCGAAGATCCCAAGGGAATTCCCAACAATCTGCTGCCCTACGTGGCACAGGTAGCCATCGGCAAACTGCCGAAGATTAACGTGTTTGGAAATGACTATGATACTCCCGACGGTACCGGGGTCAGAGATTATATTCATGTGGTGGATCTTGCCAAAGGCCATGTAAAAGCCATTCAGAAGCTGGCGGACAGAGAAGGGGTTTCCATCTATAACCTTGGAACCGGAAAAGGCTACAGCGTGCTGGATGTGATTCATGCCTTTGAGAAAGCCTGCGGCCATGAACTGCCCTACGAAATCCAGGGCCGCCGTCCGGGAGATATTGCCGTCTGCTACGCCAAATGTGACAAGGCAAAAGAAGAGCTGGGCTGGGAAGCCCAGTACGGCATTGAAGAAATGTGCGCGGATTCCTGGAACTGGCAGAGCAAAAATCCCAACGGATACGCGGACTGATCCGCAAAAGATACAGCTGTGCGAACCGGCGCCTGCCCTGGCAGGCGCCGTCCTGTTTTTAGCAGGGATACACCAGCCGGTCCGGGGTGATATGCAGCAGCACCTGATCCAGATACCGTCCGGCCAGATAGTGGGCCATGTTCAGATTCATATCCAGATAATTGCCGCAGTCTTTGGCGGAAGCTCCGGGAATTTCGCCCTGATAATCCCGGATGAACTCGTAGGTGCGGGTCACCAGAGGCAGAATCTCTTCGGAGGTATAGTCGCCTGCTATCAGAAGATAAAATCCGGTGCGGCAGCCCATGGGGCCGAAGTAGACGATTTTTTCTCCGAACTCCGGGTCGTTTCGAAGATAAGTGGCCCCCAGGTGCTCTATGGCGTGCATCTCCGCAGTGTTCATTACCGGTTCTTCGTTGGGAGAGGTCATGCGCAGGTCAAAGGTGGTGACCGTTTCGGCGCCGATGCGGTCCTTGCGGGATACGTACACGCCGGGCTGCAGTTTTATGTGGTCAATCGTAAAGCTGGCGATTTTTTCCATGGAAATCCTCCTGTATATGCATTGATTTTTTCAGTGACTTTGACAGCTTTGGACAACTGCCGGAACGTTTTCATTTTATACAGTTTTTTCTGTAAAGTCAATGGTTCCGGGCCGGGCCGCGGTTTGACTTTCCGGGGCTGAGATGCTAAACTGATAATGCCAATACCAGAATGAGCAGGAAGGTGAGAGTATGACGATTGAGGAATTGTTAAAAGTGCTGGAGATGCAGGAAGAGATCCTTCAGTTCTCCCATTTTACCCATGGGGACGCCTGGGAACTGGGCAATATTATTGTTATGGAAGCCCGGAGGCGCAATACCCCTGTGGTTTTAAAGATCCGCCTGAACAGCGGACAGACGGTATATCAGTTCGCCTTTGACGGGATCACCCCCTATACGGACGCTCTGGCGGACCGGAAGCTGAATGTGGTGACCCATATGGAAACCAGCAGCCTTCATCTCCACATGCTGCTGCGGCAGAATCAGGAAACCCTGGGAGATATGGGGCTGGATTCCCGGATTTATGCCGACTGCGGCGGCGGATTCCCTATCCGTGTGGAGGATGTGGGGGTAGTGGGCGCCATTGCGGCCGCGGGGGCCAACCATGTGGCAGATCACGATCTGCTGGTAAAATGTATCAGCAAATATCTCCACATTGATGAAGTGCCAAGGATCCGGGCAGTGTGAAACGTTTCAGGCCCGGTTCAGCCAGGCCTGCATATCAAGGGGAAGCGGTGCGGTAAAACGTATCGCTTTTTCTGTAATAGGGTGGGTAAATTCCAGGGCAAAGGAGTGAAGAGCCTGGCGGGCCATGGGAAAGGCGCTGTCCGGATGATACAGGCTGTCTCCCAGCAGCGGATGGCCGATGGAAGCCATGTGCACCCGGATCTGGTGGGTGCGGCCGGTTTCCAGATGCAGTTCAATGTAGGAAAATCCTTCTCCCCAGGCAAGGGTTCGGTAGTGAGTCACCGCCGGGGCGCCGTGTTCCGGGTCAATCTGACGCTGGATGATGGAGCCGGGTTTCCGCCCGATAGGGGCGCGGATAGTGCCGAAGGCATCTGTCTGTCCTTCAGCCAGAGCCCGGTAGGTCCGGGAGATTTTCCGCTTTGCCATGTTCCCCGACAGCAGAGAGGCGCTTAAGGGGTGCAGGGCCGCGATCAGCAGGCCGCTGGTATCCCGGTTCAGCCGGTTGACGCAGTGGAACACAAAGGGTTCTCCCTTCTGCTGAAAATACCAGGCCAGTCCGTTGGCCAGCGTCCCCTGAGGATGTCCGGGGGAGGGATGAACCGGAATGCCGGGAGGCTTATTGACCACCAGCAGGTCTTCGTCTTCGTAGACCAGGGAAAAATTTACCGGAGCGGCTTCCACGGCTCCCTGCCGGGGAGGCGGAAACACCGCGGTGAGCCGGTCGCCCGGCCGGAGGATATAGTTGGCAAAGACCGGCGTTTCATTGACAAGAATGCGTCCGCCGTCCTTCAGCCAGGTCATTATATGCCGGGAAAAGCCCCGCTGCCGAAGATACATGCCGGCAGAAATACCCGCCGATGCGGGATCAATCATATACTCTGTTTTTTTTCTCATAAAGTCAATCTTAGTGAAAAAGGAAGAATATGTCAATGTATAATTTCCGGAAGGAAAGAATCGCAATTAACACATTGTCGGCACTGGCTTTTCGTGCTATACTTATCACAAAGCGCGGCGCTGAGGCGCTCACGTATTGTTGAAAAGATTACTTCAGAAAGGAAAGAGATTTCGGATTATGGCGGATAAGTATGTAGCGTATGTGGGGACTTACACGCATGGAAGCAGTATCGGAATTCATTTGTACGATCTGGATGTGGAGGAGGGAACCCTCACTGAACGCAAAGTGGTAAAGGTTAACAATTCTTCTCATATCTGCCGTTCCCTGAACGGAAAATATCTGTATTCCATTGCCGATGAAGGCGTGGAGGTGTTTAAGGTGGAGCCGGACGGCGACCTGACTCCTATTAATAAAGTAGGGATTGACGGCATGAGAGGCTGCTATCTGTCTGTGGACCAGACAGGCAAATACCTGTTCGTAGGCGGATACCACGACGGAAAAGTGACTGTGGTACATACCCACAGAGACGGACGCCTGGGAAGCGTTATGGACGGCGTGTTCCACAAGGGGCTGGGCAGCGTGGCGGAGCGGAACTTCCGGCCTCATGTCAACTGTGTGGTGCCCACCCCGGAAAATAAATTTATCTGCGCGGTGGACAATGGCATCGATCAGGTGAAGATCTACCGGATCACCCCCCACAACAAGCTGTCTCTGGTGGATATCCTCCGGTGCGCCAGAGAGTCCGGGCCCAGGCTGCTGCTCTTCAGCAGGGACGGACGTTTTGCCTACCTGCTGTACGAGCTTTCCAACACGGTGGACGTGTTTGCCTACAGCTGCGGCAAGACACCGGTATTTGAAAAACTCCAGACGGTCAGCACTACCTCGGACAATGTGGACCAGAAGCACGACGCTGCTTCCGGCATGTGCTTCTCACCGGACGGAAACTATCTGTTTACCTCCACTGCGGGAGACAACACGGTGGCCATGTTCCGCATAGACCGGGAGACCGGCATGCTCACAAAGGAGTTCGCGCTTCCCATCAGCGGCGAATATCCCAAGGATATCGCCATGTTCCCGGATGGAAAGCATATCGCGGTGGTCAACCATGAGTCCAACTCTATTACAACCTTCACCGTGGATTATGAGAAAAAGATACTGGTCATGAAGGGAAAACCCATGAAAGTGGAAACCCCCAACTGTATTCTGATTACCAGAGAAGGAGTATAACGGCAGTCCGAAAGGAGATCGGGAAGATTTCGGGACTGCGGAAAAAACAGGCTGCCACAGGCTCCGGCAAAATGCCGGGGAACCATGGCAGCCTGTATGATTTGGATTCAGAAAAGAGTCCGCGGCCAAAGCTTCATCGGTTTTCGATGATGTCCGCCAGTTCCTCCATGCTGATATGCTTATCCTCCATCAGCTGCTGGAGCTGCTCCAGCTTCAGCTGGGAAATCTGTTCCGCAATCTCGTCCTCTTCATCGGAAAGTTTATTTATCTCATCGGCAAGAGAAAGCTTTTTGTTCTCCAGAGCTTCGTACTTTTTTGTAAGGGCTTCTATCTGCTTTGTAAAATTTTTGGGTCTGGCCATGTGGCACCTCCTGTGTTTTTTTTGATTATAGCATGTTTCCTCCTGCTTTGTCACGGGTAAGCAGGGAAAAAACGGGAAATTCCACAGATCTATTTTCCGCGGCAGTCAAACAGGGCCGGCAGATCCCGGGGACTGAGGATCACATGGTCCGGATGCTCTGCCCGGCCAAAGCCGTAGGAGGCAAAGATAAAAGCCGTGCCCGCCGCTTTGGCGGAGCGCTCGTCCAGGGCAGTATCGCCTACATAGACTCCGTGTTTCAGACCGAAGCGCTCGGAAAGAATGCGGATATTGTCTGCTTTGGGCAGGCCCGTATCTCCCGGACAGAGGTGCCCGGAAAAGAAGGGGCCAAGACCGGTAGCTTCCAGAAAAAGTTCAATATAGCCGCTCTGACAGTTGCTGACAATAAAAAGCGGAAAACGCCGGGCAAGGGTTTGGATTGTTTCCGGAACTCCCTCGTAGGGAGCGGGCGGATGGCTTCGCAGAACCTCTTCCTCCGCCCGGTAGCATTTTTCCAGAAGCTCTTCCTGGCGGGCGGGCGAGCATCCTTGAAACAGAATCTCCCCGATCTCCTTTAATAATTTTCCGAAGAGTTTCTTCAGATCGTCTCCGGTAATACGGAGGCCGCACAGGTCTGCTTCCCCGGCAAACAGCTGGTTCCAGCGGGCGGCGATTACCTCTGTAGAATCCCACAGAGTGCCGTCTATATCAAAAATAATACCGTCTGCAGTCATGATTTTTCTCCTTTTCTGTTCTTCAGAATATCATAGAACAGCAGCCCAGGCCAGAAAAATCGTAAAATTTATATATTTATTTTGCTTTTTTCATGATTTTATGGCATGATAAAAAGGAATGCTGACTGAGAATGCAGGTGACAGAATGCAGGAAGAAATTGTCAGCCCTCTGCTGGGCTGGTATCAGGAAAATAAAAGGGAACTTCCCTGGAGAAAAGACAGAAACCCGTATTTTATCTGGGTGTCGGAGATTATGCTTCAGCAGACCCGGGTGGAGGCGGTAAAGCCGTACTTCCGCCGGTTTGTACAGGAACTGCCGGATGTGCCGGCGCTGGCCGCCTGTCCGGAGGAGCGCCTGCTGAAACTCTGGGAAGGACTGGGATATTACAACCGGGTCCGCAATATGCAGAAGGCGGCGGTGACGGTAACGGAGCGGTACGGCGGGATTCTGCCGGCGGATGACCGGGCTCTTCGGGAGCTTCCCGGTATCGGAAGCTATACGGCGGGGGCCATTGCCTCCATTGCCTACGGGATTCCGGTGCCGGCAGTGGACGGAAACGTGCTGCGGATTTTTTCCAGGCTCCAGGCGGACGGACGGGATATGCAGAAGCAGTCGGTCCGCAGAAGCGTCGAGGAGGAACTGCTGAGGATTCTGCCAGCCCACGCGCCGGGGGATTTTAATCAGGCGCTGATGGATCTGGGAGCTTCGGTCTGCCTCCCGGGGGGAGCGCCCCGCTGCGGGGAATGCCCGCTTTCCGGACTCTGCCGCGCCCATCGGGAAGGCAGAGAGGTGCGGTATCCCGTCAAAAGAGAGAAAAAATCCAGGCGGATTGAGGAGCGGACGGTTCTGCTGATTCAGGACGGGGATCGGATCGCTCTGAGAAAGCGGCCTCCCCGGGGACTTTTGGCGGGGCTTTATGAATTCCCCAATCTTCCCGGATTTCTGAGAGAAGAAGAGGCCCTGGAACAGGTGAGGGGCTTTGGCCTGACGCCGCTGCATATCCGGAAGCTGGAAAAAGCAAAACATATTTTTTCCCATGTGGAGTGGCATATGTCCGGCTACGGGGTCCGGGTAGCGTCTCTGGATTCCTCCTGCGGAGGAGATCTGATGCTGGTTCCTGTAGAGAAGATCCGGACCGGCTATCCGGTTCCTTCCGCTTTTGAAGCTTATGCAAATTATATAAATCTTCGCCTGGGGGCGGAGAAAAAATTACCGAGGATGGAAAAATGAAATTATTATCAGTTGCAGTGCCCTGCTATAATTCGGAAGCCTATATGAGAAAGTGCATCGATTCCCTGCTGGTGGGGGGAGAGGATGTGGAAATCCTCCTTGTGGATGACGGGTCCACCAAAGACGCGACTCCCGGGATCGCGGATGAATACGAGGAAAAGTATCCGGGGATCGTCAAAGCGATCCACCAGGAAAACAAAGGCCACGGCGGCGCGGTGAATACAGGTCTGGCAAATGCCACAGGCCTTTACTTTAAGGTGGTGGACAGTGACGACTGGGTGAACGCGGAAGCTTACCGGGAAATCCTTAAAACCCTGGACGAAATTACCAGGGGACCGCAGAATGTGGATGTACTGTTTTCCAACTACGTCTATGAAAAAGAAGGGGCAGCCAAAAAGAGAGTCATGCGCTACACGAAATCCTTCCCCGTGGGACGGATTTTCGGCTGGGAGGATATGAAGCGGCTGGGCCCCAGCCATTATGTGCTGATGCATTCCCTGATCTTCCGCACGGAACTGTTGAAGGAGTGCGGGCTGAAGCTGCCGGAGCATACATTTTATGTGGATAATCTGTTCGCGTTTATCCCCTTTCCTTCGGTAAAGACGATGTATTATCTGGATGTGAATTTTTACCGCTATTACATTGGCAGGGCGGATCAGTCCGTCAATGAAAAGGTCATGATCAGCCGTCTGGACCAGCAGCTGCGGGTCAATAATCAGATGATTGAGTTTATGGGAGAACAGAAGGGCTTAAAGCCAAACCAGAGAGAATTCATGATTCATTCCCTGGCGATCATCATGACAGTGTCCTCCATTATGCTGATCCGTTCCGGCACGGAGGAAAGCCTGGAGAAAAAGCGGGAACTGTGGACCCGGCTGAAAAAGAAGGATCTGGGAGTGTTCCTGAGAATCCGGTGGGGCTTCACAGGTTCTGTTATGAATCTTCCCGGAAAAAGCGGGCGTAAATTGTCTGTTTACGGATATAAACTTTGTCAGAAAATATATGGATTTAACTGAACTGGCTGAATTTTGAAGTATCAGGAGGAGAGAAAAAAACATATGGAAGTTGATTTAGGTCAGTTGCGTATGCCCTGCACCTGCGGCAGGGCGCACAATATAACTGTAAAGGGAGTATGGATCGAGGAGGGAGCGGCCCGGAGGCTTTATGAGATGCTGACGGAGGGCGACCTGCGGGAATTCACTGCCCCTGTCATTGTCTGGGATGAGAACACCAGCGAGGCTGTGGAGGAGCGCATGGAAGATGTGGCGGAGATCTGCCAGGAGATCTGCCTTTCCGGAAAAGATCTGCGGGCGGACGACCGGAGTGTGGAGATTCTGGAGGAAACTCTGCCCGATGAGACAGACCTGATTCTGGCTGTAGGCGGAGGCACCATCCACGATCTGAGCCGCTATGTGGCCTATGAGCGGAGAATTCCGTTTATCTCCGTGCCCACGGCGGCCACCATGGACGGATTCACGTCCACGGATTCGGTGCTTTTCTGGAAGGGAGAGAAAAAGCGCTTCCAGGCGGAAGGTCCCCTGTATGTGTTTGCGGATACCAGCATTTTTTCCGAGGCTCCCTATCGGCTTACGGCTTCCGGGATATCTCAGGTGCTGGGCAGATATATTTGTCTGGCGGACTGGAGGATTTCCCATCTGGTTACCAGAGAGTATCTCTGTGAAGAAATCTGCGGGATGGAATACAGAGCGGTCAAGGATGTGGTGAAACGGCTGGATGATATCCGGGAAAAAGACGAAGACGCCTGTGAACGGCTGATGTATGCCCTGCTGCTTACGGGGCTGGCGACCCAGATGACAGGGAGCCTGCGCCCTGCTGCCTGCGCGGAGCATCAGATGGCCTGGCTCTGGGATCTGGAAGTGATTAACGGTTCCACCGACGCCCTGTACGGAGAAAAAATCGGCGCGGCTGCTTTGATACTGGAAGAATACTATTCCCGCTTCCGGGAGGCCATTGAGGACGGGCGGTGCCGCGTAATCCCCTATGAGAAGATCGACCCTGCCTATTTCAGAGAAAAATTCGGCCTCAAAGGGCTCTATGAGACAATACTTCGGGAAAATACCCCGGATCCCCTGCTGGAGGTGGAGGAGCAGAAACTTTGCCGGGTACTGCCGGAGATCGCGGAGATTTTGGAGGACATTCCCTCCGGCGAAAAACTGAAAGATATGATGGAGGAGGGCGGCTGCCGCCAGACTATCGGTCAGGTTTCGCTTTCCGGCCAGATGGTGCGGGAGGCTCTGGAGCTGGCTCCCTATATCCAGAGAAGCCTGAGTTTTCTGCGCCTCTCAAAAATGCTGAAAATTTCGGAGGAATAAACCATGCGGGTTGGCACAGGATATGACGTACACCGGCTGACAGAGGGAAGAAAGCTGATCCTGGGGGGAGTGGAGATCCCCTTTGAAAAGGGGCTGCTGGGCCATTCTGATGCGGATGTGGCGGTGCATGCGGTGATGGATGCCCTTCTGGGGGCTGCCGCCCTGAAGGATATCGGTTACCATTTTCCGGATACGGATCCCAGGTACAGCGGAGTTTCCAGTATGAAACTCCTGGAACAGGTTCGGGAAATGCTGGAAGAACAGATGTATCTTATTGAAAACATCGATGTAACCATTATTGCGCAGAAGCCGAAACTGCGCCCTTACCTGGAACAGATGGAGGAAAATGTGGCCCGGGTTCTGAAACTTCAGAAAAACCAGGTAAATATCAAGGCCACTACGGAGGAGGGCCTGGGATTTACCGGCGCTATGGAGGGCATTGCCGCCCAGGCGGTCTGCGCTCTGGTTCCCGCGTTGGACTGCATAAGGGATGACAGATGCGGGAATCCTAATCCCTGCGGGGGATGCGGCGGATATTCCGGGGAAATCATCCGGGAAGGTTGACTTGCGGGCAGACAGTGTGCTAAGATGTAACGGACAAGGGAGTAGTCGGCACGTAGGTGTGACAGAGTCAACACACGGATGAGAGGTCCTGGCTTTGTATGAAATGACGAGACTTATCTGCGGAGGCGGATAGGTCTCTTTTTTTCGACAGAAAAGGCCGGGAGCGGATCCCCCGGGCCGGCGGAAATTCCCGGATGCGTATGGGCAATTTCAGCAAAAAGGAGGAACAGGGAATGAAAGAGTACCTGACAGGTACCGAGGAAGTGCTGCGCCAGCAGAACTCCCAAAGCAGCGGCTTAAGTTCAGCGGAAGCCTCCCGCCGACTGGAACAGTGCGGGAAGAACAAGCTGAAGGAGGGCAAAAAGGAAAGCCTGATCCACAAGTTCTTTATGGAACTGAAGGATCCCATGATCATTATCCTGATTGTGGCGGCTGTAATCTCCGGCATTACGGCGGTGTATTCCGGGGAGTCCTTCGCGGACGTGATTATTATTATGATCGTGGTGATTATCAACGCGGTGCTGGGCGTGGTTCAGGAGAGCAAGGCGGAGAAAGCTATCGCGGCGCTGCAGGAAATCGCGGCGGCCACATCCAAAGTGCTCCGTGACGGAAAGCAGATCACGGTCCGCAGCGAGGAACTGGTGCCCGGGGATGTGGTGATCCTGGAAGCAGGGGACGCGGTGCCCGCGGACGGCAGGATCCTGGAAAGCGCCAGCCTGAAGATTGAGGAGGCGGCTCTTACGGGAGAGTCGGTGCCTGCCAACAAGATCAGCGGCGCTCTGGAACTGGGGGACAGGAAGGATGTGCCCCTGGGAGACCGGAAAAATATGTGCTACATGGGAAGCACGGTAGTCTACGGACGGGGCCGGGCAGTGATTACCGGTACGGGAATGAATACAGAGATGGGCAAGATTGCCGATGCTCTGCAGAATGCCAAGGATGAGGCCACGCCTCTCCAGAGAAAGCTGAATCAGCTCAGCAAGATTTTAAGCGTGCTGGTGCTGGTCATCTGCGCGGTGATTTTCGCGGTGGACCTGATCCGTTCCTATCCCGATATTACCGGGGAGAGCATGCTGGACACCTTTATGGTGGCGGTTTCCCTGGCGGTGGCTGCCATTCCGGAGGGGCTGGCGGCGGTGGTGACCATCGTGCTGTCCATCGGAGTCACCAACATGTCCCGGAGAAACGCCGTGATCCGAAAGCTGACGGCGGTGGAAACCCTTGGCTGTACCCAGGTCATCTGTTCGGATAAGACCGGAACCCTGACTCAGAATAAGATGACGGTAGTGGAGCATTCCTCGGAGGATGTGAATCAGCTGGCCCTGGCCATGGCCCTATGTTCCGACGCGGAGATGGGAGACGGGGACGAGGCAGTGGGCGAGCCTACAGAGTGCGCTCTGGTCAACGATGCTTTCCGGCTGGGAATGGATAAGCGGAAGCTGAAGGAGGAGTATCCCAGAGTGGGGGAGGCCCCCTTTGATTCCGGAAGAAAGATGATGTCCACCGTCCATCAGACCCGGGAGGGGGCGGTGATCCAGTATACCAAAGGAGCGCCCGACGAGGTGCTGAAGCGCTGTACCTCTGTCTGGAAAGAGGGAAAAGAAGTTCCCATGACGGAGGAACTGCGGGGGAAAATCCTCAATGCCAATAAGAAGATGGCGGACCAGGCGCTGCGGGTGCTCTGCGCCGCCCGCAGGAACTGGGATCGGATTCCGGAATCCTGCGAGCCGGAGGCTCTGGAACAGGAGCTTTGCTATCTGGGGCTTTCCGGCATGATCGACCCGGTGCGTCCGGAAGTGATCCCGGCCATTCAGGAGTGCCGGGAAGCAGGGATCCGTCCGGTGATGATCACCGGGGATCACAAAGACACGGCGGCAGCCATCGCCAGACAGCTGGGAATCATCCAGGATGCCAGCCAGGCCATTACCGGGGCGGATCTGGATGAAATCAGCGATGAGGAGCTGGACCAGAAGATTGAGAATTACTCCGTCTATGCCAGAGTGCAGCCGGAACACAAGGTTCGTATTGTGAAGGCATGGAAAGCCAGAGGAAAGATCACAGCCATGACCGGAGACGGAGTGAATGACGCGCCTTCCATCAAGAGCGCCGATATCGGCGTGGGCATGGGCATTACCGGCACGGATGTTACCAAGAATGTGGCGGATATGGTGCTGGCGGACGACAATTTTGCCACCATCGTGTCAGCAGTGGAGGAGGGCCGGAGGATTTATGACAATATCCGCAAGTCCATCCAGTTTCTGCTGGCCTCCAACCTGGCGGAAGTACTGGCGGTGTTTGTGGCCACTATGTTCGGTTTTACTATTCTGAGGCCGGTGCATCTTTTGTGGATCAATCTGATTACCGACTGTTTCCCGGCCCTGGCCCTGGGTATGGAAAAGAGCGAGAGCGATATTATGAAACGGAAGCCCCGGGATCCCAAAGACGGCATCTTTGCCGGGGGCATGGGATTTGACGTGGTCTTCCAGGGCGCAGTGGTTACCGTCATGGTGCTGCTGTCCTATTTCATCGGACATTATGTGGAATCCGGCGTGTGGGAGATCAAGTCCAGCGCCGACGGCATGACCATGGCCTTTCTGACTCTGTCCATGATCGAGATCTTCCATTCCTTCAACATGCGGTCCAGACGTCAGTCTATTTTCCGCATGGGAAGCCATAACCGCTGGCTGTGGGGAGCGATGCTGGTATCCCTGCTGTGCACCACTCTGGTCATCGAGGTGCCCTTCCTGGCAAATGCGTTCCAGTTTGAGCATATTTCCATCCAGGAATACCTGATCGCCATGTCTCTTGCTATTGTCATCATCCCTATTATGGAGGTGACAAAGTTTATCCAGAGAAGGATAGACGCCGGAAAGAAACAGGCTTGACAAACTCCCGGTTTGTGCATAGACTAGGAAATGTAAAGAAAGTCAAAGGCCTGGAAGGGATAGAGTAGCAGAAACCGGACGCTGACAGAGAGAACCGCCGCCGGCTGAGAGCGGTTTACCGGTACGGACTGTGAAAGTGCATCCCGGAGCCGGCCGGGTGAAGGTACGGTAGCCCGGCACGTAAATCCGCGTTAAGGATGAGAGCGGAAAACAGATTGTTTTCAAATAAAGTGGAACCGCGGGAGAACCCGTCTTTATACAGACAGGGTTCTCCTTTTTTTGCGCGGGGCAGCGGTCAGGAAGGAGGAAATATCTTGGGACTTCTGAAGGATATGCGGGAACAGTTTCAGGTGGTAAAGGAGCGAGACCCGGCCATCAAATCCCCCCGGGAAGTTTTGCTGTATCCCTATTTTTGGGTCTTGCGAAAATATCGGAAAGCCCATAAACTATATCTGAAAGGCCATTTCTACCGGGCAAGAAAAATCTCCCAGAAAGCGGCCAGGAAATGGGGAATTGAGATCCATCCGGGGGCGGAGATCGGCAGGGGGCTCTTCATCGACCACGGCGCGGGAGTGGTCATCGGGGAGACTGCCGTTATCGGGGACAACGTCACCCTCTATCAGGGCGTGACCCTGGGCGGCACAGGAAAGGAGAGCGGCAAACGGCATCCTACTCTCTGTGACAACGTTATGGTCAGCGCCGGAGCCAAGCTGCTGGGATCCTTTACTGTGGGAGAAAATTCCAAGATCGGCGCAGGCAGTGTGGTGCTGGAGGAGGTTCCCCCCAACTGTACGGTGGTGGGAGTTCCGGGACGGGTGGTCCGCCGGGATAATATGAAGATTCCCAGAGAGACCATGGATCAGGGCCATCTGCCGGATCCGGTAAAGGAAGATATCAACGTGCTCCAGAAAGAGAATTCGGAGCTGGTCAACAGAGTGCTTGAGCTGGAAGCCGAGCTTCGGAACTGTCCGGGAAGAAAGAAGCTGAGAGAGCTGGAAAGGAAAATAAAAAAAGATGAAGCTGTATAATACATTAACCAGGAAAAAGGAAGAATTTATCCCCCTTCAGGAGGGAAAGGTATCCATGTACGTCTGCGGGCCTACAGTGTACAATCTGATCCATATCGGAAATGCCAGGCCCATGATCGTCTTCGATACAGCCAGAAGATACATGGAATATAAAGGATACCAGGTCAACTATGTATCTAACTTTACGGATGTGGACGATAAGATCATCGCTAAGGCCAACCAGGAGGGAGTTTCCGCGGAGGAGATTTCTGCCCGCTATATTGAGGAGTGCAAAAAGGACATGGAGGCCATGAACGTGCGCCCGGCTACGGTACATCCCCAGGCCACCCATGAGATCCAGGGCATGATCGATATGATCCGGACCCTGATAGAAAAAGGGTATGCCTACAATGTGGACGGCACCGTCTACTTCCGCACCAGAAAGTTCGCGGAGTACGGGAAACTTTCCCATAAAAATCTGGACGATCTCCGCTCCGGCGGCCGTTCTCTGCTGGTAACCGGCGAGGACCAGAAGGAGGATCCCCTGGATTTTGTCCTCTGGAAGCCTAAAAAAGAAGGGGAGCCGTCCTGGCCCTCTCCCTGGAGCGACGGCCGCCCCGGCTGGCACATTGAATGTTCTGTCATGGCGAAGAAATATCTGGGGGACGAGATCGACATACATGCCGGCGGCGAGGATCTGATCTTCCCGCACCATGAAAATGAGATCGCCCAGAGCGAGTGCTGCAACGGGGTTCCCTTTGCCCGCTACTGGCTTCACAATGCCTTTCTGAACATTGACAATCGGAAAATGAGTAAATCTCTGGGCAATTTCTTTACCGTCCGGGAAATCGGGGAAAAATATGATCTGCAGGTGCTGAGGTTCTTCATGCTGTCCGCCCATTACCGCAGTCCCTTAAATTTCAGCGCGGAAATTATGGAATCCTCCAAAAACGCTCTGGAGAGGATCCTTACCGCGGTGGATACCCTGAAGGGCCTGGAGGCTTCTGCCGGACAAGGGGAACTCTCAGAAGGGGAGAAGGCAAGGCTGGAGGAGATGAAGGCCTTCCGCCGGAAATTTGAGGAGGCCATGGACGATGACCTGAACACTGCCGACGCCATCGCCGCAGTCTTTGAACTGGTGAAGTTTGCCAATACCGAGGCCTCTTCCCGGGGAAGCAGGGCCTTTGCCGGGGCCATAAAGAAAGAAATTCTGGAGCTGACAGAGATTCTGGGCCTGAAGGCGGAGCGCAGGGAAGAAGTTCTGGACGAAGACATTGAGAAACTGATCCGGGAACGCCAGGAGGCCAGAAAGGCCAGGGATTTTGCCCGGGCGGACGCTATCCGGGATGAACTGCTGTCCAAGGGTATTCTGCTGGAAGACACCCGGGAAGGTGTAAAATGGAAAAGAGCGTAGAATATCTGAAACAGCTGTTTGACCTGCCGGAAGTAAAGGTGAAGCAATATTCTCCCCTGACTCTGGCCTACATCGGAGATGCCGCCTATGAGCTGGTAGTCCGGACTGTTCTGGTGAGCCGGGCCAATACCCAGGTGAATAAGCTGCACCATGCGGCCAGCAATCTGGTAAAGGCGGAGACACAGTCCCGGATGATCGATGTGCTGGAACCGCATTTTACGCCGGAGGAAGAGCATATTTACAAGCGGGGGCGGAACGCGAAATCCTATACCTCCGCCAAAAACGCCAGCATTACGGATTACCGCCGGGCCACAGGCTTTGAGGCGGTGATGGGCTATCTGTATCTCAAGGGGGAGTTTACAAGGATGCTGGATCTGATTAAGCTGGGGATCGCCCCGGAGGAAGCGCAGGAGTAGAAATGGAACACAGAGAAAAAGAAGAAAGCAGCCGGGTGGAAGGCCGCAATCCGGTGCTGGAAGCCCTGCGGTCCGGCCGCAGCGTGGATAAAGTATACATTCAGGCCGGACTTCACGACGGTCCTATTCAGACGATTTTGCGGGAGGCCAGAAAGAGGGACGCCATTGTGGCCTTTGTCACTAAAGAGCGGCTGAATCAGATGTCGGAGACGGGAAATCATCAGGGGGTAATCGCCGCGGTGGCCTCCTACCAGTACTCTACGGTGGAGGATATTTTAAAAAGAGCGGAAGAAAAGGGAGAGGATCCCTTCCTGATTCTCCTGGATGAGATTGAGGATCCCCATAACCTGGGGGCTATTATCCGTACCGCCAATCTGGCCGGCGCCCACGGAGTGATCATTACCCGCCATCGGGCGGCGGGGCTCACCGCCACTGTGGCCAAAGCTTCCGCCGGCGCCGTGAATTATACGCCGGTGGCCAAGGTGACCAATCTATCCGGCACTATTGAAGAGCTGAAACGCAGAGGACTGTGGTTTGTCTGCGCGGACATGGGGGGGACCTCCATGTACGACCTGGATCTGAAAGGCCCCATAGGTCTGGTCATCGGCAGCGAGGGCACCGGAGTGGGCCGCCGGGTCCGGGAGAAATGCGATTTTATCGCTTCCATCCCCATGAAAGGGGAAATCGATTCTTTAAACGCGTCGGTGGCTGCCGGCATTCTTGCCTACGAGATCGTCAGGCAGAGAGGATAGAATGAAGAATTACAATGGATATTCCGATGAGGAACTTATCGGTATGCTCCGCCGGGGAGAGGCGGAAGTGGCGGATTATCTGCTGAATAAATATAAGCCCCTGGTGCGCCGGAAAGCCAGAGCCCTGTATCTGGCCGGAGGCGACCAGGAGGATCTGCTGCAGGAGGGAATGCTGGGGCTGTTCAAGGCGGTGCAGGAGTATCAGCCGGACAAAGCAGCCTCCTTCCAGACTTTTGCCGGGATCTGCGTCTCCCGGCAGATGTACTCGGCGGTGGCCTCCGCCAGCCGGCAGAAGCATCTGCCCCTGAACAGTTCCATATCTCTGAATGAACTGGAGGAGAACCAGGAGGAGTATAACCTGCGGACGGTTGACAGCCCGGAGTCTATCTTTTTGGATCAGGAAGCGGCGGAGATGCTGGAGAAAAAAATATGGGGCAGTCTGAGCCCCTTTGAGCAGAACGTGCTGGAGCTGTATCTGAAGGGGCTGGACTACCTGCAGATCGCAGGCTCCCTGCAGCGCCCTGCCAAGTCGGTGGATAACGCGCTTCAGCGGATCCGGGGGAAAGTGAGCCAGTTTTTAAAAAAATAAGAAAAAAATGAAAAATAAGGGTTGACATTTAGGGAACCTTTTGGTAGAATTCTTTCTTGTGATGAACAGTCACAAAGCGCTGCTGTGGCTCAGGTGGTAGAGCGTCGCCTTGGTAAGGCGGAGGTCACGAGTTCAAGTCTCGTCAGCAGCTTTCACAGGGAAGTATAGCTCAGCTGGGATGAGCGTTCGCCTCACACGCGAGAGGTCAGGGGTTCGAGCCCCCTTGCTTCCAGTAGGGATGGGAGTTTTCCAATATGGAAAACTCCTTTTGCGTTTTACGCGAAAATTCCCGGAGAAAGCGGACCCGTCAGAAGGCCGCAAAAATTTCTTTGAAATTTGTATATTTTATGCTATGATGGTCAGTACAAAAGAACGTCATGATTTTGAATGAGGAGGAAATGATCCATGGAAAAGGAAACGGGATCCAAGAATTTTATTGAACAGATCATTGAAAAGGATTTGGCAGAGGGAGTTTACGACAAGGTCTGCACCCGTTTCCCTCCGGAACCCAACGGCTACCTTCACATCGGCCACGCCAAGGCGGTACTGCTGAATTACGGACTGGCAAAGAAGTACGGCGGCCAGTTCAACATGCGGTTTGACGATACCAACCCCACCAAGGAGCGGACGGAATTTGTGGAGTCCATTAAAGAGGATATCCGCTGGCTGGGGGCGGACTGGGGAGATCATCTGTATTTTGCCTCCAATTATTTTGAACAGATGTACGAGGCGGCGGAGAAACTGATCCGCAAGGGAAAAGCTTTTGTATGCGATCTGTCCGCGGAGGAGATCCGGGAATACCGGGGAACCCTGACGGAGCCGGGAAAGGAAAGCCCTTACCGGAACCGGGGCGTGGAGGAAAATCTGGATCTGTTCCGCCGCATGCGGGCGGGAGAGTTCCCCGACGGAAGCAAGGTGCTCCGGGCAAAGATCGATATGGCTTCCCCCAACATTAATATGAGAGATCCGGTCATCTACCGGGTGGCCCATATGAGCCATCAGAACACGGGAGACGCCTGGTGTATCTATCCCATGTATGATTTCGCCCATCCCATTGAGGATGCCATCGAGGGGGTGACCCATTCCATCTGTACTTTGGAATTTGAGGATCACCGGCCTCTGTACGACTGGGTGGTGCGGGAGCTGGAATATCCCCATCCCCCCAAGCAGATTGAGTTTGCCAAGCTGTATCTCACCAATGTGGTGACCGGCAAGCGCTATATTAAAAAGCTGGTGGAGGAAGGCTCTGTGGACGGCTGGGATGATCCCCGGCTGGTGTCCATCGCGGCCCTTCGCCGCAGGGGCTTTACGCCGGAATCTATCCAGAAATTTGTGGAGCTCTGCGGCGTTTCCAAAGCTCAGAGCTCTGTAGATTACGCCATGCTGGAGTACTGCATCCGGGAAGATCTGAAACTGAAAAGATCCCGGGTCATGGCTGTGCTGAATCCGGTAAAACTGGTGATTGACAACTATCCGGAAGGCCAGGCGGAGGAATTGACAGTGCAGAATAATCTGGAAAATGAGAGCCTGGGAAGCCGGACGGTTCCCTTCTCACGGGAACTTTACATTGAGAGGGAAGACTTCATGGAAGTTCCCCCGAAGAAATATTTCCGCATGTTCCCGGGAAATGAAGTGCGTCTGATGAACGCTTACTTCGTGAAATGTACCGGATGCGAAAAGGACGCCCAGGGAAATGTCACGGTGATCCACGGAACCTACGATCCTGATTCCAGAGGCGGAAACAGCCCGGACGGAAGAAAGGTGAAGGGAACCATTCACTGGGTTTCCGCGGCTCACGCGGTGAAAGCGGAGTGCCGTCTGTACGAAAACCTCATTGATGAAAGCAAGGGGGTTTATAATGAAGACGGAACCATGAACCTGAATCCCAATTCTCTGACTGTCTTAAAGGAGTGCTATGTGGAACCCAGCCTTCAGGGCGCCCGGGCCTATGAAAGCTTCCAGTTTGTGCGCAGCGGTTATTTCTGCGTGGATTCCCGGGATTCCAGGCCGGAGGCGCTGGTGTTCAACCGCATTGTTTCCCTGAAAAGCTCCTTTAAGCTCCCCGGGGCGGACGGACAAACGAAATGAAAGATCTTCTGATTGAACTGGACAGCCGCATGAAAATGCCCCTGTATGAGCAGATCTGCCGTTTTATCAAAGAGGAGATCCGGACGGGGAAGATCGCTCCAGGCGAAAAACTCCCCTCCTCCCGGGCTCTTGCCGCGCAGCTTTCAGTGAGCCGCAGCACGGTGGATCTGGCGTACGGACAGCTGACCTCGGAGGGATACCTGGACAGCGTGCCCTGGAAGGGATATTTTGCCGGAAATGTCAGGGAGCTGTATCAGCTGGGAGATCTGAAGCGAATACAGACACAGGAAAGGCAGGAGCAGCGTCCTGCCTTTCTCTGGGATTTTGCCCTGAACGGGATCGATGAGGAAAGCTTTCCTGTAAATATCTGGAGAAAAATTTCCAGAGAAGTTCTGCTGGAAGAAAACAGCGGACTGTTCCAGCTGGGGGAGCCTCAGGGAGAGCAGAGCCTCAGGGAGGTCATTGCCGATTATCTCCACCACGCCAGAGGAGTCCAGTGCCGGCCGGAGCAGATTGTTATGGGGGCGGGAAATGATTACCTGCTGATGCTGCTGTCCGTGCTTCTGAAAACAGATACAGTCATTGCTATGGAAAATCCTACCTACCGCAGCGCTTTTCAGTGCTTCCGGAACCTGGGCTGTCCCACTGCGGCGATTCCCCTGGACGGGGCCGGAATGGACGTGGAAAAACTGTCCGCCAGTCAGGCGGACGCCGCTTATGTGATGCCGTCCCACCAGTTTCCCATGGGTACGGTCATGCCCATCAGCCGGCGTATGGAACTGCTGCGCTGGGCAGGGGAGAGGGAAGGCCGGTATCTCATTGAGGATGACTATGACAGTGAATTCAGATACCGGGGAAAGCCCATACCGGCTCTGCAGGGATATGACACAAAAGGCTGTGTAATCTATCTGGGTACTTTTTCCAAAGCCATCGCTCCGGGGATTCGGGTCAGCTATATGGTGCTGCCGGAATCGCTGCTTTCTGTTTACCGTCAGAAGGGGGCGGCTTTTTCTGCCACAATTTCCCGAATCGATCAGCGAATGCTGGAAATTTTTCTGCGGGAGGGGCATTTTGAGCGCCATCTCAACCGGATGCGCTCCGTCTATCGGGCCAAGCACGATCTGCTGATCCGCTGTCTGCGGGAAATGAGCGATATTCTGGAACTGTACGGGGAAAACGCGGGCCTGCATGTGAGAGTGCGGTTTAAAAACGGCATGACGGAGGAAGAGGCTCTTCGCAGGGCAGCGGGGGAAAAGATCCGGGTGTACGGCCTTGGAGAGTATGTCATTGAACAAGATGCATCCGTGGACCGGCACACGGTTCTGCTGGGCTACGGCCCCCTGAAGAGTGAGGAGATCCAGGCGGCCTGCAGAAAGCTGAAAAAAGCCTGGATGTGATCTTTATCCTAAAAAGGAACTGCCGCACTAAATCGAATGTAATGCGGCAGTTCCTTTTCTTCTGTATAAAGTTTCTTTCAGGCCTCTGTGTTGGCAGTATACGGAATGTCCGTATAATTCCGCTGACTGGATCCGTTTTCAAATTCGTCTGTGAAGTCACGGAAATCTTCTTCCAGCTGTCTCTTGGAAGAGTGATTTTTAGAATAGAGGCAGAGGGCGCCAACTACTGCACCGGTACAGGCCAGCCCCAGCACAATCTTTTCTAAATTCTTTCCCATACTGTATCTTCCTTCTTCCCTTTTGGAATCTGGGGGCAGAAACCATCTAACCCCAACTTAATATAGATTATACTCTTTTTTAATAAAAAGGAAAGAGAAAACTAAGGACAGATTATTAAATTTTTATTACAGCAGAAAGCGGTGAAGGATCTGACTGACCGCGCTGTGGTCGCAGTCCCTCTCCGATGTCCAGTCCGCCGCGGCCTTTACCTCCGGGGCCGCATTGGCAACCGCTGCGCCGATTCCAGCGGCCTGCAGCATGGGAATATCATTTTCCGCGTCTCCCGCGGCCACCGCCTCCTCCGGGGAGATACCCAGCCTGCCGCAGAGGAACCGAACCGCGCCCCCTTTGGAGATGCCCTGGGATACAAATTCCAGCAGAAATTCACTGGAGAAGTACATGGATACTTTTCCCGCGGCCCAGGGTTCCAGCTGGCTTCGGAAGGCGCATAGCCGTCCCGGATTTCTGTAATCAATGGCCACCGCTTTTACGGGATCCTCCCGCAGATGGTTCAGCAGATCCGGATCTTCCCGCCAGCCGATGGCGGAAGCCTCACAGTACAGGCGGGTTTCCTCCGTATATCTGCGGCAGATCAGGCTTTGGCTGTCGTAGGTCTGCACATAGAGATCCTGCTTTTCCGCTTCCTGAAAAATATGGCGGACATACATCCGGGGCAGGGTTTTTTTGTATAGAGTTTCTCCGCTGCCGCAGTCATAGATCAGCCCCCCGTTGTAGGTGACGGCAAAGCAGCCCTGCCGGTTCAGGCCGGTCCGCTCCAGAAGCGGCAGAACGGCGGGCAGGGGCCGTCCGGTATTGACGGCGATGCGGCAGCCTTGTTCCAGAGCTTCAAGGACAGCGGCTTTATCTTCCGGCGACACCTGCTTTCTGCTGTTCAGCAGCGTGCCGTCCAGATCTGTAAAAAATATTTTCGCGCGTTTCATAGGCATCCTCCGTTTCCTTTTCCAGACTATCACAGATGAAAGACTTGCGCAACTGCCGGGCAGAGGATATACTGTAAAGAGCGGCAGAAAGGAACAGAAGATTCTATGATAAAAGCATGTATATTTGATCTGGACGGCACACTGACAGACACAGTGGAGTCCATTGCCAGGGGAGTGAATCTGACCCTGGAAGCCTTTGGATACAAGCCAAGACCGGTGGAGGAGTATAATTTTTACGCCGGAGACGGTATTGATATGGCCTGGAAACGGGCGCTGGCGGCAGCCGGAGACCGGGAAGGAAAGCATTTTCAGGAGGGAATTTTGCCCTGCCGGAAACGATTCGGGGAAAATGCCCTGTACCATGTAAAACCCTATCCCCATATAGCGGAAACCATCCGGGAACTGTCCGGGCAGGGCGTGAAAAACGCGGTGTTTTCCAATAAGCCCCATGAGGCGGCGGTGAAGGTAGTGGAGACGGTTTTCGGCCGGGGATTTTTTGACCGCGTTCAGGGACAGACGCCGGAAATTCCCAAGAAACCGGATCCCGCCGGGATTTTTAAGATTATGGAACTTTTTCAGGTGACGCCGGAGGAGTGCCTGTACTTTGGGGATACCAATACAGATATGGCTGCCGGTCACAATGCCGGGATCTTTACTGTGGGCGTGTCCTGGGGCTTCCGGCCCAGAAGTGAGCTGGAAGCCTGCCATGCGGACCGGATCATAGACAGACCCGGGGAGATTCTGGAAGTTTACAGGGAGAGAAACCATGAAGCCTGAGATCCGACTGATTGCCAGTGATCTGGACGGAACCCTGCTTCTGGACGGAGCCCAGAGCCTCCGGCCGGAGACCTGCCGGCTGATTCACAGCCTGACAGCCAGGGGAATCTATTTTTTTGCCGCCAGCGGAAGACAGTACCCCAATTTGCAGCGATTGTTTGCCCCGGTGAAAAACGAGATCGGCTATATCTGCGAAAATGGCTGCCTCAGTTTTTTTCAGGGAGAACAGATCTACAAGGAGACCATGCCCAGAGAGCTGGGGCAGGAGATTATGCGGGCCATCTGGGAAAGGGAAGGGTGCGAGATCCTTCTCTCCGGGGTCAATACCAGTTATCTCCAGCCCAAAGATATGAAGTATTATTATCATATGCGGGATACGGTAAAAAATAATGTAACGCTGGTGCCGGATATTTTTCAGGTGCGGGAAGAGTATATGAAAATTTCTGTCTATATGGAGCGGGGCATCGCCGACAGCGCCGGCTACTGGAAGGAGAGGTTCGGAGACCGGCTTACAGTGGTCACTTCCGGATTTGAATGGCTGGACATGATGCCAAAACATGTGGACAAGGGATTTGGAATGAGAAAGGTCCTGGAATATCTGGAAGTGGAGCCGGAGGCCTGCATGGCCTTCGGAGATAACTACAACGATATGGAAATGCTGGAAATGGTCGGGTTTCCCATTGCCATGGAAAAAGCCGTGCCGGAACTGAAAGCCGTGAGCCGGTATCAGACCGGCCGGGTGGAGCGGGTTCTGGAAGAGGTGCTGGCGGGAACGTTCCGGCACACACAGGGAGGAAGCGGATATGAACGAATACAGTGAAGCGTGCGTGATGACATTTTTGAGGGAGCAGAGCCGTCTGTTTGATGAGCCGGTGGCGGAAAATTACGAGGAGGCGGAAGCGTTCCTGGAGGATTCCATGGCGGCGGTTGTGGATTCTCTGAAAGAGGTCAGGGATTATCTGGAAGAGAGCGGTATGGATGTGTCCGGCCTTTCAGATGAAGAACTGGAAGAAGAGGGGGAAGTATTCCCTCTGCCCAACGGGCAGTATCTCATAGTGGAGGCATAGAAAATTGGAACAGAACAGATATGATGTGATCATCATCGGCGCCGGGCCCTCGGGAATTTTCTGCGCCTACGAGCTGAAACGGCAGAGACCGGAACTGAAGGTGCTGATGATCGAAAAGGGCCGGGCTATTGAGAAACGCCAGTGCCCCAAGCGGAAGACAAACGTCTGCATGGGCTGCAGGCCCTGTTCCATTACCACCGGTTTTGCCGGGGCGGGGGCTTTCTCCGACGGCAAACTGTCCCTGTCCCCGGATGTGGGAGGAAACCTGCCGGAGATTCTGGGGTATGATAAGGCTCTGGAGCTGATCCGGGAATCCGATGAAATCTATCTGAAGTTCGGGGCGGACACCAAGGTTTACGGGGTGGATAAGGAGAAAGAGATCCGCGAAATCCGCCGAAAAGCCATTAACGCCAATCTGAAGCTGATTGAGTGTCCCATCCGGCATCTGGGTACAGAGGAAGGGTATAAAATTTATGAAAGGCTGCAGCGCCATCTGGAGGCTCAGGGGGTGGAGATGCAGTTCATGACTATGGTGACGGAGATTAACATGGAGGACGGCGCGGTGCGGTCTGTGACCACAGATAAAGGGGAAACCTGGTACGCGGATGAAGTGGTGGCGGCCGTGGGACGGGAAGGAGCGGACTGGTTCTCCCACATCTGCAGCGGACACAGCATTGAGACTCAGGTGGGCACGGTGGATATAGGCGTCCGGGTGGAAGTCCGGGATGAGGTCATGGAATTTCTCAACAAAAATCTCTACGAGGCCAAACTGGTCTACCATACGCCTACCTTTGACGATAAGGTGCGGACCTTCTGCACCAATCCTTCCGGGGAAGTTGCCGCGGAGTATTACGAGAACGGCCTGGCGGTGGTCAACGGCCATGCTTATAAATCAAAAGAATTTAAGACCAGCAATACCAATTTTGCCCTGCTGGTTTCTAAAAATTTTACGAAGCCTTTTAAAACTCCTATTGAGTACGGGAAAAAGATCGCGGAACTCTCCAACATGCTCTGCGACGGAAAGATTATGGTTCAGACCTTCGGAGATTTTAAACGGGGACGGCGCACCACAGAGGAGCGGCTTTGCCGGAACAATCTGATCCCCACCCTGAAGGACGCGGTGCCCGGGGATCTGTCCCTGGCGCTCCCGCATCGGATCATGGTGGATATCGCGGAGATGATCGAGGCGCTGGACAAGGTGACGCCGGGTATTGCCAGCGATGAGACTCTGCTTTACGGGGTGGAGGTAAAATTCTATTCCAATAAAGTGGTGGTAGACAAAGACTTTGAGACCAGCGTCAGAGGACTGCGGGCAGTGGGAGACGGAGCTTCCGTCACTCGGGGGCTGCAGCAGGCTTCCGCCAACGGGCTTTCGGTGGCCAGAAGCATACTGAAGCGGAAAGCAGAATTATAAATTTATTAGCACTCATTTTGAATGAGTGCTAATTTTTTCTTGACTTTTGAAAGAGCCGGGACTAATATAGGAATAAAGAAAATTCTAAAAAGGAGTGTGACATTATCATGGAGATGAAGCATGGTAATCTTTCTATTAACAGCGACAATATTTTTCCTATTATAAAGAAATGGATGTATTCTGACCACGATATTTTTGTCCGGGAACTGATCTCCAATGCCTGCGACGCCATTACCAAGCTGAAAAAGCTGGACGGGGCGGGAGAATATACGCTGCCGGAAGGATATAAGCCCAGGATTGACGTGATCGTGGACGATAAGGAGAAAACCCTGAAATTTATTGATAACGGCATCGGCATGACCGCGGATGAAGTGGAAGAGTATATTACCCAGATCGCTTTTTCCGGAGCTACGGAATTCCTGGAGAAATATAAGGACAAGACAGACCAGGATCAGATCATCGGTCATTTTGGCCTGGGCTTCTACTCTGCGTTTATGGTGGCTGACCAGGTGAACATCGATACCCTTTCCTTCCAGGAAGGAGCAAAACCGGTGCACTGGGAGTGTGACGGAAGCACCGAGTACGATATGGGAGAGGGGGACAGAACCCAGACCGGTACAGAGATAACCCTGTACCTGAACGAGGACTGCTATGAGTTCTCCAATGTGTACCGGGTAAGAGAAGTGCTGGAGAAGTACTGTTCCTTTATGCCGGTGGAGATCTATCTGTCCAGGCACGCGGAGGAGCCGGAGACAGAGATCATCGATGAAAAAGATCTGCGGGAGGATGACCAGGTCATTGAGCGGATCCACACCGACGCCAAAACCGAGGAAAAGGAAAACGACAAAGGGGAAAAAGAGACCGTGGAGGTTTCACCGGCCAGAGACGAGGTAAAGATCAGAAAACGTCCGGAACTGGTCAACGATATTCATCCTCTGTGGGCAAAACATCCCAACGAGTGCACCGAGGAGGAGTATAAAGAGTTTTACAGAAAAGTTTTCCTGGACTACAAGGAGCCTCTGTTCTGGATCCATCTGAATATGGACTATCCCTTTAACCTGAAGGGCATCCTTTACTTCCCCCGGATCAACACCGAGTATGATTCCATCGAGGGAACCATTAAGCTGTACAACAATCAGGTGTTTATCGCCGACAATATCAAAGAGGTGATCCCCGAGTACCTGATGCTGCTGAAGGGCGTCATCGACTGCCCGGATCTGCCCCTGAACGTTTCCCGGAGCGCCCTGCAGAACGACGGCTTTGTGAAGAAGATTTCCGACTACATTTCCAAGAAGGTAGCGGACAAGCTTTCCGGCATGTGCAAGACCGACCGGGAGAATTATGAAAAATACTGGGACGATATCAATCCCTTCATCAAGTTCGGCTGTATCAAAGATGCTAAGTTCTCTGAGAAAATGATGGATTACGTGCTGTACAAGAATATTGACGACAAGTATCTGACACTGGAGGACTGCGTTAAGGAGAATCAGAAGCCGGAAGAAAAAGCCGAAGAAGAAAAGCCTGCGGAAGACGCCCAGGAGAAGAAAGAGGAGTCTGAGAAAGAAAAAGTTACCATTTACTACGTGACGGATCCGGTACAGCAGAGCCAGTACATCAATATGTTCCGCAGTCAGAAGATGGACGCGGTGATTCTCCGCCATAATATTGACACAGCCTTCATCACCCATGTGGAGCGGGTGAAGGAAAATGTAAAATTCCAGCGCATTGACGCGGATCTGACAGAAGATCTGAAAGAGGACGGAGCGGATCTGGAGGAAGAAAAGAAAGCCCTGGAGAGCCTGTTCCGGAAGGCGCTGAACAATGAGAAGCTGGAAGTCAGGGTGGAAAACCTGAAAGATGAGAAGGTATCCGCCATGGTGACTCTGTCCGAGGAAAGCCGCCGCATGGAAGAAATGATGAAGATGTACGGCATGGGAGGAATGGATGCCTCAGCCTTCGGCGGACAGCAGACCCTGGTACTCAACGCCAAGCATCCGCTGGTTCAGTATATTTACAGCCATCAGGACGGGGAAAAGGTTACAATGTTCTGTAAGCAGCTCTATGATCTGGCTATGATCAGCCACAAACCTCTGTCGCCGGAGGAGATGACTGCTTTCATCGCCAGAAGCAACGAAATTATGATGGAACTGACAAAATAAGAGAAAGTGGGAGCATACATGAGCCGGAAGGAAATGCGGGAAAGCCTCTTTCTGATCGGCTTTATGGGGGCGGGCAAGAGCGCAGTCTCTGCCTGCCTCCATGAAGCTTACGGTATGAGGCTTCTGGAGATGGATCAGGAAATTGAGCGCAGAGAGGGAATGAGCATTCCCGAAATTTTTGAGAAAAAGGGAGAGGAATACTTCCGGGGGCTGGAAACCGGGCTGCTCCGGGAGCTGAAGGGAGATTCCGGAACCGTGGTGTCCTGCGGAGGCGGGGCGGCCATGCGGGAGGAAAATGTAAAGCTCATGAAAGAGGCGGGAAAGATTATTCTGCTGAGAGCAAGGCCGGAGACCATTTTGAAGCGGGTGGCAGGCAGCGATGACCGTCCGCTGCTCCGGGGACGCGGAACGGTGGAGGGGATCCGTGATCTCATGGAGGGGAGACGACCCCGGTATGAGGCGGCCGCGGATCTCACTGTGGACACAGATGAGAAGACGGTAGATGAGATATGCAGGGAGATCCTGGAGAGGACCGGGGCAGAGGATTAATCCAGATCCTGTAGTCTGAGAAATTCCATCAGCATTTTGTCCCAGGCCTGATCCAGAGATTTGTCCATGGTAAACAGGCGAAGAGAAGACCCGGTGGTCAGGGTCAGGGTTTCCCCGTTATACTGGCAGTTCAGATAAAGCCCGAAGACATCTTCGGCGCTGAGATCCGGACTGCTTTTTGCTGTCAGGAGGGATACCTCCTCCTGGGGAAGCTGAAAGACAAATTTGAAAGAGAGGGGAGTACGTTTTCCGCGGATAATGGAAAAACAGAAGGGTTTGATTTCTTTCCACAGCACCTGGCGCCGTCCCGAAGCGCGCAGGCCCTGGGCTTCCTCCGGGGCGTAGAAGTCCGGATAAAATTCCCCGTCCACCGTGAAGGTGGCAAAGGTTGTGACGGAGGCCTCGGATACCAGGAATCGGTCGAAAGTGTCCTGGATCAGCAGTTTGTTCATAAAATCTTTAATGTGTCTGATCTGAAGCGCTATCATTTGTCAGAGCCAGCCTTTCTTTTTAAAATACCAGATTTCCAGCAGAATAATGGCCGCGCAGACGCCGATGAGGATAAAATAGGCGGCGGGCTCATGGAGCTCCGGCATATGGTCAAAGTTCATGCCGTACCATCCCGTCAGCAGGGACAGGGGCAGAAAGATGGTGGTTACCACAGTCAGCATCCGCATGGTGTCATTTTGTTTCAGATCCATCTGCGACTGATAGATCTCCCGGATCTGCAGGGCATATTCCCGGAGCATCTGGGTATGATCGTACAGCCGGTCGATCCGGTCGGAGAGCCGTGAAAAATGCCGGGTATATTCTTCCGGAAACAGAGTGCAGTCATTGTCAGCCAGAATTTCGCACATATCCATCATCTGCTGATAAAAAGCCTGGAGTTTCAGAAGCTCCCGGCGGCAGAGATTGATATTTTTTTCCCATTCTCTGGGAAAGGATTCCGTGATAGCCTCCTCCATAGTGGCCAGTCTTTTTTCGTAATTCTGCAGAAGCATCATATCCCCCTGGATCTGCAGGCTCAGAAAGCGGAAAAAGAACTGAAAAATGTCCTGACAGTCCAGCAGTTCCTCCCGGGACAGCCTGTCCAGGAGGCTGGCCTGCTGTCCATCGGCAACGGCCAGCAGAAGCATCCGGTCGGTCAGGCAGAACACTGCGGAAAAAGAACTTTTCAGAGCGTTTTGCCGGTCAGGGATCACCAGGGTGCCGAGAATGCAGTCCGGCAGAGTCTCCGCTTTGCAGTACTGGGCTGTCTCGCCCAGGATCCGCTTCAGTGCCGGTCCGCCCGGCAGTTCCCGGCACCGGCCCAAGGCTTCCTCCAGAGAAAGAATTTCCAGGATATGGCCGTCCGGCGGAATGCTTGAATTTTCAGACTGGGAATGGATCCCTTTGCTGACAGAAAACAACATGGCGGTACCTCCTGCTTTATTATACCCGAAAACAGATAAGCAAACAACAGAAACATAGGGAGATGGTTTCGCGGTTTTATGAATGTTTTGTGTTTTTGGCAGGCGGGGCTTTTCTTTTGAAAAAAAATAGTGTATACTGTCTTTCAGTGAGTGCCTGCCGGAGGGCAGGCAGAATGTTTGAGTAAGGAGAGCGTTTGGGATGAGCCAGAAAAAAGTCGACAAATATAAACAGGACAAAGCCAACCGGCAGAAGATTATGAAGAGAGAAAAAGTTCTGCGCAGAGTGGAGATCACCGTGGCAGCCGTAGTGCTGGCGGCGCTGCTTGTGTGGTTCTGCATTGCGGTTTACCGGAATTCTCAGGAAAAAGCCCTGGAGAACGCTGACACAGTGACCACCTCCCTGGATCTTACGGAGGTGGATTCTTACCTCAACGGGCTGACCACTGAGGCGTCTTCCTCTGAGGCGGCGGAATAAACCACAAAAAAATCAGGGAGCCGATGCGGATGAAAAATCCGCGCCGGCTCCCTGATTTTTTTGAAAAACGAGCGTTAATGCCGGATCAGCATTTTACCACGTTGGCAGCCTGCATCCCCTTGGCACCCTCGGTCAGATCGTAAGTAACAGCCTGGCCCTCATCCAGAGATTTGAAGCCCTCGCCCTGGATCGCGGAGAAATGTACGAATACGTCTTTTCCGTCCTCACCGGTGATGAAGCCATAGCCTTTTTCTGCGTTGAACCATTTTACAGTTCCCTTGTTCATGTTGTAGTACCTCCATTACAATTAAGAAAATGAAATCTTGTCAGCCTGTGAACTTTTTCAAAGCCTGTCCAATGTCCATGCCCTGCGGCATGCCAGCATGCCTCCGGTTATGGCCGCTGGACAGGGCCTCCCGTTTGTTAAAAGCCGGCGTCTGCGCCGCCGCCCCCGGTCACTCGCAATGCGGACTGCGTCCTTCTTGCTCGTTCCCGGGAGCCTGTCCAATGTCCATGCCCTGCGGCATGCCAGCATGCCTCCGGTTATGGCCGCTGGACAGGGCTTTTAACAAAAATTCACTGGCTATTACAGATTATATTGAAGGTGAATGAAATATAATCTCTAATAACCAGTGACTCCATGTACATCTCAATAATTCCATATTCCTCTAAACTGTAATTCCATTATAGACAGTGGGAGGGGAAAAGTCAAGGAAAATTCATGAAGAGTTAGTTTGCAGGAGGGGACGGGAACGGCGGTTGCGCGGCCCGGCTTTACATCTCTGCGGTTTTCCTGTATACTTGGGAAAAAGCGTGTTGCAGCTGGATGGAGGATAAAATTAATATGAAGATTTTGATCAGGGGCGGCCGGGTCATTGATCCGGATACAAAACTGGACCAGATCCGTGATGTACTGCTGGAAGACGGAAAGATTGCCCGGGTAGGAGAGAAACTGAAGGAGAAGGCGGATACGGTTCTGAACGCCAAGGGATGCTGGGTAATGCCCGGGTTTATTGATATGCATGTGCATCTGAGGGATCCGGGGCTGACCTGGAAGGAGGATATTGAGAGCGGGTCAAAGGCAGCGGCCAGAGGCGGTTTTACTACTATTGTGGCTATGCCCAATACAAAGCCGGTGATGGACTCTCCGGACCGCATTGACTATGTGACAGTAAAGGCCAGAAGCTGCGCCCCCATCCATGTTCTCCAGGCGGGAGCGGCTACCAAAGGGCAGAAAGGCCAGGAACTGGCGGACATTGAGGGCATGGCAGCTCACGGGATTCCGGCCATCAGCGAGGACGGAAAATCCGTGATGAATTCCAAGCTTTGCCGGGAGGCCATGCTGGCGGCGGCAAAATGCGGAATTCCATTTCTGGATCACTGCGAGGACGCGGATCTGGCGGCCGGCGGCTGTGTCAATGAGGATGAGAATTCCAGAAAGTCCGGTCTGCCGGGCATCAGCAACGCGGCCGAGGACGCCATTGCGGCCAGGGACGCTCTGTTGGCGGCGGAGACCGGAGTGCATCTGCATCTGTGCCACTGTTCTACCAGGAACAGCGCGGTGCTGCTGAAACTGGCGAAACTGGCAGGGGTATCCATTTCCGGGGAGGTATGCCCCCATCATTTTACCCTGTGCAGCGATGATATGGTTCCGGGAGATACCAACTATAAAATGAATCCTCCCCTTCGGACCCGGGAGGATGTGGAAGCTCTGCGGCAGGCGCTGCATGACGATGTTTTTGAGGTGATCAGCACCGACCATGCCCCGCATACTACGGAAGAGAAATCCACAACCATGCGCAAGGCGCCTTTCGGCATCGTAGGGCTGGAGACGGCGGCGGCTCTCACCTACACAGAACTGGTGGAGACAGAAATCCTCACCCCTATGCAGATGGCGGAAAAGATGAGCGGAAATCCGGCCCGGATTCTGAACCTTACGGGAAGAGGCTCCCTGGCGGAGGGAAAAGAGGCGGATGTGGTAATCCTGGATCCCCGGGAAGAGTATGTGATCGACGCGAAAAAATTTGTCTCCCGGGGCAGAAATACTCCCTTTAACGGCAGAAAGGTAAAGGGAAAGATCCGGGCGACCATCTGCGGAGGCAAAATCGTCTACCGGGATGAAGAGTAAAAGAAAAGAGAGGAAAGAACCGATGATTAACAAACTGATTGCGAATATCAAAAAGACAAATGCTCCTATTGTGGTGGGGCTGGATCCCATGCTCTCCTACGTGCCGGAGCAGGTGCAGAAAAAAGCCTTCGCGGAATACGGGGAAACCCTGGAGGGAGCCGCGGAGGCCATCTGGCAGTTTAATAAAGAGATTGTGGACCATACAGCGGATCTGATTCCGGCGGTAAAGCCCCAGATTGCCATGTACGAGCAGTTTGGAGTTCCGGGACTGGCCGCCTACGAAAAAACCATCGCCTACTGCCAGAGCAAAGGCCTGGCGGTAATCGGGGACATCAAGAGAGGCGATATCGGATCTACCTCCGCGGCTTACGCCGTGGGCCATCTGGGCAGAGTGCAGGTGGGAAGCAAAACCTATTCCGGCTTCCATGAGGATTTTGCCACGGTCAACCCCTATCTGGGAAGCGACGGGGTGAAGCCTTTCCTGGATGTATGCAGGGAAGAAAAGAAGGGAATCTTTATTCTGGTGAAAACCTCTAACCCCTCCAGCGGAGAGTTTCAGGACCGGATGGTGGAGGGGCGCCCTCTTTACGAACTGGTGGGAGAAAAGGTGGCCCAGTGGGGCAGCGAACTCATGGGCGATGACTACAGTTATGTGGGTGCGGTAGTGGGCGCTACGTATCCGGAAATGGGACGGACTCTGAGAAAGATCATGCCAAAAAGCTATATTCTGGTGCCGGGATACGGCGCCCAGGGAGGCCGGGGCAAAGACCTGGTGGATTTCTTTAACGAGGACGGCCTGGGAGCCATTGTCAATTCCTCCCGGGGAATTATCGCCGCCTACAAGCAGGAAAAATATGCTTCCTTCGGGGCGGAGCATTTCGGCGAGGCTTCCCGGCAGGCAGTCCTGGACATGGTGCAGGATATTTCCGGAGCGCTGGAGGCGGCAAAAGCATGAAAAACAAAGAGTGGTGCAGAATCCTTTCTCAGGAAGAGATCGGAACAGACATATACAGTATGTGGCTGGAGACTCCATCCATAGGGGCAGGCGCCCGGCCGGGACAGTTTGTGTCCCTCTACTGCCGGGATAAAAGCCGGCTGCTTCCCCGCCCCATCAGTCTCTGTGAGATAGACAAAGACAGAAACAGGATCCGGCTTGTGTATCGGGTGGCTGGAAAAGGCACGGAAGAATTTTCTGAAATGAAGGCCGGGGAAGAGATTTCCCTGCTGGGACCTCTGGGCAACGGCTTTCCCCTGGAGCGGGCGGAAGGAAAAAGAGCGATCCTCTTCGGCGGCGGTATCGGAATACCTCCTATGCTGGAGACTGCCAAACAGCTGCGGGGAGAAAAAAGCATTGTGCTGGGCTACCGGGATGAACGTTTTCTGGAAGAGGAATTTTCCTCCCGGGGAAGCCTGTATATCGCCACGGAGGACGGCAGCTTCGGCACAAAAGGGAATGTGCTGGACGCGGTTCGCCAGCGGCAGGTGCAGGGAGATGTGATTTTTGCCTGCGGCCCCACGCCCATGCTCCGTGCCGTCAAGGCCTGGGCAGAAGAACAGCAGACGGAGTGCTGGATTTCCATGGAGGAGCGGATGGCCTGCGGCATCGGCGCCTGCCTGGCCTGCGTCTGCCAGTCCAAAGAGGTGGATGAACACTCCCAGGTGCGCAACAAGCGAGTCTGCAAAGACGGACCGGTATTTCTGGCATCGGAGGTGGAACTGTAATGAATATGAAAGTAAATATAGCCGGCGTGGAGCTGAAGAATCCGGTTATGACCGCCTCCGGCACCTTCGGCTCCGGAGCGGAGTACAGCGAACTGGTGGATCTGAACAAGCTGGGGGCAGTGGTCACCAAGGGAGTGGCCAATGTGCCCTGGCCGGGCAATCCTACCCCCAGGGTGGCGGAGGTCTACGGAGGCATGCTCAATGCCATCGGCCTGCAGAATCCCGGCATGGAGGTGTTCTGCAGACGGGATCTTCCTTTTTTAAAACAGTTTGACACCAAAATCATCGTCAACGTCTGCGGCCACGCGCCGGAGGAATACCTGGAGGTAGTGGAGCGGCTGGCTGCCGAAGAGGTGGATCTGCTGGAAATCAACATTTCCTGCCCCAATGTCAACGCGGGCTTTCTGGCTTTCGGGCAGGATCCGAAGCATGTGGAGGCGCTGACGGCGGAGATTAAAAAGAAAGCGAAACAGCCGGTAATCATGAAGCTGACCCCCAATGTGACAGATATCGCGGAGATCGCCCGGGCAGCGGAAGCGGGGGGAGCGGACGCGGTTTCCCTTATCAATACCCTGACGGGCATGAAAATCGATGTGAAGAAACGCTGCTTTGCCCTGGCCAATAAAACCGGGGGAATGTCCGGACCGGCGGTGAAGCCGGTGGCGGTGCGGATGGTCTATCAGACGGCACAGGCGGTAAAGATTCCGGTCATCGGCATGGGCGGCATCGCAGCGGCGGAGGATGCCCTGGAGTTTATCCTGGCAGGAGCCACGGCGGTTTCTGTGGGCACCGCCAACTTTTACAATCCTGCCGCCACAGTGGAAATCATAGAGGGGATCCGGCGGTACATGGAGGAAAACCGGGTGGAGGATATCCGGGAACTCATCGGAGCGGTCCGGTGAAAGAAACGGCCATAGGGCAAATATGGAGGTTTTAGAAAATATGGAAGCATACAAGCAGGAATTTATTAACTTTATGGTGGAGAGCGATGTGCTGAAGTTCGGGGAGTTTACCCTGAAAAGCGGACGCAAATCTCCCTTTTTCATGAATGCCGGCGCTTATGTCACCGGCACTCAGCTGCGGCGGCTGGGGCAGTATTACGCGAAAGCCATTCACGATCATTACGGTCTGGAGTTTGATGTACTCTTCGGACCCGCCTACAAAGGCATTCCTCTGTCCGTAGCCACTGCCATGGCCATCAGCGAGCTGTACGGAGTGGATGTCCGCTACTGCTCCAACCGGAAAGAGGTGAAGGACCACGGAGATACGGGAATCCTTCTGGGAAGCAAACTGAAGGACGGCGACCGGGTGGTGATCATCGAGGATGTAACCACCTCCGGGAAATCCATCGAGGAGACGTTTCCCATTCTGAAGGCGCAGGCGGATGTGGACATTAAAGGCCTGATTGTTTCCCTGAACCGGATGGAAAAAGGAACCGGGGAGAAGAGCGCCCTGGAGGAGATCCAGGAGAAGTACGGGTTCGGGGCCAACGCCATCGTCACCATGGGAGAGGTGGTGGAGTATCTGTACAACCGCCCCTGCCAGGGGAAGGTGGTCATTGACGACAGCATGAAAGCGGCCATTCAGGAATATTATAAAGCTTACGGAGCGGAGGCCATTAGAAAGGAATTATTGTGAGCCATCGGCATAAAAAGTGGATTCGCAGGGCGGGCCGAATCCTGTTTCTGGTCTACCTGGCACTTTTGATTTATTTTCTGTTTTTCGCGGAAGGATATGGCAGACAGGTTTCCGGAACGAGGGAATACAGGTACAATCTGGTTCCCTTTACGGAGATCCGCCGGTTCTGGGTTTACCGGGAGCAGGTGGGCACATTGGCCGCGTTCCTGAATCTGGGAGGAAATGTGCTGGGATTCATGCCTTTTGGCTTTCTGCTTCCGGTGCTGTCCCAGCGTTTTGGAAGATTCTGGATCACAGTTCCCCTGGGGTTTTCTCTGAGCCTGGCAGTGGAATGCACGCAGCTGGCAGCCAAAGTGGGAAGTTTCGATGTGGACGACATTCTTTTAAATACGCTGGGGGTCCTTCTGGGCTGGCTGGCCTTCCGGCTTCTGAACTGGATAAGGAGAACTGTTTTTTATGGCAAGAAAATATAAATATTCTTTTGTGAAGAAAGAGGACGCCCAGGAAGGCCGCAGAGCCGCCTGGATGGCGGCAGTGTCTTTCGGGCTGTTTCTGATCCTTTCGCTGGTCTCCTTTGCCTTCGGAGGCAAGGGAGGAAACGCCCTGGGAGCCCTGGGGCTGTTTGCTATGCTGCTGGCCTTTTACGGGTGCTATATCGGATTTAAGAGCATTGGACGCCATGGCAGAATGCAGAAATTTTCCGTGATCGGGTCTCTGACTTCAGGGGCCGTGTCCATTTTGTGGCTGGCACTGTTTCTGGTGGGAGTGAAGTAGCATGGATCAGGAAAGATTTGAAAAACAGCTCCGGTTTATTCTGGAGGTCGACCGGGAAAAAAATATTCTGCGCCAGACCCACCTCTCCGGAGGCGGCCGGCAGGAGAATGACGCGGAGCATGCCTGGCACATGGCGGTCATGGCGTATCTGCTCCGGGAATATGCCAATGAACCCATTGACCTGGCAAAAACCATGATGATGATCCTCATCCACGACGTGGTGGAGATCGATGCCGGGGACACCTACGCTTACGATGAGGCGGGAGCGGCCACTCAGCGAGAGCGGGAGGAAGCGGCCGCAGAGCGGCTGTTCGGACTGCTTCCGGAGGATCAGGGCCGGGAACTGCGGGAACTTTTTGAGGAGTTTGAGGCCTATGAGACTGCGGAGGCCAGATTTGCCCACACCATGGACAATTTTCAGCCGCTGATGCTGAACGATTCCAACGGAGGCGGGGACTGGAGGGCGCACGGCGTCCGCCGTTCCCAGGTGGAAAAGCGCAATGAAAAGACGGGAACCGGTTCCGAGAAAATATGGGATTACATGCAGAAGATCATTGAAAAAAATGTGCAGAAGGGAAATCTGCTGGAAGAAAAGGAGGACTGAGCCCATGGACAGAGAAGAGGAAGAGCGGTACGGGCTGGCTTTGGAGCGGCTTGGACAGATCCACAAGGAACACTCTGTTCCTGTGATCTTTCGGGATTTTTTTCAGCGGGAAGCGTCTTTTCTGATCCGCATGGACGCTCTGGCGGAAAAGCTGGCAGCGGGAGAATTCCGCGGCGCCTCTCTGGAGGAACTGGAATGGATCAATCACGGGCTCTACGCGGAACTTCTGCCGGGGGCGTATGAAGAATGTTACGGCAATCCCGCCTACGCGTCTTCCATGCTGGGTGAAGATTACGGCAGATATTTCAGCTTTCTCTACGCGGAGCTCCGGGGAATGATCGTTTTTGCCTACGAGGGACGGAAGAGGGACATGCTTTGGTGCATGGAGCTGTTTCTGGAATGCTACCACATGTTTGAGGAGGAGGAAGTTCCCGCTCCGGAGAATCTGCGGCAGGCTCTTTACTGGTATGTCAGCGATTACTGCGAGGACATGGTGGAGTACCGGATCCGGGAACTGGTGGATCCCTCCCTGGATTTCGCGGCCCGGATTATTATGGAAGGGGATCTGACGGATATCCGCTATCTGTACCGGTTCGGAGAATATATCACGGAAAATGAGCGGAAAACGGCGGAATTTCTGGCCTCTCTTTCGGAGGAGGAGATCCGGGCCATGGCCAGGACCTATACGGAAGGATACCGGATCGGCTTTGAAGTGACAGGAAAGGATCTGTCCAAAAAGAAGACAGTGAATATCCGCTACTGTCTGGGCTTTGAGCGCATGGTCCGGGAAGCGATTCTGCAGTTTCAGGCCATGGGCCTTGCCCCGGTGATTTACCGGTCGGCGGTGCATTCCATCAATAAGCGGCAGAATCTGCGCATCGGCTATTACGGAGCGATTCCCAATAAACAGTTTGACTACGACCATCGCAATGACGCCGCCGTTTATCTGGATGAAAATCTGGCGGCCAGAAAACTCAGGAGCCAGCAGGAAGCCTTTGAGAAATACAGGAAACTGGCGGGGGGACACGCAGGTCCGGCCTGCATTGAGGTGTTTGGGGAAGTTCCCTTTGTGCCGGAGAATAAAAAGAGCGTCTGTGCCCTCACAGAGGAGCAGCAGAAGCTTCAGGTCCGCATGGACAGTGAATCCGGTCAGATCACCAACCGCTACATCCCTGGGGAGGAGCGGAGTTTTACCATCATTGCCTACCCGGTGCCGGAGATCGGAGAAAAGTACGAGGAGATCTTCCGGGAGACGGTGAAGATCAATACTCTGGATTACAAAAAATATCAGCGGATCCAGCAGATCCTCATAGATCTCCTGGATCAGGGCCTTTCCGTCCATATCGGAGGCCGGGACGGCAATGAGACGGATCTGACTGTGCGGCTGCACACCCTGAAGGATCCGGAGAAGGAGACGAACTTTGAGAACTGCGTGGCGGACGTGAATATTCCCGTGGGAGAAGTGTTTACATCCCCGGTGCTTTCCGGCACCAGCGGTCTGCTTCATGTGAAGAAGGTTTATCTGGAGGGGCTGGAATACCGGAATCTGAAGATTTATGTCCGGGACGGCATGGTGACGGATTACAGCTGCTCCAACTTCGAAAAGGAGGAGGACAACCGCCGTTACATTGAGGAAAACATTCTCTTCCGCCATAAAACCCTGCCCATGGGCGAATTTGCTATCGGCACCAACACCGCCGCCTACACCATGGCCAGAAAGTACGGCATTGAGGACAAGCTGCCTATCCTTATCGCGGAGAAGACAGGACCGCATTTTGCCTTCGGGGATACCTGCTACAGCTGGCAGGAGGACACAAAAGTCTATAATCCCGACGGAAAGGAGATTATTGCCCGGGACAACGAGAGATCTCTGCTGCGGAAAACCGATGTGTCCCAGGCCTATTTTAACTGCCATACGGATGTCACGATCCCCTACGATGAACTGGGACATATCCGGGTGGCTGCCGGGGACGGGCGGATCCTCTCTATTATCGAGGAGGGCCGCTTTGTACCGGAAGGCACGGAAGAACTGAACCAGGCCCTGAAATTCTGAGGATTTTTCCAAACCGGAAAGAAAGCGGTTGACAAGGGCAGAGGCTGTCAGTACAATGCTTATAAGTAATTATAAAGTGATTTGCAATACTTATTAACAAAGCTTATTAATACTAAAAAGGAGAGAAAATTATGGCTAAGGTTGGAATTGTTATGGGCAGCGATTCGGACATGCCGGTGATGGCGAAAGCCGCCGACATTCTGGAAAAGTTCGGGATTGATTATGAGATGACGATTATCTCTGCCCACCGGGAGCCGGATGTATTTTTTGAATACGCGAAGACCGCGGAGGAGAAAGGCTTTAAGGTAATTATTGCCGGAGCGGGCATGGCAGCGCATCTGCCGGGCATGTGCGCGGCAATTTTCCCCATGCCGGTGATCGGTATTCCCATGCACACCACTTCCCTGGGAGGCAGGGATTCTCTCTATTCTATTGTACAGATGCCCAGCGGCATCCCCGTGGCCACCGTGGCCATCAACGGAGGAGCCAACGCAGGCATCCTGGCAGCCAAGATCCTGGCTACCGGCGATCCGGAACTGCTGCAGAAGGTAAAGGATTACGCCGCGGAGCTGAAAAGCCAGGTGGAAGCCAAGGACGCGAAGCTTCAGCAGGTGGGTTACAAAAATTATACAAAATAAGCGGAGGGAGCTATGGATTACAAGCATTCAGGCGTAGATATCGAAGCCGGATACAAAGCGGTGGAACTGATGAAAAAGCATGTGGCCAGAACGGCAAGGCCGGAGATGCTGGGAGGACTGGGCGGTTTTTCCGGAGCCTTTTCCATGGATAAATTTAAAAACATGGAGCATCCTACCCTGGTGTCCGGCACCGACGGTGTGGGAACCAAGCTGAAATTGGCGTTTCTTATGGACAAGCACGATACGGTGGGCATTGACTGTGTGGCTATGTGCGTCAACGACATTGCCTGCGCGGGAGGAGAGCCCCTGTTTTTCCTGGATTACATTGCCTGCGGCAAAAATATCCCTGAGCGGATCGCGGACATTGTCAGCGGCGTGGCGGAAGGCTGCGTCCAGGCGGGAGCTGCCCTCATCGGAGGGGAGACCGCGGAGATGCCGGGATTTTATCCGGAAGACGAGTACGATCTGGCGGGCTTCGCGGTAGGCGTTGTGGATGAAAAGGATCTCATCACCGGGTCTTCCTTAAGCTCCGGGGATGTACTCATCGGCATGGCTTCCTCCGGCGTCCACAGCAACGGATTCTCTCTGGTGCGGAAAGTCTTTGAGATGTCCAGGGAATCCCTGGAAACCTATTATGAAGAACTGGGCACCACCCTGGGAGAGGCGCTGCTGGCCCCCACCAAAATCTATGTGAAGGCTTTGAAGAGCATCAAAGACGCGGGAGTCACCGTGAAGGCCTGCAGCCACATTACCGGCGGCGGCTTCTATGAGAATGTGCCCCGGATGCTGCGGGAGGATGTGGACGCCCTGATCCAGAAGGACAGCTACCCTGTGCCCCCCATCTTTAAACTGCTGGCGGAAAAAGGCCAGGTGGAAGAGCATGTGATGTACAACACCTACAACATGGGTATCGGCATGATCGTGGCCGTAAATCCCGAGGATGTGGACACCGCCATGCGGGCTATAGAAGCGGCCGGGGAAAAACCCTATATTATCGGACACATCGAGTCCGGCAAAAAACAGGTACAGTTGATCTGAGAAAGCGGCAGGCAGGCCTCCCCTTGAGAAAAACGGGGCGGGGCCTGCTTTCTATAACCAGGAGGAAAAAAATATGTTAAAGACAGCAGTATTGGTGTCCGGCGGCGGCACCAACCTCCAGGCCATTCTGGACGCGGTGGACGCGGGAGAGATCACCAACGCGGAGATTTCAGTGGTGATCAGCAATAATCCCGGAGCTTACGCGCTGGAGCGGGCACGGGCAAAAGGGGTGGAGGCAGTCTGCATTTCGCCGAAAGATTTCGGGACCAGAGAGCAGTTCCACCAGGCGCTGCTTGATAAACTCCAGTCGGAGGGCGTGGATCTTATTGTGCTGGCAGGTTTTCTGGTGGTGATCCCGGAGATGCTGGTCAGGGCTTACCCCAACCGCATCATCAACGTGCATCCGTCCCTGATCCCCTCCTTCTGCGGCACCGGCTACTACGGGCTGAAGGTCCATGAGGCGGCCCTGGCCAGAGGTGTGAAGGTGACGGGCGCCACGGTTCACTTTGTGGATGCCGGCACGGATACGGGTCCCATTATTCTGCAGAGGGCCGTGGAGATCCGGGAGGGAGATACCCCTCAGATCCTGCAGCGACGGGTCATGGAGCAGGCGGAGTGGGTGATCCTGCCCAAAGCCATTGATCTCATTGCCAACGGAAGGGTTACGGTGGAGAAAGGCCTGGCTCATATCCGATAGTGTTTGAAGCGAAAGTATTTACATAGAGAGAAGAGAGGTTTTACAGATGAAGATTTTGATCGTGGGAAGCGGCGGCAGAGAACACGCCATCGCCTGGAAAGTAAGCCAGAGTCCTCTGGCGGAGAAAATTTACTGCGCTCCCGGAAACGCCGGCATCGCGGAGGTGGCCGAGTGCGTGGACATCGGCGCCATGGAATTTGACAAGCTGGCATCTTTTGCCAAAGAGAAGGCCATCGACCTGACCATTATCGGTATGGACGATCCCCTGGTGGGAGGCATTGTGGATGTTTTTGAGGCACAGGGTCTGCGTGTGTTCGGTCCCCGGAAAAACGCGGCCATCCTGGAAGGCTCCAAGGCCTTTTCCAAAGATCTGATGAAAAAGTACCACATTCCCACAGCGGCCTATGAGACCTTTGACGATCCGCGGAAAGCGGAGGAATATCTGAAGACGGCAAAATTCCCCATTGTCCTTAAGGCTGACGGGCTGGCTCTGGGAAAAGGCGTGCTGATCTGCAATACGCTGGAGGAGGCTCTGGAGGGGGTAAAGACCATTATGCTGGACAAAAAGTTCGGCTCCGCGGGAAACCATATGGTCATCGAGGAGTTTATGACCGGGCGGGAAGTCTCTGTGCTGTCCTTTGTGGACGGAAAGACTATTAAGACCATGGCTTCCGCCCAGGACCATAAGCGGGCCAAGGACGGAGACCAGGGACTGAACACCGGCGGTATGGGAAACTTTTCTCCTACGCCTTTCTACACCAAAGAAGTGGACGACTTCTGCCGGAAATATATTTTCCAGCCCACCGTGGACGCCATGGCGGCGGAGGGCCGGGAGTTTAAGGGCGTGATTTTCTTCGGGCTCATGCTTACCCCGGAGGGCCCCAAAGTACTGGAATACAACGCCCGCTTCGGAGATCCGGAAGCCCAGGTAGTCCTGCCCAGAATGGAGAACGATATGGTGGAGGTGGTGGAAGCCTGCATCGACGGCCGTCTGGATCAGATCGATCTGAAATTCAAGGAGGACGCGGCTGTTTGCGTGGTACTGGCCAGCGACGGGTACCCGGTCTCCTACGAAAAGGGTCTGCCTATCCGGGGCCTGGAGAACTTTAAAGGCAAGGACGGTTACTACGTGTTCCATGCGGGAACCAAGTTCGGCCCGGAGGGACAGGTACTCACCAACGGCGGCAGAGTCCTGGGAGTCACCGCTCTGGGCAAAGACCTGAAGGAAGCCAGGAAGAACGCCTACGAGGCCGTGGACTGGGTAGATTTCGACAACAAATACTATCGGCACGACATTGGAAAGGCCATTGACGAGGCATAAAGATGCCGCTGCGGATTGTAAGAAATGATATTACGAAGATGAAAGTGGACGCCATTGTAAACGCCGCCAATTCTACCCTTCTGGGAGGCGGAGGCGTGGACGGCTGCATTCACCGGGCCGCAGGGCCGGCGCTGCTGGCGGAGTGCAGGACCCTGGGAGGCTGTGAGACGGGAAACGCCAAGATCACAGGGGCTGGAAATCTGCCCTGCCGGTATGTGATTCATACGGTAGGACCTATATGGAGGGGCGGAACCCACGGAGAAAGGGAGAAATTAACTTCCTGCTACCGCACTTCCCTGGAACTGGCAAGAGAACACCAATGTGAGAGCGTGGCCTTTCCCCTGATCTCCTCCGGTATTTACGGGTATCCCAAAGATCAGGCCCTGCAGGTGGCGGCGGAGGCCATCAGCGCTTTTCTTATGGAGCATGAGATGCAGGTTTTCCTGGTGATCTTTGACAGGAAGGCTTACCAGATCAGCAGCCGGCTTTTTGAGGATATCGCTGAGTACATTGACGACCACTACGCAGAGGCCCATACAGACCGGGGACGCCTGCTGATGGCGCCATCGTTTTCAGATACGGGGACGCCCTGGCCTTCTTATAAAAGCGCGGCAAGCCTTAGGGAAGCTCTGGCGCATATAGATGAAAGCTTCTCGGAGATGCTGCTGCGGAAGATCAATGAGAGGGGCATGAAAGATTCTGAGTGCTATAAAAAAGCCAATATTGACCGGAAACTTTTTTCAAAGATCCGGGGAGACAGACTGTACAGGCCCAGCAAACCTACGGCAGCCGCCTTTGCCATAGCGCTGGAGCTTTCCCTGGAGGAGACCAGGGAATTGCTTGGGAAAGCCGGATTTGCCCTTTCCCGTTCCAGCAAATTTGATATCATCATTGAGTATTTTATTGAGCACGGGAATTATAATATCTTCGAGATCAATGAAGCGCTTTTTGCCTTCGAACAGAACCTGCTGGGAGGCTGAAAAGCGGGGAGCCCGGATGAAATTGTCGCCTGACAGGCGACCTGAAAAAATAAACTCTGCTATAAAATGTGACTGTAAGGGAAACCGGACAGTCACATTTTTTTCAGAAAATAGAGGAGGCAGAAACATGGGAAAAGATTTAACAGAGATCGTTTTTATTCTTGACCGCAGCGGATCCATGAGCGGCCTGGAGGCGGACACCATCGGGGGCTTCAACTCCATGATCCAGAGGCAGAAAAAAGAGCGGGGCCGGCCTTTGGGCGCCGCCTGGAAAAAACAGATCGATGAGGACTACAGAAAACGTGCCGGCAGAATCTGATTTACCTCTATCAGGTCAGCATAAAAGAAATATTAGAAAAAAGATTGAAAATTACAAAATTTTCAGATATGATGGTTCTATACAAGCTTCACGGGGGTGACAGAAACAAAAATAATTATTGTATTGGGAGGAACTTTTTATGTCAATGACAGTCGAGGGTTTCATGAAAATGATCGAGGACCATCATATCCAGATGATCGATTTTAAGATCGTGGATATTAACGGCCAGTACCGCCATGTGACCATACCGGCGCGGCAGTTTTCCGAGGATACGCTGAAGAACGGCATCGGTTTCGATGCGTCCAACTATGGATACGCGGTGGTGGAGAAGAGCGACATGGTCTTCATTCCGGATCTGGATACGGCTATGGTAGATCCCTTCTGCCAGCCGCCTACGCTTTCCGTAACGGGAAACGCCATGATCATCGATCATCCGGAAAACCGTCCCCTGGATCAGTACCCCAGAAACATTGTGCAGGCGGCCAACCGCTATATGAAGGAGACGGGGATCGCCGATACCATGATCATTCTGCCGGAGTTTGAGTTTTATCTGTTTGACAGCGTGGGCTGGGAGGTACAGCCCTACTCCATCAGCATGAATCTGGATGTGAACCAGGCGCCCTGGAACAGCGCCGTGGAAGGCCGGGGATGCGTCGTGCCCCACCAGAAAGCCTATCATGTGGCGAAGCCTTTTGACAAGGCTTACGAGTGCCGCTCCGAGATGTGCATGGAGATGGAAAAGGCGGGGATCCCCATCAAATACCATCATCCGGAAGTGGGAGCCTCCGGCCAGTTTGAGATCGAACCCCGGCTGGGGGAGATGACCAAAATGGCGGACGATACCATGATGATCAAGTACATCATCCACAACGTGGCCATGAAGTACGGCAAGACGGCTACATTGATGCCCAAGCCTGTTTACGGGGAGGCAGGGAACGGCATGCATGTGCATATGCTGCTTTTGAAGGAAGGCCAGCCGGTGTTCTCCGATGATAATGGATACTCCCACCTGAGCCGCACCGCCCACTATTTTATGGGGGGGCTGCTGAAGCATATTTCCTCTCTGTGCGCCATTACCAATCCCAGCACCAACTCCTTTAAGCGGCTGGTTCCGGGATTTGAGGCCCCGGTGACTGTGGGATACGCTACATCCAACCGCAGCGCCGTGATCCGGATCCCCGCCTACGCCAAGGAGCCTTCCATGCGCCGGTTTGAACTGCGGAACCCGGACGCCACCTGCAATCCTTACCTCTGCTACGCGGCCATCCTTATGGCGGGGCTGGACGGGGTGAAGAATCAGATCGATCCCCACGAGAACGGCTGGGGGCCCTACGATATGAACCTGTATTCCCTTTCCCAGGAGGAAAAGGCGAAGCTGCAGGCCCTGCCTGCTTCCCTGGACGCGGCCCTGGACGCCCTGGAGGCGGACCACGAATACCTGACTGCCGGCGGCGTGTTCCCGGAGCAGCTGATCAGGAACTTCATTGCGGTGAAGCGGCAGGAGTGCCTGGAGCTGGCGGCGGTGCCCCATCCCGCGGAGTTCGCGAGATATTACAATCTGTAAGGTACGAGGCCGATGTAAAATTTTCGTATTTTATTGACAAACCTTTCAAAATTGGTTATCATGAAGTCGTTATGGAAGTTTGGCAAAACAGAGTTTCCATGCAAATATTTTTGACCACCCTTCGGGGTTAAAGGCCATACGGACAGCCGGGTCAACTGCCGATTGGCGGCGCAGCCGCCTTATTGATTGAGTTAGAAGCTCAAATTTTATAAGTTGGTTACTTTATAACCGCCGCATATCATGCGCACATCAACTTGTGAAACGGTCAATAAGAGTAGTGAAAGTAATATTTGCGGGTACAGCGTTTCTGCTGCGGCCTTTACTAGAGACTCTGATTTCTGCTATTCCGAATGAATCGAAAAGACGGACAGGATATGAGGAGCCGGATTCTGAAAGGATCCGGTCCGGGAAAATGTCCGGGCAGAGAATGTTCAGGCCGGGTAATGTGCTGTGTCAGCGGATTGCCCGGCTTTTTCCGCGCCATACACCAGGCAGGCATTTGCCGTAAAACCGGCGGGGAGCAAAGCAGCCCCGGCCGTTGTGAGGAGGATACGAGATGGGAGAAAAATTAAAGCTGTACGGGTTCAATAACCTGACAAAATCTCTGAGCTTTAATATCTACGATGTCTGCTACGCCAAGACGCCCAGGGAGCAGAGGGATTATATTGACTATATCGATGAGCAGTATAATTCCAAGCGGCTTACCAATATCCTCACCAACCTGACGGATATGATCGGGGCTACAGTGCTGAATATCGCCAGCCAGGATTACGATCCCCAGGGGGCTTCGGTGACCATTCTCATTGCCGAGGAGACCATGGTGCCCTGCGGGGAGACCCAGCTGGCCCATCTGGACAAGAGCCATGTGACAGTGCACACTTATCCGGAATACCATCCGGAGACCTGTCTGGCCACTTTCCGGGTGGATATCGATGTGGCCACCTGCGGGGAGATCACCCCCCTGTCTACCCTGGACTACCTTATCGGCTCCTTTGACTCGGACATTATCACCATGGACTACCGGGTCCGGGGCTTTACCAGGAACCTGGACGGAAAAAAGGTCTTTATGGATCATCCCATCCGGTCCATTCAGGACTATATCTGCCAGGAGACTCTGCGGCGGTACGACGCCGTGGATATCAATATATACGACGCCAATATCTATCACACCAAAATGCTGGTGAAGGATATTAATCTGCAGAATTACCTGTTCAAGACGGACGTCTACGAGCTTCCGCCCCAGGTAAGGCTGGAGATCACGGACAATCTCCGGCGGGAGATGATCGAGATCTTCAGCGGGCGCAATGTTTATTCAGGAGAATGAGACAGAATGAGAGAATTAGATCAGGAGCGGGCCCCCATCTACGAGGCCCTGCGGGATTTTTCAAAAAAGAGGGTGGTGCCCTTTGACGTGCCGGGACATAAGCGGGGCAAGGGCAACCCGGAGCTTCGGGAGCTTCTGGGAGAAAAATGCGTGGGTATGGATGTGAACTCCATGAAGCCCCTGGACAACCTCTGCCATCCGGTGTCGGTGATCCGGGAGGCGGAGGAGCTGGCGGCGGAGGCGTTCGGAGCGGCCCACGCTTTTCTTATGGTGGGAGGCACCACCTCCGCGGTGCAGAGCATGATCCTTTCCGTGGTGAAGCGGGGAGAGAAGATCATCCTGCCCCGGAACGTGCACCGGAGCGTGGTAGGGGCCCTGATCCTCTGCGGGGCGGTGCCGGTGTATGTGAATCCGGAGATGAACCGCCGTCTGGGGATCCCTCTGGGTATGAAGGTGGAGGCGGTGGAGCGGGCGGTCCGGGAGAACCCGGACGCCAAAGCCATTCTGGTGAACAATCCCACCTACTACGGGATCTGTTCCAATCTCCGGGAGATCGTGAGGATCGCCCACAGCCACGGCATGCTCTGCGTTGCCGATGAGGCCCACGGCACCCATTTTTATTTCGGGGAAAATCTGCCGGTGTCGGCCATGGCCGCCGGGGCGGATATGGCTTCGGTGTCCATGCATAAATCCGGAGGAAGCCTGACACAAAGTTCCCTTTTGCTGGCGGGGCCGGCCATGGCAGAGGGCCATGTGCGCCAGATTATCAATCTGACCCAGACTACCAGCGCCTCTTACCTGCTGCTCTCCAGTCTGGATATTTCCAGAAGGAATCTGGCCCTGCGGGGAAGGGAAACTTTTGCCCAGGTGGTGCGGCTGGCGGAGTACGCCCGGGAGGAGATCAACCGCATCGGCGGCTACTACGCCTATTCCCGGGAGCTCTGCGACGGGGACAGCATCTACGATTTCGATGTGACCAAGCTGTCGGTGAATACCCTGGACATTGGTTTGGCGGGGATCGAAGTCTACGATCTGCTCCGGGACGACTACAATATTCAGATCGAGTTCGGGGATCTGGGAAATATCCTGGCCTACCTGTCCATCGGGGACCGTCCCCGGGACATTGAGCGGCTGGTGGGAGCCCTTTCGGAGATCCGCCGCCGGTTCCGCCGGGAAAAGACAGATCTTTTTACCCAGGAATACATTGATCCCAAGGTGGTGGCTTCCCCCCAGGAAGCCTTTTACGCGGAAAAAGAATCCCTGCCCATGGAGAAGACCTGTGGCAGGGTGTGCAGCGAGTTTGTCATGTGCTATCCTCCGGGGATCCCCATTCTGGCTCCCGGGGAGGAGATCACAGATACCATCCTGGATTATATCCACTACGCCCGGGAAAAGGGCTGCTCCCTGACGGGCACGGAGGATCCGGAGGTTTTGAACTTAAACGTACTCAAGGAGGTGTGAGAGATGCAGCTTTGGTTTTCGGAAATGCAGACCCCCAACGTGAAATTTTCCATCCGGGTGGAGCGGCAGCTCTACAGCGGGCAGAGCGAGTTCCAGCGGATCGATGTGTTTGAGTCCCCGGAATTCGGAAGATTTCTCACTCTGGACGGCTATATGATGCTGACGGAGCGGGACGAGTTTATCTATCATGAGATGATCACCCATGTGCCCCTGGCGGTGCACCCCAAGGTAAAGCGGGTGCTGGTTATCGGCGCCGGGGACGGAGGCGTGATCCGGGAGCTGGTGCGGTACCCGGAGATCGAGGACATCGATCTGGTGGAGATCGATGAACTGGTGGTGGAAGTGTGCCGGAAATATCTGCCCCAGACCGCCTGCCGGCTGGACGACCCCAGGGTACACATCCATTACGAGGACGGGCTGAAATATATCCGTTCCTGCGAGGACGAGTACGACCTGATCCTGGTGGATTCCACGGATCCCTTCGGCCCCGGGGAAGGGCTGTTCACCCGGGAATTTTACGGGAACTGTTTTAAGGCTCTGAAGGACGACGGCATCATGATCAATCAGCACGAGAGTCCCTTCTATGCCGAGGACGCGGCGGCCTGCCAGAGCATGCACAAGCTGATCGTGGAATCTTTCCCCATCAGCAAGATCTACCAGGCCCACATTCCCACCTACCCTTCGGGACACTGGCTTTTTGGCTTTGCCTCCAAAAAATACCATCCCCTGCGGGATCTGGACGAGACCCGCTGGAATCTCCGGGGACTGTCCTGCAAATACTATACGACGACGCTGCACAAGGGGGCTTTCTATATTCCGGCGTACGTGGAAAGGCTGTTAAAAGATGTTGAATAAATATACAGAGACATTTCTGGAATGCACCGCTGATGCCCAGGAGGCAAAGATCGTTCTTTTCGGGGCGCCCTTTGACGGTACCACCTCCTACCGGCCGGGGACCCGCTTCGGCAGCGGAGCCATCCGCCGGGAATCCTACGGCATTGAGAGTTACAGTCCCTATCAGGACGGAGACCTGCTGGATGGCCGGGTCCTGGACTGCGGGGATCTGGAACTGCCCATTGGAAATGCGGAAAAGGCCCTGGCGGCGATCCAGGCTATGGAGGAGGAGATCCTTTCCGCCGGAAAGCTTCCTTTTATGCTGGGAGGCGAGCACATGGTGACTCTGGGGGCCTTCCGGGCGGCGGTGAAAAAATATCCCGGCATCCATATCATTCATTTTGACGCCCACGCGGATCTGCGGCAGGAGTATCTGGGTGTGGAGCTGTCCCACGCCTGCGTTCTCCGCCGGTGCTGGGAGCTGACCGGGGACGGCAGGATCCATCAGTTCGGCATCCGCTCCGGAGACCGGGAGGAATTCCGCTGGGGAAAGGACCATGTGGAGACCCGGAAATTTGATTTTGAAGGCCTGGAGGAAACCCTGGACCGCCTGAAAGGGAAACCGGTGTATTTCACCCTGGATCTGGATGTGCTGGATCCCTCGGTCTTTCCGGGAACGGGAACACCGGAGCCGGGAGGAGTTTCTTTTGAGGAACTGCGGAAGGCCGCGGAGCTGGTCTGCCGGAAGGCGGATGTGGCGGCCTGCGATGTAAACGAATTAAGCCCGCCCTACGATCCTTCGGGGATCTCCACGGCGGCTGCCTGTAAAATTGTAAGAGAAATGCTGATCGCCCTGCAGAAGAAAGGAGAGTAAACCATGGGAAAAGTGTTAGTTATCGGCTGCGGCGGAGTGGCTTCTGTAGCCATCCACAAATGCTGTCAGAACAGTGAGGTGTTTCAGGAGGTCTGCATTGCCAGCCGCACCAAATCCAAATGCGACGCCCTGAAGGAGAAACTGGAGGGGACCACCAAAACGAAGATCACCACCCGCCAGGTGGACGCGGACAAGGTGGAGGAGCTTATCGCCCTGATTGAAGAGCAGAAGCCGGACGTGGTGCTGAATCTGGCCCTGCCCTACCAGGATCTGACCATTATGGACGCCTGTCTGGCTACGAAAACCAATTATGTGGATACCGCCAACTACGAGCCGGAGGACACGGCAAAATTTGAGTACAGCTGGCAGTGGGCCTACCGGGAGCGCTTTGAGCAGGCCGGCATTACCGCTCTGCTGGGCAGCGGCTTCGATCCCGGGGTTACCGGCGTATTTTCCGCCTATGCCCTGAAGCATCAGTTTGACGAGATCCATTACATTGATATCCTGGACTGCAACGGCGGCGATCACGGCTATCCCTTCGCCACCAACTTCAATCCGGAGATCAACATCCGGGAGGTGTCCGCCAACGGCTCCTACTGGGAGGACGGCCACTGGGTGGAGACCAAACCCATGGAGATCAAGCGGGTCTACAATTTTGACCAGGTGGGAGAGAAGGACATGTACCTGCTCCACCACGAGGAGATCGAGAGCCTGGCCCTGAATATCCCCGGGATTAAGCGCATCCGCTTTTTCATGACCTTCGGCCAGAGTTACCTGACCCATCTGAAATGCCTGGAGGACGTAGGCATGACTTCTATTAAGCCCATTCTCTTTGAGGGAAAGGAGATCGTTCCCCTGCAGTTCCTGAAAGCTGTGCTGCCGGATCCGGCTTCCCTGGGGCCCAGAACCAAGGGCAAGACCAATATCGGCTGCATCTTCCGGGGCGTTAAGGACGGCCAGCCCAAGGATTACTATCTGTACAATGTCTGCGACCATGAGGAATGCTATAAAGAAGTAGGCTCCCAGGCGGTGGCCTACACCACCGGCGTGCCCGCCATGATCGGCGCCATGATGCTGATGACCGGCACCTGGAACAAGCCCGGAGTCCACAATATCGAGGAGTTTGATCCGGATCCCTTTATGGAGGCTCTGAACAAGTGGGGCCTGCCCTGGCAGGAAAACTTCCATCCGGCTCTGGTGGACTGATGGGAGGCAGAAGCGCCGGCGCGCGCACCCCTTACTTTCTGCTGGATGAGGAAAAACTCCTCCGCAATCTGGAGATTCTAAAGGAGGTCAGTGACAGGGCCGGCTGCAAGATCCTGCTGGCCCAGAAAGCCTTCTCCATGTTTTCCGTGTACCCCCTGATCCGAAAGTATCTGGCGGGAACTGCCGCCAGCGGCCTCTACGAGGCCAGGCTGGGGGCGGAGGAGTTCGGCGGGGAGACCCATGTGTTTTCCCCGGCTTACCGGAGAGATGAATTCGAAGAAATTCTGAAATACGCCGACCATCTGGTCTTCAACAGCCCGGGGCAGGTGAAAAAATTCGGGGAGCGGGCAAAGGCGGCGGGAAAATCCATCGGCCTGCGGCTGAACCCGGAATGCTCTACCCAGGAAGGTCACGCCATCTACGATCCCTGCGCTCCCGGCTCCCGGCTGGGGACCACCCTGGAAGAGCTGGAGGAGAGCCTGCTGCCTATGCTGGACGGCTTTCACATGCACACCCTCTGCGAGCAGAACTCCGACGCACTGGAAGTGACCCTTCGGGCGGCGGAAGAAAAATTCGGGAAATACTTTGCGGGAAAACGCTGGCTGAACCTGGGCGGAGGACACCATATCACCCGGGAAGACTACGACCGGGAACGGCTGATCCGACTGATCCGCCATTTAAAAAACACCTACGGCACGGAAGTGTACCTGGAGCCGGGGGAGGCGGTGGTGTTAAATGCCGGGTATCTGGTGACGGAAGTGCTGGAGATTGTAAAAAACAATGGAATGGAGATCGCGATCCTGGACACCTCCGCCGCCTGCCATATGCCGGATGTGCTGGAGATGCCCTACCGGCCGCCCCTGAAGGATGCCGGAGAGCCGGGAGAGAAGCCGTATACCTATCGGCTGGGAGGTCCCACCTGTCTGGCCGGGGATGTGATCGGAGATTATTCCTTTGACAGCCCCCTCCGGGAGGGCAGCACCCTGGTCTTTGAGGATATGGCCCTCTATACCATGGTAAAGACCAACACCTTCAACGGCATGCCCCTGCCGGCCCTGGCCATCCGCCGCCGGGACGGAAGGGTGGAGACAGTAAAAACCTTTGGCTACGAAGATTTTAAAACCCGGCTGTCCTGAAAAAAGAGCAGGGTTCATATACAGAGGAGACTTGAGAGAATGAAGCAAAATTACCAGCTGACTATGACCGCCTGTTTCGCGGGCTATGTGGTACAGGCCATTGTCAACAATTTCGCGCCTCTGCTGTTTCTGACCTTTCAGAGAAGCTTCGGCATTCCCCTGGAGCAGATCACTATGCTGGTAACCATTAACTTCGGCATTCAGCTGCTGGTGGATCTTTTATCCGCCGCTTTTGTGGACCGAATCGGTTACAGGAAAGCGGTGATTCTGGCCCAGATCTTTGCCGCTGCCGGGCTGGTGCTGCTGGCCCTGCTGCCGGGAATCATGAGCCCCTTCCCGGGAATCCTGACGTCGGTGATGATTTACGCCGTGGGAGGCGGACTCTGTGAAGTAGTCTTAAGTCCTATTGTGGAAGCCTGTCCCACAGATAACAAAGAGAAGGCAATGAGCCTTCTCCATTCTTTTTACTGCTGGGGACATGTGGGCGTGGTACTGCTGTCCACCGCCTTTTTCGCGGCCTTCGGCATCGAAAACTGGAGGATTCTGGCGGCGGCCTGGGCCGTGATCCCGGCGGTCAATGCCCTGCTGTTTGTAAAAGCGCCGGTGCCCTCCCTGATTCAGGAGGGGGAGACGGGCATGTCCTTTCGGGAGCTGTTTACCAGTCGGATTTTCTGGGTTCTGATGCTTCTCATGGCGGCCGCCGGAGCCAGTGAGCAGGGAGTGAGCCAGTGGGCTTCCACCTTCGCGGAGCAGGGTCTGGGCGTTTCCAAAACCATGGGCGACCTGGCGGGCCCCATGTTTTTTGCGGTGATGATGGGACTGTCCCGGCTGTTTTACGGAAAATACGGGGACCGGATTCATCTGGACCGGTTTATGATCGGAAGCAGCGTACTCTGCGCGGCGTCCTATCTCTGCGTCGCCCTGGCGCCGGTGCCGGTGCTGGGACTGGTGGGATGCGGATTCTGCGGACTTTCCGTGGGAATCATGTGGCCGGGAGGCTTCAGCAAGGGAGCGGCGGCTTTGCCCAGAGGAGGCACAGCGATGTTTGCCCTTTTCGCCCTGGCGGGGGATCTGGGCTGTGCCGGCGGCCCCACGGCGGTAGGAATGGTTTCCGGAGCCCTGGGCGGAAATTTGAAACTGGGGATTCTGTCGGGAGTGGTTTTTCCCCTGCTGGTCATTGCCGGCGTCCTGCTCTGCGCAGGTCTGACCCGGAAAGGCTCATGACAGCCGGATGCTGATCTCCCCGGAGGAGAGACAGCCGGTCTGTCCGTCTTCATAGCGAACCAGCAGCCGGCATTGGTCGTCCACATCCAGGGCCACGGCATCGCGGCTGCCGGAGGGCTGCAGGACGCGGATCCTGCGGCCGATGGCCAGGCTTCTTTCCCGGTATTTTTTTACATAGTCCGCAGGACTGCCGGCGGTATACGCTTTCATGAAATGATTCAGAAAAGCTGCCGCCAGATGATTTTTCGCGTCTTTCGCGGGGCGGGAGAAAACCGCGCCCGCTGTCTGAGCCAGGGTATCCGGGAAACCGCCCTCCGGCGGGTAGACATTGATCCCGATGCCCAGAACAATAAAGTGAATTTTCTCATTTTCCAGGTCCAGGGAGGCTTCTGTCAGGATGCCGCTGACCTTTTTCCCATCCATGAAAATATCGTTGACCCATTTGATGCCGGGACGGCGGCCGGATACTTCTTCAATGGCCTCGCAGGCGGCCACCGCCGCCAGGGTTGTGATCTTCACCGCTTCCGAGGGAGCCAGCTGCTCCGGACGCAGCAGCAGGCTTAAATAGACGCCGGTGGAGGAGGGAGAATAAAAATGCCGGCCCAGCCGTCCCCGGCCGGCAGTCTGGGATCCGGCAATGACAGTGCAGCCCTCCGCGGCTCCCTGTCCGGCTTTTTCCCGCAGCAGGGTGTTGGTGGAGCCTGTCTCCTGCAGCACGTGCAGCTCCAGCCGCTGACAGACAGGTTCCAGATATTTCTGTATGCCCTGGGCAGAGAGAATATCTGTGCTGTCGGCAAGACAGTATCCCCGGTTGGGTACGGCGCTGATGACATAGCCCTCCTCCCGCAGACGGTTTACTGCTTTCCACACAGAAGTGCGGGAAACAGACAGCCTCCGGGCAATTTCCCCGCCGGAAAAATACGTTCCCCTGTTCTGCTCCAGAAGTGATAATAGTGCTTCCTTTGTTTCCAAACGTTTTACACCTCCTGTCTACGGGGATGATAGCATAGAAATCCCGATCCGGTCAACCGGTGTTACGATTCGCTGCCGTCAGGTCTGAAACAGGACATTTCTCTATTGACAATCCTATACCCCCATAGGTATAATATCTGCAGAAATATTATACCTATGGGGGTATAGGTAAGGAGGACAATATGAAGCAGCTGGAAAAATTTTTGGAATGGGGAGGAACCAGGCGTGAGATTTTCTGCCTGATTCTGTCGGGCGCGGCTCTTTTGATCAGCATGTTTGATCTGCTCCCGCTGCCTTTTGACGCGGCCTGGATTGCCATTGTACTCTGCGGCATTCCCATTGTACTGGAGGCTTTCCTGGGACTGGTGACGGCTTTTGACATCAAGGCGGATGTGCTGGTTTCTATCGCCCTGATCGCGTCTGTTTTGATAGGAGAAAATTTCGCCGCCGGGGAGGTGGCTTTTATCATGCAGCTGGGAGGGCTTCTGGAGGATCTCACCGTAGCCCGGGCCCGGGCCGGGATTGAAAAATTGGTGCATCTCACCCCCAGAACCGCCAGAGTGATCCGGGAGGAGAAGGAAACAGTGATCCCCGCGGAGCAGGTACAGGCCGGTGATGTGCTGCGAGTTCTTCCGGGAGAGACCGTGCCGGCGGACGGGGTGATCCTTTCCGGACGGACGTCCGTGAACCAGGCGGTGATGACGGGAGAATCCCTGCCGGTAGATAAAGAAGCAGGAGATGAAGTGTCCAGCGGTACCGTAAATCAATTCGGAGCTTTTGAGATGAAAGCCCTCCGGGCAGGGGAGGACAGTTCCATACAGAGAATGATCCGTCTGGTGCAGTCCGCGGATGCCGGGAAGGCAAAAATAGTGGGGCTTGCGGACCGCTGGGCGACTTGGATCGTAATCATCGCCCTCAGCGCGGCCGCTCTGACCTGGCTTATCAGCGGGGAGCTCCTCCGGGCAGTAACCATTCTGGTAGTATTCTGCCCCTGCGCCCTGGTACTGGCAACTCCCACTGCCATTATGGCAGCCATTGGGAATGCGACCAGGCATGGATTTCTGGTGCGAGAGGGAGATGCCCTGGAGCGTCTGGCCGCTGTTTCCAGGATCGCCTTTGATAAAACGGGAACTCTCACCTGCGGAACCCCGGAGGTGACAGCGGTGAGAAGCTTTGCCGGGGAATATCCGGAGGAAATGGTATACGCCTGTACAGCCTCCGCGGAGCTTCGGTCAGAGCATCCCCTGGGAAAAGCGGTGGTCCGCAGTTTCCGGCAGAAAGCTTCAGCAGTCCAGCCGGAGGAGTTTCAGATGCTCCCGGGCCGAGGGGTTCGGGCTGTGGCGGCAGGCCGGGAAATTCTGGCCGGGAATCGGGAGCTTTTGGAGGACAGCCAGGTGATTCTCACCCAAGCCCAGAAAAGCCAGGCGGAAGAATTTCTGGCCGTCGGATGTACGGTTATTTATACGGCGATTGACGGAAAAGCGGCAGGGTTCCTGGCTCTGTCGGACACCTTGAGGAAAGAAAGCCCGGAGATCATCCGGCAGATCCGGGACATGGGCATCCGTCCGGTATTGCTTACCGGGGACCATGAGGAGGCGGCCGCGGCCATTGGGGAACAGCTGGGGATGGAGGAGGTACATGCCGGCTGTCTGCCGGAGGACAAACTTACCTGGATCGGGAACTTTCAGTCAGCCGGGGAGCCGGTGTGCATGATCGGGGACGGGATCAATGACGCGCCGGCCCTGAAAAAGGCCGATGTGGGCATCGCCATGGGAGGCGTGGGAAGCGACATTGCCGTGGATGCCGCGGACATTGCCCTGGTGGACGATGAAGTGAAGGAACTGCCTCATCTGCTGGCATTGTCCCGGAGAATGATGCTTACGATCAAATGCAATCTTTCTTTTTCCATGGGCCTTAACTTTCTTGCCATCGCCCTGGCCATTACCGGCATCCTGAATCCGGTGGTGGGCGCCCTGGTCCACAATGCCGGTTCGGTGCTGGTGATTGTTAATTCCGCCTTCCTGCTGGGGTGGAAGAAAAGAAAAGCATAACTTGCCCTTCCCCTGGGGCTATGCTATAATAGCACCGTGAGACAGAAAAGCAGACTTTTGCTGCGGAGAAAGAGGAAGAGTTATGACAGTAGATAATCGGTTTCTGATTAAAAAATTTGAACACTTTGAACATATCTTTGTATTATTTTCTCAGACTACCAGGCTGCCTTTTATCGAGTGCGATGAAGAGACTTTCGATGATCAGGTATATGTCTTCACCGACGAGGAGAGGATAAAGGAAGCAGGCCAGAAGTACGTAAAAGAGAAAATCGCCCTGATGGCGGTAAAGATTCCTCAGGCCCAGATCAAAGCCTTTCTCTCCGGCCTGTATTCCGTGGGCGTCAACGCCCTGATGGTGCAGGACGAGGGAGCGCCGGTTCGGGTCGAGCTGGAACAGCTGGTGCCGAAGCCGGATCTGGAGGAGGCCAACAAGGGTCCGGTACCTAAGCTGAATCCGGAACTTCAGCTGACCGCCCTGTATTTTCTCCAGGAGCTGCGGCGGCCGGGGGAACGCAGCGCGGCGGAAAAGAAAAAACTCCGTTCCCTGGAAGAGGAGATGGCTGTCAATATGATGAAATCCCGCTTTATCCTGGCTGTGGACGTCACAGAGGTAGAGGGCCAGTGGGATCCCAAAGCCCCGAACCAGAAGGCAAAGATTCCTTTTGTGAAGAACAAGGACGGAAAGATCTTCCAGCCCTGCTATTCGGATCTGGGAGAGTTTAAAAAGTTCAACAGCAAAAATAAAAACGCGAAATTCCGGCTTCTGGCGGTGCCCTACGATGAACTGCCAAAGTATCTGATCAAGGATTCTCTGGGATTTGTGTTTAATCCGGCGGGATTTAATCTGATCCTTACAAAGGAACAGCTGGAGCTGATGAAAAAGAATTACGCGTAAATGCAGGAGGGCTGCCCGTGGTTGTAAGGGCAGCCCTGCTGTTCCTTCCACCGGACCGCGGGCTTATGCCCTGGGCGGAACCGCCGTCCGGAACAGCAGAAAAAGGAGAAAAAACAATGCTGGACGCATACGAATTGCTGAGCCGGGAAGAAATCCGGGATGTGCGGGCAGAGGGGTATCTGCTGCGCCATAAAAAAACAGGAGCCAGAATCGCTGTGCTCTCCAACGAAGATGAAAACAAAGTGTTTTCCATCGCCTTTCGGACACCGCCGAAGAACTCTACCGGCGTGGCCCATATCATCGAGCACACCGTGCTCTGCGGTTCCCGGAAATTTCCCCTGAAGGATCCTTTTGTGGAGCTGGCGAAGGGGTCTCTCAATACCTTCCTGAACGCCATGACTTATCCGGATAAAACGGTGTATCCGGTGGCCAGCTGCAACGACCGGGATTTCCAGAATCTGATGGATGTATATCTGGACGCGGTCTTTTATCCCAACATCTATCAGAACGAAAAAATTTTCCGGCAGGAGGGCTGGCATTACCAGCTGGAGAGGGAGGAAGATCCTCTGACCTACAACGGCGTAGTGTACAATGAGATGAAGGGAGCTTTTTCCACCCCCGATGAGGTGCTGGGACGGGCTATGATGAACGCCCTGTTTCCCGACACCCCCTACGGTGTGGAGTCCGGGGGCGATCCGGAGGTGATCCCGGAATTAACCTATGAAGAATTTCTGGAGTTCCACAGAACCTATTACCATCCCTCCAACAGTTATATCTATCTGTACGGCAATATAGATATAGAAGAAAAGCTGGACTGGCTGGACCGGGAGTATTTAAGCCATTTTGAAAGCAGAAAGGTAGATTCCGCCATCCTCCTTCAGGAAGCCTTCGGGAAAATCCGGGATCTGCGCATGTCCTATCCGGTGCTGGATCAGGAGCCGCTGGAGGACAATACCTATCTGGCCAGCAGCCGGGTGGTGGGAACCAGTCTGGATACCACGCTGAATGTGGCTTTTTCTGTGCTGGAATACGCTTTGCTGGACGCCCCGGGCGCTCCGGTGAAGCAGGCCCTGCTGGACGCGGGCATCGGAAAGGATGTGGAAGGCTCCTACGAGGACGGCATTCTTCAGCCCAGTTTTTCCATTGTGGCCAAGCATGCCAATGCCGGGGATAAAGAACGGTTTCTCCGGGTGATTCAGGAAACTCTGGAACAAATCCTCCGGGATGGAGTGGACCGGAAGGCCCTGGCCTCCGGTATTAACTTTTTTGAGTTCCGTTTTCGGGAAGCCGACTATTCCTCTTTCCCCAGGGGATTGATCTACGGCCTGGACATGCTGGATTCCTGGCTGTACGATGAAACCCGGCCTTTTGATTATCTGAAGCAGATTTCTGTCTTTGAGGAACTGAAAGCCCGGATTTCCCAGGGATATTTTGAGAAGCTGATCCGGACCTATCTGCTGGAAAATCCCCATGGGGCTGTGATCGTGCTGGAACCGGAGCGGGGTCTGGCGGAAAAAAGAGAGCAGGAGACGGCGGAAAAGCTGGCGGCTTACAAGGCTTCTCTGGGCAGTCAGGAGATCCGGAATCTGGTACAGGCCACAGAGGAACTGAAGGCCTATCAGGAATCCGAGGACAGTCAGGAGGCTATTGAGAGCATCCCCCTGCTGAAGCGGGAGGATATTCAAAGAAAGACTCCGGTGAAACTCTCCATGAACCGGGAAACAGCAGAGGGAATGGACATTCTCCACCAGGATTACGACACCAACGGAATCGCCTATCTGACCCTGCTGTTCGATGCCGCGGGAGTTCCGGATTCCCTGGTTCCCTGGCTGGGGCTGCTGAAATCTGTGCTGGGTTCCATCCGCACGGAGCATTACGACCACACGGCGCTGTTCCACGAGATTAACGGAAGCACCGGGGGCATCAGCTGCGGGCTTCAGATCTTTCCAAACCGGGAGCAGCCGGAGAATTTCCGCAGAATGTTCGGCATCCGTGCCAAATACCTGTATCCGAAGCGGCAGTTTGTGTTTGATATGGTGCGGGAGATCCTTCTGACTTCCTGTCTGGAAGATGAAAAACGGCTGCGGGAAATCCTCTCCAGCGTCAAGGGACGTCTGCAGACCTCCATTCCGGCAGCGGGGCATCTGTCCGCGGCTACCCGGGCGCTCTCTTATCAGTCTCCGGCTTTCGAGTGGCAGGAGCGGACGGCGGGGATCACCTATTACCGGCTGGTAGAAGAGTTGGAATCCCATTTTGAGGAGAGAAAGGAAGAGATCATCCGAAATCTTAAGCTGCTGATGAAATATCTGTTCCGTCCGGAAAATCTTACCGTCAGCATTACAGCGGAAAAAGAAGGGCTGACAGGTGTGAAAGAAGCGGCTCTGGATCTTCGCTCTCAGCTGTGCCGGGAACCTCTGGAGCCGGGAAAGACAAAGTTTACTCCGGAACAGAAAAACGAAGGTTTCAAAACCTCCGGTCAGGTGCAGTTTGTAGCGGCGGCAGGCAATTTCCGGCGGGCCGGGTATGAGTACACCGGAGCCCTAAGGATCCTGCGGACTATTCTCAACTATGATTACCTGTGGATCAATCTCCGGGTCAAGGGCGGGGCTTACGGCTGCATGGGCGCTTTCCAGAGAACCGGGGACAGCTATCTGGCTTCCTACCGGGATCCCCATCTGGAGAGGACGCTGGAGGTGTACCGGGGGCTGCCGGAATATCTGCGGAATTTCCAGGCGGATGAGCGGGAAATGACCAAGTATATCATCGGCACTGTCAGCGAGCTGGATACCCCCATGAACGCCGCGGCCAAAGGCGCCCTCTGCCTGAACGCCTGGTACACCAATTACACGGAAGAAGATTTTCAGAAAGAGCGGGAGGAAATTCTGGACGCTTCCCCGGAAAAAATCCGGGAGCTGGAGGGAATCGCCAAAGCGATTCTGGAGGAAAACAATCTGTGTGTCATCGGCAGCAGCGCTGCCATTGAAAAACACCGGGAACTGTTCGGCACCGTGGAAAATCTCATCCGGTCCTGAAGAGGAGAAGGCATATGAAAAAACAGTATAAATCGGGATTTGTGGCCCTTATCGGCCGGCCCAACGTGGGAAAATCTACGCTGATGAACCATCTCATCGGCCAGAAAATCGCCATTACCTCCAGAAAACCCCAGACCACCAGAAACCGGATCCAGACGGTTTACACGGATGAGAGAGGACAGATTGTATTTCTGGACACTCCCGGGATTCACAAAGCAAAAAATAAGCTGGGAGAATACATGGTCACAGCGGCGGAGAACACTCTGCGGGAGGTGGACGCGGTGCTGTGGCTGGTGGAGCCGGGGGAATACATCGGAGCCGGGGAGCAGCATATCGCGGAAATCCTGGGACGGTGCAAAAAGCCGGTAATCCTGGTCATCAACAAAATCGACAAGGCGGAGAAAGAGAAACTGCCCGCAGCCAGAGAGGCCTACGGGAAGCTGTTTCCCTTTGAGGAAATTCTCATGGTTTCCGCCCTTCGGAGCCTTCATCTGAACCAGATTCTGGACACCCTGTACCGGCTTCTGCCGGAGGGCCCGCAGTTTTTCGATGAGGATACGGTGACGGATCAGCCCATGCGGCAGATTGTGGCGGAGATGATCCGGGAAAAAGCCCTGCGCTCCCTGGGGGATGAGATCCCCCACGGGATCGCGGTGACCATAGAAAAAATGCGGGAGAGGCCGGATGGAAGTCTTACAGACATTGAGGCGGAGATTATCTGCGAGAGAGAGTCTCACAAGGGAATCATCATCGGAAAACAGGGACAGATGCTGAAAAAGATCGGCAGCGAGGCCCGGGCAGATATCGAAAATCTTCTGGAGGGCCGGGTCAATCTGAAACTCTGGGTCAAGGTGCGAAAAGACTGGAGAGACAGCGATATCCTGATGAAAAATTTCGGCTACGACAAAAAAGATCTATCCTGACAGAGGCGGAATATGAGTGAAACGGTGAAGGCTGCCGGAATGGTTCTCTCGGCCATGCCGGTGGGAGACTATGACAAGAGACTGGTGATCCTGACCCGGGAGAGAGGGAAGATCACAGCCTTTGCCAGGGGGGCCAGGCGGCCCACCAGCGTCCTGCTGGCGGCCTCCAATCCTTTTGTCATGGGGGAATTTTCCCTTATTGAGGGGCGGACTGCCTACAGCCTGATCCGGGCGGAGGTGCAGAATTATTTTACCGAGCTGGCTATGGCCCAGCCGGAAGTATATTACGGCTTTTACTTCCTGGAGCTGGCGGATTATTACGGAAGAGAGGGGATGGATGAATCCCCCATGCTGAACCTTCTGTACCTGGCGGTCCGGGCGCTTCTGAACCCGCACCTGGATGACCGGCTGGTGCGCCGGATCTTTGAGATGCGGGCCATGACCATCAACGGGGAATACGCCCCGGAGGAGGAAACCATGCGCCCGGAAACCCTGTATGTGTGCAGGTATATTATGACGTCCCCTCTGCAGAAGCTGTTTACCTTCGCGGTGACGCCGGAGGTGCAGAGGGAACTGGAACAGACCCTGGACCGTCATATGAAGCGGGTCATGGACCGGAGGATGAGAAGCCTGGAGATCCTGAAAACACTGGCCTGAGGGAAGCGGCAAAGGGCGGAAGGGAGAGAAAAACCATGCAGTATATAGAGAAGGAAATAGAAGTAAATTACCCTGCGGGAGCCAAAAAGGACGGATATCAGCCGGTTCTCTGCTGTTACCTGCAGAACCGGGCGGAGGAAGTGCCGGGATCGGACCGGCGCCCGGCGGTGATTGTCTGCCCGGGAGGGGCTTACCGCTTTAAATCGGATCGGGAGGGAGAGCCTGTAGCCTTCCGTTTTCTGGCCGCCGGCATGAACGCCTTTGTCCTGCAGTATTCTGTGGCACCCTCGGAATATCCCTGCGCCCTGCTGGAACTGGCGGCGGCAGTGGCCATGGTACGGGAAAACAGCGAGGCCTGGCATACAGACCCGAAACAGATCTATCTCTGCGGGTTCTCTGCCGGAGGCCATCTCTGCGCGTCTCTGGGCACTCTCTGGAAAGACGGTATGTTTGCCGTCGGCACCGGATACGAGCCTTATCAGTGGAAGCCGGACGGCATGATTCTCTGCTATCCGGTAATTTCCATGGACCGGTTCGGTCATGAGGAGTGCCGGACCCTGCTGCTGGGAGAACGGCAGCAGGAACTGAAGGGGCAGCTGTCCCTGCAGAAGCGGGTGAGCCCGGATACCGTGCCTGCTTTCCTCTGGTGCACCCAGGAGGATGAGGAAGTGCCTATGGAGAATTCGCTGCTGTTCGCGGCGGCTCTGCGGGCAAACAAAGTTCCCTTTGAACTTCATATCTATGAAAAAGGAGTGCATGGACTGGCTCTCTGCGATGAACTCACTGCCAACCGGCCGGAGCGGCTGGCTCCCGACAACGCAGGCTGGGTGGATCTGGCTGTCCGCTGGATCCGCAGAAAACAGGCGGCCGCGCAGAGGTGATCACCGGGGTGGCCATGGGGCATCAGGGAAGGAGCCGCCGGAATCAGCACCAGAAGCAGGAAAACCATCAGGCTGACGGCCAGCAGAAGACCAGTTAAATTTTGTTTGTTTATGGCGTAATCCATGCATTCTCCTATATAAATTTGATTGAGGCATGGGGCAGCGGCATTCCGAAGCTGATGAAGCCATGAGGGAATATGGGCTGCGTGAGCCGGAGTTCCGTGATATGGAGATTGGATTTCGCATCAACATCTATCGCAATACAGAGGATGCGCTGGAGGATACCACCCAAGGTGCTGAAAAAACTACCCAAGACACTACCCAAGTTACTACCCAAGTTAAGCTGACGGAGGAAGATAAGGCCGTATTGGCGGAAATTGAAGCACCGGAATATTGTTAAACGCGTTGAAAACAGCCAAAAGGGATACACATTATTAAGAAGCGAAAGATCCAATAGTATAATAAAGCCAGTGTCAGATTTGACTTTATAGAATTATCGGGAGGTCAAAATATGAGAAAAAATATAGTATCTGGTATTGTTTTATCAATGGTTTTACTTTGCGGATGTGGGAAAAATAGTTTAGACGAACAAAATATAGATAATCAAGCGAATAATACAAGCACTCTACAAAACGTTTCATTTGAGTTTACGAAAACCAATTCGTCAAATAGAGAACAGCCAAAGCTGAATGACGGAGTTTACAGGACTTATTCTTTGGGATCAATGCTTCCGGCATCTGCAATTCTTAATCTTAATGTTTCGTTTTTACGGGATAATATTGAGAATCCTACAAAAACGATTATATATCTTAATGGCGAATTATATAAAACGATTGAGTTCTCAAATGAAGATGAAGAAATCAAACTTGATGAAAGTGGAAATTATTGGATTGTTGTAATGGACAATGAAAACAATTATGTAGATATAACAGATAAAATAGATTATCTGGTTCCAAGTGAAGGAAGCGCCGTACGTTTTCTTGAATAATTTTATTAACGGGCCAACATGACTCGAACTTTCAAAACTGAGTAACAGCCGCCCACCGGCGGCACCACCAAGCAGGAAATTTTGAAACAGGTTCCCTGCTCTTTTTATGCCCGGTTGCCGGGAGAATGGAGGACACTACTTGCCATGCCCACACTTTGATGTGAAAAATTTCATGTATCCACACTGAAAACGTACGCCAGTATCCGAAAGATTCCCATGAGTGAAACGGCCTATAAAGCCTTTGCAACCCAGAAACGCCAGAATTTCTTGCAGTGAATTCCGAGGAATGTGGAGATTGAAGGGCGTACAGATTTCATCTTTATGAGCAAAAACCGCAGGCCGCTTATGCCCAGCGCCGTCAACAATGTCCTTTATAATATCGTGGCTACTTACATAAGCAGGAGATGGAACAGGCTAAAAAAACGGGAAGCGGAATGTATGCCTTCGATTTCTGCTCATACGGCATACCGGATGGTACCAGAATGGTGGAACAGGGACTTGATATGAAAGTAGTACAGTATATCATGGGACATGCTAATATCAGAGTGACGATGGAAGCCTACAACCATATTCCAGATCCAGAGCGGGCAAGGATTAAAAATGAGATTGCCAAAATAGATGCTGTTCAGGTGGTACAGGAAATCCACCATGCACCTCACGAGCAAGTTCGTTCGGTCACGGCTGTCGCCGCATAGGTCTAATCCCGAAATTGCCCTTTTGTGAGTAAGCTTCCAACGGGCATTCCGGTCTTATCCCTGCATGGCCCGCAGCTAGCATGAAAATGGTGTAAAAATGTGGTGTAGCAGACCGAAAAACAAGGGAATTACAAAAAGAAAAACCAGCGTGAATCCTGAAAATCAAGGAAAATCGGGACTTTACAATTTTTTCACAAATAAATTAGCACTCACCTCTTGCCGTGTGGTAGGTGGTTTTGTCCTGTAGCGTCAGAGCACGTAAAGCCTTATTTTACAAGGTTTCTGCGGGTTCTGACTTTTTGCCTGGGGGTGTCAAAAATCGTCATTTTTTGCGAAAATGGTGTAGTAGAGATGGCGAAAAGCAGGCGGATTTGATAAAATTAAAATAAATACTAAATCTGTAATTTTGAGAAATGTATGAATGAAAAAAGAATTATAAAAAACAGGAGCAGAATATGAAAGTAAATTACACTGGAAGCGGTAAAGTTTTTTCGAGAAAAGGAATATGATTGTGACTTATATCTCAATGAGAAAAAGGGTGGAATATTATTAAAAATCAATGTTTATAGCCAGATTGCAAGTCGTTTTGAATTACCGTTAGAAACTGATTCTATATCCGGAGAATTGAGTACTGGTTTTAGATTTACATTATTGGAAAGTACTAGGAGGGGATTACAGCATTTAATTTCTTATGGGAAAAGTGTTTTCTCATATTCAGCCAAATATATGATTAAGCGTATTGGTAGTAAAGATGTAAACCAGATTACATTTAATAAAATAGTGTTTCAACTTTCTGATACTATGCAATGGGGAAATATATCAGGATACTCTGTTGGAGATAATTATGAATTAAAGCAAGCGAATGAAGCAGAAAGTGTATTATATCAAAATGATGATTTTAGTATTAAGTATTTTGTAAATAGCAGTATGCTTCCAGTGGTAAAAATGGAACTTTTGAATGGAAATATCACTCTTGAACAGAGTGGAAATATTGAAATTTCCTTTAATGAGGAAAAATGCATTATAGAATTTGAAGACGTCTATAAAAAAATTAAGCGATTGATTGAGCTTTCAATGCTTAGAACTATAACTCTAAAAAAAGTAACGGGCTGGTCAAAAGATAATAAGCGGTTAATTGGAAAAGAAGAACATGAATGGCCAATAGAGATTATTAGTTATGATTTTTTTGGTGATAGTTTAGATGAAGGTGTTGAATCGATTAGATATAAATGGATATGCCTGCCAGAATTAATTGAGAATAATAGCTTCGAAGAATATTTTCAGAAATATGAGATTTTAGAGCCGGTAGTAGAGTTGTATTTGGAAATTCTTGAAGCAAGGGATATGTCGTCTGTGAGGGCATTTCTAAATATTACTCAAGCACTTGAAACTTATCATGCCCGTTTTAAGGCAAATAAACTGGGAGACTTTAAGAAACGCATAAAAGACATAATATTGAAAAATAGGCCTGAATCCTATCATAAAAAAGATACAGAATTTTTAATGAAAGGTTGTAAAAAGAATCTTACTTTACAAAGTAGATTGGCGGATTTGCTTTTAGCAGAATTTAAAATATGGTTTGGAACAGGAGATATTGATCGTTTAGAATTTCCAAGAGTAATAGCTAAGACAAGAAATTACTATACACATTATGATGAATCCATAAAAAAGAAAGAACGGGTATTAACAAGTGAAGAATTAGTTATGTACAATAAGGTTTTATTATATATACTTGAGTATTATCTGTTATGCGAACTTGGATTTACTGATACGGCTGCGATTAGGAAAAAATTGAATAACAGATGGGGCAACATCTCTGAATTCTTGTCTATACAAAAGAAATCAAAAAAAGTGTTTAGTCAAAAACCGGAAGAAAACGATGAAAAAAAGATTAACATAGAGGAGAAATAAAAATGTTAACAAGAGTACAAGATACCCATTTATATATGTGGTTAAAAGACAAAGAAAGTGAATTTTTGAGTAAGCTAGATGATGTTATAAAGTATGCTGAGGATATGCTTCCCCAAATTAATAATGTATTTGCAACTTATACAATTCATGGAATACAGCATTCTATAAATGTGATGGAATATATGTATTCACTTATAGAGGATTTAGATAAATTAAGTGAATTAGAAGTGGTAATGCTCATTTACAGCGCATTGTTGCATGATATAGGAATGGCTGCTAATCAGGACGAAATAAAAGAAATAAAGGCGGATCATATGGTGCTTGGCGATAGAAAATATAGTAAAGTACTTGATAAGTATCAGAATGAAATGACTGCTTTACAAGAATGTATACGACCTGTCCACGGGGAGCGGGCCAAAGCTTATATTAAAAATCAGATGAATGAGAATTTATTTTTGATTCCAGGCTCTACGGCTATTTCGTTTAAAACGGAATTGGCATTGATATGTATGTCGCATAATGAAGATTTTGAATGGATTAAAAAGAATTTAAGTACCGATGAAAAAAAGGGGAGCTTTGATTTAAATGCACAATATATTTCTGTGTTACTTCGTATTTCAGATTATTTGGATATTGACGATCAAAGAGCACCATTGTATTTGTACAACTATTTAACGCCAAAAGATTTTAGTGATTTGGAATGGAGACAACATTTTGTAATAGAAAATTATGATAAGATTGTAAAGAATTCTAAAACGGGAGAATTAGAGATACTTTTTCAAGGGACAAGCCGAGATCCGTCTGTTCATAGAAAGTTGCTAAAATATTTTGATTCTATTAACGGCGAATTAAAAAATGCTGTCAGCTTATGTGAGGGTTTTATAGATGATAAATATTTGTTGCCATTGAAAACTAATGTAGTAAATAAGATTCAAACAGAAGGATTTAGCATTTCTGATTTAAGGCTTTCTTTGGATTATAATGCAGTGACTAATTTATTAATGGGTGAACATATTTATGGGGATAAAAAATATGGTTTAAGAGAATTAATTCAAAATTCTATTGACGCATGTAAAACAATGGAAGAATCGGCAAAGAAAATGGATGAATTTCGATATCAAAGTTATCAACCATATATTTCTGTTATTTTAGATAAAGATCGGAAAAAAGTTATGGTTATGGATAATGGGAGTGGAATGTCTTTAAATATCTTGAAAAAGTATTTTTTAAATGTTGGAGTATCATATTACGAGTCAGATGACTATCAATTACAAGGAAGATTGTATTCACCAATAGGACATTATGGAATAGGATTTTTAGCATGCTTTATGCTATCGGATAAGGTGGAGGTCAAGACAGTTTATTATAAGGAACATGTAATGAATCATATTTCATTTGAGAGAAATAGTGAATATATATGTCTTTCCTATGAAGATACAGCAAGACACCAAGGAACTGAAATTATATTAGATTATGATCAGTGCTTAAGCGTATTCAATAATAATCCCAAATATTTGATATCATTTATTGAAAGTAATTTTTTAGATTGTGAAATACCCATTAAGATATCGACAATGGAAGGGGGGGAATCCACCACTTTAGATTGTAATATTAAAAAGGTGGAGGCAATAATCGCGGACAATATATGTATTTCACAATATTTAAATAATATAGAGGCCTATATCGATTGTAGTTATAAACAAATGAATTTTGCTAAGAAATTAAGCGATATAAATGGATGTGAAAGCTACTGTTATAATGAAGAAATGAGTTTATTAGAAAAAGAAAATATACCCATTAAAAATTGTATTAAAGAAGGGAAAATTAAATTGTTAAACCTTCCCATTATTACTGAAGCTGGTGAAGAAGATTTTCTTAAAGCTTACGATGTTTTAAATGATTATGATGAAGCACTTAATAAGCTGGGAAATTATAAATCAATAAATATATGGGGAGACTTGAATGAAGAGGAACTTATCCTTTCACCATTAGAAGAATCTACAGACTATATTGTAGGTGAATATACCTTAGAAAAATTTAGAGAACAATTTCAACATGCTTCCAAGACACCGGTATATGCAAATCTTGTTGAGCAAGGAATTATTGTGGGTGAACCAGATGAAGTTTTGCCCTATAATGAGGAATGTACATTTACAGGTAAATACATATGGGAGAACACGGATGCCTGTTATATGAAGAATGTTTTGCTATCTGCGTTACGAATCAGAATACCATATCTCGTGGATGGAATAACATTAAAGGGAGCAGTTATTAACATTTTTAATGAGAAATTTATACCTAATGTTTCCAGAAATAATGTAAATATATCTCAGCAGGAAGCATTATCTTATGCAATAGGTAAGGCTATTCATTTATGGATTAGAGATAATGCTAAATTAACTTTAGCACAGAAAAGGTTGCTGGATATATTCATTGAAACAAAATATAAAGATACAAATTATTGTTTAAAATAAACAATTCAAGTTACCTATTTTCAAGAAAAGTTTTGAAAACTCAAAAATATTATCGCAGTATTTAACACACTATGGTATACTGGAGAAGTATATTGGATACTAATAGTTTTGATTTTAATGAAAGGATACCCTTATGGCGATTTCCTATAAAAAACTATTCAAATTAATGATAGACAAAGATATGAAAAAGAAGGATTTACGCACATTAACAGGTGTAAGCTATTCTACATTACTAAAAATGGAAAATGGAGAATATGTAAGTCTGGATGTGCTTGACCGGATATGCCGGAGTTTACATTGTCAGTTAAGTGATATTGCGGAAGTCCTGCCGGATGCATGTTCGGATAATGAGACGGATTCTGCAACAAAATGAGGGAGAAGGAGAACCTGTGAAATGGTAAGAAAAGAATATAGTGCAGGCGCTGTTAAACTTTCCTTCTGGTTTTTGGAGTTTAAGAAAACAGTAGAGCTTTTAGCCACTGGAACGGAGATGGCAGAAATCCGCAGACAAGCTTTAGAGGAGAATCTTTATGCCGCGCCATCAGCAGACCGCGCAAAACAGATCTTTCAGACAGTGTCAGTTAGGATTCAATCTCTGGATGCAAGTTTTTATTCGATTTTTCAAAAAGGGGATATATCCACCCAGAAGCTTTTGGCGCTGACAGCGGTTATGGTTTACGATACACTGTTTTTTGATTTTGTCTATGAAGTGCTGCGGGAAAAGATGATCATTGGAAGTGATGAATTTTCCGACAAGGATATCCGGATCTTTTTTAAGGATAAGCAGCAGCAAAATGAAAAAGCTGCCAAGTGGACGGAGTATACCTGCAAGAGACTGGGAAGGTGCTATAAGACCATGCTTTTTGAAGCAGGTATGACGGATAAGGGAAAAGAAATACGAAAAATAAAAAAGCCGATTCTGGAGCCGGAATTGGAACAGTGGATGATGGAGCATGATCTGGAACCGGTGATAAAGGCTTTGACGGGGGTGAGATGATGACGGATTTATCAGAGCGTTTGGATCAAATGGAGATAGCAATTAAAAAGCCGTCTTTCCGTCAAAGTCTTGGACGGGCAAATGAAGTAAACTACTGGATTTTTGACTATCCTCCGGAAAGGGAACTGGAAGTCCGGGAACGTATTGCGTATATGAAACGCAAAAATCGGAAGGAAATCGATGGTTTTGAATTGGTGGTTTATGATCTTTATGATATGATTATCGACTTTTTGGAAAACAAAAAGTTTCTGGAAAAATGTTTCGATTTTGAGAAAAAGCGCGGACTGGAGCGGATTACAAAAGCGGTTACAAACTCTATGAAGATCAATGAAGATGACAGCCTGATCGTGCAGTATATTAAGGAACATACTCCGAAGGAGGCGGTGGTTTTCCTGACCGGGATTGGCAAGTGTTACCCGATTCTCAGATCCCATAAGGTCTTAAATAATCTTCATCAGGCATTTGTACGGGTGCCTGTGGTGATGTTTTTCCCGGGAACTTACAATGAACAGGAACTGATCTTGTTTAATGAAATAAAAGACGACAATTATTACAGAGCTTTCCGGCTTGTTAAATGATGGAGGGAAAAAGATGCTGATCAAGGATATGTTCCGAAAGAAAATTGACCGTGAAATTCAGGGGGTTATTATCGTCGGACAGGGCGAGGATACCAATGTTTCACAGGAATTAGAAGAATACGTAGTGACCAGAGAACTGCAGAAACATTTTGCAGATTTCTTTTCGGCCTATAAAAAAGGAATCGTAGGACAGACGCCTAAAATGGGTGTCTGGATTTCCGGCTTTTTTGGAAGTGGTAAATCTCATTTCTTAAAGATTCTGTCTTATCTTCTGGAGAATAAACGGATAGAGAATAAGCATGCACTGGATTTTTTCGTTGAGGATGAGAAAATTGTTGATCCAATGGTGCTGGCAGATATGAAACTGGCAGCGGAAACGCCTACGGATGCGATCCTGTTTAATATTGACTCCAAGAGTGATACAAATGGCAAGCAGGACAAGGATGCCATTGTGAAAGTCTTCCTGAAAGTGTTCAATGAAATGCAGGAATTTTGTGGTTCTATGCCTTATCTGGCTGATTTGGAACGGCGTCTGACGGAAGAGGGGCGTTTTGAAGAATTTAAGCATACCTTTGAAGAAGAATATGGGGATGCATGGGAAGATTCCCGACAGGATTTT
>DVKB01000024.1 GCA_018716305.1 Candidatus Scatomonas merdigallinarum
AACTGCCGTCAGGCCCCCTACGGCTATGACCAGAGAGTGGAAGTACACTGCGAGAAGGGCTGCGTGCAGGACAACAACGCCCTGGAGAATGTGGCCTATGTCAGCACCAACGCCGGGGTAGAGTCCGCGAAACCCACCTGGTTCTTCCTGGAGAGATACAATGACGCTTTTGTGACAGAAGAGAAAGCCTTTGTTGACGCCATCATCAACAATACCGAAACTCCGGTCGGAGCAAAAGACGGACTGGAGCCTGTCCGGATCGCGGTTGCCGCCAAGAAATCCCTGAAAGAGGGACGCCCCGTAAAACTGTCCGAGATCGAGGCATAAAAAATACATCATAATAATGAGACAAGCGGCAAAAGGGCCTGCGGGCTTCGCTTGTCTCATCTTTATATCAGATTTTTTATCTCCGATTTTTCCAGAAACTGCTCCAGATTTTCTGCCCGGGCGGCAGCTTTGTGCCATTTTCTCAAAATTTCCAGATTTTTTTCCTTCATAATTCTTTCCTTTAATTCATCCGATACGTTTCCGATATCTTCCAACAGTTCAAGGATATCTTCCGCTTTTCCCTCTGCCCTTCCTTCTGCTCTGCTGATCCGCCTGGTCTCCTGCACATCATAGGCTTCAAAATTTTCAAACAACACTGTAAAATTCCTCCGTTCTATCCGGTCTGTGAACTCCGCCGGATCCTCTTTACGGAATCTGAATCCCGGTTTTCCTGCCACAGGGGAAGAAAGCGTTCTGAAATATCTTCGATGTCCTCCGGACGGATATTCTTCAGAATCTCCAGATCCGTATACCCCCGCAGAAACTGGGCGCAGAGAATGGGATTGTCGGCCGAAGGGCCCTGCATCTGAAATGGGACGGCGATTGATCCGCTGCCCGATAAGATAGTTTCAGTATACAGCTGAATGTGCTGGCTTGCAAGTGTGTTTTAAGAATTTGAAAGGGGTGTCTTTTTACTGCCGGAAGCCGGCGGGATCAAAGTATTTGCGGAAACTGGCGGGGGTGATGGAGGTCGCCTGTCGGAAACTGCGGATAAAGGCAGTGGAGCTGGAAAAACCGCAGCGGAAGCCGATCTCCTCCACGGAAAGGCTGGTTTCTGTCAGCAGTTCTTTGGCGTGGCGGAGCCGGACAGCCGACAGATATTCGTGGGGAGTGCGCCCGGTTTCCCGTTTAAACAGCCGCAGCAGGTGATATTTGCTCAAGGAAACCCGCCGGGAGAGTTCCTCCAGGCCGCATTCCTCCTGAAAATGAGTCTCCATATATTCCAGGGCCAGGGTGACGGGGCGGCTGTGCTCCGGGGCGGACTGGATGGCCAGAGTGCCCAGAAGCTCATGGATCAGCCAGGAGATCCGGTGATCGTTGGGAATCTGTTCCGCGGTTTCCCGCTGAAGGCAGGAGAAGAGAAAGGCCACGTTTCCCCGGCCGGGGATCAGGGGGCCGTACTGCTGGTACAGAAGGTTAAAATAAGCCTGGGAGGAGCATCCGCCGATGAGGTACTGCTGGATGCGGATATCGGTCAGGGCTTTGTAGGCATGAGGATGGGAAAGATCCAGGAAAAACACGTCGTCTGCCCGGGCGGTATAGGTTTTTCCCTGGTATTTCAGTTCCATTTCCCCGGACATGAGATAAAACAGGGCCAGGGATTTCAGCTCCTTTCTCCGCACCTGATAGCTGCTGTCGCAGATATATTCCACTGCCAGCATGGCGTAAAAAAGATTCTGCACCGCGAAGGGAGAGGGGGCGCAGTAGCGGTTTAGTTTTCTGGTGATGATTCCTGTTTCATTGGGGATTACGGAGTCTCTCTGGATATCTCTGACCGACATGGGATTTCTCCTTGTGAAATGAGCAATTTTTGTATACTGCAGGGCAAGAATGATTCTTTTGCTTTTGGATATTTTCAAGTATTATTATAGCAAAAACAGAGAATAGACGCAACCGGAGAATCCGGATATCCGGCAACAATTTTTATCTAAATACCATCGGCCCCAGAGGCGGAGGCCGGGATGGAGGAAGAACAGGAGGAAAAAATGACAGGAAAAGAGAAACTGAAAGCTGCCCTGAATCATGAAGAGGCCCCGGTGCTGTTTGACCTGGGAGGTCTGAATACTACCGGCATGCACTGTATTGTAATGGAAAAACTCAGAGAGTTTTACGGGCTGGAAAAGAAGCCTGTCACTATCATCGAACCCTCCCAGATGCTGGGCCATATGGATGCGGATCTGGCGGACTGCCTGGGGGTGGAGACGGAGCTGGTCTGGGGTTCCAGGAACTGCTATGGCTTTAAGGGCGAGGACCAGTATAAGGAGTGGAGAACTCCCTGGGGACAGGTGGTGTTGGTTCCGGAAGAGTTCAGGACTACTGTAGACGCCAAGGGAGACACCCTGATCTATGCCTGCGGAGATCTGGACTATCCGGCGGCGGGCCGCATGCCCAGGGGCGGCGTGTATTTTGACAATGAGGACAGAGCGCCGGCCTATGATGAAGACAACTATGACATCAACGACAATCTGGAGGAATTTCAGGTTTTCGCGGAGGGGGAAATTGACTGGTTGAAAAAGCAGGTGGGGCAGCTTCGAGACGCCTCCCATGTGATTACCTGTTTCGGACCGGGAACCACCGGTGGAGGAACCTGCCTGGCGGATCATTCCATGATTGCCGGCCCCATGCTCCGGGAGCCCAAGGGAATCCGCCGGCTGGAGGATTTCTATATGGCCACGGCGGCGGATCCGGAGATCATTCAGGAAATTTTTGAGAAGGAAACAGAGATCGGAATTCAGAACCTGAAGAAAATGCATGACGCCATAGGGGATTCCATTGACGTACTCCACATCTGCGGCACAGACCTGGGAACCCAGAAGAGCCTTTTCTACAGCAAAAGCACCATTCAGGAAGTGTGGGCGCCCTACTGGAAGAAGATCAACGACTGGGTTCACGAGAATACCGGCTGGAAAACCTTCAAACATTGCTGCGGAAGTATCGCCCCTATCATTGATGTGCTCATTGACTCCGGCTTTGACATTCTCAATCCGGTGCAGTGGACCGCTGACAACATGGACCGGAATATGCTGAAAGAAAATTTCGGCAGCCGTCTGGTATTCTGGGGCGGCGGGGTGGATACCCAGCATCTTCTTCCGGAAGGAACCCCGGAACAGGTGTATGGCCAGGCCAGGGAATGCCTGCGGATCTTCAGTAAAAACGGAGGTTATGTATTTAATACGATCCACAACATTGTTCCCGGAGTACCCGTGGAAAATGTGGATGCTCTGGCCAGAGCGGTCCGGGATCACAACAGGGGCTGAGAAGGCTCCTGTCCCCGGACCAGGGGGCAGTTCTGCAGGTTGTATCTGGTCTTGATGTAAATATTGGTATAATAGTACTCACTGTCGGGCTGCTGGTTTTTTACCAGCAGCCTTGCCAGTATCTGCGCGGCCTCATAGCCCTGGGTGAAGCAGTCCTGATCGATGACAAAATCGGCGGTGTCTTCTCTCAGGGCTTCTTCCGTGCAGGGAGTCTGGTCGAAATAGATTACATAGGGACGTTTTTCCAGCCCCAGGCTGCGGAAGGCGCCGGGGATGCCGGCCTGCCCGGAGGAGACCACCAGGATGCCGTTGATGCCGTTGATGCCCAGAAGGGAAGTTTTCACTACATTTTCCACCTCGGCTTCATCGTCAAAGGTGCAGTGGACTCCGGCGATCTTGATCTCCGGGTAGCGGTTCTTTAATTCTTCAATAAAGCCGTCTACCCGGCTGTTGTTGGCGTAGTTGGTAAAAAATCCCGTGATAATGAGGATGTTGCCGGTCCCTCTGGTGAGCATGCCCATGAGGCCGGCCGCCGCCTGCCCGCCCCGGCGGTTGTCCATGCCGATGAAACAGAGGCGGCGGGTGCCGATGATATCCGAGTTAAAGGTTACGATGGGAATGCGGTATGTTTCGGCCACCTCGTTCAGTTTGTCCCGGACAGCGGCGCAGTTTACCGGCATGATGGCAAGACCGTAAATATGCTGTTCCAGCAGTTCGTCAATGGCCCGGATCTGTTCCTGCTCGTCCATGGACTCACATTCCCGGACCAGTACCCGGATCCCCTGATGCGCCAGTTCCTCCCCGGCCTGGCGGATTCCCCGGCGGATTTCCGAGGAGAATACACGGGTGGACAGGAAGGTGACCACGCCGATCCGCAGTTCCTTTTTCTGGATGGCCCGTTTTCTGCTTTTTGGCACATACCCCAATTCATCCGCGATCTGGCGGATCTTTTTTTCTGCCTCCGGACTGATACGTCCCCTGTTGTTCAGCGCCCGGTCTACGGTTCCCCGGGACACCCCTGCCTTTTCCGCGATCTGCTGTATGGTTACGCCCATGATTCTTCCTGCCTCCCCCGTTCGGTTTTGTGCTTTGATGCCTATAGTGTAACATACAAAAGGGAAATGCGCAATGTAAAAAATGTGCATTTTGCGTGCGTTTTTGGGAAAATGCGGAGGATGGGAAAAACAAGAGTAAAAATTACCAATATTCAAGCATTTTTTTTGGAGGATACGTCAGGAAACAAGCCTTGAAAACAGAGCGCCGCTGTGGTATTATAATAACAAAAGAACGCAAAAAGCACACAAAATTGCGTGCAAAGTTTCGGACAAATTCTTAAACAGGAGGTAAGGTATGGAACACACAACACGGATGACGACAGCTCAGGCTATCGTAAAGTTTCTGGACAATCAGTATGTGTCTGTGGACGGGGTGGAAACCAAATTTGTGGAGGGCTTTTTTACCATCTTCGGACACGGGATCGCGGTTGGGCTGGGAGAAGCCCTGGACAGCAATCCCGGCAGTCTGCGGGTTATGCAGGGCAGAAATGAGCAGGGCATGTGCCATGCCGCCATTGCGTTTGCCAAGCAGAATAAGAGAAGAAAGATTATCGCCTGCGCGTCTTCGGTAGGACCGGGAGCCGCCAACATGGTAACCGCTTCCGCCACCGCAACGGTCAACAATATCCCGCTGCTGGTATTCCCCTCGGATACCTTCGCTTCCAGACAGCCCGACCCGGTGCTGCAGCAGCTGGAGCAGAGCAGCAGTCTGGCAACCACCACCAATGACGCTTTCAAGCCGGTCTGCAAATACTGGGATCGGATCACCCGCCCGGAAATGGTTATGACCGCCCTGATCAACGCCATGCGGGTGCTGACGGATCCCGCGGAAACAGGAGCCTGCTGCATCGCGCTCTGCCAGGATGTAGAGGGCGAGTCCTATGACTATCCGGATTACTTCTTTAAAAAGAGAGTACACCGGATCACCCGTCCGGCGGCTGTGGATGAGGAAGTGGAGGATATCGCCGCTGTCATCGCCGGGGCTAAGAAACCCCTGGTGATCGTAGGCGGAGGCGTGAAATACTCGGATGCCGGGGAGGAAGTGGAAAACTTCTGCCAGGAGTTCGGCATTCCCTTCGGCGAAACTCAGGCAGGGAAGAGCGCCTGCAGATCCAGCCATCCCTATTGCCTGGGCGGCATCGGAGTGACCGGCACCCTGGCTTCCAACGTGATTGCCAGAGACGCGGACGCTGTCATCGCCATCGGCTCCAGGATGTCTGATTTTACCACCAGTTCCAAATGGCTGTTCAAAAATGACGATGTGCAGTTTGTGACCATCAACAACTGCCGGTTCCACGCCTACAAGATGGACGCGGTGAAGGCGGTGGGCGACGCCAAAGTGACCATCAAAGCCCTGGCGGAAAAACTTCGGGCAAAAGGCTATCACTCTGCCTACACCCAGGAGATCGAAGAGGCCAAAGCTGCCTGGGCCAAAGAGATGGAGCGCCTGGCAGGCATTGAGTATACAGGGGATGATTTCGAGCCCATGATCAAGGCCAGAGATCCCCGGACTGTTCCGGAATTTGTAAAGCTGACGGGAGGCAAGCTGACTCAGACCGCGGCTATAGCCGCGATACGCCGGGTGATTGCCGACGACGCTATTATCATTACCGCCGGAGGTTCCCTGCCCAGCTGCCTGCAGAGAATGTGGACCACAGACGAGAGGGACGCTTATCACGCGGAGTACGGATACTCCTGCATGGGCTATGAGGTGGCAGCTACTCTGGGAGTGAAATTCGCTGAGCCGGGCAAAGAAGTGTACGCTCTGGTGGGAGATTCCAGCTTCCAGATGCTGCACAGCGAAATCATGACCATCCAGCAGGAGAAGCAGAAGGTCAACATCCTGATCTTCGACAACTGCGGGTTCGGCTGCATTAATAACCTGGAAATGACCCACGGCATCGGCAGCCTGGCGACAGAGTTCCGCTACACCGACGGCAAGAAGCCCACAGGAGATCTGATTCCTGTAGACTACGCTAAGATCGGAGAGGGCTACGGGCTGAAGACCTACACCTGCAAAACCATTGCTGAACTGGAGGCGGCTCTGGAGGACGCCAAGAAGCAGACGACTGCCTGCCTGTTCGACCTGAAAGTCATTCCCAAAACTATGACCGACGGATATGAGTCCTGGTGGGATGTGGGCATCGCCACTACTTCCATTAAAGAGTCTGTGCGGAAATCCTGCGAGGAAGTGCTGCAGGGCCGCGCGGAGGCGAGAAAATATTGATGAATTTCCAAAGTCTATGCCATGCCTCCCGGGAAACCGGGAGGGCGGGGATGGACCGGCGGATTCAGTCATAAAGGCAAAATTTCAGAAAGGAGTGAGAACAATGAAAAAAGTCTTTGGTTACCCGGAATTCAGCGCGGAAGGCGAGCGGGTTCTGTGTACCTACGACAACGAGTACAGCGACATGCTGATGGATGTCCGGGTGTACCGCATGAAGGCGGGAACCACCAGAACCTTCCAGAGAACCGGCGAAGAAACCGCGGTTCTGCTGCTGTCCGGAAAGATCCGCTATGAGTGGGAAGGCAATGCTGAGACGGTTTCCCGTAAGGATGTGTTCACGGAGGGCCCCTGGTGCGTGCATGTGTGCACCGGCACAGAGGTGAAGGTGACTGCCCAGGAGGATTCTGAAATCCTGGTACAGTGCACCCACAACGACAGAGAGTTCCCCGCGAAGCTGTACAAGCCGGAGGACGCTCCCTGGGGCTATTCCTGTGTGGGCAAGTTCGGCAATGTGGCAAAACGCCGGGTAAACACCATTTTCGACCACGATATCGCTCCCTATTCCAATATGGTGCTGGGAGAGGTGCTCAACGACCGGGGCAACTGGTCCGGGTATCTGCCCCACCGCCATCCTCAGCCGGAGTGCTATTACTTCATGTTCGATCATCCGGAAGGATTCGGTGCCAGCTTTGTAGGCGATCAGGTGTTTAAGAGCGTGGACGGAAGCTTTTCCGCCATTCCCGGGGGAGCGCTGCATCCCCAGGCCGTAGCTCCTGGGTATCAGATGTATACTTGCTGGATGATCCGCCATCTGGAGGGAAATCCCTGGCTTCAGACGGACCGCTGCGAGGATGAGAGATATACATGGCTGCATGACGCGGAATTTTAAGAAGTACCAGTTGTGTCTCTGATTTGCTCTGTGCTATAATGGTACCGGAGCAAACAGGGGGATTACAGTAAATTTTACCATTTTTTAAGGAGGAAGTGTATTATGAGCAAGATCAGAGTAGGTGTAGCAGGTTACGGAACCATCGGACAGCGTCTGGCGGACGGCGTTGCTCAGCAGGAAGATATGGAGCTGGTAGGAATCGCTGATCTGGCGCCCACCCTGTCTCTGAGAGCTTTGAGAGAGAGAGACATGATCGGTGTCAACGGCGTGAAATACAATCTGTATCTGGTTGACGGAGCAGATGAGGAGGCCTTCAAGGCAGCCGACATCCCGGTAGCGGGAAGCTTCGCGGATCTGTGCCAGAACGTTGATATTATGCTGGATTCCGCTCCCGGCGGAGTAGGCGCCAAGAACAAAGAGAACTACTATGAGAAATACGGCGTCAAGGCTATCTTCCAGGGCGGCGAAAAGAACGCGGTGGCGGATGTATTCTTCCATGGCTACGCCAACTATGAGAAGGGCGTCGGCAAAGACTATCTGAAGCTGACCTCCTGCAATACCACCGGACTGATCCGTACTGTGGACTGCCTGGACCGGGCTTACGGCATTGAGAAAGTTGCCATCACCATTATCCGCCGTGTGGCAGATCCCGGCGACTATCACCGCGGACTGACCAACGCGCTGCAGATGGAGAAGGCTCCCACCCATCAGGCCGTTGACCTGATGACCATTATGCCCCATGTAAACGCTACCGGTATCCTGGTACATACTCCTGTGACCCACGGCCATATCATCACCGTTCTTGCAACTGCCAAAGACGGAAAGAAAATCACCAAAGAGATGGCTCTGGAAGCATTCGAGAAACATCCCAGAATCCGTGTGGTGACCATGGACGAGGGCTTCAAGGGCAACGCCTCCTTCTTCAAATACGCCCGTGACCTTGGAAACCGCCGGGGCGATATGTATGAGATCGGCCTGTGGGCAGATTCCATCGTAGAGTCCGGCAACGACATTATGTACGCCATCAACATTCCGCAGGAGTCCGTTACCATTCCGGAGACCATGGACGCCATCCGCGCGGCCACCAAGATGCAGCTGACCAGAGAAGAGGGAACCGCAATGACCAACAAGTATCTGGGAATCGGCAAATTTAAAAACATCGGCTGAGAACTGAGGAGATAAGATCATGCGTTTTGGCATTAAAACATTGGATGAGTATGATGTGAAAGGGAAAACCGTCCTCTGCCGGGTGGACATCAACCAGCCGGTAGACAAGGCCACGGATACCCTCAAGAGCATCAACCGGATCAGGGGCTGTGTCCCCACGATCCGGGAGCTGTCCGATAAAGGCGCCAAAGTAGTGCTGATGGCGCATCAGGGCAGTGATATTGAGTATAAGAATTTTTATACTACAAGACCTCACGCGAAGGTCCTGCAGGAGCTTCTGGAGCGCCCGGTGCAGTTCATCGACGATGTCTGCGGACCGGCGGCCAGAGAAGCCATCAAAAATCTGAAAGAGGGAGAAATCCTTCTTCTGGACAATGTGCGCTTCCAGTCAGAGGAGCAGACTCTCTTCGAGATGAAGCTGAAACTGAGCCATGAGGATCAGGCCAAGACTCAGGTGGTGACCAAGCTGGCGCCTCTGGGCGATCTGTATGTGTGCGACGCCTTCGCGGCTGCCCACAGAGATCAGCCCACCCTCTGCGGATTTGAGCAGGTTCTGCCCTCCGCCATGGGCAGGCTGTTTGAGGCCGAGTACTGCGCGGTGTCCAAGGTCATGGAAAACCCGGAACATCCCTGCGTGTTCGTTCTGGGCGGAGCCAAGATTTCCGATGCGTTTCTGATGATGGAGACGGTGCTGAGCCGCGGGATCGCCGACAAGGTTCTGACCGGCGGGCTGGTAGCCAATATTCTTCTGGCTGCCGCGGGAGAAGAGATCGGCGAGGGAAGCCTGGCTTTTATCCGTAAATCCAACTATGAGGACTGGATTGAAAAGATCAAACCTCTCTATGAGAAATACAAAGATCAGATTGTTCTTCCAAAGGATCTGGCTTACGTGGAAAACGGCGAGCGCAAAGAGGCGAAAGTGGGAGAAATCCCCGCTGCCGCGGGTCTGGTGGATATCGGACACGAAGCGGTTGCCGAGTATCAGAAAATTATCTCAGAGGCTAAGACAGTCTGTGTCAACGGTCCCATGGGAATTTTTGAGGAAGCAATCACCGAGTACGGGACCAAGGGCGTCTGGGACGCTCTGGCCGGGACGGAAGCCTATACTCTCATCGGCGGAGGCGACAGCGTAACGGCTACAGAAAAGTACAATCTCAAGGACAAAATGTCCTACATCTGTACCGCCGGCGGAGCGCTGATCCGTTTCCTGTCCGGGGAGGAGCTTCCGGTAGTGAAGGCTCTGCGCCACGCGGCAAAGACTTTCGATTAAGCCTTTCACCACAGATCAAGGAGAGACAGTATGGAACTTGAATTTGGTTTTGGCAATACAGTCCAGAAGGTGAGCGTGCCGGACAAAAATGTCATTGGCGTGCTCCATGCCAATGAGGTAAAACATGAACTGGAGGGCGCGGATGAAGTCCGCCGCGCCCTGGCCAATCCCATCGGGGCGCCGCTTTTAAAAGAAGTGGTGCGCCCCGGCGAGAAGGTTGCCATTGTTACCAGCGATATTACCCGGCCTATGCCCACCTATGTGGTGATGCCCCCTTTGCTGGACTCCCTGTATGAGGCGGGAGTAAAAAAAGAGGACATCACTTTAGTGTTTGCTCTGGGAAGCCACAGGCACCACACGCCGGAAGAAATGAAGAAACTGGCCGGGGAGAGGGCTTACGCGGAAATTAAGTGCGTAGACTCTGACCCGACCGATTGCGTTCATATGGGAGTCACTTCCCACGGAACGCCGGTAGATGTGTTTCGGACTGTGGCGGAGGCAGACCGCAGGATCTGCCTGGGAAATATTGAGTACCATTATTTTGCCGGTTACAGCGGCGGCGCCAAGGCGATTATGCCGGGAGTTTCCACCCGGGCGGCCATTCAGAGCAATCACAGCCAGATGGTCAGCGAAGACGCCTGCGCCGGAAAACTGGAGGGAAATCCCGTCCGGGAGGACATTGAGGAGGCCGGTGCCATCTGCGGCATTGACTATATTCTCAATGTGGTGCTGGACGAACACAAGCATGTGATTATGGCGGCGGCCGGGGACGCGGTAAAAGCCCACCGGGAAGCCTGCCGGTTCCTGGACCGCATTTACCGCAAGGAGATTCCGGAGAGGGCGGATATAGTCCTGGTTTCCCAGGGCGGAGCGCCCAAGGATCTGAATCTGTATCAGACCCAGAAGGCTCTGGACAACGCCAAGCACGCGGTGAAAAAGGGCGGGATCGTGATCCTCATCGGTTCCTGCAAGGAAGGATTGGGAGAGGGCGTGTTCGAAGACTGGATGCTGCATTCCCCCAGCCCAAAAGCTATGATCGAGAGGATCCGCACGGATTTCCAGCTGGGAGGCCATAAAGCCGCGGCCATAGCCATGGTTCTGGAAAACGCGGATATCTATCTGGTGTCTGATCTTCCGGAGGATTTTGTCCGCAAGATTTTCCTGGAGCCAAAGGCTTCCGCCCAGGAGGCCCTGGACTGCGCTTTCGCGAAGCTTGGAAAAGACGCCACTGTGCTGGCCATGCCTTACGGAGGCTCTACGCTTCCCCTGGCAGCAAAATAAAAGTCAACAGCCCCGCCGCCGGAAGAGGGCGGCAGGAAAAGGAGAGTACAATTATGGATTATGCAAAAGAGTCACTGAGACTTCACGGCGAGTGGAAGGGAAAAATCGAGGTTGTTTCCAGAGTTCCGGTAAACAGCAAAGAGGATCTGTCCCTGGCTTATACCCCTGGTGTTGCCCAGCCCTGTCTGGAGATCCAGAAGGATGTAAATAAGAGCTATGAGCTCACCAGACGCCACAATATGTGCCTGGTAGTCACAGACGGAACCGCTGTTCTGGGACTGGGAGATATCGGCCCGGAAGCAGGTATGCCGGTTATGGAAGGAAAATGCGTTCTCTTTAAAGCTTTCGGCGATGTGGACGCCTTCCCGTTGTGCATTAAGAGCAAAGATGTAGACGAGATCGTCAACACCATTTACATGATCTCCGGCAGCTTCGGCGGCGTAAACCTGGAGGACATCGCGGCTCCCCGGTGTTTTGAGATTGAGAAAAAACTGAAAGAGAAATGTGATATTCCCATTTTCCACGATGACCAGCACGGAACCGCCGTGATCACTCTGGCAGGCCTCACCAACGCTCTGAAGCTGGTTGGAAAGAAACTGGAAGAAGTAAAAGTAGTGGTGAACGGAGCCGGAGCGGCCGCCATTGCCATTACCAAACTGCTGATCACCGCAGGTCTGAAGGATGTGGTTCTCTGCGACAGAAGAGGAGCGATCTATGAGGGCCGCGCGGAAGGCATGAATCCTGTAAAAGAGGAAATGGCCAAGATCACCAATCTGGACAAGAAGGCAGGAACCCTGGCGGATATGCTGGTGGGCGCCGATGTATTTATCGGTGTCAGCGCGCCGGGCATGGTTACCACCGAGATGGTAAAGACCATGAACAAAGACGCCATTATCTTTGCCTGCGCCAACCCCACGCCGGAAATTTTCCCGGATGACGCCAAGGCCGGCGGAGCAAGAGTTATCGCCACCGGAAGAAGTGATTTCCCCAACCAGTGCAACAACGTGCTGGCCTTCCCGGGTATCTTCCGGGGCGCCTTCGATGTGCGGGCCAGCGACATCAACGATGAGATGAAGATCGCCGCGGCTCATGCCATTGCCGGGCTGATCAGCGATGAGGAACTGAACGAGGAGTATATCCTTCCGGCAGCTTTTGATCCCCGTGTGGGCAAAGCGGTTGCGGCCGCGGTAGCGGAAGCCGCAAGAAAAACAGGAGTTGCCAGAATCTGAAAGGAGTGACTGTCATGATAGCAATCGGCAGTGATCATGGCGGCTATGATCTGAAACAGTCCGTTATGGAGTGGCTGGACGAGCAGAAGATACAGTATAAGGATTTTGGAACCTTTGACAGAAATTCTGTGGATTACGCGGATATCGCCGAACCGGTAGCCAATGCCGTGGCTTCCGGCGAGTACGAGAAAGGGATCCTGATCTGCGGCACGGGAATCGGTATTTCCATTTCTGCCAACAAGGTAAAGGGAATCCGGGCGGCCTGCTGTTCAGACTGCTACAGCGCGGAGATGACAAGACGTCACAATGATGCCAATATCCTCTGCTTTGGAGGCAGGGTAGTAGGCCCGGGTCTGGCGCAGAAGATGGTGGAATTGTTCCTCAAAACGGAATTTGAGGGCGGGCGCCATGCCAGACGCATTGCCAAGATCGCGGATATTGAATCACGCCAGAAGTAAAAGTGTTTAAGAAAGGCCGCGGCTCTTCCGGTTTCGGAAGAGCCGCGCTGATTTTTTGCTTGCATTTGCCGAAGATGCGTAGTATAATAGGCAAGGTTTCAGTGTTTAAGACGGTCCGCTTTCACGTTTATCGGTGATATGAACGTCCGAAGAAAGATAAAGGAGAGATAGAAATGAACGAAATCATCAAGAAAATCGAGGCTGAGCAGTTAAAGGCAGAGGTTCCCCAGTTCCATGTAGGAGATACCGTTAAGGTATACGGAAAGATCAAGGAGGGAAACCGTGAAAGAATCCAGGTGTTCGAGGGAGTTGTCCTGAAGAGACAGGGCGGCGGAAACCGCGAGACCTTTACTGTCCGCAAGACTTCCAACGGAATCGGCGTTGAGAAGACCTGGCCCCTGCATTCCCCCAATGTGGAGAAGGTGGAAGTGGTAAGACGCGGTAAAGTAAGACGGGCAAAACTGAACTACCTGAGAAGCCGGGTAGGCAAGGCTGCCAAGGTAAAAGAACTGGTAAAATAAATAGAGAAAACGGACGGGGACTTATACGCAAGGTATACAGTCCCTGTTTTGCTCAATACGCCCGGCGGGCAACTGCCGCGCCTGTGTGAGAAAGAAGTCTTGGATGAGAGAGGTATTGTATGAAAGCCGCTTCGCGATATACAAGAGATTATTTTCTGAAATCAAGAATTAAAAAGATCGTATTTTGGATCACAGCGGTGGCCGCGGCGGTTCTGCTGGCTCTGGCCTACTCCTATTATTTCTGCCAGAATATTGTAGTGCAGGAAAGTTCCATGGAGCCCACGCTGTCCGCCGGAGATACCATACTCATCGACCGGGTTTCCTATGCCTTTGGATCTCCCCGCCGGGGCGACATTATCGTGTTCCGCACCGGCGACGACCCCAAGGCAAGCCTGCACATCAAGAGAGTTATCGGCCTTCCCGGGGAAACGGTGCAGATCCGGGACGGGCAGATTCTTATTGACGGCGAGATTTATATGGAGAAAAAGGGATTCCCCTCCATCAATAATCCCGGAATAGCGGAAGAACCGGTGGAACTGGGAAAGGGAGAATATTTTGTGCTGGGGGATAACCGGAATAACAGTGAGGACAGCCGGTATGTGGATATCGGCGTGATCGAGAGCAGCCGTATCGAAGGAAAACTGTGGATGGTGACGGCCCCCTTTGAGAAATTCGGGCTGCTGCGTTCCTGAAACATGGACAGACAGGAGGAGACAGATGGATATACAGTGGTATCCGGGACATATGACCAAAGCCCGCAGGCAGATGCAGGAGGATATCCGCCTGATCGACCTGATTATAGAGCTGGTGGATGCCAGAGTGCCCCTTTCCAGCCGGAATCCGGACATTGACAGTATGGGACGGCAGAAATCCCGGCTGATCCTGCTGAATAAGGCGGATCTTGCGGATGATTCCTGGAACCGGAGATGGGCGGAGTATTTTAAGAAAAAAGGATATTATGTGCTTCTGGCGGATTCCAGGAATAAGGGACATCTCAAGGCGTTGCAGCCCCTGATCGGGGAAGCCTGCCGGGAAAAAATAGAGAGAGACAGAAAGCGGGGAATCCTGAACCGTCCGGTGCGCGCTATGGTGGCGGGAATTCCAAATGTGGGAAAATCCACGTTTATTAATTCCTATGCGGGGCGCGCCTGCGCCAAGACCGGAAACCGGCCGGGAGTTACCCGGGGAAAACAGTGGATCCGCCTCAATAAAACCCTGGAGCTGCTGGATACCCCGGGAATCCTCTGGCCCAAGTTCGAGGATCCGGAAGTGGGAAAAAATCTGGCGCTGATCGGCTCGGTCAGGGACGAGATTCTGAATACGGAAGAACTGGCTCTGGAACTGATCCGCCGGCTGAATCGGGGATATCCCCAGGTGCTGGCAGAGCGGTACGGCATAGAAAAAGCAGAGACAGAACTGAAAACCCTGGAGGAGATCGCCCGCAGCAGAAACTGCCTGACCAGAGGCGGGGAGCTTTCATTTGAGAAGGCGGCCGGAATCCTGCTGGAAGATTTCCGGGGCGGAAAGCTGGGAAGAATCACTCTGGAATACCCCCCGGAGGAGGCGGGTGAGAAAAAAGCATGAAAAAAACACTGAAAGAAATCCGGAAGGAGTTTGAGTCCGCCCCGGAATCCCGGTGGGAACATCTGGCTTTCCTATACCGGGAGGATGACAGGGCGGGCGTGAAGAAGCTGGCGGAGAGCTTTTTGAAAAAGCGCCGGGTACTGGAAAAAGAGCGCCGGAGAGTGGAGGCCATGTGCGCTTACGAAAAAAAATACGGGGACGCGGAATTTATATGCGGCATCGATGAGGCGGGCAGAGGCCCTCTGGCGGGACCGGTTGTGGCGGGAGCCGTGGTTCTGCCCAAAGACGCCCGGATTCTCTATATCAATGATTCCAAGCAGCTGTCGGAAAAAAAGCGGGAAGAGCTCTATGAGATCATTCTCTCCCGCGCCCTGGCGGTGGGGGTAGGATATGCCTCCCCGGCCAGAATCGATGAGATCAATATCCTGAATGCCACCTATGAAGCCATGCGGCAGGCGGTGGGAAAGCTTTCCCTGCGCCCTTCCCTGCTGCTGAACGATGCGGTGAAAATCCCGGAGCTTGATATCCCCCAGGTCCCCATTATCAAAGGGGACGCAAAGAGCCAGTCCATCGCCGCGGCCAGTATTGTAGCCAAGGTGACCAGAGACCGCCTGATGCGGGAGTATGACCGGCTGATGCCGGAATACGGGTTTGCCTCCCACAAAGGATATGGCTCCCGAGAACATATTGAGGCCCTGAAAAAATACGGCCCCAGCCCCATTCACCGGGCGTCTTTTATCGCGCATTTTCTGTGACATACAGTACCGGATCTGGAAAGGAGAACCGATTGAACACCAGAGCAAAGGGGGCGGAATATGAAGCCAGAGCAGCTGAATTCCTGGAAAGCCGGGGATATGAGATTCTGGAACGGAATTTCCGCGGCGCCAGAGGAGAGATCGATCTGATAGCCAGGCAGGAAAACTGCCTGGTTTTTATAGAAGTAAAATATAGAAAAACGGACCGTTTCGGGGATGCCGCGGCGGCAGTGGATCCGAGAAAGCAGCAGAGGCTGTCCAAAATGGCCGCCTTTTACTGCCTCAGCAGGAGAGTCCCCCAGGAAACGCCCTGCCGGTTTGATGTGATCGCGGTAACGGGAGAAAAGCTGACCCATTATGAGAATGCCTTTGATTTCCGGGGGCAGCGGTGAGAAGGAAAGGAAGTGAGGGTATGGAGATCAAATGGAAGAAATCCTGCGGCCCCAGACCGGAGGTCAGAGAAAAAAACGGAGTGGTCTGGCTCTCATTCCCCTTGCTGGAAGCCACAGGGATGGTAGTGCAGGGGTTTACCACCCGCCTGGGCGGGGTGAGCCGGGGAGTGTATTCCTCAATGAATCTGAGTTATACCAGAGGGGATGACCCGGCGGCGGTTACGGAGAATTTCCGCCGGGCAGGGGAAGCCATGGGATTCCCTCTGGAGAGCATTGTCGCCTCCGATCAGACTCACACTACCCATCTGCGAAGAGTTACGGCGGAGGATTGCGGAAGCGGGATCACAAGACCCAGAAAATACCGGGAGGTGGACGGCCTTCTCTGCAATGAGCCCGGGGTGACCCTGGCCACCTTTTACGCGGACTGCGTCCCTCTGTTTTTTGTGGATCCGGTTCATCGGGCCATTGCGCTGGCCCATTCCGGCTGGAGGGGCACGGTCCGGAGAATGGGCCGGGAGACGGTGGAACGCATGAGGGAGGAATTCGGCACCCGCCCGGAGGATCTGGTGACGGCTATCGGGCCTTCCATCTGCAGGGAATGCTATGAGGTGGGAGAAGAAGTGGCGGAAGCGTTTCTGAAGGAATTCGGTTCCGGCGCGAGGGACGCTCTGCTGGAAAAAAAGACGGGCGGAAAGTACCAGCTGGATCTCTGGGAGGCCAACCGGAGAGTTCTGACAGAGGCCGGCGTAAGGCCGGAACAGATTCAGATGCCCTGGATCTGTACCTGCTGTAATCCGGATTTCCTGTTTTCTCATCGGGCTTCTCATGGGAAACGGGGAAATCTGGGAGCTTTTCTGATGCTGAAATAATCAAGAGGTTGAGGTTAAATTAAAATTTGACCTCCTGACACTGGTGTCATAATCAAAAAAGCCTCCCGGCAAAATCCTGCCGGGAGGCAATGTTTGTCTGTATGAAAATTTCTGAAGGCTCAGCGGTGGCTGGCCAGCAGTTTGTTAAGCTTGTAAGTGGTGTCCCGCACCTTGTCTACGGAGACGTCATGGTTCAGAGTGTCAATGATGCTGGCCAGATATTTGCCCATGACAGCCGGCTCGTACCAGGGACGGGAGAGAAGCTCCGGCGTCCGGTAACTCAGGTCGGTGGTGATGACTCTGGCGATGTAGCCCTTCTCATAGTACTCATCAAATTTGGACAGGCCATCCGTAAAGAGGCCGAAGGTAGTGCAGACAAAGACATCTCTTGCCCCCCGGGCTTTCAGCTGTTTGGCAACCTCCAGCATACTTTCTCCGGAAGAGATCATATCATCAATGATGACCACGTTTTTTCCCTCCACGGAATCGCCCAGGAATTCGTGAGCGACAATGGGATTCTTGCCGTTGACAATGGTGGAGTAGTCCCGCCTTTTATAAAACATACCCATGTCCACGCCCAGAATATTTGAAAAATACACGGCTCTGGACATGGCCCCCTCGTCGGGGCTGATAATCATCAGGTGATTGTTGTCGATCTTCAGATCCGGAACGCATTTCAGCAGCGCCTTCAGAAACTGGTAGGTGGGGAAGAAATTGTCAAATCCGTGCAGAGGAATGGCGTTCATCACCCGGGGATCGTGGGCGTCGAAGGTCAGAATATTGGAGACTCCCATGCCGGCCAGCTCCTGGAGCGCCTGGGCGCAGTCCAGAGATTCCCGGTTCGTCCGTTTGTGCTGTCTTCCCTCATAAAGAAAAGGCATAATTACGTTGATCCGGTGCGCCTTTCCGATGGCGGCGGCTATGATCCGCTTCAGATCCTGATAGTGATCGTCCGGCGACATATGATTTTCCAAGCCGCAGACCTTGTAGGTAATGCTGTAATTGCATACGTCCACCAGAATGAACAGATCTACTCCACGGACGGATTCAAGAATCCGGCCCTTGGCTTCCCCGGAGCCGAAGCGGGGACATTCACTGCCGATGAGAAACGATTTCTGGGAATATCCGTAAATATCCGCCTTGTCCGGATTGCGCAGCAGCAGATCCCTGCGGAACTGCACGAGATACTGGTCAATAGTGCCGGCCAGGGCTTCGCAGCCTTTGAGGGCGCATATCTTTAAGGGCGCCACGGGAATAGAATGTTCCAGATAGTCCAAATTAGCCATGGAAACCTCCCTAGATTCTTTTGTACAAGATAGTTTACCGTTCAGTTATAACATGGATAAAATCCACTGTCAATGCTTGCTTTTTGAGAATCAACTTGTTATGATAGTAGCGATGAAACGGAGGACGTCATGGGAAAGACCAGACATTTTGTCAGAAAGATCCTTCCGGGAAGCATTGCCCAGGAGATGGACATACAGGCCGGCGATGAGGTGCTGTCCATCAACGGGAGCCCCATCGAGGATATTTTTGACTATCAGTTTTTGATTCAGGATGAGAACATCGACCTGCTGCTGAGGAAGCCGGACGGGGAAGAATGGCTTCTGGAGATTGAAAAGGATGAAGATGAAGATCTGGGGCTGGAGTTTGAAAACAGCCTGATGGACGAGTACCGGTCCTGCAGCAACCGGTGCATTTTTTGCTTTATTGACCAGATGCCGCCGGGCATGCGGGAAACTCTTTATTTTAAGGATGATGACTCACGGCTTTCTTTTCTGCAGGGCAATTATGTGACCCTGACCAATATGAAGGAGCATGATCTGGACCGGATGATCCGCTACCGGCTGGAACCTATTAATATTTCTGTCCATACTACAAATCCGGAGCTGCGCTGCCGGATGCTGAGAAACCGCTTCGCTGGGGATGTCTGCGAAAAGATCCGGAAACTGTACCGGGCGGAGATTGAGATGAACGGGCAGATCGTACTCTGCCGGGGGATCAATGACGGGCCGGAGCTGGATCGGACCATCCGGGAACTTTCGGAATTTCTTCCTTATCTAAAGAGCCTGTCTGTGGTGCCGGTTGGCCTCAGCCGCTACCGGGAAGGCCTGTATCCTCTGGAAGCCTTTGATGGGGAGGATGCCGGAAGAGTCCTGGAGACCATCCATCGCTGGCAGGACAGGCTGTACGAAAAGTGGGGGCGGTATTTTGTCCACGCCTCCGATGAATGGTATCTGCTGGCGGGCCAGCCGCTTCCGCGGGAAGAGCGGTATGACGGGTATCCCCAGCTGGAGAACGGCGTGGGAATGCTGCGGCTGCTGTTCCAGGAGGTAAAAGAGGATTTGGAGAAAAGAACCGGGGATCAGAGGAAACGGAAGATTTCCCTGGCCACCGGCGTTCTGGCGGCTCCCTGGATGGAGAAGCTGGGGCGGATGATCAGCCGGAAATTTCCCGGGGTCCGTCTCAGGGTCTGCCCGGTAGCCAACCGGTTTTTCGGGGAACAGATCACAGTGTCGGGACTGCTGACGGGACAGGATCTGAAGGGGCAGCTGACAGGACAAGATCTGGGAGAATGTCTGCTGCTTCCCTGCAATATGCTGAGAGATGGGGAAAATGTATTTCTGGATGATATGACAGTGGAGGAACTGGAGGAGGCCCTGGGGATACCGGTTCAGGTGACCGACGAGCCGGGAAGCGCTCTGGTGTCCTCGGTGCTGGGGGAGACTGAGGGTATGACACACAGAAGGAGACAAAGTTATGAGCAAACCGATTGTTGCCATTGTGGGCCGTCCGAATGTGGGAAAATCCACTCTGTTTAACGGGCTGGCCGGAGAAAATATATCCATTGTGAAAGATACTCCCGGGGTTACCAGGGATCGGATTTACGCGGATGTCCGCTGGCTGAACTGGAGTTTTACTTTGATCGATACGGGAGGAATCGAACCGGAGAGCAGGGACGTAATTCTTTCCCAGATGAGAGAGCAGGCCATGATCGCCATTGAAACAGCGGATGTGATCCTCTTTCTCACGGACGTAAGGCAGGGACTGACGGACGCGGACGCCAAAGTGGCGGATATGCTGCGGCGATCAGGAAAACCTGTGGTGCTGGCTGTGAACAAGGTGGACAATTTTTCGCGGCAGATGATGGATGTCTATGAATTTTATAATCTGGGCCTGGGAGAGCCCCATGCCATTTCCGCCGCGGGCAAGCTGGGACTGGGCGATCTGCTGGATGTGGTGGCAGAGCGTTTTCCGGAGAGAGAGGAAGAGGACGGGGAAAATGAGATTCCCAGGATTGCCATTGTGGGCAAGCCCAACGTAGGGAAATCCTCTATCATTAATAAACTGCTGGGACAGAACCGGGTGATTGTTTCGGATGTGGCGGGAACCACCCGGGATGCTATCGACACCAATGTCCGCTGGAACGGAAAAGATTATATCTTTATCGACACGGCGGGGCTGCGCCGGAAAAGCCGGGTCAGCGAAGAACTGGAGCGCTACAGTATCATCCGCACTGTTTCCGCAGTGGAGCGGGCGGATGTGGTGATCCTTGTCATTGACGCCGTGGAGGGCGTCACGGAACAGGACGCTAAAATCGCCGGCATTGCCCATGACCGGGGAAAGGGAATTATTATCGCGGTAAACAAGTGGGATGCTGTTGAAAAGAATGATAAGACGGTAAAAGAATACTCTGAGAGGATCCGCAGCGTGCTTTCTTTCATGCCTTACGCGGAAATCCTGTTTGTGTCCGCGGTGACGGGCCAGAGGCTGCCCCGGCTTTTTGATACCATAGACGTGGTGCTGGAAAATCAGACGCTGCGGGTGGCTACGGGAGTTCTCAACGAGATTCTCACAGAGGCGGTTGCCATGCAGCAGCCCCCTTCGGATAAAGGCCGGAGGCTGAAGATTTTCTATATGACCCAGGTGGCTGTAAAGCCCCCTGCCTTTGTGGTGTTTGTCAACGAGAAGAAGCTGATGCATTTTTCCTATCTCCGGTATCTGGAGAATAAGATCCGGGAGGCTTTCGGTTTCCGGGGCACAGCGCTGAAGTTCATTGTGCGGGAGAGAAAAGAGAAAGAGGCGTAGAAGCGCCGGTTCCGGCGCCTCTGCGGAAGGAGGAACAAAAGAGATGGAGCGAATCATCTGTCTGCTGATCGGATACGCCTTCGGGCTGATCCAGACGTCTTATATTTACGGGAGAGCCTGCGGGATTGATATCCGTACCAAAGGAAGCGGCAACGCGGGAACCACCAATGCCCTGCGGACTTTGGGGAGAAAAGCCGGGCTGGTAACAGTGCTGGTGGATTCCATGAAATGTGTGGCGGCCGTGGCGCTGGTACGGCTGATCTTCGGAAATTCCCATCATGAAATTATCCGCCTGCTCTGCATTTACACATCAGCGGGGGTGATCCTGGGACATGATTTTCCTTTTTATCTGGGCTTTCGGGGCGGCAAGGGAATTGCCGCTACCGCCGGTATGATTATCGCTTTCCTGGACTGGCGGCTTATTGTGGCGGGAATTATCTGCTTTTTCGGATGTTTCCTGGCTACCCACTACGTATCCCTGGGCTCCCTGGCCCTGTCCGCGGAATTTCTGGTGGGAGTGATCCTTCTGGGCCAGCTGGGAACGTTTCAGGAAATGCCGGGGGCGGCCCGCTGTGAGATGTACCTGATTGTCGCGCTGCTGACTCTCATGGCCTTCTGGCAGCACCGGGGCAACATCGGCAGGCTCATCCGGGGAAATGAGAGAAAAACATATCTGAGCAAGAAAAATAAAACCAGTGAGGGGGTGCGGTAAATGGCGGATATTAGTGTGATCGGTTCCGGCAGCTGGGGGACAGCGCTGGCATGGCTTCTCAGAAACAACGGGCACAGGGTGACGCTCTGGTCCTATCTGCGGGAAGAGAATGAAATGTTTCTGAAATACAGGGAGAATGTGGATAAGCTTCCGGGGGTGCTGCTGGATCAGGAGGTGGTCTTCACCAACCAGTTAGAAGAAAGTATTCCGGGGAGAGACATGCTGGTACTGGCGGTGCCTTCGCCGGCGATTCGCAGTACAGCCCGCAATATGCGGGGGTTGGTATCCGAAGGACAGCTTATCGTGAATGTGGCTAAGGGAATTGAAGAAAAAACCCTCATGACTATGACGGATATCATCGAGGAGGAGATTCCTCAGGCGGATGTGGCTGTGCTTTCGGGTCCCAGCCATGCGGAGGAAGTGGGAAAGGGACTTCCCACGACTATTGTGGCGGGAGCCCACAGCCGGGAAACAGCGGAACGAATCCAGGGATATTTTATGAGTCCTGTATTCCGGGTTTATACCAGTTCCGATATGCTGGGCATTGAAACCGGAGCGGCGCTGAAAAATGTCATCGCTCTGGCGGCGGGAATGGCGGACGGACTGGGCTATGGCGACAACACCAAGGCGGCGCTGATCACCAGAGGCATCGCGGAGATTTCCAGGCTGGGAACTGCCATGGGAGCCCATCTGGAAACTTTTTACGGCCTTTCCGGCATCGGGGATCTGATTGTTACCTGCGCCAGTGTTCACAGCAGGAACAGGAAGGCCGGATGGCTGATCGGCCAGGGCAGGACGATGGAGCAGGCCATGGCAGAGGTTCACATGGTGGTGGAAGGAGTCTACTCAGCCCGGGCGGGCATGAAACTGGCAGAGCGGTATCATGTGGAAGTGCCCATTATCCAAAGTGTCAATGAAATTCTGTTTGAGGGAAAATCTGCCGCGGAAGCGGTCAGCCAGCTGATGCAGCGGGTGAAAAAAGATGAGCTGAATAAGTGGTAACGCAGGCAATAGCCGCCGGGGAAGCGCTGCGCGCAGCCTTCCGCCGGCGGCTTTTCTGCCTATTTTTCCCAGTCTGTCCCCAGCAGGTCATCGGGGACGCTGGCGCTGCGGAACTGTTCGTCCATGGTGTCGATGGTTTTCATCTCTGTGGGAGTCAGTTCAAAATCGAAAATATCAAAGTTGCTGCGGATCCTGTCCGGGTGGACGGATTTGGGGATTACGGCCACATTCTGCTGAATCAGCCAGCGCAGTCCCACCTGCACAGCGGTTTTTCCGTAGCGGGAGCCGATCAGCTGAAGCATCTCCCGCCCGGCGTAGGCGCCCCGGGCCAGCGGCGCGTAAGCCTGCACCGCGATGCCTCTCTCCTGGCAGTAGCGGATCAGAGGTCCTCTGTTCCAGAGGGGATGGCATTCGATCTGATTGACGGCCGGAATCACGCCGGAAAGCTGAAAGAGCTGCTCCAGATGAGGAATGTCAAAGTTGCTGACGCCGATGGAGCGGACCATACCCGCCTCTCTGAGCCGGATGAGTTTTTCCCAGGTGGCCGGGTAACATCCGGGGACGGGCCAGTGAATGAGATAAAGATCTGCGTAATCAGAGCCCAGACGTTCCAGACTTCTCTCCAGGGCTCCCTCTATGTCGCCGATTCTCTGGGCTGTATTCCATACTTTGGTGGTGATAAACAGTTCTTCCCGGGGAATCCCGCAGGAAGCCACAGCGTGTCCCACATTTTCTTCGTTTTTATAGACGGAAGCGGTGTCGATGAGCCGGCAGCCGGCATCCAGAGCCGCATTCAGGGCCTGCTGCATTTCAAAGTCCCCGGAGGTTTTGTATACTCCTAGGCCGGCCATGGGCATCCGGTTTCCGTCGTTCAGTAAAAGTGAAGGTATTTCTGATGCCATAACGCACCTCCCCAACGGTTTTTACTAATCATACCATAGAAAAAGAATCTGGTCAAAAGGTCTTTTGGGAGGAAAAGCGGAGAAGCGGAGAAAATGTCAGTTTTTTAACAAAAGAATAACGGAAGCTTCGTGAAAAAAATACATTGGTGGATTTTTACAAGGAACAATTCCGGTATTAAAAAAAGAACATCAAATATGCACATAACTTTTCCGGGGTCTATTGATTTAAAAAAGTAAATGGTTTATAATACACTTAATTGACAAAAAGATATCATAATCTGTGTCAACTGTCCCGCGGCAGCCCGCGGGGGTGTTAAATTTAAGGGGCGCGGCGTCTGCCGCGGCAGAAATAAAGGAGTGAAAGTATGCATCTGATAAAGGATGAAAACGGAAATCCGATTCCCCACGGAGCGCACGAACAGCATCACTGCCATGAGGGTTCTCATGGAGAAGGCTGCGGATCCGACTGCGCTTCCCAGGGAAAATGCAAAAATGAGACGGTCGCTCTTCTGACTTATATGCTTCATCACAATGAGCAGCACGCCGCAGAGCTGGATCAGATGGCTGAAAACCTCGTAAAGCTGGGGCTTGGGGACGCGGCCAGACAGATCAAGGACGGTGTGTCTGATTTTCAGAAGGGTAATATGCGGCTGAGTCTGGCACTGACACTGGTAAAAGAGCAGCTGAAGGAGGAGTGAGTTATGTGTCTTGCCACAGTTTACAAAGAAAGTGATAATACAGTGATCTGCCGGAATGTTTCCCGGATCGATGTGGAGGGGGAATTCGTCCGCATCCGGGATATCCTGGGGGAGGAGACCAGAGTCCAGGGTAAGATTCTGATGGTGGATCTGGCCAACAGCGAGGTCCGGCTGGTATGTGACTGAGAGACAGGGATCTGAGAACGCGTCAGTGTTCTGTATATAGATCAATCCGGCGGCCGGGCGGAGAAAACCGCCCGGATCGTCTGTGAATGGAAAGACGGAAGAAGAGAGGAGGTGTATCCGATGGCTCAGGTAATTGCTGTTGCGGGAAAAGGCGGCGTGGGAAAAACAACGCTGACCGGTCTTCTGATTCAGTACCTGTGTCAGACAGGAAAAGGTCCGATCCTGGCGGTAGATGCCGACGCCAATTCCAATCTGAATGAGGTTTTGGGCGTGGAAGTGGAGGCAACCCTGGGAGAGATCCGGGAAGAGCTGGAGAATGCGGAGAGTTCCGGCAGCCCTATCCCTCCGGGAATGAGCAAGGCAGATTACATGGAATTCCGGTTCGGCAGCGCCCTGACAGAAGAAAAAGATTTTGATCTGCTGGTTATGGGCAGAACTCAGGGAAAAGGCTGCTACTGCTTTGTGAACGGTCTTCTTCAGGCGCAGATTCAGAAGGTGCAGGGAGAATATTCCTACATTGTGGTAGATAACGAAGCGGGTATGGAGCACATCAGCCGGGGGGTTCTGCCCGGCATGAATATGGCTATCCTTGTCAGCGACTGTTCCCGCAGAGGTGTTCAGGCGGCAGGAAGGATCGCGGAACTCATAAAGGAGTGCAATATGCATCCCTCCAGAGTGGGCCTGATTGTAAACAGGGCTCCGGGCGGAGTTCTGAACGAGGGAACCAGAGAAGAAATTGAGAACCAGGGGCTGGAGCTTCTGGGGGTTGTCCCTCATGATGACACAGTCTATGAGTATGACTGCGATGGGAAGCCTACCGTGCAGCTCCCGGAGGATTCTCCGGTGAGAGCGGCGCTGAAGGAAATCGTAGAAAAATTAGGGTTATAAATAATGCGGGGGGATTGCGGAAGTGCGCTGCACGGAACAATCCGCAGGCATCACAGTTGGGGGGTTGCCCCGACATCTTAGTGTAAGAGTAGAGTAGAATGGGTGCTTAGGCGGTTTTTATTTTTTTCCGGCACCGGAGAAAATAAAAAATAAAATACATCTTTTGCGGGAGCGGATGCCCGCAGGAAAAGAGGTAATCAAATCTAAGGAGGATTATTGATGAGTGAATTCAAACTGACGACAGTAGAAGAGATGGAAGCAGCGACCAACCGTCTGCTGGAGACTGGCGCCAAAGTGGGCGCAGACGCGTGGCAGTACCGTGTAAAGAATCAGACCCCTCACTGTAAGTTTGGTGAGACCGGCGTCTGCTGCCGGATCTGTGCTATGGGTCCCTGCCGTATCACCCCGAAAGCACCGAGAGGAATCTGCGGCTGCGACGTGCACGGCATCGTAGGAAGAAATTACCTGAAGTTTACCGCGGGCGGAGCCGCAACCCATTCCGACCATGGCCGGGAGATCTGCCATACCCTGTATGAATCTGCCGCTGACGGCGATTACAAGGTAAAAGATCCCGAGAAACTGATCCGCATCGCCAAAGAGTGGGGAATCGAAACCGAAGGCAAAGATATCTATGATCTGGCTCACGAAGTTGCCTACACCGGACTGATGGAGTACGGCAAGCCCTTCGGATACCAGAGATTTATGGAGAGACTGCCGGAGCACACCCAGGAGCTGTGGAAGAAGAACGAGGTGGCTCCCAGAGCTATCGACCGGGAGGTTGCCACTTCCATGCACATGACTCATATGGGATGCTCCTCTCTTCCGGAAGCCCTGATCAAACAGTCTATCCGCGCGGGACTCTGCGACGGCTGGGGCGGCTCCATGATGGGAACCGAGTTCTCCGATGTTCTGTTCGGAACTCCCAAGCCTGTTGACACCGAGGCAAACCTGGGCGTTATGAACGCGGACAACGTAAACATTGTGGTTCACGGACATGATCCGTCACTGTCCGAGATGATCTGCGAGTACGCGGATGATCCGGAGATGATCGCCTACGCCAAGGAAATGGGCGCCAAAGGCATCACCGTATCCGGTGTCTGCTGTACCTCCAACGAGGTAGCTATGCGCCGTGGAATCCCCATGGCAGGAAACTTCCTGCAGCAGGAAAACGTGGTTCTGACCGGAGCCTGCGAGGCCATTGTTGTGGATGTGCAGTGTATCTTCCCGGCCCTTGGACCCTTAAGCAAATGTTTCCACACCAAGTTCATCACCACCTCTCCCGTGGCGCAGATGCCGGATTCCGAATTCATCCGCTTCAACGCCAAGACCGCCGGCGAGAACGCCAAGGCGATTGTAAAGATGGCAGTGGAGAACTTCAAGAACAGAAAGCCGGAGCTGGTACATATTCCGGATATGAAGCAGAAGGCTACCGTTGGATACTCCCTGGAGGCGATTGTGAAGACCCTGGACGGCGTTACCAATACCCAGGTAGACCAGACAGGAACCCTGAAACCTCTGTGGGATTGTGTGGCGGCAGGTGTTATCCGCGGCGCTGTAGCCATGGTTGGCTGCAACAACCCCAAGGTGCGTCCTGACTACGCCCACATTGAACTCATGAAATACCTCCTGAAACATGACATTATTATCGTTGCGTCCGGATGCTCCGCGCAGGCAGCTGCCAAAGCGGGACTGATGGATAAGAGAGCAAAGGATCTCTGCGGCGCAGGTCTGAAGAGAGTCTGCGAGCTGGCTGACATTCCGCCGGTACTGCACATGGGCTCCTGCGTGGACATCAGCCGTATGATGAACCTGGTATCCGAGCTGGCCAAGGTTGGCGGCGTAAACATTTCTCAGCTTCCGGTTGTGGGCTGCGCTCCCGAGTGGATGTCCGAGAAAGCCGTTTCCATCGGCAATTACGTAATCGGTACCGGTATCGACACCTTCCTGGGTGTGGATCCCTATGTATCCGGTTCCAGCGAGGTTGCGGAACTTCTGACCAACGGAACGAGACAGTGGGTAGAGGCTGCGTTCACTGTTGAAAAAGACATCGAGCAGCTGGGCATCAAGATGAGAGACCGCATAGAGGAGAAGCGTGCCGCTCTTGGTGTCTGATCAAGTTAAAGGCAGATGAATTAGCATGAAAATAGCAGTAACAGGCAAAGGCGGGGTGGGTAAAACCACCATCGCCGCCACCCTGGCCCGTCTTTACGCGGCCGAGGGAAGGAAAGTGCTGGCGGCCGATGTGGATCCGGACGCGAATCTGGGATTGGCCCTGGGATTTTCCGAAGAAGAACTGGATTCCATCGTTCCCATCAGCAAGATGCGGAAACTGGTGGAAGAGCGCACGGAGGCAACGCCGGACAACCGGTTTTACAAGCTGAACCCCAAGGTGGACGATATCCCCGAAAAGTACGGCAGAACCTGCAACGGCGTGAAGCTTCTGGTTCTGGGCACGGTGGAGACCGCCAACAGCGGCTGCGTCTGCCCGGAGCATGTGATGCTGAAGAGGATCATCAACAACCTGGTGCTGCACCGGGACGATGTGGTGATCCTGGATATGGAGGCCGGCCTGGAGCATCTGGGCAGAGGCACCACAGAAGGCATGGACTATTTTGTGGTGGTCATTGAACCGGGAGCCAGAAGCGTGCAGACCTACAAAAATGTCAAACGTCTGGCGGAGGGCCTGGGTATCCATCAGGTTCATGTGGTGGCCAACAAAGTCCGGGATGAAAAGGATGAAGCCTTTATCCGGGAAAAGATCCCCGCGGAGGATCTGCTGGGGATGGTACACTACAACGAACAGGTTATCGACGCGGACCGTCAGGGCTGTTCTCCTTATGACTTCAGCCAGAAGGCAGTCAGCGAGATCCGTGGCATCAAAGAAAAAATTGATAAAACAAACATGTAAACAGGAGGAAAAAAATGGCTACATTATTTCAGAGAGTTTTTGGCGGAAATGATGCCGTTTACGGCCTGACCGAAGGCATCATTGACAAGGCGATCCAGCAGTACGGCGAAGAGAAAGCGGTAAGCTTCCCCAACACTGCTTACAGCCTTCCCTGCTACTACGCAGTAACAGGAACCAAAGTTACCAACCTGAAAGAGCTGAAAGAGGCTCTGGGCGTGGTAAAGACCCTGATGACCAGAGAGAACGAGCTGAACGATGTGTTCATGTCCGGTGTTGCCACCGCTCTGTGCGCGGAGTTTATTGAGGCTACCAAGTACATTGACGGCGCGAATCCCTATGAGGAGCCCTGCTATGGACACCTGGGCGATCCCGTGATCCGTGAGCTGGGTGTTCCGCTGGTTACCGGCGATATCCCCGGTGTTGCCGTTATCCTGGGTTCCGCTCCCACCGCGGAGCAGGCAGTTGCTCTGGTTAAGAGCTATCAGGCACAGGGTATTCTGGTTACTCTGGTAGGCGGAGTCATCGATCAGCTGCAGGAGCAGGGATACAAGACCGGCGCCAATGTGCGTGTGATCCCCCTGGGCAAAGACGTTACTTCTGTTATCCATGTAGTATCCGTTGCCATCCGCGCGGCTCTGATCTTCGGTAATGTTACTCCCGGCGACGCAGGCGCGCTGATGACCTATACCAAGGACCGTGTTCCGGCTTTCGTAAATGCTTTTGAGCCTCTGGACGATGTGATCGTGGCCTGCGGCGCAGGCGCTATCGCGCTGGGCTTCCCGGTTATCACCAACGATGACAAGGATGTTCCTCCGATTCCCAAGAGCCTGATCATCCAGAAGGATGTGGACAAGTGGAACGCTACCTCTCTGGAGGCCCGCGATATCAAGATCAAGATCACCAATATCGATATCCCGGTTGCTTTCGCCTCCGCTTTCGAGGGTGAGATCATCCGCAAGGGAGATATGCAGGTTGAGTTTGACGGTTCCCGGGTAGACTGCGTGGAGCTGGTTTCCATGAAAGAGCTCTCCGAGGTGGAGGATCACAAGATCGAGCTGATCGGACCCGACATCGACGAGTTCGAGGTGGGAAGCAAGCACAGCATCGCATACGTGGTAGAGGTAGCAGGCAAGAGCATGCAGGCTGATTTCGAGCCCGTATTCGAGCGTAAATTCCACAGCTACTTAAACTGCATCGAAGGTGTTATGCACACCGGCCAGCGTGATATGATCCGTATCCGTATCAGCAAAGAGGCCTTTAACGCAGGCTTCCGCGCGAAACATCTGGGCGAGGTTCTGTACGCGCAGGTAAAGAATGAGTTTGAGGCAGTTGTTGATAAATGCCAGGTGAAGATCTACACCAATCCGGAAGACTGCACCAAGATGCGTCATGAGGTAGCTATGCCCATCTTCGACAAACGTGATGAGAGACTGGCTTCCATGACAGACGAGGCCGTTCCTGTATACTACAGCTGCATTATGTGCCAGGCATTCTCCCCCAGCCATGTATGCGTGGTTACTCCCGAGCGTCTGGGACTGTGCGGAGCCGTTTCCTGGTTCGACGCAAAGGCCACCCACGAGCTGCAGCCCAACGGACCCTGCCAGGTGGTTACCAAAGAGCGCTGCATTGACGAGCGGATCGGTGAGTACGAGGATGTCAATGAGATCGTTAAGAAGCTGTCCCAGGGCGCCCTGGAAGACGTTTCCCTGTACTCCATCATGGAGAAGCCCATGACCTCCTGCGGATGCTTCGAGTGTATCTGCGGCATCGAGCCCTTCTCCAACGGCGTATGTATCGCCAACCGTGAGTACGCGGGACAGACTCCTCTGGGAATGACCTTCCCCGAGCTGGCTTCCATGACCGGCGGCGGTGTGCAGACTCCCGGATTTATGGGACACGGCAAGCACTTTATCGCTTCCAAGAAGTTCATGAAGGCAGAAGGCGGCGTTGCCCGTATCGTGTGGATGCCCAAGGAACTGAAGGAGCAGGTAAAAGACAACCTGAACAAGACCGCCAAAGAGCTGTACGGAATCGACAACTTTACCGATATGATCGGCGATGAGACCATCGCTACCGATCCGGAAGAGCTGGTTGCTTTCCTGACCGAAAAAGGCCATCCGGCTCTGGGCATGGATCCCATGATGTAAGGAATCTTCAGGTGTATTTCCGGCACGGCACAGTGCCGGAAATGCCCTGGTTTTTGTGCGTTCAGGATTGACAGGAACCGCAAAATGTTTTAAGGTATGAGATAGATAAAAACAGTAAGGAGGCTTGTTTAAAATGCCGTTTAATCGCAAACCACAGAAGTTCAGCGCATCCATTAAAGAAGTAGAACTGGGATGCGGCGAAAAAGCAGTCAAAATCGGAGGAGCCAGCGTATTTCCCTTCTATTCCTTTGACGGATCCGAGGGCAACGCTCCCAAGGTAGGCGTTGAGATTTCCGATATGGGTCTTGAGCATGAGCCCGAAGGCGTAAAAGCTTACTATGCAGGAGCTTCTACTCTGGGCGAGATCGCCAAGAAGGCTGCTGAGATGCCCGGAGGTGATTTTGTTGTACTGCGTCTGGAAGGCGGAGATCCCAACGGAGTCAACAAACCCGTAGAGGAGCTGGTTGCAGCTGCCAAGGAAGTAGCTGACGCCATTGACGTTCCCCTGGTAGTGGAGGGCTGCAAGAACGTTGAAAAAGACAGCGAGCTGCTGCCCAAGGTTGCAGAGGCGCTGCAGGGCAAGAACGTACTGTTAATGTCCGCGAAGGAAGAAGACTACAAGGCTATCGGCGCTGCCGCAGGTCTGGCTTACGCACAGAAGGTAGGCGCTGAGTCCGCTGTTGATATCAACCTGGCAAAACAGCTGAACGTTGTTCTGACTCAGCTGGGCGTCGCCGCTGAAAGCATCGTAATGAACGTGGGAACAGCAGCTGTAGGCTACGGCTATGATTACGTGATCTCCACCATGGATCGTGTAAGAGCCGCCGCGCTGTCTCAGGATGATAAGATGCTTCAGATGCCTATCATCACTCCTGTTGCTTCCGAGACCTGGTCTGTAAAAGAGTCCACGGCTTCTGAGGAAGATGCTCCGGGATGGGGTCCTGTAGAGGAGAGAGGTGTCTCCATGGAAGTTCAGACAGCAGCCGCATGTCTGGTATCCGGCTCTGATGCCGTTATTTTGAAACATCCTCAGTCCGTTGCAACAATCTCTAAGATGATTAAAGAATTAATGTAATGTGAGAAAAGAGGAGGATAAAAAATCATGGCATTAACAGGTATTCAGATTTTTAAAATGACACCAAAGAAAAACTGCAAGGAGTGCGGATGCCCCACCTGTATGGCATTTTCCATGAAGGTAGCGCAGGGCGCCATGGATATTTCCGCATGTCCCCATATGTCAGAGGATGCTCTGGCACAGCTGTCTGAGGCTACTGCTCCGCCCATGAAGACCATCAAGATCGGTGCCGGGGACAACGAGTACAGCCTGGGCGGCGAGACCGTTCTGTACAGACACGAGAAGACTTTTGTCAGCGAGACCAGATACGCCACTGCTGTATGCAGCTGCATGGATGACGCCGCCATTGACGCCAGACTGGCCAGCGTTGCAAAAGTAGATTACGAGCGTATCGGCGAGAGAATGTACACCGAGCTGGTATACGTAAACTACGCGAAAGACACTGATTCCGCAAAGTATGTGGAGCTGGTTAAGAAAGCTGCCGCTACCGGAAGAACTCTGGTGCTTGGCTGCAAATGCCCGGAGACCGCCAAGGCTGCTCTGGAAGTATGCAAGGATGGAAAGCCCGTTCTCAACGGAGCGGATGCTTCCAACTATGAAGAGATGAACAAGATTGCCACAGAGGCAGGCGTTGTTCTGGGTGTATCCGGAGCCAATCTGGACGAGCTGTACGATACCACCGCGGCTCTGGAGAAACTGGGCAATAAGAACCTGATTCTGGATGTGACCATGGGAACCGTCAAAGAGACCTTCGAGGCTGCTGTTTCCGTGCGCCGCGCCGCTATCAAGGATACCGACAGAACTTTCGGATATCCCTCTATCGTAAATGTAGCCGCTCTGGCTCAGGGCGACAAGCCCATGCAGCAGGCGCTGGCAGCCCTCTTCACCATGAAGTACGGCTCCATCGTTGCTGTTGAGGAGATGGATTACGCTATGGCTCTGCCCCTGTACGGCCTGAGACAGAACCTGTTCACCGATCCTCAGAAGCCCATGAAGGTTGCTCCTGGAATCTACCCGCTGAACGGCGCGGATGAAAATTCCATCTGCCTGACCACTGTAGATTTCGCTCTTACATATTTCCTGGTATCCGGCGAGCTGGAGCGCTCCGGCGTTCCCTGCAACCTGGTGATCTCCGATGCCGGCGGACTTTCCGTTCTGACCGCATGGGCAGCAGGAAAGCTTTCCTCCACATCTATCTCCACCTACATCAAGGAAGAGGTAGAGGGCAAAGTGAAATCCAGAAAGCTGATTATCCCCGGAAAAGTTGCTGTGCTGAAGGGTGACCTGGAAGCCAAGCTGCCCGGATGGGAAGTGATCGTAGCTCCTCTGGAGGCTGTACAGCTGGTGAAATTCCTGAAAGATATGCAGGCAAACGGACAGCTGTAATTACCGGCGCATCTTTAAACGGAAAACGAAGGCAGGCCGACAGACTTGCCTTCGTTTAAATAAGAAAAAAGGAGAAAACTTATGGCAAAATTCGTAGTAATTGGAGAAAGAATTTCTGTAACCGCTCCGTCCATTAACAGAGCCTTTGCAGAGAAGGATCCGGAACCGATCCTGGCAAGAGCAAAACAGCAGCTGGATGCCGGCGCTACCTATCTGGATGTAAACATCGGACCGGCAGAGAACAACGGCGAAGACATCATGAAATGGGCCGTAACCCTTCTGCAGGAGAACTTCGACAATGTTCCGCTGGCTCTGGATACTGCCAACAAAGCAGCCATCGAGGCCGGTATCTCCGTATACAACAGATCCAAGGGCAAACCCATCGTTAACTCCGCGGATGCTTCCGGACGTATTGAGTATATCGACCTGGCAGCTGCCAACGATGCCATCGTTATCGCCCTTTGCAACGGCGACGGAATCGCCAAGGACAATGACGAGCGTATGGCTTACCTGACCACTCTGCTGGAGAGAGGCCTGGAGCACGGCATGGAGGATCAGGACATCTGGTTCGATCCGCTGTTTGTAGTTGTTAAGGGTATGCAGGACAAGCAGATGCAGGTTCTGGAGTTCATCAAGATGATCTCCGACATGGGACTGAATTCCACCGGCGGTCTGTCCAACAACTCTAACGGAGCTCCCAAGACTCTTCGTCCCATCATGGACTCCGCTCTGGTTGCTATGTGCATGATGCAGGGCCTTACCTCCGCTATCGTGAACCCCAACGACCTGAGACTGATGGAGACCATTAAGTCCTGTGACGTATTCAAGGGCAACACTCTGTACGCAGATTCCTATCTGGAGCTTTAATTTCGGCTTTTCCGGAATTTTCAGCTGCCGCACAGCGCGATTTCTGTCGCTGCGCGGCAGCTTTTTCTCTGTCCGGACCCGGCGGTTCTCAGAAGAGAGAACCCTGAAAATGTCCGCGATTTTATGCATGAAATCCCCGGGTATAGGAGGGGAATTTCATTGAAAAATGAAAGGAACTATGCTAAGATAAGCTTGTTATATATCTAACGATACAACATTATTCTGTACAGGGATCAGCGTAAGCGTTAGTAGAAGAAAGGATTAAGCGTATGTTTAAGGTTACATTTCAGTTGGAAGGGGCGGGAACGGTGGATGCCTATGCCCAGGAGGATGAGAATCTTCTGAATGTGGCCCAGAAGTCCAATGTGGCCATTGATGCTCCGTGCTCCGGAAACGGAATGTGCGGAAAATGCAAAGTCAGACTGGTAAGCGGAGAATTGGATTCCAAAAAGACCCGCCACATCACAGAGGAGGAGTATGCGGAGGGCTGGCGTCTGGCCTGCTGCAGCCACATTACCGGCGATGTGACTGTGGAAGTTCCGGATATTGCTTCCGCCTACCGGAGCCGCATGAAAGTCGCGGATCTGAGTTCCAGGCAGGAGGTCGAGCTTTTTGAAAATACAAAGAAACAGATTGAGGACGCGGGAATTCTTTTAAAAAACAGCATGAGCGTGCTGGAAATTCAGATGTCGGAACCTACGCTGGATGACACTATGCCGGATAATGAACGGTTTGAGTGGGCGGTGGAGGAAGCCACAGGCCTGGAGCATGTGCGGATTCCCTACTCTGTGCTTCACAAAATGGCTCATGTGTTCCGGGAAAATCATTTTCATGTGCAGTGTGTCGTGAGAAAGACCAGTCGGGACGTATTTGTCTATGATATTCTTCCTGCGGACAAAAAGCCGGTGATCGGAGGTCTGGCTGTGGATATCGGAACCACAACGGTTTCCGCCATTCTCATGAACATGGAGACAGGGGAAATACTGGCCAAAGCTTCTTCCGGAAACGGGCAGATCCGTTATGGGGCGGATGTGATCAACCGGATTATTGAATCTCAGAAGCCCGGAGGCGGCAGACGGCTGCAGAAGGCGGTGATTACCGAGACCATTAATCCGCTGATTGATGAAATGTGCCGGAGCATTCAGTTCCCCAGGGAGCAGATTTACCGGATGGCTGTGGCCGGAAATACTACGATGAACCATCTGCTGATGGGAGTAGACGCGGATCCCATCCGGATGGAGCCGTATATTCCTACGTTCTTTAAGACAAATTCGCTGTTTGCTTCGGATATCGGAATACATATTCATCCGGACGCCCATATTATTGTGGCGCCGAATATCGGCAGTTACGTGGGCGGAGATATTACGGCGGGAGCATTTGTGAGCCTGATTTGGAACAGGCCGGAGATGTCCCTGTTTATTGATCTGGGCACCAACGGAGAATTGGTATTCGGCAATTCGGATTTTCTCATGAGCTGCGCCTGCTCCGCGGGGCCTGCCTTTGAGGGCGGCGATATCAGCTGCGGCATGCGGGCCACAGACGGAGCTATTGAAGCCTGCACCATCGATAAGGATACCATGGAGCCGCATTTTTCCGTCATCGGAGATGAGGGAACAAAGCCGGTGGGCATCTGCGGATCGGGAATTATTGATATTATCGCGGAGCTCTTTACCTGCGGCATCATCAACGCCAAAGGCAAATTTGTACGGGAGGGCGAGAGAATCCGCCATGACAAGTACGGCATGGGCAGCTATGTGCTGGCTTTTGAAAAGGACGCGGGAAGCGTCAAGGATGTGGAGATTACTGAGGTGGATATCGACAACTTTATCCGGGCTAAGGGAGCCATTTTCTCCGCCATCCGTACCATGCTGAAATCCCTGGACTTTACAGTGGACATGATCGATGACGTATATGTAGCCGGCGGCATCGGCAGCGGAATTAACATGCGGAATGCTGTGAATATCGGTATGTTTCCGGACATTCCGGTGGAAAAGTTCCATTACATTGGAAACTCTTCTCTGACCGGAGCCTATTCCATGCTTCTGTCCACTCAGGCTGAGAGAAAAGTTTACGATGTGGCCAGAAATATGACGTATCTGGAATTGTCTACGGTTCCCAGCTATATGGATGAATTCGTGGGAGCCTGTTTCCTGCCCCATACGGACAGCGAGATGTTTCCCAGCGTTCATTTAAAATAACAGATCAGGAGATTGACAGATGGATTTTCCTTACGAAAAAGACAGCAAAGAGAGAATGCCTTATGAGCACTATATGGAGATTTACCGGGGATTGAACCCGGAGGATATCAGCAGCAGGGCCAATATTCCATATAATGCGGAAAGCCGGACATTCACCCTCCGTCTGATGGGGGTTACCTACCAGGTGTCCTGGCCGGATTATGAAGTCCGGCATTTGGATCGGGAGGACCTCCAGTATTATCCCCTGGAGGGAGCCGCCAACGCCAGGATCCTGGTGCTGCGCTACCTCACCGAGGGGGCGGCTGCGCCGGCCACGGGGAAGTTTCTGACTTACCGGGAGGTTCCCTGGGGCGAGGTGTATTTTAAACAGTTTCAGGGCCGGTGCCTTTTCAGGCTGGCATACGGTTTTGGAAATAAATTGCAGAAATTCAGAGAGATTATGGAAAAGCTCGGAGCCAGAAAACTTCCCCACGGGGACGCGGGCTATGAGTTTGAATTCCTGAACGGCCTGTATCTGCAGTTCCTTCTGTGGGAGGGGGACGAAGAGTTTCCGCCCTCCGCGCAGATTCTTTTCTCCGATAACTTTCCTGTGGCTTTTGTTATGGGAGAAGACATGGCGGTGGTGGGCGATGTGTCCATCGGCGCTCTGAAAGCTTTAAGTTAAGTTTCAATTTCATAGTGTCACAATAGTAGAGTAAATATTGCGCGTAAAGTGTCTCAAGGATGGGAAGTTGCCTGGGAACGAAGGAAGCGGAAGCTTCCACGATGCAATGTTGCGTCCGCTACTGCATTAGAGACGATAGACACACGATCTTCTTTGGTGTAGTAACTGCTGCGCCGCTATGAGAGAACAAAGGAGGTTGTGTGATGAAACAACAGATGAGCATCAAAACGGTTGCCGCTGCCGCTGTGCTGGTGGCAATGAACATTATCTTATCCAGGGTATTCGCCATCAATGTGGGGCCTACTCTGCGTATCACCATCAGTACCACGCCGATCTTTCTGGCCGGACTCTGGTTCGGCCCTTTGACCGGCGCCGTCTGCGGGGCCACCGGGGATCTTCTGGGAAGTCTCTTCCAGGGATACGCCCCTAATCCGCTGATTACGGCGGCGGCTGTTCTTTGTGGCCTGCTTCCCGGACTTATGAACAAATACCTGTTTCATGGCAGAATCAATTACTGGAAGGTTCTGCTGATCGCAGGTATTCACGGTCTGGCCGGTTCCATGGGACTGACGCTGCTGGGCCTGCATCTCATGTACGGGCGTCCCCTGGCGGAACTGTTTGTCAGCCGCGGGGTGCAGACGGCTGCGCTGGTGATTGTAAACTCCATTCTGGTCAATCTGCTGTACAGCAGCCCGCTGACAGCTCTCGTAAACCGGATGTTTTTTCGGAATGGAACCAGAGCGGGAGCGCAGCGGCGCGGAACCCTGGGATAACAGAGAAGCAAAAGCCGCAGAACCGGGACTTCTGCCCGGAATGTGCCTGAAAAAGTGTGTAGAAAGGTGGAAAAAGTAAATGGGTTACGCGACAAAGGGATGTGATGAATTTGTGGAGGTGCTTTCCTCTAAAGCGCCTGTTCCGGGCGGCGGCGGCGCCTCCGCGCTGGTGGGAGCTGTGGGAGCGGCGCTCTGCAACATGGTGGGAAATCTCACAGTTGGAAAGAAAAAATACGCGGATGTTGAGGAGGAGCTGAGGGGGCTTATGGAACAGGTGACAGAGATCCAGAACCGGTTTCTGCAGCTCATCGATGAGGACGCGGAGGGCTTTGCGCCCTTGGCCAAGGCCTACGGCCTTCCTTCCGGAACAGAAGAGGAGAAGGCAAAAAAGGCAGAGATTATGGAAAAATGCCTGAATGATGCCTGCGGCGTTCCCATGGAGATCATGGAAAACTGCTGCCGCGCCATTGACCTTATCGAAATCTTCGCGGCAAAAGGCTCTGTTCTGGCGGTCAGCGACGCGGGGGTTGCCGCGGCCTGCTGCCGGGCCGCGCTGAAGGGGGCCAGCCTCAACATTTATATTAATACAAAGAGTATGAAGGACAGAAAACGCGGGGATGAACTGAATCAGAAATGTGATGAGATGATCGCCGTATACGGAGCCAAAGCAGAGAAACTTTTTGAGAGTGTGCTGCAGAAGCTGAAATAAGGGAGGAAAAAACATGGCCAGACAATTACTGGGAAAAGAAGTGACAGCGGCATTAAATGAAAAAATTAAAAGCCGGGCAGCCGCGCTGAAGGAAAAAGGCGTGGAGCCCACCTTAGGGATTATCCGGGTGGGAGAGCGGGAAGATGACCTCTCCTATGAGCGGGGCGCTGTAAAGCGCTGTGAAACTCTGGGGGTGGCCTGTAAAAAAATCCTGCTGCCTGCGGATGTAACCCAGGAAGTTCTCATGGACGCTGTGCGTCAGGTCAATGAGGACGACAGTATCCATGGAGTGCTGATCTTCCGCCCCCTGCCCAGACATCTGGATGAAGAGGCGGTAATCCGGGCTCTGGATCCCGCAAAAGATGTGGACGGCATTACAGACGGCTCCATGGTGGGCGTGTTTGCCGGCAGAGAGCAGGGATTTCCTCCCTGTACCCCCCAGGCCTGTATGGAAATCCTGGATCATTATCAGATCGACTGTACCGGAAAAAAGGCTGTAGTGGTGGGCAGAAGTCTGGTGGTGGGAAAACCTGCCGCCATGATGCTTCTGAAGAAGAACGCTACCGTGACGGTCTGCCATACCAGGACAAAGGATATGCCCTCTGTGGTAAAAGAGGCGGATATCGTGATCGTGGCAGCCGGAAGAGCCGGGGTGGTAGATGACAGATATGTTTCTCCGGGCCAGATCATCATTGATGTGGGAATCAATGTCAATGACCAGGGCAGGCTCTGCGGAGATGTGGCCTACGATAAAGTGGAACCCATTGTAGATGCTATTACGCCGGTTCCCGGAGGCGTGGGAAGTGTGACTACTTCCGTGCTGGTAGGACATGTAGTGGAAGCCGCGGCCAGAAAATGCCGCTGAGTTCTGAAAAAATCATTAACCAGATACAGAAGACCGGGCAGCCTCCGGATAGGCTGCCCGGTCTTCTGCATCTGCGCGGGAACTGTTTTTTAATGTTCCGCAAAGTAAAAGAAGGATAAAAAAATCCGGATGAATAATCGCTCTGCGGCGCTCATATAGTATAACAGTACATTGGAAAGGACAGGACTCTATATGGATGCTTTTGCTGTTTACAGAGATATACAGGCCAGAACCAGGGGACAGTTTCTGATCGGGGTGGTAGGTCCGGTGCGGACCGGAAAATCAACCTTTATCCGCCGGTTTCTGGAGGTGCTTGCGCTGCCGGTTATGGAGGAAGAGAGCAGAGCGGAAGTAAGGGATCAGCTTCCTCTCTCCGGATCCGGAAAGCTGATCACCACGGTGGAGCCAAAATTCGTCCCCCAGGAAGCGGTGGAGATCCAGCTGGGAGAAAATATCCCCATCCGGCTGCGGCTCATTGACTGCGTCGGCTTCCTGGTTCCGGACGCCACGGGAAATATGGAGAATGAAAAGGAACGGATGGTCAAAACCCCCTGGTTTGAGGAGGCGATTCCCTTTCATGAAGCGGCGGAGATCGGAACCAGAAAGGTAATTTCCGAGCACTCTACCCTGGGGATTCTGGTGACCACGGACGGATCTTTCGGGGAAATACCCCGGGAAAATTTTACCGAGGCAGAAGAAAAAACCGCGGGAGAACTGAAAAAACAGGGAAAACCTTTTCTGATTCTGGTGAATTCCGTTAAACCTTACAAAGAAGAAACCCAGAAGCTTACCAGGGAGCTGGCGGAAAAATACGGCGTATCCGCCCTGGCAGCCAACTGCGACCAGCTTCGGGGGGATGATATTGTCAGAATCCTGGAGTGCCTGCTGTACGAGTTTCCCCTTCGCCAGATGGAGTTTTACATACCGAAGTGGGTGGAACTGCTCCCGCTTCAGAATCCGCTGAAGGCAGAACTTCTGGATAAGATCCGGGAGCAGACAGCAGAACTTAAATATATCCGGGATGTGAAAAAGGACGCTGTCCAGATTCAGAGCGAGTATGTAAAATCTGTCTCTCTTCTGCAGGTGGACCTGGCCAGCGGTACTGTAAGAATCCAGGTGGAGATGAAGGAAAAGTACTATTATGACATGGTCAGCAAGATGACCGGGGTGCCGATTCAGGGGGAATATGATCTGATGCGCGCTCTGAAGGAATTGTCCTCCATGAAGTCGGAATATGCCCGGGTACAGAATGCCATGGAATCGGTCAGAGGCAGCGGATACGGGGTGGTGATTCCGGAGAAAGAAGAAATTGTTCTGGAGGACCCGGTAGTGATCCGCCAGGGAAGCAAATTCGGGGTGAAAATCCGTTCCTCCAGCCCTTCCATCCATATGATCAAGGCCAATATTGAAACAGAAATCGCGCCTATTGTGGGAACGGAACAGCAGGCGGAGGATCTCATCGCCTATATCCGGGAAAGCGGAAGACAGGAGGACGGCATCTGGAAAACTAATATATTCGGAAAGTCGGTGGAACAGCTGGTGGAAGACGGGATCCGGGCGAAAATTGCCCAGATCACGGAAGAAAGTCAGGTCAAACTCCAGGAATCCATGCAGAAAATCGTCAACGACAGCAGGGGAGGCATGGTCTGCATTATTATCTGACCGAGTGAAGGCCAGGCAGGCAAAATGTCCCGGAGCAGATTTCTTCTCCGGGACATTTCCGGCAGCAGGTCCCGGTGAAATGTTCTGGATTTTGCTTGCCAGCCGCAGAAAATGGTAGTAATATAAAAAAGAACTGCGGTAAGAAAAGCAGTCTTGAATAAGACGTGGAGGGTAAGAAAATGTTTGAAAATATTGGTAAGAAAATTGTAAATGCCGGAAAGGGAGTGGTGCGGGGAACCCAGACTTTTTCCGAGACCGTATCTCTGAATGCCAGGATCGATGAATGCAGAAAGAATCTGAATAATTGCTATTCCCAGCTGGGACAGGCCTACTATACCAGAGCCCAGGGAAACATCCCCCCGGAATTTAAGGGGATCTTTGATCAGATCCAGATGCTGAATCAGAATATTATTCAGCTCCAGGAGCAGATTAAGATTGTCAAGGGAATCCGCCAGTGTCCCAACTGCGGAGCGGAGGTGCCGAACAATGTTATGTTCTGCGGAAACTGCGGGTACAGCATGCCGCCGGTTCAGAGCAGGGGTTCCGCTAATGGACCGGTCTGCTCGAATTGCGGAGCTCCCCTGGAGGCAGGAGCGGCGTTCTGCACCAACTGCGGCGCCAAAGCAGCCCAGCCGGAACAGCCGGATTTAGGGGGAGGATTCCCTGAGACGTCCCCGCAGCCGGCGCCGGGAGCTTATATGCAGCCGGAACCTTACAGCCAGCCTGAGGTTCAGAACCCGGTTTTCGCAAAGACAGAGCCGGAACCGATTCCGCAGCCGGAACCGGCAGGACGGGTCTGCCCCAACTGCGGTACTCCCGCGGCGGAGGACGCGGCTTTCTGCAATGAGTGCGGGGCCAGCCTTCTGACGGAAGAAAAGCCCAGGGAGTCCTATTCCTATGGCGGCCCGGGATCTGCCCCATCGGATGAAGACGCCCGGCAGCCGGAGTTCTCCCCTTCCGGAGCCGGCATGATGGAGGCACCTTCGGATCTGGATCAGCCGTCCGGTTTTGAATACCAGAATTTCCAGCAGTCTTCCGATATGAAGGAAAATACCCCGGCAGGCAAAGTCTGCCCCAGCTGCGGCACGCGGTTGGAGGAGGACGCTGTGTTCTGTTCGGAATGCGGAACCAGGGTGGGCTGAATTACCCGGGGGACAGAAACCATAAGATAGGAGAAGGAGTATGGGCAACCTCTTTCTGATTTTTTTGACGGCAGTTTTTGCTGTCATAATCTTATACGATGTACTGGGCCACAGGCATGGAAAAATCCGTCGGAGCATTACCGACTGGATTTTTCTGTGCCTTTTGGCCGTTGGATTTACGGTGTCGGCGGTTCGGGGCATCGGAAGTCTCGCGGCGCAGAATTCCAGAAGCAAGCCCGGCCTGTATCTGGCGTACCGGTATCTTCAGGAGGGAGACGCGGAAAAAGCCAGGGACGCGGCGGAAAGCGACAGTACCCTGACAGCGGTACAGAAAAATCTTCTGGATGTACTCGCGGCCGCGGTGGAGGGAGATTATCCTTCTGTTTATTTTTCAGCGGAGAGAGTGCTGGAGAATGATTCTGTCAGCGGCCGGCAGCGGGACTGCATGGAAGAGCTGAAAAAAATTTCCCAGATCTATCTGGGCCAGGACAGTTCCAGTGAAGAATACGCGGATCTGTTTTTGGCGGGAGGGGAAAAGGAAAGCGCTTTGACTGCTTCCGGTTTTCAGGTTCCGGGGCAGATTCTCACCCTGGTGGACCGCTGCCTGGAGGCAGAGAATATCAGAGAGACCGAAGAGCTGGAGGATTACTATCTTCTGGACAGCCAGGTGCGGTCCGGAAATCCGGATGCTATTGACAGCTCCGAGGTGGAGGAGATGACGGAGAAATACCGGGGCAGTCAGGAGATCCGGAAGCTGGCGGTGAAATATTATGCCCTGGAGGAAAACTACGGGGAGGCGGAAAGGCATGCCAGAGAACTGGCGGAACTGGAGCCGTCGGCGGAAAATTATATTATTTATACAGATGTGATTGCGCAGGCTGTCTATGCGGGAAACCGCGCGGATGACGGAGATCCTGAAAAAGTAAAACTGATCCGGGAGGCGGAACAGGCGGAGACCCGGGCAGAACAGTACAGCGGCAATGAGGAGAAAAGGGAAGAACTCCTCAATGAGGCAAAGGAACTGCGCCAGGAGGCGGCCAATGTGGATCTTTACCGGGCCATTAATTTTCTGGAGGCAAAAAAACCGCTGTTTTTCGACAGCAGCGGACTCTATGATACGCAGATCGCCAAGCTGTACCTGGCGGCCGGGGATCGGGACAAAGCCAGGGAAAAGATTTATGAGGTACTGGGTGACGCGGATTCGCTGTCTGATGATTCGCCGGTGAAAGAACCGCTGGAGGATGTGATCGACGCCTATAATCAGACCACTTCGGATGAGGCAAGCCCCCTTCTGAAAAGCTCTGTCAGAGGCTTCGTGGAGGCGCAGAGCCAGGATGTAATCCAGGTGGGCGAGAACACGGTCAACGGAAAGATGGCGGACTATATCGCTTCTACCCTGAAATATGACAAGCTGGGTATTTTTATCAGCCGGGTGGACACTTCAGATTATCCCAATATTACGGCATATCTGAATGTCAACGGAAAGAAGGAAGGGCGCTGGAGTATGGCCAGCGAGTTCTATGCCGATGATTTTGAGATTATTGATACCCAGTATAAAATTGAGGATTTTGAGATGAATTCCGATGCCAGCCGGATGGGGGCAGACATCGCTATTGTCATTGACACCAGCGGCAGTATGGCGGGCACTCCTCTGGAGGACGCGAAAACAGCTGCCCAGGCCTGCGTGGAGGATATGGATACGGATCTGCAGAAGATCGCTGTGGTATCCTACAGCTCTGACGCGCGGACAGTGACAGCCAAAACGGACAGCCGGGAGAGTCTGATCTACGGCATCAGCCAGATGTCCAGCGGGGGAAATACCAATATTCCCGCAGGCATTCAGGAAGGGCTGGACGCTGTCGCCGGGGGAGACGCAGGAACCAGGGCCCTAATCCTGATGACTGACGGGCAGGACGGAAATACAGAGGCCATAGATGAGGCTATCGCCCGGGCGGTCAGCCAGGAGACTGCGGTTTATACAGTGGGACTGGGAGATGTAAACGAGGAATATCTGCGGGAGATCGCGGAACAGACCGGCGGCAAATTCATTCTGGCGGATAATTCTACGGAGCTGGAAGATATTTATCTGACCCTGCAGAAATATATTATGAATAATTACGTCCTCACCTACCGGGTGGAGGAAAATGCGGAGGCGGATCCCCGGTATCTGATGGTATCTCTTCCGGAGTATCAGGTGTCGGCTCAGAAGGACTACACCCTGGGCACCGCTGCCCAGGAGGAGGAAGACGCGGAAGACAACGGCATCCGGCCGGCAGCGGAGGGCAATTCTCTGATTACCTCCGTCTCTCCCGGAGCGGTTTCTGTGGAAGAAGCTGCCAGAGGACTGACAGTAACGGTCCGGGGAGAAAATTTCGCGGATGGCATGCATGTCAATATTGGAAATCTGGAGCTTCAGGATGTAGAGGTTACAGACTCGAACACTCTGACAGGAACTTTGAGGGGATCCCTTTCCGCCGGGGTTTACCGGGCCAGCGCCCAGTATCCGGACGGAAGAATCGGAGTGTACAACCATGCCCTGTACGTATTCCGGGCGGGAACCGCGGCCGGAGTGCGGATCGGAGGAACGGTGATCCGGGCGGACACCATCGGGCAGATTTCCGAGGATACGTTTGTGGCTTCCGGCAATGTGCTGATCAATGATTTTATCCATTTCAGCTCTAATCTGGAAATTAAGGCTTCCTCCCTGCCGGAAGATTTTGTCCTTGACTCCGGTCAGACCTGTTATCTGGGAAACAGCGGAACGGTATCGGCCGCAGGAAAGCTGTACATCAGCTATCCCCGGGCTTCAGAGGAGGAGAACGGATATGCCAGCATGGTTCTTGACGGAAAAGACTATGTAGTCCGGGAAGGAGACATTGAATTTGAGATTCAGGGAATGGATACCAGTATGGGGCAGTCTTACGAGCTGACAGTGCCGGGAATCACCAATGTAACCGTTGGAACCTTCTCCATCGAGACAGATGGCATTAAGGTACATGTGGATGAACTGAATCCGAAAAAGATCGTGGACAGTGTGAAAGAGGGCCTGAGCGGCACAAGCACCAAAACAGAGGAAAAGGAGGCGAAAGACGCATCCGAAAAGAAGAACGGGGATCAGTCTCTGAGCCGGGAGAAAGCCTTTGCCTTCCAGCCGGCGGACACCTCCGCCAGTCTGGATCTGGCGATCCGGCCCCATGACATTGAGTTCGGAGGAGAAATTACCCTGAACACCAACGACGCTCTGCGGTTCGGCGCCTTTGGGCTGCGGGAGATAGGACTGAAATTCAACACCCTGGATGGGAATCAGGAGTACTGGAAACTTTCCGGCGCCATTGATTTTTCCAATATTGTCAAGGGTTTCGGCGGTACGGGGCTGTCCGGCATGAATGCCTCAATCTCTTCCTGGTACTGGATGTTCGACAGCATGGAAGTGGGAGTGGATCTTTACCCGGGCATCGGAATCTATAATGTATTGTATGTGGACGAAATGGCCTTGAGTGTAGAAGGGGTCAGCGGCCTGGCAGCGGACGCGGGCTGGGTTTCCGATGAAGTGAAAGCCATCTTATTTGATGGACAGGATCTGCAGGCTCTGAAGGATAACCGGCCGGATTTCAAGCTGACAGGAACCGTAGGGGCGGATGTAAATCTGTTTAAATCCCTGCATATGCCGGTGCCGGAAGATATGACAAAATGGGGAGAACTGGGCTCCATTGACGGGGATATTACGCTGAATTTCAGCGAACCCTCCTTTGACATTTCGGCGGCCCTGAACCTTCTGCAGCATGAGATTGCCAATGCATCCCTGGGCTTTAACCAATCCGGATTTTACGCCGATGCCAGGGCGCAGCTGGAACTGGAGATGCTGGGACTGCAGTTTGGCGGAGGCGTGGACATCGGCCTGGAAGCATCCCTGGCCCAGCTTGGTGTGGGGCTGGGCGTGGACGGACATGTGGACTGCAACATGCTGAACCTTCACTGCCAGGGAGAAATCGGCCTGGAGGTGGATGTGCGGTATGACGGAACGCTCTTTTCGGTAGCTGTAACAGAAAATGGAAATGAACATCGATTCTGGTATGAAGACAACGGGGAACTGTTTTTGTGGGATAAAATCCACGTTTCATAACCCGGAACAGGAGGAAGCGGATGAAAAAAGCATTTTGTATTCTGGCAGCGGTTTTCTTCTGTCTGTGTATGACTGAGGGAGAAGCCAGAGCCGCCGCGGAAACGGTGGAGGTGAACCTTCCGGAGGCGCGTCAGGAGTGTGTGTTCGAGGTGCGCTGGGAGGAGACTGAAACGGAGGCTCAGGTGCGGATCACAGGCCCGGACGGCAGTGTTTACGGCACAGAGGAGACTCCCGACCGAGTGACAGAAATGGAGGGAGCGGCATACTTTTACATCGGAGACGCGGCGGCCGGCCGGTGGCAGGTGACAGTAGAGGGAGATTCTCTCGGAAATGTAGAGGTAAACGCGGGATCCCTGCCTCAAAGCCTGAAGATAGATTCCTTTACGGTGACAGAAAACGGGCGGGGCATCTACGAAGCATCCTGGAGTGTTTCCGACTGCCCTGAGGATGTGACGGTGGAAATTTTCGCCGATACGGATCAGCAGGGATACGATGGCACCAGGGCCGCCTCCGGGGGACGGGGGCCTTCGGGAACACTCTCTTTTGACATGCCGGGGGTGGACAGCGGCTACTACTATTTTTATATAACTGTTGCCCAAGACAGCGGAATTTTTAATTCCGCCTACTGCGATACCGCGTTTTTCTATGATAATATAAACGGCGGAGATAAGCTGAGCAATGTGACTGCGTCTCTGCTTAACCGGGATGTCTATATGAGCTGGACCGGGGAGGAAAACGGGCTTTACAGAGTGATGCTTTTCGATCCGGACACCAAGCTGCTTCTGGCCTCCACAGAGACGGAGGAGACCTCCTGCGTGCTCTCCATGCCGGAAGGTTATGACCGGGTGCTGGCGGCAGCGGCTTCCTGGAAGGATGAACAGCTGGGTCGGTTTGATGTGTTTGAAATTTCCGCGGACAGCGCGGTGGAGGCGTCTGTCGCCTATCCGGAGGAACAGGCCACCAATCAGTCTGTGATTTTCGCGGAGGTCAGCTACAGCGGGAACTGCACGGTTTCCGCCACCCGCAACGGGGAATTGCTGATGGAGAATGAGACGGCCCAGGGCCGTTACGAAATCCATCTGCTGGAAGGGGACAACGCCGTTGTATTTCTGATTACAGATGAAGCGGGAAATACGGCCTCTTTTCTGAAAGATATTTATCTGGACTCAACGCCGCCGCAGCTTTCTCTGAAGAGAAATCTTGACAAGATCTCTACCGGCGAGTCTTATATTTATGTGGAGGGCTACACGGAGGCAGGCGTGACGTTGACCTGCAACGGAGAGCCGGTAGAACTGGCCGGAAGCTATTTCAGTTTCCGCCAGCCTCTGTCTTTCGGAACCAATGAGATTGTGCTGACCGCCACAGATGTGGCGGGCAATGAGGCGAGATATTCCGCTGAGGTATCCCGGCCCTTCTGGAGGGCGGGGATTGTAAAATGGATCCTCCTGGCTGCCGCTGCCGCGGCGCTGATTGCTCTTGAGACCGTAATTCTGGTGAGAGGAAAAAGGAGGTCACGGCGATGAAAAAAATCCGTCTGATTCTTGCGGCCATGACTGCGGTCTCTGCCATTTATATGATTTACGCCAACTGGAGCGTCCGGGGCTTTCAGCTCCTTACCATGGATTCCACGGCGGGACACCGGGCAGCAGTTACCTACCGGTGGTCGATTTTTGTGTTTTTCATTTTGCTGGCGGCCAATATTCTGGCAGCTGTCCTGGCAAAAAAGCAGAGAGAAAAAAAATTCAGATGCCCTGCCTGTGGAGCGCTTCGCAGCGAGAAGGACAAGTTCTGCAAAAAATGCGGCCATCCTTTTACAAAAACCCGCTGAATTCCTGCTGGAAGAATCTGCTGTGTGGATTTGAGAATTTTTCTTGAAAATCTTCATAGACTAGAGTATAATTTATGTAAATTAAAGATATGGAGTGATTTACCTGGAGTGTCCGAGGCCCTGCCAATTTGAACCTACATTTTCTTTAAACAGGGATTCCTATATCGGCGTGTGGATGCCAGGCCCCCATTGCGCAGGGGAAGGCAGAAGCGGCGCCTGCGGTTGCCCACCTAGCTTTGCTAGGAGTCAAACGGCAGGAACGGCATGCCGGGGTTCACAAAAGAAAAAAGGGATCGTTGTATCCCGGCCATGACTGGCGCGGCAGTATCTGCCGCGCCGGTTTTGCGTCTGCCTGCGGGGTATGAAAGGGCTGTCCCTTCCATATACTAGAATATGAGCGTTCAGAAAGAAAACCGATTTTTATTCTGTACATGGCTGTGCCTGTTTCTGCTCCTGCTGTTTCTGCGGCTGAATGAAACCGACGCGGGAGCGCCGGCGGATGGAAAGGGAAGTCTTTCCGGCGGGACGGACTCTCTGCTGACTGGGGAGACAGGGACGGAGGAGCCGGATATCGGTCAATCAGAGAAGCGGGAGGGTCAACAGGTGATCCGGGTTCTTCTGACAGACAGCAGCCAAAGCGGGTATTATCATTCAGAGGCTGTTCTTACCCCTGCCGGCAGGGTCAGAGTTTCCGGTACAGATCTCTGGCTCGCGCCGGGGGAGACAGTTACCTTCACTGCCGATGACCAGCGGTTCTCGGAAGGAAAGATCACCCTGGAACCGGAGGATCCGGGAGCCGGAATTGCCCTGAACTCTGTTTCCAGAGGGGGAAAGACACCGGTCTATGAGGGGAGTCTGGAGATTTATCAGACCGAACAGGGGCTGTATCTGGTGAACGCGGTGGAACTGGAGACTTATCTGAAATATGTGGTGCCCAGCGAAATGCCTGCCTCTTATGAGACGGAGGCCCTGAAGGCCCAGGCGGTATGCGCCAGAACCTACGCCTGCCGGGCCATGGAGGAAAATGCGCTGGCACAGTACCATGCCCAGGTGGATGACAGTGTTTCCTTTCAGGTATACAACGGGATAGGGCGGCAGCCGGCGACGGACCAGGCGGTGGACGAGACCCGGGGACAGATTATGACCTGGGGCGGCGAACCGATTACCGCGTATTTCTTTTCTACCTCCTGCGGCTATACCAGCACCAGTGAGGTCTGGGGGCAGGGAAATTCTGAGGAATATCTGAAAAGCGTATACCTGGGAAGCGACGCGCCGGAAAATGTCCAGACAGAGGAAGTATTCGCCTCCTTTATTGCTCAGAAAGATCCGGATGATTTTGAGGCGGAAGACAGCTGGTACCGCTGGAAAGCCACCCTTCCCGCGGCAGTACTGGACAGCCGTCTGGAGCCCTACGGGATCGGAACCCTGCAGGAAATGACCGTTCGAAGGCGGAGCAGCGGCGGCGCGGTGACAGAACTGCTGCTTACCGGCAGCAGCGGGTCGGCGGTTCTGGAAAACGAATATGATATCCGGGAATTTCTTTCTGTGAAGGGCATACCGGTCACAAAAAATGACGGAACTTCCACCACGGAAATGGGTCTGCTGCCCAGCGCCTATTTTATCTGCAGCAGCGTCTATGAGGGATCGCTGCTTACCGGATTTGAAATTCTGGGAGGCGGATACGGACACGGCGTGGGAATGAGCCAGAACGGAGCGCGGCATCTGGCACAGCAGGGATACAGCTGGCAGGAAATTCTGCGCTATTTTTATAAAGATATTACATTGGAACAGGACGAAAATATACGGCAGACAGCCTGAAAAACAGGAGATACCATGAGCACAGAGAAAAATCAAAAGGAGAGAAAAAACAGCAGAGCGGTGAAGATCATCAAAGAGTTTTCGGAGCGCATTATGGGGGATCATGTGGGGGCATATGCCGCTCAGAGCGCGTTTTTTATTTTGCTCTCTTTTATTCCCTTTATGATGCTGCTTCTGAATATCATTCAGTATACACCGCTGACAGAGGAGGCTGTCAGCAGCGCGGTGATGTCCATCATTCCCGAAGATTTTCACGGAGTAGTGAAAACCATTATTATGGAGATATACCGCAGATCTTCGGCAATCCTGCCGGTGTCTGCCATTATCGCCCTCTGGTCCGCGGGAAAGGCCATTACCTCTCTTACCTACGGGCTGAACACGGTGTACCATGTAAAAGAAACCAGAAATTATTTTGTGAACCGTCTCCGCTCCATGCTGTTTACGCTTTTTTTCATCGGAGCGTTTCTGGTGACTCTGGTCCTGATGGTTTTTGGCCGGAGCATTCAGCAGGCGCTGACCGAATATTTTCCTGCGGTGGCAGAGTTTACAGGAATGCTTCTGAGTCTGCGCACCGTGATCACTATGGCGGCGCTGATGTTTACCTTTGTGCTGATGTACCGCTTTGTCCCCAATCGAAAAGTAAGCTTTGAAAGCCAGATTCCCGGCGCTCTGGTTACCACTATTTCCTGGCAGATTCTCTCCGTGGGATTCTCCTTTTACCTGGAATATTTTCCGGGAGTGACCAGAATGTACGGAAACCTGACCACCATGATCCTTCTGATGCTCTGGGTCTATTTCTGCATGTATCTGGTGTTGGTGGGGGCCGAGATCAACGACTGGTTTGAGCGCAGGATGACAGGACAGGAACAAAATTTACTTGACAGCAAAAAAGAATGCGGCTAGAATAAGGAACAGATGTAAAGGCTGAGAAGGTGCCAGTAGGAAGCGGCTTTCTTTCAGAGAGAGGGAATCAGCGGCTGTAAGTTCCCTTAAGTTCAGGCTGTTTCTGAGATTCACACCGGAGCCGCTTTTCTGAAGAGACAGTAGGAAAAGACGTGCGCGCACGTTACAGCGCCAAAGAGTGCCCGGCATGCCGGGAATCTGGGTGGTACCGCGGAAGTTCTGCTCCGTCCCATTTGGGGACGGAGTTTTTTATTTCCCGCGAGCAGCGAGGCAAGCGGACATGTCCGCATGTCCATGAAATGCGTTTGCGCAAAGTCCGTGCCTGCCCGGACAGATTACAGCGGGAGAACCCGCGGAATAAGGAGAATCAGCATGAGTGAAATCAATGTGAAAGAAAAACTGGAGGCCATTGTGGCCCGGGCCATGGACAGCATTGACCGCGCCGGGGATTTGAACGCCCTGAACGATGTGAGAGTCAGCGTCCTGGGAAAAAAAGGAGAGCTGACAGCGGTTTTAAAAGGGATGAAGGATGTGGCTCCGGAAGACCGGCCCAAAGTGGGCCAGATGGTCAATGACGCCCGCAGCGAGATTGAAAACCGCATGGAGCAGGTGAAAAAGTCCCTGGAGGCTGCTAAGTTGGAGCAGCAGCTGAAAGAGGAGGTGATCGATGTGACCCTGCCCGCCAGAAAAGCGGAGGTGGGACACCGGCACCCCAACACCATCGCCCTGGAAGAGGTGGAACGGATCTTTGTGGGTATGGGCTATGAGGTAGTAGAAGGCCCGGAGGTGGAGTACGACCTTTATAATTTTGAAAAGCTGAACATTCCCGCCAATCATCCCGCCAAGGATGAACAGGATACCTTTTATATCAGCAAGGACATTGTGCTGCGGACCCAGACCTCTCCGGTGCAGGCAAGGATCATGGAGCAGGGCAAACTTCCCATCCGTATGATTGCCCCGGGACGGGTGTTCCGCTCCGATGAGGTGGACGCCACCCATTCTCCCTCTTTCCATCAAATCGAAGGATTGGTGGTGGACAAGCATATTACCTTCGCGGACCTGAAGGGAACTCTGGAGCAGTTTGCCAGGGAAATGTTCGGGGAAAACACCCGGACCAAATTCCGTCCCCACCACTTCCCCTTCACGGAGCCCAGCGCCGAGGTGGACGTCAGCTGCTTCAAGTGCGGCGGCAAGGGCTGCCGTTTCTGCAAGGGATCCGGCTGGATCGAGATCCTGGGCTGCGGCATGGTTCATCCTCACGTATTCGAAATGTGCGGCATCGATCCCGAGGAATACACCGGCTTTGCCTTCGGCGTAGGCCTGGAGCGCATTGCCCTGCTGAAATATGAGATCGACGACATGCGCCTGCTCTACGAAAACGACTACAGATTTCTGAAACAATTTTGAAACCTGCAGAGCCGCGCGCCGGAATCCGCAAAAAGACAGAGCAGGCTTGCCTGCATCCGGTTTTTTGCGGATGAAGGCATGGGGCGAGCAGCCCCAAGCGAGCAGGAGCGAAGCGGATGCGAGCAAGCGCGGCGACCGTGGCCGAAAAATGCGAGAGGGCGCGTGGCAAGCGAGCAGGAGCGAAGCGGATGCGAGCAAGCGCGGCTCTGGGCCGCGCGGCTGAATATAGAAAGTAAGAGGAGATAAAAGAGATGAACACTTCTTTATCATGGATTAAAATGTATGTGCCGGATCTGAATGTGACGGCCCAGGAATATACGGATGCCATGACCTTGTCCGGAACCAAGGTGGAAGGCTTTGAGAAGCTGGACGCGGATCTGGATCAGATTGTCATTGGACAGATTGAAAAGATTGAGAAACATCCGGACGCGGACAAGCTGATTGTCTGCCAGGTAAATGTGGGAACAAAGACGGTTCAGATTGTCACCGGCGCTCCCAATGTAAAAGAGGGAGATAAGGTGCCTGTAGTGCTGGATGGCGGCAGAGTGGCCGGAAATCACGACGGAAAGATGACTCCCGGAGGCATCACCATCAAGGCGGGAAAACTCCGGGGCGTGGAATCCTGCGGAATGATGTGTTCCATAGAGGAGCTGGGATCCAGCCGGGAGTTTTATCCGGAAGCTCCGGAGTTCGGCATCTATATTTTCCCGGAGGACGCCGTGGTGGGAGAGAGCGCCATCCATGCCCTGGGTCTGGACGATGTGGTATTTGAATATGAGATCACTTCCAACCGGGTGGACTGCTACAGCGTCATCGGCATCGCCCGGGAGGCGGCCGCCACCTTCGGAAAGAAGTTCTGTCCGCCTGAAGTGCCGGCAACAGGAAATAGTGAGCAGGCCTCCGACTATGTGAAAGTACGGGTGGAAGAGCCGGAGCTCTGTCCCCGGTACTGCGCCAGAGTGGTGAAAAATGTCAAGATCGGCCCCTCTCCCAAGTGGATGCAGAGATGTCTGGCAGCCAACGGCATCCGGCCCATTAACAATCTGGTGGATATTACCAATTACGTGATGGAAGAATACGGACAGCCCATGCACGCCTATGACCTGGATACCATCGCGGACCGCCAGATCGTGGTGCGCCGGGCTTCGGAAGGGGAAACTTTCGTGACTCTGGACGGCCAGGAGCGCCATCTGGACGAGAACGTGCTGCTGATCTGCGACGGTGAGAAGGCTGTGGGCATTGCCGGCATTATGGGCGGAGAAAATTCCATGATCACAGACCATGTGCGCACGGTTCTCTTTGAGGCTGCCTGCTTTGACGGCACCAACATCCGCCTTTCCGCCAAACGGATCGGTATGCGCACCGATGCTTCCGGGAAATTTGAGAAGGGCCTGGATCCCAACAACGCGGAAGCGGCTATCAACCGTGCCTGCCAGCTCATGGAGGAGCTGGGCGCCGGGGAAGTGGTAGGGGGCATGGTGGATGTTTATCCGGAGAAGAGAGAGCCGGCGCGGGTTCCTTTTGAGCCGGAAAAGATCAACGGCCTTCTGGGAACCGACCTTTCCACGGAGCAGATGCTTTCTTATCTGGAGTCCGTGGAACTGGCCTATGATAAAGAAACCAATGAGATCATAGCTCCCACCTTCCGTCAGGACATTAAGCGCACCGCGGATATTGCCGAGGAGGTGGCAAGATTCTACGGCTACGACCATATCCCGGTGACCCTGCCCAGCGGGGAGGCCACTGTGGGCAAACTGAGCTTCAAAATGATGGTGGAGGAGAAGGCCAGAGACGTGGCGGAATACTGCGGATTCTCCCAGGGCATGTGCTACTCCTTTGAGAGCCCCAAAGTATTCGATAAACTGCGGATTCCGGCGGAGGATCCTCTGCGCAGGACCATCGAGATCCTGAATCCCCTGGGCGAGGATTTCTCCATCATGCGGACTACCTCCCTCAACGGTATGCTGACCTCTCTGGCCACTAACTATAACCGGAGAAATAAAAATGTCCGTCTGTACGAGCTGGGCAATGTGTACCTGCCCAAAGAGCTGCCTCTGAAAGAACTGCCGGAGGAGCGGATGATGTTTACCCTGGGCATGTACGGTCAGGGAGACTTCTATGATATGAAGGGCGTGGTGGAAGAGTTCCTGGGACAGGTCGGCATGAAGGAGCGGGTAGAGTATGATGGAAACGCCGGCAGACCCTATCTGCATCCGGGACGCCAGGCCAATGTGATTTATCAGGGAACTCAGATCGGTTATCTGGGGGAGGTACATCCCCTGGTAGCGGACAGCTATGAGATCGGTGAGAGAGCCTATGTGGCCGTCATCGATATCCTGAAGGTTCTGGAGTACGCTGATTTTGACCGGAAGTATGAAGGCATTGCCAGATTCCCGGCAGTCACCCGGGATCTGTCCATGGTGGTGCCCAAGGAGGTCCGGGCGGCAGACATTGAACACATGATCCTGCAGAGAGGCGGAAAGATTCTGGAGAGCGTGACGCTGTTTGACCTTTACGAGGGATCTCAGATTCAGGAAGGATTTAAGTCTATGGCCTATTCCGTGGTTTTCCGTTCGAAAGAAAAAACCCTGGAGGAGCAGGATGTGACGGCTGCCATGAAAAAGATCCTCAACGGTCTGTCCGGCATGGGCATTGAACTGCGCCAGTAAGCCCAGATTCATACGAAAGAAAGGAATCGATATGCTGATATATGTGATCCGACACGGGGAGACCTCCTGGAATGTCCTGCGGAAACTGCAGGGCCACCAGGGGGCGGACCTGGATGAAAAGGGCGTCCGTCTGGCAGAGATTACCGGGGAAGCCCTGAAGGATGTCCCTTTTGATATCTGTTATACCAGCCCGCTGATTCGGGCGCGGCATACAGCGGAGATCCTGCTGAAGGGAAGAGAGATTCCCATAATCCTGGAACCCAGAATCATGGAGATCGGATTTGGAGAGTGGGAGGGCCTCTGCTGCGCTCCGGGGCGGATGGAGATGCCGGAGGAGGAGTTTCAGAAATTTTACAGGGATCCCTTCCACTTCGGAGCGCCTCCCGGAGGGGAGAGTATCCGGCAGGTCTGTGAAAGGACGGCGGATTTCTATCAGGAGCTGATCCACAAAAAGGGATTTGAAAATAAGACCGTGCTGGTGTCCACCCACGGCTGCGCTTCCCGTGCCTTCCTGAACAATGTTTATGAGAACAAGGAGGATTACTGGCATGGGGGTGTGCCCATGAACTGCGCGGTGAATATTCTGGAAGTAAAGGACGGGGCAGGCCGTCTCCTTGCGGAGGATCAGATTTATTACGACAAAAAGGACTGCGTGGATTTTTACAAAATCCCGAAAGGCGGGGAAAACCATGAAAACCAGTGATTTTTACTATGAACTGCCCAAAGAACTGATCGCCCAGGACCCCCTGGAGGATCGGAGTTCTTCCCGGCTTATGCACCTGGACCGAAATACCGGGGCGGTGGAGCACCGGCATTTCCGGGATATCAGAGAATATTTAAAACCCGGCGACTGCCTGGTGATCAACGATACCAAGGTGATTCCTGCCCGGCTTTACGGCCGCAAGGAGGGAACAGACGCCCTGATTGAGATTCTGCTTCTGAAGAGAAAGGAAAACGACGTCTGGGAGACCCTGGTAAAGCCTGGGAAAAAATGCCGGCCCGGCGCGGAGATTTCCTTTGGGGAGGGGATCCTGAAGGGAAAGATTATAGAGGTGGTGGAAGAGGGAAACCGCCTGATCCAATTTGAGTATGAGGGAATTTTTGAGGAGATCCTGGACCGTCTGGGTGAGATGCCTCTGCCGCCCTACATTACTCACAAGCTGAAGGATAAAAACCGCTATCAGACCGTGTACGCCAAGCACGAGGGCTCGGCAGCCGCGCCCACAGCTGGGCTTCATTTTACAGAGGAACTGCTGGAGGAAATTCAGAGCATGGGAGTTAGGATTGCCCATGTAACCCTCCATGTGGGTCTTGGGACCTTCCGCCCCGTAAAAGTGGAGGAAGTGACAGAGCATCACATGCACTCGGAGTTTTATGTGGTGGAGGAGGAGCAGGCGGCCCTGATTAACCAGACCCGGAAGCAGGGAGGACGCGTCATCGCCGTGGGGACCACCAGCTGCCGGACGCTGGAGTCGGCGGCTTCTGAGGACGGAACCCTGAAGGCCGGCAGCGGCTGGACAGATATCTTTATCTATCCGGGCTACCGCTTTAAGATTCTGGATGGTCTGATTACCAATTTCCATTTGCCGGAGTCAACCCTGATTATGCTGGTATCGGCCTTTGCCGGAAAAGAGCATGTGCTGGCGGCTTATGAGGAAGCAGTGAGGGAAAAGTACCGATTTTTCTCCTTTGGGGACGCCATGATTATCCTGTGATAAGAGATTTTTCCATAAGGGCGCCTTTACCGGCGTCCTTTTTGCGTACAGAGTTTTTTCTTTATGCTTTAGTAAAAAACATCTGTAGAAATCTGCGGCAATATGATAAAATGGTGCGTAGAATGAGACAAGCGACAAAAGGTGAAGGTGATCCTTATGGGAAGATTTGAGGCTGAAGCTGGCTTGTGCCACCTGGTTTTCGCCAATGAAGATACATATTATCTGAGCAGTCTGCTGCAATTAAATCTGCGTCAGTATCTGTATTATGACTTGAAAAGCAAGGGGTACGGGGCGGTTTACTTTTTTTTCGGCGAATCCGGAAGTTTCTCTGTTGTTTTCCCGGACGCTGTCTCTCGGAGCATTTACGAGGGGTATGAGGAGCAGACAGCCGGGCAGAAATTTAAGACCTGGCTGCTGGGCAGAAAGGAATCCCCGGAAGATCCGGGGACCTCTGTGCCGTGCGGCGACTGCGGTTCTCTGTTCCGGCGGGTTCTGCGGATTATGAAGGGGGAGAAGAAGATTGCCTTTGTGTTTCAGATCGAAACTTTTTACAGTCTGTCCGACTGCCCGGAACTGATTGAGAAATTGTCTCAGTCGGCAGGCTCCAACTATAACCGGGGTCATATTTTTCTGATCTGCGCCCCGGTGACCGCCGGGGGCAGCAGTCGGCTGCTCACCGATGCCCATGGAGTATTTCGGTCCCCTCTTTTTCCGGAAATTCAGCGGATTTTCAGCAGTTATAAAAATGTTCAGATTTATGAGCGGCTCAGAGAGGAACTGGGACAGAGAGTCTGTTTTCTGAATCTTCTGGACCGCAATTCTGTTTATTATATGGTTCTTCATTTTCTGGCAGAGCAGGGTTCTCCTATGGCCGGATTTTTTTCAGCGGCGGAGGATTACGCGGATTTTATCTGGGCCTGGTATCATTCCTCTTCCTTTCAAAAGGACGCGGGTCCCATTTTTCCTGTCAACGAAAAGCGAATGTATTCCGTGATTCAAACCAGTCTTGGGGACCGGGAAGTATTCCGGCGCATGAACCGGGAAGTGATAAGACTGAGAAGCAGTATGGATGCCGGTCAGAGCCTGGCCCAATGGATCTGCGGGCACTATGAGATGGATTCCTGGCAGAGGCTGATTTATGAGGAAAATCCCATTTTGATCCGGCTGGAGCACCTGCCTCTTCCGCAGGAATGGGAGAAGGAGCAGAAGCTCAGGCTGCCGGCTCTTGGGCAGATCAGGAGGGAACTGATGAAGCCCAGCACTCTGCTGCAGAGCCCCAGAGAGGAGGCGTATGCCTTTGCCTGTGTGGAGCATCTGCGGACAGCCTGCGCCAGAGAGGATCTTCTGACCGCGGAGAAGTCCCTGGAGGCTCTGAGGTTCATCGTCTGCGGCTTTTCAGGGGCGGAATCCGCAAAGGAGAATTTGGAAGACAGGGAAGAACTGCACCGGTCGATTATGCAGGACTCGGAACATCTGTATGAAATCACCAGACTGTATCAGGGGGATCGGGATAAAATCCGGGAATACACGTTCCGATTGAAGGGATGCATTGAGGAGGTACACCGGTACGAAAAGCAGCACGGACTCTCGGATACGGATTACGGCAGGATGTCCGGGGAAAAAGGCGGCGGGGAAATCTCCCCGGAGCTGCACCTTCTGTCGGTGAAAAAATCGGAGGCTGCCAGTCTGTGGGAGGATATCCGGAACAGAAAGCTTCTGCTGGCCCAGAAGAAAAGGCTCATGGATAAATGCAGGGAAAATATCCGGAAACTGGAGATGGCCCTCACCACCCTGGCGGCCGGCAGCATGGAGCATCTGCGGGAAAATATGGAAAACGCTTCAAAATATGTTCAGGACGCTCTGGTGGACCATCAAGTGATGATGAAAAATCTGGAAGACGCTTCCAGAGAACTGCAGTTTACTATAGAAGAAGCTTCCGCCATGGAGCGGGAGGACCCGGTGAATCTGGAGGATATACAGAAGGAACTGGAAGAACTTATGGAAGAAGACCTGTCGGAGCAGGAGACAGAAAAGGCGGGATGGACGAATGGTTAATTTAGGTATGGATTTTGGAAGCACGTATACGACGGTTTCGGTATACCGGGAAGATACGGAGACTCTGGAAGCGCTGATTCTGGGCCAGGGGGTGCCCTATCTGCCCTCGGTGGCGGCCAGGGGAAAAGGGGAGACTCTGTTTGGAACAGCGGCCAAAAACAAGACGGGGAAAAAAGGATATACCATCTATAAAGCATTTAAAATGCTTCTCCCTGAGAGCGATCCGGAAAAACTGGCAGAGAGAGGTTATGATCCGGAAAACACCCCGGAACAGATTACCAGGATTTTTATCGAAAATGTTCTGCGGCAGGTGCTGGAGGATCTCCACGAAACCAGGATCGATCATCTGGTGGTGGGCGTTCCCGAAATCTGGAACGAGGGGATCCGCACGCTGGACGGCAGAACACTGATCCGGGATATCTGCAGAAGTCTGGATTTTGTATCCCCCGAGGGAGTCAAGGTGGTCAGCGAGCCGGCGGCGGCCAGCGCCTATTTTGCCCGCAATTTTTATCTCAGCACGAAACGGAATTTTGAGGGGAATATCCTGCTGGTAGATTACGGCGGCGGAACTTTGGATATCACGTTGACCCAGGTTCTGTCCTGCGGAAAAGAGGGAGAACCCCACTCCATGGAGTTAAAGGTTCTGGACCGGACCGGAGCCGGTGAAAACGAGGAGGGCCGCATCGGAAAAGCGGGGATTGTATACATGGAGACCGTTACGGCCAGGGCGGTTCAGCGTTCCGGCCTTACCGACGGGGAGGAGCCGGTCTGCGGCAGCATCTTTTACAGGGCGGTAGACGAACTGGAACTGGAATTACAGAGCAATACAAAAAAAATCCAGAATATTTTCGAGGAATACGGGCTGGATTACCCCGAGGAACTGAATCAGGAAGAATTCACCACCATTGCATACGGGCAGGATGAGGTACAGATTACCTACGGACTTCTGCTGGAGATTTATAATGAGGTAATCCGGGACACATTTGACGAAAAGCTCAATGAGATCCTGGCGTTTATGGACCGCTCCGGCATTTCCTACCAGGATGGGAGCCGGGACGACTTTAAAATCGCCCTGGTGGGAGGCTTCGGAAACTTTTATCTGGTAAAAAGGCAGATCGCGGATAAATTTAAGCTGGGGAACAACGACAGGCGCCAGGAAAATATCCTTTTGGACCGGGCGGGCTGCGAGAGAGCCATTTCTCTGGGAGCGGCCCTGCTGGCCGGGGATGTCATCGGTATCCGGAATACGGCCTCCTTCTCTATCGGGGTCTGGGCCTACGATATGAATAAAAAACTCTGCCTGAACTACGCCATCCGCTATAAGCAGGAAATTGAATTTGACACCATTTATTACGCCAGAGGAAGCGAAGACGGGGAAATTTTCGTGATCCAGACGATTTCCGGCGGGTTTGATAAATTTCTGGTGAATTTCAGTCTGGATGACCGGACCGCCTGTTTTGCCCTGCTGAAGGAGGAATTTGCCGGAAAGCTGGCTCATGTGGTGACCAATCAGTATCATATGGCGGTGGTGGGCTTTTCCCTCGATTCCTCCGGGGTGGTAAGTCTCCATATCCGGGACTACGATCTGATGGAGGGCACCATCGGGCAGGAAGACCATGTGGTGGAGCTGACCAAGTTCAATCAGCTGTTTGAGGTCACCAGTATGGGACAGCCTTTGCATAAAGGAAGGTGGGAGGCATGAGATTCAGCAGAACTGAAACTTCTCTGAAAGCGCTGTCCGGCCGGAAGCAGCTGACGCTGAACGATGTCCTGGATCTTTTTTATGATCTGGGGGCGGATATCAGGGACGATCAGAAGATGACTGTGGACAGGCTCCCGGCGGAGCAGGAGGAAGCGGCTGTGACCCGGCTGTCCTGGCTGGGCCGGACCCTGCTGCGGATCTTTGGACGGCTTCCCGTGGAAGCCATGGATCAGGAGCAGCTTCTGCGGTTTAAAAAGCTGGAAAACAATCTGGAAGAAGCGCAGCGGCAGCTGGAGAGCGTTTCCGGCAGGCTCACAGGTCTCCGGCAGCAGGCAGCTCTCCTGGAACAGAAAAAAGAGCAGCTGGAGCAGTCTTTGGAGGAGGAAGAAAAGCTTCTGGAAACCTGCCGGCAGCTGACGGCTTTTGTTCAGGAGTATCAGGAAAAAAAGATACCGGATATCCGGATACAGAAGGAACGGCTGGAGGAGCAGTATCAGCAGTGCAAAGATGCCTGTGAAGGCCTGCAGGCCCAGTACCGGCAGAAAAAAGAAGAGCTGGAACAGCTGGGGGAACAGGCCCGCAGAACAGAGGCCAGGCTGCAGGAGGCAATCCGCAGCCACAGAGAAAATCTTCTGCAAAACGAGAAGCTGGAAGAAGAATATCAGAAACGAAAGCAGCAGTTCCAGAATTCAGACACCCAGCGCCGGAGCCTTATGGAACAGATTCAGAATCTGGAACAGAGCCTGAGCCGCACGGATATCGAGGATCTTAGGGAGCTGCTGCGGCAGAGGGAAGAGGAAGCCGCGGAAAGAGAAGTCCAGCGGCAAAGCCTGCAGGAGCAGATAGAGAAAAAAGAGGAAGCGCTCCTTCAGATGGAGGCGGAAATTTCCGGGAAGCAGAAGCGGGCCCAGGAATTGGTCTGGCAGACAGAGGAAGAAAGAAAAAAAGCGGAAGAGAATCTGGAACAGATGGAGCGCAGAAAAAAGACGGCGGAGGCCCGAAAGCAGGAATTGCTTACCCAGACTCTTCAGGAGGAAAAGGAAACCGCCAGGCTGGAAGACTGGTTCCGGAGCCTGGAGGCCGCGGCTTACCGCCAGAGGCTGGAACAGTGCAAAAAACGGATGCAGGTTTTAAAGAGGGCAAGAGAGCAGCTGGATGGAGAATTAAGACTGCTGAATGGTCTTCTGCCCGCGGGGAAACAGGCCGGCCTTTTCCAGTATCAGAAATATTTTCGGGACACTATGGAACAGCTGGAGACGGTTCTGAATCAGTATCAGAACGCTTACTGCATTGTAACGCACCTGTTTGAAAATGGAGGAAATAGTTTATGAAATGTGAGTCCTGCATGGGAGAGGTTCGCGGGGGAAGAGCAAAATGTCCGTTCTGCGGTTTTCCTGTAGTACAGATCCCGGAAATGGAGGAAGAGGAACGGGAGCATGTCAGAAGCATGGGCCGGGAGTATCTCCGGAGAAAACTGGAGGATCTGACAGTAGGCATCACCGCCTACAGCTACGCCATGGAAGAGGAGGGTCTGACCCTGGAGGAGACGGCGGAGGTGCAGGTGGCCGGCGGATCGGATCTGAAGCCTGGGGTCCCTGTATGGCTTCGCCGGGATTTTCAGAGGCTGGACCAGGAGGGCGAGGTGGTGATTCACGCCTTTCTGCGCAGAGGAGATCATGAAAAGAGAATGGAGCTGCCGGTGCAGCTGCCGAAAATCAGCGGCCCCTGCCGGATCGGAGTTTGTCTGGAAGAAGGACTGCGGGCCCGGTTTCTGCTGGGAGACGCGGACAGCTGTACAAAATCCGCGCAGTTTTCACTGATGGATTGAGCATAGAAGAAAAGAAAAAGAGAGGAGACAGGGAGATGGGATTTTTAGACAGACTGGTGGGAAATAAACCAGAAAAAACAGAGAAGCAGATTCAGGCGGAGCAGAAAAGCCGTGCCGCGGAAATCCGGGGGAAAACAGAAAATCTGCTGACCGCCATGAAAAAAATAAATTTATACGATCCCACAGGGCGGATTTCCAGGGATGAAACCGAAAAATATAAAATGGTTCTCCAGAATCTGGCGGACCGCCTGGACCGGGCGCCGGTGAGCCTTCTGGACACCAGAAAAATGGATGAGCAGATGATCTGGCTGGTGGAACATCTGGAAGAGGCTTTCAAAAACGGAAGCCCTGATACAGCACAGCGCATCCAGACAGCTTTGATCTACGGAGTGGGAAAGGGCCATGAGCAGATTCCGTCCAGTGACGAGAAAAAAATCCCCGACATTCTCCGGGATCGGGAAAACCGGCTGGGACAGTACATTACGATCGTGGAATATTCCCAGAAAATAGACGAGCGCAGGAGAAGCATAGAGATTCAGCAGAAAAAATACGACCAGGCTTCCGGTCAGTTTAAAGAATCATATGCCCGGGTCAAGCAGGAGATGAAGGAAAATCCCCATCTGGTGGAGATGATCGATCAGTATGGTGAAAAAGTAAAAGACATTAATATCGATGCCTTTCATCTGGCGGTGAAATACAGGGAAGTTGCCAAAATTTATAAGGACATGGAAATGCTGAAGGGGCAGATGGCGCTGAATGAGACGACCATCAACTCCTGCAGCCAGATCATCCGCAGCGAGGAAAACGCCCTGACAGAGCTGGCAACCGCCGTCACCCAGGAAATGCAGGATCAGGTGATCCGCCATGAGGCGGAGTTCCGCAACCGTCTGGTAGAGCTGCAGCAGCAGATCACTCAGCTGGATGAACTCAGCGAACGGTTCGAGGATACCATAAAAGAAGTCTTTGCCTCTCCGGTTATGGGAGATTATATTGTGAAATCCGCCATAGAATTTGAAAATATGGAAAAGGCCATAGAAAAGGAAAAGGCAGGAAAAGCAAGAGGAAGAGAACTGCAGCTGCAGCAGGAGCTGGAGGAAGAGGCAGAGAACCAGGAGCAGGGGCTTCTGAACAATTAACAGAAGGGGGAAAATATGAGTATCAAATCTTTTTTTCAGAAAAAAGACGGAGCAGGCAAGCCGGGTGAATTTTTCAAAAAGGAGAAACCTACGGTAGAACAGCAGATCATGGAAATAGGGGTCCGTCTCCGGGGCCTGCAGAGAAAATACAAAGTGGTGATTGAGCGGGAGCTTCGGGCTCTCCGGGGAAGCAGAAGCCGGAAGCAGGAGAATCCCAAGGCGGAGGCCTCTCTGAAGAACGCCTATTATTGTCTGACCATTGTGAACCAGGCCCAGAACCGGCTCCGGGAGATTACCTCCATGCAGGAGCTGAGCAGAGCCATGAATGAGATGGGCTCCGTACTGAAATTAATGAACCGGGTGGCCGGAAGGACGGAGAAGGTGAATACCAGAGCACTTCAGAAGGGGATCAAAGGCATGGAAGGAGCCGCTCAGCAGGGGGAAGCGGGCATGAAGCAGTTTTTCCAGCAGCCTCTGGACGCCCTGGTGGGAGACGATATTATCGAGAGTCTGCTGAAGGGAAAATCTCTGGAAGAATGCATGGACGATCAGGAGGGAATCCGTATGGATCCCGCGGACGCGGTTCCTCTCTCCGCGGAATACCTGAAAGAGCTGGGAGAAACAGAAGAGCCCCTGGCAGATGCGGATATGGAACAGACTCTGGAAGATATTGAGGACATGATCCGTCAGATGTAAAGGAGCGCAGATATGTTTGGAAAATCCAGGCCGGATCCCCGGACCCGGGAGAGCATGATCCTGCAGTGCAGGGTGACCCTGAGAAAGCTGGAGCTGAAATACCGGACCATGCTGGAGCGGGAAATGCGGATCGCCAGAGAATTAAAGAGCAAAAATCTCACCAGCCCCTCCAATGTCCGGAAAATGAAGATTAACTACTATATGCTCCGGGAAATTGAAAAAACCAGGGCCAGGCTGCGGGAGATCCAGGATACGGATGAAATGAACGCCGCCATGAACCAGCTGGCCGGGGTGCTCTCCGCGGTTCATCAGCTTTCTGACGGCATAGATCCCGCAGAGGGAAGGGCAGCCGCGGGCTATATAGGAAAATTGAATCAGAAGGCAGCCAGGGAGGAAAAGAGAATGTCCCGGATCCTTGGCCGGCTGGAGAAAAAGGGCGGTCCCATGGACCGGGAAATTCCGCCGGAGGAGAAGGGGGATCCTGTGGAACTTCCGGAGGATTCGGCGGTAAAGGCGGAGCTGGATGAAATGAACCGGTACGTGGAAGAAATGATAAAAACATTATAGGGGGAAGGTTATGGACGGTTACATCGAGAGAATGCAGGCAAAGGAAAATCAGTGCCTGGCGCTGATCCAGCAGGCGGATCAGGTGCTGGAGGCCAATGGATTTCAGCCCTCCAAGGAGGAATGCGTTTTCCTCCAGCGGGCTGCCAATCTGCGGTATGAGATGGCCCAGATGAGCGTGGGAGAAGAACGGCTTTACCAGCAGCGGAAGGTGCAGGAACTGAATCAGCGGATCAAAAAAATCGTCCGGGCGGTAAACCCGGAGGTCTATAAACGGATGCAGGAAAACGCGGCCCGCCAGAAAGAGGAAAAGGCGGAGAAAGAGGGTAAACCGGCTTCCAGACCGGAACCTCCGAAAAAAACGGGGGCAGCCCCGGGGGGCGGTGTGCCGGAAGCCACCGTGGAGTCCTGGTTTAAGGAAGCTCCCGGACATTCCTTCGCGGACGTGTCAGGCATGGCAAAGCTGAAGGAACAGCTGAGGGAATGCATCGCGGATTCCCAGCTGAAACAGCTGAAATCTTATCTGAAAATGAAACAGCTCCACTCCTATTTCTTTATCGGGCCTCCCGGCTGCGGAAAGACGTATATTATCGAGGCCTTTGCCCATGAGCTGATGGATCAGAATTATAAATATCTGTCCCTGGTGGGCTCCGATATCCTCAGCCGTTTCGTGGGAGAAGCGGAAAAAATCATTACCCGGTTATTTGAGGAAGCGGAGAAAAACGCCCCCTGCATTGTCTTTATCGACGAGGTGGACGGAGTCTGCAAAAACCGTTCCCTTCCCATGCTGCCGGAGTACGCCGCCTCTCTGACCACGGCGTTTTTGACGGGGTATAACCGGATCAACAATTCCGACAAGCCGATTATCTTTATCGGGGCCACCAATTATCCGGATCAGGTGGACAACGCCATGCTGGACCGGGTGGAATTGGTCCGGGTTCCCTTCCCGGATCTGGAAGCCAGAACCTTCTCTTTTGAAAAACATTTCAAGGATCTGGTAACTCTGGAAGAGGGATTTACCTTCCGGCAGATGGCGGAAGCCACAGACACTTATAACTACCGGGATATCCAGCGGCTGGCCTCCCGGATCAAAAACAAGATCCTCAAAGAAGTCATGAAAACCTACGGAGACGAAGAGACGGCCCTGAACGCTCTGAAAACCGGAGAGTTCCGGCTGACCAGGGAACTGTTCCGGCAAAGTCAGGAGAGCTGCCTGCCCACCCCGAAAGAGGATATCATCAAGGCACTGGATGAGTGGGAGGAAAAGTTTAAAAGAAATCTGGATGAGGGATAAAGGAGCGCTTAAGAATGGAACATTGGCTTTCGGAATATACTGCCCGGGCGCCGGGATACGGACTGGAGCAGCTGTGCGGACGCAAATACTGGAAGTCTATCTTCGGCGCCTGCGTTCCTGACCCGGAACTGGACCGGCGGTTTCATGTGTCCCCTTTTCAGGCCTTCTGCCTGTACGGCCCTGAGGGAAATGGCAAACGGACTCTGGCCCTGGCCCTGGCAGGAGATCTTGGCCGGGCAGGTTACAGTTTCGTCCGGATTTCCGCGGAAGACCTGAGAGGCCAAAGTGAGACGGAAGAGAGGCAGAACTGGAGTACATTTCTGGGAGAGATCCCGGAAGCCGCCCGGGAGGCCGGGGGGATCTGCGTGCTGGTGGAGGATTTTGCTTTTTCAGAGAAACCTCCCGCCTTTCTGCGGATGCTGCGCGGCGGTCTGCGGAATCTGCGGGAAGCCCGGGTTCCCTGTGTTTTTTTCATTGCGGCGGAAGAGGCAAAGGAGCGGGGAATACTGGAAAAAGAACTGATTTTCTGTCCCATCGGTCTGCCCGGTGAGGGCGAGAGAAAAGAATTCCTGGAGCAGTCTCTGGAGGATATACCCTGCGGGCAGGGATTTTCTTACAAAAGAATGGCGGAGATGACAGAGGGATTCAACTATGGAAAACTGGACCAGGCGGTTTCACTGGCGGCTCTGTTTATAAAGCATCAGATCAATTTTCTGTTCGGAAAGGATCCCCAGACCAGGACGGAGGCTCTGGGGCAGAACCTGGCGGTTTTGGAGGAAAAATCTTTTCGGCAGATTGTGGAGCATCTGCGGGCGGAAAATTCCGTTTCCCCGCGGCAGGCTGTACCGTCCCCGCAGGAACATACAGCTGCCCGGCAGGTGAAGCCTTATGTCAATACACCTTCCGATGCCCCGGATTCCCGGGATAAAGAGGAAAGACTAAAGAGCCTGGAGGAGGATCTGGGAAAAGGCATGAGCCTGCTGGACCGCATGGATTCCATGGATCCCCACGGGCTGTAAAAGAATGAAAACAAGAGTGGGTTAAAATCAGCCATGAGCAAAGATTTGGATCAAAAGAAAAATGAAACAAGAAACGGAAGCCGGATTCTCCTGTCCCTGCGTCCGGCAGTAAAGGCCTTGGCAGAATTGCACCGTTCCGGTAAAGTCCACGGGAATATTTCCCCGGAGACACTCACCGGACAAAGACATGTCTGCTTCTGCTTTCCCCTTCCGGAATCCTGCCGCGTGAATTTTGAATCAAAGGAATCTTTTTCCTTTGATGTTTCGGCCTTCAGTCATTCCGACGGAACACAGGCCCAAAGGAGCGCCGGATATATTCCCCCGGAGCAGCTTCTGAAAACAGAAATCGTACTGCCGCAGTCGGATGTATACAGTCTGTGCGCGGTGATTTACCGGATGCTTACCGGAGAGGAGCCGGCTGATTTTCAGAAAAGAATGTGGGTGGGCCCTCTGGAGGCGCCCTCTGAACAGGGGGTGATTTGGTCCGTCTGGCAGGAGAAAGCCCTGATGAAGGGACTGGCGGTTCTTGGGACAGAACGGTATGCGGACGGCGCGGAACTCTATGAGGCTTTATATGGAACCAAGAAAAAAACACAGGCCAAAGGACAGCTGCGGAAAGGCTGGAGGCTGCGGGAGGAAAGCCGGGCCGCCGGGATCCGGAGGGTAACGTTTCTGGATTTTGTTTCCAGAACCGCTGAGGATCCATGGGATCTTTCGGAAGAGCAGGATGGAAGCGTTATGGCCTGGACGGATTCTCCGGAAGAAGGCTGTGATCTGTATATCGGCGGGGAAGGCGGAGTTGCGGCGGGGACGGACTGCTCCGGCATGTTTGCCGGGTGCAAAAATCTGATGGGCATTTATTTCAATCAGAATTTTTATACCGGCAGCACCAGGGAAATGCAGTCCATGTTTGAAAACTGCGGGAGCCTGAGAGATTTGGACCTGTCTGGATTTGACACCTCCGGGGCGGTGAATATGGGTTCTATGTTCCGCCGCTGCCGGAGCCTGAAAGAACTGGATGTGAGCAGTTTTGACACTTCCAGGGTAAAAAATATGGAGAGCATGTTCAGCGGATGCGTCAGCCTGGAAAATTTAGAGCTGGGCAATTTTCATATCGCCCAGGTAAAAAGAGATCAGCATTTGCTGGATGGCACCGGATGGAGGAAGGCAGACGCGGCAGGCCCCTATCTGCGCATCGCCAGGGACTGGCTGACCTCGGCTCCTGAATTTTTATAAAAATTTCCAAAACTGCGGGATCGCCTGGTTTTTACCCTGTATTTTATCAGGTTCAGACTGGTTTATTCCCGCAATTTGTGCTATTCTTTATAGTGGACGTCAAGAAAATAATAGATGGGTTACGTATCAAGTAAACAAGGAAGGTGAGCAATTGGAAAACTATACCAAGTACAAGCTGAAAGACAGAGAAGAACTGACTTCTCTGCTGGCTGACAAGGACAACCTGTTCCTCATCGCCTGCAACAAGTGTTTCAAGGAATTTGAGACGGTGGAGGAGCCGGAGTGCGAAGAGCTTTCGGAACTGGCCCGGGAAATGGGAAAAACCGTTACCGGCAGCGCCAGGGTGGACTTTCTCTGCAACAAGGTTCAGACGGAGAAAAAACTGCAGGACATGATCCCGGAGGGCACGGAGCATATTCTGGTGGCTTCCTGCGGGCTGGGCATCCAGACCGTGGCGGATCTTACGGGAAAGAAGGTTTATGCCGCCAGCAATTCCCTGAATTACCGGGGATATCACGGCATGGCGCTGACAGAGCGGAAATGTGACGCCTGCGCCCAGTGTTACCTGAATATTACCGGCGGGATCTGCCCCATTGTGGACTGCTCCAAGAGCCTGGTCAACGGCCAGTGCGGCGGAGCAAAAGACGGAAAGTGCGAGGTGGACAGCAGCAAGGACTGCGCCTGGGAGAAAATTTACCGCCGCCTGGAGAAACAGGGCCGTCTGGAAGAGTTTCTGAATCAGCCGGTGCAGCTTCGGGACTATTCCAAAGTAAATTTCAAATTTATCAACGACTATGTAAAATCCATCCGTGAAAACCGCCTGGAGGGGTATTACGGAGGCGTCCATCCCTCAGAGAGAAAGGAGTTCACGGAACATCTGGCTCTTCAGAAATTCCCGGAGCCGAAAGAGGTAGTGATCCCTCTGTCCATGCATGCGGGAGCCCCCGCGAATCCGGTGGTGCAGGTGGGAGACACGGTCAAAGTGGGACAGAAGATCGGGGAGGCGGCAGCTTTCATCAGCAGTCCTGTTCATTCCAGCGTCAGCGGCACGGTGACCGCCATTGAAGAGCGGGGACATGCCACCAGAGGCACCTGCCTGTCCGTGGTGATCCGCTCCGACGGAAAGAATACCCTGGACGAGTCGGTGAAACCTCACAAAGACCTGGAGAGCCTTACCCCCGACGAGATTGTGGAGATTGTCAAAGAGGCAGGCATTGTAGGCATGGGCGGCGCGGGCTTCCCCACCGCCGTAAAATTAAAACCCGCCAAGCCGGTGGATACGATCCTGCTGAACGGCTGCGAGTGCGAGCCTCTGCTGACGGCGGACCACCGGGTGCTGCTGGAGTACGCCGATGATGTGATTTTCGGACTGAAGGCCATCCTGAAAGCCACCGGGGCGCAGAAGGGCGTCATTGTCATTGAGGACAACAAGCCGGACGCCATCGCCCTCATGAAGGAGAAGACCGCCGGCTGCCAGCAGATGGAAGTGGTGGCGGCCAGGACCAAATATCCTCAGGGAGCAGAAAAAATGCTGATCAAGAGGGTCACCGGAAGAATGGTTCCCAGCGGCGGCCTGCCGGCGGATGTGGGCTGCATTGTCAGCAACATCAGCACTACCAAAGCTATCTCCGACGCTATTCAGAAGGGGATGCCCCTGATCCAGCGGGTGGTGACCGTGACCGGGGAAAGGCTGAAACATCCCGGAAACTTTGTGGTAAAGATCGGAACCAATACCCGGGATCTCATCGACTACTGCGGCGGCATCACCGGTCAGGGCGAAGTGACGGTGAAGGCGGGAGGCCCTATGATGGGCTTCGTGCTCACGGACACCAACGTGCCCATTATGAAAGGATCCAACGGCATTATCGCTGTGGATACCGATCATGCGGCGGAGCAGCCCTGTATTAAGTGCGGACGCTGCGTGGACGTATGCCCCATGGAACTGTCTCCTCTGTATTTCGCCAAATACGCGGATCAGGAGAACTGGCAGGGCATGAAAGATATGCATGTGATGGACTGCATCGAATGCCGGTCCTGTGAATACATCTGTTCTTCCAAGATTCCTCTGGTTGCCAAGATCAAAGCCGGAAAAACCGCAGTAAGGGGGATGAAGTGATATGCTGATTACGGAATTAAAATCAAAAGAAGCCCTGGCCGCCCTGACCGAGGGAAAAAAGGTTTTCCTCATCAACTGCGTGGGATGCAAGGAGGTACATTTTCCGGAGCAGGAAGCGGCGGAATGGGAAAAGGAACTGACTGCTGCCGGCCAGGTGACCGGGAGCATGACCACCGATTACATATGCAATCCTGACAATATGAAACTGCGGCTGCGGCCCCATATGGAGGAGATTCAGGCTGCGGACGCCGTGCTGGTGCTCTCCTGCGGCGTGGGCGTGCAGACCATTGCCAATTATCTGGAAGACAAGCCGGTATACGCGGCCTGCGACACCTGTCCCCTGCCGGGATTTCAGGGAGTTACCCCTCTGGAATATCAGTGCGATCAGTGCGGGGAATGCTATCTGAACCTGACGGGAGGCATCTGTCCTATTACCGCCTGTTCCAAGAGCCTGGTAAACGGGCCCTGCGGAGGCACCAAGAATGGGAAATGCGAGGTGGACGGCGAGATGGAGTGCGGCTGGGAGCGGATCTACCGGAGACTGGCCATGCTGGGCCGTCTGGACGCCCTGAAGTGTCCGGTTCAGGTGCGTAATTTCGCCACAGACGAGGAAGTTTCCAAGTAGACAGATTACTATATTTTTGAGTAGGAGCAATGTAAAATGAAGATTACGGAGTTATTTGAACGGGGTGAATTTGTTGTTTCCGCCGAGGTGGGACCGCCCAAGGGATTTCATGTGGATCACCTGCTGGAGGATGCCAAGAAGTATTTAAGCGGGATTTCCGCTGTGAATGTAACCGACAATCAGTCCTCAGTCATGCGCCTTGGATCCCTGGCTATGAGCAAGGCCTTGCTGGATCAGGGACTGACTCCCATTTATCAGCTGACCTGCCGGGACCGGAACCGCATCGCTCTGCAGTCGGATCTTTTAAGCGCCGCCATGTTCGGCATCGAAAACCTGCTGCTGCTGACAGGCGACCACACCAAGCTGGGCGACCATCCTCAGGCAAAGCCGGTGTTTGACCTGGATTCTGTCTCTCTGATCCATGCGGTGAAGCAGTTGGAATCCGGAGTAGATCTGGGCGGAAACGAGCTGGTGGGCGAGCCGCCGAAATTCGCCAAAGGCGCTGTGGTTTCTCCCTGCAGCGATTCTGTGGATGCCCAGCTGGCCAAGATGGAGCGCAAGGTACGGGCGGGGGCGGATTATTTCCAGACCCAGGCTGTATTTGAGCCGGAGAAATTCATTCGATTTATGGAGAAGGCAAAACAGTTCGGCAAGCCGGTGCAGGTGGGAATCATCATTCCCAAGTCCGCGGGCATGGCGAAATTTATGAACAATAACGTAGCCGGTATCCATGTTCCCGATGAAATGATCGAGGAGCTGAAGAAGGACAAGGAAAAAACCAAGGCGGGCATCACCGGCGTGGAGATTGCCGCCAGGATCATCAAAGAATGCCGTCCTTACTGCCAGGGCGTGCACATCATGGCTCTGGGCTGGGAGGACAAAGTGCCGGAGCTGCTGAAACAGGCGGGACTTTAAAGTAAAAAACAGAGAGCTGTGTTCCCATGGCCGGTTCCGGCCTGGTCACAGCTCTCTGTTTTTTACGCTGTTTTCTGTCTTCATCTCATTTGTTCTGCCCTGCTGCTTAGAAGAGATCTCTTGTGTAAAGCTGCATATATGTTTCAAAAGAATCTCTTAAAAAAGCACTGAATCTTTTAAGCATATCCTTGGCACCTCCTTTTTGATTTCGGTTGTATTATAGCTCCCGGCAGGCTATAATTCTTGTCAAAAGGAAAGATTAACCAGCCAAATCTTGCAGGAGGAAGCCATGCATTTTTTCTATGAATTGAAGGATGACAGAATGGAGATCTACGAAAAAGAGTCCGTCCACTACCAGCCACACATCCACCGGTCCATGGAATGCATCTACGTAACCCGGGGTACGCTGGAACTGGGGATCGAGGAGAATTTTCAGCACATGGAGACAGGGGATTTCGGCATTGTCTTTCCCAATGTCATCCACCACTACCAGGTATTCTGCCGGGAGGAGTCCCGGGCCTACTATTTTCTGCCGCCCCCTTCCTATGCCGGGCCCTGGGCGGAGCAGATGCTTCAATGTCAGCCGGAGATTCCGGTGGTTCCGGCTTCGAAGGTGCACCCGGATATTCCCTATGCCCTGGAGCGGCTGAAGGAACTCTTTGATCAGGGAGAGGATATAAAAAATCCGGTGCTGGCCAGGGCTTTTACCCAGATTCTTCTGGCCAGGCTTCTGCCGCTTCTGACTTTGCGGAAGCGGCAGGAACAGCCGGGACACGGCATCATCTATGACGCGGTGGTCTATATGGCCTCTCATTTTACCCAGGAGGATATTTCACTGACAAAAATGGCGCAGGATCTGGGATACAGTCCCTATGCCCTGTCCCGGGTGTTCTCCGGAACCTTCCACACAAATTTTAATCAGTACTTAAATGATCTGCGGCTGAATCTGGCTCTGAATCTCCTGGAAAACTCGGAGGATTCCATTACAGAGCTTGCTATGGAGTCGGGGTTTGCCAGCATGCGCACCTTTAACCGGGCTTTTCAGGAGAGATATCGGATGTCCCCCAGAGAATACCGGAAAACCCGGGGAGGGAAGACGGAGGAAAACCAAAAAAATTTATAAGATAATCGGAATTTTAATTTTTCCTTAATCTGACTGTATTATATTCATATCATCAGATACAGGAACAGACCAAACACAGACTGTTCGGAAAATAATATTCAGCAGACAGGAGGAAGAATATGAAAAGATTATTTTTATTAGCTATCACTGCCATCACAATCGGGATTTTTGCAGGGTGCGGAACAGAAGGAAATCAGGCATCCGCCGGGGATTCCCTTCTCCAGAGCGGGGAGAGCTCTGACAGCCCGCAGATTGCCCGGCAGGAACAGGCGGATTCCAAAACACTCCAGACGTCTTCCGGGGAACAGAAAGCGGAGGCGCAGAAGTCTTCCCAGGGTTCTGACATCGGGGAGGACCGGGCGGTGGAAATCGCTTTGGCGGACGCGGGAATTGCCGAGGCAGACGCTTCCTATCTGAGAGTCCATCTGGATCGGGACGACGGCTTTATCTACTACGATGTAGATTTCGCCAGCCAGGGAATGGAATACGATTACGCGATTCAGGTCTCTGACGGCGCCATTCTGAAAGCAGAGAGAGATTGGGACGATGATTATCGTCCGGATGGAAATGCAAATCAGGGAACTCAGAGCGGCTCTGCCATCTCTTACGATGAGGCGAAGCAGCTGGTGCTGAACCGGGTGCCCGGGGCATCGGACCGGAATCTGGAAATGGAACTGGAGCATGACGATGGAATCCTCAAATACGAGGGAGAAGTACACTACAACGGTATGGAATATGAATTTGAAATTCACGGGGAAAGCGGAGAATTTATCAAATGGCATGAAGACTGGCATGATTAAGAGCCAGAATCCATGGGGCGGCCGGCTGAAAAGCCGGCCGTTTTGCACGGAAGAAAGTTAAAATACAAACTGTACAAGCAGCATATAGCATACAGTGCCGGCGGCAATGGACAGAAGCATCTGTCCCTTCCAGAGATGAAGCACCGCCACCAGAGCAATGGACAGCAGTTCCGGAACTCCGTGGCTGCCGGAAAACAGATTTATATTCCGCAGACAGTAGACGACCAGCAGGCCAAACACCGCGGATGGAAGGAACTTTCCGATATACTGAATATATTTGGGCGTAGGCTTTCCCGCGGGAAAAATCAGAAAAGGAAGAAAACGGGTCAGAACCGTGCCCAGAATCACCATGCCGATGGTGATCAGCTGCTGTGTAAATGTCATGGTGTTTGTTCTCCTTTCTCCAGAGTGTTTCTCAGCAGGGAAAGCAGGGCCAGGATGAGCAGCATGGCCGGAATAAGAAAGCCGTCAGCCCCGAATAAAACCAGACAGAGCAGGGAAAGGCCCAGGCCCAGCAGCGAACTGAGATGCTGGGATTCTTTTTTCCATTGATCCAGAAAAATTACTGTAAACATAGCTGTCATTACAAAATCCAGCCCTTCCGTACTGAAGCGGATCAGGGAACCGAAAAGCCCGCCCAGGGTAGCGCCCGCAAACCAGTAGATATGATTGAACAGAGTAACAAAAAACATAAACCAGCCCCGGTCAATGTCTTCCGGAATCGCGGCCGCGTAGTTAATGGAAAAGGTTTCGTCGCACATGCCGAAGATCAGATAGATCCGTTTCCAGCCAAGCCCCCGGAACTTGTCCAGCATGGAGATTCCGTAGAACAGATGCCGCGCGTTGAGCATCAGCGTTACAGCCAGAGCCTGAATGGGGTTAAAAGATCCCAGCAGCAGCGAGACTGCCACAAATTCTACAGATCCGGCAAATATTGTCAGACTCATAAACATGGGATACAGAAAACTGAAACCGGAAGCATTCATATAAATTCCGTAGGTGATTCCCAGGAAGAGAAATCCGGCTAAAATCGGAATTGTATATGGAAACGCGCAGAGGGCAGCTCTGCGGACTGCTCTATCAGAAGGCGCTTTTTTCATTCGCTCCACTCCTTCCCTTTGACGCACAGAATGTATTAAGTGTACCACTATTTTTTTATACAGTAAAGCGGGTATTTACTGACTAAAAGTCATTGACTTATAGTCGGTGAAATGATACAATACGGACCAGACAGGAAACGCGCGGAGCTAAGGGAGGAAAATATGACAGGCAGACAGCTTGCAGCCCAGGCAACCAGAACAAAACTTTTGCGGGCAGGGAAAACGATAATCTGTCAAAAAGGACTGGAACATACTTCTGTGGAAGAAATTACAGAAGCCGCCGGTGTGTCAAAAGGAACCTTTTATACCTATTTCCGCAGGAAAGAGGATATTGTATTTGAACTGAGCCGGGGGATGTTCGGAGAAATTCTGGCGGAAGCAAAGAGTTTTCCCGGAACCTTTCCGGAAAAACTGGCACATTATATGTCAGAGTTTTCCGGGTATATCCAGCAGGGCAGCGTCCGTCTGGCTCAGGAGTGGGTAAAGGGCGCGGCTTTTCCGGCAGACTGCCGGGAAAAAACGGATCGGGGCAAACTGGCAGAGGATCTGAGAGATATGGAAGAACTGATCCGATATGGCATGAAGCAGGGAATGCTTCGGGAGGATACGCCTGCAGGCATTCTGGCGCACACCTTTGTAGATCTGCTTTACGGACAGCTGCTGTGCTGGTGTATGAGCGATGGGAGTTACAGTCTCAAAGAGCGGACGGAAGAGTTCTGCGCGGAGTATCTGGAAGATTTATTAAAAGATTATGTATGCGGATGAAGGAGGATCATCATGGGTTATCTGGGAGAAAATATCAAAAAACTGGGCTTTGGACTGATGCGCCTGCCGCAGAAGGAAGACGGAACCATTGATGTAGAACAGACAAAGCAGATGGTAGATCTTTTTATGAAGGCAGGGTTTACTTATTTTGATACCGCCTGGGCTTACGCTGGCTCGGAGGACGCCATCCGCCAGGCGCTGGTGGAGCGATATCCCCGGGACAGCTATCAGCTGGCCACCAAAAACGCAGCCTGGATTCAATGTAAAACAAAAGAGGAGGCATACGGGCAGTTCGATACTTCCCTGAAACAGACAGGAGCGGGATATTTTGATTTTTACCTGCTGCACAATCTGGGGGAGAGCCGTACAAAATATTTTGACGATTACGATATGTGGAACTGGGTTCAGAAAAAGAAAGCGGAGGGGCTGATCCGCCATGCGGGCTTTTCCTTCCATTCAACACCGGAAGAGCTGGACGCCATCCTCACCGCCCATCCGGAGATGGAATTTGTGCAGCTGCAGATCAATTACGCGGACTGGGAGAACCCCGCTGTGCAGTCCAGAAAGTGCTATGAAGTGGCCAGAAAGCACGGAAAACCCGTGACGATCATGGAGCCCGTCAAGGGCGGCATGCTGGCAACCCCGCCGGAATCGGTGGTTAAAATTCTGAAGAAAGAGGAGCCGGATTCCTCTCCGGCTTCCTGGGCCATCCGTTTTGCCGCCGGGCTGGAAGGGATCATTACAGTTCTGTCAGGCATGAGCAGCGTAGAGCAGATGCAGGACAATCTTTCCTGCATGAAAGATTTTAACGGGCTTTCAGAGAGGGAAGAGGCCGCGCTGAAAGCAGCTCAGGAGGAACTGAATCGGATCCCGCTGATTCCCTGTACCTCCTGCAATTACTGCGCCAAGGTATGTCCCCGGCATATTGGAATTTCCGGCTCCTTCACCGCCATGAATTACTTGACTCTTTACCGGGATAAGGAAAGAGCGCTGGGGCAGGAAAACTGGCTGGTGGAAGGCCATGGGCTGAAGCGGGCGGATCAGTGCGTAAAATGCGGAAAGTGTGAGGAAGCCTGTCCGCAGCACATCGCTATCCGTGAGCAGCTGGATAAAGTAACTGCCGCGCTTCTGAAATAGCAGGGAAAGGCAGATGAGCCTCCTCTGCATATCAGGCTTTTCCGGAAAAAGCCGCGGAAAAAAAAGGGGGATACCATATGAGCAAGGGAATTATTATATACCGGTCCAAGTACGGCGCAGCAAAAAAATATGCCGGCTGGATGATGGAAAAGACAGGATTCGACCTGGCGGAGATGAAAATGGCTGATCCCGGAGAGGTGGGACAGTATGATGTGATTCTGCTGTTTGGGGGCATCTATGCCTCAGGGATCTCCGGACTGTCATTTTTAAAGAAACACATAAATCAATGGAAAGATAAAAAGATCGCGGTATTTTGCGTGGGGGCCTCCCCCTGGGATGAAACCGCTTTCCAGGCCGTAAAGAAACATAACATGAAAGGTTCACTGGAAAAGATCCCGGTATTCTACGGCCGGGGAGCCTGGGATCAGAAAGCTATGACCTTTGTGGACCGGACGCTCTGCAATATGCTGCAGAAATCAGTGGCAAAAAAAGATCCTTCCCAATGGGAACCCTGGATGGAAGCCCTGATGTGTGCCAGGGGCAAAAGCTGCGATTGGACAGATCCTGCATACCTTACTCCTCTTTTGGAATATCTGGAAGCATAAAAGTGCAATGAAAAACAGAGCAGCACAGAAGGATTCCTGTAATTTCACAAGTTTTTTGCGCTTTTTACAAAATAATTGTGGAAATTGACGGCTGGGGATTATATAATAGAGCCATAATGAAAGAGGAGGGCTTATATTATGAAGCATAATAATATGTTAGCCATGATTCTGGCCGGCGGACGCGGATCCAGGCTGCATGAGCTGACCAACAAAGTTGCTAAACCGGCGGTTGCTTACGGCGGAAAGTACAAGATCATCGACTTCCCCATCAGCAACTGCGCCAACAGCGGAATTGATGTGGTGGGCGTGCTTACCCAGTATGAATCCATCCAGCTGAACAGCTATGTGGCAGCGGGCAGACGGTGGGGTCTGGATGCCAAGGAGAGCGGAGTGTATGTGCTGCCGCCTCGGGAGAAAGCGGATGTAGATCTGAATGTATACCGCGGCACCGCGGACGCCATTTCCCAGAATATTGATTTTGTGGACTCCTTTTCCCCGGAATATCTGCTGATCCTTTCCGGCGATCACATCTACAAAATGAATTACGCGAAAATGCTGGAATACCATAAGGCCTGCGGAGCCGACGCGACCATCGCGGTAATTGAGGTTCCCTTCAAGGAGGCCAGCCGGTTTGGCATTATGAATACAGACGAAACCGGACGTATTATGGAGTTTGAGGAAAAACCGGCGCAGCCCAAGAGCAATCTGGCTTCTATGGGTATATATATCTTCGACTGGAAGCTTCTGCGGAAAATGCTGACGGCGGATATGAAAGACCCGGATTCCAATCATGATTTCGGAAAAGATATTATTCCGGCCCTTCTGAATGACGGCAAGAAGCTGTACGCTTTTAAGTTTAAGGGATACTGGAAGGATGTAGGAACCATTGATTCCCTGTGGGAAGCCAATATGGATCTGATCGGAAAGAACAATGAGCTGGATCTCAATGATTCTTCCTGGAAGATTTACACAGAGGATGAGACGACCCTGCCCCAGTACATAGGGCCGAACGCGGAGATTGACCAGGCCTTTATCAATCAGGGCTGCGTCATTGACGGTACCGTGCAGAAATCTGTGCTGTTTACCGGCGTCAGAGTAGGAGCGGGCGCTAAGATTATCGACAGTGTGCTGATGAACGGCGTGGAAGTAGAAGAGGGCGCTGTGGTGCAGCGAGCCCTGGTAGCCGACAATGTAAAGATCGGAAAAGACGCGGTGGTTGGCAGCGCGGACAGCGAGCATATTGAACTGGTCGCAAAGCGTGTAAAGGGGGTTGAGTGATATGGCTAAGGCATTTGGCATTGTAAATTTCGGAGGAAGACAATTCTGGGTAGAAGGGATGCAGGACTACCGTCCCTCAGGGGCATTTTCCTTTCTGGGCAGGTATCGTACTGTGGATTTTCCCATTTCCAACCTGAGCAACAGCGGCATTGACCAGATTCAGGTCTATATCCGCAGAAAACCCCGTTCCCTGGTAGAGCATCTGGGAACCGGACGCCACTACAACATCAACTCCAAGAGGGGACGTCTTCACATCCTCTTTTCTCAGAACGGGGTGGATCACGACATCTATAACAATGATATCGCCGCCTTCCTGGAAAATATGGAATATATTGAGAAGATTAACTGCCCGTATGTGGTAATCGTACCCAGCTATATGGTGTATACCCAGGACTTCAGCGCACTGCTGCAGACCCATATCGATTCCGGAGCGGATATTACCCTGCTGTATCATTCCACCGAGAACGCGAAGGAGCATTTTCTCAACTGCAATACCCTGGATCTGAATAAGCAGAAGGGAGTTCTGGCTCTGGAAATGAACCGGGGAACCGCCAAAAGCCGTTCCATTTTCATGGATACTTATGTAATGAAAAAGGAACTGTTTATCGAGTTGGTGCAGAAGGCGCACAAAGCATCTTCCATGTACAGCCTGTCGGATATTGTAAATCAGGCCTGCCAGGAGCTGGATGTGCGGGGCGTATCCCATCGGGGCTATTTTGCTTCTATTACGGACTTCAAGAGTTATTATGACGCCAACATTTCGCTGATTGATTTTAAGACAGCCCTGAGTCTGTTTGATCCGGAGTGGCCCATTTATACCAGAACCAATGATTCCTGTCCTACGCAGTACTTTGAGGGAGCCTGCGTAAAAAATTCCGTTGTATCCAACGGCTGCCTCATCGAGGGCAGTATTGAAAATTCTGTAATCGGCAGAGGCTGTGTCATCAAGAAAGGAGCAGTGATCCGCAACAGCGTGATCCTGCCGGAAGTGACCATCGGGGAGGATGTACATCTGGATAATCTGGTGGTAGACAAGCACGCGAAGATTTCTCATGTAAAAGAAGTGATCGCGGATCCCGGACATCCGGAATATATCCGCAGGGACGATTCTTTATAAAGAAATCCGTGAGAAGCGGAAACAAAATGCAGAGAGCGTATCAGGCTCTCTGCATTTTGTTTCCTGCCCACTGAGTGACATGGCGAAGACTGGTTTCATCCAGCTCCATGAGCACGCAGACCCGGGAGTGTCCGCTGGCAATAAGAATGGAATACACCCTGTCCGGGTGCAGATGGGAAGTAAAGTCCCATATTTTCGAGAAGCGGCCGGCTGAACGGGCAGATGCGCCGGCGGGGGCAATCTGTTCCGCGTTGCGCAGGTCAAAAGACAGTTTTCTTTTCCTCTTTGATTTGCTGTAGATGGCGTCTATATCCACATCATAATTCAGGAAGGTGTATTCGTATTCCACGGACAGCAGCGGAAATACGAAGTAGTAGATAAGAAAAGCCAGTACGATCACGACCAGGGCGGGGAAAAAGCCGATGAAAAAGGTGGCCAGGATCAGTCCCGCGGCCATCAGAAGGATCAGAAGGATCTTTATCACAGGCACCAGGGGACTGGGCTTTTTGGTAACCAGCTGTTCATAAAGAGCGTCATTCATGCGTTTTGATTCCTTTCTGTACGGAGATAATTAATTACCATGGTAGCGATTTTAAAGGCAGCGGCATCCTCAAAACGTCTAAGATCCAGTCCCGTCCGATTCTGGATCTGTTCCAGACGGTAGATGAGAGTATTGCGGTGGACATGAAGCTGCCGCGCGGTCTCCGCGATATTGAGGTTATTTTCAAAGAACTGCGACGCCGTTACCGCCGTCTCCTCATCCAGTTCCGGGGGAATGTCTTCCCCGAAGATTTCCCGCAGAAAATTTTCACACAGCTCATAGGGAAGTCCGTAGATCAGGCGCCCGACCCCCAGGCGGCCGCAGGGAAACACTGTTTCTCCGGAGAAGAAAAGCTTTCCTATCTTCAGGGCAAGGCCTGTTTCCTGAAAGGCAGCGGACAGATCCGCCAGAGACTCCGAAACCCTGCTGTAGGAGACCCGGATCCTGGTAAAAGCTTCCGCGTTCAGCATATCAACCATCGTCCTGGCAAATGCAAGTTCAGGAGAGCCCTGGCCGTCTTTGACCATGCATCCGCGGGAACAGAGAACCGCCGTCAGATTTCCGGACACAGGGATCAGATACGCGGCAGTCCGGGAAGGCAGCAGCCCCCGCAGAACTTCCTGCAGCAGATCGTCCGGTTTCTGCTCCGCTTCCACCAGATAAAGGATACGGGGTTCCGCGAAAGCGATATGAAAACGGCAGGCATGTTCCTGGATTCTGTAGGCAGGAAGTTCTCCTGTCATCAGACTCCGAAGAAAATGAATTTTGTCATATTTTTCTTTGTACGCGGCAGTTAACAGCCGCAGCTGTTCTGCCGCCCGGGATTTTTCTTCCGGGGAATCCGCGCGGATCTCCAGTTCAAGCCCTGTGGTCCGGCGAAGTTCCGTCAGAACCCGGTGTAGAGTTTCGTCATAATCCATGAACCATAACCTCAAAGAAGATTTTGAACAAGTAAAAAGGCTGTAAGCAGCAGGATACAGCCTTTTTGTTCTGTGCCGGATAGTTGGGGGGTTTTGACCCCAACATCATTTTATTACTTTAATTGGCAATCGTCAATTCGGTTTCTTTGTCAAACAGATGAATCTTTTCCATATCCAGGGCGAAAACAGCCTGATCCCCTGTGCGGAGAGTTGTCCGGGGATTAACCCGGGCTGTCATCTGTGTGCCGTTTACGTCAAAATACAGGAATACTTCCGCGCCCAGCAGCTCGTAAACCTTGATGGTAGAATGGATCACGGCGTCTCTGGCGTTGTTGACAAATACTTCCTCGTCATGCATATCCTCCGGACGGATGCCCAGGACAACAGTCTTGCCTACATAGCCTCCCTCTACCAGAGCGGATCTCTTCGCGGGGGGAACCTTCAGAGTGTACTCGCCAACCTTCAGAACCAGATCGTTGCCGGTGTCTTCTACCTGGGCATCGATAAAGTTCATCTGGGGAGAGCCGATGAATCCCGCTACAAACTGATTGCAGGGATTGTTGTACAGGTTCTGGGGAGTGTCCACCTGCTGCACCACGCCGTCTTTCATGACAACGATTCTGGTTCCCAGAGTCATGGCCTCTGTCTGATCGTGGGTTACGTAGATAATGGTGGCTCCCAGGTTTTTGTGGATTTTGGAGATCTCAATGCGCATCTGAACTCTCAGCTTGGCGTCCAGGTTGGACAGGGGCTCGTCCATAAGGAAGACCTTGGGATTGCGGACAATGGCCCGGCCCATGGCTACACGCTGTCTCTGTCCTCCGGAGAGAGCCTTGGGCTTTCTGTCCAGCAGTTTGTCCAGATCCAGGATCCGGGCGGCCTCCCGCACTTTTTTGTCAATCTCGTCCTTGGGGACTTTGCGCAGCTTCAGGGCAAAGGCCATGTTGTCATATACCGTCATATGGGGATACAGCGCGTAGTTCTGGAATACCATGGCGATATCCCTGTCCTTGGGCTCCACATCATTGACGACTTTTCCGTCAATTTTAAGAGTGCCGGAAGAAATATCCTCCAGACCTGCCACCATACGCAGGGTGGTGGATTTTCCGCAGCCGGAGGGGCCGACGAAGATGATGAACTCCTTGTCTTTGATTTCCAGATTGAAATCTTTTACGGCGTGAAAACCGTTGGGATATTTTTTCTCAATATGTTCCAGTGATAAGCTTGCCATTTCGGAATCCTCCCGTTCAATAATCTGTTTCCAGTATATCAGCTGATAAAAAAAGAACAATGTAAGCAGTAAACGAAAAATCTCCGGGATTCTGTACAAATTAACCAGCGGCGGACAGGGAAGTTCCGTATGGACTTTTACGAAAAGAAACGTTATGATAAAAAAAATCCCTCAGAAAGGAGAGGCCGGAGATCCGGCAGGAGACATTCAGAATGAGTATTATAGTAAATGAAGCAGCGGGAACCTTTCATCTGCGCGGCAAGCGAATCAGCTATCTTATGACGGTGCTGAAAAACGGACAGCTGGGACAGCTGTATTTTGGGAAAAGGATCCATCACAGAGAAGATTTTTCTTATCTTCTGGAATACGCGGCAAGGCCTATGGCGTCCTGCGTCTTTGAGGAAGATAAAGCTTTTTCCATGGAACATCTGAAGCAGGAATATGCCGTGTACGGAACCTCGGATTACCGAAGTCCCGCGGCGGAGGTGCTTCAGGAAAACGGCAGCCGGGTTTCGCAATTTTGCTTCCGCGGATACAGGATTATGAAAGGAAAACCAAAACTGGAGGGGCTGCCGGCTGTTTACACGGAATCTTTGGAGGAAGCGGAAACCTTGATCGTGGAGCTGGAGGATCAGGTGACCGGCTTGCGGCTGGAACTGTACTATACGATTTTCGAGGAAGAGGGCATTCTGACCAGGAGCGCCAGATTTATCAATCAAGGCGGGAAACCCCTGCATCTGACCAGAGCCATGAGCCTTTGCCTGGATCTCCCGGACAGCGAGTACGACTGGATTCAGTTTTCCGGATCCTGGGCCAGAGAGCGGTATCCCAGAGCGCGCAGGCTGGAGGAGGGAATTCAGTCTGTGGGAAGCATGAGAGGGCATTCTTCCCATGAACATAATCCCTTTGTGATCCTGAAACGTCCTGACGCCCATGAGTTTCAGGGGGAAGCCATAGGATTCAGCCTGGTTTACAGCGGAAATTTTCTGGCCCAGGCGGAAGTGGATACCAGAGGCACCGTGAGAATGCTGCTGGGGATCCATCCGGACTGGTTTGACTGGAAGCTGGAGCCGGGGGAAAGCTTTCAGACACCCGAAGCAGTGATTGTCTATACGGACCGCGGACTCAACGCCCTCAGCCAGAGCTTTCACCGGCTTTATCAGAGGAGACTGGCCAGAGGATACTGGAGGGACAGGCCCCGCCCTGTGCTGATTAATAACTGGGAAGCCACCTACATGGACTTTACGGAAGAAAAAATTCTCAGAATCGCTGAAAAAGCCAGAGAACTGGGAGTGGAGCTGTTTGTTCTGGACGACGGCTGGTTCGGCGGGCGGAACACAGAACATGCGGGTCTGGGAGACTGGGTGCCGAATCGGAATAAACTGCCCGGGGGAATCCGGGGGCTCTCAGAGAAAATCGAGGGCCTGGGAATGAAATTCGGACTGTGGTTTGAACCGGAAATGGTCAACCGGGACTCGGATCTGTACCGGGAGCATCCGGACTGGATTCTGCGGACGCCGGACCGGCCGTCCTGCCACGGCAGATTCCAGTATGTGCTGGATTTTTCCAGAAAAGAGGTGGTGGACCATGTGTACCGCATGATGGAAAAGATTCTGTCTGACGCCAGGATTTCTTATATCAAGTGGGATATGAACCGGAGCATTACAGAGTGCTACAGCGCGGCGCTTCCGCCGGACCGTCAGGGAGAAGTATTCCACCGGTATATTCTGGGAGTGTATGACCTGTACGAGCGGCTGACCAGCCGTTTTCCGGAGGTGCTGTTTGAGTCCTGTGCCAGCGGGGGAGGCAGGTTTGATCCGGGGATGCTGTACTACGCGCCCCAGGCCTGGACCAGCGATGATACAGACGCTGTGGAACGTCTTAAGATCCAGTACGGCTCTTCCTACTGCTATCCGGTCAGCAGCATGGGAAGCCATGTATCCGCAGTGCCGAATCATCAGCTGGGAAGAACCACGCCTCTGTATACCAGGGCCAATGTGGCTTTTTTCGGCACCTTTGGGTATGAACTGGACCTGGGCAGACTTTCCCCCAAGGAGCAGGAAGAAATAAAAGCGCAGACAGCTTTTATGAAAAAATACCGGGAATTGCTGCAGTTCGGCACTTTCTACCGCCTCAGCAGTCCTTTTGAGCGCAATGAGGCTGCCTGGATGACTGTCAGCCGGGACCGGAGAACGGCGATTGTGGGATGGTACAGAATACTGAACCGGGTCAACGCCTCCTTTTCCAGGCTGAAGCTGGCGGGACTGGATCCGGATCTGGAGTATGAAATAAACGGCAGACGTTTTTACGGGGATGAACTGATGTATCTGGGACTTGTGACCAGCGATGGGAGCGCGGGAGAGATGCCGGAAGGCCCGGGCGGCAGCTGTGATTTTGATTCCAGACTGTATCTTTTAAAAGCCTGAAAAAACAGCAGAGCAGAGAAATCAGCGTTTCTCTTTGCTCTGCTGTTCGTATCTCCACGCCCTGGGAGATACGCCGTAGATCTTTTTGAAAGCCCGGGAAAAGTGGAGCTGGTTGGGGTAGCCCACCGCGTTTCCGATATCGCCGATGGAGAGAGTGGTAAGCTTCAGCAGCTCGCCGGCCTTGGACATCCGGTAATAGATCAGAAATTCCTGGGGGGATTTACCTGTGGTATCCCGGAAGATTTTGCCGAAATAGCTGCGGTTCAGTCCGCAGAAAGCCGCGATATCTTCAACGGTTATATCATTTTGAAAGTTCTGTTCGATAAAGGTAAGAGACTCTTTAATATAAAAATCCCGCATACGGTTTCCATTTCCCGAAAGGATGGGCTTTATGGAACGGGTCAGATAGTCCATAAACAGATACAGATGGCCCGTGAGATGGAAGGGAGACTCCTGAGAGTTCCGGACAATATAGAGAAGTTCTTCCGACATCTGCCGGCTCAGATCCTTCTGATGGGGACGGTAAACCGGCGCGTCCGGGGAAAAACCGGCGCTTTTCAGCAGTTCTTTCGCTTTCAGTCCGTCAAATTCAACCCAGGCGTATTCCCAGGGGAGCTTCTGATCCGCTATATAGGAACAGATCTGCTGGGGAAAAATCATAAAACCCTGGCCGCTTTTAATGTGGTATTCGACTACCTTTTTCTGAGAATTTTCAGCGGCCAGCATACCGGTGCCGGAAATTACATAGTGAAAAAGATAGTGATTGCGGGCGGCCGGACCGAAAGCGTGGGCAGGATCGCACTGCTCCCATCCGTACTGGTAAAGGCTCAGATCTATAAAATTTTCACAGGGAAAAATTGAATATAAAACGTTGCTCATGGCGTCTCCTTTTGGCAAAATTTATTATATACCAAAATGCTGTATGAAATCAATATATGTGAGAAAAAATAGCATTAAGGGATATAACAACAGATATACAGGTATTTAAGGCGGCAAAATGATATGATAAAATGAGAAAAATATAAAAAGAAAATGAAATTTTTAGAAAGGAGTTATGAAAATGAGAAGGAAGGGGACAAAATACCTCAGTGTACTTCTGACGGCTTCCATGGGCTGCGCAGCGGTACTCTCTGGCTGCGGCGATCCATATGGCGGAAAGACCCATATTGAGATCATCAACTACAAGCAGGAAGCCACCGATTATTTCGACGCGCTGGAAGAAGAATTCAATGCGACTCACGACGACATTGTTCTGACCATTGATTCTCCCAACGACGCGTCCACGATTCTGCGGACCCGGTTTATTCGGGAAGATTATCCGGATATCATTGGGATAGGAGGAGACATCAACTATTCCTATTACATCGACGCGGAGATTCTGGCGGATGTGTCCGATTATCCCGGCCTGGAGAATATTAAGCAGTCCTATCTGGATATCGGAGAAGCCCTGGAAATCGTTCCTACCGACGGCGTTTACGGCGTGCCCTACGCGGCCAATGCCGCCGGCATCCTGTACAACCGGGATATGTTTGAGGAGCATGGATGGGAGATTCCCACCACCTGGGACGAGCTTATCGCTCTCTGCGAGGAGATTCAGTCCCAGGGAATCCTGCCGCTGGAGTTCGGGTTCCTGGACAAGTGGACCTGTCTGGCTCCCTGGAACGCCTTGGCGGTAGATCTGGCGCCGGCGGATGTCTGCAAGCAGGTAAATCGTGGAGAGACAACCTTTACCCAGGAATACCGGGAAGCGGCGGAGAAATATATTCAGCTCATGGAGTACGGTCCGGACGATCCGGTAGCTTACAGCTATAACGACGCGTGTACCGCCTTTGCCCGGGGAGAGGCCGCCATGTATCCCATTGGAAGCTACGCGGTACCCCAGATCCTCTCCGTAAATCCGGAGATGAACATTGACTCTTTCGTAATGCCCGGCAGCGATGATCCGGAGGGAAATACCCTGAATTCCGGCATTGACCTGCAGTTCTGCGTGACCGCTGCCTGCCCCGACAAAGAAGCGGCATACGAAGTGCTGGATTTCCTGCTTCAGGATGATGTGGTTCAGCAGTATATCACCGACCAGAACTCCATTCCCTGCAAGGAGGGAGATTTTGAACTGGCGCCCCAGCTGGACGGAATGAGCGAGTACATTGAATCCGGCAACATGACAGACTATCAGGATCACTATTATCCCTCTGAAATGGCTGTGGACGGCCAGCTTCAGACCTTCGTGCAGAATAAGGACGTGGACGCCTTCCTGGAGAGATTCGACAGAGAATGGCCCCGCTACAACCGGGATATCATCCGCACTACAGAGGAGTATGAGGCGGAGCACGGAAACAGCGCTGAATAGGAAAGGAGAGGGGAAAAATGAAAAACGATAGAAAACGGACATTTTTGCTGATCACACTGCCGATCCTGGCGCTGTTCATCGCGTTCAATACAGTGCCGCTGATCCGGGGCGTGATCTACAGCTTCACAAACTTTAAAGGATTCGGAAGCTACGACTGGCTGGGATTCCAGAACTACCTGGATCTGTTCACCGATTCCCGTGTGGGCGGCTCCTACCTGTTTACTTTTAAGCTTGCCATTGTAGCTACCATTGTCACCAATGTGATCTCTCTGATTCTGGCCCTGGGACTGAACAGCAAGATCCGGGCAAAAAGCTTTTTCAGAGGCATGTATTTTATCCCCAACGTGCTGGGTGCCCTGGTGGTAGGATATATTTTCCGGTATCTGTTTACTTATATTCTTCCCGCTTTCGGTGAGATGATCGGCAGTGAAGCCTTAAGCGGAAGCATGCTGTCCAATGTAAATACAGCCTGGATCGCCATTGTCATTGTCTGCGCATGGCAGTCCATCGCTATGAACACCATCATTTATATTTCCGGTCTGCAGACCGTGCCGGAGGATGTATATGAGGCAGGCGCCCTGGACGGAGCCACCGGCTGGAAGAAATTCCGTCATCTGACTTTCCCGCTGATTATGCCTTTCTTCACCATCAACATGGTACTCTGCGTGAAGAACTTCCTGATGGTCTTCGATCAGATCATGTCCATGACTCAGGGCGGTCCTTCCCAGAGTACAGAGTCTATCTCGTACCTGATTTACAACAACGGTGTTTCCGGCGGCCAGTTCGGATTCCAGAGCGCCAACGCGGTGATCTTCTTTATCGTGATTGTGGCGATCTCCGCGGCGCAGATGTCGGCATCCAGCAAGAAGGAGGAGCAGTTATAATGAAGAGTAAAGGTGTGAATAAAACAAATACGCCGGTAATGATTCTGCTGATCCTGGGTCTCAGCACCATCATTTTCCCGCTGTATATGGCTATTGTAATCGCGTTCAAGCAGCCCTCGGAGATGACCAACGATATTGCCGGCATCCTCTCCCTGCCCAAGAACTGGAGTTTTTCCAACTTCGCGGAGGCTATGGAGGTGACGGATTTCTGGCGTTCTCTGGGCAACAGCCTCATGATCACAGTTTTAACTGTTGTTCTCTGTCTGATCGTCCATTCTCTCATGGGATACGCAATCGGAAGAAACAGAGGGCACAGTAAATTTTACAAGTTTGTGTATCTTTTTGTGGTGAGCGGTATGTTCGTTCCCTTCGCTATCCTGATGATGCCCCTGGCAAAGCAGACAGCGGAACTGGGACTTGCAAACTGGGCTGGCGTTATCATTCTTTATGTGGTATTCTATATGCCGATGAATGTGCTGCTGTATTCGGGGTATCTTGTAAATATTCCGATTGCCCTGGAGGAAGCCGCCCGGGTAGACGGCGCCAGCACCTGGCGCACCTACTGGAGCATCATCTTCCCCATTATGAAGCCCATGCACGCTACGGTAGCCATCATCACAGCTCTGGCAGTCTGGAACGATGTGATGACCCCGCTGATCATCATGGCCGGTACCGGACAGAATACACTGCCTCTGGCGCAGCTGAATTTCCAGACACAGTTCGGAACCAATTATAATCTGGCCTTTGCTTCTTATCTGCTGGCATTGCTGCCGATTATTATTTTCTACATTGTCTGTCAGAAACAGATCATGAACGGTGTGGTAAACGGAGCTGTAAAATAATTCCGGAGAACCGGCGGCAGGGGCGGAATGGCCGTGCGCGTGCCGCCGAGGAACAGGCAGGCTCCGCCTTAGAAATAAGGCGGGGCCTTATCTGCGCGGCAGGCCGGTGCCGCGCCTGCGCGGGCATGCATTTTCCGTGCGGCAGACTGCTGAAATCAATATACGGACATGGAGGAACGATTATGGCAATTTATTTCAACAGCAGCAAAAGGATCTTTACCATTCAAACGAAACACACAACCTATCAGTTCCAGGCGGATGCCTATGGATTTCTTCTGCATCTTTACTATGGCCCCAAAGTGGAGGATGAGATGGACTATATTCTGACCTTCGCGGACCGGGGCTTTTCCGGAAATCCCAATGACGTGGGGGCGGACCGCACCTATTCCATGGATGCCCTGCCTCAGGAATTCCCCTGTATGGGCACCGGAGACTATCGGAGCATCGCTCTGGCTGTGCGGGATTCCAACGGAGCCTACAGCTGTGACCTCCGATATGAGGGCTACAGAATCCTGGAAGGCAAGTATGCCCTGGAAGGTCTTCCGGCGGTGTACGCGGATCCCGGAGAGGCCTGGACCCTGGAAGTTTACCTGAGAGATCCGGTGACAGGACTGAAGGCAGTGCTGCTGTATGGAGTTCTTCCGGAATTGGACATTATCACCCGCAGTGTCCGGGTAAAAAATGAGGGAACAGAAGAAATCTGCATCGAAAAAATCTCTTCCGCCTGTCTGGATTTTCTCTCAGGAGATTACGACCTGATCACTTTTTACGGACGCCACGCCATGGAGAGAAATATGCAGCGGGTTCCGGTGGAACACGGCGTTCAGATGATTCAGAGCCGCCGGGGCGCTTCCAGCCATCAGTACAATCCGGCCATGATCCTGGCGGAAAGGAATGCCTGCGAGGAGTTTGGCACCTGCTACGGAATGGTGTTTGTTTACAGCGGAAATTTCCGGGGAGAGGTGGAGAAGGATCAGTTCAACCAGACCCGGGCGGTGCTGGGACTGTCCCGGGAGATGTTCCATTATCCTCTGCTCCCGGGGGAGGCGTTCACAGCCCCGGAGGTAATTCTCACCTGCTCCGGCCAGGGCCTCCAGGAACTTTCTCATCAGTATCACCGGTGTATTCGGAAACATCTCTGCAGAGGAAAATACAGGGATCAGGTGCGGCCGGTGCTGGTCAACAGCTGGGAAGCCGCCTACTTTCATTTTGACTGCCATACCATCCTGAAGCTGGCGGAAGAGGCGGCCGCTCTGGGTATGGAGATGGTCGTGCTGGACGACGGCTGGTTTGGCCGCAGGGACGATGACAACAGCGGTCTGGGAGACTGGAAAGTGAACGAGGAAAAGCTGGGCTGCACGCTGGGAGAGCTGGCGCAGAAGATCAATGAAAAAGGATTGAAATTCGGCCTTTGGATTGAGCCGGAAATGGTTTCCGAGGACAGCGACCTCTATCGGGCCCATCCGGACTGGGCCATGTCTATACCGGGCAGGAAGCCTGTGAGAGCCAGAAATCAGCTGGTACTGGATTTTTCCAGGGAAGATGTCCGGGCAGAAGTCTTTGGACAGATCTGCAGGGTACTTGACAGCGCCAACATTGAATATATCAAGTGGGATATGAACAGAAGCCTGTTTGATGTGTACTCTCCCTGTGTAAAAGACCAGGGAACAGTTCTGCATAAATATATTCTGGGAGTCTATGATTTCCTGGAAAAACTCATGGCAAGATATCCGGATATCCTGATTGAAGGCTGCAGCGGAGGGGGAGGAAGATTTGACGCCGGTATGCTCTACTATACCCCTCAGATCTGGTGCAGCGATAACACAGACGCCATTGACCGGCTCTCCATTCAGTACGGAACCTCCTTTGTGTATCCTTCTTCCACTGTGGGAGCCCATGTGTCCGCGGTGCCGAATCATCAGACCGGGCGGATTACCAGCCTGCGCACCCGGGGCGTGGTGGCTATGGCGGGCACCTTCGGCTATGAGCTGGATCTGGGAAAACTGGCAGAAGAAGAGAAGGAAATTGTGAAAGAACAGATCCGCTGTTTCCATCAGTACGCGCCCCTGGTACAGCAGGGGGATTACTACCGGCTGACTGATCCGGGAAAGGACGAGGCGGCGGCCTGGATGTTTGTGTCAGAGGATCAGAGAGAGGCGCTGGTAAATATTGTGCGGCTGGCCAACCATGGAAATATGACGGCCGTCTATGTCCGTCTTAAGGGACTGAAGCCGGAGGCCCTCTATGAGGATACGGACTGCGGGAAACTGACACGGGGAAGCGCTTTGATGAAAGCCGGAATTCCCCTGCCTTTGGCGAATATGGATTATCAGTCCTATCAGATCCATCTGGTATTGCGGCAGGACTGAGTCAGGAGGAAAAAATGGAAAAAAAATCAGATTTCGAAAAACGGCTGCGGCGTCATCACGATGAACTCCGGTGGCTGTACATGGAGCTTTACGGCAATGACGATATGTTTTTTGAACTCTGCAGTCAGATGAACCGGTTTTATGAGGAGCGCAGCGCTGCTCTGAAAAAGAGAGACGCCAGGAAGGAAGCGGACCCGGAATGGTTCAGGAAAAAAGATATGCTGGGCATGATGCTCTATATTGATAATTTTGCCGGAACCATCCGGGGTGTGGAGCGCAGGCTTCCCTATCTGGAATCCTGCAACGTGAACTGCATTCACCTGATGCCCTTTCTGGATGTGACAAAAGGTAAATCGGACGGCGGGTACGCTGTGTCTGATTTCCGTAAAGTCCGGGAGGATCTGGGAACCATGGAAGATTTGTCCCGCCTCACGGAAAAATGCCATGAAAAGGGCATAAACGTCTGTATGGATTTTGTCATGAATCATACTTCCGAAGATCACGAGTGGGCCAGGCGGGCCAGGGCCGGAGAGGGCGAGTACATGAGCCGCTATTTCTTCTATGACAATCCGGAGATTCCCCGGGAGTTTGAAAAAACGGTGCCCCAGGTATTTCCCACTACGGCTCCGGGAAACTTTACCTATCTGCAGGATATGGGCTATTATGTGATGACCACCTTTTATCCCTATCAGTGGGATCTGAACTACGCCAACCCCAGAGTCTTCAACGAGATGATGTACAATTTTCTGTTTTTTGCAAACCTGGGCATGGATATCATCCGCATTGACGCCGTCCCCTATATATGGAAGGAGCTGGGGACGCCCTGCAGGAATCTGCGGCAGGTACACACCATTGTGCGGATGATGCGCATGATCGGAGAAGTCGTATGTCCCTCCACGGTTCTGCTTGGGGAAGTGGTTATGGAACCCCAGAAAGTGGCGCCCTACTTCGGGACTGTAGAAAAACCGGAGTGCCATATGCTGTACAATGTAACCACTATGGCTACCATCTGGCACACCCTGGCGGTGCAGGACACCTCTCTGCTGAAAAAACAGCTGGATACGGTCTGCCGGCTTCCCAGGGAATACACCTTCCTGAACTATCTCCGCTGTCATGACGATATCGGCTGGGGGCTGGATTTTCCTTTCCTGCAGGGGCAGGGAATGGATGAAGTGTCCCACAAGCGGTTCCTCAACGACTATTATACCGGAAAATTCCCGGGCAGCTGGAGCCGGGGAGAACTGTACAATGACGACCCGGTGACCCAGGACGCCAGGTTCTGCGGCACCACCGCCTCTATGTGCGGCATTGAAAGCGCCGGTTTTGAGCAGGATGAGGAAAAGATGGATCACGCCGTCCGCATGGACCTCATGCTTCACGCCTATATGCTGTTTCAGTCGGGGATTCCCATGATTTACAGCGGGGATGAGATCGGTCAGGTCAATGATTATTCCTATAAGGAAGATCCGGACAAATGCCAGGATTCCCGCTATATCCATCGGGGAGCCTTCCGCTGGGATCTAGCCAGAAAGAGGACCGGGAAAAAGAGCGTGGAGGGCAGGATTTTTCAGGGACTGAAGCTTCTGGAAAAAATCCGCGGACAGGAAAAGGTTTTTGACGGGGACGCCGATGTATGGACCTATGATACTCATATCAAAGAGATTATGTGCGTGATCCGGGAAAAGGACGGAGAGCGCGCGGCGGGAATTTTTAATTTTTCCTGGGAGGATTTCTCGGTTTCTGTCTATCCCGGTGAAACAGGGACAGATATGCGGACGGGAGAATCTGTGCAGACCCGGGAAATTCCGGTGAAAGCCCACGATTTCCGATGGATCAGAATAAGATGAACATGGCGGATGACAGGAAAAAGGGGGACTTCCCTATGGTGCGGGAATATCTGGAGCAGGACGTTTGAACGGATCCGGGATCAGGTGGAGCCCTACTGGGTCTGCCTGCCCATGGCTACCCGGACGGCGCTCAGCAGCTATGAAATGTACTGGTATCCCTGGGACGATACCAAGAAGGAAAGCTGGGTGCGCCCCATGCCGGATAAGGAGTATGTAATCAATCTGGATCACAATCCTATGACTACCTACCGCTACCGGATGCATCAGGAGGATCTCGCCAAACAGTTCGGCCGCTGGTACAGACTTTCTCACGGAGGGAAAAAGACCGTGTGCCTGCTGGGAATGCGGGCGGATGAGTCGCTGCAGAGGTACAGCGGATTCCTGAATAAAAAATACGGTTACAAAGGAACCTGCTGGATTACGAAGCAGTTTAAAGACGTGTGGTGCGCTTCCCCCTTTAATGATTATTCCAAAGATGCCCTGAATCTGTACCGGGTGATTGATCCGGAAATCTGGGGAAAGCTGGTCGGAAGGGTGCAGGGAGCTAATTTTGCCAGCATATACGGCCACACCAAGGCCATGGGATACCGCAGCGTGACCCTGCCTGAGGGGCATACCTGGAAATCCTACACCATGTTTCTGTTAGACACTCTGCCGGCCAGGCTGCGGAATAATTATATAAAAAAATTTAACACATCGATCCGATTCTGGCATGAAACCGGAGGCGGGCTGGACGAGGAGACCATCCGGGAACTGACCGAACAAGGCTACCATATTCAGCGCAACGGGGTATCCAATTATACCCTGAATAAAAAATCCAGAATTATTCTTCTGGACAACATCCCGGATCAGACCGATGATATTAAATCTACCAAAGATATTCCCAGCTGGAAAAGGATGTGCTTCTGCATTCTGAAAAATGACCATATCTGCCGGTTTATGGGTTTTGGACTGACCAGGCAGCAGCAGAAGCGGATTGAGGCAATTCGAAAAAATACAAAAGCATCGAGGAATTTGACTATGGAATTTAAAAGCCCCGCATATCATGTGATCGCTGTCCCGGTGGAAAAAATCGAGCCAAACACTTACAATCCCAACGCGGTGGCGCCTCCGGAGATGAGGCTGTTATATGAGAGTATCAAGGCGGACGGGTATACAAGCCCATTGTCTGTTATTACGCCAAAGCAAAGGACGTTTATGTCATTGTGGACGGGTTTCACCGTTACCGGGTGATGCTGGAGCATGAGGATATCTATGAGAGGGAGCATGGGATGCTGCCGGTTTCAGTGATCGATAAACCTCTGGATCAGAGAATGGCCAGCACGATCCGTCACAACCGTGCCAGAGGAAGTATTGTCAAAGAACTGCATGAGTTCGGAAGGTCAGACGCCTGGATTGCAAGACATCTGGGAATGGACAGAGATGAGGTTCTGCGGCTGAAACAGATTACCGGTCTGGCAGCGCTTTTTAAAGATGTGAAGTTTGGAAAAGCCTGGCGGCCGGCGGAGGAGGAAGAACCGGCGGAAGCGAGAGAGAAAGAACCTGAGGAGGAGCCGGATCCAGGAAAAAACAGTGAGAGAGAGGAGCAGAATGGCGGGTGGAGCGGGAAAAATACGAATCTGATTTGACAGCCAGAGAAAAAAGGCAGAAAAGACTGGAAACCATTCGTTCCCTTCACGGGAAAAAGCGTGCGGAATATCTCTGGACCTACTACCGCTCCTGGCTCCTGGCGGCTCTGCTGGCGGCGTTCGGCGTATTTGTGCTGATTTACAGCTGGCAGAACCGCCATACCAGGGTCATTCTTTCCATCGCGGTAGCAGACGCGGAATACAGCGCGCATGGAGAACAGGAAGAAAAACTGAGAGAGGATCTCCTGGGGGCTCTGGGGGATGGGAAGGCAAGAGAAAGAATAAATTTAGATACTACCCTTCGGTCCGGAGATGATTCCGGCATGGCTCTGAAGCGGATGACCGTGGTGGGAGCGGGAAATACAGATCTGCTGATCTGTGACCGGCAGACCTGGAAGGAATATCAGAGCCAGGGAGCCTTTCAGGAGTGGGAGGATTTTCTGGGAGAATCCTGGGAACAATACAGAGATCTTTTTCAGGATGGGCAGCTGGATCTGTCGGAAAGTCCCCGCTGGGAGAGCTACGGGCTGACCTCCTATGAGCCGGTCTGCGCTGCTGTTCTGCAGGATACAGACAAAAAGGAGGAGGTCTGCGGTTTCCTGGACTTTTTCTTTTCATAAAAACGCGTCAGAATTTCTCTATGTCTGTGAAGACACAGGAAATTCTGACGCGCTTTTTGCGGTGTGGAAAAATCCGTTATTCTTTGCCGTCCCAGCAGTAAGTGCAGAGTCTGCACTTGTCGAGGCCCACGGATTCAATCATATCGTCCAGACGGTGATAGCGCAGGGAAGTAAAGTTCAGCTTTTTGCCGATCCTTTCTACCATATCTTTATACTCCGCGCTTTCCGGGTCGGAATAGCGGGAAAGATTCTCCGGCTCTTCCGTACCGTTCATTTCTTTGATGACCCTGCGGGTGATCAGATCCATGACGGAGGTGGAACGGGAGAAGTTCAGGTATTTGCAGCCGTACACCAGAGGCGGGCAGGCCGGCCGCACATGCACCTCTTTGGCTCCGCTCTGGTAGAGAAATTCTGTCGTTTCCCGGAGCTGAGTTCCCCGGACAATGGAGTCGTCAATCAGCAGCAGGCTTCGGTTCTGGATCAGTTCGTGAACCGGGATCAGTTTCATTTTGGCGATCAGATCCCGCTTTTTCTGGATGGTGGGCATAAAGGACCGGGGCCAGGTAGGAGTATATTTAATAAAAGGCCTGGAAAATGGGATCCCCGATTCATTGGCATAGCCGATGGCATGGGCAGTTCCGGAATCCGGAACGCCGGCTACCGTATCCGGATGAGCGTCATCCCGTCTGGCCAGCATAGCGCCGCAGCGGCAGCGCATTTCCTCCACGCTGATTCCCTCGTAGGAGGAGGAGGGGTATCCGTAGTAGATCCACAGGAAGGTGCAGATCTTCATCTCTTTTCCCGGGGCCGAGAGGGTTTCAATCCCTTCGGGAGTCATGACGATAATCTCTCCGGGACCCAGTTCACGCTCTTCTGTGTAACCCAGATTCAGATAGGCGAAACTCTCAAAGGAGGCGCAGAAGGAATCCTTTTTGCGTCCAATGACCACAGGGGTCCTTCCAAGACGGTCTCTGGCCGCGTAGATTCCTTTTGGCGTCAGGACCAGCAGCGTCATGGAACCATCGATGATTTCCTGGGCGTAGCGGATACCCTCAATCAGATTGCTCTTCTGATTAATTATAGAAGCTACAAGCTCTGTGGCGTTAATGTCGCCTCCGCTCATTTCCAGAAAATGAGAGTGGCCGGACGCAAACAGTTGGTTTACGATCTTATCTGTATTGTTGATTTTTCCCACGGTAACAATGGCGTAAGTGCCATGGTGGGAACGCACGATCAGCGGCTGGGGTTCGTAGTCTGAGATACAGCCGATTCCCATGGTGCCGTGCATTTCTGAAAAATCCTTATCGAACTTGGTTCGGAAAGGAGCGTTTTCTATATTGTGAATAGCCCGGTCAAATCCCTTTTCCCGATCATAGACAGCCATTCCGGCCCGTCGGGTTCCCAGATGAGAATGATAGTCAGTCCCGAAAAACAGATCAAACATGCAATCTTCTTTTGAAGCAACTCCAAAAAATCCGCCCATATGTCTCCTCCGTTGTGTAAAATAAAGTCGAATCGCAGCAAATGCCGGGCTTCTGGAACAACGAATCGATGCACCGGAAAGCACAGGCGGATACATTATAGCATATTACTTTTTTTTATGCCAGAGAAATTTCAGAAGGGGGAGGAGGATATTTTACATGCCCGCTTGCCCCGCTGCCCGCAAAAAAATAAGAACTTTCACACTATAACAAGTCTGAAAGTTCTTATCTCAGCAGAAAATCGGGGTAACAGGATTCGAACCTGCGACCTCACGGCCCCCAGCCGTGCGCTCTAGCCAAACTGAGCCATACCCCGGATCACTCAACGAAGATTATTATATACTAGAAGCAGGGAATTGTAAAGAGTTTTTTTGAAAATTTTAAAAATTTTTTTATCCCGCTTTTAGCTTCCGAAAAACTGCGGCTTTTAAGGAGACTGCAGAAATCGGGCAGAGGAATTTTTTCCCTGCCCGATTTCTTAAATCTGTTACATCTGTTCCGGCACCCGGGGCAGTCCCGCAAATCCTGTTTCCAGATCCGCGTCTGTGGGAATGTAATCGGTCATCTCCCCATTGTTATACTTTTCATAGGCTGTCATATCAAAGTAGCCGGTTCCGGTAAGTCCGAACAGAATTGTCTTTTCCTCCCCTGTCTCTTTGCATTTCAAGGCCTCGTCGATGGCCACCCGGATAGCATGGCTGCTCTCCGGTGCCGGGAGAATTCCCTCCACCCGGGCGAACTGCTCGGCAGCCTGGAATACGGCCGTCTGCTCTACCGCTCTGGCTTCCATGAGGCCATCATGGTACAGCTGGGACAGAATAGAACTCATGCCGTGATACCGAAGCCCTCCTGCGTGGTTGGCGGAAGGAATAAAGCCGCTGCCCAGCGTGTACATTTTTGCCAGAGGACAGATCTTTCCGGTATCACAGAAATCATAGGCGAATTTTCCTCTTGTGAAACTGGGGCAGGAGGCCGGTTCTACGGCGATAATCTGGTAATCCGCTTCTCCCCGGAGTTTTTCTCCCGCAAAAGGAGAGATCAGCCCTCCCAGATTGGAGCCGCCCCCGGCGCAGCCGATAATCACATCCGGCTTAATGCCGTATTTCTCCATGGCAGTTTTGGTTTCCAGCCCAATGACTGTCTGGTGCAGAAGAACCTGGTTCAGGACGCTGCCCAGAACATAGCGGTAACCCTCCTGTGAGGTAGCGGCCTCCACCGCTTCACTGATGGCGCAGCCAAGGCTTCCGGAGGTTCCCGGATGCTCTGCCAGGATCTTTCTGCCAACTTCCGTGGTATCGGAGGGAGAGGGAGTTACGGTGGCGCCGTAGGTGCGCATAACTTCCCGGCGGAAAGGCTTCTGTTCATAAGAAACCTTTACCATATAAACCTTGCAGTCCAGGTCAAAATACGCGCAGGCCATGGACAGAGCAGTTCCCCACTGTCCGGCTCCTGTTTCGGTAGTCACTCCTTTGAGTCCCTGCTTCTTGGCGTAGTAAGCCTGGGCGATGGCGGAATTCAGTTTATGACTGCCGCTGGTATTGTTTCCCTCAAATTTGTAGTAGATCTTCGCCGGAGTACCCAGCTTTTTCTCCAGACAGTACGCCCGCACCAGAGGGGAGGGGCGGTACATTTTATAAAAGTTTACGATCTCCTCCGGGATATCAATCCACGGATCCGTATCGTCCAGTTCCTGCTTTACCAGCTCTTTGCAGAACACCGGCTCCAGTTCCTCTGCTGTCATGGGTTTGAATGTCGCCGGATTCAGCAGAGGCGCAGGTTTATTTTTCATATCAGCCCGCACATTATACCATTGTTTTGGAAGTTCACTTTCTTCCAAATAGATCTTGTACGGGATCTCTCGGTTTGCCATATCCATATTCCTCCTGTGATTCACTTATTTTCCTTTCAGTGTCTGTATAGACCCCTGTTCCTCTGCTATTTTACCATGCTAAAGTATATATGTCACGAAATTTTTCAGATTTTCCAAGGCGCGCAAAAATCCGGAGGCTCTCCTCCCACCCCTTCTGAAATTTCTCTGTCAAGCGGGCATGTAAAATATCCTTTGACCTTGCGTCTGCGGTATGATACAATAATTTTACACTTCGGAACAGGAAATTCTTCCGGTTCCGCAATGCTTCCGAACCTGTAAGAAAGATATAGGGTTTGGACAGATCTTTTGCACCATTTAGGTGAAATTCTTTTATTCCATAAGATAGGAGGGATATCTTTATGACAGCAAACGAAAAACTGGATGTTCTGATTACAAAAATGGATGAATTCGGCAGAGAACTGGCATCTTTAAAGAGGGAAGTCTCGGAACTGAAACAGGAAGTCTTGGAACTGAAACAGGAAGTCTCGGAACTGAAACAGGAAGTCTCGGAACTGAAACAGGAAGTCTCGGAACTGAAACAGGAAGTCTCGGAACTGAAACAGGATGTATCGGAGTTGAAACAGGAAGTCTCAGAGTTAAAGAGAGATGTATCAGATCTGAAGAGCAGAATGACTTCTGTGGAAAAAGAGCTTGCTGAATGGAACGAAAAGGGGGCGCTTAAGACGGATCTAGCCGCTTTGCAGGAAACGGTATGCAAAAATTATGATATGCTCCAGGAATTTTATGTGTATCAGAAAGAATGGAATGCGGAAACTTCTGACCGCCTTAAAATTATAGAGGGAAGGCTGGACATGCATGACAGCCAGATTGCCCGCAATACGGCGGATTTAAAGAAACTGGCTTGAAATCTGATGAGCTTTTAGGATTGCGGGAGTGCGAAGCGCGGAGCAAGCCGTGTCTCATGCCCATTTGCCGGGCTGCTCATCGAATGAAATAGGGCGCAACGTCCGTGGGAAACTGTGGGCCTTGCGCTTTTTTTGCGGGATGCGCCTGGCAGGCTGCAGCCGGATCTGCCCGCGGCATCACGCCGGTCGCGCAGGGGAGGAGATTGTATTTTTTATGGGGCTGTGGCTGCGGCAGAAGGGTTGCTGCTGGCGGTTTTTGGAAGATTTAGTAGAAAAATCTATTTCTGGGCACATCTTTTATTTAATATTCACAATTTGTTAAAGATATTCACGAAAAAATATGATATGATGAGACAAGCGAAAAAGAGGCATGAATGATAAAGCGTAGTAGTTCTGGTGCCAAACAGGGGGGATTTTACGTACAGAGTCAGTAAAGGGGAAGCAGAGTGAAAGTAAAAATATACAGCAGACTTTTTAGGGAGCAGAGCGAATATCTCTACCGGATTGCGTATTTTTACCTGGGGGAAGAAAAGATGGCCCTGGAGGCGGTTAAAAAGGCTGCCTGCGAGGAATACGGGAAGATTCGAAACCTGGAAGACGGACAGCCTTTTAAGCTCCAGATTACCCGGGGAATGCTGGCGGACAGCACCATCAATCAGAAACCAAACCGGTATCTGACCGCTTTGTATCTGCGTCATATGCAGAAAATGGAGATTTCAGAAATCGCTTATGCCATGGACATTCCGGAGGGTTCGGTAAAGGCCTATCTGAACCGGGCGAAGACAGAGATGCGTCAGGATACAGCGGGGATCGGACTGGAAGTCCGCCGCGTCACGGGAATTGAAATTCCGGAAACCCTTCCCGCGGCAGTGGAGGAAGGGCTGGAGGCGTTGGACAGCCGGGAACTGGCATCTTCCAGGAGAAAAAAATGGAAGCTTTGTATCTCCGGAGCGGCTTTGGCTGTTTTGGCGGGGCTTTTGATCCTGGGGATCTATTCCGGCTTGAGGAAAAGTCCGGAGGACAGTCAGAGTCAGCTGACTGTCCATATGGAGTCACAGATAGAGGAGTAAAAAAACAGGAGCAGACAGAAAATGGTCTGCTCCTGTTTTGTCATCCCTGTGTTCAGGGTTCAGGAGGGAGCGAACTGGCTGTTGTAGAGTTCCGCGTAGAAGCCGCCCTGCTTCAGCAGAGTTTCATGATCCCCCTGTTCCAGGATATGTCCGTCTTTCATAACCAGGATCACATCCGCCTCTCGGATGGTGGAAAGACGGTGAGCCACAATAAAGCTGGTGCGGCCCTTCATCATTTCCGCGAAAGCCTTCTGAATGCGGATCTCCGTCATAGTGTCAATGGAAGAGGTGGCTTCGTCCAGAATCAGCATAGGAGGAAGCCGCAGCATAACACGGGCAATGCACAGCAGCTGCTTCTGTCCCTGGGAAAGGCTGCCGCCCTCCTCGCCGATCACCGTGTCATAGCCCTCCGGGAGACGCATAATGAAACTGTGGGCGTGCGCCTTTTTAGCGGCCCGGATTATGTCTTCTTCCGCGGCGCCGGGACAGCCGTAAGTGATATTTTCCCGGATTGTGGCGGATTTCAGCCAGGTTTCCTGGAGAACCATTCCATAATTGGACCGAAGGCTCTGACGGCTCACTTTTCGGATATCTTGTCCCTCTACGCGGATCGCGCCGCTGTCTGTGTCGTAGAAACGCATCAGCAGATTGATGAGAGTTGTTTTTCCGCAGCCGGTAGGACCGACCACGGCGATCCGCTGGCCGGGCTTTACATGGAGATTGAAATCCTCGATCAGTTTTTTGTCCGGAGTATAGGAAAAGAAAACGTGTTCCAGATCCACCTGGCCTCTGACCTGTCCCAGAGAAGCTTGGGCTTCGTCATCCGGGAGAATTTCCTGATCCAGCAGCTCAAAGACCCGGCCCGCGGAGGCCAGAGAGTTCTGGAATTCCGTAATTACCCCTGTGATCTCATTAAAGGGCTTCGTGTACTGGTTGGTGTAGGAGAGAAAGCTGGAAAGCTGTCCCACGGACAGGCCTCCTCCGATGACAGTAAAACATCCGGCAATGGTAACCCCGGCATAGATGGCGGAGTACATGAATCGTGTGGCCGGATTGGTCAGAGAGGAGAAAAAGGTTGCTTTCAGGCTGTACCCGGCCAGGCGACCGTTGATTTCCTCAAATTCTTTCCGGGCTTCCTCCTGATGGTCAAAAGCGATAACTGTTTTCAGATTCCCCAGCATTTCATCTGTCAGGGCTGTAAGCTCCCCTCTGGTTTCAGACTGTTTCCGGAACATGGAAAAGGTTCTTTTGGAGATAAAGCCCGCGATGAGAAAGGACAGGGGGCTTAAAACCACCACCACAAGCGTAATCAGCGGGTGGATGGAGAGCATAAACAGGATGGTTCCCGCTATTGTAACCACTCCGGTAAACAGCTGGGTAAAGCCCATGAGAAGTCCGTCGGAAAATTGTTCGATGTCGGTAATGACCCGGCTGATCAGATCTCCGGCCGGATGCGCATCGATATAGGAAAGAGGAAGCTTCTGCAGATGTCGGAAGGCGCGGATCCGCAGATCCTGGACAATATGGTAGGTAATCTTATTATTGATATGGTTCATCAGCCACTGGGATCCCGCGGTCAGCAGAATGCAGACCAGAATATTCCGGATGATTTCCAGCAGTCCCTCAAAATCCACCAATCCCCGGTCAATAATCCGGTCAACACCCCGGCCGGTGAGAATGGGGATATAGAGAGTCAGCACGACAGAAATCACCGCCAGAAGCAGGGAGAGAACCACCAGCAGGCGGTAGGGGCGGATGCTTTTTAAAATCTTTCCCAGGATTCTGCGGGTATCCATGCCGGAGCCCGCTGATTTTTCAGAAGTCCGTTTTTTTGCCATCTTTTTCCATCTCCTCTCTGGTCAGCTGGGATTCGCAGATTTCCCGGTAGACCGCGCTGGTGTTTAAAAGTTCGCTGTGAGTGCCGCTGGCGGCCAGATGTCCATCGTCCAGCACCAGGATCCGGTCCGCGTTTTTGACGGTAGATACCCGCTGGGAAACCAGGAACACGGTAGTTCCCTCTGTGTTTTCACGGATGGCCCGCCGCAGCCTGGCGTCCGTGGCGAAATCCAGGGCGGAAGCGCTGTCGTCCAGAATCAGAATCTTCGGCTTCCGAACCAGGGCCCGGGCGATGGTCAGGCGCTGCTTCTGCCCGCCGGAAAGATTCCGGCCTCCCTGTTCAATGGAAAGATCCAGGCCCTGGCCTTTGCTGTCTACAAATTCTTTGGCCTGAGCTGTTTCCAGGGCGCGCCAGAGTTCTTCATCGGAAGCATCCTTTCTGCCCCAGAGAAGATTGTCCCGGAGGGTTCCCCGGAACAGGGAAGCCCGCTGAGGAACCACACCGATGACGGACCGCAGGCTTTCGGAGCAAAGCGTCCGCACATCCTTTCCCTGAACCTCCACGGAACCGGAGGTGACATCATAGAACCGGGGAATCAGATTTACCAGAGTTGTTTTGCCGGAACCGGTGCCTCCGATTACACCGATGGTTTCCCCGGGGCCGGCCTCAAAGCTGATCCCGGAAAGAGAAGGTTCTCCCGCGTCTCCATAGCAGAAGGCTGCGTTTCGGAAAGCAACCATAGGAACGCCCGGTTCGGGAGCGGAAGGAAGCGGACTGCTCCCCTCCCCCAGGCTGGAGTGGATTTCAAAAATGCTGTTCACCCTGCTTAAGCTGGCGCTGGCTCTGGATAAAAGGATGATCAGGTTGGCCAGTTTGATCAGTTCCACCAGAATCTGTGACATATAGTTGATAAGGGCGATTACCTCTCCCTGAGAAAGCCGGCCCAGATTTACCTGGCCGCCTCCCAGCCATAGAATGGCAATAATGCCCAGATTGATAATCACGTAGGTAACCGGATTCAGAAGGGCGGAAATTTTTCCTACATGGATCTGCCGGCGGTACAGGCTGCGGCAGTCCGAGGAAAATTCATCCATTTCGCTTTGCTGCCGGTTAAACGCCCGTACTACCCGGACGCCCAGGAGATTTTCCCGGGTGGAAAGCAGGATCCGATCCAGCTGCTTCTGGACTTTCCGGTAGAGGGGCATACTTACCAGCAGAATGGCAAATACCACCGCGAAAAGGATGGGAATGGAAACCCCGAAAGCAGATGCGGTGCGCACATCCACGGTGTAAGCCATAACCATCGCCCCCAGCACCACAAAAGGAGAGCGCAGGAAAAGACGCAGGAACATATTCACTCCGTTCTGCACCTGATTGATATCGCTGGTCATGCGGGTGATCAGGGTGGATGTGCCGATGGCATCAATTTCCCGGTAAGAAAGATCCTGAATATGAGAAAAAAGATCATTCCGCATGGCCGTTCCGGCGGATACAGCGGCTTTCGCCGCGAAGTACTGGGCGGTGACAGAGCTGGCGAAGCCCACGATTCCCAGCAGGATCATCAGTCCCCCCATCTTGAGAATATAGCCGGAATCCCGGTTCCCGATGCCGGTATCGATGATCCGGGCTACAATCAGAGGGATGATCAGCTCAAAACTGGCTTCCAGCATTTTAAATAAAGGGGCCAGAATGGCTTCCCTGCGGTTTTTCTTCAGATAATGGAGCAGTCGTTTCATGGTAAGACCTCCCAAAATATTGATTCATCGGCCTATTATAGCATAAAGTATTCATGAGTTAAAAGATGCAAGTTTGGATAATGACCACTTATCATGTGAAAAATATCTGGGCCGCGGCTGGGGTTTGCTGCGTCCTGATTCTAAGCGGCGTCTTATCCGGCTGTTTTCCCACAGAGAAACGAAATACAGCGGATCTGGAGACGGAAATTTTGTCCGGTTCCCAGGAGTTGGCAGGAGAAAAGCCTGTTACCCGGCTGAGGGAAATTCCGGAAACCGTTTCAGAAGAATCCGAAGAGGTTTCCATTCAGGCGCGGGTGGACATTGGAAACAGAGAAGCTGTTCTGGAACCATTTACCGCAGTAAAAAAGCCGTTTCAATTTGATGACATCGTAAAGATTCTGCCGGAAGAGGAAACCTTTACCCTGAATACGGAAAATCCGGATCCTCTCCTGGATATTTATCAGGGGAGCAGCGGCGGATCATTGACGATTCAGGATGGGCGGATCTACTACATCTCCGGAAGAAGCAGTAATAAGTCCTACAACGTTCTGATCGGCTCTCCGATGCAGTTGGACGACCGGCAGATTGTGAACGAAGCCTTTGTCAGCGACAGCATTCCCGGACTGGACAAGCAGCAGGTAATTCAGCAGGCCGGTCGGTGGATGGAAACCATCGGGATACAGGGCCTCGGAGAACCGCAAGTCGCTGCTTTGGATTACGCTACCCTGCAGGAGGAATATGAAAAAATGCCGGAGACCTGCCAAAAGGCGGAGAGACCCCCTTTGAACCGGAGGATGAAGGCTACTATTTGCTGTTCCGAAGTGAGGAGGACGGTATTCCGTATCTGGCGCAGGATTACTTTCTTCAGGATAAAGTGTACTGTTTTGGAAGTGTTGTAGAGATGATTGTCACAAAAAATGGTCTGCAGTATTTTATGGCATCCGGCATGTATGACCGGCAGGAAGAATCGGAGCCGGCAGAGGAACTGTATGATTTCCGGAAGATCCTCGGCAAAATCCGGACAAAGTATAAAGACGTAATGCTGGAGGAGCCTGTGGTCATCGACCGGATCGAATTGATTTACGCGCCGGATGTGATTTCGGACAGTCCCCAGATCTACGAACTGTCACCCTGTTGGGCGGTTTACGCCCGGTCCAGCAGCCAAAGTCCGGGGTGCGATCTGTTTTTTTATTATTCGGCCATTACAGGGGAGGAATTAGGAATTGAGTAAAGTACATTCTTTTGCAGGGTGTCTGAAAGCAGAATTTCTCCGGCTGATTCTGTCTCCGAAAACCTATCTGTCTGTCTTGCTGGTAGCCTTTGCCTTTGGGCTCAGCGTCCGGATCAGCGGTTTCGACATCAGCTGGGGAGATGGGGTGTATTTTCTGGGATTGGCTATGAATCAGTCCAACACCCATTTGCTGCTGATTCTCAGCGTGGGGATTTCCTTTTCTACTGCTTTTCTGGAAGACTGGAAGCACCGATACACATTGGCGCAGGTTATCCGGGCCGGAACAGGAAGCTATGCGGGAGCCAGAGTAATAGTCTGTTTCGTCGGCGCATGGACGGCGGCTTTTCTTGGAATCCATCTGTTTCTGGGGTTGATTTCCCTGAAAATCCCTGTTATGAGCGAGACGTTTTATGAGATGTACGCCTATGCGCCCTACGGAGCTTTGGCTTATTCACGGTTTCCTTACCTGTATGTGCTGGTGATTGCGGCTATTATTTCTGCGGGGCTTGCGTTCTGGGCAGTGGCGGGTTTGCTTGTATCCGTCTGCATTCCAAACGTATTCGTAGCGGCAGGCCTGCCGGTGATGCTTTCTTTTTATATCACTGTGTTTGCCGGGGATCTGCCGCAGCCGGTAAATCTGTCCTTAATGGGAAGGTATGGAGATGTGGGATTTGGACTCTGGGGCAGTTTCCTTTATACCCTCTTTTTCTTTCTGGCCCTGACAGCGCTTATGGGTTTTTTTTTCTATAAAATAGTAAAAGGGAGGGTGTCCGGTGAAATCCATTAGAAGAGCGTATCATATTTGTACCCTTTCTTTCCGGCGCTGGCTGGGAGATTATCGGATTCTGATAGTGTTTCTGGCAGTGTTTACCTACTGCTATATGGCTCTTGCTCCGGTGAAAGAATTTCTTGCGGCGGGCAATATAAAGATAAACGCCTGTGTTCCGCTGTTTCTCTTCGAGTTCAGCGCCAATAAATTTTTTTTGTTTCTGTTTTTAATCCTCCTTCTGTGCGACGCTCCCTTCAGGGATCGGACCCAGCAGATGACGATTCTCCGTTCCGGCAGAATCAGCTGGGGCGTTGGAAAGATTTTTTATATGGCGGGAAGCTGTATGCTGTATTTTTTTTCCGTCTACCTGTTCAGCTGGATGGTTCTGTTTCCCTACATTGAATTTTCCAATCAGTGGGGGAAGGGGATTATGACCTTGGCGAAAACGGACGCCGCGGCCCGGTATCAGATTGTAAATGTATTTTTTTCGGAGAAAATCGTAGATTATTTTACCCCGGGGCAGGCGGCGTTCTTTTCTCTGCTTCTCTGCTTTGCCGCGGCTTTGCTGCTGGGTCTGATTCTGTTTGTGGGAAATTTTCTCAGCGGTTCTCTGCGCCTGGGGCTGGCAGCGGCGCTGGCGCTGGTCATTATGGACACAGCTCTTTTCTCTTCAGAAGTGATGTCGGAACATCCGATCCTGTACGGATCCCCGGTGACCTGGTGCAGCCTCAGCACCATCAATATCGCGGGATTCGGACGAACGCCGGATATTACCTTTATCAGCCGGGCCTATACGGTTCTCCTGGCGGGGCTTTCGGCGGGAGCAGTTCTGTGCAGCGCGAGAAAACAGCTGGATTAGATGACAGAAGGGGGAGAAAAATGGAGACGATGATTGAAGTAATAGATCTGGTGAAAAAATATCAGGATCAGGAAGTATTAAAAAAGATTTCCTGCACCTTTGAAAAAGGGAAAATCGCCGGGCTCATCGGCAGAAACGGTGCCGGCAAAACGGTACTGATGAAATGCATCTGCGGATTTGTGATTCCCACGGAAGGGGAAATCCGCATTGACGGCAGAAAACTGCGGGGAAGGAAAGAGGCAGATCTGACGAAAATCGGCATGATTATTGAAAATCCGGCATTTCTGGAAGCTTATACCGGATATCAGAACCTGGCTTTCCTGGCACGGATTAACGGAATCATAGGCAAAGAAAAAATTCGTAAAACCCTGAGAATGGTAGGACTGGATCCTGACAGCCGAAAAAAAGTGGGAAAATATTCTATGGGCATGCGGCAGCGGCTGGCGTTGGCCCAGGCGGTCATGGAAGATCAGGAAATCCTCATATTAGACGAGCCTATGAACGGGTTGGATAACCGAGGTGTGGAAGAAATGCGGAAGCTGCTGCTGGAATTTCGCGGTCAGGGAAAAACCATTCTTCTGGCAAGCCACAGCCAGGAAGATATCCGGGTATTGTGCGACAAAATCTATGAAATGGATCAGGGAGAAATCATTGGAACCCAATGGAAGAACCAGGAAGGTTCGGAATAAAACAGTTGACAAATCTTGCTTCCGGATGGTATCCTTATACACAGATACCGCAAATGCGTGGACGAGGAAGAGTACACTTTTTTCCTGATGGCAGAGAGCTGCTGGCTGGTGGAAAGCGGCGGAAGGAAGCTGTGGAACTGACCTCTGAGCGGCTGTCCGAAATTTTCCGAGAGTAGGCGCAGACGGATTCCCACCGTTACAGGGGAGAGGATATAAGGTTTTCAGAACCCGTATCCGGTGAGTGTGCGGCCTGGGCCGCAAAAAAGGAGTGGTACCGCGTAGGGACTGTATATACAGCCTTTCGTCTCCTGCAGAAGATGCAGGGGATGAAGGGCTTTTTAATTTTTCAGAATCATACATTCATTTGAAGGAGGAGCGCAAATCATGATGAATTGCAGCAAGTATCACAAGCAGTATTACATGCCGCCGGTGGAATGCCTGGACTGGGCGAGAAAGGACAGCGTGGAGAAGGCGCCGGTGTGGTGCAGCGTGGATCTGCGGGACGGAAACCAGGCTCTGGTAATCCCTATGTCCCTGGAGCAGAAAATTGATTTTTTCAAGCTGCTGGTAAAAATCGGTTTTAAAGAAATAGAAGTGGGATTTCCCGCCGCTTCCGAGACAGAGTATGAATTTTTAAGGGCTCTGATCGAGCAGGATCTGATTCCGGAGGATGTGACGGTCCAGGTGCTGACCCAGGCCAGGGAGCATATCATCCGCAAAACTTTTGAGTCTCTGAAGGGCTGCAAAAACGCCATTGTCCACGTATATAATTCCACCTCTTTCGCCCAGAGGCAGCAGGTGTTCCGCAAATCAAAAGAAGAGATTTTAAAGATTGCTGTGGAGGGGGCGAAGCTTCTGAAGGAGCTTACGGAGGAGTGCGGAGAAAAGTACCGCTTTGAGTACAGTCCGGAAAGTTTTACCGGCACAGAGCCGGAATATGCCCTGGAAGTCTGCAACGCAGTGCTGGATGTGTGGCAGCCCGCGGCGGACCGGAAGGCTGTGATCAACCTGCCCAGCACGGTACAGCTTTCTATGCCCCATGATTACGCCAGCCAGATTGAGTATATGAGTAAAAATCTGAAATACCGGGAAAATGTGGTACTCTCTCTTCATCCCCATAACGACCGGGGAACCGGCGTGGCGGACGCGGAGCTGGGACTGCTGGCGGGAGCGGACCGGATTGAGGGAACCCTTTTCGGAAACGGGGAGCGCACCGGCAATGTAGATATTGTGACACTGGCCATGAACATGTATTCCCAGGGCGTGGATCCCCGGCTTGATTTTTCCAATATGCCGGATATCTGCGAGCAGTATGAGAAGTATACGGGTATGCAGGTGGATGAGAGATGCCCCTACAGCGGGGCGCTGGTCTTCGCGGCTTTCTCCGGCTCCCATCAGGACGCCATTGCCAAAGGCATGCACTGGAGAGTGGAAAATGATATGGACCACTGGACGGTACCCTATCTGCCCATTGATCCCACAGATGTGGGACGCAACTACGACGCGGATGTAATCCGTATCAACAGCCAGTCAGGAAAGGGCGGCGTAGGCTATATCCTGGAGAAGAATTACGGCCTGAACCTTCCGCCTAAGATGCGGGAGGCCATGGGATACGCGGCCAAGGATCTCTCCGACCATCTGCACAAGGAACTGCATCCGGATGAGATCTACAGCCTCTTCAAACAGACCTTTGAGAATATCAACAAGCCCTACACCATCGACGGCGTTCACTTTAAACAGCTGGCAGAGGGACGCATTGAGGCGGAGATCAATACCAAATACGACGGCGGAGAATTTCATAAAGTATACGCCGAGGGCAACGGCCGTCTCAACGCGGTGAGCAACGCCATCAAGAAGGCATACAATCTGAAATTTGACCTGATGACCTATCAGGAGCACGCCCTGAGCCAGAGCTCCAGTTCCAAGGCAATCGCCTATGTGGGGCTGAAGAAGCCCGATGGAAGCCTTTCCTGGGGAGCCGGGGTGGATCCGGATATTATCCGTGCCAGCATCGACGCGCTGCTGACCGCGGTCAATAATATGTAAGACGTCAGAAAAAGGGACCGAAAAGGTCCCTTTTTCACGATATCCGACGGATTCCGCGGGAAAGAGAATACAGTGGAATCTTCCCTGTTTTAGTGCTATAATGGCCTGGTATCGCAGCGAGGTGCGGAGCAATCCGTGTCTCATGCCCATTTGTCGGGCAACTCTTAATATAAAAGGAGACATAAAAACATGCTGCAGATCAAAAATATCTGTAAGGAATACCGCACCGGGAATCTGGTGCAGAAGGCGCTGGATCATGTGAGCCTGAATCTTCGGGACAGCGAGTTTGTGGCAATCCTCGGCCCCAGCGGTTCGGGAAAGACTACACTGCTCAATGTCATCGGCGGACTGGACAGCTACGACAGCGGCGATCTGATCATTAACGGAGTGTCTACAAAAAAATATAGATCCAGGGACTGGGACGCTTACCGGAATCATACCATCGGATTTGTGTTTCAGAGTTATAATCTGATCCCACATCAGACAATTCTGGCCAATGTGGAATTGACCCTGACCATCTCCGGCATCAGCAAGGCAGAGAGGAGAAAGCGGTCCGTGGAGGCCCTGGCGAGGGTGGGTCTGGCGGATCAGCTCCACAAAAAGCCCAGCCAGCTTTCCGGCGGACAGATGCAGCGGGTAGCCATTGCCAGAGCTCTGGTCAATAACCCGGATATTCTCCTGGCGGATGAGCCTACCGGGGCGCTGGACAGCGAGACCAGCGTGCAGGTTATGGAACTTCTCCGGGAAGTGGCAAGGGACCGGCTGGTGGTTATGGTGACCCACAATCCGGAACTGGCGGAGGAATACGCCACCAGGATCGTCCGTCTCCGGGACGGAAAGATCCAGTCCGACAGCCGCCCGTTTCAGCCTGAGACCGGGCAGGAGGCTCCGCCGGTTCACAAAAAGATGGGAAAGGCTTCCATGTCCTTTCTGACAGCCCTTTCTCTGAGCTTCAACAATCTGAGAACCAAAAAAGCCAGGACCCTGCTGACCTCTTTTGCAGGTTCCATCGGTATCATCGGCATCGCGTTGATTCTGGCTGTGTCTACCGGCGCCAACGCCTATATCGATGGTCTGGAGGAGGAAACCCTGGCGGAATATCCGGTGCAGATCCAGAGCACGGGCCTGGACTTTGCCTCGATGATGAATATAGGCGCCGGGGGAGGCGGAGAGAAAGCGGCGGGAGATCAGGAGGTAGGAGTATTTGAAATCCTCAAAAATCTGGTTTCTTCTACCAATTCCAATGATCTGGCATCTTTAAAGAAGTATCTGGACAGCGGAAACAGCGGCATCCGTGACTGCACCAGCGCCATCGAGTATACCTACAGCGCGGCGCCCCACATTTACAGGGAGAGCGGCGGCAGTATCCGCCAGGTTCATCCGGATGTGTCCTTTCAGGAACTGGGACTGGGTTCCGGCAGCAGTTCCAACAGCCTCATGTCCACGATGATGAGCACGGATGTGTTCTATCAGATGCCGGAGGAAGCCTCCCTGTATGAAGAGCAGTATGAGGTGAAGGCGGGACGCTGGCCGGAAAATTATCAGGAATGTGTGGTGGTGCTGACGGAGGACGGCAGCATCAGCGATTTTATGCTCTACACCCTGGGACTGCGGGACGCCCTGGAGCTGGATGAAATGATCCAGGAATTCATAGATGAAAAACCGGTGGAGACACCGGAGGACTATGGAACCTATTCCTATGAGGACGTGCTGGGAACTTCTTTTAAACTGGTAAATCCGGCAGACTGCTACCAGTACGACAGCCAGTATCAGGTATGGGTCGACAAATCTCAGGATGCCGATTATATGAAAGGGCTGGTGCGGCAAGGGGAAGACATTTCCGTAGTGGGTGTGGTTCAGCCGGCAAAGGACGCCAATGGGTTTGTGCTGACTTCCGGGATCGCTTATCCCGCTTCCCTTACCGCCCATGTGGCGGAGAAAGCGGCGGAAAGCCGGATCGTACAGGATCAGCTGGCACGGCCGGATGTGGATGTGCTTACCGGGGACGCCTTCGGCGAAGAGAAGACGGATACAGAATTTGACATGGATTCTCTGCTTACCGTGGACACAGAAGCTCTGGAAGAACTTTTTCAGGTAGACCAGGATGCTCTAGCGGAAGAACTGGCCGGCTCCCTGGATCTTTCCGGCACCTTCAGCCAGGCGGGAGAGTCCCTGGATCTTTCCGGTCTGGTGGATCTGGGCGCTGTGCAGGTGGAGGTTCCCGGCATGCCGTCTCTCAGCCTGAGCGGTCTTATGGAAAATCTTGAGATCCGGATTTCAGAAGATTCCCTGAGGCAGCTGGCGCAGGGTCTGCTGGATGGGTACGGCGAATATGCCGCGGAGCATCCGGAAGCGGACTATTCCGGTCTGGGTGAAAATCTGCTGGAATATCTCCGTACAGAAGAGGCGGGAGATATTCTGTCCCGGCATATCCAGGCCATCATTGACAGCAACGGGGATTACCGGGTTACCAAAGAAGAGCTGCAGGATCTTTTTGGCCGGGTTCTGGCCGGATACGGAGAATATGCGGCGGCCAATGGCTGGACGGACCCGGACCGGCTGGAAGAATACCTGCTGGAATATCTCCGGACGGAGGAAGCCGGAGAGATCCTGGATCAGTGGTCCTCGGAAGTATTTCCGGAAGGAGAAATCACCGTTCCCCCGGAGCAGCTGGAAGCCCTGGCGGCAGATCTGTACGGGGGCTATCGAGAATATGCCAGTTCCAATGGGCTGCCGGATGTAAGCCGCATGGGAGAATATTTCGCTGATTATCTCGGTACTCCAAAGGCCCGGGAACTTCTGGCCCGGGGCATGGCGTCCATGGTGGATACGCAGGCCTTGGAACAGCAGATCGCCGGTTCGCTGGAGACTTATATGGGCCAGACTATGAGCGCTTACGGGGAAGCCCTGGGAGAAAATCTGGAGAGCGGGATCCGCTCTGCCCTGGGCCAGATGATGGATCAGATGGCCTCGGGAATGGAAGAGGCCATGGCCGGGGCGTTCAGCCGCCTGGGAGAAGAACTGGAAGCGGCTATGAGTATTGATGGAGAAGTCTTTGCGGACGCTTTCCATTTTAATATGAACGGGGAGGAACTGGAGGCGCTGATGATGTCCATGGGTTCCGCGGAAAACGCCACTTATGAAGGCAACCTGGCGAAATTCGGGTACGCGGATTTTGAAGATCCCAGCGGCATCGACATCTATCCTCTGGATTTTGAGAGCAAAGAAAAAATTACCGGCATTCTGGACGATTACAACAGCCGCATGGAGGCGGAGGGCAGAGAGGATCAGGTAATCTCTTACACTGATATGGTGGGATCGCTTATGTCCTCTGTCACCGAGATCATCAATATCATCAGCTATGTACTCATTGCCTTTGTGGGCATTTCTCTGGTGGTATCCTCCATTATGATCGGGGTTATCACCTACATCAGCGTTCTGGAGCGGCGCAAGGAGATCGGTATCCTCCGGGCGATCGGAGCTTCCCGGCGGAATGTGTCTCAGGTATTCAACGCGGAGACCTTCATCATCGGAGCCTGCGCCGGGCTTCTGGGCATCGGCGTGACCCTGCTGCTGCTGATCCCGGGCAACGCGGCCATTCACTATTTTGCCAAAACCGATGAGATCAGCGGAAGCCTGCCTCCTGTGGGAGCGGCGGTACTGGTGATTCTCAGCATTGTCCTTACCCTGATCAGCGGTCTGCTGCCTGCCAGAAAAGCCGCCAAGAGCGATCCGGTGACAGCTTTGCGGGTGGAATAAAAAAACAGTTGACGGAATGAAATTTTAATGCTATAATCATCTCTGTTGTTCGGGATATTTCCCGGGCGGAAGAAAATGCGGAAGTGTCGGAACTGGCAGACGAGCAAGACTAAGGATCTTGTGGCAGCAATGTCGTGTGGGTTCAAGTCCCATCTTCCGCAGGTGAGTGTTTTGCCTGTAAGCATGCTGTTTATGCGTGTTTACAGGCTTTTTCTATCTCATCCACAAAACACCGAAAAGCAGCCATTTTTTCGCAGAAAATGAGCGGATTTGAGGTGTTTTTAGGATTGCGGGAGCACGAAGTGCGGAGCAATCCGTGTCTCATGCCCATTTGTCGGGCTACTCATATTATTTATGATGTTGGGGTCAAAAGCCCCCAACTATGATGCCTGCGGATTGTTCCGTGCTGCGCACTCCCGCAATCCTACCCAATATTATACATTGATCTCCGCCGTCAGGCCCAGATCTTCTTTGTTGGCATCCAGGATTGGCTGAATGACTTCCGCCAGGAATTCTTCCACCTGCTCTTTGGCTCTTCCCGTATAGCGGGCCGGATCCATGGACTTCTTCAGGTCATCCAGGCTCAGATTGAACGCCGGATCCGCTGCGATCAGCTCCAGAAGGTTATTGTCCTGTCCTTCCACTTTGACATGGCGTCCCGCTTCCATGGACAGTTCACGGATTCTCTCATGCAGCTCCTGTCTGTCTCCGCCTGCCTTTACGGCATCCATCATGATGTTTTCTGTGGCCATAAACGGCAGCTCGGCCATCATATGCTTGTAGATCACCTTGGGATATACCACCAGACCATCCACCACGTTCAAATACAGATCCAGAATACCGTCGATGGCCAGAAATGCTTCCGGCACGCTGATTCTCTTGTTTGCCGAATCATCCAGCGTACGCTCGAACCACTGGGTGGAAGCGGTCATCATCGGGTTCATGGCATCTGCCATGACATAATTGGCCAGAGAGGCGATACGCTCACTTCTCATGGGGTTTCTCTTATACGCCATGGCGGAGGAACCGATCTGGTTCTTTTCAAACGGCTCTTCCACTTCTTTTAAATGCTGCAGAAGACGGATATCATTGGAAAACTTGTGGGCGCTCTGAGCAATGCCGGCCAGCACATTCAGCACACGGCTGTCCACCTTTCTGGAATAGGTCTGCCCGGAAACCGGATAGCATCCCTCAAATCCCATCTTCTTGGCGATCATCGGATCGATCTTCTTGATGGTTTCATGATCCCCATTGAACAGCTCCAGGAAAGACGCCTGTGTTCCTGTGGTACCCTTGGACCCCAAAAGGCGCATGGTGGAAAGCACATGATCCAAATCATCCAAATCCAGGGTCAGATCCATCAGCCATAATGCGGCGCGCTTGCCCACTGTCGTCGGCTGCGCCGGCTGGAAATGGGTAAATGCCAATGTGGGCTGCGCTTTATACTGATCCGCAAATTTTGACAGCTCGTTGATTACATTGATTAACTTCTTTCTCACCAGACGAAGGGCTTCTGTCATGATGATAATATCCGTATTATCTCCCACATAACAGCTGGTCGCACCCAGATGGATGATTCCCTTTGCCTTCGGACACTGTACGCCATATGCATAAACATGGGACATCACATCATGACGCACCAGTTTTTCTCTTTCCTTTGCCACCTCATAATTGATGTCATCTTTATGAGCCTTCAGCTCTTCAATCTGCTCGTCTGTGATATTTAATCCCAGTTCTTTTTCCGTCTCTGCGAGAGCGATCCAAAGTCTCCTCCATGTGCGGAACTTCTTGTCCTGGGAAAAAATATACTGCATTTCCTTGCTTGCATACCGCTCTGACAGCGGGCTTGAATAACGATCTGTCGCCATAACATCCTCCTAAATTCTTGTGTATTATGTTTGAGTATAGCGCAAACCGGGCGTTCCGTCAATCCAAAAGGTGCTGGCTTTCCCCTTCTTTTGGGAATCTCCGTTCTGTCCGAAAGTAGCAGATCACCAGCAGCGCTGTGGCGCCTGCCCAGGCCAGCACCTCCGCCATGTAGATCCCGTATTCCCCGATGACATGGGGGAGAAGCAGGGCGCTTCCGATGCGCATCACCAGCTCCGCGATCCCCGATACCATGGGGATACCGGTATTTCCCATGCCCTGGAGGGCGGAGCGGAAGATGTAGAGCAGATACAGGATGAACAAGAAGACGGACATGGTAAATAAAAAGTGATAGGCATACGTCATCACTGCGTCGGCATCCGCATTTCCTGCATCCACAAACAGGGAAATGAAAAACCGTCCAAACACGATCATGACCGCGGAGGTCACCAGCGCAGTCAGGACTGCCATCTTGGCCCCGGCGCGGACTCCCATTTTGATTCTCTGATAGTTTCTGGCTCCCAGATTCTGACCTGTATAGGTGGACACGGCATGGCCGAAGGAGATGGCTGCCAGTTCCAGCAGACCGTACAATTTATTCGTCGCGGTAAATCCGGCCACAAAAATGACGCCGAAGGTGTTGACGATGGACTGCAGAATCATGCCGCCCACGGCGATGACCGTACTCTGGAAGGCCAGAGGACCGGACAGGGTCAGCAGACGGGTCAGTATCGTTTTATCCGGTTTCCAATGAACCCGCTTTAACCGCATGACCTCCATCCCGGACAGGCGGATCAGACAGTATACTGCGGAGAAAAACTGTCCGATTACCGTGGCTGACGCCGCTCCTGCGATTCCCCAGCCGAATCCCGCCACAAATAACAAATCCAGTCCCACATTGATGGCCGCCGCTATGACCATGGCCACCAAAGGCGTGGTACTGTCTCCGATGGCGCGCAGAATGGCAGCCAGCACATTGTAGCTTAGCACCACGCAGATTCCGCTGAAGCAAATCCGGACATAGGTCATGGAACCCTCCATGATGCTCGGATCCGTCCCCATTAAATGAAGGACCGGACCGGCTGCGATCTGAAATATGGCTGTCAAAATCACCGCGGCAGCCAGCGTCAAAAGAAACGACATGGCCACTGCCTTTTTCAGCCGAAATTCATCCTTCGCCCCAAAAAACTGGGCGATCAGAATAGAAAATCCCTGGGCCAGGCCGGTACAGATCCCCAGGCTCAGCCAGTTAAACCAATCCGCCGCCCCAAGGGCAGCCAGGCCATCCACCCCGACCACCTGGCCGACCACCGCCGTATCCACAATCGTATACGTCTGCTGGAAAATACTCCCCAGCATCAGGGGCAGGGCAAACTGTAAAATCAGTTTTCCCGGTTTCCCCTCTGTCATTCGTATTAATCTGCTTTTCATCAGTGTCCTCTCTTCATTAGTTATATTAGGTAATTTCGAGACATTCAAAGCTTCATAAGCTCTCACATGTTAAGCGTTACCATCCTCATCACTCCTCGCCAATTCTTATATTTCCGTAAACATTCACCGGCCTGCGGGGTTTCACTTTGAACCCTCTTTACGTCACCTTCACCCCTCGTCTGAGGGAAAAGGAATAAATCCACGCTTCTCCCACTTCTTTTCCTGTGATCATCCGCAGCGCCCTCTCGTATTGGAATATCTGAACGCCGTAGCGGTTCAGCAAAACAGCCTCGTTTCCCTCTTCCACCCGGTCCGTCTTGTAATCCACCAGAATCAGTTTCCCATTTTCTTCAAACCAGGCATCGATCACGCCCTGAATCATCAAAATCTCATCCTCCGGCGCCTTGATATCCGGATACAACTGCGACGGGGAAACGCCCAGAAGGAACTGCTGCTCCCTCTTTAGGGTTCCATGGACCGCCGCTTTTACCATGCGTCTCCCCAGAGCCGACAGATAAAATCCGCTTAAATCCGGTGTCCAAACCGCCTTTCTCTCCCGTTCCGTCAGACGCCCCTCAGCCTCCATCCGGTCCAGCATGGAAACCAGCCAGCCCTCCAGGATATCCCTGGCCCGCCTTGTCTCCAGACCGTCCTCCATGCATCCTGTGGCATACAGCGCCTTCAGATCCAGCCATTCCATAATTCTATGATAAACGGTTCCCCGTCTGGCCCCGGCCACCTCTTCCTCTTCCATAAGGAATTTCGGCACCGTTTTCTCTTCCTCCGGCCTATCTCCCAGTCCCTCTTTTTCATCCAGGCGTCCGCCGTCCTCCACCAGGGATGCCGCCTCTTCTTCCAAAAGGTGCTGCCTTTTTAAATCCGATACAGAGACGGTGGCATATACCTGTTCCAGATCGTTATAATGATAGGGATACGAAAAACAGGCGTCGATCCATTCGGCCTCTTTTTCATTTTCCGTTGTCTCCATATCAATCTCAGCCAGAAACCGCTTGTCCGCCGTCTTCTTGGCCTCCCTGGATACCGTTTCCATGAAGACATCTTCTATCCCCATAAGTTCCGTCCGCAGCTGCGCCGGATCATGGTAGAGAACGGACGAAACGGGCACCGGTTTTTCTATGGCCGCGTAGATGGGAGCGGCCGCCCGATGCTTCATAGACGCCGGTACGATCCAGTCCAGATAGCAGTCAGCGCCGATCAGTGCATCGTATCCCAGTCTCCGATCCCCCGGATCGATTCCATCGGCCAGCTTGCCCAGATACTCCCTCATTTTCTTTTTGGCGCCTGTCAGAATCAGTTTTTCTCTGGCTCTCGTCATGGCAACGTAGAGCACGCGCAATTCTTCTCCCAGATTCTCCAGCAGCAGTTTATTCTGAAAGACCTTTTTCATCAGCGTCACCGACCGCACCCGAAGAGCGGGATTCACCGCATCCACGCCGATGCCGAAGTCAGGATGAAAGACCACCCGGCTCCTGGTATCCTGCTTATTGAACATCTTGGCGGTACCGCTTAAAAAGACAATGGGAAATTCCAGGCCCTTGCTCTTATGGATGCT
>DVKB01000025.1 GCA_018716305.1 Candidatus Scatomonas merdigallinarum
ATGAAACTGGAAAATTATGAAGTACATCTCCCGAATTATTCTATCGGGGACAGGATTTATGACAAGATCGGACCGGTCTGTGAATCCTACGGGAAGAAGGTCCTTGTGATCGGCGGAAGGAAAGCTCTGGACGCGGCTTACGGCAAGATCTGTTCTTATGTGGAGAAAACAGATCTTCAGATCATCGGAAAAAAAATCTACGGGGAGAACTGTACATATGCCACAGTGGAGCATCTGCGCAGCCTGCCGCTCTATCAGGAAGCGGACATGGTGTTCGGAGTCGGCGGCGGCAAGGCGCTGGATACGGTGAAATGTCTCTGCATCACAGATGACAAGCCGGTTTTTGCGTTCCCTACGATTGCGTCTAATTGCTCTGCATGCACATCGGTCTCCATCATGTACAATGAGGATGGGACTTTTCTGAAACCGCACTTCTTTATCAGACCGGTGATGCATTCTTTTATTGACACAGAGATCATCGCCAAGGCGCCTGCCCAGTATATGTGGGCGGGGATCGGGGATACCTATGCGAAGTATTATGAGGCTGTGATCTCATCCAGGGGGGAGCGGCTGGAGCATTTTACAGCTCTGGGAGCTGCAGTGAGCCGTATGTGCCGGGATCCGCTCCTGGAGTATGGCCCGAAGGCGCTGGCGGATCACCGGAACGGGCGCTGTACCTATGATGTGGAGCAGGCGGTGCTTGCCATTATCGTGACCACGGGGATCGCCTCCATCTTTCTGACAAAGGATTATACGCCGGATTATAACAGCGGTCTGGCACACGCGGTGTTTTATGCCCTGACGGCGTATCCGGTGATCGAAGAGCGGCATCTCCACGGGGAAGTGGTGGGATTCGGCGTTCTGCTGGCGCTTCTTGTGGATGGACAGGAAGAGGAATTTGAGAAGATCTACCGGCTGAACCGCACATTAGGGCTTCCGGTATCCCTGGAGGAGATTGAGATTACAGAGAAACAGTGGGAAGAATGCAGGAAGCGGATCCCGGATATGTCGGACGTAGCCCACTATCCATACAGAGTAACGGAAGAAATGCTGACAGAGGCCATGGCCAGGCTGAAAGAAAGGGTGAGAAAAGATGCAGGCAAAGAAGAATAAAAATACAGCGGTGATACTGGGGGTGGCTTTCGTATGGTTTACCACACACTTTGGCGGCGGCTTTGCCTCCGGGGCACAGATTTACAGTTATTTTGTAAAGTATGGGATCGCATGTCTGATCCTGCCGGTGCTGGCGATGGTTTACAACGGCGTCTTTTTTGCCTACAGCCTCCGCTTTGCAAGAAAGCATGAGGTGTATGATTACCGGTCCTACAACAATGCTTTTTACGGGCGGTTTGCCCCGGTGTTTTCCAACCTGTTTGAGGTCCTCTATATCTGTGTGATGTGCGTGGCGCCGGCGGTTGCCTTTGCGACAGGCGGCGCTACGCTGAGCGCCCTTACCGGGCTTCCGTATCTGCTGTGTACGTTCCTGATCGGAATTTTTATCTTTGCTGTGGCTGTGTTTGGGACAGACCTGGTACGGAAAGTGGCTTCGATCCTGTCCATATGCATTATTGCAGGCCTGCTGATCGTTTATATTCCCAATATCGCGTCGGGTATGGACGGAATTGCCAAAGCGGCAGGGAGTATGAAATCAGCAGAACTTCCGCTGGGGAGCGCGGTTTATTCCGCATTTCTGTACGGGACCTTTCAGCTGTCCAATATCGCTGTGTTTGTCCAGCATGCCAGCTCTTTTGAAAAGCCTTCTGATGCAGAAAAAAGTATGGGCGCCGGAATTGTGGTGAATGCCCTGATGATGGTTATGGTCGTCCTGGGACTGATGACCGTATCTGCCGATCCGGGCATGGCAGACGCCAGCGTTCCCACACTCTTTATGGTGCAGAAGGGCGTGGGGGCTTCTTTCATGACTCCGCTGATCTCCCTGCTGATCATCCTGGGGGCAGTGTCTACTGCGGTAAATATGGTTGCGGCCATGGTAAAAAGGATCTGCAAAGAACAGAGGAAACCAGCGGAAACTTCCCCAAAGCCAAAGATCGGAAAAAAAGAGATCGCCGCGGCGCTTATCTGCTGTATCGTAGATTTCGGCATTGCCCAGTTCGGTCTTCTGACTCTGATCCAGAAGGCATACAGCCTGATCGCTTACCTTGCGATCCCGGTCATCCTGATCCCCTATATTGTCCATATGATCGCGACCAGGATGGATACGAAATCCCCCGGGAGGAAACCGGATCAGTCGTCTTCTTCCAACTGAGGCAGGATCCTCTGCATGGATTTCTCGAATTCCGCGTCGGAAGAATTGTGGAACAGGATCAGGTCATGTCCGGCATCCAGACGTTCCAGCGGCTTCGGAATGGAGAAGTCAACAGTTTTGATATATTCATCCCAGTGTTCCAGTTTCCATGTATCCCGGTCAGAATTGCGCTCGACCATTCTCTGGTGGCAGACTTCCGGGTCTGTCACCACCCAGATGATCACAAGCTTCGCTCCTTTTGTCCGGAGCTTTGTGCGGAAACGCTCCAGAGTTTCTTCGTTATGTACCTCTTTGGTAAAGGGGGCGTTGATCAGCACAATATCGTCGTATTCCAGGGCTTCCACGCCGATATCCACGATGGTTTCATATTCGTAGTCCCGGATATTTTCTTCAAAGAACCGGGAACTGCGGTTTACCGGCTCATGGGCGGCTGCAAATACCCGGTTGGACAGGGGGATCAGGGTGTCTTTGTCGAGATGCACCACATGTTTCAGGAGAGGGTCAGATACCCCGATGCTTGCATCGCTGCCGGTTCGATGCCCCGCATGCCCGCATCGGGGTTTTTGACTCTATATCTGGCGAGTGTTTTTGTTTTTTATCCGTCTTTGCGGCAGAGCTTCCTCTTATTTGTAGCTGCCGTATTTCAGCGTGGTTTCGTACCAGGCATCGAAATTTTCTTCCTTGTATTCATCGATTACGATGGAACTATCCATGATAAAGCCGCCGCCCGGCGCGCAGGCATCCAGCATTCTCTTGGTTTTTTCTATAATGTCCTCCTTTTTGCCGTAAATCAGATCCGCAGTAGGAAGATTGCCGCAGATGCAGGCGGTATCGCCCAAGATCTTTTTCGCTTTAGCAATATCCACTTCTTCAAACATGAAAATACATTTTCCCTTGGGAACCTGTTTCATGATTTCCAGACGGGTATTGTAAGGCCCTTCGCAGAATACATAAGGAACCATGCCGCAGGCAATGATTTCTTCAATGACCCGGTAGAGGGAAGGCCAGTAGAATTTTTCGTAGGTCTCATTGCTCATCATGATATCTGTGCCGCCATGGAGGGGCATAAATACATATTTTACGCCATTTTCTTTCAGCCCGTGTACACTTTTCACTGCGATTTCCGTAAAGAAGTCGATGGCTGCCAGCACTTTGTCCGGCACCTCAAAGATATCCATCGGTACATTAATGTAGCCGCGCAGGTTATCCGCAAGCATATCATAAGGCGCGTTCTGCCCCAGAGTGCAGCCGGGAGGCGTCTGCAGCTCCTCCGCCAGCTGGATCAGTTCTCCCTGGGCGGCGACCCATTCATTTGCCTTTCTTCCGGCTTCCATCAGGGCTACCAGCGCTTCCTTCACTTCCGGATCGGTGAAAATGCCGAAGGATGCGTAGTGGCCGAATTCCACCACATCCTGAAAACTGACTTTAGCCAAGCCTGCCAGTCTTTTGTGTCTGCGAGGATACACCTTTGTCATAAAAAATTTTGACGGATCGCGGAGAAATTCATCGTATTCATCCATCTGCAGATACGTAATATCGTTGATCTGGTAACCGGAACTGCGGCTCAGGCATCCGCTGGGGCCCGGCCAGTTGATGGCAACTGAATCCAGGGCTTCCAGAACTTTGATGGGGTAAGCAGCCGGATTCCAATATAAATCAATATCGTAGTTGCTGAGAAAATGAGTGACGCCGTCCTTCATATTCCTAAGATCCATCAACCCCTCATACATGCTGATCCCACTGGCCTGAACGTAGGCGCCGTAGCCGAATTTCGGCGCGAAAGGAACCCGGTCTCCTTCCTGTAATGCAACCGCCGCATTCACCCGTGCCTGTTTTTGTTGGAATTTGTCTGCCATAAGCAACCTCCTTTTTGGTATTTTGTGTAGATATGTAAATTATAGCTGATATTCCCGGTGAATACAATGAAGGATTTATAAAAGAGCTAAATTCTCTTGCGTTTTCCTGGAAGTTTTGGACAAATAGACGGACCCTGAGACTGTGAGGCGTTTCCCGGTTACTTCTCTGACAGCAAAAAAGAGGACCGGCACCGGCCTGAGGCCTTTGTGCCAATCCTCTTTTTTCACCGTCCGGCGGGCTTAAGCGTTCTCCTCAGCCTCTTCTTCCGCTTCAGGAGCCGCGTGGACTTCTGTTACCGTGGCCACATCTGCTTCCGGATCGGTCTGCAGATCAATGTTCTCGTCTTTGGCGATGGCGAGATCTTTTACCTTTATAATATCCCCGGCTTTCATACCGACCACATCCACCTCGATCTTGTCTACCAGATGGGCGGGATCTGCCCGGTAAGCCACTTCATGAAGAAGCTGCTGAACAACGCCGGTGTTGACCATTTCGTGGTTGAGCAGGAAAATCTCCGCTGTGGAATGCACCTTCTCGCCCTTTACCAGGGCCTGAAAATCCATCTCATCAATCTGATTTTTCATGGAATCATACTGAACTTCCTTGATGAGAACGTTGTGGACGGCGCCATCCACATCCAGCAGGATCTGGCTGCCTTTGCCATTGGTTTTCAGAAGCTTTTCCGCGGCGGTCTTTTCAATCTTTACAGGGATGGAACCCTCTATCTCCCTGCCGAAAACATTGCCGGTTACATAACCTTCTCTTCTCAGTCTCTTTGCCTTGACGCTCATGTCTCTTTTTTCAGCTTTTAAAGTATTCATTTACCTTTTCCTCCAAAATCTGAATGCCCGGCAGAAGGTCTGTGAAAACGCGCAGACGCTGTCAGGTATGCTGTCTTCTTGTTACAAATGTATTATAACACGCATTCAAAAATAATTGTGCCGAAAATCTGAAATTGTTTTAAATTTTTTTGTACAAATTTTTACAATCCGAAGAATGGGTAAATATTTTGGGGGATTCTGTTGACAGCCGGGAAAAGAACAGTATAATAAAACTGATGTTGATGCCGACAAAATTCGGCGGATAATTACACGAGGGCCATGGAGCGCTGGGGAGAGCATCCATGGGTATTTTATTTTTATTGAAGGGGAGTCTATGTCGTTTTCCAGTTTATTTTTCTTGTTTTTCTTTCTGCCGGTTTTTCTTCTGGCATATTATAAAACCACGGGGATCAGAAAAAAGAATATAGTGCTTCTGGCGGCCTCGCTGATTTTCTATTGCTGGGGGGGAGTGCGCTACCTGCTTCTTCTGCTGGCAATGACTGCGGTGGGCTGGCTGAGCGGACTGCAGATCCGGAAATATCCCGGAGAGGACAAAAGAAGAAAACGATGGCTGATCCTGTCTGTGGTTATTTTTCTGGCGGTGCTGGGGATTTTTAAATATACCGGATTCTTCCTGGGAACCTTCGGAGCGCTGTTCCGGGTTTCCGGCGGGGTGGAGATCGCGCTGCCTCTGGGAATTTCTTTCTATACGTTTAAGCTCATTTCCTATGTGGCGGATGTTTACCGGGAGAAGACAGAGCCGGAGGAGACCTACTGGATGCTGCTTCTGTACACCAGTATTTTTCACCAGTGTACCCAGGGACCTATTGTGCGCTATGAGCAGATGCAGACAGAGCTGCGGGAGCGCAGGATGACCTACAGCGGTTTTCTGGAAGGAGCTGTGCGGTTCTGTGTGGGACTGGGGAAAAAGGCGATTCTGGCTGACCACTGCGGAGAGATGGCCTCCGCCTTCCTTCCTCTGGACGGGAATGTGGCCTCTGCCCCGGCTGCTGCCGTATGGCTGGGTTCTCTCTGCTACATGCTGCAGCTGTATCTGGATTTCTCCGCGTACTCGGATATGGCTTTGGGGCTGGGACGCATGGCCGGTTTCCATTATCCTGAAAACTTTAACTATCCCTATATGGCTGTCTCTGTGAAAGATTTCTGGAGGCGGTGGCATATCAGTCTGAGTTCCTTTTTCAGAGATTATGTCTATATCCCTCTGGGAGGAAGCCGCTGCAGCCTGCGGCGCACTACGCTGAACCTGCTGGCAGTCTGGGCGTTAACCGGACTCTGGCACGGAGCCAGCTGGAACTTTGTACTCTGGGGAATTTACTATTTCGCCTTTATCGTGCTGGAGAATTACTGGAAACGCATAGGATTTCAGATGCGTCCGGCGCTGAGCCGCCTGTATACCCTGGCAGTGGTGTTCTTCGGCTGGATCTTTTTCCGGTTTGAGGATTTCGGCAATATGGGGCTGGCTTTCCGGGGCCTGCTGGGACTCAACGGAAACGGGTTCACCAGCACGGTGACAGCCCTGACGCTGAAAAATAATATTCTGTTCCTGATTGTCGCTGTCCTGGCAGTGACGCCGGTGCTGCGGACAGCCGCGGACTTTGTTTCTAAACTGGGACAGAACCGGCAGAGGACGGCGGTGGTGATCCGCGGAATTTCTATCGGAGGGGCAGCCCTGCTGCTGATTGTTTCCGTGATGATGCTGGCGGGCAGCAGCTATACGCCTTTCCTCTACAATCAATTTTAAAATTGCCGCGCGAAACGGTGGGAGAACAAACATAAATGAGAAAATATCAGCGGAAATTTTTGACGGAAAAATACAGAAGACTGAGAAAAAAAGTAAATCAGACCGGCATCCGGGTGTTTCTGGTGCTTTTAGGAGCCGGATTCGCGGTGGGACTTTGCTTTCCTCTGCGTCCCAAACATTCCGAAATCGAAAAAAGAGACCTGGCCTCTTTTCCCGGACTGACTGCCGCAGGCCTCTGGGACGGCTCCTGGTTCACGGATGTGGGAACCTGGTATTCCGACACCTATCCTTTGCGGGAAATGCTGATCGGCGGTGCCTCCAAAGTGGAGGGGCTGTATGGATTTCAGGGAGAACAGATCGTGGCGGGATCCGCCCAGACCGCGGACGAGGTGCCGGATGTGGAGGAGGACGCGGTGGTGACACCGGCGCCGGTAGCTACCTCTACCCCCACGCCGGAGCCCACGCAGGAACTGGAGGACGGCACCATCCATGAGGAGCCGGAAATGGCGGGGGATGTGTATATTGCGGGAGATACGGCTTTTGAGCTTTACTATTTCAGCCAGGCCAGCGCGGACGCCTACGCCTCCATGGTCAATACGGTACATGCCAGGCTGGGAAGCGGCGTCGGGGTTTATGATCTGCTGGCGCCTACCAGCTTCGGAGTATGTCTGGACGAAAACATCCAGGAGCAGATGGGGGCTTCCAGCCAGAAAGACGCCTTTCAGTATATTTACAGCCGTCTGGATCCCGGCGTGAAAAAGGTGGATGTCTTTGACGAACTGGTGCGCCACAACGCTGAGTACATCTATTTCCGCACAGATCACCACTGGACCCAGCTGGGCGCCTATTATGCCTATCGGATTTTTGCGGAGCAGAAGGGCATCAGGCCCCACGAACTTTCCGAATTTGAACACCGGACCTATCCGGATTTTCTGGGAAGCTTCTACGCGTACAGCAATCAGGCGGAGGCTTTGGCCGCCAATCCGGATACCCTGGAGACCTACACGCCCATGGGCACCAATGACGCGCTGATTCAGCCGGCAGAGGGGGAGCCGTTCCAGTGGTTTGTGGTCAGCGATGTGACGGATTACGCCCCGGGGGCCAAGTACAGCAGTTACATCGGAGGCGACAATCCTTTTACCACGATTCAGAACCCCGGGATCCAGGACGGATCTTCCTGCGTGGTGATCAAGGAGTCCTACGGCAATGCCTTTGTTCCCTGGCTGGTGGATCATTATCAGAATGTGTACGTCGTGGATTACCGGTACTATACCGGAAACCTGACCCAGTTTGTGAAAGAGCATCAGGTGGACGATGTGATTTTTGTCAACAATGCCAGCGCCATTACGGAAAGCCGGGCAGGCACCATGCTGTCCCTGTTTCCGGAGGGATGAAAGAACAGAAGAAGATTCAGAATCAAAGGAACAGACTTCTCAGAAATGGGAGGTCTGTTTTTTAAAAATAATATACCTTGACAGATGAGGTATTATAAAGTATGATGTAAAACAGGAAGGGAGGTAAGCCTATGTCCATCACATCGGATATTATCCGGGGCCATACGGAAGCCATTATCCTGTCTCATCTCATGGAAGGGGACAGTTACGGATATCAGATCAACAAGGATATCCTGGAGAAGACGGACAGCCGGTATGAATTAAAGGAAGCCACCCTGTACACCGCTTTTCGAAGGCTGGAGCAGGCAGGTTATATTACCGCTTACTGGGGAAACCAGAAAACGGGAGCCAGACGGAGATATTACTCCATCACCCCGGAGGGGAGAGCCGCCTACTGCGGTTACAAGCGGGACTGGGAAGAAGCCAAAGAGCTCATTGACAAATTATTGCGATAGGAGAGGCAGAAAATGAAAGAGAGACTGAGAACATTCATGGACGAACTTTTAAAGGACGTTCCCAAGAGCCGGAAGGTTCTGGAATTGAAAGAAGAACTCATCGGCAACATGGAGGAACGGTACGAGGACCTGATGGGCCAGGGATACCGGGAGGAGGATGCCTACCAGTGCGCGCTGGATTCCGCCGGGGACGTGCGGGAACTGTTTCGGGAATTCACGGAGCCCCTGGACACGGCTGAGAGGAAAGAGGAGGATTTTACCGTCCGCAGAAAGCGTTCCCTGCTGAACGCGGTGTCAGTGAGCCTGTATATTGTAGGGTTTGCCGTGTGGATGATCATAGTAGCCATCGGCTACGGGGTCAGTTCCACCGGGGAGGTAGATGTGGTTTACGGCCTTACGGGATTTATCGTTATGCTGATCTTTACGGCTGTGGCCACCGGCATGCGGGTGTATTGCTCCGGACTTTACGGGAAATATCAGAAGTATGAGAAGAAGGACGACACCATTGTAGAGGAATTTAAGGAGTGGAAAAGCGGCACAGACCGGAGCCGGGAGATGCGCAAGGCCATAGATTCGGTGATCTGGCTGCTGGCAACCATCCTTTATTTTGTCATCAGCTTCGGGACCATGGCCTGGTATATTACCTGGGTCATCTGGCTCATTGCTCCCTGCGTGCAGACCATTGTACATCTGGTAATGGAGCAGGAGCGGAAGTAAGGGGGGCCGGTATGAGAAGAGGAAAAATCGTATTGATCCTGCTGCTGGCCGCCATTGCCTGCTTTCTTACCGGGGTCCTGATCTGGGGAATCCGGGCGGGACAGGGAGACTTCGGGGAAAGCCTGCGGCGGAGCTTTTCCCTGGGGCGGGGAGAGCGCACCCAGGAAGTGGATCTCTCCGGGATCCGGGAGATCCGTCTGGATTACGGTTCCGTAGATCTGCAATTTTCCCGGGGAGGCGGCAGCCAGATGGTGCTGACGGAAATCTTTTCCGGGGATCCCAAGGAGGAGAATTTTGCCCGGATCCTGCGGGATGAGGACAGCGGCCGGGTGACGGTCACGAAGGGAAAGGACTACGGGGCGTTCTGGTTTTTCAGTTTCGGCAGCGGCATCAGCCGGGCGGAGATTACTTTGCCGGAGGAGTACGCGGGAAAACTTACGGTGGTCACCGGCAGCGGCAATGTGGAGGCGGACAGCCTTTCCTGCAGCAGCCTGTCCCTGACTGCCGGCAGCGGGGACATCCGGCTTGACCAGCTGGACGCGGCTTTGACCGTGCATACAGGCAGCGGCAATCTTCAGACTTACGGATGCCGGGGAAGCCTGGAGTTTGAAACCGGTTCCGGGGATGTACAGGCAGAAAACCAGGAGGGAGCGGTCCGCGGTTCTACCGGCTCCGGAGATGTGGAACTGCCCGGAGGAAGCGGCAGCCGCGCTGTAAAGACAGGTTCCGGGGATGTGCTGCTGGACTGCGGCGGAGAAGCGATTCAGGTGGAAACCTCCAGCGGAGACGTACACATCCGGAATCTGGCGGACGTTTCCTTCAGACTGGAGACGGAAACCGGTTCCGGAGATCTGGAAGGGGATGTGTTCCGGGAACTGGGAGCGGATGAGGACGCAAAACGATTCCAGGGGGTTTATGGGGCCTCCCCGGAATTTCAGATCATCCTGCGGACCGGAAGCGGGGATATGCGGCTGGAGTGACAGGTGTCCTGCAGGAAACCCATGCGCTGCAATTTATAAAAACGATCCGACAAGGAAAACAGAAGCTACTATAGAATGATGTTGGGGTCAAAAGCCCCCAACTATGATGCCTGCGGATTGTTCCGTGCTGCGCACTCCCACAATCCTACCCAATATTCGCATATCGTGGGATATGCATCCCACTTTTATGCTCATATTAGGGCGG
>DVKB01000026.1 GCA_018716305.1 Candidatus Scatomonas merdigallinarum
AGGATCCGCCACTACGGAGATCTCCGCTTCCGGAATAAAGTTCTGTACATTGGTTCCATGCAGTTTTCCGATACGTCCCGCGCCCAGCAGTCCGATTTTTACTTTCTTTGCCATACTCTTTTCTTTCCTCCCTTTCTTTTTTACAGTCCTGTATGCTCGGCAATGTATTTTCTTGCTTTCATCGCGTACTCCAGGGGATTGGCTTTGGCGGGATCCTGCTCCGCCTCCACTACCACCCAGCCCTGGTACCCGGCGTCTCCCAGAATGTCAAACAGGGGGGCGAAGTTCACATCCCCGTCTCCCGGCACCGTAAAGGTGCCTGCCCGGACGCCCTTCAGGAAACTCCACTTCTCTTTTCTGGCCTGCTCCACCACGCTGGTCCGCAGGTCTTTCAGATGCACATGGCGCACCCGGTCTACATATTTTCTCAGCACCTTCTCCGGGTCAATGCCGGCGAAAGAGCAGTGGCCGCTGTCAAAGAGCAGGAACACAGAATCGGGGTCCACAGACTCCATGAACCGGTCGATCTCCTCCTCTGTCTGCACCACTGTGCCCATGTGATGGTGGAAGGTCATGACCATTCCCTTGTCTTTTGCGATCTTTCCCAGACGGTTCAGGCCCTTCACCAGGGTATCCCACTCCTCATCGTTCATGACGTACTTGCCTTCCAGAATGGGATGATCCAGCATTCCCTGGATGCTGTAGCTCTGCTCGGATACGCCGATGCATCGAGAGCCCACATACTTCAGGAAATCACACTGCTTAATGAATGCCGCCTCTGTCTCCTCATAGGGTCTGGTGAGAAGGAACGAGGAGAACCACTGGTTGCAGACGGTCATGCCTCTCAGATCCAGGGCCTTCTTCAGCGCTGCCGGATCTGTGGGATAATGGCTTCCCACCTCGGTTCCTTTGAAGCCGGCCAGAGCCATCTCGCTGACGGTCTGCTCAAAGGTGTTCTCCTTGCCCAGATCCGGCATGTCGTCGTTGGTCCAGCCGATGGGAGCAATGCCCAGAGATACTTTATTTTTGTCTAACATGCTGCACCTCCTGTTTCTTTATCTTTAATCGTATTTTAGCAGCTGACCCGGGGGAATGTAATGCAAAATCCTATCATATGAATGAACATTCCGAGCGTTTACTTTCCCAGGGCAAAATCCACTTCCGCGGACAGCTCCAGGAAATCGGAACGCCGCCTCATGCGGATCAGATCCCCCAGTTCCAGCACTCCTCCGCTTTCCTGCGTATACGGTTCCCAGCGGACCAGCCCCTCCCCGTTGGGATCCCCGGCAGCGGCAAAATTGCACCAGTAAGCGGCCATGGCGTCTTCCAGATCCAGATCCGCCTGGTAGAGCCTGCGGCTGGTCCGGTGGAGCACATGAAACAGATAGTGAAGTTCCATGGCATGCCAGGGCCCCAGATTGGGGATGGATCGGCTGAACCAGTAAAAATATACTGGTTTTCTCTCCTGGCATTCCGCCGCCAGCTCCGCCCAGGCAAAGGCGGGAATCTGGAAAAACCGGTTCCAGTCCCTGCCGCTTTTGTCTCCCTGAGCCCGGAACAGTCCCGCTTCCTGACTGGTGCAGCCCATGAGAATAGGCACATTGGCATAGCGGTTCTCCAGAAGCAGCCGGTCCAGCCAGTCCGTACAGAAGCAGCCGTCAATCACAGGTAGGAAAGCTTCCGGCATTTCTCGCTGAACGCTGATAAAGGCCTCCGCAGGCACCCGGCGCAGCTGCTCCAGGTCGGCAATCCCCAGTTTTTCAAACACCCTTTCCCCGGTTTTCTCCGCTGCTTTCAGCGTCTGCTGCTCCCGGCGGGCATCCAGCATTTTTCCGAAATAACCGGTACCGCTCATGACAATGGCCCGGTGGAACAGGCCCCGGGAAAGGGGAGAACACAGATGCTGGAGTACACTGATCCCCCCGGCGGATTCCCCGAATACAGTCACATTGTCCGGATCTCCCCCGAAAACCCCGATGTTTTCCCGGATCCAAAGCAGAGCCGCTCTCTGATCCAAAAGCCCGTAGTTTCCCGATGTCCTTCCTTCTGCTGTCAGAAGGGGATGTGCCAGAAAACCCAGGATCCCCAGTCGGTATTCCACAGAAACCAGCACTGTGCGGAACCGTTCTCCGTAAGTGTCCCCGTCCACCACCACATTGTAGGCGTAATCCTCCACAAAGCCTCCTCCGTGGAACCATACCATCACAGGAAGCCTCTCCTCGGAAGATTCCGCCGGCGTCCAGATATGCAGCCGCAGGCAGTCCTCCCCCATCGGTTCTTCGGCTCCGTATTCCGCAAATTCCTCCCGGTTAAATTTTGTTTTTATCCGATCCTGCACCGGTATAGGGCCATATTCCACGGCCTGGTAGATTCCGTCCCAGTCCGGACAGTCCGTCGGCGCCCGAAAGCGCAGCTCCCCCACGGGAGCCGCCGCGTAGGGGATTCCCTTAAACACTGAAACCGTAGGGATCCCGCTGGCACATCCGTGAATCTTGCCGTTTTTTACCTGCACTTCTCTGACCGCCATCCACATCCCTCCTCCTATGAAAAACTACAGGGCGCCCTGAACACCGAAGGTTTCCGGGCGCCCTGTTTTTTAAGCGCTCTGAGTAGAGTCGGCGATGGCAATGGAGCGCATGAGATTCAGCTCTGTAATCTCATCCCCGTGAAGTTCTCCTGTCATCCGTCCCTGGGCAATGGTGTAGATACGATTGGAAATACCGATAATCTCCGGCATCTCGGACGAAATCACAATCACTGCCATGCCCTCCTCCGCCAGTCTGGCGATCAGGCTGTGGATCTCTGACTTTGCGCCGATATCAATTCCTCTGGTGGGCTCGTCCAGGATCAGCAGCTTGGGATTCATACACAGCCATTTCCCCAGAACCACCTTCTGCTGATTTCCTCCGGAGAGATATACCACGTTCTGTTCCGAACTGGGCGAACTGATCTGCAGTTCTTTGTGATACTTTTCATAGATCCGCTTTGTCTCTCCCTCATTGACAAACCCGCCTTTGGAGATCTGAGGCAGCTTAGCCAGAGCCATATTTTCCCTGCAGGATTTTTCCAGCAGCAGCCCCTGCTCTTTCCGGTTCTCTGTCACAAACCCGATGCCCGCTTTGACCGCGTCCACACTGGTGCGGATGGCGGACTCTTTTCCGTCGATAAAGATTTTGCCGCCGTTGGCTTTCCGGACGCCGAAGATCGTCTCCATGATCTCCGTCCGGCCGGCTCCTACCAGGCCGTAAAATCCTACTACCTCCCTCTCATGGACGTTGAAGCTGATATTGCGGAAATAGCCGTTGACAGTCAGGTTTTCCACCCTCAGTACTTCTTTTCCCGGCCGGGCGGAGCACTTGGTATAATAATTATCCAGAGTACGGCCGATCATGGCTTTGATGATGCTGTCCAGATCTGTGTCTTTCGTCTCAAAGTCGCCGGTGCGCTCCCCGTCTCTCATAACAGTTACGTGATCGCTGATCTCCATGATCTCATCCATCTTATGGCTGATGTAGATAATGCCCACGCCCTTTGCCGTAAGCATCCGGATCACCTTGAACAGATTATTTTTTTCCCTCTCTGTCAGAGAGGAGGTGGGCTCATCCAGGATCAGCAGCTGAGCTCCCAGGGCAATGCCTCTGGCGATTTCTACCATCTGCTGCTGGGCGATGGGAAGATTCCGGATCAGATCGGTGGCCTTTACCTCCGAATGCAGTTCGTTCAGGACTTCCTGAGCCGCCGCGTTCATCTTTTTCCAGTTCAGTTTTATGCCGTTTTTTGGCTGGCTGCCGAGAAACATGTTCTCGGCAACCGTCAGATCCATGACCAGCGATAATTCCTGGAAAATCAGAATGATACCGGCTTCCTTGGCCTGCTCCGGATCCGTAAAGCGCACCGGTTTCCCCCGGTAAAGGATCTCCCCGGCATCCGCCCGGTAGGAACCGTACAGGCATTTCATCAGAGTAGATTTTCCCGCGCCGTTCTCTCCGCAGAGAGCCACCACCTCACCGTATTTTACATCGATGCCCGCTCCATTCAGAGCTTTTACGCCGGGAAAGCTCTTCTCAATCTGTTTCATCTGCAGAAGATATTCATTGGTTCCATTCTTTTCCGCACGATCGTTCATGGATGATTCTCCCTTCCAATTATGATTCCCACTCGGCGATATTCAGGCTGGCGATATTGTCCGGAGTTGCCAGGGGAGTCTCGATATAGTTGTAGAATGCCGGCAGTTCATTGCCGAGAGCCATCCATACGGCCCAGGTCAGCGCGGTCTGGGCGTCGATGACCGGGGACTGCACCGCTGTGCCCGCGATCAGACCCTGCTCGATGTAGCTGATGGTTCCGTAATCTCCGGTAGCCCCTGCGTAGATGGGGAATTCGCCCACTCTGCCCGCGGACTCCACAGCGTTGTATGCGCCGATAGCTCCGTTGTCATCCTGGGCAAACACTGCGCTGATCTCACCTTCCGGATATTTTACCAGATAATTTTCCATTACCTGCTGCGCCTTCTCACGGCTTCCCTCATCCGGCTGTTCCTCCACAATCTTGATATTAGTGCCCTCTATCGCTTCCTCCAGACCCTGCTTTCTCTCGTCCGAGGTACTGTATCCCTGTTTTCCGTTGATAAAGAGGATATTGCCCTCTCCCCCCAGATCTTCCACCATCTGGGTGGCGGTCAGTTTTGCCTCCTCCACATTGGAGGGTCCCACATATCCTTCCAGATACTGCTCGCCGCTTTCTACTACATTGGTGTTGGCGGTGATTACCGGAATACCCGCGTCGCTGATAGCTTTTACCGAAGTTACCGCGGACTCGGAGTTCACAGGCCATACTACAATTACATCCGGCTGCTGGGTAATCAGATCCTGCACCTGGTTGGTCTGCTTGGTCACATCCCCTACCGCGTCCAGAAGAATCAGTTCAAATCCCATATCCTCAGCAAAGCTGTTAAGCGTATTCAAATAGGAAGTTCCATAGCTGTCGCCGCTGCCGTTGCTCATACTGAAGCCGATGGTAATGCCGGACAGATCCTCGCCGGAAATATCCGGAAGTTCTGAATCCGTAGCTGACGCCGGCCCGCCGGAGGAGGAACTGCTGCTGTCCTCTTCACTTCCGCCGGCGCTGCCCTCAGAAGTCGTGCCGCCGCTTTCGCCGGCGCTGCCTGCCTCGCCTCCGCATGCCGCCAAAGACACTGCCATCAGTCCACTGAGTAAAATCGCTGCTAATCTTTTTTTCATACTTTTTGCTCCTTTTCTTTTATATTTTAAATTGAGGTCCGCGAAACAAGGGTCCGCTAATTTTTCAGTCCTTCCTTCTGTCTTTTCTCTGTCAGGATTTTGTCAATGTAAAGTACTCCAATCATGATCAGTCCGGTCAGCATAGTAGACACCCAGGACTGCACTCGTTTCAGGCTCATGATATTGGCGATGATTCCCAGAACCATCACTCCGGCCAGACTGTACCAGATAGTTCCCACACCTCCGGAAAGCTTGGTGCCGCCCAGCACAACCCCGGCGATGACCAGCATATGCATGTCCGGCCATCCGAGGGCCGGTGTGGAGGCTCCATTCTGCGCCGCGTAAAGCACGCCGCCCAGACCGGAAAGCACGCCGCAGATCACAAAATTAATAAAGATGGTTCTTTTGACCTTGATGCCTGCGTTTTCCGCCGCGCTGGCGTTGCCTCCCGCCGCGTAGGTATTTCGGCCGTGCGCGGTATACTTCAGTACAAACCAGGCGATAAACAGCCCGATGATAAACAGCCAGCTGGTGTAGGTCAAACCCAGAATCTTTCCGGAGCCGAACTCCGCGAAAGCCATGCTGGGAGACACAATAGACTGCTCATCGCTGTATATGTAGGTCAGGCCTCTGCATCCCAGCATCAGGGACAGAGTTACTACAAAGGCATTGATGCCGGCATAGGCAATAAGGAATCCATTGATAACTCCCACCAGCAGCCCTACCAGCAGCGCTACCAGGATGGCTCCCGCCAGGCCGATCTGATCCTGCAGTCCGCAGGACAGTCCCGCAGTCAGACTCACCAGAGTACACAAAGACATATCAAAATAGCCGTTGATAATGACAAAGGTCATGCCGATGGCCATGATTCCCTTAATGGAATTCTGGTTAAATACGTTCAGCAGGTTGCCGGGTGTCATAAACCGGCTGTCCAGAACGGCGGCTATGATAAGTATGACGACCAGGATCGGAACTACCGTATTGTTGGTCAGAAATTTTGCCCATTTATTTGTTTTCATACTCTCACCTTACCTTTCTCTTTCCCGCCGAGATATCCAGATAGACCGCGAACAGGATAATGATGCACTCCGCCACGTACTGAGTATAGGAAGAAAGACCCAGCAGCACAAATCCTGTTTTCAGAATGCCGATGACCAGGGCGCCGATAAAGGTCCGGAAGATGCTGCCGCTTCCTCCTGCCAGGCTGGCCCCGCCCAGAATGACCGCGGTAATCACATCGAACTCGTATCCCATACCCATGGTGCTCTGTCCGCCGCCGCCCCTGGTGGAAAGAATGATACCGCCTATGGCTGCTGACAGGCCGGACAGCACAAAGGTCTGCAGCACGATCTTCTTATCATTGATGCCGCTGTAGCGGCTGGTCTCGGTGTTGGAGCCTACAGCTTTGACCCGGTGGCCGAATACGGTTTTTGAAAGAATCATGGCATAGACCACACAGAAGACTGCCATGATAATAACGGATACCGGCACGATGCCGATGTTTCCTTTCCCGATGACAGTAATCGGCGCGTTGAGATCCTCCAGCTGCACGTATTGCCCTCCGGTGTACATGAGCGTCAGCGCCTGCAGTACCTGCTGCATGCCCAGGGTCACGATCATGGAATTCAGCTTCAGGTATCCGCAGAGGAACCCGCAGACCGCTCCGGAAACGCATCCGATGGCCAGGGTGATGAGCAGGGCCGGAAACGCACCCAGTCTGTCATATGTAGAGATGAATACACAGCCGCACATGGAGAGCAGAGCACCCACAGACAGATCGAAATTTCCGCCTACGATACAGAAAGTCATTCCCGCGCCCATGACGGCGATGGTAGAGATCTGCCGGAAAATATTGATGATGTTGTTCGGGGTGAGAAACTGCTCCGTCAAAAAGGAAAAGACGATCACAATGCCGATCAGTACGATCAGCAGTGCCTGGCGTCTTGCGATATCCGCCACACTAATACTTTTTTGTTTCTCCATTTTTTATCCCATCCTTCATTGTCACTCTTCGTAAAACTTGCTGCGCCATTTCTGGTCATTCCGCCCGTCGGCGGCAGTATCGCGCGATAAAAGAACTCCTTCCTTCTGTATTTTTTTGGTACCTTGTACAATTACCCTATCATATTTTGAAAATTTTATGGGCAGATTTCCAAATTAAATAGTAAAACGTTTAGATTTTGTTAGACAAAATGTTTACTTTCAGTCAAGCCTTTGATAAAATGAGAACAGCGCAGTCTTCCAATAGACATGCAGGTACAAGGTAAATTGCCGCTTGCGGCAAGAGAACGCAGCCCGGGCAGTGTCCGCTTGCTCGCTGCTTTCGGGGATAAAAAAGGAGGCTGGAACTATGGTTACAATCAGAGATGTAGCAAAAAAGGCCGGCGTGTCGGTCGCCACCGTATCCTGCGCCCTTAACGGCACAAAGCAGGTGCGCCCGGAAACCAGATCCCGGGTATTGGAGGCCGCCAGAGCCCTGGATTATATTCCCAATTCCTCTGCCCGGAATCTGAAAATCGCTTCCTCAAAGGTCATCGGCGTGATTCTGACGGACATCAAAAGCCAGTTTCATGTAGATATTTTCAACAGTCTTTCCAGCTACCTGCAGCAGAGAGGCTACACCATTCAGGTGGCTTTCAGCAACGAACTGCCCGGAACGGAACGGGAAAACATCCGCCTGCTTCTCTCCCAGAATGTCTGCGGGCTGTTTCTGGTCACCTGTCAGCCGGAATATTCCAATTTTTTTGCCTCTCAGCTTCTGAAAAGCCGGATCCCTGTAATCTTCATGGAAAGGGTGGTGAAGCGGCTGACCACCAACTACATCGGATACAATAATTACAATATTACCCATGAGCTGGTAACCAGGCTTCTGAATCAGGGGTACCGCAAAATCGCTCTGGTCTGCGGTTCCCTGCGTTTTTCCTCGGAGAGCGACTGTGTCCGGGGATACGCGGAGGCCTACTCCTCCGCCGGCACCGTAGCCAACAGCGACTTTATCTGCTACACCAATATGACCAAGGAAAACGCCTTTCAGGCCTATCTGAAAAAATTTCACAACAATCCCCCGGAAGCGGTGCTCTGTACCAACCGTGAGATTACCGACGGGGCGCTGCTGGCCATCCAGTACTGCGGTCTGAAAACCCCGGAAAATCTCATTGTCGTCAGCTTCGGGGAAGAAACCTGGGATAACATCGCCTACAGTTCCGGGGTATATGTGGTCTCCCGGTCCGCTTCCTATATGGGGGAGCTGGCTGCGAAAAAAATGCTGGAACTCCTTCAGGAGCCCAACATTTCTGATTCTTTCTTTATTGAAATGGATGATCCCGCCCTGCCGGCGGATTTTCCACCGGTCAGCGCCCTGAAACGTCCTCTGCCCAGAATCCAGGATCCTTCTCGAAAGCTGCGGATTTTAAGCTGCGACATTGGTTCCCTGAACGCCCTGCGGCTTCTGTGCACCCATTTTATTCAGAAGACCGGCATCAGCCTGGAATTCACCGTCCTGCCCCAGTCCCAGCTGCTGGCGCGGATCTCCGAATCCTTTTCCAGCCTTACGGATTCCTTTGACCTTTACACCTATGACGCCCCCTGGCTGGAATATATGGTCCAGAATCTCTGTCTCTCGGAACTGCGGGAATTTATCGACAGCAGCGGACTGGATACCGGCCGTTTCTTCGCGGAAAGCCGCTACAACTGCATGCTCGGGGACCGGATCTACGGGATTCCCATTACCGCCGGCAGCCAGATCCTCTTTTACCGGGCGGACCTGTTTGAGGATCCCAAACTCATGTCCATGTTCCAGGAACAGTACCGGATTTCCCTGCGGCCCCCCAGAACCTGGACGGAGTTCAACAACATCGCCAAATTCTTCACAAAAAAATACAACGAAGATTCCCCCACGGAATACGGAACCTCCCTGGCCGGAGGGCCGGAGCCGGAGCTTTCCCCGGAGATCATGATGCGGCTCTGGGGCTTCGGCGGCGGCATCTGGGACAATTACGGCCAGCCCTCTCTGAACACCGTAGCCAACGCCAATGCCATGGCCAACATGATCCAGACACTGAATTACGTAAAACCGGAATCTATGGAATCCACCATTGAAGATACAGTGGACGACTTCTGCAACGGAAAAACCGCCATGCTGCTGTCCTTTACGGAGTTTGCCCAGAAGATCAGCTTTCAGTATCAGCGGAGCCTCCGGCAGCGGATCGGGTTCTATCACATCCCCAGCCGCCGCACCGCCTCCGCCGGCTGGAACCTGGGGCTGAACCCCTTCTCTCCTCACCGGGAGGAAGCCTTTGAATTTCTCTCCTGGGTCTGCGAACAGAAGACCAGCTTCCTGCTGGCGGTACTCAACGGTGCCCCTCAGTTTGTGGCTCCCTACCACAACCATGACCTCCAGAGGATGTATCCCTGGCTGCCCTACTCGGAAGCCAGCGTTCACACCTCTCAGAAGCGGAACCCGCCCTATCAGAAAAACCGGCTCTCCATTCCCCCCAACGCCATGGACCACATTCTCTGCACGGCATTCCGCAAAATCATCAGCAGCCGCGTTTCCATCTCCTCCGCCCTGGAGGAAGCTCAGGCGGAGGCTGCCAGAATTTACACCACCTACGGCCATCACGTCCGTTCCTCCCGGCACTGATGAGGAGAGGCCGCGGTACAGGGGTCTCTGTACCGCAGCCTCTCCTTTTATCATGACAGCGTATAGGAATCTTACTTATCTCCGTTGAATTCTTTTACGGCCTCCACCATGGCAACCACGTTCTCAATGGGAGTGTTGCACTGGATGTTGTGGATGGAGTTAAACACGTAGCCGCCGTCCTTGGAGAAGATCTCCAGACGCTGCAGCACCTGCTCCCGCACTTCCTCCGGGGTTCCGAAGGGCAGTACCTTCTGAGTGTCTACGCCGCCGCCCCAGAATACGATGTCTTTGCCGTATGTATCTTTCAGTTTCTGAGGATCCATGCCCTCGGCGGAGCACTGTACCGGGTTGATGGCGTCAAACTCTGCCTCGATGAAAGAGGGCAGCAGGGGGAAGATGCCTCCGCAGCAATGTTTCAGAGTCTTCCAGGTGGTATGCTCATGGATCCAGTGGTTTACTTTCTTGTAATAGGGCAGGTAGAACTCTCTGAAGTTCTCCACGCTCATGAAGGGTCCTCTCTGGGTTCCGAAATCGGTGCCGCAGATGAACATGATGTCAATGTCAGAGCCAAACTCATCCCAGTAGCGCTGCATGTTCTGGATCACAATGTCGGTACCCTTCTCAAATACCTCATGCACGTAATCCGGATACAGCAGGGGAGCGGTATACCACTCGGAGATGGAGCGGATGCCCTTGGGATGTTTCAGGTTGGGTCCGGGAATGTTGTTGGCGTCTCCCAGTCCCGCGTAGCAGGGGCCTACCTGGATGGCACGGCCGGTAGGTTTCAGTTCAGCCAGAACCTTTTTGTGGTAAGCGATCTGGTCGTCGGATACCAGCATGTAGTCTTCCACATTGTCATCCGGATTGCCCTCATCCTCATCGAATTCCGGCGTACGGGTCAGGTTGTCGAAATAGAAGCCGTTGGCGGGCATATGGCCGCTGGGCTCTACGGTGTCGTCGCCTTCGGGATATACGTAGTAGCCGCCTTTTCCATCGTCATGAATGGTGCAGTCGGAGGGAATCAGGATCTTCACCCCTCTGTACTCCCACTCTTTCCAGTCGGTGTTGATGTGGCCGTAGGTATCGCCGTAGTTGTAAAGCTGCTGTACGTCGCAGCCCATGCAGTCTGCCAGATCCGGCTCCACAAAAGCGGTCATGGTGGACATATCGTTGATCTTGGGCGGCCGGTCCTCCAGTCCGTAGTAGTCCCGCAGCCCTTTCATGACTGTGGCGTTGATCATGGAGCAGCTCATGCCTCCGAAATCCACCGCTACCTTGTCCGGCTGTTTGTGAGCGAATGTGGTCTGTACTCTTTCTCTTGACGTCATATACCTTTCTCCTTTCTGCTTTGTTCAAGCCCCCGTGTTCTCTTATTGATGATTTTATTATAGCTGCCTTCCGGTGATTAGTCTTGCTCAAGTGTTCATTAATCTTGCTCTCCTCATTGTTTTTTCCCGTCTCCTGCGCTATACTGTAAAAAAGTCAGGAGGTCTTTCCATGCGTCTGGATTTTCATGCCATCAAAGAGGCGGGAGTGGATCCCTCATCCATCGGGTTTTCCTTCACTCCCCTGCCCGCCACCAGGGAACTGTATTTTTATATTACCGAGTGCGGCCACTATTTCTGCAACCGGAATTACGCCACCAAACGGGACTACTATTCCCCCATTCTGGTGCTCTGCATCTACGACGGGATCATGACCGTGGAGTACCGGAATCACATCTACCACCTGGGAAAGGGGGATGTGATGCTCATGGACTGCCGGGAAGCTCACTACTACTATGCCTCCTCAGACAAAATGGAATTTATGTTCGTTCATTTTGAGGGATCCAACGCCCACGAGATCTGCCAGCATCTGCTGAACGCCAACGGCTGCCTGATCCGCAATTCCAACGCGGTCATGATCCGCAATCTGGTCCGGGACGCCATCTACTTTTTTGTGGAGGAAAAAGTGGAATCCACTGCCGAGGCTTCCCTGCGGGTCTACACCCTGCTCACCTATCTGCAGCAGGATTCTGTCTTTGACCGCAGGGAACTGACCCCTGTGGAAAAAGCGGTGGAATACGTCAACTCTCATATCAGCAGCAAAATTTCTCTCCACGATCTGGCGGAAGCCGCCAACCTAAGCGACTATTATTTCTCCCGGCATTTCAAGGCGGCCACCGGAATCTCTCCCATTGAGTATGTAGCCGCCAAAAAGCTGGACTACGCCAAATCCCTGCTGATCCGAACCAGCGGAACCACAACGGAGATCGCCGCCCAGGTGGGGTATTCCACCCGGAGCTTTATCAATCTTTTTACCGCCCATTTCGGCTATCCTCCCCAGAAGTTCCGGCAGATCATGCAGGCCAGCGCCGCGCCCCTTCCTATTGATCTGGGACGCTTTATTCCCGAAAAGTAGCCGCGGCAAAAAAAGAGCGGCCGGGCCGCTCTTTTTTGTGTACAGGCATCTGTATTATTCTTCTCCCCGGTAATGGCGGATGGCTTTTACCAGTCCCGCCACGTTGGCCGGAGGCACATTATTCATGATTTCCTGGGCCGGGCCGCAGATATAGCCTCCTCCCTGCCCCAGAATGTCGATGGTCCGCAGGGTCTCCTCGTAAACCTCCTCCGGACTCCGGAAAGCCAGCAGATCCTGGGTGTCGATGCCGCCGTAGAAGATCAGATCTTTTCCGTACTCTCTCTGAAGGAATTCAATATCCATAATAGGCTGGCAGGGCTCCAGAATATCCAGTCCGATGTCGATGAGATGGGGAATGAAGGGCGTGATCTTTCCGCAGGAGTGCATCTGCACGGGAATGCCCGCCGCGTGGTACACGTCAAAGATCCGTTTGAATCTGGGCTTAAAGTATTTCACAAATACTTCCTCAGAGAAAAAGGTGGATACCTGGGTTCCCAGATCATCCCCGTGATGGCCCACTTTAAATCCTCTCTTTACCGTCTCTTTGGCAATCTCCACTTTGTAGTCCGTCACCACATCCATGATCTGCTCCACGATCTCCGGCTCGTCCATCAGGGTATACATAAAGTTTTCAATGCCCATCATGTCATAGGTTTTCTCCCAGATACCGTTGTACCCGGATACAAGGATCAGCATCTTCTTGTCATAGTATGCCTTGTCTTTCTCACAGGGCGCGAAAATCTGATCCATCACCTGGGGATTCAGTTCCGGGGCGTGAAAGTTTTTCAGTACTTCCGGATCCTCCGCCACATTGGCCAGGGGATGGCCGTAATTGAAATAGCTGGTGCCGTTGGGGTCAAATTTCAGTCCCCAGGGATCCACCAGAAATCCATCCTCCGGGTCAATGTGGGAACGTCCGGTAGCCAGGGCCATGGCCACCCTCTCTTTGTCGTCCCAGTCATGGCTGGGCACATCGTCCAGAGTGGTGGTAAAACGGATGTGGTTTCCCAGATACTCGTCAAATTCCTCCTCATCCGTGATGCCCACATAAGCGGCACATTCCATTTTTTTCTTCCGGTTGCTGAAATTCACCACGCTGGGCAGATAGGTGGTATTCTTCCTGTGGATCACATCCAGAACCAGCTGTTCTCTTCCATCTCTCATATTCTTTTACCTCCGTGTTTGATTTTGTTTTTGCGCTGCCCGCCTGTTCTCTTGCTGTCTTTTATTATAAAAGCGGAGGATTTCACGATGCTGCTTTTTACCCAAAAAGAAAATGCCGGTTTTACGGCATTTTCCTTTTGTTTTGTTTCTTTTCTTTCACTTTCCTGTACTGCCGGTTTCAGAGGCTGTGGACATCCTTTTTTACGTACTCCCGGTATTTTACCGGCGTCATTCCCACCACTTTTGAAAACAGGGTTACAAAGTAGCTGACATTGCCGTATCCTACCCGGGCCGCCACCTGGGACACCTGCAGATCCGTGGAGTGCAGCAGCAGCTGGGCCTGGCTGATTCTCCGGTGCATGACGTATTTCATGGGGGATTCTCCGTACAGCTTCTTAAAGAGATGTGAAATATGCGTTTCGGAATACCCCAGTTCCGAAGCAAGATATCCCAGAGAGAGATCCTCTGTATAATGGCGGTCCAGATACGCTTTGATATCCGCCTCCCGCCGTTCTCCCGGCTGCCGGCGGCCTTTTTCCGGCCCATCCTGACCCAGTTCCTCTGTGAGAACAATCAGGGCCGCCCCCAGAAGATGCACTGCCAGATCCGCAGTCCGGCTTCTCCTTTTTCTTCCCAGAAGACGGTACATTTCCTCGCAGATCCCGTGAACTTCCTTTTCGTGGCTGCCCGCGTGGACCACACAGGATTCCTGGCCCCTGTGGAGCCAGTTGGGCGGCAGGCCTTTCTTTTTCATGCCGGAGATGCCGATGCTGTAGTAGGACACCCCCGAATCTCCCCGGGACTGGGTCACATGCAGTTCGCCCATATTATACAGAAGAATATCCCCGGCTTTTACCGGATACACCTCCTTGCCCTGGCGGTAGAGGCCCTCTCCTTCGTAGATATATGTAATCTCGCAGATATTTCCGTGGCCGTGCATGAGAAATTTGTACCTGGTTTCATCGTAATGGCGCCGGTCCACCGAGAGTACCGCCGGCAGTCTTCCATCCTCAAAAAAATCCTGCAGTTTTCTCTCTGTATCTGTCCAGATCACAGGCTGCACCTCCTCTAACGGGTCAGTTTTTTCACCCAGTGCCCGTAATTGACTTTGATAAAAGCCGGAACGCATTTAAAAAGCTGATCCAGATTCAGGCACCAGACCACCACTACAGGAGAGGCCTTCACCACAAAAGCCATAATAAAGGACAGGGGAACCACAATGCCCCAGATGCTGGTGAGATCCACCTTCATTACATACTTCGTATCGCCGCCTCCTTTGATGATACCGCTGTTTACCGGCATCTGATAGGACATGCCCAGCATCACCACACAGAGAATATGCAGGAAGGTCCGGGCCAGTTCCCTGCTCTCGTCGGAGAGGCTGTACAGGGACAGCACCGGTTCTGTCAGGCCGAAGAGCAGAATGCTGCAGCAGACGCCGATGCCCAGAAACAGGATCTGCAGGGTCTTGGAATACTCTCTGACCCGCTTCATGTCTCCCTGGCCGATGGTTTTGCCGATGATCACATTGGCGGTGGATGCAGCCCCCACAGCCACTGTCTTCACAATCTGGAACAGATTTGAGGCCATACTGTTGGCGGAAATAGCGCTGGAGGTCATATGTCCCAGGATCACGGTCTGCAGGGCATTGTTTACTCCCCACAAACACTGGAGAAAGATAATTGGCGACCCCACCCGGAAGTAATCCCGGACCATCTGCCTGTCCAGACGCAGAAAATCTCTCAGCTTCAGGCCCAGGTTCTTCTCTTTCAGCCCTATAAACAGAAGAATCAGGGTCATTTCCACAATTCTGGAAATCAGAGTGCCGATAGCCGCGCCTCTGACACCCATTTCCGGAAAGCCCAGGTTTCCGAAGATCAGGCACCAGTTGATGCAGCAGTTCACCACCAGAGCGGACAAGGAAGTGGCAAAGGCAATCCCCACCACCTCAGTGCTCCTAAGAGCGGCCAGCAGCAGAGTGGACACACAGAAGAAGGGGTAGGTAAAACGGATAATACTCACGTAATTTACTCCCTCCGAGATGATGGCAGCGTCACTGGTAAACAGTCCCATGACCCGGGCCGGGAACAGGGACATAACCGCGAAGAGGACCACCATGACAATGAGACCTGCCCGCATGGCAACGGAGGCGATCTTTTTCATGGCCGCGGTATCGCGTTTTCCCCAGTACTGGGACGCCAGAATCACCATACTGTCCCCGATTCCCATGAGAATATTCTGATAGATGAACTGGATCTGATTCACCGCGGTGGCCCCGGAGAGAGCCGCCTCGGAATAGCTGCCCAGCATAATGTTATCCGCCAGATTGACGCTGAGGGCAATGACATTCTGCAAAACGATGGGCAGACACAGCAGCAGAAAGGATTTGTAAAATTGTTTGTCTTTGACCAGCATGTATAAAACCTCCCAAACCGCAGTACTGCAAAAACCCGGAGGGAGCGGCAGGCTCCATCCGGGTTTTTGCTTACACTGTATGGTCCAGCCGCCTCATTTCAGGCTGCGGCTTTTTTGTTCTGTTCAGGCTTTTCCGTCGCTTCCCAGTACCTCGGTGATCTTGTGGGCTACCAGATCCTTTACATACTGTCTTCCGACTTTCAGATACTCTCTGGGATCGAACACTTCCGGTTTATTGAACAGCACCTGACGAACGCCGGCGGTCATAGCCAGACGCAGGTCGGAATCGATGTTGATCTTGCAGACCGCGGACTTAGCGGCGCGGCGCAGCATATCCTCCGGAATGCCGATGGCGTCTGCCAGATTTCCGCCGTTCTCCTGAATAATCTTTACATACTCCTGAGATACGGAGGACGCTCCGTGAAGCACGATGGGGAATCCGGGCAGTCTCTTGGAAACTTCGTCCAGAATGTCGAAGCGAAGCTGGGGTTTCTGGCCGGGTTTGAACTTGAAAGCGCCGTGGCTGGTTCCGATGGCGATTGCCAGGGAATCCACGCCGGTGCGGGATACAAACTCCTCTACCTCGTCCGGATGGGTGTAGGAAGCGTCAGCATCGCTTACTTTTACATCATCCTCAATGCCTGCCAGCTGTCCCAGCTCGCCCTCTACTACAACACCTTTGCTGTGCGCGTACTCAACCACTTTTTTGGTCAGAGCGATGTTGTCCTCGAAGGAATGATGAGAGCCGTCGATCATAACAGAAGTAAATCCTCCGTCGATGCAGGATTTGCAGATATCGAAATCAGCGCCGTGATCCAGGTGCAGAGCGATGGGAATATCATTCTCAATGAGAGCTGCCTCCACCAGTTTTACCAGATAGGTATGGTTGGCATATTTTCTGGCACCTGCGGAAACCTGCAGGATCAGGGGGGATTTCAGTTCTCCCGCTGCTTCAGTGATACCCTGAACGATCTCCATGTTGTTGACATTGAACGCGCCGATGGCGTATCCTCCGTCATAGGCCTTTTTGAACATCTCTGTCGTTGTTACTAATGCCATTTTTCTTTACTCCTTTCGAAATCCTTTTCGCCGGTCACGCGCTGATACGTATCCGCGGGAATATCCCGGAAATCCCGGACTCCTCCGCGGCATCATCCGCAGACCAGTATTATCATACCATACTTTTCATCAGATTTCACGGGTTCTGTACAATCTTCGTGATTTTTTTTCATACAGGCGGCATCAGAATACTTTCCTATCTATATTAAGATTGTGCAGTTGGCATAAAATCCATCTCCTCTGAACCCGGCTCGTAAATATATTATTTTTCTTTTTGTATACAATTCAAAATTCATTGACAGGCCTCCCGGGGATTCGTATACTTTTTACAGTAGATGTATTTTGAATCTCTTTCCTTATCTCATCAGGAAAAGAGGGATTTCTCATGTGCGATTGGGGGTTTTTATGAAACAGACACTGGCCGACACCGCTTACGCGTATCTTCTGGAAAAAATCTATTCTTCTGAACTGAAAAGCGGCGATAAAATTTCCGAGCAAACCGTCATCGAAAACCTGAACATCAGCAGGACCCCGGTGCGGGAGGCCATCCGGCGCATGGCCTCCGACGGCCTGATTGATTTTTATCCCGGAACCTTCGCCCGGGTACATACGTTTACATCCAAAGAGAAACTGGATATGGGCGCCGTGCGGCTGGCCATTGATTCCCTGGCCGCCCAGCTGGCCGTTTTAAACGGCAGCAACCGGGATTTTCAGGATCTGATGGCTGTGGCCGCCAAATGCCAGCGTGCCTCCGACGAGAAGGATTTTATGGAGCGGATCCGGCTGGACTGCGAGTTCCACGCCGCGCTCTCCTCCATCAGCGGAAACCGGGAACTCATTTCCATTCAGCAGAGACTTTCCATGCGCTCCCGGCTCATGCAGATCCAGGCATACAACGAGAAGGGCAGCTCCTCCTGTGACCTGGCCGGCCACCTGGATATCATCCGGGCCCTCATGGACCGAAACGTAAATGCCTGCCTGGCCGCCATTCAGAGCCATCTGCGGCATTTCTACACCGGAGATGAGGAGGCAACGCTGGAATGGAACGCCATTGAACCCCATGTTCAGATGTCCGTTTTTCCGCTGAAATAACCGGTGAAACCTGATAAATTTCCCGGGCTTTGATTCGTTGAAAAGACAGAAATGATAATTGACAGATTCTCAAAGAAAGCCTATACTGAACATAGGTAATTCGCCGCAGAATCGTATGCAATGTTTTGTTATTGTATACAAAAAACATTTTTAAGGAGGGTCATTATGACTAAGCAGGAAAAAATGCAGGAACTTCGCGTTTTTGCAGAACAGATTCGTCTGGAAACTTTGAAGATCATCGGCGCGCGCGGCTTCGGCCACGTAGGCGGATCAATGTCTCTGGCGGAAACCATGGCTGTGGTTTACGGCGCGTACATGAACATTGATCCCAAGAATCCCCGGTGGGAGGACCGCGACTGGTTCGTTCTCTCCAAAGGACACGCAGGCCCTGTAATGTACGCCACTTTAGGACTGAAGGGCTTCTATCCTGTCAGTGACGCCTATCAGCTGAACCAGCCGGGAACCATCTTCCCCTCTCATACTGACCGCAACAAAACTCCGGGCGTGGATCTGACCACCGGCTCTCTGGGACAGGGCATCGGCGAGGCAGTAGGCGCCGCTCTGGGCCTGAAGACTCAGGGCAAGAACAGCCGTGTTTACGTGGCAGTGGGCGACGGCGAGTCCGATGAGGGCGCTGTATGGGAAGCCGCTCAGTTTGCCGCTCACTACAAACTGGACAACCTGATCTGCTTTGTGGACGACAACAAGCGTCAGCTGGACGGAGCCGTAGATAAGGTTATGAGCCACGGCAAAGGAATTGCCGCCAAATTCGACGCCTTCGGATGGAATGTGATCACCGTGGCGGACGGCAACGATGTAGAACAGATTTACGACGCAGTGGCAGACGCGCTGAAAGTGAAAAACATGCCCTCCTGCATCGTCCTGAACACCATCAAAGGAAAAGGCGCTACCTTCGCGGAGTCTACCGGGGCGCATTCCTCACAGCCGTCCAAGGAAGAATGGGATGAAGCAATCGCTGCCGCAGAAGCCAGATATGCCGCTGTCAAAGGACAGAACTGATAGGAGGAGAATGGGATGAGCTACACTTTAATCGCAAAACATGAATCTGATAAAAGAACCAACCGTGACGGCTATATTTCCGCCATGCTGGAGTTAATGAAAGAGGACGACAAAGTCGTACATATCGACTGTGACCTGATGAGCTGCATCAATGCCGGCAAACTTCTGGCCGCTTACCCGGACAGAACCTTCAACGCAGGTATCGCCGAGCAGAACGCCATGGCTGTGGCAGGCGGCATGGCTGCCACCGGAATGAAAGTATTTGTACATTCTTTCGGCTGCTTCGCTTCCCGCCGCGCTTTTGACCAGGCTTACCTGGCTTGCGGCTACTCTCTGGTACCGGTTCACGTCATCGGTTCCGACCCGGGCGTCACCGCTGCCTACAACGGCGGAACCCATATGCCCTTTGAGGATGCCGGACTGTACATGTCCATCCCCAACGCTATCGTCATCGATTCCTGCGACTACGTTCAGACCTACGCTCTGACCAAAAAGCTGGCTGCCACTCCTCAGCTCTCCTACATGAGACTGATCCGTAAGGGATTCAAGACCATCTACGGGGACGGCTCTGATTTCGAGATCGGCAAGGGCGTTACTCTGAAGGACGGCAAGGACATCACCATCATCGCTTCCGGCATTATGGTGGACGAGGCTCTGAAGGCACAGGAAGCTCTGAGCCAGAAAGGCGTGTCTGTCCGCCTGATCGATATGCACACCTGGAAACCTCTGGATGAGGAGCTGATTATTCAGGCTGCCAAAGAGACCGGCTGCATTGTTACCTGCGAGAACCATCAGGTAGGCACAGGCCTTGGCGCTGCCATCGCCGGTGTTGTGGCTAAGAACTGCCCGGTTCCCATGGAGATGGTGGGTGTTCAGAATCGTTTCGGTCAGGTAGGCGATCAGAATTTCCTGATGAAAGAGTACAATCTCTGCTGCGAAGACATCGTAGCCGCTGCGGAGAAAGCAATGGCACGGAAATAATTCCTGCGGGAAAGATCCTTCTAAAGCAAGTGAAGGTGCCGCGCTTCCCTTTCAGAGGAGCGCGGCACCTTTTTTGTGTAACAGTAAAAAGGAGGACGTGCCGTATGAGAAAGTTCATTTCTCATACGGCAGCCCCCTCTCTTTGCCTCTGCTTCTTATTGAAAAAGCAGACTCATAAGGACATTGTAATTTGCCATCGCCCAGATAAAATAAATCACGGCTATACAGCCCAGGATAATCCCGGCAATCGCCATACCTCTTCCTCTCCTGACACCGCCCGCGGTCTGGGGAAGAGCCACAAGTCCCAAAATCAGCGCCAGAATTCCCAGGATTGTCAGCGGATTAATAAACATGGAAATGATTCCCAGCACCATGGATGCCACTGCCATACCGCTGTAGGGGGCGGCGTTCTCGTACGGAACATACCCGTTTACCGGCGGCTGATAAGGATTTCCGTTAAAGCCCTGATTCCGCGGTTCGGAATTGGCCGCTGTCTCTTCCTGCCTTCCGCAGTTTGGGCAGAACCCGGCATGATCCGGCATTGCCGCTCCGCAATATCTGCAGTATTTCATTTTTCACTTCTCCCTCCTGTGTAAAAAAGAAACGGCCTGAGAATGCAAATGCTTCCATTCACAGCAAAAGCGTATTTTTCTTTTTTACCATAAAAAATAAACATCGCTGGCTACCTGGCCTACATAAATCCAAAAAAGAGTAAACGCAATGCCCAGGATCAGCCCTGCCACAGCCATACCGCGGCCCTTCCTGCCCGGCTGTCCTCCCTGGACAATACCCACGATCCCCAGGATGGCCGCCAGGATTCCCGGCAGATAAAAAATCAAAGAAAGAAACTGAAAAGAATCTACAAGGCCAAATGACATCTCATCGGCCAATCCTGAGGCCGCGCCGAATAGACCTGTAACAATCCCCACCAGTCCCAGCACCAGGGAGGCAATGGCGGCTCCGCTGAAGCGGGCCGGCGCGGGATACATTCCTCCGTACGGCGGATCTGAATGGTATCCTCCATAGGGCTGTCCGGCGCCATACTCAGGACGGTTGTATCCTCCTGCCGTTCCGTAGTCCGGCTGACTGTAATTTCCTGCCGTTCCATACTCCGGACGGCTGTAGGCTCCTGTGTTTCCATAATCCGGCTGGCTGTAGCTGCCGGTAAACCCGGATGCGGTCTGGCGGCTGTCTCCCTGAGCCGACGCATTTGCATTCCAGCCCGGAGCGGTTCCGTTTCCATGGCCTTCGCTCTCCTGAAAGTTTTCCGCCAGGTTTCCCTTCAGCTTTGAATGCGGAGCTTCCGTCGCCGCCTGTCCGCAGGCAGTGCAGAATTTCGCGTTGTCGTCCATCTGCGCGCCGCAGCGTGTACACGTTTTCATCTCGTTCCCCTCCCATTTTCTATAGTATTTTTTTTCTGATTTCCAAAGCCAGCAGATCCATGCCGCCGGCCTTCTGCTGTTCCGTCAGATCTCTGCTCAGCAGCAGGCGGAATCCCTGCTCCGTCAGAAAACGGCCCAGTTTCTCTCTGCTGTCCCGGCTTCCCCTCAGGGTCAAGAGTGCCAGAGGCGTTTCCCGTCCCCTTAAATTCCGGAAAGGATTCCCCTCTTTCGGCCATTCTGCCTCCAGATCCACAGCCAGCAGAAGAAGTTCCTGTTTTTCCATGACGCGGCACTGCTTCTGCAGTTTTCTGCGGTCATAGTCCATGAGGCTTCCATATCTGGACACCCACCGGGTCAGCTCCTCCGCCGGGGAGCGGGCCCTCTCGCCTCCATACCAGCATCCCACTGTCCGGAAGCTTTTTTCCAGAAGATCCGGCCGCCTCTCGCCGGTTCTTTCCAGGGACTTTTCATGTCTCCATGCCTCGATCTTCCGGTGATCCCCGGAGAGCAGCACCTCCGGCACCGCCTTTCCCCGCCAGACCTCCGGCCTGGTATAATGGGGGTATTCCAGAAGATTGTCCTGCAGGGACTCAAACTGCGCGGACTCCTCATTGCTCAAGACTCCCGGCACAAATCTGGAAACCGCGTCGATGAGCACCAGCGCCCCCAGCTCCCCGCCGGTAAGGACATAGTCCCCGATGGAAATATAATCTGTTACTTTTTCCTCCAGGACCCTCTCGTCTATGCCCTCGTAATGGCCGCAGAGGAGAACCAGCTCCTCTTCCTTTGCCAGCTCCTCCACTATGGTCTGATTCAGCACCCGGCCCTGAGGCGTCAGATAAATCACCCGGCGTCTCTTTTGGGAGCGCTGCTCCACAGATTCAATGGCACGGCACACAGGTTCTGCCTCCATGACCATCCCGGCGCCTCCGCCGTAGGGATAATCGTCCACCCGCATGTGCCTGTCCTCGGAAAAATCCCGGATATTGACCGTCTGCACCCGGATCAGGCCTTTCCGGGAAGCCCGCCCCAGAATACTGACCTCTAAGGCCTGCCGGATCATATCCGGAAACAGAGTCAGCACATAAAAATCCATACCTGCCGGACGGCCGGATTCCCTCTGCTCAGACATGGAAATAGATCTCCCAGGACTCCAGGGCAGCCTGCCCTATGAACAGGCCGATCACAATGGCGACCGCGTACACGATCAGAAAAACGATTCCCAGAATCAGTCCTGCCAGAGCCATTCCGCTTCCTCCCTGAGAGGGATCCCGCGCAATCTGTCCCCGGGCCATCACGCCGAAAACAATGGCCAGAACAGAGGGTGCCAGCAGAAACGCGTTAAAAAATACGCTGACAATTCCCAGAACCAATGAAGCGATGGCCATTCCATTGGTTCTCTGCTGCATATAGGCAGGCGGCGGATAACCGTTTGGGTTTCCGTAAGGCGGATACGGATCTTCTGATGCGTTCTGCGCAAGATTTCCGCAGACGGAGCAGAATTTTGCCTGATCCTCCATGTCCGCGCCGCAGTATATACACTTTTTCATCTTTTCCTCCTTTGTTCAGGATTCCGGAAGCAGCCCGGGAAGCAGATGAACAGTCATGATTCCTCCGGGCACATCCGTTTTTATAATACACTGTTTTATAGCCGGAATCAATACTTCCCCGTATTTTTCAGAGTCCACAATATAGACATCATTGGCCCCTGTGGACAGAACATCCTTCAGCCTTCCCAGGGATTCTCCCGTGTCCAGCACCACCTCCATGCCAAGGAGATCGGCGATATAATACTCGTTTTCCCCCAAGGGTACCGCGTCTTTGCGCTCTACATACAGTTCTCCCTGCCGGAAGCCTTCCACCTGGCTGATATCCTCCAGACCTTTGAACTTCAGAATTACCATATTTTTAAAAAATTTAACGCCGGCCACCTGCAGACACAGCTGTTCTTTCCCCGTTCTCAGATATACTTTTTTCAGTTTCCGGAAACGCTCCGGATCATCTGTGGTGGGAAATACCTTCACTTCCCCTCTGAGCCCGTGGGTGGAGGTGATGACTCCCACTTTCAGATAATCTTCCATCTTTTTTCCTGTCCTTTCTTCCCTATGTTGCTCTCCTGCCCGATCCGCGCGCAGCAGCCGCCTGCCGGGCGGACCGCGCAAAAAAACTGCCGCGGCAGAAAACCGGCCATTCCGGATTTCTGTATACGGCAGTTTTTTGATTACAAAATTTCAACTACAACCTTTTTGTCCGATTTGGAGGAGGCTGCCTTCACCACGGAACGGATTGCCTTGGCGATACGCCCCTGTCTGCCGATGACCTTCCCCATATCAGAGGAGGCTACTCTCAGCTCGACCAGCAGCTCATCACCCTTCTCTGTCTCGGTTACGACTACCTGGTCCGGATTGTCAACCAGAGATTTCGCGATTACTTCAACTAATTCTTTCATCTCAAGACACCTCCGCAGCCGCTTTACTTCTGAATGCCGGCCAGTTTGAAAATCTTGCCGACCACTTCTGTGGGCTGTGCGCCGTTAGCCAGCCATCTCCTAGCTGCCTCTTCATCCACGCTGTAAGCGCTGGGCTCCTGGTTGGGGTCGTAGGTACCGATTTCCTCGATAAATCTTCCGTCTCTCGGAGATCTGGCGTCAGCCACAACGATTCTATAGTAGGGTGCCTTTTTCTGTCCCATTCTTCTTAAACGAATTTTTACTGCCATCTCTTTTTCACCTCCCTGTGTAAAATGTCTATTTGAGAACAAATTTCCGGTTAAAACGGGAATTTGAAACCTCCGAATCTGCCTTTTTTTCCTTTTGCCAGCCCCGGCATCTGTTTCATCATTTTCCGGGTCTGCTCAAACTGCTTGACAAAACGGTTTACCTCCGCCATGTCCACTCCTGCTCCTCTGGCGATCCTGGCTTTTCTGGAGGGATTCAGCAGATCAGGATTGGACCGCTCTGCCGGAGTCATGGAGTAGATAATGGCCTCCTTTCTGGCCATATCCTTCTCATCAATCATGCCTTCCAGATCCTTCATTTTGCCTCCCAGCCCCGGGATCATCCCCAGCACGCTGGATATACCGCCCATTTTTTTCATCTGGTTCATGCTTTCCAGATAATCGTCGAAACCAAACTGGGCTTTCCGAAGCTTTTTTTCCATTTCCTTGGCTTTGGTTTCGTCCAGATTGGCCTGGGCCTTTTCAATCAGGCTCATGACATCGCCCATGCCCAGAATCCTGGAAGCCATCCGGTCCGGATAGAACTGCTCCAGATCCGAAAGCTTTTCACCCATACCCACAAAGAGAATGGGTTTTCCGCAGGTAGCCTTAATGGAAAGCGCGGCGCCGCCCCGGGTGTCTCCGTCCATCTTGGTGAGAACCACCCCGTCAATGCCGACTTTATTGTTAAAAAGCTCCGCCACATTGACCGCGTCCTGTCCGGTCATGGCGTCCACCACCAGCAGAGTCTGATCTACCTGCACGGCTTCCTTGATGGAAATCAGCTCCTGCATCATATCCTCGTCAATGTGCAGCCGGCCTGCGGTATCCAGGATCACCACATTCTGATCGTGGCTTCTGGCGTGTTCCACCGCCGCTTTGGCAATATTGACCGGGTTCTGTTTATCCCCCATGGAGAAGACTTCCACGCCCTGCTTTTCGCCTCCCAGCTCCAGCTGTTTAATGGCTGCCGGCCGGTAAACGTCGCAGGCAGCCAGCAGAGGCCTCCTGCCTTTCGCCTTCAGTTTTCCGGCGATCTTGGCGGTGGTAGTGGTTTTTCCCGCGCCCTGAAGGCCGGCCATCATAATCACTGTAACTTCATTTCCGGGCTTCAGCTTCAGCTCTGTGGTCTCGGAGCCCATCAGCTTTACCAGTTCCTCGTTGACAATCTTAATAACCATCTGGCCGGGATTCAGTCCGTTCATCACGTCCTGCCCGATGGCCTGTTCCTGAACGGCATTGACAAACTGTTTTACAACCTTGAAGCTGACATCCGCCTCCAGAAGAGCCATCTTTACTTCCTTCAGGGAAGCCTTTACATCTGCCTCCGTAAGCCTGCCTTTGCTTCTCAGCTTCTTGAAAACATTCTGCAGTTTTTCTGTTAAGCTCTCAAATGCCATGAATTATAATTCCTCCAGAATATCCGAAGAGATCCGCCGGATCTCTCTCATGCGCTCTTCCACAGAATCCCCGTTCTCACGGTCCGTCAGCTGCTGGATCTGCCTGACATTGTCCCGGATCTTCAGGAACTTTTCCACCAGGTGAAGCCTGGACTCATAGTCCTCCAGAATCCGGTTGCAGCGCTTGATGAGATCGTGGACTCCCTGCCGGCTGATGCCCTGATTTTGGGCTGCCTCGCTGGGGGACAGATCCTCAAACACCACCTGCTCGTAGACCTGCCGCTGATGCTCCGTCAGCAGTTCGCCGTAAAAATCATATAAAAATGTCTGCTGCACAAACTTTTCCATGCGTGTCACCGTAGACACTATACTACAGGCAGCGATTGCTGTCAAGTATTTTTTCTTGACAAACATGCTCACGGAACAGGGCTGCACCGGTGCGCCTGACTGGAGCATTGAGATTGTCTCTCCCGGCAATTCCAGTCATGACTATATCCGAAAGCTGAATCTTTATGCAGGTGCAGGCGTGCGGGAATACTGGATTGCGGACCCGGCCGGAAAAAGCGTAAAAGCAGTTCAAGGCAGAAGCCTACCATTTCAGCATTCTTTTTTAAATCGTTTTTTCAGCACTGTGAGGCCGGACATTCCCGCCGCTGCCAAGGTGCAGAGCGCCGCAGGCAGATAGCCGGAGGGATCTCCGGTCCCGGGAGAGGAGGTGTGAAGCCCGGACGGCGCTGCGGAAGGGGCTTTTGAGGGAGCGGCTGTGGCCGCGGGTTTTATTTTTTCAAAGCTGCCCCGTAACGTCACTGTTTCCGCCGGCATACGAAAGGCGCCGTCCTCGGTTTCCAGATTATCCGCTTTCCATCCGGAAAATCTATAGCCCTCCAGCGCCGGCTCCTCCGCTGTCTTTACAAGCTCTCCTTCTTCATAGGAAAGGGTCTTTGGCAGTTCGGGGGCCTTTTCCGGAACTTTCCCTTCGTATTTATAAATGACTTCATAGGTTTTCACCGGTTCCGGTATTTTTTCAAAGCTGCCGGTGAGCACCACCGCCCCGGCAGGCATCTGAAAGCTGCCGTTTTCCAGCGCGGCATCCTCTGTCTTCCAGCCGGAGAAGGTGTATCCCTCTGCTTCCGGCTCCAAAGCCGCGGTTACAGTCTCTCCTTCCTCATAAAAGGCAGTCTCAGGCAGCGCGGGCGCATTCTCCGGCACTTCCCCCTCATACTGGTAGGATACCTGGTATTTCTCCGGATCTGGATTTTTGGTCCAGCTACCGGAGACCACTACTTCTTCTCCGGGCATTAGGAAGGTTCCGTCCTGAACCTCCAGATTTTTCACGGTCCATCCGGAAAAGGTATATCCCTCCAGAGCGGGCGCTTCCCGCAGCCGGACGGTCTCCCCTTTCATATAGCGCTCTGTTTCCGGCAGAGCGGGGGCGTTTTCCGGCAGTGCTCCCTCGTAGATGTAATTTACACCGTAAAGGGTTCCGTAGTGGGCGTCTTCTCCCCACCAGGTCAGCACATTGGTGCTGTCATAATATGCGTAGGGCTCTATGTAAAATCCTTCCGGGAAGGTGCTGGCTTCATCTATAAGGATCTTCCCTTCCTGCGGCCCTTCTCCCTGACCTTCCCGTCCTACGGCATACATGGCCCGGGCCACAGAGGGCGCTCCGGCTCCGTAGGCAGCTACATAGGAGTTGCTGATCTGGATCACCGGCTTCACCTGAATATTGGAATAGGCGTAAATGCCGTAGATGGTCTGCACCAGCAGTTCTGAGTTGATCTTGTCCGCCCTGGCTTCCACCTGAGAATCCCAGATGTAGACAGAACCTCCCTCGGTGCTGTCTATGCTCATTCCATTGTTGTAGCCGCTGGCCATAATGGCGGCAGCTGTTCCGTTGTGATTGTTCTCTACATGGGCGTTTACGTAGGAATCCCGGATGTATACATTGCCTCCCAGGGCAAAAATGGAGCCGGAGGGAAGATTTCCGTCACGGATATAGGCATTCCAGTCTGTGGACACGCTGGTGCCCTGAATGGTCAGATTTCCCATATGGGTACGGATGGCGCCGCCCCAGCGCATATTTTCCTGGTAATCTCCTACGGCAACGCTCAGGGAATCCTCCCCCTGGCCGTCGTCAGTGATCAGCAGATCTCCGTTCTCCACCAGCAGGCCGGGCCGGTTGGGATTGTTTTCATCCGACTGCCGGGCGATCACATTGGTTCCCTCCAGAATAACCGTCAGATCCCCTTCCGCGTAAATACGGCCTCCGTTGTACTGGTTTAGCGTCAGGGTTCCCGCTCCGTCCCAGGACCATGTTCCTCCGTTCTGTCCCTGGCCTTCCGCCGGGCCGGTATAGGTAACCAGCCCCTGATCTCCGGTAACGATCCCCACGGAAGAAGCTTCCGCGGCGGAAACCGGAACCGCCGGCAGCAGCAGCGCCGCAGCTATCAAAAGTCCCAGAGCTTTTTTCTTGTTCCTCATTGCTGTGTATCCCTCCTTTTTTCTTTTAGACAGCAGATTTTTTCTCTCCAAAAAAGGCTAACACAGACAAAAACATACAACAAGGCCTTCCCAAAATTTTTGGGAAGGCTCTTTAAAATCAGTCTCTCTCTTCAAAGTCTTTGTAGGTTCTGTGATGTCCCACGTATTTGTAGGCGGGGCGGATGATCTTTCCGTCGTTGACCAGCTCCTCGATCCGGTGGGCTGCCCAGCCGGAAATTCTGGCGATGGCAAAAAGCGGAGTGTACAGCTCTTTGGGAAGGCCCAGCATGGTGTACACAAAGCCGCTGAAAAAGTCCACATTGGCGCAGACCGGTTTCAGAAGTCTTCTTTTTCTGGCAATGCACGCTCCGCCGATGCGCTCCACCGCTTCATACAGTCTGAATTCTTTCTCCAGATTTTTTTCCACGGAAAGTCTTCTGGCGTAGTCTTTGAGAATCACCGCTCTGGGATCCGAAAGGGTATAGACCGCATGGCCCATGCCGTAGATCAATCCCGCGTGGTCGAAGGCCTGGCCGTCCAGGATTCCGGTCAGATACTTTTTCAGTTCTTCTTCATCCTCCCAGTCCGCCACATGGGCCTTGATGTCCTCGAACATCTCCTGCACTTTCAGGTTGGCTCCGCCGTGTTTGGGGCCCTTCAGAGAACCCAGGGAAGCCGCCACCGCCGAATAGGTGTCCGTGCCTGAGGAGGATACCACATGGGTGGTAAACGTGGAGTTATTTCCGCCGCCGTGCTCCGCGTGAAGCACCAGGGCCACATCCAGCACTTTGGCCTCCAGTTCTGTGTACTTTCCGTCCGGGTGGAGCATCTGCAGCAGGTTCTCCGCCAGAGAAAGCTCCGGTCTGGGATTGCGGATGAACAGGTTCCCTTTCAGATGATAATGGCGGTATGTATGATAGCTGTAAACAGCCAGAAGAGGCATCTTGGCAATCAGCCCCAGCTCCTGCCAGAGAATATTGGTGATGCTGGTGTCCTCCGGCTTCTCATCGTAGGAGTACAGGGTCAGCACACATTTCTGCAGGGAGTTCATCATATTGGCGCTGGGGGCTTTCATGATTACATCCCGGGTAAACTCCTCCGGAAGCTCCCGGCAGTAGCTGAGGATATCAATAAATTCTCTGAGCTGTTTCTTGTTGGGCAGCTCCCCGAACAGCAGCAGGTAAGTAACCTCCTCAAAGCCAAACCGACGGTTTTCAAAGCCTTTGATCAGTTCTCCCACATTGTAGCCCTGATAAAAAAGTTCGCCGTCGATGGGCACCTTCTGCCCGTCGCTTCTGACCCCGAAGCCCATGACATCGGAAATCTCCGTAAGGCCCGTGAGCACTCCCTTTCCCGTGGAATCTCTAAGTCCTCTTTTCACATCATATTCTGTATACAGAGCCGGATCGATCCTGCCGGATTTCCGGCTGCGTTCTACCAGTTCTTCAAACCGCTGTTCCATATCGCTGTTCCACTCTGCCGTCATCTCATCCATCCTTTCTTTCTTCTGTATTCTGGGCAGCTGTCCGGCCCGGGCCGCCCGCTGATCCGCTGCCCGGAACCGGATAGTTACATTTCTATGATGCCAGGGTCAAAAGGCCTAAACCCACATGAGCTTGCTCATAAGTGGGGTTAAGGCCTTGGGACCTGCCCTAATATGAGCATAAAAGTGGGATGCATATCCCACGATATGCGAATATTGGGTAGGATTGTGGGAGTGCGCAGCACGGAACAATCCG
>DVKB01000027.1 GCA_018716305.1 Candidatus Scatomonas merdigallinarum
AAGGAGAGGGTTCTGTTCTATCTCTGCAGGATTTATACCGGGCAGCTGAAAAAGGGAGAAAGCTACGACAAACTGAAGAAATGCGTCCATGTAAGCGTGCTGGGCTTTAACCAGTTTCCGGAGGATGAGACCTGTTTCAGGGTATTCCACATGAAGGAGGAGGGGACACAGACGCTCTACTCCGACAAGCTGGAAATCATGGTACTGGAGCTGAAAAAACTGCCGCCGGAGGCCCAGAGCGAGGAGGGGGTGGTCCGCTGGATGCGTTTCCTCAGTGGAAAGGGGAAGGAGGATTTAGCGGAAATGGCGGAAAAAGATCTTTACTTAAAAGAAGCGTACGAGGAACTGGAGCGTCTGAGCATGGACGAGGAAAAGCGGTACGCCTACGAGGCCCGGGAGAAGGCTCTGCGGGACCATATTTCCATGATGAACTACGCCATGGAAAAAGGCCTGCAGGAAGGGCGTGACAAGGGATATGCGGAAGGCCGTGAAGAAGGCCGTGAAGAAGGCCGTGAAGAGGGCCGTGAAGAGGGTTGTGCGGAAGGGGAGGAAAAGACCAGCCGTCTGTTTGAATTTCTGATCCGCGATAGGAGATATGAGGATATGAACAGAGCGGTACAGGATAGGGAATTTCGGAAAAAGCTGTTTAAGGAGTATCAGCTGTAACAGCAGCGCCAGAGTCAGATCAAAAGCCGTGCCCCGGGAGTCTGAGCATAGATTTCCGGGGTGCTTTTGTAAAAAAAATTGGTTGTAAAATAAAAACAATATTGCTATAATTATACTACCTTTTTTGAGAATAAATTATAAATAGTCTGCTAATTTTCAGCTGGCAGGAAGAGTCTGGTTTTTCTGGAGCAGAACGTGTAAATCCACGTTTTGTATAAATATTTCTGAACAAGAAAGGAGAAACAAGATGAAGAAAAAGTTACTGGCTATGCTGCTGACCGGGGTAATGGCCCTGAGCCTTGGCGCCTGCAGTCAGAACAGCGAAACAGAGGCGGACAGCGGATCCGGAAATTCCGCGGCGGAAGACACTTCCGGGGATTCGGAATCCGAAGGTTCTTCTTCTGCCGGCGAGGAAGTGGAACTGACAGTCTTCGCGGCGGCCTCTCTGACGGAGACGCTGACAGAGATCAGCGAATTGTACGCAAAAGAAGCTCCCGATGTGAAACTGGTATTTAACTTTGATTCCTCCGGAACGCTGAAGACCCAGATCCAGGAGGGCGCAGCCTGTGATCTGTTCATTTCCGCGGGACAGAAACAGATGGATCAGATGGACGCCTCCGCGGATCCTTCTGTGAATACCGAGGGACTGGACTTTGTCCTGGAAGATTCCAGGATCGATATCCTGGAAAACAAGGTGACCCTCTGCGTCAGCGAGAGCAGCAAAATACAGCTGACCAGCTTTGACGATATGGCGGCTGCTCTGAAGGAGGGAACGATCCTGCTGGGAATGGGAAACAGCGATGTGCCGGTGGGACAGTATACTCAGAAGATCCTGGAGTACTATGGCCTGAGCGAAGAGGAGCTCAACGAGAGAGGGCTGATCTCCTACGGCAGCAACGTGAAGGAAGTGACTACTCAGATAAAGGAAGGGGCCGTAAACTGCGGCGTGATCTACTGCACAGACGCTTATTCCGACGGACTGACTGTGACCGACGAGGCGACCGCGGAAATGTGCGGACAGGTGATCTATCCGGCGGCGGTGCTGAAGACCGGCGAACATCCGGAGGAAGCCCAGGCTTTTCTGGATTTCCTGCAGACAGACCCCTGTATGGAAATTTTTGAGAAGGTGGGCTTCACCAGGATAGAACAGGAGGCATAATGGACTGGTATCCTCTGTGGAATTCCCTTCGGATCGCATCCATCAGCTGCGCCATCGTCTTTTTCCTGGGGATCCTGGCGGCTTATTATGTGGCCAGGCTCCCCAGAGCCATCAAAGGGATCCTGGATGTGATCTTTACCCTGCCCATGGTGCTGCCGCCTACGGTCTGCGGGTATTTTCTGCTGATCCTGCTGGGCCCCAGGAGGCCTCTGGGGATCTTTCTGGCCAGATTCGGCCTGCAGTTTGCCATGACCTGGTACGGAGGGATCGTGGCTTCGGCGATGGTGGCTTTTCCCCTGATGTACCGGACGGCCCGGGGGGCTTTTGAGAGCTTTGACCAGAATCTGGCCTACTCCGGCCAGACTCTGGGACTTTCCAATCCGTATATTTTCTGGCGGATCCGCATGCCTGCCTGCCGGCAGGGGATCCTGGCGGGGACCGTGCTGGCTTTTGCCAGAGCTTTAGGCGAGTACGGGGCCACCAGCATGCTCATCGGCTACATTCCCGGCCGGACCGCCACTATCTCCACCACCGTTTATCAGCTGTGGCGGACCAACGAGGAGGGAGAGGCGCTGCAGTGGGTGCTGGTCAATCTGGCCATCTCCGCGGTGATCCTGCTGGCGGTCAATATGCTGGAGAAGAGAAACAGAAAGGCAGGTGCGGCATGAGTCTTTCCGTACATATCAAAAAGAAACTGGGAGATTTCCGTCTTTCCGTGGATCTGGAGCATCCGGAAGGGATCACCGGCATCCTGGGGGCTTCCGGCTGCGGGAAGAGTATGACCCTGAAGGCCGTTGCCGGCATTATAAAACCCGACGAAGGACGGATCGTCCTGGATGGCCGGGTATTGTTCGACAGTGAGAAACGAATCAATCGGAAGCCTCAGGAGAGAGAAGTCGGGTATCTTTTCCAGAATTACGCCCTCTTTCCCAATATGACCGTGGAAAAAAACATCCTCTGCGGCCTGCGAAGAGAAAAGGACAGGAAAAAACGCCAGGAAAAAATGGAGGAGATGCTGGAGTGGATGGGGCTTTCCGGACAGAGAGGCTTGTATCCCTGGCAGCTCAGCGGGGGGCAGCAGCAGAGGACCGCGTTGGCCAGAATGCTGGTCAGCGAGCCGAAACTGCTGCTGCTGGACGAGCCCTTCAGCGCTTTGGATACCTATCTCCGGGAGCAGCTGCAGATCCAGGTAAAAGAAATCCTGAGCCGTTTCGGAAAGGATGTGCTTCTGGTGAGCCACAGTCGGGATGAGATCTACTATCTCTGCGGAAGGACGGCCATTATGCATGAAGGGCGGATCCTGAAAGCGGATGGAACGAAAGCAGTCTTCGCGGATCCCGGCACCCGGGCGGGAGCGGCCCTTACCGGCTGTAAGAATATCGCTTCTGCCAGGAAAACCGGAGAGTACGAGGTGGAAGCCCCGGAATGGGGGATCCGGCTGAAAACGGCGGAGCCGGTAAAAGACAATGTCTGCGCCGTGGGACTGCGGGCCCACTATTTTAACCCCAAAGCCAGGGAAAATATTTTTCCTGTGATCCAGGCTTCCGAGAGGGAAGAGCCTTTTGAAATGAGGATCTTATTCCGCTACGAGGGGCAGCAGGAGGGCACGCCGGAATTGTGGTGGAGGATCCCCAAGGACCGGACGCCTGCAGTGATGCCGGAAAAACTGGGCATCGCTCCCAAAAACGTGCTGCCCCTGTACCCGGAAGAATAAATGACGAGGAGGAGAAGGATGAAATTAGTAAAAACAGAGGAGGCCGTGGGACAGGTACTCTGTCACGATATGACCCAGATCATCCCGGGAGTGTCCAAAGGACCCCGGTTCCGAAAAGGACATATTGTGCGGGAGGAAGATATCCCGGTGCTGCTGAGCATGGGAAAGGACCAGCTCTACGTGTGTGAGAAGGACGATACGGTTTACCATGAAAACGAGGCGGCGGAGGTTCTCCGGCAGGTGTGCCAGGGGGAGAGAATGGAAGCTTCCGAAGCCAAAGAGGGGAAGATCGAGCTGACCGCCGCCTGCGACGGCCTGTTCCGGGTGGATGTGGAGCGGCTGAACCAGATCAATGAGATTGACCAGGTAATGATCGCCACCCGCCACAGCAATACTCCTGTAAAAAAGGGAGACAAGCTGGCGGGAACCCGGGTGATCCCCCTGATCATCAAGAAAGAAAAGATGGAACTGGTGAAAGAGCGGGCCGGGGAAACGCCTCTCTGTGAAGTGCTGCCCTATCAGATCCGAAAGGCGGGGGTGGTGACTACAGGGAATGAAGTTTTTTACGGAAGAATCCAGGACGCCTTCACCCCCGTGGTGGAGAAAAAGCTGGCGCAGTACGGGATCACTGTAGAAGAACACGTGATCGTAGGAGATGACAAAGCCGGGATCACAGCGGCCATCCGGACGATGAAGGAACAGGGCTGCGAGCTGATCATCGCCACAGGAGGCATGAGCGTAGATCCCGATGATCAGACTCCGGGAGCTATTAAAGACAGCGGGGCGGAAGTGGTCACCTACGGGGCGCCGGTACTGCCGGGGGCTATGTTCTGTCTGGCCTATTTTCCGGACGGCACCCCTGTCATGGGACTGCCGGGCTGTGTTATGTACGCCAAAACCACCATTTTTGATCTGATGCTGCCCCGGATCGCCGCGGGAGTGAAGGTCACCCGGCAAGAGATTACCCGGCTTGGAAACGGCGGCCTGTGTCTGGGATGTCAGGAATGCCGCTGGCCGGACTGCGGATTCGGCACCGCCTGAAAGGACAGACTATGGCAGGAACGTGGAACCATTTTGATCAGGAAGGAAACGCCGTCATGGTAGACGTTTCAGAAAAGAAGACCACCGCCCGCACCGCCTCGGCGGTAGGAACCATTCAGGTCAACCGGGAGATTATGGAGGCGGTGGTTCATAAAACGGCAGCCAAGGGAGATGTGCTGGGCGTGGCCCGGGTGGCCGGGATCATGGCGGCCAAGCGAACCTGGGAACTGATTCCCATGTGCCATCCTCTGTGTATCCGCAAATGCTCCGTGGATTTCGAGACAGATGAGGAAAACCTGGAGATCCGGGCTGTCGCCACAGTGAAAGTGGAAGATGTGACAGGGGTGGAGATGGAGGCCCTGACGGCCGTCAGCACTGCTCTGCTGACCATCTACGATATGTGCAAGGCTATTGACAAGCGGATGGAGATCACGGGCATCCATCTTCTGAGAAAGACCGGAGGAAAAAGCGGAGATTTTCACTATGATTGACGGATACGGAAGAACCATCGATTATATCAGGATCTCGGTGACAGACCGCTGCAATCTGCGGTGTGTCTACTGTATGCCGGAGCAAGGGATCCCCCCGGTATCCCACCAGGAGATCTTAAGGTTTGATGAGATCTGTCGGCTGGCAGGGATCTTTGGAGAACTGGGAATCCGGAAGATCAAGCTCACCGGCGGGGAGCCTCTGGTGCGGAAAAATCTGCCGGTTCTGGTAAAGCTTCTGAAAGAAACGCCGGGGATCGAAAAGGTCACCCTCACCACCAACGGGGTACTGCTGGCAGAACAGATGAGGGCCCTGGCGGACGCGGGCATCGACGGCATCAATCTGAGCCTGGATACCCTGGATCCGGATATATTTGCCGCGATCACCCGGCGGCGGGAACTGGAGCGGGTAAAAGAAGGATTTCTGGCAGCTCTTCACTATCCCGGGATTCCTTTGAAGATCAACTGTGTTCCCATGGGGCCGGAAGAGCAGAAGATCGAGGAGCTGGCGGAACTTGCCCGGAAATATCCGGTCCATGTGCGCTTTATCGAGATGATGCCGGTGGGCTTGGGAAAAGAGTTCCGGGGCGTTTCGGAGGCGGAGATCCTGGAACAGCTGCGGCGACGGTTTGGAAGGGAAGAAACGTTCCGGGGTCGGCTGGGAAACGGCCCGGCGCACTACTATGCCTTTTCGGGATTTCAGGGAAAGATCGGTTTTATCAGCGCCATGACTCATAAATTCTGCGGGGAATGCAACCGGGTGCGGCTGACTTCCCGGGGATTTCTGAAAACCTGTCTTCAGTATGAGACAGGTACGGATCTGCGGGAGCTGCTTCGGTCGCCGGAGATCCGTCAGGAGGATCTCCGGAAAGCGGTAGAGGAAACCATCCGGAACAAGCCGGCGGAACACCGCTTTGGAGCGGAAACCGTTGAACACAGAGAAGAAAAGATCATGTCACAGATTGGAGGGTGAGAGGTTTATGGCAGCCAGACGAGTTGCGGTGATCGTGTCCAGCGACAGCGGATACAGAGGAGAGAGAGAGGATTTAAGCGGCCCGGAGATCCGGCGGATCGCGGAGGAAAACGGCTATCAGGTGGTGTCCAGTGTGATCCTGCCGGACGATCGGGAAAAGCTGGAGGAGGAAATGCGGCGGATCGCCGATGGAAATCTGGCGGATCTGATCCTCACTACCGGCGGCACGGGATTTTCCCCCAGAGACTGGACTCCGGAAGCCACACTGGCAGTATCGGAGCGGATCGTTCCCGGGATTCCGGAGGCTATGCGCGCCTACAGCATGCAGTTTACCAGGCGTTCCATGCTGAGCCGCAGCGCGGCGGGGATCCGTGGGCGGACTCTGATCGTAAACCTTCCCGGCAGCCCCAAGGCAGTGCGGGAATGTCTGGAATATATCATCGGCAGCCTGGACCACGGGCTGGACATTTTAACAGGCGAAGCTTCGGACTGCGCCGGAGGGCAGGGATAATGGGAAAAATTATGGCGGTGTGCCTCAGCGAAAAGAAAGGCACCCAGAAAAAGAATGTGCATGAAGCGGTAGTCCGGGAGGACTGGGGCATCGAGGGCGACGCCCATGCGGGGAAATGGCACCGGCAGGTGAGCCTTCTTTCCTATGAGAAGATTGAAGCCTTCAAAGCCAAAGGGGCGCCGGTGCAGGAAGGGGCCTTTGGAGAAAATCTCATCGTCAGCGGGTTTGATTTTAAAAACCTGCCTGTGGGCACCCGGTTCCGCTGCGGAGAGGTGGTGCTGGAACTGACCCAGATCGGAAAGGAATGCCACAGCGGCTGCGAGATCTACAAGATCATGGGCGAGTGCATCATGCCGAGAGAAGGTGTGTTTACCAGGGTCCTTCACGGAGGCGTGATCCGGGAAGGGGATGAGATGGAAATCGTGGAGGAAGGCAGATGAACAGTATTTTTGCCAGAAGAAGTATTCGGAAATATGAAGACACCCCGGTGGAAGAGGAAAAAATCAAAAGATTGCTGGGAGCGGCCATGTCTGCCCCCACGGCGAGAAATCAGCGGGAGTGGGAATTTATAGTAGTAACGGATCGTGAAGTCCGCCGGCAGCTTTCAGAGGCCAGTCCCTACGCTAAGCCAGCTTTTGCGGCGCCGCTGGTGATTGTACCGGCAGCGGACAAAAACCGGATGACTTCTCCAAAATATTTTGAACAGGATCTGGCTGCCGCCACAGAAAATATTCTGCTGGAAGCAGAGGAGCTTGGACTGGGAGCGGTCTGGATGGGGATCGCTCCCCTGGAGGAGAGAATGCGGAAGGTTTCCGGGGCTTTGAATCTTCCCGAAAATATTCTTCCCTTTGCTCTGATCGCAGTGGGATATCCGGGAGAAATAAAGAAAGCGGAAGATCGGTATGAGGAGAGCAGAGTGCATTATAATCGATATTAAACATCAGGGATAGGGAAGTGCCGCAAGATCATCAAAACAGATGGTGGAGCGGCACTTTGGTTTATGGATATCTCTGAATTTAGAGGGGCTTCCGGGATTTTGCGCGCCATAAAGGTCATGCTTGCCTGCGCCAGCGCAGCCCGCATGACCTTTTTTGGCTTGTCTCAAGTTGTCAAAACTGTACAAAAAATCTCAGGAAAAAAAGGGATTTACACAAAATAGATAATAGTTCTTGACGGTAAAGGTGAAGAGTGATATTATATGTAATAACAAAGCAACATAATGATATAATAAAAATATAAAGATATAACAAAATGGAAAAAATTTCCTGCTCTTTCAAGAAACAGATAGAAGCAGGAACATATGAAAGGCGGGAAATCCATGCTGCAGTTTTTTACTCAGTGCGAAAAAAAAGAAAATCGAAGACTGGGAATGACGATGATTGGAAAGTATATTCAGGGATGGAATGAAATATATAATCTGCATCGCTATGTTTCCTGTTATGGAAAGCATGCGTTGGTTTTAATTGACACCTTTTTTTACAGCACCTTAAAAGAAAATCTGCAGAAAAACTTTGCGGATTCCGGATTGGGATTTCAGGCGGTGGAATTCAGCGGTGAAATTACAAAAGAAAAGGTGGAACAATACACAGAACTGGCCGGAACATGTGCTGATGTAGTAATTGGAATCGGGGGCGGGAAAACCATGGACAGCGCAAAAGCGGCTGCGGAATATGCGCAGAAAAGGTGCGTGATTGTGCCGACATCCGCAGCCAGTGACGCTCCCTGCAGTTCGCTTTCCATAATTTATGATCCGCAGACTAATACCCGGGAGATTCTGCGCTGCAGGAGCAATCCGGATATGGTTTTAGTAGATTCCGCGCTGCTTCTTACTGCTCCGCCGCGGTTTCTGGCCGCGGGAATAGGAGACGCCATGGCTACATACTACGAAATGCAGGCCTGTGAAGCCGCAGGCGCCTATAACTGGATGGAAGGGAGATTTTACAGAACGCTCTTGTCTATACAAACGGCTGAATTATGCCGGAAGATATTACTAAAAGACGGATATAAAGCAATGGTTTCAGCCAGAGAGCGCATCCGTTCTTTCGCCTTTGAAAATGTGGTAGAAGCCAATATTTTGCTGAGTGGCCTGGGATTTGAAAATACCGGCTGCGCGGGAGCGCATTCCATCAGTGCGGGTTTGGCAGCGGTACCGGAGTGCAGTTCCCTGCTTCACGGGGAAAAGGTTGCATTCGGGGTTTTATGTCAAATGGTTATGGAAAATAAAGAACTGGAAGAGATAAAAGAGATCCGGACCTTATTTAAAGATATTGGTCTTCCTGTTACGCTGAAAGATCTGGGGATACAAGAGGAGAGAGCAAGAGATGCAGCTCGGGCCATTGCGGAAAAATCGCTGCAGAGCAGTTTCTGGGATCATGAACCTTTTGCAGTGACTGGGGATATGATTTTTCATACAGTGATTGAAACAGACAGGATATCCGAATGATTGGAAAGAAAACGATAAATATAAGGAGTACAGAGTGGAACATTTATATTTGGGAATTGATATAGGTACGCAAAGCGTTAAAGCGGCAGCGTTTAACGCTTCCGGTGAGATACGGGCGTCAGCCGTGGAAAAACAATATATGGATACACCGCATCCGGGCTGGGCAACAGAGAAAGCAGATATCTGGTGGGAGAAGGCAGTTCAGTGCATCCAAAAAATTTTAAAAAATATCTCCGCGGAGGCTGTTAAAGGAATAGGGGTAGATGGAGTATGTCATTCGCCGGTTCTGGTAGATCAGGATGGAGAACTTCTGCAGAGGGATATACAGCTCTACTGTGATAAACGAAATGCGGATATTGTGGAACGCTGTCGGACAGATTACAAAGCGCGCGGGATCTGGGAGGAGACCGGAAATGTCCCGGCATGCAACTGGATGGGAATGAAGATCCGCTGGATCAAAGAGAATGAACCGGAACTCTACGAAAAAGCGGCCTGCATCCTGTCGGCCAAAGACTATATTAATCTGCGCCTGACGGGTATTACAGGCACAGATCCTTCAGAAGCATCCGGAACCATGCTTTTAAATCAGAAGGATTCCAGCTGGTCAAAACTGGCTGTCAGCTACATGGGTCTGGACATGGAAAAACTTCCGGCAATCAGGCGTTCCTGTGAAATAATGGGAACGGTAACAAGAGAAGCGGCAGCTCTTACAGGATTGAAAAAAGGAACTCCAGTGGTTGCCGGCTCCGGCGATATGCCCAGTTCCCTTTACGGAGCCGGTCTTATAAAACCAGGAATTTGTGTAGATATTGCCGGGACAGGAAGTGTTATAGCTGTTTACAGTCCCTGCGCGGTACTAAATGAGAAGATAGCGAACCTCCGATGCGCGTCACCAGGGTGGTCCCCCTATCTGTCCATGGATTCCTCCGGTGGAGCGTACCGATGGATGCGGGATGTCATGTGCAAATACGAGATGAAAAAAGCGGAACAGGAGGGAATCTCTTCTTTCGATTATCTGAATCGACTGGCCGGGGCTGTGCCGCCCGGAGCGGAAGGCGTTCTGTTTCTTCCTTATTTGCAGGGGGAAAGAATACGAGGAAGTGCTTACAGCAAAGCTACTTTTACAGGACTGACTCCCGCGTCAACAACGGGGCATCTGGCCAGAGCTGTTATGGAGGGGGTAGCTTTTGAGTGCAGGGCATCCTTGGAATTGCTGGATCCGTTGGATGAAGCGGAATTTGTAATTTTGACCGGAGGGGCAGCCGCGGGAACGCTTTGGTCACAGATAAAAGCAGATATTTATGGGAAACCGGTAAAAATCCTGAAGCAGAAAGAAACAGCTGCTTTTGGCGGCGCCCTGCTGGCTGCAGTAGCCAACGGAGAGTACAAAGATGAGGAGGAAGCATCCAATGCTGTTTTGAAGTTTGAAGACGAATTCCTTCCAATTCCGGAAAATCAAAGTATGTACGCGGAACTTTACCCTATTTTTGAAGAAATTCACCAGCGGCTGCAGGTGCCGCATGAACACTTGGCCGGTCTGCGCAGATAACAGGGAGGCGGATTAGATGAAAAAAAGAACCCAATTAGATACGACCACAAAGAAAATTTTACTGCTTCTGGTGATCATGGCTGTTTTTACCATCCTTATGGCTGCAGTCAGACCTAAATTTATCAGCGCTTCAAATATGCTGAATATTTTGAAAGATATTGCGGTTATGGGAACCCTGGCCATGGGCATGACCTTCGTTCTGATCACAGGAGGCATAGATTTGTCTGCGGGATACAATGTGACATTGGGTATGGTTGTGGCAGGCGTAGTATTTATGAGCACCTCAAATGCGTGGCTTTCGATACTGGCCGCTGTGGGTATGACATTGACGATTGGTATTGTGAATGGTCTGATCATTACAAAAATGAAGATCACGCCTTTCATCGCGACACTGGCGACCATGTCAGTGGCCCAGGGGCTGATTCAGTATCTTGGATCAGGAAAATTGTTAAAGCTGGATGATCCGTTATTTTCTTTTCTTGGGAAAAGCAGTTTTTTAAAGATCCCTACCCCGGCCATTATCATGATTTTCGTTCTGGCAGCGGGCGGCCTGATCTTAAAGAACACCCGGCTGGGAAATTACGCCTATGCCATAGGATGCAATGAGCAGCATGCAAAATCCGCAGGAATCCATATCGACAGAACGCTGATTATTATTTATGCCATGGAGGGGCTGTGTGCCGGTATTGCTTCGATTTTACTGGGCTGCAAGGTGTCATTGGTTTCTCTGAACGCAGGGGGCTCCTCCACCCTGATGGATACGATTGCGGCGGTGGTTCTGGGAGGAGCAAGTACTGCCGGAGGACAGGGAAATATGGTGGGAACATTCCTCGGCGTAATTTTTATGGGGTTTATTACCAATACGCTTACACTGCTCAATGTATCGGCGGTTGCCCAGGATCTTTTTAAAGGGATCGTAATTGTGCTGGCGATTGTACTTAATTCTGCGACATCCAGAATCAGGTTTCGAAGAAAAAGCGTAAATGCTTACGCTGCCGAATAATCTAAAAATCAGGCGGCAGTATTTAAAAATATTTTCAAAACGAGGAGGTACGAGAATGAAGAAAAGGATTGTAGCTTTTTTGGTGTGTGCGGCAATGATAGGGAGTCTTCTGGCTGGCTGCGGAAACGGAGAAAAAGGGAATACTTCGGATTCCACTGTTGAAAATGTAAGCGGGACCTCAGAACAGGGAGAAAAAGATGATTCAACAGCTTCGGGAGAAAGCAAGGGAACCATCGGATGGATTATGATCAATCTCACCAATTCTTTCTATGTCAGCGCCGTTGAGGCAGCGCAGAAAGCGGCAGACGAACTGGGATATGAGCTGATCGTAAGAGACTGCGGGGGAAGTCTCGAGACAGAGATTGATATGATCGAAAATTTCATCGAAATGGACGTGGATGTGATCTGCGCGGATTTCGTAAACGCGGAAGGACTGGCAGATGCCTGCAAGAAAGCCGATGATGCGGGAATTAAAATGATCTCCCTGTTTAACTCCATAGATACCGGTTATAACTACAGTGTTGCGTATGACCACTATACTGGTTTTAAAGCAGCGACCATCGCGGCCTGCGAAGCTCTGGAAGGCGAAGGCCAGGTGGTTTACATGCACGGCGGAATCGGAAACTGGGCGGGAGATGAGAGAACCAGGGGCTTTGAGGACGCTGTGGCAGATTATCCCGGCATCGAAGTACTCTCTACCCAGTCCTGCAACTGGGATCCTGCTACAGGCGTCAGCATCGCCCAAACCTGGCTGACCCAGTATGACCATATTGACGCTATGTTCTGTATGACAGACGGTGTGACTCCCTCTCTGATTGAACTGATCGCGGATGCGGGGCGCACAGATGAAATCCTTTTGGTGGGCAATGATGGAGAAGCCCCTGTGCTGGAGCAGATGAATACAGAAGGATGCAATGTAGGAGCAGACGCGCTTTTGTCTTCCCTGCGAGGCGGTTATCTGGCAGTTTTGTGCGCGGATCAGCTGATTCAGGGAAATGAAATAGAGAAAACCACCTGGATTCCAGTGTCTCTGGTGGTTTCTGATAAAGTGATGGAAGTTCTGGAAAATTCGGATGCGGATCTGAGCTTTATTGACGTGCTGACTGCGGAGGAGGGGCTGGAAGTCGCAAATAACTATCAGAATGAATTCAAAGATTATTTCAGCGAATAATCTGGGTCGGACATGAGGCCAATAGGGCCTCATGTCCAGACTGGAAATCGAGTTGGGAGGTTGATCATGTCAAAAAAGACAAAGGACTCAGACAAAACCTACAATTTCAGATATCTGTCTTTATGTGCAATAATCCTGGCTCTGGCAGTCGTATTTGGATTATTGAACAATAAATTTTTCGGAGTCAGCAACCTGATGAATATTATCAGACAAACAGCGGTTATAGCGATTCTGTCTATTGGCATGACGTTTGTAATTTTAACCGGCGGTATAGACCTGTCTGTAGGATCAAATCTGGCTTTGGGCGGAGCGGTAGGAGTTTGGGCATATAATCAAACAGGGAGCGCGGCGGTTTCTTTTTTGGCGGCAATTCTAAGCTGTACACTGGTGGGCCTGGTAAACGGTATTCTGATAGGGCAGCTGCAGATCAGCGCGTTTATTGCGACTTTGGCCATGCAGTCGGCTGCCAGGGGGCTTACTATGGTTATTACCGGCGGCGGAGCTATGGCTATAGAAAATGACGCGTATTATTTTATCGGGCAGGGACAGATTTTGGGCGCGGTGCCTGTAAGCCTGTTTCTGGTAATCTTTCTATTTATTATTTTTGGTTTTATCTGCGGCAGAACGGTTTTGGGACGGCAATTTTACGCGGTAGGAGGAAATATCAAGGCATCGAAAGCCATGGGGATTCGTGTAGTAAGAAGAATCGCCTCAGCCTATGTTCTGGCAGGCATTATGGCAGGTATCGCCGCGATTTTAACTGTGGGACGAGTGAGCTCCGCTCAGCCTTACGCGGGAACAGGGACGGAATTCGATGTGATTATTGCGGTAGTAATCGGAGGCACCACCCTGGTAGGCGGCGCAGGTACCATGTCAGGTACGATTTTCGGCTGCGTGATCATGGGGATTATCTCAAATGGAATGGGACTGCAAAATACGCAGCCATTTGCGGAATATCTGATTAAAGGCGCATTGGTACTGGCGGCGGTATATGTGGATACCATGATGTGCGCGGTACAGCAGAGACGCCTGGTCCCTGCCGTTGAAAAAACGGAGCAGGGAAATGCGGAAGAGATTGGTGTGATCCAGAAAATTAAAGAAGAAACAGACCATACAGTTGTCATGAAAAATATTACCAAAACTTTTCCGGGAATGAAAGCGCTGGACAATGTAAATCTGACGATTCGTCCCGGAAGTGTTATGGCTTTGATGGGGGAAAACGGTGCCGGAAAATCTACGCTCATGAAAATTTTAGCCGGGGAAGAAGAGCCAAGCGATGGGGCAGTTTTTATCAACGGACACTATGTGGATCTGACCTCGCCGTCTAAGGCGGCTGAAGCGGGCATTGCTATGATTCATCAGGAACTTTCCCTGGTAGGAGAGCTGAGTGTGGCGCAGAATATCTTTTTGTGCAACGAAATTCCCAGCGGCATTCCCGGATTTATCAGCCGAAAAAAAATGGAACAAAAGGCAGCGGAACTGTTGGAGCGCATGGGAAGAAAAATAGATTCCAGAATGCTGGTAAAGGATCTGACGGTCAGTGAGCAGCAAATGGTAGAAATCGCAAAAGTTCTGTCCCGGAATGCCTGGCTGCTGATTCTGGATGAACCCACATCCTCTTTGACAGAAGTGGAGAAAGAATTTTTATTTGAAACCATGCGGAATCTCCGGGCAGAAGGTGTCAGCATGATCTATATCAGTCATCGAATGCAGGAAATTTTTGAAATTGCTGACGACATTACAGTTTTGCGGGACGGACAGTTTATCAGCAGCGGGAAAGCCTCGGACTATACAGAAAAGCGGCTCATTAAAGAGATGGTTGGCCGTGAACTGAATAATATTTTCGACCGTGAAAAGGCAGAAACAGGAGAGACAGTTCTGGAAGTAAAAAATCTGTGCCGAAACAGGGTATTTCAGGACATATCTTTTTCTATTAAAGCTGGAGAAGTAGTGGGATTCAGCGGCCTCATGGGAGCAGGCAGGACAGAAATCGCCAAATGCATTTTCGGAATGGATTCTTTAGACAGCGGAGAAATACTGGTAGACGGGAAAAAGATCCGTATCCGTACGCCAAATGATGCGATAAAGCACGGTATCGTCTATGTGCCGGAGGACAGAAGACTGGAAGGATTTATTCCGGCGATGTCCATTAAAAGTAATCTTTGCATTCCTTCCTATCCGAATATTCAGAAGTTGGGCATCATCAATCGGAAGAAAGAGGAAAAGATTTCTGAACAGTATATCCGTGAATTGAGAATCAAAACTACCAGCGCAAATAAAAATGTTATGGAATTATCAGGCGGAAATCAGCAGAAAGTTTCTCTTGGAAAATGGCTGGCGCTGCAGCCGAGAGTGCTGATTCTGGATGAACCTACCAGGGGAATCGATGTAGGCGCCAAAGCGGAAATCCATAAAATCATAGAAAACGCGGCAAAACAGGGAATGGCAATTCTGTTGATTTCATCGGAGCTTCCGGAAATTATCGGCTGTGTGGACAGGGCCATTATTCTGCGGGCAGGAAAAATCACCGGAGAGTTTGCCGCGGATGAATTGGATCAGGACGCTATGATGTCAAAGGCAGCGTTTGTGACAAATTAAGAAGAAGGTGTCAGAATGAATCTATTCGATATAAGAGGAAAAAAGGCTCTGGTAACAGGGGCCGGGAGAGGAATCGGGCTGGCTCTGGCTAAAGGTCTGGCGGAAGCAGGAGTGCAGGTGGCTATTATTGATATATTGCCGGATGTGGATAAAATCGCGAAAAGAGAACTTGGGAAAGAAGCGGTGGGTATTCAGGCAGATCTGATGAACCGGGAGGAGAGAAGAGAAGCTTTTGAAAGAGCTGTAACAAATTTAAAAGGCCTGGATATTCTGGTAAACAATGCGGGGATGCAGTATAAACATGAATTTTTATCTTATCCTGACGATAAGTGGGACGCAATTCTGGAGTTAGATCTGTCCTGCGCTTTCAGTTTTATGAAACTGGCTGGAGCAGTAATGAAGGAACAGGGGGCGGGCAAGATTATTAACGTTGCATCCATGAATGCCTTTCTGGGCGGAACAAATTGTCCCGCTTATGCGGCCGCGAAAGCGGGGCTTGCCCAATTAACCAAGTCAGGAACCAATGAACTGTCCAGATATAATATTAATATCAACGCGATTGCGCCGGGATTTATCCTGACGGAACTGACCAGACATATTGTAGAGAATCCGGCTGCGTATGAAGCAAAAACCGCGCGGATTCCTAAAGGAAGATGGGGGCAGGCGGAAGATTTAGTGGGGACGCTTCTGTTTTTAAGCGCTCCGGCATCAGACTATGTCTGCGGAGCAGTCATACCTATTGATGGGGGATATCTATGTAAGTGACTAAAATTCCGTAATTTGCGGCGTCAGATTAAAAACAGGGAAAATAATGGGAGGACAGATAAAATGGATTTTAATAAAATCAAAGACCCCGCGATAGCCAAGAGGGTCTGGGAGGAAGGCGCAGAACTGGTGTCACACTGTCATTTCGGGGTTCAGGGATTGACTAAAACAGAGGAAGATGTAAAAAAAGCGCTGTACCGTCTTCTGGATACCGGCTTTAAACCCATTGCATTTGATACAGAGCCAACCTTTGTAAAAATGATTCAGTCAATTACGGGAGGCAGTATCCGGCTTCATGCGGCGGTTTCGTATCCTCTGGGAAGAATGACTCTGAAAAAGAAGCTGCAGGATCTGGAAAATCTTTTGAATATGGGGATAGAAGACACCTGTGTTTGTCTGGACTGGCAGGCCATATTTTCTCACCGCTACAAAGATGTAGAAATGGAAGCGGCTGCTATTATGCGGGAATTTGACGGAAAATTCTTCAAAAATGCCTTTGTAATCCCGGCTACGCTGTTAAGTGATACAGAGATGATAGAAGTGCTGAAGGCTTTGGACGCGGCAGGCGTCTATTCGGTAAAGGTGAATCCGGGCTGTAAACTGGGAGTTTCTTATGAAGAGGTTATGCTTATTAAGCGGAATTTTCCTAATCGATTTGATATTCATCCATCCGGAAATATCCGTACACTGGAACAGTTTGAAAAATATCGCGAGCTGGGCTGCCAGGTGATTCACACAGCCAGCACCCTGGATATTGCAGAGGTCTATATGAAGCGCCAGCTGGCGCTGTATGAAGGGAGCGCGGCATGAAATACGCAGATAAAATAGAATATTCTAATATTCAGTTATATGAAACAGGGGATGTACAGATTGAAAATCTGGTTTTAAAAGCAGCCCGCGCAGGTATGGGAACCATTGTAGTGGGACCCAGCGCTCTGCCGCTGGTAAACCGTATGATAAAGCCGGAGGATCATATAAAAATAGACTGCGCTCTTTCCTATCCCTCCGGCGCGTATCTGACTTTCCAGAAAGTGCAGGAAATAGAAGATATGCTGGAAGCCCCGGAACACGTTGATGAATTTTACGTAGTCATGCAGGTTGGATCCTACTTAAGCGGATACACAGATGAAATGAAAGAGGAATTGAAAGCGCTGGTGAAGGCAGCAAAAGAAATTCCGGTCAAGATTGTAACAGAAATTTCTGTATTCAGTCGGGAGCAGATGCAGGAGCTGTGCGACGCGGCAGCGGAATCGGGTGCCGCAGGGGTTGTTATTTCTGCTGATTTCCTGCCGTATGAAGTTCCGGAACCCTCCATCCGGCAGGTAAAAGAGTTTGTGGAAGCGGCAGCGGGAAGATTTCAGGTGATTGGAGCAGGAAATGTAAAAGAACCGGGCAGATTTCTGCAAATGCTGGAAGCGGGTGCTGATACAGTGAATACGCCATATGGATATGAAATATTAATGGAATTAAATAAATAAACAGGATCTCTGCGGAATCGGGCAAGTTGACAATCAAAGAATTTATGCTAATATAAGTATGAAAGATATGACATTATAATATATTGGCAAAAGAACGAATGATTTCATACATATAATATTGGAGGAGGAGTCATGCTTCAGGCGAAAAAATTGGATAAGACGACGCCTGTTCCGCTGTATTTTCAGCTGAAAGAGCTGATTATGGCTGAGATTAAGAATGGGACGTATCCAAAAGACAGTGTAATACCCACAGAAAAAGAATTAAGCGAAATGTTTGATATCAGCCGTACTACCGTGCGTCAGGCGATTGCCGAATTGGTGCAGGAGGGATGGCTGTACAGAGTCAAGAGCAAGGGGACTTTTGTCTCTCAACCGAAAATAAACCAGGATTTTATACAGAAATTGGAGTCTTACAACGATCAGATACGCAGAACCGGCAGGACGCCCCGCACGGAAGTACTGGATTTTAAGGTGATGAAGGCTTCCCAGGAGGTGGCAGAACAGTTAGAACTGCAGCCGGGGGATGAGGTGATTTATCTGCATAGAAAAAGATATGCGGATGACGATCCGATCGTGGTATTGAAGACCTATCTGCCGTATGAAAAATGTTCGTTTGTAATGGAACATGATTTTGAGAAAGAATCCCTGTATGCGGTGCTTTCGGAAAAGGATTCTGTAAAAGTATACTACGTCAAACGTTTGGCGGAGGCGGTGGAAGCTACTTCCGATGATGCAGAGAAGCTGAATATGAAAAAAGGAAAACCGATTTTATATTTCAAAACCGTGGGGTGCAATGCCTTTGGGAAACCCATAGAATATTCCTTAGCCAGATATCGAGGCGATAAGAGCAGTTTTGAAGTAACTGTATTCACTGATAAATAAGAACAGAGATCCCGACAGTCCAAGAAGATAGCCGGGATCTCTTTTCTTGTTTGGGGAAAGGAAAGAGATGAGCCGTTATGATCTTGTAATGTTTGATATGGACGGAACACTGATGGATTCCCGGGCATTCCATCAGAAAGTTTTTTACCGTTTTCTAAATCAGTATGTAGGCAATATAACAGAAGAAGAGGTAAGAAGAGACATAGGAGCCACCGTTCGGGAAATTTTTGACAGCGCGGGGGTTCCGGAAGAAAATTTAAAAGAGTTGTTTGCGAAACTGGATGAGTTCTGCCGGACCCAGGTTATGGATTTAGCCGGACAGATTCCTGTCATACCGGGCGCCTATCAACTGTTGGAAGGTTTAAAAAGCAAAGGGATTCCATGCGGACTGCTTACAAATTCCATGCAGGCAGTAACAGAAAATATGCTGAAAGCCAAAGGCCTGTGGAATTTTTTTGCGGGGGTCTCCGGCGCGGATTATTTTTCTGTGAATAAAATAGAACGATGCCGGAAATTACAGAAGCGTCTGCATGGGGAAAAGGTTTTGTATGTGGGAGATACTGAAATGGATATAGAATTGGCTGACTGCATGGGATATGACAGCTGTCTGGCAAAGACGGGATATGGCTGGTATGAGGATGAAACGTATATTTTGCAGGTGCTGCGTCCGGATTACGTGGTGCTGGAGTTAAAAGAAATTTTGAAATTTGTATAAAACACTTTACAAGCACAATATATTATTATATTATTATGTCATAACAATATGTCATTATATCTTAAAACAATATGTATAAATACACAGTACGTCCGGAAAGGGCGTAAGAAAACGGAATGCACGCCTGCAGGCGTCATTAATAAAAACAGAGAGGTGATGGATTATGCTGAATGTACAGCCGGCAACAAAACCAACTATTTATTTCATCGGTGTCACTACCGGAAAGTCTTCAATTATGCGGGTATTTCCCAAATGGGCACAGGCGCTTGGATTGGACGCGGAAATTAAGGGGATTGACTTTAAACCTCATTCGCCGGGGGAATCCTATCGGGAGGCGGTAGAGTTTATAAAACGGGATCCTTTGTCTTTAGGAGCGCTGGTGACCACCCACAAGATCGATCTCTATCATGCCTGCCAGGATCTTTTTGAATATCTGGATCCTTTCGCGCGGAAGCTGGGAGAAATATCCTGTATTTCTAAAAAAGACGGAAAACTCTGCGGACATGCCAAAGATCCTATTTCCAGCGGCCTGGCTCTGGAACATTTCGTGCCGGAAAATTACTGGAAGGATCATGACGGAGAAGTATTTCTTATGGGGGCGGGAGGAGCCGCCCTGGCAATGTCTCTGTATTTCGGAGAGAGAAAGAGTGGGGATGACATTCCCAAAAAGATTATTATCTCTAACCGCAGTCTCCCCAGGCTGGAATCCGCCAGGAGAATTCTGGACGGCCTGAATCCGGAAATTCAGTTTGAATATGTGCATACGCCGCAGCCGGAAGATAATGATTGTATTTTGGCGTCCCTGAAGCCGTATTCTTTGGTGGTCAATGCCACAGGACTGGGAAAAGACGCACCCGGATCCCCCCTTACAGAGCAGTGTTCTTTCCCGGAGAACAGCCTGGTGTGGGAGATTAATTACCGGGGCGAATTGATATTTATGGATCAGGCCAAGGCCCAGGCGGAGACAAAAAAATTGTATATTGAAGACGGATGGATCTACTTTATTCATGGATGGACGCAGGTAGTGGCGGAAGTTTTTCATATTGATCGCATGGAAGACAAGGTTTTGATGCTCAGTGAAGTGGCGAAGAACGCATAGGAAAGAGGGGGAAGACAATGAATAATTTTAATTGGGACAGCAGTTTTTGTGTGGATTTTGATTTGATAAACGGGTATTCCAAAAAGGCAGAAAGTACCAAAAGATATCTTTCGCAGATGAAGGATATGTATTATGACACGGCTGCCGCTGAAAAAATATTGGAGCGGGAGGATCCGCTGATCTATGAATTTTATGAACTGGGGTATCCTGAAAGAGATGGTGACCTGGCTTTTGGAACCACCATTCTATATCCGGGTCAGGTCGGCGGGGAGTACTTTATGACGAAAGGGCATTTTCATGTAAAACTTGCCACAGCGGAAGTGTATTTTACCTTAAGCGGGGAGGGATACATGGTTATGGAAGATCCAGAGGGACATACCCTGGAAATGCCTCTGGAAAAAGGCCAGGCCCTTTACGTGCCGAGAAGCTATGCCCACAGAAGTGTAAATACAGGCAAGGAGCCGCTGGTTATGTATTTTACCTTTGCCGCGGACGCAGGCCATGACTATGGAAGCATTGAGACAAAAGGATATCATAAAATGGTGGTAGAAAGGGATGGGAAACCTGCGATTATACCCAATCCAAAATGGTAATTAAAAATGAAAAAGCTGATACAAACGGTGCTGGGCCGGATCAAGCCTGAGAAATTAGGATTTACGCAGTGCCATGAGCATCTGCTGCTGAGCAAAGGCAGATCTTTTCAGATACATCCGGCCCTCCGGATGGATGAGCCTGAGAAGTCTCTGAAAGAGGTTCTGGATTATAAAGAGGCCGGGGGCTGCACTCTGGTAGAGGCGCAGCCAACAGGCTGCAATCGGGTCTCCCGGGGATTAGAAGAAATTTCAAAAGCTTCAGGCGTCCATATAGTAGCCTCCACAGGGTTTCATAAACTGCAGTTTTATCCGGAGCGCCATTGGATCCATGAACTGGAAGAAAGAAAGCTGTCAGAGGTTTTTGAGGGGGAACTGACAGAAGGAATGTATATACAGGCAGATCAGCAATGGAGGCAGGAGCGGCATCCGGCCAGGGCGGGGATCATCAAGACGGCTCTGGACAGCTGCGGTATGACAGAACCGTATGAGCGTCTTTTTCGGGCAGCGGTTCGGGCGCACAGAAACACAGGAGCCCCAATGATGGTACATATAGAAAAAGAAAGTTCCCCGGAACGCCTGGCAAGGACTTTGAGAGAATGGGGGGCAGATCCGGAAAAAATTTATTTCTGCCATATGGACAGAGCCTGCAGCGGCCGGGAAGCATTTCTGCGGGTGCTGGATGCCGGATTTTCTCTGGAATTTGACACCATCGGCAGGTTTAAATACCACAGCGATGCGTTTGAACTGGAACTGTTCAAAACCTTTTTGAAGCTTGGCTATGAAAATCAGCTGCTGTTTTCTCTGGACACTACCAGAGAACGCCTGAAAACCTACACGCCAGAAGGAGTGGGACTGACGTATATTTTGGAAACATTTCTGCCGGCCATGAGAGAATCCGGGATCACAGAGCGCCAGATTGAAAAAATTTCTGTGGAAAATCCGGCCAGGATTCTGGCCTGGTAACCAAACGGAGGAGAAGGGAATGGATGTAGAGAAACGAATGGAAGAACTGAAGATTGTGCCGGTGGTTGTCCTTCAGAGCGCGGCGGACGCGGTGCCTCTGGCAGACGCGCTGACAGCCGCAGGACTTCCTCTGGCGGAGGTGACTTTCCGGACAGAGGCAGCAGAGGAATCCATCCGCAGAATTGCCGGAGCCTTTCCGGAAATGCTGGTAGGGGCTGGCACAGTATCCTCGGTAGAGCAGGCGGTAAAGGCTGTGGAAGCCGGAGCGAAATTTCTCGTTTCGGCGGGCTTTCAGACGGATATTACGGAATTTGCCCTGAAAAAAGGAATTCCTATTTTTCCAGGGGTCTGCACTCCCACAGAACTCATGATGCTGCTGAAATATGATTTAAGGGTAGCTAAATTTTTCCCGGCGGAACAGTACGGAGGTCTGAAGACCATCCGGGCCCTTTCGGGTCCCTTTCCCCAGATGCGCTTTATGCCTACAGGAGGGATCCACGCGGGAAATGTAAAAGAATATCTTGCTGATCCTAGGATTATTGCCTGCGGGGGCAGCTGGATGGTAAAGGACAGTCTGATCAAAGCCGGGAATTTTGACGAGATCCGCCGGCTCACTGCGGAAGCAGTCAATCTGGTCAAGGGGTAAGAGTGAGAAATTTTATGAAAAAATATAAAGTTTTGGTAACCGCCCGGTCTTTCGGAACGGCGGACCATAAGGCGCTGGAGCTTTTAGAAGAGAATAACTGCGAGGTAAAGAAGCTGAAACAGACAGATGGATCTATTGCGGAGCAGCTGAAAAGAGAACTGCCGGAGGCGGATGCCGTCATCGCTGGGCTGGAGGAATATGACAGAGCGCTGATAGAGAGTGCCGGAAAGCTGAAGGTAATTTCAAGATATGGGGTGGGATACGATAAGGTGGATCTGCAGAGTGCCAGAAAGCAGCAGATCGCTGTGACGATTACCCCGGGAGCCAACGGAGATTCTGTGGCGGATCTGGCAGTGGCTCTCATGCTGGCCTGTGCCAGAAATATCCCGTTTATGGATCAGAGAATAAAAAGCAGAAATCAGACCAGGCCCCCGGGAGTAGAAATGTGGGAGAAAACCCTGGGCATAGTCGGAGCGGGGCGTATTGGAAAGGGAGTCGCGTGGAGATGCCGGGGGTTTGGAATGAAGATTCTCTGCTATGATCAGTTTCAGGATCAGGAATTTGCCCGGGAATGTCCGGCAGAATATGTAGATCTGGAAACGTTGATTCGCGGATCAGATTTTATTACCATACATTCTCCCTTGACCCCGGAGACCCGGGGAATGTTTGGAAGCCGGCAGTTCCAAATGATGAAAAAGGACGCGATTCTTGTGAATACAGCCCGGGGCGGCATTGTGGATGAAAAAGCTCTTTATGAAGCCCTGAAGGATGGAGAGATTCGGGCTGCCGGACTGGACGCGACGGAAGCGGAACCGCCTTATGACAGTCCTCTCTGTTCGCTCCCGAATTGTATTTTAAGTCCTCACGCGGGAGCCGCTACAAAAGAGGCCAGCAGCAAAATGAGTCTGATGGCGGCCCGGAATGTGCTGGATGTACTGGAAACAGGCACATGCCGCTTTGCCGTTTGAGTGTATAAAAAAATCCCCCCGGCGCATACTAAGGCGTAAAGAAAACGGGGGATTTTTTTATGAGTCAGACCAAGGGTATGCAGAGTCTTGTTTTTGAAAACAAGGTCTATGTGGTGTCGGCAGCTTCCATTGTGGGGAAACTGGAGGGGGAAGGCCCCCTGGGAAAATATTTTGACAAAGTGGAGGAGGATCCCATGCTGGGCCAGGACAGCTGGGAGGAGGCGGAAAGCCGGATGCAGCTCAGCGCCGCCCGAATGGCCCTGGACAAAGCCGGCCTTCAGCCGGAGGATATTCGGATGATTTTTACCGGAGATTTGCTGGCGCAGTCCATCGCGTCCTCTTTTGGGATTGTGGAGCTGGAGCGGCCGGTCTATGGGCTGTTTGGAGCCTGTTCCACCATGGGAGAAGCTCTTTCCCTGGGAGCCATGGCGGTAAATGCCGGATACGGAGAGCATGTGATGGCGGTAACTTCCAGTCATTTCGGCAGCGCGGAAAAGGAATTCCGGTTTCCTCTGGCTTACGGAAACCAGCGGCCGCCCTCAGCTACCTGGACAGTGACCGGCAGCGGGGCCTGTGTTCTGGGACTGGAAAAAAGCGGGGCGAGAATCGCGGCGGTGACCTCCGGGAGAATTGTGGATTATGGGCTGAAGGATTCCCAGAATATGGGAGCCTGCATGGCTCCGGCGGCCTGTGATACCATCTGCCGCCATCTGATGGATTTTGAGAGGCAGCCTTCGGAGTACGACCGGATCATCACCGGGGATCTGGGAAAAGTGGGAAAGGTGATCCTGCTGGAATTGCTGAGGCAGCAGGGGTACGACATTGAAAAGCAGCATCTGGACTGCGGTATGCTGATCTATGATGAAAACAATCAGGACACCGGAGCCGGCGGCAGCGGCTGTGCCTGTTCGGCCACGGTTTTTGCCGCCCATATTCTTCCGAAGCTGGAGCAGGGGGAGTGGAGGCGGGTGCTGTTTGTGCCCACGGGAGCGCTTATGTCAAAAGTCAGTTTTTATGAGGGACAGACCGTTCCTGGGATCGCCCAGGCGGTGCTGCTGGAATCCACGGCGAAGGAGGCGTGACATGGAATATATTCAGGCATTTCTGGTAGGCGGCGCCATCTGCGCTCTGGCACAGATTCTGCTGGACCGGACGAAAATGCTGCCGGGGCGTATTATGGTTCTGCTGGTGTGCAGCGGGGCAGTCTTAAGTTTCCTGGGAGCGTATGATCCTTTTGCGGAATTCGCCGGGGCCGGCGCCAGTGTTCCCCTGCTGGGCTTTGGAAATCTGCTGTTTACCGGCGTCAAGGAAGCGCTGCAGGAAAAAGGCGTATTGGGATTGTTTACCGGGGGGTTCGGCGCCTGCGCCGCGGGCCTGTCGGCGGCTCTGATTTTTGGGTATCTGGCAGGGCTGATTTTCAAACCGAAACTGAAAAAATAAAATGGACGATCCGGCGATTTAGTAAAAAATTGCAAACCTGCAGGGGGAAAAGGCTTTTTAGACTTTTTCCCCCGGAAAGTTGAATAAATCCCAGATACAGGATTGTGAAAAAAGCCTAAGAGATTCGGAAACCTCTAAACAGATTGTACAAAATCAGGAAAGAAAGATTATAAAATACGCAGAATTTTCCGGGGAAAACCCCTTTAGTAAAATTTGTGCCGAAAATTGCAAGAACATTCCGGGTCAGTTTAGTAAAATGTAAGTACACGAAATCAAAGCAGGAGGAGAAACATGAGAAAAAAGGTGTTTTTGCAAAAACTGACTCTGCTTGCCGCTGTCGGATCTCTGCTGGCCGGAAATTGTCTGCCGGTCCTGGCGGAGGGGGAAGGCCAGAGGCAGGAGGAACCGGAAAAAGAGCAGGAAAAGGCGGCGAGCGCTGCTGCTTCTGTGATCTATCAGGCATTGGACAGGAGCAGTTGGAAGGTATCGGCATCCAGCGAACGTCCCGGCACCCATGAGGCAGCGTTTGCCATTGACGGGAACCCGGCAACCATGTGGCATGCGGCCGGACCGGATGATGAGTCCTACGGCCTGCCCTATGAGTTCAATATTGATCTGGGAGCTCCGGATCAGCAGGTGTCCAGGATCGAACTGACAGGGAGAAATGACGGCCAGGGACTGCAGGGATTTCCGAAAACCATGGAGATCCAAAGCAGCAGCGACGGCGTTACATATTCAAAGGTACAGGATGTGACTTTTGAAACCAGTCCGTATTCGGGCATAACTGAGGCTGTCGATCTGGAGAGCCCGGTGAATGATCAGTACATCCGTCTGGTGATTAAAGAAAATTGGTATACGGAGGACAACGACGCAGTTTCCTTTGCTGAAATCAACCTGTATCAGGCAGTCGAAGATATTCCTCAGGATGTGACAGTCATCACATCGCCGGACGGAGAACTGGAGACCACCTTCTGGCTGAACGCGGAGGGCCGTCCCATGTATCAGATTTCCAGAAACGGGGAGCAGATTGTGGAGGAATCTTCTCTGGGTTTTGTTCTGGATGAAGCAAACGGCGGGGCCATGCAGACAGATTTTACTCTGCTGTCCAAAGAAACCGACAGCGCCGATGAAACCTGGGAGCCTGCAGTCGCGCTGACGGCCAGCAGCATCCGGGATCATTATAACCAGACGGTGTTTCATCTGGCAGACGATCAGAACCGGAAAGTAGATATTATTTTCAGAAATTATGACGAGGGAGTAGCGTTCCGGTATTATTTTCCTGAAGAAGACAACGCCCTGGACAGCTTTGAGATTGTATCAGAACAGTCCCAGTTCGCCATACCCGAGGGAACCATTGCTCATGCCTACGGCAGCGGCAATCAGCAGATTCCCGGAAACACCCCGGTGGAGGAACTGGGAAGCAGTGCCAGATATTCGCCTATTGTCCTGGAATATCACTCTGGAACCACGGCGGCGGCTATCTACGAGTCGGATTTGTACGACTACGGCCGTCTGAAACTGCAGCAGATCGGAAACGGTGTACTGCAGACCAATGTCCAGTGGGGTTCCAACATCCAGGCCTCAGCGCCTTTTGAGACACCCTGGAGAGCTGTCTGCGTGGCCGATCAGATCGGAGAACTTCAGACCAATCAGACGCTGATGATGAATCTGGCGGATGAGTGCGCTATCGAGGATACCTCCTGGATCAAACCCGGAGGACTGATCCGGGAGGCAAAACTGACGGATGAAAATACCATCGACTGCATCGATTTTGCCGCGGAACACAATATTCCCTACATCATGTACGATTCCGGATGGTACGGCACGGAAAACGATGAGAGCTACAGCCCGATGGTGCCCTATAAAGGAGAGTTTCCTTATATGAAGGGCGGAAGCACCATGCGCACCTGCGATGTGGATATCCGGGATCATCTGGACTATGCCGAGGAAAAAGGGGTAGGAGTGATCCTGTATGTCAACCGGGTGCACCTGGAGTCCTATGATCTGGATGAGGTGTTCAGCACTTACCAGCAGTGGGGAATCAAAGGAGTGAAGTTCGGTTTTGTGCAGTCCGGCAGCCAGAAATGGTCGAAATGGCTGGAAGATGCCATTGCCACAGCAGCGAAATATCATCTGCTGGTGATCGTACACGATGAGGTGATCCCCTCAGGACTGGAGAGAACTTATCCGAACCTGGTTAATATGGAGGGCGTTTTAGGTGATGAAGGAAAGCCGGGAGCGGCCGATGATTTAAAGCAGATCTTTACCAGAAGCGTTCTGGGGCCTGCGGACCACTGCTACTGCATGCCGGTCAGCAAGTATATCAGCGCCCAGAAAACAGATGCTTTTAATATGGCTCTGTCTATGCTGTACTACGCGCCCACTCCCTCTCTGTACTGGTATGGCACGCCTGCTGAAATAGAAGAAGAGGAACGGCCGGAACTGAAATTCTGGGATGATATGCCCACAACATGGGACGAGTCCCTGTGTATCGACTCCAGCTACGGAGAATATTTTACCATGGCCAGGAGAAACGGCGATGAGTGGTACCTGGGCAGCGCCTCAGCCGTGGACCGGACCTTTACCTTCCAGCCCTCTTATCTGGAAGATGGTGTAAAATATCTGGCTGAAATTTACAGCAACAGCGCCGATGACACCATCCAGGACAATAAAATCCAGGTGAAAAAATATATCATCGACAGCGCGGATTCTATCGATTTTTATATCATGGCGGCCGGAGGCGTAAGCATCCGGATGGTGCCGGCCAAAGAGGAAGACATGGCATCTGTGCCATCCTATAATCCTGTCCGTTTTGAACTGGAAAGCCTGACAGAGCGTGTGGCAGCCCTGAATTTGGAGGATTACACAGATGCTTCCGTGAGAAACAGCGGAATCCGGGAGACATTAGAAGCGGCTCAGGAACTGCTGGCCCAGGCTGATGCCGGCACAGAGCAGATGCAGGAGATGGTGGATGCCCTGAAGAGTGCCCAGGAGATGCTGGTGACGAAAAACCGGCTTTTAGATCTGGTGGATCTCTCAGAAGCGGTGATCACCACAGACAATGAGAGAGAAGATCTGCGCATTGAGTACGCCATTGATGGAGACGTTAATACAAAATGGCATACTCTGGCGGACACCAATCCGCCTTTTGAGCTGACGCTGGATCTCGGAAGCCAACAGCGGATCCGCCGAGTGGAAATTCTGGGGCGGAATGACCACGTTAACGGTTACCCGTTGGCCTTTGAAGTGCTGGTCAGCGATGACGGAGAAAATTTTGAGAAGGTCATGGATGTGAACTGGAGCGGAGTTTCTGTCTATTATGGCTGCTGCTACGGCTTTGACCTTCCGGAAGATGTGAACACCCGCTATCTGCGCCTGCACTTTACAGACAGCTATATTTCATCCTCGCCCTACAAACCGGTATCCATCGCGGAACTGTATCTGTATGCCACTCCTTTCGGAGAACTGGACGATCTGATCAGCCAGGCAGAAGAGGTTCTGGAGCAGATGGATGATCAGGAGGCCAAAACAGCGCTGCAGGAGAGTATCTGGGCGGCTGTGGACTATGAGCAGACTGCGGAGAGCGCGGACGGACTGGAAGAGCAGATCCGGCTGCTTTCCCAGGCAATAGAAACAGCGAAAGCCACTGTCAAAGCGTACACGGTCCATTTTGATCTCAACGGAGGAACCGGAGAGTTTCCGGAGATTAAAACCACCTTTGAGGGCAGCGGCCTGATTCCGGAAAATGAACCTGTCAGAAGCGGATACATCTTTACAGGATGGACAGCCGGCGGCGCGGCAGTGACCGGAGACACAAAATACAGCGAGCTGGCGGGAGACGAGACAGTAATGGAAATTACTCTGCAGGCCCAGTGGAAAGAGGCGGAACCTACAGAGACACCGGAACCCACCGAGACACCGGAACCTACAGAGACGCCGGAACCCACCGACAGACCGAATCCCACGCAGAAGCCGGGCAGCACAGGAAAGCCCGGATCAGGAAGCGGCACGGGAACGGGAGGCAGCGCGGCTACCGGCGATGGCAGCCCCCTGGCGGCATCCGGGGCGGCTCTGGGTCTTGGAGCGGCAGCAGCGGCCGTTCTGATGGCGTACCGCAGACGCGCAAACCGTTAAAACAGAATAAACTGTGAAGAGAGAGCCTGGAAATCCGGGCTCTTTTTTCGCTCCGGAAGCTAAAAGGGGATACGGTTGACTTTTCAGAATGCGCATTGTATGATGTCATAAATATGATGTTGGGGTCAAAAGCCCCCAACTATGATGCCTACGGATTGTTCCGTGCTGCGCACTCCCACAATCCTACCCAATATTCGCATATCGTGGGATATGCATCCCACTTTTATGCTCATATTAGGGCAGGTCCCAAGGCCTTAACCCCACTTATGAGCAAGCTCATGT
>DVKB01000028.1 GCA_018716305.1 Candidatus Scatomonas merdigallinarum
ACATGAGCTTGCTCATAAGTGGGGTTAAGGCCTTGGGACCTGCCCTAATATGAGCATAAAAGTGGGATGCATATCCCACGATATGCGAATATTGGGTAGGATTGTGGGAGTGCGCAGCACGGAACAATCCGCAGGCATCATAGTTGGGGGCTTTTGACCCCAACATCATTTCTACCAATCTTACTTTTTTTCTGATGCCCTGTCAAGAGAGCTTAATGTTTTTCAGAGCTTCCGCGAAGCTGTTGTTCACGGTTTTTTCCGCTTCTTTCTGCTTTGCCAGATACCGGGCCACATCTCTTTTTGTCACTCCGGCCCCCTCCTTCTTCCTGCGCTCCTCAAATTTTGACAGCTTTTCCTTATGGCCGCAGGCGCAGACAAACATGGCGCTTTCTCCTTTTCCCACCAGCTCCATGCGCTTATGGCACACGGGACAGCGGGCGTTGGTAGTCCGTGAGACGGTCTCCCGGTAGCCGCACTCCCGATCCTGGCACACCAGCAGCTTCGCGTTTTTTCCGTTTACCGCCAGCAGCCGTTTGCCGCAGCGGGGGCAGATCTTGCCGGTGATATTTTCGTGGCGGAAGACTCCTTCCTCTGTCCGGATCTCCCGGATCAGATCTTTGGCGTATTCCCGGATTTTCTTCATAAACTCTTCCCGCTTCAGTTCTCCCTTTGCCATCCGGGACAGCTGCAGCTCCCAGCGGGCCGTCAGCTCCGGTTTTTTCAGATCCTCCGGCACCAGCTTCAGCAGCTGTCTCGCCTTGGAGGTAATCAGGATCTCACTGCCCTTTTTCTCCAGCAGAAAGGTGTGAAATAATTTTTCAATGATATCCGCCCGGGTGGCTACCGTGCCCAGTCCCCCGGTCTCCCCCAGAGTTCTGGCCAGGGCTCCGTTTTTCTCCTCCAGATAGCGGACCGGATTTTCCATGGCGGAAAGCAGGGTGGCCTCCGTGAAACGGGCCGGCGGTTTGGTCTTTCCCTCCGTCCGCCGGACAGATTGGATCTTCAGCCGCTGCCCTTCCTGTACCCTGGGAAGATTCTGATTTTGAGGGGCGTCCTCCTCCGTCTCCTCTTCTTCCACCGGTTCTTCATAGGCTTCTCGCCATCCCGGAAGCACCAGATTTCTGCCCCGGGCGGTAAATTCTTCCCCGGCTGCCTCCCCGGTCAGGGAAACCTCCCGGAACACCGCGGCCGGCAGCAGAGCCGCCAGGAACCGGCGCAGTACCAGATCATAGATCTTCCGCTCTTCCGGGCTCATGGCCTGCAGCTGTACAAACTGCTCTGTGGGGATAATGGCGTGGTGATCCGACACCTTTCCGTCATTGACATAGGGCAGCTTTCCGCGAAAATCCTGTTTGGCGGCCTTCCCCGCCAGAGCGCGGTAGGGGCCCACCTTCACGGCCTCCAGCCGTTCTTTCAAGGTGGGAACAATATCAGAACTAATATATCGGGAATCGGTTCTGGGATAGGTCAGAACTTTGTGGCGCTCATACAGGCTCTGCATAAGATTCAGGGTCTCTTTGGCGGAGAAGCCGTACTTTTTGTTGGCGTCTCTCTGCAGTTCGGTCAGATCGTAGAGCTGGGGGGCTCCCTGGCGTTTCTCCTTTGTCTCCGCCTTCAGGATCCTGAGGGATCCGTCTTTCAGTTCCGCCGCCAGCTTTTCCGCCCTTTCTCCCGAAAAGGTTCTGGGGCTTCCGGTTTTTTTATCATGCCAGGCGAAAGTGATCCCCTCGGCCTGCACCCGGATACCGTAATAGGTCTGGGGCTGAAAACTGCGGATCTCCTCCTCCCGGCCGGCAATCATGGCCAGAGTGGGGGTCTGGACCCGGCCGCAGGAGAGCTGAGCGTTGTACTTGCAGGTCAGGGCCCGGGTGGCGTTGATCCCCACCAGCCAGTCCGCCTCCGCCCGGGAGAGGGCGGCCTCGTACAGATGCTGGTATTCCCTGGCGTCCTTCAGATGAGCAAAGCCTTCCCGGATGGCCTTATCGGTCACAGAAGATATCCACAGCCTCTTTAAAGGCTTCCGGCAGCCGGCTTTCTGGAGAATCCAGCGGGCCACCAGCTCCCCCTCCCGGCCGGCGTCCGTGGCGATCACCACGCTGCCGATATCCTGGCGTTCCAGCAGGCTTTCCACCTGCCGATACTGCTTTCCCGTCTGTGGAATCACCTTGATCTGCAGCTTTTCCGGCATAATCGGCAGAACCTCCAGCTTCCACTCCTTATACTTTTTATCGTAATCCTCCGGATCCTTCAGGGTTACCAGATGACCCAGAGCCCAGGTCACTACGTACTTTGTTCCTTCCATATATCCGTTCCCCTTTGGGGAGCAGGACAGCACCCGGCCGATGTCCCGTCCCACCGAAGGTTTTTCCGCGATCACAAGCGTTTTCATACTTCGTCCCCTCTTTCCGCGAATGAAGCTTGCCTTTTTCCGGCAAACTGTTTACAATAAGACAGTGCGCTGTGAAGAAAAGTTTCAAACAGGCGGCACTGTTTTCCGGTGAAAAAAAGTCCGCTGCCTGGACTGGCTGCGGACTGGTGTACAGAGCCGGAAATCAGACTCGAACTGACGACCCCTTCATTACGAGTGAAGTGCTCTACCGACTGAGCTATTCCGGCACAACGTCTATTATACCGTATTTTCCAAAAAATTCAACCAGAAAATTAATTTTTTTTGCCGCGCCGGTGACTATTTACAGCTGTTTCAGACTCAAGCGTAAGCGCGACAGGCGCATGCGGGCGAAGTGGCTGTGAATCGTAACGCCGCGGCTGAGCAGGAGTAAACCATATGGACAAAGCACAACAAAATCTGGAAATCCTGGAGCAGTATTTCCGGGATGGCTGCAAACTGAACTGCGTACAGAAGCTGGGCCTGGAGATCGAACATTTCCTGGTCCGGGAAGATACCCTGGAGGCAGTGCCTTACAGCGGGAAGCAGGGGATTGAGTCCCTGCTGGAGGAGCTTGCCCCCCTGTATCCCCGGCAATACCGGGAGGGAGGTCGGCTGCTGGGGCTGTACAACAACGATTATGCCCTGAGCCTGGAACCGGCGGGGCAGCTGGAGGTCAGCATCGTACCCAAAGAAAATCTGCGGACCATCCAGCGGATCTATGAAAGTTTTCTCCGGCAGATCCGTCCCCTGCTGGCCAGGCGGCGCTGGCGTCTGGTGACTCTGGGCTATCAGCCCAAAAGCCGGGCGGAGGAGCTTTCCCTGATTCCCAAAAGGCGGTACGAATATATGGACGCCTATTTCAAGGGTTCCGGCACCTGCGGCAGAAACATGATGCGGGGCACCGCCGCCACCCAGGTCTCCATTGACTACTGCAGCGAGGAAGATTTTCTGCGAAAATACCGGGCCGCCTATCTTCTGATGCCCGCCCTGAAGCTGCTGACCGACAACACCCCTGTCTTTGAGGGCCGTCCCTGCGAAGGACATCTGACCCGGACCGGGATCTGGAACAGGGTGGATCCCGCCCGCTGCGGCATGATCCCCGGAACCTTCCGCAGCGGTTTCGGTTTCCGGGCCTACGGGGAATATCTGTGGCATCTGCCGCTGATCTTTCTTCCCTCCCCGGAAGGGGGCGTCTACACCGGAAGCCGTACCACGGCGGAGCTGTTTCAAGACCGTCTTCTGACCACCGGGGACATCGAACACATTCTCTCTATGACCTTCCTGGATGTGCGGCTCAAGCACTACCTGGAAATCCGGGGCGCCGACAGCATGCCCTTCGGGTATGTCATGGCCTACCTGGCCCTGATTAAGGGAATCTTTTTTCACCGGGAAGTTCTGGAGAAACTGCTGGCGCAGTATCCTGTAAAGGAAGAGGACATCCGGCTGGCGGAAGCCTCTCTGGCGGAAAAAGGCTTTGACGGAACCATCTACGGACAAAAAGCCGCTTCCTTTCTCAGAGAGCTGCTGGAGCTGGCGGAATCCCGGCTGGATGACAACGAGGGCATCTGCCTGCTGCCCTTCCGTCAGAATGTATCCCGGCAGGCCACAGAAAAATTTTAAGGAGGAGCTTGCATGGAAACCATACGCAGAGAATATCAGACCATTATTGAAGAGCATTGGGAGGAAAACCGGAAAGCCGCCTGGGAAACCCGGGAATGGCTGCAGCACTCCTCCGTGGCCTACCACGGCCGCTGTGTCCGCACCCTGCAGATCCCCAAGGTCTTTACCCGGCGGGACATCCGCCGGTTTCAGGAAATCGTCTCCGTCACTTACGGTATTTTTCAGAAAGTAATCCGGGAATACCTGGACAATCCGGCGTACCGGAAGCTGTTTCCCTTTTCCCCGGAACTGGAGAAACTGATCCTGGTTCCCTCCCGGTATGACAGCCTGCTGCCCATTGCCCGCTTCGATATTTTTTACAATGAGGAGACCGGGGATTTTAAATTCTGCGAGATCAACACCGACGGCACCAGCGCCATGAACGAGGACTATGTGCTGAACCAGGCCATCGCCCTGAATCCGGCCCACCAAACTATGCGGAAGCGCCATGATTTTTCCGCCTTTGAGCTCTATGATTCCTGGGTGGAGACCTTTCTCTCCATTTACCGCACATACGAAAACGCTGTAAAGCATCCCCACGTAGCCATTGTGGATTTTCTGGAAAACGCTTCTATTACAGAGTTTGAAGAATTTCAGAGACGGTTTGAAAAAGCCGGGATCTCCTGCGAGATCGGGGAGATCACCCGGCTGAGTTACGAAAATCACCGTCTCATCTCCCCCCAGGGCCGTCCCATCGACGCCGTATACCGCAGAGCCGTCACTACGGATATCATGGCCCGCCGGGAAGAAGTCCTTCCCTTCCTTGAGGCGGTTAAGCACCAGGATGTATGCCTCATCGGAGCTTTTAAAACTCAGATCATTCACAATAAATGGCTGTTTAAAATGCTCCGGGAAGAGCCCACCCTGTCTCTTCTGACCCCGAAGGAACAGGACTTTGTCCGGAAGCATGTGCCCCTCACCGGCCTGCTGGACTCCCGCGGCTCCTGCCGCCAGACCCTGCTCCGGGAGAAGGACCGCTGGCTCATCAAGCCTTTAGACTCCTACGCTTCCCGGGGCGTCTGGGCCGGCTGTGACTGCACAGAGCAGGAATGGGAAAGTCATATGGACGCCTCCATGGATCAGAACTACATCTGGCAGGAATACTGCCCTCCCTACCGCACCGGGAATATCTGTTTTATTGAAGAACCGGTCCAGTGGAAGGAATATACCAACATGTCCGGCCTCTTTGTGTACAACGGACAGCTGGCCGGGATTTACTCCCGGCTCTCCGACGGAGGCATTATCTCCAGCCAGTACAATGAAAAAGCCGTGCCTACCCTGGTGCTTACAGAGTGAGTTCCGCCCCGGCAGCCAGATAATGGAGCCGGTCCCCCATGCGTTCTTTCAGGAATCCATACTGGGCCGTCCCGGTGCAGTGGCAGGTGTAATAGCATGCGGAATGTTTTTTCAGCTCCTCTGCCGCCTGCTCCAGAACCGCCCTTCCCTCTCCCCGGGGATCCAGATTCTTAAAGTGAAATCCTCCCACCAGCACGTCCGGCTCAAACCAGCCGGCGATATTGCGGATGCCCGCATGAGAACATCCGCTGATAAGGATCTTCTTCGCCCCCTCCCGGATCAGCAGATACTGCTCGTGGCGGAAATCCTCCTCCAGGCGTTTCCCCTCCCGGAGGGTAAACAGGCCGCCTGAATCTACCGGATCCTTCAGGGAAAATTCTGTCATGGGATACAGTTCCAGACCTTCATCCAGGACGGTCTTCTCTTTTACAAACCGGAGCCTTCCGCTCTCCCGCAGCTTTGGATCAATGCCGATGTCTTTCACTCCGTTGAAATGAGGCTCAAAAGCATAGACGCTGAGATACACCGGGGCTTTCTGATTCAGTTCCAGAAACCGTTTCAGACCGCCGCCGTGATCATAATGCCCGTGGGAGAGAATGGCCAGATCCACCGCCGCAAGATCCACTCCCAGCCGCTTTGCGTTGACCGCGAAATTCTCCGACTGTCCCGTGTCAAACAGAATCCTGTGTCCTTTTCCCTCCAGGTACAGACTCAGCCCGTGTTCCGAAAGCACATCCGGAACAGCTGCAGTATTTTCCATTAAAGCGATAATCTTCATATGTTTCCTCCCCAACGAGAAAACCGGCCTTTTCTCTTCTGAAAGAAAAAGCCGGTTTTCTTCTCTTACTGTTAATTGCGGAACAGAGCCGCCCGTTTGGTGTAATAGACATGGTTAAAATAAGCCGCCGCCACAGCGCCGATCAGGCCGATGATAGGAACTACCATAAAATTAGCGCTGACTATTCCCATGCTCATGGTCTTTAAGGCGCCGCCGAAAACGATCTGCCGCACCAGGGAATGCAGGAAATACAGGCCTCCGGCAGCCAGAATAAAGATCACCAGATATTTGGGCGCATTTCTTCTGTACTGGACAAGCTGCTGTCTTACCACAAAAGCCGCCGCGATCATGGCGAACCAGCAGATGATCATAATAATGTCCATGGCTTTCAGGCCTCCGAACTCATCCCAGATTTCTCCCACAGAATATTCGTCTTTTAACTCCGCGATCTGTGAAGACAAATCTCCGGCAAAGGCGCTGGCAACCTTCGCTGCTTTTTTTACCAGGCTCATAGTCTGGTGCAGATAGGCGGATCCCAGGATGGTCCGAACGGCAAAAATCAGAAAGACCACCGCCGATCCCAGCAGGCCCAGAGTGGTCACCAGCTGATGCCACTGCATGCTGAGCCCTCCGCTCACCGGCTGCGATGACTGCCCTCCCCAGGGCTGTCTTCCATAAACTCCTCCCCCTGCCTGGGACACCGGAGTTCCGCATTTCGGGCAGAAGGAAGCGCCGCTTTTAATCTCTGTTCCACAGTTTTTACAGAACATTTTTCCCCTCCTCTGTTTTCTTTTGCCTACAGACCATTATGCATGCTTATCTATTAAATTGCAAGAAAAATCTGTGTAATCGGCGAAATACGGTTTATATTTTACCAGAGAATCGCCAGCGCCTCGTAAGCCTTCAGGGTCATGGTTTCTCCAAGTTCCCGGTCCGGATAATTGCCGATGAGGATCTCTCCCATCCCCGGATCAAAGCCCTCCGGCAGGGTAAACTCTTTCTCCTCCTTCCGGAAATTGCAGATCACCAGGAGCTTGTGCTCCCCCAGGGCGCGGGTGTAGACGTACAGATCCGGATCCTCCGGCAGCAGCAGTTCATATTCCCCGTAAGGGATGATCTCCCTCTCTTTTCTCAGGCGGATCAGTTTCTGATAGAAATGGAAGACCGAATCCGGCCGGGCCAGCTGTTCTTTGGCGTTGATTTCCTTATAGTTGGGGTTCACCATGATCCAGGGCGTTCCCTCTGTAAAGCCGGCGTTTTCGCTGTCGTCCCACTGCATGGGGGTCCGGGCGTTGTCCCGGCTCTTGTACCGCAGGAAGCGCATCATATCCTCCGGGCTGACCTGGCCGCTCTCCGTCAGTTCATGGTAGGCGTTGATGCTCTCAATATCCCGGAAATCCTCCAGGGTCTCAAAAGGCACATTGGTCATCCCCAGCTCTTCCCCCTGGTATACGTAAGGGGTGCCCTGCATCATGTGCAGGCAGAGGGCCAGCATCTTGGCGGAAGCCTCCCGGTATTCCCGGGTGCTGTCATCTCCCAGCCGGGAGACGATCCTGGGCTGGTCGTGATTGTCCCAGAACAGGCTGTTCCAGGCTGTTCCCGCCAGCTCCGTCTGCCACTTGGACAGCACCTGCTTCAGTTCTTTCAGATTGATCTTCCGGTCATTCCACTTAAAGGTCTCTCCCCCGTCCAGATCCATGTGCTCAAACTGGAAGACCATGTTCAGCTCCCTGCCGTCCTGATTGGCGTACTTTTTTGCTTCCTCAATGGTAACCCCCGAACACTCCCCCACAGTCATCAGATCGTACTTTGACAGGACCTCCCGGTTCATCTCCTGAAGATACTCGTGGACGTGGGGGCCGTTGACGGCGTAGGGGCCGTAATCCCCGTAGCCGGAGCCGTTCACCGGGCCGTCCGGCAGGGCGGGATCCTTGGAGATCATGCTGATGACGTCCATGCGGAAGCCGTCGATGCCCTTTTTGCACCACCAGTCCATCATATGGAATACCTCCTGCCGTACCTTGGGATTGTCCCAGTTAAGATCCGGCTGCTTCTCCGCGAACAGGTGGAGATAATACATATCCGTGGCGGCATCGTACTTCCAGGCGGAGCCGCTGAAGCAGGAACCCCAGTTGTTGGGCTCTTTCCCGTCTCTGCCCTCTCTCCAGATATAGTAGTCCCGGTAGGGATTGTCCTTGGACTTGCGGCTCTCCACAAACCAGGGATGCTCGTCGGAGGTATGGTTCACTACCAGATCCATCACCAGACGGATGCCGTGGTCATGGGCGGACTGCAGCATCCGGTCAAAGTCCTCCATGGTTCCGAACTCCTCCATAATGGCCTGATAATCGCTGATATCGTACCCGTTGTCCGTGTTGGGGGACTGATATACCGGGGAGAGCCAGATCACGTTGATCCCCAGCTCCCGCAGATAATCCATTTTTTCCGTAATCCCGTTGAGATCGCCGATGCCGTCCCCGTTGCTGTCCTTAAAGCTCCGGGGATAGATCTGATACACTACACTTTCTTTCCACCACTTTTTTTCCATGTTGGCTACCTCCTTACTTTAATTCCTTTTCCATCTCTTTTTCCCAGTTTGATTTTATTTAATATCAATTCCTTCTCTTTGTAGGAAATGGAAAATTCCATGCGGTTGGCCAGCAGATAGGCGGCCTCCAGGCCGTCTGTCCCGGCAAGCTTCATGCCCCGGACGCCCAGAGCGGCTTTCTTCTTTTCCGGCACCTCCTCCAGCAGGAACCGCAGGAAATATCCTTCCCGGCTCTGGAGCACCAGATACTCATAGGGATCCGCAGGTCCCGCCAGCACCAGGCGGTCCTCCTCATCTGACAGTTTTGTGGCGGCAATGGTCCGCTTGGATACCTGAAATTCACTGCCCTCCACCAGTTTTACCATCGCCCGCCGGCTGACAAAGACCAGCTTCCGGTTTTTCAGATTCGCCATGGCATCCACATAGAGGATCTGCTCCTCCCCGCTGCTGTAGTTGCATAGATTGTCCACCGGAGTGCCCTTGTCCCGGAATTTTCCGTAGGGAACGTCCTGGACTTTCAGGCTGTGCATCTTGCCTGTATCCGTAAACACGCAGATCCGGTCCGTATTCATGCAGCGGAACACGTATTTATTCTCGCTGTCCGCCGCCTCCTGGTTCCGCTCATAAACAGAGACGTCCACGGTCCTGGCGTAGCCGAAGCGGTCCATCAGGAAGACCACCTCTATCTCCGGCACCTTGGCCTCCTCCAGCACGATCTCCTCCGCGTTTTCGATGCTGGTCCGGCGCTCTCTTCCGTACTCCTCCCGAATCTTCGCCAGATCCTCCATAATCACCCGGGCCATGGAATCGTAGTGATTCAGAAGCTCTTCATAGCGTTCAATCTTTTTCAGAGTATCCTGATACTCCTGCTCCAGTGCCTGAATCTCCAGTCCGATGAGGCGGTACAGGCGCATTTCCAGGATGGCCGCGGCCTGGCGCTGGGTAAAGCAGAGTTTTTTCGCGCTGCGCTCACTGGCCTTGGTCTTAAATCGGATGCCTTCGGTGATGCCCATGGTCAGGCAGTCCTTTACCTGTTTCTGGCTGCGGCTGCCCCGGAGGATCTCGATAATCAGGTCGATGCAGCCGCAGGCCCGGATCAGTCCCTCCTGGATTTCCTTTTTTTCCATCTCTTTGGCCAGCAGGCTCTGATATTTCCGGGTGTTGAGATCAAACTGAAAATCCACATGGCTCTCGATGATTTTCTTCAGCCCCAGGGTCTCCGGCCTGCCGTTGGCCACCGCCAGCATGTTGACGCCGAAGGTATCCTCCAGCCGGGTCTTCTTGTAGAGCAGGTTAGTAAGCTGTTCCGGATCCGCCCCCTTTTTCAGTTCCAGGACAATGCGGATGCCTTCCTTGGAGGACTGGTTGGAGATGTCCACGATGTCCGGAGCCTTTTTGCTCTCCACCAGTTCCGCCACATCATTTAAGAACTTGCCGATGTTGGCCCCGATCATGGTGTAGGGGATTTCGGTAATCACCAGATACTGGCGGCCGCCTTTGCCCTTTTCCACCTCCACTTTTCCCCGGATGCGGATCTTTCCGCTGCCGCTCTCGTAAATGGCCGGCAGCTCGTCCTTGTTCACCACAATGCCTCCGGTGGGAAAATCCGGCCCCTGAATGTACCGCATCAGCTCTTCCGTGGTAATGTCCGGATTCTTCATGTAGGCGATGACTCCCTCCGCCACCTCCCCCAGGTTATGGGGCGGGATGCTGGTGGCCATGCCCACGGCGATGCCGTCCGCCCCGTTTACCAGCAGATTAGGGATCCGCACCGGCAGCACCTCCGGCTCCTTCTCCGTCTCGTCAAAATTGGGGACAAAATTCACCACATTCTTGTCCAGATCCTTCAGGTACACCTCCTGGGTGATCTTCTGGAGCCTTGCCTCTGTGTAACGCATGGCCGCCGCCCCGTCTCCCTCGATGGAACCGAAGTTTCCGTGGCCGTCCACCAGGGGCTGTCCCTTTTTGAACTCCTGGGCCATGACCACCAGGGCCTCGTAGATGGAGCTGTCCCCGTGAGGATGATATTTTCCCATGGTATCTCCCACGATCCTGGCGCATTTCCGGTAGGGCCGGTCATAGAAAATGCCCAGCTCCTGCATATCGTAGAGGGTCCGCCTCTGTACCGGCTTTAAGCCGTCCCGGACGTCAGGCAGAGCTCTGGCGATGATGACGCTCATGGCATAGTCGATGTAGGACTTCTGCATCAGCTCCGAATATTCTGTTCTGATAATCTCTTCCATGACTGTCCTCCCTTACACGTCCAGTTCCGCGTCAGCGGCGTGCTGATAGATAAAGGCTTTTCTTGGGGGCACCTCCGTGCCCATAAGCACCTCCGTCACCTCGGAGGCCATGCGGGCGTCCTCGATCTCCACCAGCTTCAGCTTCCGGGTCTTTGGATTCAGGGTCGTCTCCCACAGCTGCTCCGCGTCCATCTCACCCAGGCCTTTGTACCGCTGCAGGGTGAACTTCTCCCCGTGGTGCCGCTTCCGGTACTTCTCCAGGGCCTTGTCGTCGTAAAGGTATTCCTCCTCCCCTTTGGAGGGAATGGCCTTGTACAAGGGCGGCATGGCGATGTAGACATGCCCCTCGTAGATCAGATCCGGCAGGAACCGGTAAAACAGAGTCAGCAGCAGGGTGGAAATGTGGGCGCCGTCCACATCCGCGTCGGCCATAATAATGATCTTGTCATAGCGGAGCTTGCTGATATCAAAATCATTGCCGTACCCTTCCGAAAAACCGCAGCCAAAGGCATTGATCATGGCCTTGATCTCCGCGTTGGCCAGCACCTTGTCGATGGTGGCCTTCTCCACGTTGAGGATCTTGCCCCGGATGGGCAGGATAGCCTGGAAACTCCGGTCCCGGGCAGTCTTGGCGGAGCCCCCGGCGGAATCCCCCTCCACAATAAAGATCTCGCAGAGGGAGGGATCCCGCTTTTCGCAGTTGGCCAGCTTGCCGTTGGAGTCAAAGGAGTATTTCTGCTTTGTCAGCAGGTTGGTTCTGGCCTTTTCCTCGGTCTTCCGGATCTTGGCGGAGCGCTCGGCGCAGGACAGCACCTCTTTCAGCACCTCCAGGTGCCGGTCAAAGTACAGGACGATCTCCTCCCCGGTCACCTTTCCTGTGGCCCGGGCCGCGTCCGGATTGTCCAGCTTGGTCTTGGTCTGTCCCTCAAACCTGGGATCCGGGTGCTTGATGGACACCACCGCCGTCATGCCGTTGCGGATGTCCGCCCCGGTAAAGTTGTCGTCCTTCTCCTTCAGAACCCCGATCTCCCGGGCGTAGCTGTTCATGACCTGAGTGAACTGGCTCTTAAAGCCGGTGAGATGGGTGCCCCCCTCGGCGTTGTAGATATTATTGCAGAAGCCCAGGACATTTTCCTGGAACTCCCGGACGTACTGAAAGGCCGCCTCCACGGTAATGCCCTCGGACTCCCCCTTAAAATACACCGGCTCGTGAAGGGCCTCTTTTTTCTTGTTCAGATCTTTCACAAAACCTACGATGCCCTCGGGTTCCCGGAACACTTCCATCTCGTTTTTGCCGTCTCTGCGGTCTTCGTACTCTATGGTCAGCTCCGGGTTCAGATAGGCGGTCTCATGGAGACGGCTCTTCAGCTCCGCGGAGGCGAAACGGGTCTTCTCAAAGATCTCCGGATCCGGCAGGAAATTAACCCGGGTCCCGGTCTCTTTGGTCTTGCCCAGCTTCGGCAGCAGGCCGTTCTCCAGTTCAATAACCGGAATCCCCCGTTCATACCGGTCGTGGTGAACATACCCCTCCCGGCTGATCTGAATATCCAGGTACGTGGAAAGGGCGTTTACCACCGAGGAACCTACCCCGTGGAGACCACCGCTGGTTTTATAGGCACTGTGGTCAAACTTTCCCCCTGCGTGAAGAGTGGTAAAGACCAGCCGCTCCGCCGGCACCCCTTTTTCGTGCATGCCTACGGGGATCCCCCGGCCGTTGTCCTCCACCGTGCAGGAGCCGTTGGCCTCCAGCACCACTTTAATATGTGAGCAGAACCCGGCCAGGTGCTCGTCCACGGCGTTGTCCACGATCTCGTAGATCAGATGGTTCAGCCCCTTGCGGCCGGTGCTTCCGATATACATGCCGGGGCGCATGCGGACCGCTTCCAGGCCTTCCAGCACTGTGATGCTGCCGGCGTCGTAGGTATTTTTGTTTGCCATTCTATCTCAAACCTTTCATTTTCAAAACTTTCCCTCCGCTCCCTTTGGATCAGATTCCGGAGCGGGGCATAAATCCCGTTTATTATAGCAGATGCAGGCCGGATTTGCAAAGGCGCCGCATAATTTTCCCGGTTCCGGGCATACTGGAGGATGCGGAGAATCCGCAAATACTAACGGATGGAAGGAGTGAAAGCATGCTGGATCGAATCGCTCTGATCCTGGTGATCATCGGCGCCATCAACTGGGGCAGCATCGGGCTGTTCCGCTACGATATCGTCGCTCATCTCTTTGGAGGACAGTATGCCGCGGTAAGCCGTGTGATCTACACCCTGGTAGCCCTGGCCGGCCTGTGGTGCATCACGCTTCTCTTCCGCAGAAGAAATACGGCGGAGGCATAAGCTCTCCGGCGCCGGAAAGAAGGAGTGCCCTCCGGAAACATCCGGGGGACGCTCCTTCTTTGTTTTTCTCTGCGGCAGGAAGATTTGACCTTTCCCCGGAAACCATATATAATAAGGGAACGGGCCGGCATGCCCCACAAAAGAAAGAAAGGACGGTCTTGCCATGAAGAGAAAAGAAAAAAACTCAGATCCGGAAGAGGATCTGCAGGATACCGGAAAAAAGCGTAAGCGCAGGAAAAAAATTCTGACCATTGTGATCGTGATTCTGGCCATCGCAGTGGCTTTGATCGGAGCCGTTTACGCGGTGTTCCACCACTATTACTCCAAAAGCAACTATGTCAGCGATTCAGACGTCGCCCAGTACTCCGAGGACCAGCTCCCGGAAGATGTCCTGCGGGAAAACGGTCTGGATTCCATGTCGGAGGAAGCCCGGCGCAAGGCGGAAGAGGACGCGAAAGCCGCCCAGGATATCGAATTCGCCAACGGCAGCTACGTCTACAATCTCCTGCTCATCGGTTCGGACCGCAGAGACGACAGCTGGTACGGAAACTCCGATGTCATGATGCTGGCCTCCATCAACAAAAAAACCAAAACGATTTATCTCACCAGCTTCATGCGTGACAGCTATGCCCTGGTGGGAGACAGCGGGGCGCATAAACTGAACTACGCCTACGCGGCCGGAGGGGGCCCCTATCTGGTGGAAACCATTGAACAGAACTACCGGATCAAAATTGATAATTACGCCTCCGCGGACTTTGATTCCACGGCGCAGATCGTGGATCTGGTGGGAGGCGTGGATATTCCCCTCAACCAGGAGGAATGCGACTATCTCACCAACGGAGGAGTGGGAGACTTCCCCACCGCCGGCACCTACCATCTGAACGGGGAGCAGACCGTGGCCTACGGCCGGATCCGCCATGTAGGAAACAGCGATTACGAGCGGACAGAGCGGCAGCGCCGGGTTATGACCCAGATCTTCCAGAAAGCCAAGACCCTTGGATTGGGAGAACTGAATACTCTGGCCAACGCGATCCTGCCTCTGGTGACCCACAACATGACGGAGTTCCAGGTGGTGTCCCTGCTGACGCAGCTTCCCTCCATTATGGGATATGAGCTGGTGACAGACCGGATTCCCTATGATGGAATGTTCCATTCAGAGGGAGAACTCCTGGTGCCGGACTGGGTGCCCACCATTGAGAAACTTCAGGAAACCATTTACGCGGAAGAATAGTACGCCCGGGCTGGCCGGCTGCCTGCCGGTTTTCCCCCTGACAGACAGGGCAGAGACAATTCCACAGCATTCAGGCTTTCTAAAGCCAAAAATTCCTGTGGACATTGCCTCTGCCCTGTTGTTTTTATTTTCCGGCATTCCCCCGGATTTTTTACAGGATTCCTTCCTCCCGGCCCCGCTGCACCGCCTGAATGCGGTTGGAGACTCCCAGTTTTTTATAAATACTGTAAATATGCGACTTTACAGTTGATACCTTTATATTCATCTCCTGACCGATTTCCTGATTCCGGTAGCCGCTGCTGAGATACTGCAGGATCATCCGTTCCGTAAGGGTCAGCTTATCCACATGCAGTTCTTCCTTCCGCAGCCGGCGTTCCCCTGGAGCGGCGTGCTCATTTTTCCTGGCTTTCCGGATCAGATAATCGATCCAGGTCATATAAGGCATGCTGCGGACATTCCCGTATTGATAGGGGCGCTTTCCCAAAGCCAGATGCGTGTCGCTCTCTTCCATCATAGAGCGGTAATTCTCAAGAACCGAACGGCCCTTCTTTCCGAAACCGGTATAAATCCGCACATACCGGAAGGGTTCCGCCACCCGCAGAGACTCTGTCATCCATTTGAGGCTCTCGGATTCCCGTCCCAGCTCCCGCTCGCAGATAGCCTTCTGAAACAGGGCCTCCGCCCAGAACTTCCATCCGCGGTTCTTTTTCAGATACAGGATCAGCTCCTCCAGAATCCGTCCGGCCTGCCCGTAATTTCCCAGATACATCTGCACCTTGACCTGGGCCGCCAGATGCATCTGTGTTCTCCCCGCTTTATTGGCAAGATCGCCGCCTGTCTCCTTGATCCACTGGATGATATCCTCCCGCTTCCCCCATCTGGCTTCTGTGAGATAATAAAGAGCCATTCCGTTATAACGGCAGATTTCATTTTCCTCCCGGATCAGGGACCGCCACAGCTTTTCGCTGAGTTTCCTCGCCTGGATATCTGTCCGGCCGCTTTCCGAGAGCAGAAACAGCATGTATAGCTTTCCCATGCGGAACTGCCAGGGGCTGTCCTCTCCTATCTCCTCCATCAGGCTTCGAAACTCATGCTCCACCGCGGAAAGCCGATCCGTCAGGAAAGCGAATTCTATTCCCGCCAGCCGATAGGCCGTAAAGGCCCTGGCATCCATTCTTTCCTTCCAAAGGCGCTCATACCGTTTTCTTTCTTCCGCCTCACAGGCAAACAATTCCGTCAAGTCCCGGAGCCCGCAGAGAAAGGAGACCGACTCCCCAAGGGTATAATACAGCGCCATCCTCTCCCCCGGCCGGGAATACTGTTCCAGAAGCCCCATCCATCGGGTCATGGAAACTTCCGGATTCACATAGGCGATATTCAGGTAAATTTCCCGCTGCTTTTGTGGTATTTCATCCCTTTCCTTCTTCAAAAGCAGGCTTCCCGCGTATTCCGCGTACTTTCGGATCTCGCCGCTTTCCTGTCTGAAGTACACTTCCATCCATTTCAGATAAAGAAGTTCCGGGATATCCGGATCCGTCCATCCAAGAGAAAACCGCTCTTCCCCCAGCGCCCAGGAGATGCCGGTATAATTTCTGACGAGAAACTTACGCAGCTCCTCCCGGTCTCCCAGATCCCCGCAGCATTCCAGCGCCTCTTTTTTCAGGCCCTTCCGCTCATACCAGACAAGGGCGGTTCTGTACTGTTCAGGTGAAGCTTTTTCCCCGAGTAAAAGGCGTATGGCCGGATGCACATACCAGCTTGACTTTCCAGGCTGATAAAAAAGGATGCCCCGCATAAACAGCTTTTCTTCCGTCTCCTGCCGCGGGTCTTTCCACAGCAGCTGCTCCAGCTCCCGGTTCAGCCGCGGGAAACAGGCTCTCTGGACCATGACATCTCTCTCTTCTTCAGAAATGCTTCCCAGAATTTCCCCGCGGATAAACTGCCTGACTTCGAACCGGGCGCACAGTTCTTCCGGCTGCCAGCACTCCGGCAGCTGCCGCTGGATCCGGACCAGAAGGGCCAGAAGCCCCGGCCAGCCTCTGGTAAGACGATAGGTACTCTCCCGGTTCAGAGGGCTTTTGTACTCTTTTAAATACCGTTCGGTTTCCTCCCGGGTAAACCAGAAAGAGTCCGGATACACCAGACTCAGACTTCCATTCCATACAAATTCCAGCAATTCCTCCGGGATTTCCCCTTCCGTCACAAATATAATCCGATCCCGGTCCTCCATCCGGGAAAATATCTGCCGCAGCTGTCCGGCCAGCCCGGAAAGATCCCGGAAGGAAAGGCCGCGGACTAGATACCAGACCGCTTTTTTCTCCTGCCTTTCTTCCGGGGGACGCAGCTGATCCAGTGAACCGGCACAGGGATACACTTCCGGATGACGCTCCAGCAGCATCCGCACCATTGTTTTCTTCCCAAGGCCCGGCATCCCGCAGAGACAAAGTCCCCGGGAAGTTTCCAGCATCTCCTCTGCCGCCCCTGTCTTGTCGATCCATACCTGCTTCTGCTCCATCCTCCACCTCACTTTTCCGGCAAACCTAGATCTGATTGAGCACGCCTCCGCTTACTCTCACATGAGCCTCCGCCAGGGCCTCAATCCCTTCCATGATGGTATCCGCTCTGGCATAATCCCGCCTTACCACGCACACGGCAGTATCCGCGTACTGGGCCAGCACCCCGGCGTCCGTCAGAAGCCCCGCAGGAGCGCTGTCCAGGATCATATAGTCCACGGAATTCTTCAGAGCGCGGATCAGACTTTCCATCTCCCTGCTTCCCAGAAGCCTGGAACCGTCGTTGACAGGTTTGCCTCCCAGGATGGCGAAAAAGGGGATATCCTCTTCTATATTCAGATCTTTTCTGTTTAAGAATACCTCTTTGATCTCCGTTTTCTTTTCCAGAAGTTCCCGAAGGCCCATTCCCTGCTCCTGTCCGAGAATTTTTCTGCAGGAGGGATGCCGCAGGTCGCAGTCCACCAGGGCGGTCTTTTTCCCGCTCTGTGCCAGAGAAATGGCCAGATTCACCGCCACGGTGCTCTTCCCCTCCCCGGCCAGGGCGCTGGTGACCAGGACCACTTTGTGATGATGCTTCTGGGCGCTGTACTCTACTTTATTTCTCAGCATCCGGATACTCTCAAGGAAATTCTCGTCCGTCTTTTTATTGGTAATATTTAAAACCTTTTCGTTTCCTCTGCTTCTCTTCTTAAAATGGACTCTGGGGATTTCCCCCAGACAGCGCACATGCATGTACCGGGGAATATCCCCTCTGCGCCGCACGGTCTTTCTGTTTACCGCGCGAACCACGGTCCAGACCAGCCCCAGGGCCAGCCCTGCCGCGGCTCCCTTCCTGGCCGGCCTCATACTGTCTCTGGGATAATCCGGCGCCCCGGGAACTCCGCTTTCGTCCAGCATATCCAGAGAGGTCCTTCCCACGATTGCCTCCGCCACCTCCGGATAATAGGTAATGACAGCGTTCAGCGTATCATAGGCTCTCTGGGGGTCCGAATCCGTCACGGAAAGAGTAAACAGATTGGTATTTTCCTCCACTGTGGCGCGGACCGAACCGCTGAATCCCCCTGTGCCCATCTGCGCCGCCACCTTTCTCTGCAGTACGCCGCTGGTCAGAATATACGGAAAGGTCTTGGCCATCTGCTCAGCCGTAGTGTTTTCATAATAGGTATTTGTACCGGAGGTCCCTACGCCGTTGTTCAGGCGGACCGTAAAGGTGGCGGAGGCTGTGTAGACCGGGGACCAGCTCCGGTAATCCCGAAAATAGAAAAAAGCCCCCCCTGCCACAGTCAGAATCAGAACCCAGATCCAGGTTCTGCGGAACACCCGGAAGAAATCCCCCAGAAACCGGATCAGATCGATCCGCTCCGCCTCCTCCGCTTTGTTTTCAATTCTCTGTTCGCTCATTTTTCATCCCTGTCCCTGCTGTTTCCCGCGGCCGTAATAGTGGCCGTAATATTTTCCGTAGCGGCCGTATCTTCCGTAGCCGTATCCGTATCCATAACCGTATCCGTACCCGTACTCATACCCGCCAAGGTTCAGGATGCCGCCCCGGCCGGGAATATCATTGAGAATACAGCCTATCAGTCTGCTGTTTCGATCCTCCAGCATATCAATGGCATCATTCAGATACTGAGTCAGAACCAGATTCTGGCGGACCACCAGCAGCGACATATCGCTTCTGGCAAGCCAGGGCTCAATGTCCGATCTGCCTTTGGCGTGGGGCGCGTCAATGATAATGAAGTCAAACTTTTCCTTCATGGATTCCAGAAACTCTCCCAGCTGCTTCCGCATGAGAAGATCCGAGGAGCGCAGAACCTTCTCTTCGTTCAGCATCACCTGGAACCCCAGCTCCCCGGCCGGCCGGATGGTGTCCTCCAAATTTCCACCCTCCGCAAGACAACGGCCCCAGCTTTTGCTTTTGTCTGATTTCAGGTCCAGATACTGCCGCAGGCAGTCCCGGCGGATATCCCCCTGAATCAGCAGCACTTTTTTTTCATCCTGGGCCAGGGCAATGGCCAAATTCACCGCCAGGGTGGTCTTTCCCTCCTCCGGAACCGTACTGGTCACTGCCAGGACCTTTCCTCCGTTTTTCTTGTGCTGGTACAGAAACTTGGTGCGTATCTTCCGCATGGTCTCCTCAAATCCAAAACTGACGGAAGGCTCCGTGATCCAGATTTTCTTCTTTCTCCTCAAAAGCCTGGATTTTAAATTTTTATATCTGCTCTCATGATACACCGCCGCGAACAGGGGCGCGTCCAGTTTTGCCGCCGCCTGCTTCTCCGTTTTCACTGTATCGCGCATGTAGGAAAGAAGAGCGAACAGCGCCGCCGTCAGCAGGGTGCCAGCCGCGAACGCCCGCTTCATAATACTTCTGCTCTGAAAGGCCCGGACCGGCGCCGTGGGATAGTTGGGATTTTCAAAAATCTCCAGAACCACATCCCCCATAACGCTCCGGGATACCTCCGGATATATATCCAGCATAGTCCGCAGCAGACGATAGGCCATCTCCGGACTTCCCGCTGTCACGGAAACGCTGAGAAGATTGGTCTCCGGCACAATGGAAATGTCCACCGTACCCTCAAAGGCCTGAAGTCCCAGTTCCCCGGCCACACGGTTTTTCAGAACCTGGCTGTCCAAAACTGTCTGAAACACTTCCGCTTTCTGGCTGGCCGCGCTTACATTGGCATAGGCCCCTGTGCTGGTGCCCCGGGCTGAAACCACAAACGTAGTGGAAGACCGGTACTGAGGCACATACCGGAGGGAAGCCGCCACATAGACGAGCAAAGCCGCGGCGATCCCCACAGCCACAGCGGCCCACAGATTTTTCAGAACATCTATGACAAGGGTATAAAGATCCGCCGTCATCTCTTTGCGGTCCGCGTCCTGACCCTTCTGTGTTACGTTCTCATTCTCCATGATTCCGATTCCTTCCCTCTAAGAAACAACAATAATCAGGCGGTTCTTCCCGCTGTAGGTGCCGTCTGAAACATTAAAATCCGCGTAATAGCAGCCCGGCCGCGAGGTATCCAGATCCGTCTCGATATTCAGCGCCACCTCATTCGTCCAGTCCGCGCCCGCGTAATAAGCGCCCACATCCAGAGGAGTATTGAGGGGCGTATAGACCAGATAGGAGGTAAGCTCCACATCAATCTGATAATCCCTGGGGTCATATACCTCCAGGCTGGTCTGGAGATAGGAGGTGTTTCCGGCGCTGTCCGTAACCCGGTATTCCACGGTATAGCTCCCCTCCACAGCGGTTGAGATGGTCTGATCCAGGGTATATTTTATTTTATCCGTGAGATCCCCGTCCAGAGAACCGGAGGCTGTAAGCCCCTCGCATACATTGAAAGGACTTCCAAGCGGAAACATCAGCGGCCTCTGCAGCTGAAAGACCGGCCTGCTGTAATCCGTGTACTGCATCTTCCGGCTGGCGTATCCCACATTGCCCCGGCTGTCCGACACCGCGTAGGTAATCTGCCTGGTTCCATCCTCCTGCATTTCAGAAATATCCTGAACCACCACCCGGGAAGTCAGGTCTCCTTCACGGCTGTCATTGGCGGTAACTCCTTCCAGCAGTTTTTCTTCCCCGTCGCTGACGCTGACGCTGATAAGATCCGTCTGGCAGGCTATCACCGGCGCGTCGTGATCCTCAATGCCTTTTTCGTAAATCCTGAAGGCCCCGAAAACAGCCGCGGCGGCCAGCAGGAGCAGCACACTGAATATTCTCAGCTTTTTCATTGGCTTTCTACCTGGCTTTCTAAATCCTCAAAATCTTAATATAGTATAAACGCCATTTTTAAACGCGTCAACCGGTTTTTCCCGGTGAAAAGCGCAGGTTATGGCAAAAAACGCCCCGCCTTTGAAGAGCACGGGTCTGTCTGCGCTATCCAAAAGCGGGGAATGTTTTACTCCCTTTTACCACAGACTGCTGAACAAATCCTTAAATCCTGACACAATGCTCTGAATCAGATTGGGCACCGGCCTGTCCTGGGAAGGCTCCGGCGTCTCATCCGGCTGCGGATTCTCGATATCTATATCAATATCTACATCTTCTCCGGTTCCGTCAGGATCTTCGATTGCTGCATTTTGGTGGTACGGATCTTAGTGATCGAGATCAGGCCTGCTGTATCTCCTGCACTCACATTTTCAATCACCACATGTCCTCTCGAGGTCGGTGTGATCTCAAAATACTGTTCAGAGGTGGAGTCTATGGTCACGTCCTTTGTCCTCGTCCCATCTGTCACGCGGAGAGTCGCCGCTGTTCCCTCCGGAGCCTTCGCCGCCAGATATACCTGCTGAGCGTCTGTATAATCTTTCAACGTAAATGCAATGGCATTTCCTTCGCTCAGATATACCTCATGCTTCGGAGCGTCTTTCTCGTAATCTGAAATTTCGGAAGTTCCGTCTTCACCCGGCTCTAAATTGTCCAGGTAAACCATGCCGTTTGCCTGGCCGCTCTCGTCTGTTAAGGCTCCGGCTCCCAGAAGGATCTCCCTGATCTCTGTCACCACCGGTCCGGCCTCACCTGCCAGCTGATAAGCGCTCTCCGACTCCTCGGCATCTTTTCCTTCCGGATCTACAGGATTATAGATTCTGATTCCATCAAGATAATATTTTGCCGTGTCACTGGTTGCGGACATTACCTGAATCTTCACTTTATAGGTACCATACTGCTCCGCATCAAAGCAGATAGTAGGAATCTGATACAGTCCTTCTCCCTGGACATCGTACTTATTGTCCACGATCACAGACTGTACCGCTTTCCAAACCATCTCTCCATTTTCATCAGCAGTCTCTCGGTAAATCCAGGCTCCTACCAGCGGAGATTCGGTATCTGTCTTAGTATAGATATCTACCCCTGTCCCCTTAAAGGTAAAGGTGGCTGTCGCCCCCTGATCCATAGAGGTGGCGCTTCCATCGCTGAAACCATTCTGCTGTGCATAAGCCGGGTCCTGACCATATACCCGGTTCTCATCACTCTGGTATTTATCGGAAGCATTTCCTTCTTTTACACTCTGGCTGTAAGTTCCGGAATACTCAATCGTCGCATTTCCGCTGTCAGCCACTTTGAAATCATCTTCGTAGTAAACATTGGTCGCCGGGATCATGGATACGGTAGCTGCATTGGTGTCGGTGGCACTGTCCGCATCTCCCACCACATAATCCAGCCGGTCAATGCTGTCCATAAATTTGTCTGGCGTGTACTCCACCTTATTCTCCGCGATCTTTGCCGCCCCGTTTGTAAGGGCGAGATCCTGGTCTTCCGTAAAGCTTTCCGCTTTGTCCTCTGCATGTACCCGGATGCCGCCCACAGTTCTGGAGGTTCCGTACAGAGTATCATTTGCAAGGACGTCTACCTGAACCGGTTTTCCGTAGTCCAGCACTACCAGACTGCGTAAAGATCCTGATCCAGATAAAATCTCGCCGTCTGTCCGAAACGCAGACTAAATTCTCCGTTGTCTCCAGTCACATCGCCTCTGACATACTGTCCGTTAGAGTTATAAACATAATATGGTCTGTTTTTAAATGCATTCCAGTTCTCTGTTCCGGTTTCTTTACTGTATGCCTGGAAAGTAAAGGTCTGACGGTTCAAAGCATCCAGTTCGTCCTGATTAGAAGTCTGATTGCCCATAACCTTAGTAACTTCTACGCAGTTTTTCTGGGGAAGGTTGAAACTGATCCAAATTTACCCCCGCCGCCCGGGCACGAAAAAAGCCCTGAACCACGCTGTTTTCCAGCATGTTCAGAGCTTTTCTCTGGTTCTGTCTGTTCTTCTAAATCGAAATTTACCTGCCTGCCTTCACCATGCACTCTTTCCTGTAAAATGCCACCCCGTATTTCAGGATATCCCGATACCCCTCCTGCCGCAGGGCCGCCGCGTAATCCTGTTTCTCGATCTGCTCCAGGGCCTCCCCGCATTTCTCTTCCAGCCCCTGATAGGTCTTCGACACTTTAATCTCTATAATGATCGCCTTTCCACGCACGCTGGGATACCGCACCAGGATATCCGGCCTGCCGTTTCCCGA
>DVKB01000029.1 GCA_018716305.1 Candidatus Scatomonas merdigallinarum
GTTATCTCCAAGTCAGGACCAACCTTTTCTGGCTAATCCATCCTTAGTTTACTGTTTTAGGTTTGTTCAAAGAACTTTCTCTTTCGAACTTTCGAGGATGTGTTTTACTGTTCAGTTGTCAAGTTCCTGTCTGTTGTTTCCTCTCAGAAGCAACTCTGATAGTTTATCACAGCTTTTTCTGTTTGTCAACAACTTTTTTCATTTCTTTTTTGCTGTCCCTTGCGGCAACTCGTTTATACTACCACAGCGCTCCGCCTTTGTCAACAGCTTTTTTTATTTTTTTTGCCGGTTGATTTAACCGGTATTTTTTCTGTTTTTTATCGCCGCTTTACATTGAAGGCAGAAATAAAAATCAGAAAACGCCTGGCAGCAAATCCGCAGATTTATCTGCTTCAGCGAACGGAGAAGGAGGGATTTGAACCCTCGCGCCGCTATAAACGGCCTACACCCTTAGCAGGGGCGCCTCTTCAGCCACTTGAGTACTTCTCCAATGCCTGATAAAATCAGCAATATGATGCCGCCCGCAGCGGCGATACTTCATAAGTATATAAAAACAGTTTTCATTTGTCAACGGTTTTTCACATTTTTTATGTAAATTATTTCATTTATCTATATATAGTAGAATTTTCTAATTTTTTCCACTATATATGACCCCAGGCGCCAAATCCCCTGTGGCCCGCGCCCTTTAAAAGTAAGATTCTCACTGCTCTTTTCTGTAAAATTTCTCCGGGGATATTTTTATAAACAATTTCAAAGTTTATGTACTTTTCATGGGAAATCTGGTATGATAAAACATACCGGAGGAATGTGATGCCTGGATAAAAGCATCAGATGTGTATAAAAAGATGGGTTAAAAAACAGTTGAGGAGGATTTTTGTATGAAGAAACTGAAAGTAAAGAAGGATGTCTCCTGTATGGCTTGTCTGGAATGTGTCAATGCCTGCTCCACCGCTTTCTATAAAGTCGCGGATCCCGGCAAGGCCTGCATCCAGATCATTGAGAAAAACGGCGAGCCCAAACCTATGGTCTGCGTACAGTGCGGCAAATGCGCCAAAGCCTGTGAAGCCGGAGCCATCAAACAGAACGCCAAAGGCGTTTATATGGTTGACAAAAAGCTCTGCACCGGCTGCGGCAAATGTGTGGAGGCCTGCCCCTTCCATGTTATGGTAAAAGCGGAGGAGAGCCCTGTTTCCTCCAAATGTATCGCCTGCGGCATCTGCGCCAAAGCCTGCCCCATGGATGTACTGGAGATCGTAGAGTCATAATCCGGCCTTATACGGCACTTTAAAACATAAAAGAGACAATCCCCGGATTGCGGGCTCTTTAAAAAGCCAGAATTCCTGATGGGATTGTCTCTTTTTTATACCTCTGTTCTGTATTCTCCTATTGCGGTTTCATAGAGGTTATTTCCGAATCTGTCCGCCACGACAATCACCGGAAAATTTTCCACAGAAAGCTTTCTTATGGCCTCAGTTCCCAGATCTTCATACGCGATGACCTCTGCCTTAAGGATGCGTTTAGAAAGAAGCGCTCCCGCTCCCCCCACAGCCGCAAAGTAAACAGCTTTATTTCGCACAACCGCGTCCAGGACTTCCCTGGTTCTCTTTCCTTTTCCCACCATGCCTTTTAAGCCAAGATCCAGCAGTCTGGGAGCGTATTTATCCATGCGGCTGGCAGTGGTAGGTCCGGCGGAGCCGATGGGCCGGCCCTCTCTGGCCGGAGAAGGCCCCATATAATAAATCACCTGGCCCCTGATGTCAAAGGGCAGATCTTCCCCTCTGTCCAGAGCCTCCTGCATTCTCTTGTGGGCCGCGTCCCTGGCTGTATAAAGTGTTCCGGTGATATAAACATAATCCCCGGCTCTCAGATCCCGGATTTCTTCCTCCAGAAGAGGGGCTTGTATCTGTTTTTCCATACTCTTTCTCCTGCTAAATAGTCCTGACCGCATGCCTGTTTACATGACAGCACATATTAACCGCCACCGGCAGTCCGGCGATATGGGTAGCGTAGGTATTAATATTTACAGCCAACGCGGTAACTCTTCCTCCCAGGCCTCCGGGGCCGATTCCCAGACCGTTGATTTTTTTCAGAAGTTCTTCTTCCATATCCCGGACCCAGGGAATCTCTGCGCGCTGATCCGCCGGACGGGTCAGCGCTTTTTTGGCCATCAGAGCCGACTTCTCAAAGGTACCGCCGATGCCCACTCCCACGATCACCGGAGGACAGGCGTTGGGACCTGCCTCCCGGACAGCGGAGAGAATAGCTTCTTTCACACCTTCCGGTCCGTCTGCCGGCTTCAGCATAAAAATCCTGCTCATATTTTCGCTGCCGAATCCCTTGGGAGCGACGGTAATTTTCACCTGATCCCCCGGCACAATCTCATAATGGATCACAGCCGGGGTATTGTCCTTTGTATTTTCCCGGATCAGCGGATCTCCCACCACAGATTTTCTTAAATATCCTTCTGCGTATCCCCGGCGGACCCCTTCATTTACGGCTTCTGTCAGATCTCCGCCTTCAAAATAAACCTCCTGGCCGATTTCCAGAAATATTACAGCCATCCCGGTATCCTGACAGATGGGAATCTGATCTTCCCCCGCGATCTGCAGATTTTCCTGCAGCTGGCAGAGAATCTGCTTTCCCAGAGGAGACTCTTCCTGCTCTGCAGCCTCTTTTAACTTTTTCTGCATGTCGGAAGAAAGAAAATAGTTGGCGTTTATACACATTTCACGGACTGCTTCCGTCACTTTATCCACATTTACTGTTCTCACTTGTTAGTAACCCCGTCTTTTTCTTCCTGTTGTTTCTCTTCTTCCTTTTCCCGGACCTTGGCAATGCTGGCAATGGAAATATTTTCGCCTACATTCATGACCTTGACTCCGGAAGTAATTCTTCCCAGAATGGAAATATCGGAGCAGGGAATCCGGATGATGATGCCTTCGGTGGTAATCAGCATCACCTCATTGTCCTCATTCACCGCCTTGACTCCCACCACATTTCCTGTTTTCTCCGTAATCTTATAGCATTTTACGCCCTTGCCTCCCCGGTTCTGCACGGTAAATTCCCCGATGGAGGTGCGCTTGCCCAGACCGTGCTCCGACACAATCAGCAGATAATCTCCCTGGGTGTTGAGCTGCATGCCCACCACCTCATCGTGATCCATGAGATTGATTCCTCTCACTCCCATGGATACTCTTCCCGTCACCCGCACATCCGTCTCCTTAAAGCGAATGCACTGGCCGAATTTTGTAACCAGAATAATATCTTTGGTATTATCGGTAAATTTCACCTCGATGAGCTCGTCGTCATCCCGCAGGACAATGGCTGCCAGGCCGGTCTTCCTTACATTCTCATAGTCTGTAATGGGCGTTTTTTTCACAATTCCCTTTTTGGTCGCCATAAACAGGAAATGGTTTTTCTTATATTTCTCAATGGGGATCACCGCGGTAATTTTTTCTCCCGGCTGCAGATGCAGCAGGTTAATAATGGCGGTTCCCCTGGCTGTCCGGCTGGCTTCCGGAATCTCATAGACTTTAAGCCGGTACACCTTTCCCGTGTTGGTAAAGAACATGAGATAATGATGGGTAGTGGTCATCAGCAGCTCTTCAATGTAATCATCCTCAATGGTCTGCATTCCCTTGATTCCCTTGCCTCCACGGCCCTGGCTGCGGAAATTGTCCACTGTCATTCTCTTGATGTATCCCAGCTTGGTCATGGTAATAACCATGTTCTCCCTGGGGATCAGATCCTCCATGGAAAAGTCAAATTCATCGTATCCGATGGAAGTTCTTCTGTCATCCCCGTATTTGTGGGAAATTGCCAGAATCTCTTCTCTGATAACTCCCAGCAGTCTCTTCCGGTCCGCCAGGATTTCCCGGTATTCCTTGATCCGGATCTCCAGTTCATGGAACTCGGATTCCAGCTTGGCTCGTTCCAGACCTGTGAGAGCCCGCAGACGCATATCCACAATGGCCTGGGCCTGGGCATCGGTAAATCCGAATTCCCGGATGAGATTTTCTTTTGCCTCCTGGGCGTTGGCGGAAGCCCGGATGATCTTAATGATAGCGTCGATATGATCCAGAGCTTTCAGCAGACCCTCCAGAATATGCGCCCGCTCCTCCGCTTTGTTGAGGTCGTATCTGGTTCTTCTTGCCACCACATCTTCCTGATGCCGCAGATACAGCTTCAGCATATCCAGAAGATTCAGAATTTTCGGCTGCTGATCCACCAGAGCCAGCATAATCACCCCGAAGGTATCCTGCAGCTGGGTATGCTTGTAGAGCTGATTCAGGATCACATTGGCGTTGGCGTCCCGGCGCAGCTCGATACAGATGCGCATACCCTCCCGGTTGGAATGATCGTTAATGGCGGTAATTCCATCGATCTTCTTTTCTCTCACCAGCTCCGCCATTTTTTCAATCAGGCGGGCTTTATTTACCAGATAGGGAAGCTCTGTGACAATGATCTGGCTCTTGCCGTTGGGCAGAGTCTCGATATTTGTCACCGCCCGCACCCGGATCTTTCCCCGTCCGGTGCGGTAGGCCTCCTCGATGCCCCGGGTTCCCAGAATCTCCGCTCCGGTGGGAAAATCCGGTCCCTTGACAATTTTCAGCACTTCTTCCATGGAGGTATCGCTGTCATACTCCACAAGATTATCTATAATCTGCACCACAGCGGCGATAACCTCCCGCAGATTATGGGGAGGTATATTGGTAGCCATGCCCACGGCGATGCCGGATGTACCGTTGACCAGCAGATTGGGATATCTGGAAGGAAGCACCGTAGGCTCTTTTTCCGTGTCGTCAAAGTTGGGAACAAAATCCACGGTATTCTTGTTGATGTCCGCCAGCATTTCCATGGAAATCTTGCTTAAGCGGGCTTCTGTGTAACGCATGGCGGCGGCGCCGTCCCCGTCCACAGAGCCGAAATTCCCGTGGCCGTCCACCAGAGGATACCGGGTGGACCAGTCCTGAGCCATATTCACCAGAGCTCCATAGATGGAACTGTCTCCGTGGGGGTGATATTTTCCCATGGTATCACCCACAATACGGGCGCACTTTCTGTGGGGCTTGTCAGGTCCGTTGTTCAGTTCGATCATAGAGAACAGGATCCTACGCTGCACCGGCTTCAGACCGTCCCGGACATCCGGAAGGGCTCTGGAAGCAATTACGCTCATGGCGTAATCGATGTAGGAATCTTCCATCTTTTTCTTCAGATCCACGTCCTCTATTTTGTCAAAAATATTATCTTCCATGCTCTGCAATCACCTTTCCTTCGTGGTCATATCTTCCGCATTATCAGATGTCCAGATTCTTTACATCCTTGGCTCTGGCCTCGATAAATTCTCTTCTTGGCTCCACTTTGTCTCCCATGAGAGTGGTAAAGGTCAGATCCACCTCCGAGGAAGCCTCCTCATCCATAGTCACCCGCAGCAGGATCCGCTTTTCCGGATCCATGGTGGTCTCCCACAGCTGCTCCGCGTCCATTTCTCCCAGACCTTTGTACCGCTGAATCTTGTTGCTGTTGTCCCGGCCGATCTCTGAGAGAATCCGGTTCAGCTCCTCGTCATTGTAGGCATACCAGATTTTCTTATTGCGCTCCACCTTGTACAGAGGGGGCTTTGCCAGATACACATGCCCCTGCTTGATGAGCTCCGGCATAAACCGGTAAAGGAACGTCAGCATCAGGGTGGCGATATGGGCTCCGTCTACATCGGCATCGGTCATGATGATGATCTTATCGTAGCGCAGCTTGGAGATATCAAAATCATCGTGAATTCCCGTGCCGAAGGCGGTAATCATGGCCCGGATCTCCGCGTTGCCGTAGATCTTGTCCAGCCGGGCCTTCTCCACGTTGAGGATTTTTCCTCTTAAGGGAAGGATCGCCTGGGTAGCCCGGCTCCTGGCGGATTTAGCGGAACCGCCGGCGGAATCTCCCTCAACGATATAGATTTCACAGTTTTTGGGATCTTTGTCTGTGCAGTCTGCCAGTTTTCCCGGCAGAGACATATTGTCCAGAGCAGATTTTCTCCTGGTTAGATCCCTGGCTTTTCTGGCGGCCTCTCTGGCTCTCTGGGAGAGAACGGATTTTTCCACAATAATCTTGCCTACCTGGGGATTCTGCTCCAGATAGATTTCCAGCTGGCTGCTTAAAATACTGTCCACCGCGCCTCTTGCCTCGCTGTTTCCCAGCTTCTGCTTGGTCTGTCCCTCGAACTGAGGATCCTCGATCTTTACGCTGACAATGGCTGTCAGCCCCTCACGGATATCCTCCCCGCTTAAATTCGGCTCATTATCCTTGAGAAGCTTATTTTTTCTGGCGTAATCATTCAGTGTTTTAGTGAGGGCGTTGCGGAAGCCTACAATGTGGGTTCCCCCCTCAGGAGTATTGATATTGTTTACAAAGCCGTAAGTATTTTCCGTATAGGAATCATTGTGCTGGATGGCAACCTCCACCAGCACCCCGTTCTGCTCTCCCTCGCAGTAGATAATATCGGGATACAGCTCGGTCTTGCTCCGGTTCAGGTACTGGACAAACTCTTTGATGCCCCCCTCGTAGTGAAAGGTCTTTTCCACCTTTTCCTCTCCCCGGAGATCTTTCAGCGTAATCCGCAGTCCCTTGGTAAGAAAAGCGGTCTCCCGCAGGCGGGTCTTAAGCGTATCAAAATCAAACACCGTCTCCTCAAAAATCGTATCGTCAGGAAGGAAGGTTACCATGGTGCCTGTTCTCTCCGGATCGCACTCCCCGATGACCTTCAGCTTATAGATGGATTTTCCTCTCTCGTAGCGCTGGCGGTAAACCTTTCCCTCATGGTAGATAGTAACCTCCAGCCAGTTGGAAAGAGCGTTTACTACGGAAGCTCCCACTCCGTGGAGCCCTCCGGAAACCTTGTATCCCCCGCCGCCGAACTTTCCCCCGGCGTGAAGGATGGTAAATACAACTTCTACCGCCGGCAGTCCCGCCTTGTGGTTGATGCCCACGGGAATTCCCCTCCCGTCGTCGATGACGGTAACGGAATTGTCCGGGTTAATGGACACCTCGATATTCTTACAGAAGCCGGCCAGAGCCTCGTCCACGGAATTGTCCACGATCTCATAGACCAGGTGATGCAGGCCCCTGGCGGAAGTGCTGCCGATGTACATGCCCGGCCTTTTCCTTACCGCCTCCAGTCCTTCCAGAATCTGGATCTGATCGGCGCCGTATTCTGCGTTTGTTGTCGTACTGCCGTCTATGCTCATATCAATCCTCCTGCTCTGCGCACATTTGGTTTACGGAAACTGTTCCGCCTGCCACCTGAAAAATACGGTTCAGCGGAAAATGATTCTGCACAAATTCCTCCACCCCGGTACAGGTGATAAACGTCTGTATATTTCTGATGCTCTGAAGCAAATATTTCTGCCTGCTGCTGTCCAGTTCTGAAAGCACATCGTCCAGCAGGAGCACCGGCTGGTCATGGATCATGCTTCTCACCAGATCTATTTCTGAAAGCTTCAGAGAAAGCGCCGCGCTCCGCTGCTGGCCCTGGGATCCGAACTTGCGGATATCAATGCCGTTGACCATCACGCAGAAGTCGTCCCGGTGAGGTCCCACGGTGGAAATTTTCTGCCGCAGATCTCTCTCTCTCTCCTGAAGCAGTTTTTGCCCCAGATCTTCTTTTTTCACATTCGGCTCATAAATCAGTTCAATCTCTTCCCGGCCTCCGGTAATATTTTTATGTATTTCCTTCAGCACGGAATTCACCTGACGGATAAAGGCCTCTCTCTCCCCGATGATCCCCTGCCCGTAAGAAATCATCTGCTGATCCCAGATATCCAGGGTATCCCGCATGCGGTCCGAAAAAGAAAGGTCTTTCAGCAGCTTATTCCTCTGCAACACCACTTTGTTATAACCGGAAAGCTGCATCAGATACAGCCGGTTGATCTGACACAGCTCGCTGTCCATAAATTTTCTTCTCTCATGGGGCCCGTTTTTGATAATATTCAGATCCTCCGGCGAAAAAAACACAAAATGAATGAGTCCGAAAAGCTCCGAGGCCTTCCGGATGGGAAGTCCGTCAATAGCCGCCCCTTTGGATTTATTCTTCTTCAGGTGCATGTCGATTTTATGTCTGATCCCTTCTCTCATGAGAAACAGACGGATGTGGGACTCCTCCTCCCCGAAACGGATGATGTCTCTGTCTTTGCTTCCCCGATGGGATTTGGTGGTGCCGGCGAGATACATGGACTCCAGAATATTGGTTTTTCCCTGAGCATTATCCCCCAGAAGGATGTTGGTTCCGGGGTCAAACTGTATGTTCAGGGCTTCATAATTCCTGTAATTTTTCAGTTCCAGGCTTTCGATATACATGTTATTTCACAATCTTCACGTCTTTTCCCTCAAAGGAAAAAATGTCTCCTTCAACAAGCTTTCTTCCCCTTCTGGTGTCTGTCTCCCCGTTGACTTTCACCCGGCCATCCTGGATCACGGCCTTGGCCTCTGCCCCTTCTTCCACCAGTCCGGCCAGTTTCATAGCCTGGCCCAGTTTTATAAATTCATCTCTGATTCTGATTGTATCCATTTTTTCCGTCCTTACCTCCCTGCGTTGATGTTTACAGGAAGGATCAGGTAAATATAGGACTCCTCCTCATCCTTGATGAAACAGGGAGCCTTGGGATTTACCAGATAGATGGTGATCTCCTCATCGTCAATCACCCGCAGGGCGTCAATGAGAAACTTGGGGTTAAAGCCGATCATAATATCCTTTCCTGATTTTTCAATGTCAATATCTTCTCTCATGGAACCCATAGCGGAATCAATCCGCAGTTCCATGGAATCATCCCCGATATGGATGATGATGGGTTTCTTGTCCCCCTCTTTTACCAGCAGGGTAGCCCGGTCGATGCAGTCCAGAAATTCCTTTTTGTTGATCTTTACTTTTGTCTCATAATCGCTGGAGAGCATCTGCTCGATGCGGAAATATTCCCCGTCAATGAGCCTGGACACTACCTTGGTGTCGTCAAACTCAAACAGAATGTGGTTGTCGGAGAAGAAAATCTGCACCTGGTCCTCCGTCTCCCCCGAGAGAATTTTGCTGATTTCATTGAGAGTCTTTCCGGGAACCACTACCTTGCGGTCCGGATAGCTCTCCTTTAATTCCAGCTTCCGGATAGCGATCCGGTGTCCGTCCAGGGATACCACTTTCAGGAAATTATTTTTTACTTCAAAAAGTTCTCCGGTCATCAGCTTGTTATTCTCATTGGGCGCAATGGAAAAGATGGTCTGACGGATCACTTCCTTCAGGGTAAACTGAGACATGGTGATGCAGTCATTTTTTTCAATCAAAGGCAGATAGGCAAAATCCTCCCCGGATTTTCCGGGAATGTTGAATTTCGCTTTTTCACAGGTAATGGTCGCCACCAGATTTTCGTCTGTCTCAATGGTCACCTCGCTGTCCGGAAGTCTTCTGACGATTTCAGAAAAAATTTTCGCGTCCAGAGCGATGACGCCCTTTTCCAGAACCAGTCCTTCCGCGTAGGTTTCGATTCCCAGTTCCATATCGTTGGAGGTAAATTTAATGGTATTGGTGGAAGCGTCAATGAGGATGCACTCCAGAATAGGCATAGTGGTTCTGGAGGGAACCGCCTTCATGACAATACTGACGCTTTTTAAAAGATTGGATTTTGAGAACACGAGTTTCATTTGGTACAGCTCCTTTCTGGTGTCAATGAATAAAGTTATCCACAGAAAGCGGATCCCCGCCGGGGCTTATTAAAAAAATAAAAGAAAAAGAAAATCCGTAGTAGTCTTCTTCATAGGTGTGAATTTGTGAAAAACCCCGGAAACCCTTGTGGGAAAAGGATTTTCGGCAATCATAACTATGTGGATAACCGGAAGAAAGCATGTTGATAACATGTAGATAACTTGAACTGAAAGTTATACACATATTGTCCACACTTCATTCACATGAATAATGTGGATGAATCAATACGATTAAAGGGAAGGATTGATCTTCTTCTTTAACAGTTCGATGGTATTTCTGGTGCTTTCGGATTTGGCGATCTCACCCTCTATTTTTTTGCAGCCGTACATAATCGTCGTGTGATCCTTGCCCCCCATGATCTGTCCGATGGCTTTTAACTTGTAGGAAGTCATCTCGTTGCAGAGATACATGCAGATCTGGCGCGGAAAGGCGATTTTGCTGCTCCGCTTGTCGCTTTTAATATCCTCCGGGGTGATATCGAAATGCTCCGCCACCACATTGATGATGTACTCCGGGGTCACGACTCTCTTTTCGTTGGGAGAAATAATATCCGCCAGAGCCTGCTCGGCCAGGGCCAGATTGATCTCCCGTTTTTCCAGGTTTGCCAGGGCAATAACCTTGTTCATGGAACCTTCCAGTTCCCGGATGTTGGATTTGACGTTCTGGGCGATATACTCGATGACGTCGTTTCCCACGTCATATCCCTCCAGCTCCTGCTTCTTGCGGAGAATCGCCATACGGGTCTCATAGTCCGGACTCTGGATGTCGGCCATCAGCCCCCACTCGAACCGGGAGCGGATCCTCTCTTCCAGAATATCCATATCCTTGGGCGGACGGTCGGAAGACAGAATGATCTGTTTTCTGGCGGAATGCAGGCTGTTGAAGGTATGGAAAAATTCCTCCTGAGTGGACTCTTTTCCTATAATGAACTGCACGTCATCGATAAGCAGAACGTCAATATTCCGGTACTTGTCCCTGAATTTTGTGAGGGCCGTGTTGTTTCCGTTACGGATAGCCTCAATCACTTCGTTGGTAAATTCCTCGCTGGTCACATAGAGAATCTTGCAGCTGGGATTATGTTCTATAATAAAGTGGGCGATGGAATGCATCAGGTGTGTCTTCCCTAATCCCACTCCCCCGTAGAGAAACAGCGGATTATAGATTTCTCCCGGGGATTCGGCAACCGCCAGGGAGGCGGCATGGGCAAACTTATTGTTGCTTCCCACTACAAAGGTGCTGAAGGTATATTTAGGGTTCAGCCCGGCCACAGAGGAGGCGGAGGAAGCTTTTTCAGAAAGTTCCATTCTCTCGATATCCTCAGGGAGAATAAATTCGATGTCACAGTCCTCTCCGGTGATCTCCGCGATGGCCACTTTCAGGGGAAGTTTGTATTTTTTGCTGACATATTCCAGACCTACCCGCTCTGAAGGCACCAGGATCGTCACGGTATGATCCTGCACTTTATGTACGGTGAGAGGTTTGAGCCAGGTTTTAAAAGAGACTTCGCCCAGTTCATGCTCTTCTTTTACTCTCTCCAGAATTTCATTCCATTTTTCTTTTATTGTATCCATTTTCACATCTCCGGTCCGGCAATATTTTAAGTACAGGGTCTGCGCAGAAACCCAATTATCCTCATATATCTTATAATAAAAAAGGGGTTTTCGCAATAGAATTTGTAAAGTTCAATTCTTTCACAGTTTCCATAAATACCCTGTAAAAAGCAAATGTGAATAAGTGATTTGTTTTATTCACACTATTAAATCCAGTAAAACTGGGAAAAAACAGCGTCGATTTTTGAAATATGCACACACTCTTCACAAGTTATCCACAAGTTATCCACAAAATGTGGATAATCTTACGTTAACCATCCGTAAAACAGATATATAATAAGGAAAGAAAGAGTCAGGGAAAATTCATGAAAAAACAGAAGTTTTACTTGACGCACCGGGAGTTTATGCATATAATTGAAATGATGTTTTCTCAACATGCATAAGAATTCAGATTAATAAGAGGTTAGGATAAAGGAGGTGCCGACATTATGAAAATGACATTTCAGCCGAAAAAGAGATCCAGAGCGAAAGTTCACGGATTCAGAGCCAGAATGAGCACAAAGGGCGGAAGAAAAGTTTTAGCTGCCAGAAGATTAAAAGGGAGAAAAGAGTTATCAGCATAAAACATCTGAGACCGCAGTTTCTGTGGTCTTTTCTCTTCTCATGAGGAATTTATATGAAATATTCGGAGAGCTTGAAGAAAAACAGGGATTTTCAGCTGGTCTACCGCGAGGGAACATCCTATGCCAACAGACATCTGGTTATGTATGTAAGGGAAAACCGGCTGGGCAGAAACCGGATCGGCATTTCGGTCAGCAAAAAAGTGGGAAACAGTGTGGTGCGCCATCATCTGACCCGTCTGATCCGGGAAGGGTACCGCCTGCAGGAAGAATTATTTCATATTGGCTATGACATGGTGGTGATTGCCAGGGTAAATAGTAAGGACTGCGCGTACCATGAGATCGAGCGCGCAATTTACCATCTGGGAAAACTCCATGGGATTGTGGAAAGAAAGAATCAGGATGAAAACAGTATTGATTAAATGGATTCGTTTTTATCAGAAGTATCTGTCGCCGTTAAAGAGAACAAGATGTCCTTATATTCCCACCTGTTCTCAGTATGGCCTGGAGGCCATCCAGAAGTACGGCGCCCTTAAGGGAGGTTTACTGGCAGCCTGGAGAATTCTGCGATGCAACCCCTTTTCCAAAGGCGGTTACGACCCGGTGCCGTAAACAGAAGAGTGTTTATCCAGGGAGGAAAACAAATTGGAAATTTTACTTAGCGTATCGACTACGCCGGTGATCGGATGGATCGCCCAGCTTCTGGGATGGATCATGAACGCCATCTACTGGGTGCTGGATGCCATCCACATTCCAAACGTCGGCCTTGCCATCATCTTTTATACCATCATTACGTATCTGCTTCTGACTCCCCTCCAGATCAAGCAGCAGAAGATGTCCAAGATGATGAGCATCATTCAGCCTGAGATCCAGAAAATTCAGAAAAAATATCAGGGAAAAAGAGATCAGGCTACTCAGATGAAAATTCAGGAAGAGACCATGGGACTGTACCAGAAATACGGCATCTCTCCCACGGGAAGCTGTCTTCCTCTGCTGATCCAGCTGCCGATCCTGTTCGGACTGTATCAGGTTATCTATCATATTCCCGGGTATATCAGCAAGGTCGCCAATATTTTCAGCGGTCTTGCCAATGAGATTATAGGGATCAGCAATTCCCATGAGGTTCTCACAGCCTTTGCCGAGGCAAACAAGATCTCCGTTTCCTTCGGAGACAGTCTGACCCAGACAAAGGTTATTGATTTTCTGTATATGCTGAAGCCCAATCAGTGGGACAACCTGGCTCAGGTACAGCAGTTCGGCAGCCTGCAGCCTATGATTACGGATGTGGCGGGACAGAGCGAGAGAATCAACAGTTTTCTGGGAATCAATATTTCCCAGTCCCCCTGGGATGTAATCCAGAGCGGGATCGCGGCGGGCACCTGGCTTCTGGTGATCGCGGCTGTGCTGGTTCCGGTGCTGGCCTGGTTTACCCAGTGGCTCAACTATAAGCTGATGCCCCAGCAGTCCACCGCTGCCAATCCCAATGATTCCATGGGAAGTTCTATGAAGATGATGAACACCATCATGCCTCTTTTTTCGGCGTTTATCTGTGTGACTCTGTCCATGGGTATCGCGATCTACTGGATCGCCGGCGCGGTGATCCGATGTATCCAGCAGGTGGTGATTAACCGGCGGATCATGAAGATGGACGGGGCGGAACTGATTCAGAAGAGCCAGGAGAAGCAGGAAAAGAAGCGGGCCAAAAAAGGTCTGCCTCAGAGCAAGATCACCAATCAGGCTCATGTAAATGTAAAGAATATTAAAAATTATAATAATAAGAACAGTGCTTCTGCCAATGAGGATTCTACGGGATATTACAACGACAACGCAAGGCCTGACAGCATTACGGCCAAGGCAAATATGGTACGGCAGTTTGATCTGAAAAACAGCAAAAAGAAGTAAGGGGGGAATGGATATGGAATTTGTAGAGGTATCCGCGAAAACAGTGGACGAGGCCATTACCAAAGCGTGCATCGAGCTGGAGGCCTCCAGCGACCGCCTGGAGATTCAGGTGATCAGCGAGGGAAGTTCCGGATTTCTGGGATTCGGAAGCAAACCCGCGGTGATTAAAGTGCGGAAAAAAGAAGAGCCGGCCTGGGATATGGAAGAGCCGGAAGAAATCAAAGCCCCCGTAAAAGAAAAACCGAAGCCTAAAGCTGAGATCCGGGAAAAGGCGAAACCGGAAAAAAGGAAGGAAACCTCCCGCAGAGAGCCCCGGAAGGAGCCTGCCGCCCCGGCGAAGGAGGCTCCCGTTCCAAAAACAGAGGAAGAAATCGTGATGATGAAGGCCTCTGCCCAGAGATTTCTGGACGGCGTGTTCCGGGCCATGGAACTTCCGGTGGACATTCATATGGAGTATAACCGGGAGTTTGGAAGTCTGGACATTGATTTTTCCGGAGAGGATATGGGAATTCTCATCGGAAAGAGAGGGCAGACCCTGGATTCTCTTCAGTACCTGGTGAGCCTGGTGGTAAACCGGGATCAGAAGGATTACGTCAGAGTGAAGCTGGATACAGAGAATTACAGAAAACGGAGAAAAGAAACTCTGGAAAATCTGGCCAAGAATATTGCCTACAAGGTGAGAAGAAGCCGGAAACCTGTGTCTCTGGAGCCTATGAATCCCTATGAGAGAAGAATCATCCATTCCGCTCTTCAGAACAATAAGTATGTGGAAACCTACAGCGAGGGAAATGAGCCCTACCGCCATGTAGTAGTCACACTGAAAAAATAAAGGCTGCAGAGGGCTGCCGCATTCTGAACTGGTCTGTTCTGTGCGGCGGCCCTTTTTCCGTATAAGGAGTATATATGTCAGAAGTTTATGAAGATACCATCGCGGCGGTTTCCACCGCCATGGCTCCCGGAGGGATCGGCATCGTCCGCATCAGCGGAAGGGAAGCTTTTTCTGTGGGGGATCAGATCTACCGGGGAAAAAACGGAAAAAAACTGTCAGAGCAGAGGGCGAATACCGTCCATTACGGGTTTGTGGAAGAAAAGGGAGAGAGGATTGATGAAGTTCTGGCTGTGATCCTGAAAGGCCCCCATTCCTACACCGGGGAGGATACGGTGGAGATCGACTGCCACGGGGGAGTGCTGGCCATGAAGCGGATCCTGGAGGCGGCTTTTCGGGCGGGAGCCAGGCCGGCGCAGCCGGGGGAATTTACCAGGAGAGCCTTTCTTAACGGACGCATGGATCTTTCCCAGGCGGAGGCGGTAATGGACCTGATTCAGGCAAAAAATGAGTACGCTCTGAAAAATTCTCTCCGCCAGCTCCAGGGGTCTGTTAGACAGGAAATCCAAGAGATCCGGGAAAATATTCTCTATGAGATCGCCTATATTGAATCTGCCCTGGACGATCCGGAGCACATGAGCCTAGATGGATACAGGGAAAGGCTGGAGCACACGGTAAAGCAGCAGAAAAAGAGGATTGAGAAGCTCATCGCCGGTTCCGGTGAGGGGAAATTTCTTCAGGAAGGAATCAAGACGGTGATCCTGGGAAGGCCCAACGCTGGTAAATCTTCGCTGCTGAATCTTCTGGCCGGGGAAGAAAAGGCCATTGTCACGGAAATAGAGGGAACCACCAGAGATATAGTGGAGGAGCAGATCAATCTTCGGGGAATCACGCTGCGTCTTCTGGACACCGCCGGGATCCGGGAATCAGAGAGCCGGGTGGAACAGATCGGCATTGAGAGGGCCAAGGAGCAGGCAAAAGACGCGGATCTGATTCTCTACATGGTGGACAGCTCCATGCCGCTGGATGAAAATGATGAGAAAATCATGGAGCTGATCCGGGAAAAGCGGGCCATTGTGCTGCTGAATAAAAACGACCTGGAGAGAAAGGTTTCAGAGAAGGATCTGGAGGGCAGGGTGGAAGCTCCCATCGTTTCTGTGTCCGTCCGGGAGAACAGAGGAATAGAAGAGTTGGAAGATCAGATCCAGGAATTGTTTTTCCACGGAAAAATATCTTTTAATGATGAAATCTATATTACTAATCTCCGGCATAAACAGGCTCTGGAAGCCGCTGACAGCAGCCTGAAGCTGGTGGAACAGAGCATCGCGGACCAGATGCCGGAGGACTTTTATTCCATCGACCTTATGGACGCCTACGAATCTTTAGGAAAGATTCTGGGAGAATCTGTAGGGGAAGACCTCATCAATGAAATTTTTTCAAAGTTCTGTACAGGAAAGTAAGCCGTCCGGAGGGAGTGAGAAAAATGCCAAATGTAGAACATCATATTGACGTAGCGGTGATCGGAGCGGGACACGCGGGCTGCGAAGCTGCCCTGGCGGCGGCCAGGCTGGGAATGGAAACCGTGATGTTTACGGTCAGCATCGACAGCATTGCCCTGATGCCCTGCAATCCCAACATCGGAGGAACCTCCAAAGGACACCTGGTCCGGGAGATCGACGCCCTGGGAGGGGAGATGGGAAAAAACATTGATAAAACCTTTATTCAGTCTAAGATGCTGAATCAGTCCAAGGGGCCGGCGGTGCATTCCCTGAGAGCCCAGGCGGATAAAAGTGAATACAGCCGGTCCATGCGGAAGGTGCTGGAAAATACCGACCGCCTGACCATCCGCCAGACAGAGGTGACAGAGATTCTGGTGGAGGAGGGAGCGCTGAAGGGAGTAAAAACTATATCCGGAGCGGTCTATTACTGCAAAGCCGCTGTCCTCTGCACCGGCGTATACCTGAACGCCCGCTGCATTTACGGGGAGGTAAGTACTTTTACAGGCCCAAGCGGACTCCAGGCCGCCACCCACCTGACGGATTCTCTGAAAGAAAACGGCATTGAAATGCTTCGGTTCAAGACGGGAACTCCCGCCAGAATCGACAGGAGATCCATTGATTTCAGCAAAATGGAGGAGCAGTTTGGCGACAAACGGGTAGTTCCCTTTTCTTTTTCCACGGATCCGGAATCCGTGCAGATTCCCCAGGTTTCCTGCTGGCTGACTTACACCAACGAGAGAACCCATGAGATTATCCGGGAAAATCTGGACCGCTCTCCCCTGTTTTCCGGGAGAATTCAGGGGACAGGGCCCAGATATTGTCCTTCTATTGAGGATAAAGTGGTAAAATTCGCGGATAAAAACCGGCATCAGGTATTTCTGGAGCCGGAAGGGCTGTATACCAACGAGATGTACGTGGGGGGCATGTCCAGTTCTCTGCCGGAAGATGTGCAGGAAGCTATGTACCATTCCGTGGCGGGATTGGAGCACGCCAAAATTGTGAGAAATGCTTACGCCATTGAATACGACTGCATCAATCCTGTGCAGCTGAAAGCTTCCCTGGAATTTAAGAAGATCCGGGGACTGTTTTCCGGAGGACAGTTTAACGGCAGTTCCGGCTATGAGGAGGCGGCGGCTCAGGGACTCATAGCAGGCATCAACGCCTGCATGGAAATTCAGGGCAGAGAACCTCTGATCCTGGACCGGTCGGAAGCCTACATCGGCGTCCTCATCGACGACCTGGTGACCAAGGAAACCCATGAGCCTTACCGTATGATGACCAGCCGGGCGGAATACCGCCTGCTGCTGAGGCAGGACAACGCGGATCTGCGCCTCCGGAAATACGGATATCAGGTAGGGCTGGTCTCTGAGGAGGAATACCAGGCGGTTCTGGAAAAAGAGCGGCAGATCACGGAAGAAATCCGCCGCCTGTCTCAAACCTTTGTGGGCATGAGCTCCCGGGTGCAAAAGGTGCTGGAGGAGCAGGGATCCGCGCCTTTAAGCAGCGGCTGCTCCCTGGCGGAGCTGATCCGCCGTCCGGAACTGGACTACGAGAAGATCAGGGAGCTGGATCCGGACCGCCCGGATCTGCCCTTCCGTGTGCGGGAGCAGGTAAATATTCATATGAAATATGAGGGATACATCCGGCGGCAGATGAAGCAGGTGGAGCAGTTTAAAAAAATGGAGGGAAAAAAGATCCCGGAGGATCTGAATTATGAAGAGGTGGGAAGTCTGCGGATCGAGGCCAGACAGAAGCTGGAAACCTACCGTCCCGCCAATATCGGCCAGGCCTCCCGGATCTCGGGAGTTTCCCCGGCGGATATTTCCGTGCTCCTGGTATACCTGGAAGCACACCGCCGGACAGAAAAAACAGCAGAGGAGGAGTAAGCCGCCATGGAAGAAAAAAACATCTACGACTGGACCGGTTTTGAGCAGGGTCTGGAAGAGCTGGGCATTTCCTTAAATGCGACCCAGCGTCAGCAGTTCCAGGACTACTATGAACTGCTGACAGAGTGGAACTCCTTTATGAATCTCACCGCTATCACTGAATTTTCCCAGGTGGTGGCCAAGCATTTTCTGGACAGCCTGTCCCTGGTCAGGGCGGTGAAGGCGGAAACTCTCAGGGGAACACTCATAGATGTGGGAACCGGGGCAGGATTTCCGGGAATTCCCCTGAAGATCACCTTTCCGGAACTGGACATATGTCTTCTGGATTCTCTAGGTAAACGAGTAAAATTTCTGCAGGCAGCCATAGACAAGCTGGGACTTGAAAAAATCAAGGCGGTTCACGGAAGAGCGGAAGATTACGGGAAACATCCGGATTACCGGGAAGCTTTCGATTTCTGTGTCTCCAGAGCGGTGGCAAACCTGAATCTTCTGGGAGAATACTGCCTTCCCTTTGTGAAAACCGGAGGACGGTTCATTTCCTATAAATCCGGAAATGTAAAAGAAGAATTGAAAGGAGCGGAACAGGCCTTAAAGCTTTTGGGAGGAAAACCGGAAGAGACACAATTTTTTACCCTTTCCGGCACGGATATGGAGCGGTCTCTGGTATGTATCAAAAAAATAAAGCCCACGCCGAAAAAATATCCCAGAAAAGCCGGAATTCCCGCCAGGGAACCCCTGGTATAAAGTTTCCTAAAATATTTGGGAACCTCAATGCGTCTCCAGCCTGTATAATTGTTTTAAATGAACGCTTTGCCGCAGACTGCGGCGAAAAAAACAGAGGGAGGCACAATGAAGAAAAAAATTTTAGCGGCGGCGACAGCGGCCGGAATGATGCTGGCAGCAACAGGATGCGGTTCCGCCTGGTCATTATACCGGGAAAGAGTAAGCGAACGGCAGGAAGAACAGAGCAGCCGGGAAGATTTTTCGGAAGAAAATGGCAGCTGGGATTTTTCGGAAGAAAGTGACAGCCGGGATTTTCCGGAAGAAAGTGACAGCTGGGATTTTCCGGAAGAAAATGACAGCGCAGATTCCCTGGAAGAAAATGACAGTTTTGATTTCCAGAAAACACAGGAAACGCAGGAAAGCTTCTCAGGACCCATTTCCAGTCTCAGGGAAGCTGTATTTCCGGGAGGCGAGGCCCCGGTATTTTATGTAGAGGAAGGAAACTATACGCAGCCTGTTCCTATTTTGGATTATTGGTTTTTTGACGGGGAGGCTGTTATAAACAGCATGAATATTACAGGAAACGAAAAAGTCAAAGATTCCAATCAAGATGGAAAAACAGATCAGATCACCTGCATGGACGGAAACACCGGATGGGGAAAAGTGGATTACAATGGGGACGGTGTTTTTGATTATATGATTGTTATGGAGGCAAATGATTCAGAAATCGTTGATTTTCAGATGGAATGGAGAGACTGCGATTACAGCGGCTCCATGGATGAAATAAAGATCAAAGTCAGCAACAGAGAGGATCTGAGAAGGAATGAGTTCAGCGCGGAATATTTATACGCGGATTACCAGGTTCTTGATTTTGATACCGGGGAAGCGGATTATACCAATAGAAACCGGGTGCAGATCGTTCAGATGGTGTCCACGCCCAGCGAAAGTTCTCTTCAGGAGCAGCAGCTGTTCCGGGATATGGATGGAGATGGATTTGTAGATTGGATGCAAATACGCAGATTTTACGATACAGATGATGACGGGGTAAAGGAAAGTATGCGGATTCTGAACGACCGGGATATGGACGGGATTTTTGAAGATGAATACAGCTATGACGGCACAATCTTTGACAACAGCCTAATCTTTAGTTAGAAGAAAAGAGAAAAGAGACAATCTCACTTTCTTTGAGAGATTGTCTCTTTTTTTAATGAAAACAGAATGAAGAAGAACAGGCCCCGCATAAGTATAGTGCAGAGATACGGATATTTCCAGATTTTCACATTTTCTTCAAAAAGAAAACAGATAATACACATAATTTGGACGTAAACTTTTGAATAGTGATGTCCGCGGCATCCAGGGGGGAAGAAAGAAAAAGGAGGAGACACTTTTGATTGAAGTAAGGAATCTGGTAAAGCGGTACGGGGACAATGTGGCCGTAGATCATCTGAACTTTACGGTGCAGGAAGGGAGGATCACAGGGTTTCTGGGCCCCAACGGAGCGGGAAAATCTACCACTATGAATATGATTACCGGATATCTTGCCCCCAACGAGGGAACGGTGGTCATCGACGGCCACGATATTATGGAGGAGCCGGAGGAGGCAAAACGTTGCATCGGGTATCTTCCGGAACTTCCGCCCCTGTATCCGGAAATGACGGTGCGGGAATATCTGGATTTTGTGTCCGAGCTGAAAAGTATTCCAAAGTCACACAGAGAGGAGGAGGTGGACAGAGTTCTGGAGGAAGCGCGGATCGCGGATATGGAGCGCCGGCTGATCCGAAATCTGTCCAAAGGCTACTGTCAGAGAGTGGGACTGGCACAGGCCATTCTCGGAAACCCTAAAATTCTGATTCTGGACGAACCTACTGTGGGACTGGATCCCAAGCAGATCATTGAAATCCGGGAACTGATGAAAAATCTCGGAAAGAAACATACGGTGCTTTTGAGTTCCCATATACTCACAGAGGTCAGCGCTGTCTGCGATTATGTCATGATTCTCAGCCATGGAAAAATGGCGGCCAGCGATACCCCGGAGAATCTCAGCCGCCTGACCCAGGGATCCAATATTCTGGATCTGACGGTAAAAGGAGCCATGGGAACCATTGTCTCCGCTGTGGGAATGCTGCAGGAGATCCAGGATGTTCAATATCAGATGTCAGAGGAAAAGGACTGTGTGGACGTGAAAATAAAAACGAATCCGGAAGCGGATATCCGGGAAGCGGTATTTTATAAGATGTCTGAACTGAAATGTCCTATTCTGAAAATGCAGTATTCCTCGCTGTCCCTGGAAGATGTATTTCTGGAACTTACCCAGGATGAAATGGAGGACGAAATCCCGCGGGAGGAGCTGGTTTCAGAGGAAAATGAGAGTATTCCGGAAAAATGGGAAGAGGAGAAAGGAGAAGAGGACCATGAAAGCGATATTTAAAAAGGAATTCCGGGTTTATATGACCTCCATGCTGGGATTTGTGTTTATCTTTTTTATTCTCCTGGTATGCGGGATTTATTATACCTTCTACAATATTTCCTATTCTTATCCGGAACTGGGTCCTGCCATGAGCAGCGCGTCCATCGTCCTTCTGATCGCGGCCCCGATCCTGAGTATGTCCACCCTGGCGGAAGAACGAAAAAAGAAAACCGATCAGCTGCTTCTCACCTCGCCGGTTCGTGTAAAAGATATAATCCTCGGAAAATATTTTGCTCTGGAGTCGGTTTTTTTGATTTCCATGCTGGTGGTATGCTCCTATCCGCTGATTCTGTCCCGGTTCGGAACCATTAATTTTGTTTCCAATTATACGGCGGTGGCCGGATTTTTCCTTCTGGGAAGCGCGGAACTGGCTATCGGCGTCTTTGCCTCTTCTCTCGCGGAAAATCAGATCATTGCGGCGGTTATCTGCTTTGCCCTGCTGTTTGTATCCAATATGGTGCGGAATCTGTCCAATTTAATCTCTGACACGGCATCCACTTCCTTTTTTATTCTGTTTCTTGTGATTCTGATTCTGGCTTTCTGGCTGTATTCCATGATCCGCAGCGCTCTGGCGGCAGGGCTGGCTGCTTTGGCCGCGGAAGCGGTTCTGGTGGTTTTATATCTGGTAAAATCTTCCATTTTTGAAGGAGCTGTGCAGAAAATTCTGGACGCCTTTGATCTCAGCAGCCATACGGATAATTTTATCAATGGAATCTTTGATGTAAAAGGAGTCATATATTTTCTGTCCGTCATTGTAATCTTTCTGTTTTTATCTGTGCAGAAGGTTGAAAAACGGCGCTGGATCTAGGAGGTAAGAAGGATGAATCTGAAAGAAAAATTAAAAAAATCGGTATCCGATGAAGAGCGCAGAAAAAATCTCAGATATGGTTCCTATTCATTCGCGGTGACAGCCATTGTCATCCTGCTGGTGGTAGTAGTCAATCTGGTAGCGGGACAGCTTCCCGCCTCCGCCATGGAGCTGGACGCCAGTACAGAAAAACTGTACAGCATCGGAGACGAGACAAAGGAACTGGTGGGCAATCTGGAGAAAGATGTGGAGCTGTATTACATTGTCACAGGGGGAAATGAGAATGATCTCATCAGCAAACTGGTGGATCGCTATGGCGAACTGTCCTCTCATCTTACGGTTGAAAAAATAGATCCGGATCTCCACCCGGAATTTGCTTCCCAGTATACGGACGAGGAATTGGCGGATAACAGCGTAATTGTTGTCTGCGGGGATAAGAGCAAAGTTGTATCCTACAGCGATATGTACGGTTCCAGCTATTACAACGATGAATTTGACGGGGAGGGGCAGCTGACCAGCGCTATTTCCTATGTAACCAGCGAGGAAACCATGAAAATCTATCAGCTCACCGGCCATCAGGAACAGGAGCTGGGCGGAAATTTTACAGACGCGCTGACGAAAAATAATATAACCGTGGAGGATCTCAGTCTGGTGACCATGGAAAGCGTGCCGGAGGATGCGGCGGCGCTGATTATCTGTTCCCCTCAGAAGGATTTTTCTTCGGAAGAAACAGAAAAAATACTGAATTATCTGCAAAATGGCGGAAAAGTATTATTATTTACAGATTATACAGTGGATGAAATGGAAAATCTGGGACGTGTACTGGAAAATTACGGACTGAAAAAGGACTCCGGAATCGTCATGGAAGGAGACGCAAACCATTATACACAGCTTGGGCCTAACGCGTTTCTTCCGGAAATCAGTACAGAATCCGCCTATGCTTCTTCCCTAAGCGCGGACGCTTATGTGCTGGTTCAGAACGCTCAGGCTATCCGTGAGATAGAGTCCTACAGAGACAGCCTGGAGATCCAGCCGATTCTTTCCACCACGGAAAGCGGCTATATCAAACAGGTGGAAGACGGAAGGATCTCTCTCACTCAGGAGGACGGAGATGAAACAGGATCTTTCCGGGTGGGAGTTTCTGTTACGGAGGAAGTGGAAAACGGAGAAACACAGCTGGTATATTTTTCTTCTTCTACCCTGGTAAATGACGACTATGATGAACTGGTGATGAACGGCAATACGGAACTGCTTACCAATGTAATTACAGAACTGTGCGGGATTGACGCCGGCCAGGCTATCTCTATTCCCGCAAAATCCCTGTCCGTGAATTATCTCAGTTATACCCAGCAGTCCGCAGTGTTCTGGAGAACCGTGGTTATGATTCTGATTCCCGGCGCGTTTCTGGCGGCAGGTTTTGTGATATGGATCAGGAGGAGAAAACAGTGAAAAAAAAGAGTAAATGGAATCGAATGATATATCTGGCTGTAATCTTTGTGCTTCTGCTGCTCTTGTATCTGTTTTTAAAAAACCGAAATGAAAAGGCGGAGGAGGCAGAAAGCGGCGGCATGGATGTGATTCAGATGGATGCCTCCAGTATTGTGAATTTCTCTTTTAAAATTGGGGATAACTTCGCGGAATTTTCTAAAGATGGGGATGAATGGAAGAATCAGGAGGATAGTGAATTTCCTGTGGACCAGGAGGCTGTGGAAACACTTCTGAATGACCTGCTTTCCTTTACCGCCGAAAGGAAGCTGGAGGATGTGGATGGATTATCTGAGTATGGGTTGGAGGATCCTTCCAATACCATCCGGCTGACAGATGAAAGCGGAACGGAGACAGAGATTCTGGTGGGGAGCCGGAACCAGAGCACAGGGGACTATTATGTTTCTCTGGCAGAGGCGCCCAATACAGTCTATGTGACAGCCTCGGATCTGTCCTCCATTCTGCCGGGCAGCGTCATGGAGCTGGCAGAGTCAGAAGCCTATCCCGCCGTCAGCAGCTCTGATATAGTGGAAATCCAGGTGAAAAAGGCGCGGGGCAGTTATACTTTGGCATATGAGGAGGAGGAAGCCAACTGGTCGGTGACAGGAGAGGATGGCATTTCCTATTCCGCGGAGTATCAGCAGGTAAGCAGTCTTGCCTCCACCCTTTCCGGAATGGTGTATTCCGGCCTTATGGATTATAATGCGGAGGATCTTTCCGTGTATGGACTGGATCAGCCGGCGGCGGAAATCTATATCAGATACAAAGAAGAGATAGAGGAAGAAGAGGAGGATTCCGGTACTTCTTCGGATTCTTCAGAAGAAGAGGAGGAGCCGGAGACAGTAGAAAAGAATTTTACACTGTATGTGGGCAATCAGGATGAAAATGGAAACTATTATGTGAGGACGGAAGGATCCGGCCAGGTTCACCGGGTATCCTCGGAGAGTCTCTCATCCGCTCTGGAAAATAATTCCGTGAGCTATTGGAGCAGAGAGATCGGATATATCTCCATGAACAATCTGAAGCGGGTAGAAGTTTCCTATGGAGGAGAGATCCGTACCATTGAGAGGCATTCAGAGGAACAGGAACAGGAGGACGGAAGCACAGAAACGGAAGTCACCTACACCTCCGGCGGAACCCTTCTGGATGAAGACAAAACAGAGGATTTTTTGAACAGTGCCTCAGGGATCAGCGCGCAGAGCAAGGATCCGTCCCTGTCGGCTTCAGAAACGGCGGAAATCACCATTACTGTCGAAACAGAAAGTGAAACCTTTACCGTCAGCTACACGCCCTATGACGAAAACTTTTATCTTGCCTCGGATAAAGAGGGAAGGCCGGGACTGGTCAATAAAAACAGCGTTTCAGAACTCATCGAAGCGTATCAGGCTGTCTGGTCCTGAAAACAAAATTTTCAGGGCAGGCTTCTGAAAATATAAAAAAGCCGGGAGAATTCCTTTTTACAGGAAAAGCCTCCCGGCTTTTTGACTCCGTTAAAATCACAGATAAATCTTTAAATGCTCCAGCAGTTTTTCCGGAGATTCCAGCTGAGGAAGATGGCTGGCTTCGGGGATCATCACAGTTTCTACCGCGGGATTTACCTCCTGATAGGCTGAAAGAGTGGCGCCCATATATTCCTGACCGGAAGAACCGAGAATTACAATATCCTGGTCTATGGAGCGCAGGGCGTGGCGGATATCCAGGTAAATATAATTCCCGATGATGCTGGACATCAGGTATTTACCGCTGGAATTATGAGTATGAGAACTTTCATAATACGCATTCACATACTCCGGTTTGACCTTTTCCCTGTGAAAAAAGAGCCGCTCCTCAAACTCCCGCTGAATTCTCCTCCTGGATACGATCAGGTGATACAGCAAAGTTCCCGTCAGGGGACATTCCAGCATCGCCTTGGCAATCCGCCTTCTTCTCGATGGAATCTGCAATAAAACAGAAAAAGGCGTCGGATTAATCAGAATCAGCTTATGGAACAATTTCGGTTCATAGCTGCAGGCAGTAATAGCGAAAGAAGAAGAAAGACCTGCTGCCAGAATATCTGTGGGACTTCCAATTACTGATTTTGTAAAATCAACCAGAAACTGTACATAATAAAAATTTGTGTAAGTAATATTCTGCTTGTCTGATAATCCGCAGCCAGGGAGATCTACACAGTAAACCGTATGGCGGGTGGAAAGAACACTGAGGATCCGATGCCATTCATAGGAACTGCTGCAGGGGCTCAATTCGTGAAGAAGCAGCAGCGGAGAGCCCTTTCCTGTTTTTGTATATTTTACATTTCCAAACCGCCAGGCAAAGACGGAAGAATCCTTTTTTAGAAGATGTCCGGCAGTTGCGGATTGAATGATGATCTTATTGACCGCGTAAATAGCCGCGGAAGCAGCGGCCAGTATTGAAAGAAAAGCAGCAAATCTTTTTCCACGCTTTTTCAAAAATAATTCCTCCTCTGACTGGATAGGCAAGTTATCCATTAATTATAGTTGGAACTTTTGACTCCAATCTCATTATAATAGAAATAAACCAGGCTTGCAATGAAAAAAATGTTTCACGTGAAACATAAAAATAAATTAAAATGTTTCACGTGAAACATTGCTCCGGCTGCCCCTCTGTTTTCCTTCCTGCAACGATTGAACAAATAGGGATAAAGGCATTTTTTACCGGATTAAAACTGCTGTAGAGATGTTTTTAGATAATATGTAGAAAATGTTTCACGTGAAACATTTCCAGTAGCTATTCACAATAAACAATGCTATAATCAAAGAGCGGTATCCGGGATGCCGCGAAAGGAGAAGATGTTTTTGGGAAGAACGATAGCAATCGCGAATCAAAAAGGCGGGGTTGGAAAGTCCACCACAGCCATCAATCTTTCCGCGTGTCTGGCTGAAATGGGGAAAAAAGTTCTCACGGTGGATCTTGATCCCCAGGGAAATACCACCAGCGGCCTGGGCATTGAAAAAAATGAACTGAAGGAAACAGTGTATGAGCTTCTTCTGGGAGAATGTTCACTGGAGGACTGCATCATTCATCTGGAATATAACGGCCAGGATCTTCTGCCATCGAATGTAAATCTTGCGGGGGCTGAGATTGAACTGATCGGTATAGAAAATAAGGAATACATATTAAAGGAAAATATTGATGAAGTCAGGGGACTTTATGATTTCATTATTATTGACTGTCCTCCTTCTCTGAATATGCTCACCATCAATGCGCTGACCACAGCGGACACAGTGCTGGTGCCCATTCAGTGTGAATACTATGCGCTGGAGGGCCTGGCCCAGCTTCTGCACACCATTGATCTGGTTCAGGAAAGACTGAATGATAAGCTGAAAGTGGAAGGCGTGGTCTTTACGATGTACGACGCCAGAACGAATCTTTCCCTGCAGGTTGTGGAAAATGTGAAGGATAATCTGAATCAGAAAATTTACAAGACCATCATTCCGAGAAATGTCCGTCTGGCGGAAGCCCCCAGCTACGGACTGCCCATCAATCTCTATGACAGCAGGTCGGCGGGAGCGGAGAGCTACCGTCTGCTGGCGGAAGAAGTGGTAAACAGGGAGGATGAAGAATGAGTGTCAGAAAAGGCGGATTGAACAAGGGAAAGGGACTGGAAACTCTGATTCCACAGAAAAACACAGGGGACAGCGCGGATAAGAAGACAGAAGTAAAAGTAGTGGAAAAAATTGTGGAGAAGGTCGTAGAAAAACCGGGGGAACTGGAATTAAAATTGTCGGACATTGTTCCAAACAGTGAGCAGCCCCGGAAGGATTTTGATGAGGACGCTCTGACAGAGCTGGCGGAATCCATCAGACAGTTTGGCGTTCTGCAGCCTCTTCTGGTACAGAAAAAAGGAAAATTTTATGAGATCATTGCCGGAGAACGGCGGTGGAGAGCGGCAAAAATTGCCGGGCTGAAAAAAGTCCCTGTGATTATCAAAGATTTTACGGATCTGGAGACAGTGGAAATTTCTCTGATTGAGAATATTCAAAGAGAAAACCTGAATTCTATCGAAGAAGCATACGCTTATAAGAGACTGATTGAGGAATTTCACCTGAAACAGGATGAGGTGGCGGAGCGGGTATCTAAAAGCCGGGCGGCTGTGACAAATTCCATGCGGCTTCTGAAACTGGACGAACGGGTACAGAAAATGCTGGTGGAAGATATGATTACCAGCGGACATGCCAGGGCGCTTCTCAGTCTGGAGGATCCGGAACTTCAGTATCAGACGGCTCAGAAGGTATTTGATGAGAAGCTCAGCGTCAGAGAGACGGAAAAACTGGTAAAGAAAATCCTGAATCCAAAGAAAATACAGGAAAAACCGGCGGATGAGCAGATGAACGCCGTATATGAGCGGATGGAAGAAAGACTGAAAGGCATTGTGGGAACCAAAGTCGCCATTTCAAGGGGGAAGGGAAACAAAGGGAAAATTGAAATAGAATACTATTCCCAGGAGGAACTGGAACGTATTCTGGAGCTGTTTGAAACAATAAAATAAAGGGGAGAATACAGATGAGCGCTCTATTTGAAAGGGCCGGCGTGGATGTGGGGATGATCGTAATCCTTCTGATTATCCTGGTGGCAGTTATGGCAGTAGTCACCGTGAGCATGTCCATCAGACTGAGCAGGCTGACCAGACGGTATCGTTTGTTTATGAAAGGAAAAGACGGGCAGTCCATGGAAAAAGCCTTTGGACAGAAGTTTCGGGAAATCGAGAAACTGATGAAAATTTCCGAAAATCAGCAGCATGATATTAAAGAGCTGAAAAGAAAACAGGGAAAGACCCTGACCCGGTACGGAATCGTGAAATATGACGCCTTTGACGATGTAGGAGGAAAACTGAGCTTTGCCCTGGCTATGCTGGACCGATCCAATACAGGATTCATTCTCAATGCCATTCACAGCAGAGACAACTGCTTCCTTTATATTAAAGAAATCGTGAAGGGAGAATCCTACATTATGCTCAGCGACGAGGAGATCAGAGCTTTGCAGCAGGCTGTCAGCACAGAAGAAGAACTGCTGTAACGCAGAGCCGATAGAAAGCAATCAGGTGGAGGAAAAGAACATGTTAGATATAAAATTTTTAAGAGAGAATCCGGAAATTGTAAAACAGAATATCCGCAATAAATTCCAGGACACCAAGCTTCCTCTGGTAGATGAGGTAATTGCTCTGGATAAAGAAAACAGAGAGATCAAGCAGGAAGTGGAGTCTCTCAGAGCTGAGAGAAATAAAATCTCCAAAGAAATCGGAAAACTTATGGGACAGGGGAAAAAGGAGGAAGCGGAAGAAGTTAAGAAAAAAGTGGCAGCCTCCGGAGCCAGAATTGACGAGCTCTCCGCCCGGGAAAAGGAAGTAGAGGAAGAAATTAAAAAAAGAATGATGGTGATTCCCCAGATCATTGACCCCTCTGTTCCTATCGGAAAAGATGACAGCGAAAATGTGGAGATCGAGAAATTCGGAGAGCCGGCAGTACCTGATTTTGAAATTCCCTACCACACAGACATTATGGAATCCTTCAGCGGCATTGATCTGGACAGCGCCAGAAGAGTGGCGGGAAACGGATTTTATTATCTGATGGGGGATATCGCCAGGCTGCACTCCGCGGTAATCGCTTATGCCAGAGATTTTATGATCGGCAGAGGCTTTACCTACTGCGTTCCGCCCTTTATGATCCGCAGCGACGTGGTGACAGGGGTTATGAGTTTTTCCGAGATGGAAGCTATGATGTACAAGATTGAGGGAGAGGATCTGTACCTCATCGGCACCAGCGAGCATTCCATGATCGGTAAATTTATCGATCAGATCATTCCGGAGGAGCAGCTGCCTCTGACCTACACCAGCTATTCCCCCTGTTTCCGGAAAGAAAAGGGCGCTCACGGACTGGAGGAGAGAGGCGTATACCGGATCCATCAGTTTGAGAAGCAGGAGATGATCGTGGTCTGCAGACCGGAGGAGAGCAAGATCTGGTACGACCGCCTGTGGCAGAATACGGTGGATCTCTTCCGCTCCATGGATATTCCCGTGAGAACCCTGGAGTGCTGCTCCGGAGATCTGGCGGATCTGAAGGTTAAATCCTGCGACGTGGAGGCCTGGTCCCCCAGACAGAAGAAATACTTTGAGGTGGGAAGCTGCTCTAATCTGGGAGACGCCCAGGCAAGACGGCTGAAGATCCGGATTCAGGGCGAAAACGGAAAGTATCTGGCGCATACCTTAAATAATACCGTGGTAGCGCCGCCCCGGATGCTGATCGCTTTTCTGGAGAACAATCTCAATGAGGACGGCTCTGTCAACATTCCGGAGGTTCTGCGCCCCTACATGGGAGGAAAAGAAAAACTGATTCCCTCAAAGTAAAAGACCTGAGGCGTTAGAGACTGAAACAGTCAGAAGGGAGGCGCCGAAATTATGCATAAATATTTGAAATCCGTGGGATTTTCCAGGCTGGAAAGAAAAAGCGAACTGGAAAAGATTCTGGCGGAGGTAACAGAACATTACGACAGAAAAAAGATCGTGGAGAATGAGGAAGGCCATCTGTTCGCGGAAATTTCCAAAGAATTCGGCTATGACTGCGGCATTACAGTCTGCGGGGAGTACGACGAAAACAATGTGTTTCAGATGGAGTACTATTTTCCCTACTTTTCCGGCTCTCAGATCACCTCCCATGAAGAGATCATAGTAGAACGCCACGCGGGAAAAGAATCCTTCGCGGGAGCCTGTGATGATATGCGGGTGGGAATCTCTCTGATCTTTTATCTATTGAATGCCGGAGATTATCTCAATGTCTGCCGGAAGGGAATGCTGAGAGAACTGAATACCTCCCTGTCCCTGTCGGGTCTGGCGGATTCGGGAACCATTCTGCTGCCCCTGCGGAAAGATGTGAAGCAGCTGGAGGCGGACCGGAAGCAGTCTCAGCAGAGAAATTCCCTGCTGGCGGCTGCCAGAAACGGGGATGAGGAGGCTATGGAAAGCCTGACCATGGAGGACATCGATATTTATACCATGATCTCCCGGAGAATCCGGCATGAGGATGTGTATTCCATTGTGGATTCCTACCTGATGCCCTACGGCATCGAGTGCGACCAGTATAATCTTATGGGAGAGATCACAGAGTGCAGTACCACGGTCAATTCCCTGACCGGAGAAAAGCTGTACCAGCTGGGAATCACGACCAACGACATTCCTTTGGATATCTGCGTCAATGAAAAAGACCTGTATGGAATCCCAGAGGTGGGACGTCGTTTTAAAGGAGTTGTGTGGCTCCAAGGATTGATAAATTTTTAACAAATAATAAAAAACTTGTCCGAGGGAAAATTCAGGCAATCAAAATGAAACAACAGTTCCGGCGCGGTTTGGACAGAGGTCCGCCGCACCGGAAATTTTTTTATAAAAAACAGAAATGAATACAAAAAGAATACATTCGGCTGGTATACTGAATAAAGGATAAAATAAAGAGAAAAAACAGAAAAAAGGAGGAGGTGGTCAATCAATGAAACTCCGTCTGCATGGAATCAGAAAAAATACGCTCCTGCTGTTTTTCAACATGGTCCTGGTGCTGGTCACCGCCCTGCTGGTGCTCTCCAACATCCGGACCAGAAACGAGCTGGAGGAGAGCAAACGGGGGTTTTACTCAAAATCCACCGTGGAGTTTACCAGCGGGGGAAGCAGCTGGGAAGAACTCCTGGGAGTCCTTCAGGAAGAGGACTGGAGGGACGGCATCCTGTTCAGGGAGGGGCTGGAGATGGAGGCGGATACCCGGGGGGTTTTCTTTAAAGGGGATTTCAAACGGCTGCCCCTGCGGTCCGGCCGGTACCTGACAGAGGCCGAGGTTTCAGGAACAGAGCGGAAGGCCATGATCGGGCAGCGGTTTGAGAAGGATACCTATGAGGAAAACGGAAAGCAATGCATTGAGATCCTGGGAGAACCCTTTGAGGTAGTAGGGGTGCTGGGAAGCGCCCAGCCCACCCGAATGGACAGCATGAAGTGGATGCCCCTGGGGACAGCGGCGGAGCTTGCCGGAATGGAAGGGAGCTATATCCTGGACGGCAGGACGGAGGAAGCCATAGAGAGAAACGCGGACCTTCTGGCGCCTGTCCTGGAACGGGAGGTGACGATCGTGACCGGGTTCGCTGAGGATGCCGGAGGGGAGGACCCTGGGTATTCGGAAAAGAACCGGAACGTGGTGGAAAAGATTTACCTGGGGATCGTTTTTTCCTTTGTGCTGACCCTGGTGCTGGCCGGGAACAGCTGGGCCAGGAGCCGGACCCAGCGGATCCAGGTGGAGAAGATGTTGGGCTTTTCCGGCGGGAGGATCCTGCTTTCCGTGCTGGGGGGGTATTTCCGTACCGCCCTGCTGGCCCTGGCAGCTGCCGGGCTCCTGACGGGGGCGCTGACCCTGGGGAAGCAGATCACGGCGGTGGGCTGGAAGGAGATCTGCCTGACGGTGGGATGCGTGATCCTGGGGGAACTCCTGGTGGTAGCCGCCGGCCTGTCCCTGCGGATCGGGAGCCGGAAGATCCGCCTGAAGAGGGGGTGATGGTTTGAGAAACGTATGGGAAGAACTGAAGCATAACCTGTCCGGCGGCGTCCTGGTGACCCTGGTGCTGATCGCCCAGTTCGCCGTCTTCTTCTGGCAGGGGACGCTGATCGCCAGCTATTTCGCGGATACTTCCACCGAGAGTCTGTCCCTCAGTGTCCAGGGGGATTACGCTTACTATCAACTGTCATATTCTACCAGTAATGAGGAAGATGAAGATGCTCTTTGGGGGCAGTCCTCCGATCCGAACTTTGTATCCAATGCGGCTGAAACATACAGGAAAGTCCATGAGGATCCGGATCTGCATTATATGGCGTTTGGAACCTCCAACCTTTTTGTAAGTTTTGATGATATGAACGAGCGCTTTACACTTCAGGAGCTGATGAATCTGCATACTAATTCCGATGAAAACCTTTACCACCAGACGGATGCAGAAACAGTACCATTAGAGTCACTGACTGTACCGGTCCAAAACGGAGAATGGACCAGTGGTTTTCCCCCACAGATATACCGTCTGGACCAGGCTGCCGCGGAGCATTTCCAGCTGCGGGTATCGGAAGGGAGGATGCTGGAGGAACAGGACTATCAGTTCCGCTGGGACCAGGGCAGCATTCCCATTCTGGTGGGAAGCGCCTATGCCTCCGGATTTAAGCCGGGGGATCGGATCCGGGCGGATCTGTACGGAATCCCCTACCAGTTCCAGGTAATAGGGATTCTTGAGAAAAACACGGGGATCATAACGGACAAGTATTTTTCGGAAATGGGGGTTCCCCTTTCCCTGGACCATGCCATGATTGTCCCCTATCTGTATATCCAGGATATTCCGGAAAATGAAGACCAGGAATTTTTTACTTCAGCCAATTACGAAGAGGGCTTACAGGGAATGGTAGTGCTGGACGCGGAGGCGCCCAGGTCGGAACTTCTGCGTATTGAAAAGAAGATCTGCGGTGTGTTTCTGCAGAACGGCCTGTACCCCATTACTACATCTGCCAGTCCTTACGGAGTGCTGCTGTTTAAAACCGAGTCGCAGAAAACCATGCAGATCCTGGTGGGTGCCAGCGTCCTGATGGGAGTGATGAGTATTTCCGGCATCTGCATAAGCGTCACGGCCAAGCTGAACCGGAACCTGCAGCGGTACGGGATCGAGATGATGAACGGCCAGTCCACGGGGACCATCCTGGCGGCATTCCTGCTGGAGATCCTGCTGATCATCGCCGCGGCCATGGGCCTGGCGGTATGGCAGATCCTGGATATGATCCGCTATAACCTGGTTTTCCTGTGGATGATCCTGGGCTTCGGTCTGCTGGCTGCCGCGGTTACATCCCTGATTTTCATCCGGAAGCTGCGGACCGTGGACATTGAAGAAATCATAAGGAGGGAAGAGTGATGGCGCAGACCCAACCGCGCCTTTTCTGATTTACAAATCTGCTTGCCCGGGGGATTGGTTTCATGATAAAATTCACAGAGTCAGATCCGGAAGATCCGGATATACTGATAAAAACCACAGTCAAGGAGATGACTATGAGAAAAAAAATTGTGACAGGATTGTTTTTGCTGGCGGCAGCGGCTATGGCAGCCGGGTGCGGAAAGAAAGAAGCAGAGCAGACCGCTCTGGATGATAAAACTCTTCCGGAAATCATTGACCGGATCTATGAGGAAAAAGATCCGGGCCTGGCAGTTGCTACTGCGGAGGTGGATCTGACGGACGCGGATGCTCTGAAATACAGCACAGGTCTGGACAGCCCGGAAGGTATTGAAGCCGCGGCGGTTTCTGAGGCTATGATCAGCGCCCAGGCGTATTCTATGGTGCTGGTACGGACCGAGGACAGCAAAAACACCGAGGAAACAGCCAGAGCCATGCAGGAGGGAATTGATCCTGCTAAATGGATCTGCGTGCAGGCGGACGATATGGAAGTGTCCGGTTACGGGGATGTGGCCCTGCTGATCATGGTTTCCTCGGAACTTTCCGAATCTGTGACGGCGGAGGAGATCACGGAGGCCTTTCAGACAGTCTGCGGCGGCAAACTGGCGTTTGAGCTGTAAGAGGCCATGGTCTTTTCCGGCATCCCGTTTCTCTACTATTTTCTGCCGGCGGTACTGATCCTTTATTATCTTGTTCCTGCCAGGGGGAAAAACCCGGTGCTGCTGGCAGCCAGCCTTTTCTTTTACGGATACGGGGAGCCCAGGTTCCTGCTGCTGATGCTGATGGCCATCCTGCAGGGATACGGCTTCGCCCTTCTCACAGAAAGGCAGAGGGACAGAAGGCGCCGCAGGATCCCGGCCGTCCTGTCCGCAGTCCTTTCGATGGGCATTCTCTTTTGGTTCAAGTACGCGGAATTTTTCGCGGACAGCTTTCGGGCGGCTTCGGGCCTGCCCCTGCCGGTTTTACGTATTGCCCTGCCTGTGGGCGTCAGTTTTTACACATTTCAGATTCTCAGCTACACAGCGGATGTGTACCGCGGGACCTGCCCGGCGGAAAAAAATCTGCTGGATTTTGCCTGCTATGTGTCCATGTTTCCCCAGCTGATCGCCGGCCCGATTGTCCGTTATACGGATCTGGCGCGGGAGATGAAAGGCAGAAGCCTACAGGCTGAAAAAATTTATGAAGGGCTGCGGCGGTTTCTGGCCGGGCTGGGAAAAAAGGTGCTGCTGGCCAATCAGCTGTACAGTCTCTGTGAACTGTTCCGGCAGTCCGAGGAAAAGTCCCTGCTGTTTTATTGGATTTACGCAGTGGCTTTCTCTCTGTATGTGTACTATGATTTTTCAGGGTACAGCGATATGGCTATTGGCCTGGGAAAAATGCTGGGCTTTACCTTTCCGGAAAATTTCCGCTATCCCTTTCTCTCCCGCAGCGCTTCCGAGTTTTGGAGGCGCTGGCATATGACTCTGGGCGGCTGGTTTCGGGACTATGTGTACATCCCTCTGGGGGGCAGCAGGCGGGGAACCCTGCGCTGGCTGCGGAACCTTCTGATTGTATGGCTCCTCACAGGACTGTGGCACGGGGCAGCCTGGAATTTTCTGCTCTGGGGTCTGTTTTTCGCGGTTCTGCTGGCCGGGGAGGGACTCTGGTACGGAAAATATCTCCGGCGGATTCCACTCTGGGGGGCATGGATCTACCCCTTTTTCTTTATCACTGTCAGTTTTGTGATCTTTAACGGATCCTCCGCGGCGGAGGCCCTGAGGGATCTTTGCTGTCTCTTGGGAGGGGGAGGACTTCCCATAACCACAGCGGAGACCGTCTATTATCTCAGAAGCTTCGGGATTCTGCTGCTTTTGGGAGTGCTGGGGAGTACGCCCCTGGCAAAAAATCTGTATGATAAACTGCGGTCCGGGAAAAAAACGGGAAGGATCCTGGCAGCGCTGGAGCCTCTGCTGCTTGCGGGGCTGCTGCTGGTATGCACCGCGTACCTGGTGGACGGATCTTTTAATCCCTTCCTGTATTTCAGGTTTTGAGGCGCGATGTTTCGCGCGGCAGATCAATAATCAGGATATGGGGCAGCAGGAGTGAATGAGGTCTGCGCACAAAAGGAGTGAAGATGAAAAAAATACGGATTGTTCCGGGCCTGTTTCCGGTGGCCGGAATCTGGCTGGCTCTGGCTCTCTGGTGCTGGCTGAGGCCGGCGGATGAGATTTCCATGAGCGAGCGTAGAAAGCTGGCGCAATTTCCGGAGGCAAGTCCGGAGAAGATTTTGTCCGGAACCTTTGCGGAGGATTTTGAAGATTACAGCAGAGATCAGTTTCCGGTGAGAGACGGCTTCCGCACCCTGAAATCTCTGTGGGAGTCAGCGGTGTTCGGACAGAAGGATCATCACGGCATCTATATAGAAGACGGCTATGCCGCGAACATCGAGTATCCTCTGGACCGGGAGTCTGTGGGCAGGGCGGCAGAGAAACTGACAGAACTGTATACAGAATACATGAAGGGAAAAACAGACCGGGTCTGGCTGTCTGTGATCCCGGACAAAGGTTATTACCTGGCGGATCAGGGAGGCTATCCGGCTCTGGATTATGAGGAACTGTTTTCCATTATGAGAGAGAAGATGGAATTCGCGGAATACCTGGATCTCACGGAACACCTGTCAGCAGAGGATTATTACCGGACAGATTCCCACTGGAGGCAGGAAAACATTACAGAGGCGGCACAATTTTTGGCAGAGTCCATGGGAGGACATCTTTCCGGAGCCTGGCGGCAGGAAGTGGTGAAAGAAGATTTCCGGGGCGTCTATTTCGGACAGGCCGCCCTTCCTATGGAGGGAGAAACTATTTCTCTGCTGCGGGGCAGGGTTCTGGACGCCTGCAGGGCCTATAACCTGGAGACGGGAAAAACCGCGGGAATCTACGATCTGGAAAAGCTGGAAGGACGGGATCCCTATGAGGTGTACCTTTCCGGGGCTTCCCCGCTGATCCGGATCATAAATCCCCTGCATGAGGGAGAGCGGCGGCTGGTGCTCTTGGGGGATTCCTTCTCTTCCAGCATGGCGCCTCTGCTGGCGGAGGCGTACAGCGAGATCACCCTGGTGGATATCCGGTATCTGGATCCATCCCTGGTGGGAGAATATGTGGAGTTTGAGGGGGCGGATGTGCTGTTTCTGTACAGCGTGTCCCTGCTGAATCACAGCGGGGCTATGAGATGAAAGGATAAAACCGGCATGAGCCAAAGCGGACAGATGAAAGGGTTCACTTTGACTCATGCCTTTTCTTTTAACAGAAAATTTACGTAAATACCATGTGATGGCTGCACAAGATCAGAAAAAATTCCAATGCGAAAATTTATATACTTAGAATATATTAAAAAATAGTTTGAAATTATATTATAGTATTTGTATAATTTTGGAATTGCCGCTGACACATTCTGTCGAAACTGCCTGGAGAATGTAATTTGCAGGGGGGAATATTATGAGATTGAGTATGTGGATGATCGCAAACAGACTTTCATCTCTGGATCTGAAATTAAATATCCGGGATACGGCGCCTGCCGTACTGAAAAGCGCGCGGCGGGTCTATGCCACCAACTGTGTCCATGTATACAGCGAAGGAGACGATGTGATCTGCAACGGAGAAGGAGATACCATCCGGATTTCAAATATGGATCTGCTGACAGGCTTTGAGATTGTTCAGAGCGTCTTCGACTATTTTCAGGATTGGATGGATGAGATGCTGCGGATGCTCAGGGAAAGAAATTACCAGGGAATGGTGGATCTTGCCTGGCAGGTATGCAGAAATCCGCTGATTCTCATGGACGGAAACAATAAGGTCATCGGAATTACCCGCCAGTATCCCTCTAATTCTCTGGACAGCGAGTGGTCTTACCTGTGTAATTACGGGTATACATCTCTGAACGCGGTTCTCCAGATGAGAGACAGCAACGCGGATCTGGAAATGCTGCAGCATGGGGTCAGATCCTTCCGCTTTCCCCGGGCGGGAATGCTGGAATATGGCGGCTGTACTTACTGTATGATCTGCAACGATATTACCTGCGGAAGACTTACTCTTTTGAGCAAAGACAGGGAATTGAATCCCGGAGATTTTCAGATTATTGAATTGCTGGCCGGTCTGCTGGAGCCAAGTCTGGGGCAGATTTATTATGAAAACGTAATCAATAATACGAATGTTTTCTTTAATCTGCTTATGGGAAAATCTTATGATAAAGAAATGCTGGATACACAGCTGTCCTACCAGCAGTGGGGGATGAACGATACCTATTATCTGGCTCTCATTGAAGTGGAGGATATGGCAGACAAAAAATCCATGGACAGAAATGTCGACATGCTCGTGTCGACTCTGCTCTATCATTCCCACAATTATCTGCCCATTAAAAAAGCGCCGTACATTCTGCTTCTTTCAAACCGTACCATGAACGCGGAAGGAGAAATGCTCACGTTTCTTATGACCCTGGAAACGCATAATCCCATTAAGATCAGTTTCAGCCTTCCCTGCCACGGCGTGGAAAATATAGGCTATCTGTACCATCAGGCCCTATATGCCCTGGAAAACGGAAAAAGATATGACCCGGACAGGAGGCTGTACGATTTTTTTGACTACGCGCTGGAGTTTATGATCGAATCGGGATCCCTGGAGGAATCGGTTCGCGCCTGCATGCCTACAGTAGTAAAGCTGTGGGGCATGCAGCAGGATCAGGGGGATGATCTGCTGCTGACTCTGAAAACCTATCTGGATCATGAGCGGTCCGTGACAAAGACCAGCGAGGCGCTGTTCACTCACAGAAATACGGTTTTGTACCGGATCAAGAAGATCCAGGAGATTCTGCGGCGGGATCTGAATGATTACTACATTCGGGATTACTGTCGGATGTCTATCCGGGTATTGGAATATCACGCGCTGAAAAGTAAAGAATTATAGGTATGAATAAAAAGGCGGTTCCGGGAACCTGAAGGAAAATTCCCGGCCGCCTTTTTTCAAAAATTCCGCCGGCAGAGAGTCGATCCTGCCGGCGGAACTTTTAAAGAGAAAGTTTCAGATTACTTGAATACCACTTTGCTGTATTTGTCGATGGCCTCGGTGGTAGCTTCGTATACCCCCGGGAAAGTGCTCATGGCAAGTCCCTGGGAGGCGCTGGGGATAAAGTACAGATGTCCGCAGGCATCGCAGGCTTTTTTCACCTGAGCTTCGATAATTTCCGGAGTCCAGCCTTCGAAATCAATGCTGGCGCTGTCGATACCGCCCATGAAGGAAATCTGTCCTCCGTATTTTTGAATGAGTTCCGGAATATTGTTTGTGGTCATGACTCCCTGCCAGATGTCGATTCCCATCTCGATCATGTAGGGAACCAGAGTGGCCGCATAGGAATCGCTGTGATGAACGATCAGCTGTACGCCGTGATCTTTGTAATATCCGTAGATCTGCTTATAGGCGGGAAGCAGAAATTCCTCGAACATAGCCGGGGAAATAAAGGTGGAGGTCTGGCTTCCCCAGTCGTCGTGATGGAACAGTACCTCCGGATGGATGTGGCTGCAGAGTTCTTCCGCCAGGGCCAGTTCATATTCCGTGATGTACTGGATCAGCTCGTGCATGCATTCAGGCTCCTCATAGAAATTCATCAGCGTGCGCTGAATCTCTCCCAGATGATGGCACTGTTCAAAGACGCCGGGAGCCACAAAGGATGTTACAAAGTATTCATTTTTGTCTATTTCTTCCGCTGCTTTGACGAAGGGAGCCCAGTCCTCCTCAGAAAATTTGGTGCGGGGCGCGTGTACGTAATCTTTCCAGTGCGTGATATCCTTGATCACAATTTTGTCCGGGGTATGAACGGGAAAAGGACCCGGCGTGCCTTCCGGCCACACGTTGGTAACGCCCCAGGCATTCACAACAGGAGCTTCTCCATAAGCGGCCATAGGGCTCTGTCCCATAATCGGATCGAAGACCATTTTAAATGCCTCATACTGATTGACAAACCGGTCCGGATGGCCTCCGTGAATCGTTTCCAGAAGATTTTGTTTTGTTGTCAGCATCTTCATCTACCTCCTTATACTTTGAAATCAGACATAAACAAGTCTTAGATTAAGCTTTTCTTATCATAAGTCAGTTTTCAAGGAAAGCATAGGTACAGACGGCACAGAATTTACAGAAAAAAAGGAAAGATTTTTGTGCTTTAACCGGACTTCCTCGCGGATTTTGTATTGTACAAATTTTACAGAGAAAAAGGGTGAGAAAATTGTGTTGGTTGTACATAGTAACCAGATAATAGATGAAATAGAATGGCATCAGATCAAAATTTAAAGGAGGACTTTTATTATGACAGAAGAAAAAAGAATCAGTCCAATCGGGACCGCCGCGATTATGTGTCTGTTCCTGGTATCCATGGGATTTACGGTGGTAACGCCGGCGATCGCGGTTCTGGGGGAGCATTTCGCGGGGAAAAATGTAGCCTGGGTATCTACCTTGCCTACCCTGTTTACCGTGCTGGGCACCGCGCTGGCCGGATCGGTTATGGGCAAAAAGATGAAATATCGTACCCTGGCGATCCTGTCCGGATTTCTCTATGTGATCGGCGGATGTGCTCCGGCCCTGTTTGACAACTATGCCGGCATGCTGGTATGCCGGGCGATCCTGGGCTTTGGTCTTGGCCTTATGGCGCCTCTGGGAAACGCGCTGATCGTGGGAAACTACAAAGGACAGAAACAGGCGTCTCTGCTGGGATACGGTACTCTGTTCATGAACGGCGGCGGAATCATCCTGCAGATGCTGGGAGGAGCCCTGGCAGATGTGAACTGGCAGCTGGTGTTCTGGGGACATGCCTTCGGACTCATCGGCCTTTTCATGGCCTTCTTCCTTCCTGAGCCTGACGCCCCCGCTCCCGCTCCGGAAGCCGCTAAAAGCGGGAAAAAGGAAAAAATGGGAAAGACCGTGTGGGTCATCGCCATTCTGTTTGTACTTTTTAATGTATTAAATTACCCGGTTATGCTGAATATTTCCGGACTGTTTGTGGCACGGCAGGCAGGAACGGCGGCGACGGCTGCTACCGCCCTTTCCATGTATACCGTGGCAGGCTGCGTGGCAGGACTTGTATTCGGAACTGTTTTCAAATTCGCGAAACGCTGGTGCGTGGCGCTGGGCTATATCCTCTGCGGTCTGGGAGCGCTCTGTGTGTATGTAGGTCAGAACGCGGTTATCATGACTCTCGGCCTGATCCTGATCGGTTTCGGATTCTCCACGATTATGCCCGCGTTCTTTGCCTGGGTAGGTGTGGTCACTCCGGCCAGCACGGTTGCGGGAGCGATTTCTATCTGTATGGCGTTTACGAATCTGGGAGCGTTTATCAGTACCTTCTGGCTGCAGTTCCTGGATCTGGTGTTCGGTGAAAGCGTATTGAGCGGCATTATGATCGAGATAGTTGTATTCCTGATTATCGGCGTGATATTCTTAATTTACAGCCCCTTCAGAGAAAAGAAGGCCTGAGAAAGAAAAGAGAGGGTGTTTCATGGCAAACTTAACAGAAAAAGAAAATTATCTGATGACACTGAGAGGGGAATGTCCGGAGTGGGTTCCCATCTATACCTTCGGCGATATGCCCGGTTCCAGCCATGCTCCGGCCAGTGTTATGTGCGAGCCGCTGATTCTGTCTAATTTCCGTTTCGCGGGAGGCGGCAAGGATGTGTGGGGAGTCAATTACGTTCCCACCCGTGAGACGGGAAACGCTCTGCTGCCGGAGCCGAACAACTTTATTCTGAAAGATATCCGTCAGTGGAGAGACGTAATAAAAGCGCCGGATATCTCCCATGTAGACTGGGAAGCGGAGGCGAAAAAGCAGCTGGATATGTTTAAAATCGACAGAACCCAGTCGGCGGTAGCCTTTAACCTGCATGTGGGCTATTTCCAGAATTTAATGGCATTTATGGGATTCACCGAGGGCCTGTGCGCTATGTACGAGGAACCCGAGGAGGTTATGGCGCTGTTTGACTATATCTGCAGCTTTTACGAAGAGGTTGCCAGAAATATTATGCCTTATTATGAGCCGGATGTATTTACCATGATGGACGATACGGCAGCCTGGCGGGCTCCCTTTATTTCTCCGGAGATGTACCACGATATGGTGCTGCCCTTCCTGGATCGGCAGGCAAAATTCGGAAGAGACGCGGGAATTCCCATTACCATGCATAACTGCGGAAAAGCGGAATGCTTTATCGACGACTGGCTTTCCATCGGCGTCAATGCCTGGGATCCCGCTCAGACCTGCAACGATCTGAAGGCGGTGAAAGAAAAGTACGGAAATAAGCTGGTTCTCATGGGCGGCTGGGACGCCAACGGCAAACTGGCCAGCCCCACCGTAACAGACGAGGAAATCCGCCAGTCCGTCCGGGACAGCATGGATCTGCTGGCGCCGGGAGGCGGATACTGCTTCTGCGGCGGATATTTGGGTCCCATTGATGATCCGGAAGTCGCCAGAAAGAACAAAGTGGTAATGGATGAAGTGGAGTCTTACGGACGCAGCTTTTATAAAAAGTAAAACAGTGGTTTCCTTATTACTGAATTTTTTTAACGGGAAAGAGAGGAATAGATCATGAGTGTAGGAAAATTCATGCAGACAGCCGCAAACAGAGATTATTCAAAAAGCTGGCAGGCGCCGGGAAGCTTTCCCTGGATCGCCCAGCAGCCGAAGGAGCCTATTACCGGCAGAGCGCACAGCGTAAGAGAAAATTATATCCGCTGCGTCAAAGGAGAGCAGCCTTATTGGATGCCGGCGTATTTCTATGAATCCAATACGGTATGGCCGGACGCCATGGAGGAGCATCCGGTACCCGAGGTAGATGGATATGACTGGTGGGGCGTTTACTGGGTCATGGTGGAAACCGTAGGGGGAATGATTACAAAACCGGGAACCAGGGCCATCAAGGATTTTGCCAACTGGAAAGAGGAAGTGGAATGGCCGGATTTATCTCTGGTGGATTTTGAGGCGGACGGAAAGAAACTGCAGAAAACCATGGATCCCGACCGTCCTCACATTTATGAGTGCGTAGAGGGAATTTCCGAGAGACTTCATGAAATGATGCCCTTTGACGAGTATCTGATGACCTTCTATGAGGAGCCGGAACTTCTGGAAGAGTTTTTCCAGAAAATGGCGGACTATAAAATCGAGTCCACCTCAAAAATCTTCCAGTACTACGGACAGGTAGACGGCGTGCTCTACCATGACGACTGGGGGACTGAGAGAAGCGGATTTTTCTCAAATGAAATGTTTCGGAAACAGCTGATGCCCGCCACCAGCCGCTTCCTGAAATTTGTGAAGGATCAGGGGAAATTCATCGAGCTGCACTCCTGCGGAAGAAATATGCAGTATGTTCCGGAAATGATCGAAATGGGAATTGATATGTGGACGCCTCAGATGAGAGCCAATGACGCGGATTTCCTCTACAATCATTACGGAAAACAGATGACCTTCTGCTTCGGCATGGAAATCCCCCATGACTGGAAGGAGGCGGAGATCCGCAAGGCGGTCCGCGATTTTGTAGATCACTATGGAGAGACCGGGCGGACCATGCTCTGGATCATGACGGATATGACAGATCCCGTACAGGATCAGGTGGCCAGAGATGAGCTGTATCATTATTCTCTGGAATATTATAATAAACTGTATCACCGGGATTAAAAGGGAGGAAATATATGCTGACCAAAAGAGAAAATCTTCTGGAAACCATCCGCGGCGGAACTCCGGAACGATTTGTAAACCAGTATGAGTATATGGCCCTGGTAGCGGATCCGGTGTTTCTCGGCGCGCTGGGGAATTGTCCCAAAGGACAGACCTCTGTGAACGGATGGGGAGTTACCATCGAATTTCCGGATTATGTGCCGGGACCATTTCCCAATACCAGCGAAGAACTGAGAGTGATTAAGGACATCACGAAATGGAGAGATTATGTAAAGGCTCCTTCCACAGATTACCCGGAAGAGGCGTGGGCTCCTTTTGTGCAGGCAGCGGAAGCCGTAGACCGGAAGGAACAGTTTGTGGCTCCTATGGTAGCGCCCGGAATGTTTGAAAAGGTCCATTATTTAATGGGAATGGAAGAAGCTATGATGGCTTTTTATGAAGAGCCGGAGGCAATGCATGAACTGATTGATTTTCTGGCGGATTTTGAGATCGCCCATGCCAAAGAGGTTATTGCCAGAATGCATCCGGACGCGCTGTTTCATCACGACGACTGGGGAAGCCAGAAATCCTCTTTCCTGTCTCCGGAGATGTTCCGGGAATTTTTTGTACCGGCGTACAAGAAAATCTACGGATTCTGGAAAGAAAACGGAGTGGAGCTGATCGTACATCACAGCGATTCTTACGGGGCGAATCTGGTGCCAGCCATGATTGAGTGCGGAATCGATATCTGGCAGGGAGCCATGTCCACAAACAATATCCCGGAGCTAATCAAACAATACGGCGGAAAGATTTCTTTCCACGGCGGGATCGACAACGGAAAAGTGGACAGGGCAGACTGGACGGAAGAACTGGTTATGGAAGAGACAAGAAAAGCCTGCGAAGCCTGCGGAAAATTATATTTTATTCCCGGAACCACCATGGGCGGTCCGGAAAGTGTTTTCCCGGGTGTCTACGACGCTGTGACAGCGGATATTGATAAATTGTCAAAAGAAATGTTCTGATACAGGCCGCGGCGGCGCAGGGACGGAAAGCCCCGGGCGCCGCCGTGTTGATAAGGAGGAAGAGAATGAATCTTAGGGAAAACGCTATGGCGATTTATAATCGCCGGCAGCCGGATTATTATTTTGATATGATGGACGCCCTGGAACTGATTCCGGATCCGGTGCTTATGGGGGATTTGTGTCCCCAGGACGGCCAAGAGCACAAAGATTCCTGGGGAACCGTTTATATTTTTAAGCCGGGAGCGCCGGGGGCGCATCCGCATGTAACCCCGGAAAACGCTGTCATTAAAGATATTGAAAAATGGGAAGAGCAGCTGACCGTGCCGGATCTGGACCATCTGGACTGGACGGAGGCGGTTCGGGCTGCGGAAGCGGTGAACCGAAAGGAAAAATTTGTGGGCTTTATGTGCGCGGGAGGTCTTTTTGAGAGAAGCCATCACTTAATGGGGATGGAGACTGCCCTGATCAATTATATGGAATATCCGGAGGAAATGGCGGCGCTGCTGCGGGTGATCGCGGATTATAAGATAAAATATATCCGTCTGGTGGCTGAAAAAATACATCCGGATATTATCTTCTATCATGACGACTGGGGTTCCAAACAGAATCTGTTTCTGCCGCCCAGAGTCTGGAGGGCGATTATCAAACCGTTGCAGAAGGAAATCGCGGATACCATCCATGAATGCGGCATGATCTATATACACCACGCGGACTGCATCTGCCAGCCTATTGTGACAGATATGGTGGAGATCGGCGTGGATATCTGGCAGGGGGTGATCGCCCAGAATGATATTGTTGAAATTCAAAAAATCACAGAGGGAAAACTGGCTATGATAGGCGGTATCGACGGTCCGAAAATCGATATCGAAAATATTACCGAAGAGGAAATCCGGGGGGAAGTGCGCAGAGCCATTGACACCTACTGCCCTGCCGGGCGGTTTTATCCGGGCATTCCCAACGGAATCTGCTTCCGGGAATGGAATAATGAGATCGCTATGGATGAGTTAAAGAAATACGGAAAACAGTTTGCCCAGGAACATCCTGTTGCCTGAGCAGAAAAATACCTGTTTCGGCTGAGATGGAGGCTGCAGTGAGAGATCGCTGCGGCCTCTGGCGCGTCAGGAAGAGGCCGGGGTGTTTTCCGGCGGGGGAGGGAATTGCCGGTGGATTTTTTTAAAGGGATGGAGTACACTGAAGGTATTCTCCGGTGAAAGGAAGAGACGCGATGGAAAGGAAAATTACCTATATAACCCGGGAACTCATGGAAAAAATGACGGCTCTGCGCCGGGAGTTTCACCGGTATCCGGAAACTGCCTGGACGGAGTACCGCACCACCTGGCGGGCGGCCCAGGAATTGAAAAAGGCCGGATTTCAGGTTTTCCTGGGGGAGGAGGTCTGCCGGCCGGATTCCCGGATGGGCCTTCCCACCGGGAAATATCTGAAATTCTGTGAGGCCAGAGCCCTGTCCGAGGGAGTACCCTCCGGGGTGATGGAGCGGATGCAGGGCGGAAAAACCGGCGCGGTGGGAATCTTAAAAGGAGAGAAACCGGGACCGGTGCGGGCGCTGCGGTTTGATATGGACGCCCTGCCTGTTCAGGAGGCGGAGACAGAAAGAAATCAGGGGTACCGCTCTCTGCATCCGGGTATCATGCACGCCTGCGGCCATGACGGACACACGGCGGCGGGGCTGGGTCTGGCCCATCTTCTGGGACAGCGCCGGCAGGAGCTGACGGGGGAAGTGCGGCTGCTGTTTCAGCCGGCGGAGGAGGGCTGCCGGGGAGCCAGAGCTCTGGGGGATCAGGGCTGGCTGGAGGGTGCGGATTTTTTCCTTGGCGGACACATCGGCATCGGAGCGGAGCGTCTGGGAGAAATCGTGGCCTGCACCCATGGCTTTCTTGCTACCTCCAAGCTGGATCTTCAGTTCAGGGGCCGGGCGTCCCACGCGGCCAAGGCGCCGGAAAAGGGGAGAAACGCTCTGCTGGCGGCAGCGGTCTGCACGGTGAACGCCTACGCCATCTCCCGGAACGGGCAGGGAGACGGGCGGATCAACATCGGGAGGTTTACCGGGGGAAGAGGAAGAAATATCATTGCCGACGAGGCGTATCTGGAGGCGGAAACCAGAGGAGATACCGGCGGGATCAACCGGTTTATGAGAGATTCTCTGGAACGGGTGGCCCGGGCGTCCGCGGCCATGTACGGCGTCACCTGCCGGATCCTGGAACAGGGAGAGGCGGGAACGGCAAAAAGCAGCCCGGAGCTGATCCGAATCTGCCGGAAAGCGGCGGAATCTGTGGGGCTGGGGGGATTGTACCGGGAAACCGGCTCCTTTCAGGCTTCCGAGGACGCGGCCACGCTGATGGAGAGAGTACAGAACGCCGGCGGCCAGGCGGCCTACTTTATGTTCGGTTCCCCGCTGGCGGCGGAACACCATCAGCCGGGATTTGACTTTGAGGAAGAAGTGATGGGGATCATGGCGGAATTTTACAGCGCGGCGGTGCTGGGAAATTTTTGTACCTTCGGGGCCTGAAAAAAGTTTCCCTCCTGTTCCCTTTTGGGGAAGAGAGGAGGGAAACTTTTTTCTGCTACTGGAATTTTTTCTTTTCGTATTCTTTGGTGATCCGGTATATGGTCATGGCGCAGGCCAGCAGACCGATCAGGTTGGGCAGAACCATCAGGCCGTTGAACATATCCGACATATTCCATACCAGATCCACTTTCAGTGTAGATCCCAGAATGACAAAGGCAACTACCAGCACCGCGTAGAATTTTATGGCCTTCTTGCCGAACAGATGCCGCACATTGACTTCTCCGAAGTAATACCAGCCCACAATGGTGGTGAAAGCGAAGAACAGCATGCAGATGGCAATGAAGATCTCTCCGAAGGATCCGAAGACAGAATCAAAGGCTGTCTGGGCCAGGACAGAACCGGTCTGTCCGTTATTCCACACGCCGGTGGAAACAATAACCAGCGCGGTCAGCGTCAGGATCACAAAGGTATCTATGAACACGCCCATCATGGCGATGATACCCTGATCCGAGGGATGCTTCACATCCGCGGTGGCATGGGCGTGGGGCGTGGATCCCATACCGGCCTCGTTGGAAAACAGACCTCTGGCGACTCCGTAGCGCATGGCTTTCTGCACGGTGACGCCCAGCATTCCGCCGGCGATGGCCTGGGGATCGAAAGCACCCACAAAGATGTCGTGGAAGGCCCGTCCCACCCCGGAACCGGTCATGGCAAGAACCACGATACAGCCCACAATGTACAGAAGAGCCATCAGAGGTACGATTTTTTCTGTAAAGCGGGCGATCCGCTTGATGCCGCCCAGGAAGATAAATCCTGCCACAATTCCTACGATGATGCCGACAATCAGAGGATTGACGCCAAACACATTGCTGAAGGACTCTCCGATGGAATTGGACTGCACCATGTTGCCCATAAAGCCCAGGGCCAGGATGACAGCTACGGAAAAGAATCCTGCCAGGAATTTTCCAAAACGGCCTTTAAAGGCGTATTTAATATAGTAGATAGGACCTCCTGTGACAGTTCCATCCTCCACCACCCGGGTTTTCTGGGCCATGACCGCCTCCGCGTAGATGGTAGCCATGCCGAAGAAAGCGCTGACCCACATCCAGAAGATGGCGCCGGGGCCTCCGGCGGCGATGGCAGTAGCCGCTCCGGCAATATTACCGGTTCCCACCTGGGCCGCCACCGCGGTGGTCAGGGCCTGGAAAGAACTGAGGCCTTTTTCGGTGCCCTTTCCGTGAAGGGAAAAGTTTCCGAACAGGGATTTCATTCCCGCCCCGAATTTCCGCACCTGGATAAACCGCAGCATAAGGGTAAAAAAGATGCCGGCTCCCACCAGCAGGAACAGCAGGGCGTAATCCCATAGAAAAGTGTTTACAGTGTCAACAATCCGCGATACAAAGCTTGTAATTCCGTCCATTGTTTTTCTCCATTCCCTCTCATTTGTAATCCTGCCGCCCGCGTCAGGCTCCGGGGAAATTTCGAATGTACAAAAAAATCCCCGGGAAAATCCCGGGGACAAAAGGTTTCAACCACAAAGATATCTTCCCTGCCCGCGAAACGCGAATCCAAAGAAGATAATTGTATCCGTTCCCTGTCCTTTTGCCTGAGAGATTCACAGAGGTATCTGCTTTCACCTTCGGCACCCATGCGCGGGATTCTCCAGAGAGCCATCCGGCTGCAGTCCTGCCCGGGGATCCCGAACACCTGAGAGTATGATTCCTTCGGCGGGCGCAAGGCCTCTTTCCTGCAGCTTTCTATTGGCAGTATGTAATTGACTCACAAATTTCATTATAGGCTGAAACCGTTATCCTGTCAAACGGTTCTGTAAAAAATCAAAAATCGGAAATTTAGTTATTCTGCCTGCCATTCTCCCTTAGGGTTCTCCGCAAACGGCTCAGTGTTACAGGAGTCATTCCCAGGAAGGAAGCAATATGCATGCTGCTCACCTTTCCGATCAGCCCCGGATAGGTTTCCAGAAACCATTGATACCGCTGCACCGCTGTATAGGAATTTAGAATCTGTTTTAGCCGCCAATGTTCGTTCAGAGCCTGAATCAGCAGTCGATTATAAAGTATCGAGACTTCCTGATATTTTTCCTGCAGTTCGCTTACAGCGGAAATCGGGATATAGAAAAAAACAGAGTTTTCTAATACTTCAAGGGTTAAAGGAGAGGGGATATTCAACTCCATCTGGCAGAACGGCATGACCGGAGCGCCGCAGCAGAAACTGAAACAGTCCGTGACATCTTTTCCATTTACATCCAAAAGATATCCTCTGGTAATCCCATTTTCCAGAAAATAAATTTCATTTAATACCTCGCCAATCCGAACGATAAATTCCCCTTTTTTCATATACCTGACAGTGGTTTGCTCAGCGAGTTCCTGTATCAGGTTTCTGTCCTTTAAGTTCAAAACATTCTGGTAAAAATCATGTGCTGTGATAGGAATTCCTCCTTTTTTTCGCTTGTCTCATGTCCATTTGCCGGGCAGTCTGTTTTTATTATAGAAAGATTTGAAAATTTTGTCATTTACAAATGATAACGATGCTTGTTGCGCCGCTGCTGGTTTGATGCTGTATTTCATTGTGTGCCGCGCCGCAGCCGTGCGCTTGATGATATTGTGCTGCTGGCAAAGAGTGAGAGGACGGCGGCTAATCACCGCCTCCTACTCGATCTATATAAGATTACAAGGAATAAAGCAGTTTTTCTGATCAATCGGTATTACTTCTTCGCACATGCAGACAATACCGCCGCTGCCACGTTCTAAGGTTGTCTTGTCGAGTACCTCGTATTTTTTGATTTCTCTGCGGTCAGGATTTGCGGATTTTTTGATTTCCAGCGGATGAACCAATCCATTTTCTTCTGCAATCAGATCAATTTCTTTTGCGTTAGAATCACGGTAGTATGTCAGGTTTGCTCTATCTGCTGAGTAAGAAAAACTTTTCAAAAGCTCGATCACAACATAGTTTTCAAAATAGTGACCGTTTGCGGCGCCATTCATCAGGGTATCTCTGGTAAGCCACATGGACAGATAGGCACACAGTCCGGTATCACAGAAATACAATTTTGGTGTTTTTGTTAATCGCTTCAATTCATTATTGGCAAAGGGCGGCAGAAGATAGACAATGCCTAATCCCTGCAAGATCCGCAGCCATTCTTTGGCCGTGGGCTGGGAAATTTCGGCTGCCTCCGCCAAAGTTTTATAATTTACCTGCTCGGCTGTCAAGGCAGCACAGGCAGTAAGAAATTTTCGGAAACGTACAGAATCCGTAATACCGCCTTCCTCCGCCACATCCCGCATCAGGTAGGTTTCAATATAAGAATTGAAATATTCCTGTCTCTGCTCAGCATCGGCCCGCAGCGCGTCAGGCATCCCGCCGCGCCAGATATGCTGGAACACATCTACAATATCATTCTTTTTTGCAGTTTTCTGCCGCTCCAAAAGACAGGGCAGAGAGAAATCCAGTTTGTTTGTAAAAACTTCTCCGTCTACTTCATTTTTGGAAAAGCTGTATAGCTCCAGAATCCCGATTCTTCCGGCCAGTGTATCGCGGATATTTTTCATCCTCTTATACTGTTGGGAGCCGGTCAGCCAGAATAAACCTCTTTCTTCGGTTTCATCGCACATAATTTTAATCTGTTCAAACAGCTCCGGAGCTTTCTGTATTTCATCAATGATGATTGGAGGCTTCTAAGTCTGAAAGAACAATACGGGATCTGTTTGGGCCAGGGTTCTCGCCATTATATTATCCATAGAAATGTAAGTGCGGTTTTGTCCCTCGGCCAAATGTTTCAGCATGGTAATTTTACCAACCTGCCGCGCACCTGTTACAAGCACCGCTTTGAAAAAGGAACTCATACGCAAAATTTCCGTTCCAATGATCGCTTAACATATGGCATAACATGACCTCCTTATTTTAGGAAAATATAAAGTTTACTTTGTTTTATCCTAAAAAATATGTCCTTGTCAACTACTGCAAAGCACATTGAAACCGCGTTTTGCTCCCTAATATAACCAAGCCAGCATGATTCGATAAGCGACTATAAAGTTACTCCACGCAAATGTCGTTCAATATACTGGCTTTGCGTGGAGAAAAGCATCATTGTTCCGCTTTTTGTTCTGGCACATAATCTTACCACCGTCTTTTTTTATCCGTGGGTTCTATTATATGAGTTGCCCGACAAATGGGCATGAGACACGGATTGCTCCGCACTTCGTGCTCCCGCAATCCTAAAAACACCTCAAATCCGCTCATTTTTCTGGGGAAAATGGCTGCTTTTCGGTGTTTTACGCGCCATAAAGTCATGCTTTGCTCCGATCAGCAAATTGTGAACTGCTAATCGCCGTTAGGTTCAGTGTTCGGATGTTTTCAGAAATTGAAAGAAGCCGAAATCCTTGATTTTTCAAGGAGTTTTCGGCTTCACGGTCACGTCCCCGAGGTGATTCGAACACCCGACCTACCGCTTAGGAGAAGCTCCGATACGACATCAAGAAGTGCTATATAGTGCTAAGAAATCCCGTAATTTCAAGGCTTTTTCACTGTTCTATATCTCATAAGATACTACCGTGTGATAGCCTGTACAAGGGGATTTTACCAGGTCTAATTGGCAAGTAATTAGCTGAGCATCTGAAAAATGGTGGCTGTTTTCAGTTCAAGTCTAACCTGCTGAGTACCGCCAAATGATAC
>DVKB01000030.1 GCA_018716305.1 Candidatus Scatomonas merdigallinarum
CAATCCAAATCAGCGATACGGTTTGCTTTGAGATTACCGGTACAGATCGCGAGTTTGTTCCTCGCTTTTTAGAGGGAGGATATCGTCTTCAGGCAGTAAAGGTTCCGACAGGTTATCGGCTTTTGCTCTTGCAGGAGGGAGAGGTGATGCAGTCATGAAAAAGAATACATCAGCTAAAATGATTAAAAAAGCCATCGACTCTTACCCCGGCGGAATCTGCTTCTCCGCATTGGATGGGCGGGTCATTCTCGTTAATGAGAAGATGAACAAGCTGATGCTGGAGCTGACCGGACATACAATTCTGAACGCAAAGGCGGCATGGGAGAAACTCACAAACTTTGCTAATAACGGCAAGGCGGAAAAGCTAACCCAATCCTGGCTGCCAAAAGATACGAACAATGAAAATGAAAGCACCCACCAACAGTTGTTCTTCCGCTTCTCCGACAACTCGGTCTGGCGTTTTGAGCTGAGGTTTCTTGATTCCAATATCGTTCAGGTTGAGGCGGCGGAAATTACAGAACTCTACCGGCTCAGCGAGGAACTGTACGAGAACACTATCCGGCTGCAGGAGATTCAAAAGCGGCAGAAAGCCTTGCTGGACAGTATCGTGGAAATCAATTTGAATAAAGAGATTCTTGCCGCGAAAATGCATATCCATGATGAGCTGGGGCATTGTTTGCTGGCCACCACTAAGGCGATTACGGAAGACCGTCTGGCTGAGAACGCTGATGTACTGAGGGAAAATTGGAACAGCGCCATTCATGATTTTTCCAATATCTCTACAGTATGGACGGTGCCCGATTCCTCTCTGCAGTCTGAACTGATGCAGGTTGCGGAGCTGATTGGCTGTAAGGTTATATTCCTTGGAGAACAGCCCACTCAGCGCAAAGCACTACAGCTTTTGTATGCCGCCATTCGGGAGGCGCTCACCAATGCAGTACGCCATGCAAATGCCACGGGATTGATGGTAAAAATTGAGCAAAACGAGAAAAACTATCATATAGAGATATCCGACAACGGTGGCGTGTCTGTTTCAAGTATTACCGAGGGTAATGGCCTCAGCGCATTGCGTCAGCGGCTGGAGCAGGAAGGAGCTACCCTGAAGGTACTCTGCGACAACAGTGTTTCCCTGCTTGTGGATATTCCCTTTGATTTTGACGAAGTCCAGAAAGGAGGACGGAAATGATACAGGTTTTAGTTGTAGAAGATTCCAGGATTACCCGGGACGCCATCGAGAACCATATTGCCAAATCGGAAAAATATGTGCTGTACGCCTCCATAGAAAATGCGGCGAATGCAGAAATTGCCTGTCTTCGTGGACGGGTTAATTTGATCCTGATGGATGTCTGCACTGCCGATGAAGAATCCGGGCTGAGAGCCGCAGCAAAAATCAAACAATCTAATCCAAAAATTAAGATTGTCATTATGACCTCCATGCCGGAACATTCCTTTATCCAGAAGGCGAAAGCATGCGGCTGTAACGGCTTCTGGTATAAGGAACATGGCAGCACATCCCTGATAGAGGTCTGCGACCGGGTGATGAGTGGCGAATATGTTTATCCCGAGGATACGCCGATGATCCGTATTGGGTACAGCAACAGCCATGAGTTTACCGGTCGGGAATTTGATATTATCCGGGAGCTAGCACAAGGCAGAAAATATGAGGAGATTGCGGCAGATCTGGATATTACGCTAAATACAGTCAAGTACCATGTCAAGAACATCTTGCAGAAAACGGGCTACCAGAATACCTTACAGCTAGTGGCTGAGGTGGTAGAAAAGCGGCTGATTCTGCCGAAGTATTAATTAAGAATCCGCTGGACTTCCTACCAAATATGCCGTAAGCTATACTTCTAAAAAGGAAAGGTGGGGGCTATTATGGTCTGTACTTATGAGGAATATTTAAAGCAGTCAAAAGCAATTACATTTGAAAAAATGCAAACGATCCATACGGAAATGCTTGCCGAGATTGGCGCAGACACGGGATCATTGGAGCTATATGACGAGTTAATGAAGGTTGCAACTCGCTATGCTGCAATCCGGGCAAATTGGCTGTTGCTTAGCCGTGAGGAGAAAAGCGAGCAGGACTCCGGCAGGACTTCCTGCCACAACTCCGTGATAACGCATTTTAATATGCTGGCACGCTATTTAAAGCAACAAGGCAAAGCCGCCGCATGGCGTGACGAACTCGGTTACGAGGAAGATGATCTGTATAACCGCAAAGCCGTCGGAGACTTCGCCTGCTATTTAGCTTTCGTGAATGGAATAAATGCAAGATAATTTTAGACCGCCGAGTTTAGCTCGACGGTCTTTTACTCGCGTGAAACTTCTCGGCTCAATTCTGTTGCGGATTGATTTTTAGGAGAGCCGATCTAAAAGTATAAAAGCATCGAACTTATGCTTTTAATGCTTTCCTATATAAGTTATCTTGTTTCTACAATTAATCAGGAGACTCGATATGCTCGAGAAAATAGTTTGGTGGATTGAGGCTACGTGGGGACGCTATAAGTTATATAGAAAACTAAAAAAGATAACATAAAAATAGGCTCGCAGCAAAGCGAGCTTATTTTTATGTCTATTTTATTCCATACGCATTAGTGGCTCGTTTTTCTCGCGACGATTCTGGTCCTCTACTGCGTCCTATTGACCGCTTATGGCATATTCTATAATCTAAAACTCAGCATTTTTTATATTTAATTTTGGTTGTCATAGATTGCTTCTATTACAGGAAATACAAAGCATTTGGAGATTACATTATTATTTCTCTGGGCAGTTCCACCTGCTCCTGAGCTTGATTCTATTTTCCTTTAAGTATCTGGAAATGACTTGGGTATCTACGTGTAGAGACTTGGCGATCTCTTTGTAAGTAGGTAAACATCTGTATCTTGACAAAATAAAAAAATCCCCAGCACCGGCCAGAGAAAGGTCATTTTTGTTTTTTGAGTTTGCTGTAGCAATCAGCCAGTTTCGCTGCCTATCGCAAAGTTTTTCGGTGCCCGTTCTGCTGCCAGGTTATCGATACTCAAATGGCCATCGTCCAGGTATCTCTTCAGCCAAGTCTCCTGGTTCAGGGCATTTTTCCCGGAGCGTTTTTTCCTAATTATACGCAGAAGGGTGAACTTCTTCTGTTTATCCAGAAGCCGGATTCTGGATTCCTGTTTTTGCTGATGCTGCTGCATGATCCTAAAAAGAGCAGGTTCTATCAGAACCAGAAGCTGTGGACAGAGGGGGAAATCTGCGTAAAATCGAGGGGATTTCGGCTTTTTGCGGATTGACAGGCTCCGGCTTATATCACGATTTTCGGGTAGCGTTCTTTAAATGCGCCGCTGGGGTTCAGGGAGAGGCCGCCGCACAGTCAGTGGATCTCTTTCAGTGTAACCTTCCGCAATTCATCCAGAGTATCCTGTCAAAAGTGAAGATGAATTTGTAGATACGGATGATTACCAAAATCACAGTTTTTTTTACATACACTTAACTCTGCCTACACGATAACCACGGACTTTGGATGTTATACTTCCACGGAATCTAAATGAACCAACCTTTTCTATAGAAGGAGCAGAAAATGCATAAAAAGCAGACAGACGGGAAGAAGATTCCCGCGAAAGTAGCAGTGAAGAGACTGGCAGCGGGAGGCTTAAGCGTCCTGGTGGCCGCCGCCTCCGCCAACGGGGGCCTGGCGGTACCGGTACTGGCGGAGGATAACCATGAGATCCTCCGGGAAGAAACAGTGCCGGTTTCAGATGCTGCAGATCCGGAAGACTCCGGAGAACTGGTAACGGAGGAAGCGCCGGAGGGCCGGGATTCCGCGGGGGAATCCCAGCAGCCGGCAGTGACAGAGCAGCCGGAGATCACGGAAATCCCACAGGAGCAGGAAGAGAACGAAGAGGAAGAGACCCGGGAAGAAGTCCGGAGCATTCCGGCAGCGTCCGATGCTGCGGAGCCCCAGGTGGTTCAGGCCGCCCCGGAGGCTGAGCCGGAAATCCAGGCGGAGGTGCAGGTTTCTACGCCTCTGCTGATTACGGAGATCGTGGCGGATACCCATCAGGCGGATCAGACCACCGCCAGCGGGACAGATGCTTTTGAATATGTGGAACTTTACAATGCCTCAGACCGGACCGTATCTCTGGACAGCTATCTGATCCAGAATCTGAACGGCAGTACGGTGACTGATTGGGAGATCCCGGCGGGCACCCTACTGGAGGCTGGGAAAAGCCTGGCAGTTTGGATCAGGAACGGGGAGAGCGATGCTTTGGAGGAAGGGGATTTCCGTTCTTATTACGGCATCGACGACAACGTCCAGGTGGTAAAAACCACGGAATCCGTCAACGGATTTTCTAACAGCGGGGAGCGCTCTATCCGGGTGATCGTCCGGGCTACCGGCCAGACAGTAACCCAGATTACTTACAACGACGGTGCGGAAAAGGCTCAGACCAAAAAAGGCATTACCTTCGGATATACAGAGGGACAGACCCAGCAGCCCACCCTGGCCTATAACGGGGAGCCTACGCCGGGAACCGCGCAGCAGGAGCAGCTGCCGGAGGGCCTGTATACAGTGACAGAGGTATCAGGGGCCTCCGTTTCCGCTTCCGGGGAGGAGCAGGCCAGCCCAGGCGCTTCTTATAAGATCACGGCATCCACGGATCTGCCGGGGTTGATCCTGAACGCTGTGGTTACCGTGACCACAGAGGCAGGCAGCAGCCAGTACCCCATGGAATATAAGGAGGGAACCTTTACTGTCTCTATTCCCGCGGATGCCTTTGCCGGCGCCGGAAGCTTTACCTATCAGGTGGAGATGAACAACGGCGTGAATACGGCGGTCAGCGGAGAAACTTCCGTAACTGTCAGCCAGGAGCCTTCCCGGGCGGAATTTCCAGCTCCCCTGCTGATTACGGAGATCGTGCCCAATACAGCCAATGAGGGCGGCTCCGACGCGTTTGAATATTTTGAAGTGTACAACGCCGGAGACCAGGCGGTAAACCTGGATCAGTACGGCTTCTGGTACGACAACGGCTCCTCCGTAAAGCAGTGGATCCTGGAAGACAGGGGCCTGGTGCTGGAAGCCCATGAAACTTTGGTGGTCTGGATCCGCAATGAGGCCAACATTGCCGCCGGATTCACTGTGGAGAATTTTAACTCGAACTACGGCACCAGCTATGAGCAGGGAGTGAACTTTACCTCCGTGCAGTCCGATGGATTTTCCAATTCCGGCACCCGCAGGATCTCCATCCGTACAGCTTCCGGAACAGTGCTCAGCACCGTGGAATATACTGCGGGGGATTCCTCCGACGGCAAGCTGGATGAGGGAGAGTCCATCTGCTTCAGCTACAGCGGAGAAGAAATTTCAGTGACCTATGATCATGAGGAAACTCCGGGCGCCCTGGATGGCAGCCAGTCTGTGCAGGGGCAGTATACCTTCCCGGCGGTGGTGGAGGCGCCTTCTGTGGAGGCGGATGCTCCCGCCGTGGTTCATGCGGGGGATTCCTGGACCGTGACCATGAGCGGCACCAGCCTGACCGAGGGGATCCTCAGCGCGGAACTGAGGCTGTACCAGGAAGGAGCAGAAGAAGCATCTGCCGCCCTTCCCATGACCTATGTGGAAGGCGTGCTCCAGGCCAGCCTTACCTACGAGGAGCTGAAAGCTGCCGGTGGGGAGAAATTCCAGTATGAGATCACAGTTTCCGACGGCGTCAACACAGCCGTTTCCCCCAGAAAGAGCGCGGTTCTTAAGTCCGATGAGGGTACGGTGGACAGAAGCCAGGCCCCGGCGCTTACTATCACAGAGCTGATGCCGGACAGCTCCAATGTAAACGGCGCGGACGCCTATGAGTTTATCGAGCTCTATAACAATTCCAACCGGGATATAGATCTGAAAGATTATAAGCTGTATTACAATTACCCCGACAACGGGGACAACAGCGACGTGGTATGGTGGGAGACTTCTGAGAGCAGGATTTTGAAAGCCGGGGATACCCTGGTATTCTGGATCAAGAACGGCGGCAACGACGCTCTGACCAGAGAAGATTTCAACGCCAAATTCGGCACGGATCTGGACGAAGCCCATCTGGTGGAGATCTCCTGCGGGGGCATGGCCAACTCCGGCGCCAGAGGAGTGAAGATCGCCTCCAATGTGAAGGATGTGTCGGATTATGTCACCTACAACATGAACGGGGTGGACAACACCTCCGCGGACAGATCCATTACCTTCCAGAATCAGTACACGGATGGCGCCTTCTCCAGCGCCATGACTTCCGATGAGGAAGCGCCCACACCTGGAACGGTAAAGGCCAGCCAGAAGCCTTATTACGCGGCGGAACTGCCGGAGACAGCGGCGGCTCCGGTGCTGACGGATCAGACGCCGGAAACCTTCAGCGACAGCAGCAGCCTGATCTTTCAGGTGGAAGCGGTATCCCGGGATACAGCAGTAAAAACCGTGCGTCTCTATGTAAGGGACAGCCATTCTGACACCTATGAAATGTATAATCTGCTGAGAAGCTCCGGGGATGTGTTTACCAGGGAGATCCCCGGGGTGGATCTCACCGGAAAACAGTACTATGAATATTATTTTGAAGTCAGCAACGGATATGAGACAGTGTCCACAGAACCGAAACAGGTGAAAAATGAGAATGCTCCGGAAGAGGGGGACCAGCTGAATGTGGAAGAGGGCCAGTTCCTTTCCGGCACACAGTCCATCATCGGAACCGGCGGCAGCCTGAAGATCGACGGAGAAGAGGTCAGCGGCCAGGCGGTTTCCTCTATCAACGGTGACGCCCGCATCGCCTTTGACGCCAGTCAGACAGACGTGTTCTTTAAGAACGCCGTGGCCATCGGGGAGGATGTGCTGGGAGTCTTTAACGAAGGCACCTACGATGCGTGGAGGACCTACGCCTACGATGTGGACGAGCACTATTTCGACCCGGAAACCCGGCAGATCACCATCGCTTTCCACGCCGGCAATAAGGCCAACAATCTGGAACATGATATAGAAAACAACGATGATTTTGTGCTGAAGAATATCCGGCTGGTGCTGCCGGACGGCGTGTCCCTGCGCCCGGTTGCCTACGGAGCGGTCAACGGCATCGGCGCCATTGAGCACACAGAGGAAAATTGGCATCCGGATCAGCCCTACGATATGGGAGAAGTATCCCCGGAGACAGAGATCAGCATGGGCGACGGCACCACCAAGGTGGAGATCCTGTACGTTACCTTCCAGCTGGAGGCGTCCAGTTTCAATGCCCTGAGAGTGGATCTGGACACCAGGGAACTGGAAGATGGACCTCACACCATTGCTTCCGGGGCGGCCTCCGTCCAGGTGATGGTGGACAACACCGCTCCGGAGATCACCACCAATCTGGCGGAGGGAGAGACCTACCGGGATGTGGAGATCCTTGCCCGGGCATCGGATGCCCTCAGCCGGGAGGTGGAACTTACCGCGGCTCTGGACGGAGAAACCATTGAACTGCCATACGCCCTGGAGGCGGAGGTGATGGAGGCCGGGGAGCACACCCTGACCCTGACCGCTGTGGATCAGGCGGGAAATACCGCGGAAAAAACCGTGACCTTTATCATTCCGGAGGAAAATGCTTCCGCGGACGTGGATCAGCCGGAGGATACCGTCCACGGCAATCCCACTCTGTCTGTGAATGTGGTGGATCCTACGGAAGACACCATGACCGTTACCTTTAAAAAGGGTGAGAAATATCAGCTGGGAGACGAAAACATTACCGGCAGCCAGGGCGTCAGCGATGCGTCCGGCACCGAAGCCCAGGTCTTTTCAAAGGAATCCGGGGACGGATTCCCCTATCAGGTCTTTGATGTGAAGATCAGCGGAGATCCGGGAGAAGACAGCGCCATCCGGGTAGACTGGGAGGGTACTTCCAACAGCGAGAAGACCTTTATGTACGTATACAATCTTTCCGCCGGCGCCTGGGATCCGGTGGAGGCGGAGCAGACCCTGGAGGGAACCGCCATGAGCCTTTCCGGCGTGGTGGAGCTGGCAGAGCATCTGAACGGGGATACGGTCCGGATCATGATCCAGAACGGGGAGGGCTATACGCCGCCCCAGTACGCTCCGGGAGAAGCTTCGGACAGCGCCACATATAATGAAAAGGATACTCCCAGGGAAAATTATGACTTTACCTTCGTGGTGGAGAGCGACACCCAGTACTACAACGAGGACTACGAGGGCAATCCCAGCCAGGATGTAGACGGACTTTACCAGTATCAGCTGGATATCCACAACTGGATCCTGGCCAACCGGGAGCGGATGAACATTCAGTACCTCTTCCACGATGGAGATATCATAGACGATGAACCGCTGATTCCCGAGTGGGAAAATGCCGACGCGGCCTATCAGATGCTGGATGAAGCGGGACTTCCCTACGGCGTACTGGCGGGAAACCATGATGTGGGACATTTAAGCGGAGATTACAGCAATTTCAGCAAGTACTTCGGAGAATGGAGATACAGCGGCAATCCCTGGTACGGGGAAAGCTACAAGGACAACCGGGGCCATTACGACCTGATCACCGTGGGCGGCATAGACTTTATCATGGTGTACATGGGATGGGGCATCGGAGATGAGGAGATTGAGTGGATGAACCAGGTGCTGGCACAGTATCCGGAGCGAAAAGCTATTTTGAACTTCCACGAGTACCTGCTGGCCAGCGGAGGCATGGGCGAGGAGCCTCAGCAGGTCTATGACGAAGTGGTGGCCCAAAATCCCAACGTCTGCATGGTATTCTCCGGCCATTACCACAACGCGCAGACCCGGGTGGATTCCTTCGATGATGACGGAGACGGAATCGCGGAGAGAAAGGTATACCAGATGCTCTTTGATTACCAGGGCCTGGCCCAGGGGGGCATGGGATACATCCGCCTGATGCATTTTGATATGGCGAATCAGCAGATCCTTTTCAGAACCTACTCGCCCAGTCTGGACGACTATGACGCCAAGGACGAGACGGATATCGGAGACGTGGCGGGCATCAACGGGGAAGAAGAATTTGCGGTCAGCTTCGCGGATCTGGGAATTGTTCCCGAGACCAAGACCCTGGAGACCACCGGCCTCACAGTCAATGTTTACGGAAGTGAGGTCATCGGAACTGTGGAGAATGTAGCCAGCGGCACCACCGCCTCCTACACCTGGGAGAATGCTCCTGAGGGCACGGTGGGATGGTACGCGGAGGTCACCGACGCCAACGGCGGACTGACCCGCACGGATGTAAACTATCTGAACATTGAGAAAGCCGGATACGAGCCGGTAATCACTCTGCCCGACGGCTCCGCCAACCAGGTGGAGGAAGGAGCGGACTTTGATCCCCTGGCAGGGGTCACCGCCAAAGATTATCAGGGCAATGACCTGACGGACAAGATCACCGTAGTGGGAACCGTAGATACCTCTGTTCCCGGGCTGTATGACCTGGTGTACACTGTCAGCGATGAGAAGGGCAATACTGCAGCGGCGGAGAGAACCGTGCAGGTTCTGGAGGCCGATGACAGCGGCGATGAGGATCATCAGGGCGGAGCCGGCGGCGGAAGCCAGACCGGCGGAAACGGCGGCCAGTCCGGAAGTGCGGATCCCAACGGGTCCGGCAGCGGTTCGGGTCAGAAGCCGGGCGGCAGCCATCAGGGAACCGCACCCGATACCGGGGATTCCCTGGGGACTCAGATGCCTCTTTACGGCTCCGGAATCCTGGCAGGTATGGCGGGAATTGTCCTGGCACTGAGAAAGAAAGCGTCCGGAGTTTTCAGAAGAAATAAATAAACAGAATCAGTAAAAAGAGCCGTTGGCCATGATGTACCATGTATACATAAGGCCGGCGGCTTTTTGCGCAGCTATTTATTCCGGAGAGTTTTTTTGCTCCCGCGGGGACAGACGGTTCCGGTATTCTGTGGGAGTGCAGCCGGTACGCCGTTTAAACAAGGTGCTGAAATAGGTAGGATTATCGTAGCCCGCCAGATAGCAGACCTCATACACCTTGACCTGAGGATCCGCCAGAAATTCTTTGGCCTTTTTTATCCGGACAGAGGTCAGAAAATCAATATAGGTTTTTCCGGTTTCCTGTTTAAAAATATTGCTGAGATAACAGGAACTGACGGACAGAGCTTCAGCTATGTGGCTTAAATGAAGCCGGCAGTCAGAATAGTGTTCCTCAATATAGGCTTTGGCATCTGAAACAATCGGGTTTTCAGATCCTGTAAGACTATTTTTGGAAAGACTGTAAAGATTGGAAACCTGGCGGATCAGGCCGGCGAGCCGCGCATGAAGTTCCCGGTCAGAACCGGAAGAAATCAGTTCCTTATAAACCGCGGAAAAATCAGGAAAGACTTCATACAGAGACAAATTGACAGCCGATAATAATTCTATACAGCCGAAAATAATGTTGTTGATGGTGAAGCTATGCATGGAGGCATAAACAGGGCGGGAGCCGGGAGAAAAAGATTTTCCCGCCTCCTCAATGGCCCGCGTGGGATTCCCCGAAACAATAGAAGAAACGATGGTCTGCATACTGCTGATATAATCGTAATCCGCGGCTTCAGAGGGATGATTCCGGGAAGCAAAAAAGATGTCAGAGGCATTGCCGTACAGAAACTTATGCTGCAGAGCTTCTTCCGCTTCAAGATAAGACTGCCGGATCTGCCCGGGCCTGGACAGGATGGTTCCGATACCGGCTGTAGCTGTACAATTTGCCGAAGTTCTTCGATTTCTTAAAGACAGAAGCTTTTCCGGATGGGTCAGTGTGGAGGAGGCGTCTGAACATGGGTATACGGGAATTAGGGACGCATATGTCTATATAAAAGAAAATCTGGAATAGACACAGGCAGGTGTGGTTTAAACTAAAAAACCAGGAAAACAGGTGTTTTATATTATTTTACTACCCTGGCCTTAAAAAGGGAATCATGAGATACATCTTCCGCCTTGCAATCCGCTTCGGTTGACGGTACTATGTATAGAAGAATCTGTTATTTTTCGGGATTTCACAGAGACGACATAATCCCCTGCTAAGATAGAAATGAAAAAGACTGCCGCACAGAAGCGCAAGGAGGTGCTTTTATGGATAAAGTAAAGATACTGGTGGTGGACGATGAGAGCCGCATGCGGAAGCTGGTGCGGGATTTCCTGGTAAAGAGCGGGTTTGAGGTGCTGGAGGCCGGGGACGGGGAAGCGGCCCTGGATCTGTTTTATGAGGACAAGGAGATTGCCCTGATTATCCTGGATGTGATGATGCCCAAGATGGACGGCTGGGCGGTGTGCCGGGAGATCCGCCAGCATTCTAAAATCCCTATTATTATGCTGACGGCAAAAGGAGAAGAGCGGGACGAGCTTCTGGGATTTGAACTGGGAGTGGACGAGTATATTTCCAAGCCCTTCAGCCCCAAGATCCTGGTGGCCCGGGTGGAGGCCATCCTGCGCCGGACCAGCCAGATCCAGTCCGGAGAGACGCTTTCCGCCGGAGGCATTGAGATTAACAAAGCGGCCCATATGGCTTCCGTGGACGGAAATCCTCTGGAACTGAGTTATAAGGAGTTTGAGCTGCTGACCTATTTTCTGGAGAATCAGGGAATCGCCCTGTCCCGGGAAAAGATCCTGAACAATGTGTGGAACTATGACTATTTCGGGGACGCCAGAACCATTGACACCCATGTGAAAAAACTGCGGAGCAAAATGGGGGAAAAGGGCAGATATATCAAGACCATCTGGGGCATGGGCTACAAATTTGAGGTGGACGGGGCATGAAGCGTTCCATTAAGAAAAGAGTCGCCGGCACCTTCATCGGAGTTATGGCCCTGACCCTGGTGGTCATCGGCGTGTTTCACTGGGCATTTATGGAAAAATTCTACCTGTCCAAAAAGATGGATGTGCTGACAGACAGCTGGGACAGCGTGAATTCCCTGAGAGATCCCATTCAGGAAGTGGGACAGGAGTTTCATCAGTTCTGCGACTCCAATAATCTTACGTACGCGGTAGTAAATCTCAGTTCTTCCCCCTATCTGCTGAACACCAATTCTCTGGATGAGTCCCTGGCCAGCCGCCTTATTGGAAATATTATGGGTCAGGAGACGGAAAATACCGAAGTGCTGAGAAAAGGCAAGGACGGAGCTTATCTGATTTCCCAGAGCCATGACCGGTTCCAGGGAAAGGATTTCCTGGAACTCTGGGGGAGGCTGGACAATGGAGATTTTTACATTGTGCGCTGCCCCCTGGAGAGCATCGCGGACTCCGCGGCTATTTCCAACCAGTTTTATATTTATATCGGACTGGCGGTGGTGCTGGTGAGCGCTGTGCTGATCTGGCTGATTACCCGGAAAATGGTAAAGCCTCTGCAGGAGCTTACCGCTTTGTCAGAGAGGATGGCAGATCTGGATTTTAACGCCCAGTATACCAGCGGAGGCGAGGATGAGATCGGAGAGCTGGGACGGAATTTCAACCGCATGTCCGACCGGCTGGAAAAAGCGGTGTCGGAACTGAAAAGCGCCAATCTGAAACTGCAGAAAGACATTGAAAAGAGAGTGCAGATCGATGAAATGCGGACGGAATTTCTTTCCAATGTCTCCCATGAGCTGAAAACTCCCATCGCCCTGATCCAGGGCTACGCGGAAGGGTTAAAAGACAATATCAGCGACGACCCGGAGAGCCGGGAGTTTTACTGCGATGTGATTATAGATGAATCCGCGAAAATGAACCGTATGGTCCGGCAGCTGCTGACCCTGAATCAGCTGGAATTCGGAAACGACAGACTTTCCATGGAGCGCTTTGATCTGGCGGAGCTGATCCGGGGAGTCCTGCAGTCCTCCCATATTCTGATCGAACAGAAAGAGGCGAAGATCCTTTTTCAACAGAAGGATCCGGTTCCCGTCTGGGGCGATGAGTTTAAGATCGAGGAGGTAGTGACCAATTATCTGACCAACGCCCTGAATCATCTGGAAGGAGAAAAGGTGATTGAGATTACCTGCCGGGAATGGAACGGCACGGTCACCACCACGGTGTTCAACACCGGACAGCCCATTCCGGCGGAAGATCTGGACAAGATCTGGGAGAAGTTCTATAAAGTGGACAAGGCCAGAACCAGGGAGTACGGGGGAAGCGGCATCGGTCTGTCTATTGTAAAGGCTATTATGGACAGCCACCAGCAGAAATGCTGGGCGAAAAATTATGAGAACGGGGTCGCCTTTTCTTTTACTCTGGAGAGCCGCTGAGGGAAAGTCCCTTCACAAAATCCGTGAAATATGCTATGATTATCTGCGGATATGCAGGTTCTGCCTGCGTGTTACAAAGAAAATGGAAGTGATCCTATGCCGGATGCGAATATAACGAAGACTGCCTTGGCCTCTTCCATGAAAAGGCTGATGAAAGAAAAGTCCTTTTCCAAGATCAGCGTCATTGATATCTGTGACGGCTGCGGCATGAACCGGAAAAGTTTTTATTATCATTTCAAAGATAAATATGACCTGGTAAACTGGATCTTTTATATAGATTTTATCGGTTTGGTGAATACCAGAGAGTACCGCAGCGGCTGGGATCTTCTGGTTTCTGTGGGGGATCTCTTCTACCGGGATCAGGAGTTTTACCGGGCGGCGCTGAAGATAGAAGGGCAGAATTCCTTTCAGGAATATTTTCATGAATCTATGGCGCCCATTGTCTCTTTTTTTCTGAGGGATGTGTGTGAGGCGGACGAGGAGCAGGAAATCTTTATTACCTTTTTCTGTGACGCCTATCTGTCCGCGGTGGTCCGATGGCTGGAAGACGGCTGCCGGATCTCTCCGGAAGAGTTCATCGGCGGATTGAAAAAAATGATTCTGGGTATGGCAAGACAGATCCAGGAAGAAGAACTATAAGGGAAGAAAGCCGGTTTCCGGCTGCCGGATGGAGATTCCGGCGGCAGGAAACCGGCTTTTTAAAACTCTTTTTTGGGAAGAGCGGCCGCAAACATGCGCTCCAGGGGCTGGGAACGGTAGGAACCTTTCAGCACCCCTTCCTGGGTGTGGATGGAACCATCCTCCATCAACTCAAAAAAGCAGGGCTCAGAAGAGATGCTTCGGTCGATCTGGTAAGCGTCAGAGTATATGTTCAGCAGGATAAAGGGATGCAGCTGCTGGATCCGGGCAGAGCGGATATAGGCATCAATCCGGTCCTGGTAGGATTTGCTGCAGTTGTCCCTGGGGATCATCAGCACAAAGGAAGACTCATAGGAAGAAAACTCCTGGAAGCGGTTCTGGCTGGTCCAGCTGTCCCCGTCCGAATCCTCGTAATAGGCGTAAATGCCGTACAGGGCTTTGTGCCGCTGCATCCCCCGGATATTCTGATCTGTGCTGGATCCTCCGGCAGGGAAAAGGGTCATGATATTTGTACAGGGTTTCAGCCGGGCAAAGTGCTCCAAAGAAAGCCGGCGGTCCGGCAGAAAGAGGATGAAGCCGCATTTGGAATATTTTCGGAAGATACCTGTGAGAGCCTGCAGATCCGGGAAATCATTCTCGCTGCGGATGGCGTAGGAGTAAATTCCAAGAGAAGTGCCCTGACGGACCATGCGTTCCAGAGTTTCCGCCTCCATGCTGGGAGGGGACGCCGGATTCAGGCGCAGGATCGGCAGCCAGGGAATCTGGTAATCCCTGGTTTTTTCGTTGCTGCGGATCTGCCGCGCCCCGTAGGTGAGACTGCCGTACCCGATGTTGATCCCGAAATCCTTCAGACCCTTGCGCTCCGTGTTCCGCAGAAGGTGTTCAATGGCGGTGTAGTAGGGGCTGTCGTCATTTCGGAGAAGTTCCTGGAACAGTGTATAGAGATCCTGGACAAAACGGCCTTTTGAAAACTGTTTTCCCATATCCGCCAGCTTCCGGATGCTGCGCTTGGGATCTTCCTCGATTTCACGCAGGCCCCTGTCCACGGTGGCGTCGATGATTGCTCTTGTGATATCGTTTGGCTTCAAAACTGATTTCCTCCCTGTAAAGTTTCCGTAAAAGCACTGTGAAAGCGCCTGGCATTATTATACCAGACAACCGGCCCGCTGACTGTTAAAAAAGTATGAAGAATCCCGGTAAGCCTGTCGCTGGCGGAAACCCTGTGCTATAATGAAGCTGGAGCCGGAGAAACGGTTTTTGATGAAGGGAGCGAAATCGTATGAAATTTGATATGCATTGTCATACCAAGGAAGGGTCCACGGATGGAAGAGTAGTGATTGAGGAGTATATACAGAGGCTGCGCAGCATGGGATTCGGGGGAATGATGGTAACAGACCATAATTCCTATGACGGCTACCGGGAGTGGAAAAATTCCCTGAAGGGGAAGGAGTACACAGATTTCGTGGTGCTGAAGGGCATTGAGTACGATACCCTGGACTGCGGTCATATGCTGGTGGTGATGCCGGTGGGGGTGAAGCTGCGGATCCTGGAGATGCGGGGGCTGCCCATCGCGCTGCTGGTAAAGATCGTCCACCGGTACGGGGGAATCATCGGGCCGGCCCACCCCTACGGGGAGAAATATCTCAGCGTAGTTACTACCAGAGAGCGCAAGCGGAAATATTCCAGACAGGGAAACAAAAAGCTGATCGAGCAGTTTGATTTTATTGAGATCTACAACGCCTGCGAGAGGGACGAGGTAAATATCCGGGCGGCCAAGCTGGCCCGCAAGTACGGGCGCCCCGGATTCGGGGGCAGCGATGCCCACAAGCTGGAATGCATCGGCAGGGGCTGGGCGGATCTGCCGGATACGATTAAGAATGAAAATGATCTGATTGAGTTTGTAAAAACAAAGCCGGAGATTCACTGCGGCGGCAGTTTTTACGATAATACCATCCGGGATAAGCTGGGAAAATGGAACGCGGTGCGCATCGACGGCTTTTTCTTCTACAACAAGCTGGGAGCTGTCAGCAAGCTGCTGAAACGGAAACGGGAACTGAAAAAACTGTATCCGGAGTATAAAGAGACCATGAAGGGACGGCAGGAACCGGAAACGCCTCTGGATATGCGCAATATGCAGAATCTGTAAAATATTCTTTACTTTTCCGGCATACTGTGTTAAACTATCTCCCTGTGGGATAAACTACAATCCTTGTTTCCCGGGAAGAAGCGGGAAGCCAAAAGACCAGAAGGAGGAAAACAGCATGAACAAGTATGAGTTAGCATTAGTTGTGAGTGCCAAACTGGAAGACGAGGAGAGAGCGGCTGTAGTGGAGAAGGCCAAAGGCTATGTGACCCGTTACAACGGCGTAATCTCTGAGGTAGAAGAGTGGGGCAAGAAGAGACTGGCCTACGAGATCCAGCATCAGAAGGAAGGCTTCTACTACTTTATTCAGTTTGAGGCAGACGCATCCTGTCCGGCGGAACTGGAGAGACATGTCCGCATCATGGACAATGTGCTGAGATACCTGATCGTCCGCAAGGATGCAGAGTAAACCTGAGATTGAATAAGAAATTTGTAGAAGGAGGACAAAGAAATGGCATTCGAGAATAATAATGAGAGAGAAGAAGCTCCGGTAAGAAAAAGAACTCCCCGCAGAAGAAGAAAAGTATGTGTGTTCTGCGGCAAGGACAACGTCATTGACTACAAGGATGTAAACAAACTGAAAAGATACGTTTCCGAGAGAGGAAAGATTCTTCCCAGAAGAGTCACCGGAAACTGCGCCAAGCATCAGAGAGCCATTACCGCGGCTGTAAAGCGCGCGAGACATCTGGCGATCATGCCCTACGTACAGGACTGATCTATGCAAAGATAAATGAACAGAAAGCCTTTAAGTACTGGAGATTCAGTGTTTAAAGGCTTTTTCTTTTGCCCTGCGAAAATAGGGACTGACAAATCGGATTTTTTTGCATATACTGAGGGATAAGGAGGTTGCAGAATATGAGCTTGGATATTTTTCTGGGGATCCTGATTCCCCTGGCGGGAACCACGGCAGGAGCCGCCTGCGTGTTTCTGATGAAGGACAGTCTCAGCGGAAAGATGGAAAAAATCCTTCTGGGGTTTGCTTCCGGAGTGATGGTGGCTGCCTCGGTCTGGTCTCTTTTAATTCCTTCCATGGATATGGCGGCAGCCATGGGCCGCTTTGCCTGGATTCCGGCAGCGGCGGGACTGCTTCTGGGCGTCGTTTTTTTGACGGTCATGGATAAAGCTGTGCCTCATCTGCATCTCAACGCGGAGCAGCCGGAGGGACCAAAGAGCAGACTCAGCAGGACGATGATGATGGTTACGGCAGTGATTCTGCACAATATTCCCGAGGGTATGGCAGTGGGCGTGGTGTTCGCCGGCGCTGCCGCGGGAGGCAGCGATATGACCCTGGCAGCGGCTTTTGTGCTGGCGCTGGGTATCGCCATCCAGAATTTCCCGGAAGGGGCCATTATTTCTCTGCCGCTGAAAAATGCCGGGATGTCCAGGGGCAGAGCGTTCCGGTACGGTTTTCTGTCCGGGGTGGTAGAGCCGGCTGCCGCGGCGGTGACGATCCTGCTGACGGAAGTGATTACTCCGGTGCTTCCCTATCTGCTGGCCTTTGCCGCGGGAGCCATGCTTTTTGTGGTAGTGGAAGAACTGATTCCGGAAAGCTCCGCCGGGAAACATTCCAATCTGGGAACAGCGGGTTTTGCCGCGGGTTTTGTGATTATGATGATACTGGATGTGGCGCTGGGCTGACCGGAACCTTTCGCCCTTAAGAGGAGTTTCAGCAAAGGAGAAACGTGTATGGACTATGAACAGGATTATATTATGAGATTGGTAAAAGATATGGCCAGAATGATCGCCAAGATGCTTCTGGGAAGGAAAACGCCGGAATATGTGCTGCCGGAAGAGGAAGAGGAGTACTCTTCCCTGGACAGCCTTTACCGGAAATGGGAGAGAATGGCGGATGAGGGACAGATTAATGAGGCGGAAAATGAACTGTCAGATTTTCTGGAGGAGGGAACCGGCAGCCGTGAGGAACTGCGGGCGGCTCTGGGGTTTTATGTTCATATCAATGAGTTTTCCGATGATTTTCTGGACGAGCACGACTATTCCCGGGAGGAGATCTATCAGGGCGTGGAGGAGCTCTCCGCCCGCTTTGGAGTTACAGGCCTGAATATAAAACTCCCGGGCTGACCCCAAAGGGTCAGTCCGGGAGAAGACGGCAGAAGGATCATCAGCTGCCGCAGGAGGGGCAGGAAGCCGGAACATCGAAGGATGGATTGAAGGCGTAGAAGTTTTTGGAGTCCAGCTGATCCTGCACGCTGCGGATGGCTTCCCCGAACCGCTGGAAGTGGACGATTTCTCTGGCCCGGAGGAAGCGGATGGGATCCGCCACTTCCGGATCTTTTACCAGCCGGAGAATGTTGTCGTAGGTGCTGCGGGCTTTCTGCTCCGCCGCTAGGTCCTCAAAGAGGTCTGTCAGAGGATCGCCCTTGGACTGAAACTCGCAGGCGTTGAAGGGGATGCCTCCGGCGGCCTGGGGCCAGATGCCGGCGGTGTGGTCCACATAGTAGCTGGCAAAGCCGGATTTTTCGATTTCCTCCATGGACAGGCCGCAGGTGAGCTGATGCACTATGGTGGCCACCATTTCCAAGTGAGCCAGTTCTTCCGTACCCACATCGTTGAGGATGCCCATGGTGACCCGGTTGGGGGCCGAGAACCGCTGGGAGAGGTACCGCATGGAAGCCCCCATTTCCCCGTCGGGGCCGCCGTATTGGCTGATGATGATCTGCGCCAGTTTGGGATTGGGCCGGGTAATATTTACAGGATACTGGAGCCTTTTTTCATAATTCCACATTCAGCGGGAACCTCCTTTCCGCATGGGTTCCCAGGGCCAGGGCTGTGAGACCCATTCAAAGGAGCGGGAACAGGTGTCGTTGGCTGTATCGATGGTCAGGGGGCCGAAACGCCGGGCATACTCTTCCAGGGCTTCCCGGCGCAGGGCGGATTTTTCTTCCATATAGGCCAGAGCCTCCTCGTTGTCGGGGTGACTGTCCAGAAAGAGGGTCATTTCATTGACGGCAAAGCTGACCTGATTGATCCGGTTCAGAAGCTGTTCCCGGGTCATCTGCCTGGATGCTACCGGCATGGGGCGCCTCCTTTCCCGCAGAAGGGTTTGCACAGTTCCGGGAAGATGGTTCCCATCTGCAGCCCTTTGCAGAGGTCAAAGGTTTCCGACCATTTCTGGAAGGGCACGTATCCCATGGCTGTGGGAAAGTGTTCATCCAGACAGGCAAAAGCGTCGCTGCCCCGGGAGCCTGGACCGGGACGGCAGGTCTGGCAGCGGGTATTGGACAGGCCGCCCGGGGCAGCGGGACGGCAGAAATTTCTGTTCATACGGCAGTTATCCATATTTTAAGAGATCCTTTCTGATGATTCTTTCTCTATTAGTTTATGAAGACTGCCGGAAAATGACAATCCCGGGGATTTCGCGGCGGAATCCCCGGGACAGAACTTCAGCTTATAAGGGAGTGGATCAGGTGTTTTTCAGGACGACAGTTTCTACAATATCGGAGGTATGTTCACAGGCGTCCACGCAGTCTTCCAGATATTTGTAGATGTCTCTCCAAACGATAATCTCCACCGGATCGGTGGTAGTGGCGTGAAGGGTGCGCATGGAGTCCAGATACATGCGGTCCCCCTCCTCCTCCAGGCGATTGATCTCGATGAGGCTCTGGCGCAGCTCTTTGGATTTCTTGAAGTTGTAAAATTCTTCCATGGAAAGCTTTACCATTTCGCAGCATCGGATCACCAGCTTTGAAAAACGGACGGATTCCTGACGGATGGATCTCACATTGCACATGTAAAGCCGTAAGACGACGTCCTCGATTTTGTCTGTAATATCATCCAGGTACTGGCTGATGGCCATAATATCTTCCCTCTCAATGGGGGTAATGAAAGCGCGCATGAGTTCTTCCATCAGGTCGTGCTTTTTGACATCCGCCTCGTGCTCTACCTCGTGGATCTCGTCAATGCTTTCGCTGAGATGATCCGGATCAAAATTTTCCAGGATTTTTTCCAGAATTTTCGCGGCCCGGACGGCACAGTCGGCGCACTGTACAAAGTTGTCGAAATAAACCATATCACCTTTTTTAGACATTTTCGATACCTCTTCTTTGTGTATTAAATAAACAGAAACATGAACAGCCTGGCCATCAGAAATCCGATGATACCGCAGCCGGGGAAGGTAAGCACCCAGGTCATCACCATTTCCTTAACGACCTTCAGATTAATGGAAGAGAGCCGTTTTACAGCCCCGACACCCATAATCGCGGTGGTCTTTGTGTGGGTGGTGCTGACGGGAATACCGAACAGGGAAGAAACCAGAAGACAGAGGGAAGCCGCGATATCCGCCGCGAATCCCTGATACTTTTCCAGCTTCACCATGTCCATGCCTACGGATTTGATGATTTTTTTGCCGCCCACGCTGGTTCCCAGTCCCATGACCACGGAGCAGAGGATCATCATCCACACAGGAAGGATGGCTCCTTCCGTGGTATCCTGGCCGTTCATGAGAAAAACGCCTAGAAGAAGCACTCCCATGAATTTCTGTCCGTCCTGAGCGCCGTGCATGAACGCTGTCATGGCGGCTCCGGCGATCTGGCCGTACTTGAAAAAACAGTTGGTTTTCCGGCGGTCAAACCCGCGGCAGATGAAAGTGACTGCTTTGCAGACCGCGTAGCCCAGGGCAAATCCCAGGGCCGCGGAAAGAATCAGTCCGTAAATGACTTTGATCCATTCGCCGCCGTTGATGCCGGACAAGCCGCCCTGAAGAGCGATGGCTGCTCCGGAGAGTCCCGCGATGAGGGCGTGGCTCTCGCTGGTGGGTATTCCGAAGTACCAGGCGGCCACCGCCCAGACTACAATGGCTACCAGGGCCGCGCATAGAGCTACGAGAGCGCTTTGATTGTTGCCGTTGAAATTAACCATGTCTTTGATGGTCATGGCCACCGATGAGTTGATCAGCGTCATCACCAGAACGCCTATGAAGTTAAAGGCGGCTGCCATGAGGATTGCGGGCTTCGCCTCCATGCAGCGGGTGGTGACACAGGTGGCAATGGCGTTGGGAGCGTCGGTCCAGCCGTTGACAAAGATGACGGCAAGAGTTAGTATGACAGAAACCATGAGCATGGGATTTGTCGTAACCTGCTCCCAGAAAGCAATAAAAGATGTGTCCATGTTGATTCTCCCTATATGTTTTTGATTATGCCGCAAAACCTATTATAACATGGAATGTTAAGAATAGGAAAAGAAAAACAAAAATAAATGTAAAATTATTGGGGAAAAATAGAGTGGGATTTTGTGAAAAACAGGGAGAAAGGGAAAATTCCCGAAAAAAAGGAGGGCCAGCACCCCTGTAAGGAGCACTGGCATATGAAAAAGAAAATTATATATGAAAAAGTCAGTAGGCTTTTGTTTGACTTTATCATACAGAAGAAGTATGAGAAAAATATGAGTTGGCTTTGAAGGTTTTGTAAAGACTTTATTGACAAAATATGAACAGCCGGATATGTCCGGCATAAGGAGAATATGAAAGACACCATCTGTACGGTAAAAAAGATTTTAACGGGGAACATGGCAGCTCTGCTGCTGTTTGAATTATCCTTCCGGGTCCTGCTGAAAATCCTGTCCGGGGAGACACAGGAGCGGGTTCTGGACCGGATCCTGAAAATGCAGGGATACAGTTATATGACAGAGGATAATTACGGCAGAGTTCTGTCCCATCCGCTGACAGTTCTGACGGCAGTTTTGGCGTTGCTGCTGTTTCTGCTGCTTCTGCTGTTTGAGTGCTGCGGGCTCCTGGCCTGCTTTGAGCGCGGCTGGCGGAAGGAAAAGATCACCATGCCGGGAATACTGCGGGCAGGGGCGGCAGGAGCGCTGAGGGTGATCCGCCGGCATCCCCTGAAATGGATTCCCTGCATGGCCCTTGGTGCCCCTATCCTGTCTCTGAATCTGATTCTGTGGGAAATTTCCGGGGCGGGATTTGGAATGGTAATCCTTCAGAGATTCTGCGCCAGCCTGCCCAGAGCCCTGATGATTCTGGTTCCCGCCGGACTTCTGCTGTGTTCCGCGGCAGGAGCCTTTGCTCTTCCCGAGCTGCTTCTGCGGCCGGATTCTCCTTTTAAACTATGGAAAGGGGCAGGGCGCAGGCTGAAAAACAAAGGGCCGGCAAAGGTGGCCGGAGCATTTCTGTCCCAGGCGCTGGTACTGGGATTTATGGCGGCAGTGTACGCGGCCGCGGCGGCGGTGATGGTCACGGCGGTAAAGTTCGGCCGAAGTCCGGGCAGCGAGGTCAGCGCGGTTCTGATCTACGGGGGCTGGATCCGGCAGGCTGCCGCAGCCGCGGCAGGTTCCCTGGGGACCGCGGCCGTCCTGCTGTTTCTGTATACGTTTTTCGCCAGGGAAGAGAAGACGCCGGTTTCCAGGCCGGCTTCTCCTGAAAGAGGAAAATTTTTGACTTTCCTGTCGGGAAAGCGGATGAAAATCGCCGGAACGGCCCTGATCCTGGCCGGGGAGGGACTGTTTGTTCTTCTAATGATGCGGGGGACGATTCCGGACAAAGCGATTCCGGACAGCACTGTGGAGGTGACCGCCCATCGGGGCGGCGCCCGGATCGCTCCGGAAAACACCATAAGCGCTATGGAGGCCGCGGTAAACGCCCTGGCGGACTACGCGGAGATTGACGTGCAGGAGACCAGAGACGGGGAGATCGTGCTCCTACACGACACCAATCTTTCCCGGGTAACTGGGGTAGACGCGAAGATCTGGGATCTGACCTACGCGGAGGTCAGCCAGCTGGACGCCGGCATCAAATTCCACAAAAAGTTCAGAGGGGAGAAGATTCCGTCTCTGGGGGAAGTCCTGGATTACTGCCGGGGAAAGATACGGCTGAATATTGAGCTGAAATATAACGGGCATAACCCGGATATTGTGCCAAAGGTCGTCCGCCTCATTGAGGAACATGATTTTGTGGATTTCTGCGTGATCACTTCTATGAACTACAGCTTTCTGGAGCAGGTCAAGGAACTGAATCCGGAGATTACCACAGGATATACGCTGGCTATGATCTACGGCAATCCCGCGGATCTTCCGGCGGCGGATTTCTTCAGCGTAAAGCACACATATCTGAACCGCAGATTCGTAGCCCGGGCCCATCTCCAGGGGAAAAAGGTCTGTGCCTGGACGCTGAACTACCAGGGGGATATGAGGCGGATGATTGACTGCGGCGTGGACAATCTGATTACCGATGACCCGGAGCTGGTGAGGAAAGTAGTTCTGGGAGAGACACAGCAGGATCCGTCCTGGCTGGATCTTCTGAAGTACGCCCTGCGCTAAAGGGTTGCCGGTGCCGGACGCCTGTGCTATAATTCAGAAAAGATCCGGAACACAAAGGGGATTTCTGTCCTTGCCATCAGTAAAAACGGGGAGTGATGAAATGAAGCAAGGAGCTGCGAAAGGGGAAGTAAAGCGCCGGCGGCGGACGGGATACTACGATTACAATCTGCTGGCGGCGGTGATTATTCTCATCTGCTTCGGTCTGGTTATGCTCTACAGCGCCAGTGCCTACGAGGCATCCAATAAATTTGGAAATGATATGTATTATTTCGGGCGTCAGGCCGTGATCAGTCTGGCTTCTGTGGGGGCGGCCCTGGCGATTTCAAAAATCGATTACCATATATTAAGTAAGTGGGCGCTGCATCTGTATGTGCTGGCCCTGATCCTCATGGCCATGGTGCGCTTTTCACCTCTGGGGGTAACCGCCGGAGGCGCCAGACGGTGGCTGAATCTGGGCATCCAGTTCCAGCCCTCCGAGATCGCCAAGATTGCGGTGATCCTGTTCCTGCCGACGGTGATTCTGAAAATGGGCAGGCAGGCAAGCCGCCGCAAGGCTGTCCTCGTTCTGCTGTTTCTGGGTCTCGTGCAGGCGGTGGGAGCCTATGAACTGACGGATAATCTCAGCACCGCTGTAATTATTATGGCAATCAGCGTGGTGATTATATTTCTGTCCCATCCGAAGACCAGGCCGTTCCTTTTGGCTCTGGTGATTATCACGGCTGTGGTGGGGGGAATACTGGCCTTTTTATATCTGAATGTGGAAAGCACAGAGGATTTTCGCCTGAGCCGGATCCTGACCTGGTTCCATCCGGAGGATCATCCGGAAACCGGAGGCTGGCAGGTGCTCCAGGGGCTGTACGCCATAGGCTCCGGAGGATTTTTCGGCAAGGGTCTGGGAAACAGCGTGCAGAAGCTTACCAATATCCCGGAGGCCCAGAACGATATGATCTTTTCCATTATATGTGAAGAACTGGGACTGTTTGGAGCCATACTGCTGCTGCTTCTGTTCGGCTATCTCCTGTACCGGCTTTTTTTCATCGCCCAGAACGCGCCGGATCTGTACGGAACCCTGATCGTCAGCGGAATCTTTGCCCACATTGCCCTGCAGGTCATTCTCAATGTCTGCGTGGTGCTGAATGTGATTCCCACCACAGGCGTGACCCTTCCCTTTGTCAGCTACGGGGGCACATCGGTGCTGTTTCTCATGGGGGAGATCGGCGTGGCGCTCAGCGTGGCCCGGCAGATCCGACTGGAATAAAAGCGGATTGCTCCGCGCCGGGGCGCCCCCGAAATCCGCTTGGCTGACTTTTATAAAAAACATATTGACAAATGTTGGTTTTACCAGTACACTTTGGTTGTCAAATTATTTTTGGAAGCAAATTGGAGGAAAGAGATTCATGTTAGAGAAAATGCGGCAGATTCTTGCCGAGCAGTTTAACTGCGAGGAAGATTCTATTACGGAAGAGACAAATTTTAAGGATGATTTAGGTGCCGATTCCCTGGATCTGTTTGAACTGGTGATGGCGCTGGAGGAGGAGTATTCCATTGAGATTCCGGCGGACGACCTGACAAACCTCGTAACCGTAGGCGATGTAATTGAGTATCTGAAGGACAAAGGTGTGGAGGCATAAATCCACACCTTTTCTGAATCTTACAGGAATGAATTGGTGTCTGTGCTGCCAGACACGGCTTCCTGGCAAATACGCAGCAGAGCTCCACAGGTACCAGAAAAATCAGGAAGGAGGTACTGGGATGAGTGTTGAGTATTTAAAGAAGATTTTGACAGAAAACAGCGGAATCGTCTGCCTGCTGGGCAGGGCCCAGGCCATTGCCGGGGGATGCGATTTCTACCGGGAAGATTACGCCTATGAGATAGAGACAAAGTACGGCCGTTCTCCGGGAGAAATTTTTTCCAGCTCTTTTTTCAGAAACAGGCCCAAGGCGTTTTATGAATGCTACCGGGAGGAACTGCTGAAAAAAAGGGGCGGCCCGGACGAATGTAATTATGCCCTGAAACGGATGGAGGATGACGGCAGGCTTCTGGGAATTGTCACCAGGGGATTTTTTAATCATTCCCGTATGGCAGGCTGCCGGAATGTGGTGCAGATGTACGGGAATATAGATGCCAATACGTGCCCTCACTGCGGACGGGTCTATGACGGAAAATATATTCTGGAGCATACGCCCCTGCCCTACTGTGAAAACTGCGGGACTCTCATCTATCCGGGAGTTGCCCTTCAGGGAGAGATGCTGGATAATCAGCAGATCACCCGGGCGGCGGATCTCATTGCCCGGGCCAAAGTGCTGCTGGTGCTGGGCACCGGGCTGACTTCCAATCTGGGATCCCTGGTGCGGTATTTCCAGGGAAATCTGCTGGCGGTAGTCAACAGCAGGGAGGAGCTTTCCGATTATAAAGCGGACTGTTTCTGTGAGGGAAACGCGGCGGAGATTATGGCTCAGGCATATCCGGGCAATCATCCGCTGGACGCGGAGGGCAGCGTTTAACCGAATCAGCAGAGCGGATGGTGAAATATCCGCCTGACAAAATGACGGAACAAGAAGGACAGGAGATGATAGATATGAGCAAGACTGTTAGAACCAGATTCGCTCCCAGCCCCACCGGCAGGATGCATGTGGGAAATCTGCGGACGGCGCTGTACGCGTATCTTATCGCGAAACACGCGGGAGGTCAGTTTATCCTCCGGATTGAGGATACGGATCAGGAACGTTTTATGGAGGAGGCCCTGGACATTATCTACCGCACGCTGGAAGAGACAGGCCTGGAGCACGATGAAGGCCCGGATAAGGATGGAGGCGCAGGCCCCTACATCCAGAGCCAGCGCTGCCGGCAGGGGATTTACATGAAGTACGCGAAGCAGCTGGTGGAGCAGGGAGACGCCTATTACTGCTTCTGCAGCAAGGAGCGCCTGGAATCTCTGCGCGCTACCGTGGCGGGCAAAGAGATCGTTATGTATGACAAACACTGCCTGCATCTGTCCAAAGAGGAGGTGGAGGCCAATCTGAAAGCCGGGAAGCCTTACGTAATCCGCATGAATATGCCCACAGAGGGAACCACATCCTTCCACGATGAGATTTACGGAAATATTACTGTGGACAACGGGGAGCTGGACGATATGATCCTGATCAAATCCGACGGATACCCCACCTACAATTTTGCCAATGTGGTGGACGACCATCTCATGGGCATCACCCATGTGGTGCGGGGCAACGAGTACCTGTCCTCCACCCCGAAATATAACAGGATCTATCAGGCCTTTGGCTGGGAGATTCCCGTATACATTCACTGTCCGCTGATCACCAACGAAGAGCATCAGAAGCTGAGCAAGCGCAGCGGCCATTCTTCCTATGAGGATCTCATTGAGCAGGGATTCTTAAAAGACGCGGTGGTGAATTTTGTAGCCCTGCTGGGCTGGAGTCCGGCGGAGGACCGGGAGATCTACAGCCTGGAGGAACTGGTGAAAGTCTTTGACTATACCCGCATCAGCAAATCTCCGGCGGTGTTTGATATGACCAAGCTGAAATGGATGAACGGCGAATATATGAAAGCCATGGATCCGGAGGAATTTTATGAGAGAGCCCTGCCCTACATGAAGCAGGCAGTGACCAGGGACTATGATTTTCATAAGATGGCGGAGATGGTCCGCACCAGAATCGAGGTATTCCCGGATATTCCGGAAATGCTGGATTTCTTTGAAAAAGTGCCGGAGTATGACAGCTCTATGTACGTACACAAAAAAATGAAATCCACCCTGGAAACTTCTCTTACGGTGCTGCGGGAGACCCTGCCCATTCTGGAGGCCCAGGAGGATTACAGCAACGACGGACTGTTCGCTGTTCTTTCCGCCTACGCCTCAGAGAAGGGATACAAGACCGGTCTGGTTATGTGGCCCCTGCGGACCGCCCTTTCCGGCAAACAGACCACACCCGCAGGCGCCACCCAGATCATGGAAGTGCTGGGAAAGGAAGAAACCCTCAGCAGGATCCGGGCAGCCATTGAGAAATTAAGCTGATGGATTACAATGAATCACAGAAAAGGGCGGCAGCCCATCGGGAGGGGCCCATGCTGGTACTGGCGGGCCCCGGTTCCGGTAAAACGGCGGTCATCACGGAACGCACAGCCAGGCTGGTGGGGAGCGGAATCCCCGGCAGCAGGATTCTGGTGGTGACGTTTACCAGAGCCGCCGCCCTGGAAATGAAAAACCGTTTCCGGGAGACGGCAGGAAATTCTGCCGGACAGGTCACCTTCGGCACCTTTCACGGTGTGTTCTACGGGATTCTCCGCAATACCTACCATATCAATGGAAATAATATATTGAGCGAGGAAGAAAAGCGCCGGCTGCTGACGGAGCTTCTGGATCAGTTTTATCCGGAGGAAGACCGGGAGGCGGATCTGCCCTCGGGTCTGGCCCGGGAGATCAGCACCGTAAAATGCGGAAGGATCCAGGTGGAAAACTATTATTCCTCTCTGCTCCCGGAGGAGGCGTTCCGCAGGGTGTATAAAGCCTACCGCCGGTGGATGGAGGAAAACCGGAAATTGGATTTTGACGATATTATGGCGGAATGCTACCGGCTGTTCCGGCAGCATCCGGAGATCTTAAGCCGCTGGCAGAAAACCTTTCAGTACATTCTGGTGGATGAATTTCAGGATATCAGTCCCATACAGTATGATATAGTGAGGATGCTGGCCGCGCCGGAAAACAATCTTTTTATTGTGGGAGACGACGACCAGTCTATTTACCGCTTCCGGGGCGCCAGCCCGGAAATCATGCTGCGTTTTCCCAGGGATTATCCCCAGGCGGGGACCGTAACGCTGAATTTCAATTACCGCTGCACTCCGGAAATTCTGGAAGCTGCCGGCCGCCTGATCCGCCGGAATCAGAAGCGCTTTCCCAAGGAACTGAAGGCTTTTCGGAAAAGCGGAGCGCCGGTGCGGCTGCTGAAGTTTCAGGATTCCAGAGAAGAATTAAAATATGTGGCGGAGGATATACGCAGAAGCTTGGACCGGGGCTGTCCGCCGGAAGAGACGGCGGTGCTGTTCCGCACCAATACCGGATGCCGCCGCGCGGCGGAACAGCTGATGGCGTACCAGATTCCTTTTGTGATGCAGGATCTGGTTCCCTGTCTGTTTGACCATTGGATCGCCAGACATATTTCGGCGTATCTGCGCCTGGCCCAGGGAAGCAGGCGCAGAAGCGATTTCCTGCTCATCGCCAACAAACCCAACCGGTATCTCTCCCGGGAAGCCTTTCAGAGCGGGGAAGTATCTTTTGAGGATCTCTACCGGTTTTATGAGGATCGCTCCTGGATGGAAGAGCGGATCGAAAAACTGGAGGAGGATCTTCTGGCGCTGAGGAATATGGCGCCTTTCGGAGCGGTGCAGTATATCAGGAAGATCATCGGCTATGAAGAGTATCTGAAACAGTGCGCCGCCAGCCGGCACATGCCGGAGGAAGAACTGTTTCAGATCCTGGAGGAGCTCACGGACAGCGCCCGGGGGTTTGACACAGTCCGGCAGTGGTTCGATCATATGGAGGAATACAGAGAAAAACTGAAGAACCGTCCCCGGGGGCGCGATGAAAACATCAGGGGCGTAGCTGTCTCCACGCTTCACTCCTCCAAAGGCATGGAGTACGACCGGGTTTATATCCTGGATATCTGTGAGGGAGTGATCCCCTGGCACAAGGCAGTACTCCCGGCGGATCTGGAGGAGGAGCGGAGAATGCTCTACGTGGGCATGACCCGCGCCAGAAAAGAACTGTTTCTGGGATACGCCAAACAGCAGCTGGGAAAAACAGCCGCCCCCTCCCGGTTTTTAAAAGAAATTTTTCCGGAACAGAAAGAAAGCCTGGGCGGATGACGGTATAGAAAGAACCGGAGGGGAAATACTGTAACAGAATACAGAAGGGACGGAAAAGAAATGAAAATTTTATTTTACGATACAAAAATCTATGATAAAGAATCTTTTGAAGCGGCCAGAGAACGGTATCCGCAGGTGGAGCTGGAGTATCTCAAGGCGGATCTGACCCCCAGAACAGCGCCTCTGGCTGCCGGTTACCAGGCGGTATGCGCTTTTGTGAGTTCCGATGTGGGAGAGGAGACGGTCCGCGCCCTGCAGAAGGCCGGTGTGCGGCTGATTCTCATGCGCTGCGCCGGTTTTAATAATGTGGATCTGAAGACCGCGAAGGCCTGCGGGATTACGGTTATGCGGGTGCCGGGCTATTCTCCGGAGGCTGTGGCCGAACACGCCATGGCCTTGGCCCTGGCGGTCAACCGCCGGCTGCACAAGGCTTACGTGAAGGTAAGGGAAAATGATTTTTCCCTGAACGGCCTGCTGGGCTTTAATTTCCACGGCAAGACCGCCGGTATTGTGGGAACCGGCAAGATCGGAGCTGCCATGGCGCGGATCTGCCGGGGGTTCGGCATGAAGGTGCTGGCCTACGATGTCTGCCCGAATCCTTCCCTGGAGGGCATGGCCGAATATGTGGATCTGAAGACGCTGCTGGGGCAAAGCGACCTGGTTTCCCTCCACTGTCCCCTCACGGACGATACCTATCATCTGATCTGCCGGGATACCATCCGGGAGATGAAGGAGGGGGCGATTCTGGTGAACACCTCCCGGGGAGCCCTGGTGAAGACCGATGACCTTATCGAGGGAATCCGTGCCAGAAAGTTTTTCGGGGCGGGACTGGATGTGTATGAGGAGGAGACGCCCAACGTTTTTGAGGACCGCTCGGAGCAGATCCTGGAAAGCTCAGTGACGGCCAGGCTGCTCTCTTTCCCCAATGTGATTATTACCTCTCATCAGGGATTTTTTACCCGGGAAGCTCTGGAGGCGATTGCGGAGACCACTCTTGAAAACGCCCTAGCCTTTCAGCGGGGAGAGAAAAATTCCAACACTCTCGGGGAGTCTTGAATCTGACTTTCATGCATGGTAGAATAGGTCATATGGTGGCCGGATCCGGCAGATCCTTCCGGGTCCGGCTTTTGACGTTCCCCGACGGCACGCTTGGCGGGGAAATTGGCCCGGGAGGTAGTGTAATGGAATGCAAACACGCGCAGAGTCTGATTCCCCAGTATATTGCGGACAGACTGTCTCCCAGAGAACTGGAAGAATTTATCCGGCATGTGGAAAAATGTCCGGAATGCTATGATGAACTGGAAACCTATTTTATGCTCAGCGTGGCCCTGAAGCATCTGGATGAGTCCCAGGAACTTTCCTATGACCTGAGAACCATGCTGGCGGAAGATCTGAAAGAAAAGAAGCACCGGCTGTCCCGGGGAAGACGGCGGATCTGGGGCTGGATCATTTTCTGCGGGGCAGGTCTGCTGGCGCTGGTCCTGGCTGCCCTGGATATGGCGGGAGTCTTCACACTGCCGTTTTGAGAGGAAAGGAGAGATTATGGAGGGAAAACTGGTACTGATCGACGGACACAGCATTCTCAACCGGGCATTTTACGGAATGCCCGCCCTGACGAATTCTCAGGGCAGGCCCACGGGAGCTGTCTACGGTTTTCTGAATATATTATTTAAAATTCTGGAGGAAGAGAAGCCGCAGTATCTCGCTGTGGCTTTTGACCTGCATGCCCCCACTTTCCGGCACAAAATGTACGAGGCCTACAAGGGCACCCGAAAACCCATGCCGGAAGAACTGCGGGAGCAGGTGCCGGTGATGAAGGAAGTCCTGAAGGCCATGGATGTCTGTATCCTGGAAAAAGAGGGCTATGAGGCGGACGATATCCTGGGCACCTGGGCCAGAAAAGGGGAGAGGGAAGGACTCCTGGTTACCATCGTCTCAGGGGACCGGGACCTGCTGCAGCTGGCTACGGATAGGGTGCTGGTCCGCATCCCCAAAACAAAAGGGGGCAAGACGGTGATCGAGGATTATCACACCCGGGAGGTGCTGGAAAAGTACCAGCTGACCCCGCCTCAGATCATCGATCTGAAGGCTCTCATGGGAGACTCCTCCGACAATATCCCCGGGATTCCGGGGGTGGGGGAAAAGACCGCCACGAAACTTGTGAGCACTTACGGCAGTCTGGAGGAAGCCTATGCCCACCTGGAGGAGATCAAACCCAAAAAGGCCATGGAATCTCTGAGAGACCATTATGACCTGGCGGTGCTCTCAAAAAAGCTGGCCACCATCTGCACGGACAGTCCGGTCTCCCTGGATCTGGAGCAGGCAAGGCTGAAAGATCTGTATACAGAGCAGGCCTATGAGCTGTTCAAGGAACTGAATTTTAAAAATCTGCTGCCCCGGTTTCAGGGGCAGGGCGGAGGCGGCAAAGAACCGGAGGTTCAGATTCTGGAGGAACTGGGCCGGGCGGAAGAAGTGTTTGCCAGAGCTTCCGGGACGGACAAACTGGGTCTGGCCCTGCTGGCGGATCAGGAGATCCGGGGCGTGGCCCTCTCTCTTGGGAAAGAGGAGACCTATTATATTCCCGCGGCCGGGTTTTTAAGCGGCGCCTGGCTGAAAGCCGAGGCGGAGAGAGCCATGAACGGAGCGGGAGAGGTCTGTGTCTTTGATCTGAAAGAGATCCTGAAGCACACAAAGCCGGAAAGAAACGGGCAGTTTTTTGACGCCCGCATAGCGGCGTACCTGCTGAATCCCCTGAAGTCTTCCTACAGCTATGACGATATCGCCAAGGAGTTTGCCGGGACTGCGCTTCCCTCTCAGGAAGAAATTTTCGGCGGAAAGCCGCCGGCGGCCGCGGATATGTCCCCGGAAGCAGCTGCTCGCTGCTGCGGCCTGGCGGCATGGACATCCCGACGCGCCAGCGCGCCTATGATGGAAAAGCTTTGCGGTCTGGGAATGGAAAAGCTGTTCCGGGAGATGGAAATGCCTCTGGTCTTTACTCTGGACGATATGGAAAAGGCCGGCATCGCTGTGGAGGGCGGCGCCCTGAAGGAGTACGGGGAAAAGCTCCAGGAGGGCATCAGCGCTCTGGAGGAGAAGATCTACCGGCAGGCCGGGGAAACCTTCAACATTAATTCTCCCAAACAGCTGGGTGTGATCCTTTTTGATAAAATGAAGCTGCCCGGGGCCAAGAAGACCAAGAGCGGCTATTCCACCGCGGCGGATGTGCTGGAAAAGCTGGCGCCGGAGGCTCCGGTGGTGGCCGATATCCTGGAATACCGTCAGCTGGCCAAGCTGAAATCTACCTACGCCGACGGCCTGGGAAACTGCATTGCCGGGGACGGGAGGATCCATTCCAGTTTTAACCAGACCATCACCGCCACCGGGCGCATCAGCAGCACAGAGCCCAATCTGCAGAATATTCCCGTGCGGATGGAACTGGGACGGCAGATCCGCAAGGTGTTCGTCCCCCGGGAGGGCTGCCTGTTTATCGACGCGGACTATTCCCAGATCGAGCTGCGGGTGCTGGCCCATCTGTCCGGGGATGAAAAGCTGATTGAAGCCTACCGGGAGGCAAAGGACATTCACCGGATTACCGCCTCCGAGGTTTTTCATGTTCCCTTTGAGGAGGTGACGCCCCTCCAGAGAAGAAATGCCAAGGCGGTAAATTTCGGCATTGTCTACGGCATCAGTTCCTTCGGCCTGAGCCAGGATCTCAGCATCAGCCGGAAGGAAGCGGCGGACTATATTGAAAAGTATTTTCACACCTATCCTAAGATTAAGGAATTTCTGGACCGGACCGTGGAGCAGGCCAAAAGAGACGGATATGTGACGACCCTTTTCGGCCGCAGACGGCCGGTGCCGGAACTGTTTTCCGGAAATTTCATGCAGAGGTCTTTCGGGGAGCGGGTGGCCATGAATTCTCCCATTCAGGGCACGGCTGCGGATATCATCAAGATCGCCATGGTCCGGGTCAACCGGCGTCTGTCCGGGGAGGGGCTTAAGTCCAGACTTCTGCTGCAGGTTCACGACGAACTGCTGGTGGAGGCCCCACTGGAGGAAGTGGAGAAGGCCTCCCGGGTTCTGCTGGAAGAAATGAAGGGCGCCGCCCATCTGGAAGTAGAACTGGAAGTGGATATGCACACCGGAAAAAACTGGTACGAAGCAAAATAGAAAAGAAGGATACAAAAGATGAGAATGATCGGAATTACCGGAGGGGTAGGCTCCGGAAAAAGCCAGGTTCTCTCCTGGCTGCGGGAACACTGTCAGGGAGAATTCCTGGAGGCGGACCGCGTCGCCCACCGTCTTATGGCCCGGGGCGGAAACTGCTATGCTGCCATTGTGGAACTTTTCGGCCGGGAAATCCTGGGGGAAGAGGGAGAAATTGACCGGAAAAAAATGGGAAGCCGGGTATTTCAGGACCGGGAACTGCTGAAAAAACTGAACGCCATTGTCCATCCGGCAGTGAAAGCGTATATCCGGGAGGCGGCAGATCGGGCCAGGACCCGGGGAGATAAGTTCCTGTTTCTGGAGGCCGCCCTGCTGATTGAAGAAAAATATGATGAAATCTGTGATGAATTGTGGTATGTTTATGCAGGAGAAGCGGTGAGACGGGAACGGCTGAAAAAGAGCCGGGGATATTCCGATGAGAAGATTGACGGAATGCTGGCCAGCCAGCTTCCCGAGGAGGAGTTCCGGAAACACTGCTGTTTTGTCCTGGACAACAGCGGGGATTTTTCCGACACCGCCAAACAACTGGAGCAGAGGATGAAGATTTATGAGAATGTGTAGTATCGCCAGCGGAAGCAGCGGAAACTGCATTTATGTGGGGAGCGATTCCACCAGCCTGCTGATCGACGCCGGCATCAGCGGAAAGAGGGTGGAGGAAGGCCTGCGCGCCATCGACCGCACGGGAGGAGAGATAGACGGGGTCTTTATCACCCATGAGCATTCCGACCACATCCGGGGGCTGGGAGTGCTGGCCAGAAAATACGGCCTGCCCATCTACGCTACCCGGGAGACCTATGAGGCCATCGCGGGCTGCCCTTCTCTGGGAAAAATTCCGGAGGGGCTGTTCCGGGAGGTAAAGCCGGATCAGGAGATGCGGATCAAAGATCTGACCGTGGAGCCCTTTTCCATTTCCCACGACGCGGCTAATCCCGTGGGCTACCGGGTGAATCACGGCGGACAGAGCATGGCGGTGGCCACAGATCTGGGGGTTTACGGGACATACACGGTAGAGCACCTGAAAAATCTGGACGTACTGCTGCTGGAGGCCAACCATGATATACATATGCTGGAGGTGGGAACTTACCCCTACTATCTGAAACAGAGAATCCTGGGGGAAAGGGGGCACCTTTCCAATGAGATGGCCGGACAGCTTCTCTGCCAGGTTCTGCATGACAATATGAAGCGGATTCTGCTGGGGCATTTAAGCCGGGAAAACAATTATCCGGCCCTGGCCTATGAGACGGTCTGCGCGGAGGTCACCATGGGGGACAATCCCTATAAGTCAGGGGACTTTCACATCAGCGTGGCAAAAAGAGACACTGTAGGAGAGCTCATTGAGATCTGAAAAAGAGGAGGAAAGCTGTGAAAAAAACAATTATTACGGTCCTGGGCCATGACCAGGTAGGCATCATCGCCAGGGTATGCAATTATCTGGCGGAAAATCAGGTGAATATCGAAGACATCTCCCAGACCATAGTGCAGGGATATTTTAACATGATGATGGTAACGGATACTTCCCGCTCTGACAAGAGTACCGGGGAACTGGCGGAAGGACTGAAAAAGCTGGGAGAAGAGATCGGCGTGGTGATCCGCTGCCAGCACGAGGATATTTTTCACATGATGCACCGGATATAGGAGGGGCTGACCGATTATGATCAATATGTATGAAGTAAACGAGACAAACCAGATGATTGAGCAGGAGAATCTGGATGTCCGCACCATCACCCTGGGAATCAGCCTTATGGACTGTATTGACGGAAATCTGGACCGGCTGAACCGGAAGATTTATGACAAGATCACCGCGGCGGCCCGAAACCTGGTGGAGACCGGACGGGAGATTGAGGAAGAATACGGGATCCCCATTGTAAACAAGCGGATCTCCGTGACGCCCATCGCCCTGGTGGGAGGAGCCGCCTGCCGGACCCCCGAAGACTTCGCTTCCGTAGCGGAGACCCTGGATCAGGCCGCCCATGAAGTGGGAGTGAATTTTATCGGAGGATATTCCGCCCTGGTGTCCAAGGGCATGACCCCTGCGGATGAACTGCTGATCCGCTCCATACCCCAGGCAATGGCCCGGACCGAGCGGGTGTGCAGCTCCGTCAACGTGGGCTCCACCAAAACAGGCATCAATATGGACGCGGTGAAGCTTATGGGAGAGATCGTAAAGCAGACCGCGGAGAGCACCCGGGACCAGAACTGCATGGGCTGCGCCAAGCTGGTGGTGTTCTGCAACGCCCCGGACGACAATCCCTTTATGGCGGGGGCCTTCCACGGAGTAACAGAGGCGGATGCCATTATCAATGTAGGGGTTTCCGGCCCGGGGGTGGTGAAGCACGCTCTGGAAAAAGTCCGGGGAGAAAATTTTGAAGTGCTCTGTGAGACCATTAAGAAGACAGCTTTTAAAGTAACCCGGGTGGGACAGCTGGTGGGCCGCGAGGCTTCCCGGCGCCTGGGCATTCCTTTCGGCATTCTGGATCTGTCTCTGGCGCCTACGCCGGCAGTGGGGGATTCGGTGGCGGAGATTCTGGAGGAGATCGGCCTGGAAGCGGCAGGCGCCCCGGGGACAACCGCCGCGCTGGCGCTCCTCAACGACCAGGTGAAAAAAGGCGGCGTCATGGCATCCTCCTATGTGGGAGGACTGTCCGGAGCCTTTATTCCCGTCAGCGAGGATCAGGGCATGATCAACGCGGTGAACGCAGGCGCCCTGAGCCTGGAAAAGCTGGAGGCCATGACCTGCGTCTGTTCAGTGGGGCTGGACATGATCGCCATTCCCGGCAGCACTTCCAGTTCTTCTATCTCCGGAATCATCGCCGATGAGATGGCCATCGGCATGGTAAACCAGAAAACCACAGCCGTCCGGCTGATCCCTGCCGTGGGCAAAGAGGTGGGCGATGTAATCGAGTTCGGCGGCCTTCTGGGCAGGGCGCCCATTATGCCGGTGAACCGGTTCTCCTGCGAGGCGTTTATCAGCCGCACCGGAAGGATCCCGGCGCCTATTCACAGCTTTAAAAATTAAAGAGATATAAAAAGTTCAGGCAGCCGGTCAGAGGATCACCGGCTGCCTGGTTTTTTCGTCCCGGAAAGGCTGCCGCGCTTTGTGGGAGCGGACCGCTTCGTAGAGGTTGGAAGCCCGGAAATCGATCTGGTACGCATCCTCCGGAAGATCTGCGGGCCGGGCTTCCAGGGCAAGGCTGCTCTGCCTTTTGATCTCCGACAGCAGCGGGGCCGCGGTTTTGCGAAAGCCCAGGATCCGGACCCTCCCCTCATCGGTGAGGGTCCGGCAGGAGAGCGTTCCGGAAAAATGTTCCGGATTATTTTCACCGGAAAGAACCGGGATTCTCAGCAGCAGCCGCAGAAGGCTTCGCTGGACGGAGGTCCGGGTCCGGTTTCTGGTTTTCAGCAGATCCGTAAACTGGGAGAAGGAAAGAAAGCGGCCTCTCAGGTTCAGCGCCCGCCTGGCCAGATCCTCCGGAAGATAAGAAGACAGGGAGGCAAGGCTGCTGTCCAGCAGAAGGCATTTCAGCGGCAGGGAAAAATCCTCGTCTTCCAGACAGCCTTCCCGTAGAAGTGCCCCCTGCAGTTCCGGCCAGATTTCCGGGGGAAACTGATTTTCCAGCTCTTTCGCGGCTCCGGCAAGAATCCTCTGACGCAGAGCCGTGGCGGAGCTGAAGCTTTCACTCAGCTCCCGGTCGTGGTAACCGCTGCCTGCCCGTTTCAGGGTCCGGGGACGGATGGAACTGTGACGCCGGTTTAAAGCGGCGCAGTATTCCAGCCCCAGAATGTTGTTGGGGGCTTCCAGAAAGGCCTGCAGTTCGAAAGTCCCCGCGGGGAAAAGAGCCGCGGAAAAGTTCTCCTCCAGAGCCTTCCGCCTGGCAAGCGGAAAAGAATCCCCCTGCCTTATAAATCTTCGCAGGGCCTGCCGGTACGCTTCCGGTTCCCGGGTGAGAAGATCAGCCAGAGCCAGGAAGGGTTCGGTTCTGCCTGCCTCGCTTCCGAACCACAGCTCTTTTACCACCCCCAGGCGATCCAGGATCCGCACGGCTTCTCCGGCAAAATAGGGGGCGCTGCCGCAGGCGGCGGCACAGGGCAGCTCCAGAACCAGGTCCGCGCCGCCCAGAAGGGCCAGCCTGGTCCGGGCGTATTTGTCCAGAAGAGCCGGCCCGCCCCGCTGCACAAAGCAGCCGCTCATAATAATGATTATATAGTCTGCCCCGGAAAGCCTGCGGGCTTCCCTGATCTGGTAAGCGTGCCCCAGATGAAAGGGGTTGTATTCCGCGATAATGGCCGCCGCGTTTGGCCGGCGTGCCGGACGTTCCGTTTCCATAGGCAAATCCTCCTTTTTTCCCTCATCTGCCCTGAAATTATAGCAAAATCTAAAGAAGGCTACAAGGACCGGGGATTGTTCATCAAAAAATACAGTATTTGGGTGTTAAAAATTTAACTTTTCTTGTGAAGATTTGTCAACCGTAATATAATTTAGACAGCGGGCATTGGATGGAGAAGCCAGGCCCGATTCTGACGCCGGCCTCCCGGGGCCCCAGGCGCTAAAATTACTGAAAGGAGTCAATAGCATGCGTTTTATTGACAGAATTAAAGAGAGAGCAAAAGAATGTAAAAAGACCATCGTTCTTCCGGAGAGCGAAGACCGGCGTACCTTTGTGGCTGCCGAGAAGATCCTGAAGGAGGGCATTGCCAACCTGATCATCATCGGCGACAAGGAGAGAGTCAGAAAGGGAAGCCGGGGACGTGACATTTCCGGCGCCGTGATCGTGGATCCCGCCACTTATGAGAAGACCGACGCATATATTGAGAAATTTACGGAGCTGCGTGCCAAGAAGGGAATGACCAAGGAAAAGGCCAGAGAGATCCTGCTGACCAACTACCCCTATTTCGGAGTTATGATGGTTAAGATGGGCGATGCCGACGGTATGGTTTCCGGCGCCTGCCACTCTTCCGCGGACACTCTGCGCCCCTGCCTGCAGATTCTGAAGACCAAACCGGGCACCCGTCTGGTTTCCGCTTTCTTCATTGTATCTGTACCGGACTGCGAGATGGGCTCCCACGGCACCTTCCTCTTCGCGGATGCCGGCCTGAATCAGAATCCCAACCCGGAAGAGCTGGCCGCCATCGCCGAGTCCTCCGCCGAGTCCTTTGAACTTCTGGTAGAGGATCGCGCCAATATCGCCATGCTGTCCCACTCCACCAAGGGAAGCGCGCACCATCCCGATGTGGACAAGGTAGTGCAGGCCACCAAGATCGCCAAGGAAGAATGCCCGGATCTGTATCTGGACGGAGAACTGCAGCTGGATGCCGCTCTGGTTCCCGAGGTTGCCGCTTTCAAGGCTCCCGGCAGCAAAGTGGCCGGCAAGGCCAACGTGCTGATTTTCCCGGATCTGGACGCAGGAAATATCGGCTACAAGCTGGTGCAGAGACTGGGCAAGGCTGACGCTTACGGCCCCATCACCCAGGGAATCGCGGCTCCGGTCAACGACCTTTCCAGAGGCTGCTCCGCGGACGATATCGTAGGCGTTGTAGCGATCACCGCGGTTCAGTGCGCGGCAAACAACTAAGGCCAAAGGCAGATTCAGGTTCAGGAGGAAAAAGAAGTGAAAGTATTAGTTATCAACTGCGGAAGTTCATCCCTGAAATACCAGCTGATTGATTCTGATTCCGAGCAGGTTCTGGCGAAAGGCCTCTGCGAGAGGATCGGAATTGACGGAAGACTGACTTATCAGAAGGCGGGATGCGACAAAGAAATCACCGAGGCGGCTATGCCCAGCCATAAAGAGGCTATCCAGATGGTGCTCCATGCTCTGGTCAACGACAAGACGGGAGCGGTGAAGGATCTGGCCGAGATTGAGGCCATCGGCCACCGCATCGTACACGGCGGAGAGAAATTTGAGAGCTCGGTTATCATCAATGATGAGATGATCCAGGCGGTAGAGGAGTGTACGGAACTGGCTCCCCTGCACAACCCCGCCAACCTGACGGGAATCCGCGTGTGCCAGGAACTGATGCCCGGGGTGCCCATGGTGGCTGTGTTTGATACGGCCTTCCATCAGACGATGCCGCCCAAGGCTTATGTATACGGCCTTCCCTATGAGTATTATGAAAAATACAGAGTAAGAAGATACGGCTTCCACGGAACCTCCCACAGCTTTGTATCCAAAGAGCTGGCGAACTTCCTGGGGCTGGACATCAACCATTCCAAGCTGATCGTCTGCCATCTGGGCAACGGTTCTTCTGTCAGCGCGGTGCTCAACGGCAAGTGCGTGGACACCAGCATGGGCCTCACTCCCCTGGAGGGCCTGGTTATGGGAACCCGTTCCGGAAGCATTGATCCCGCTATCGTAGAGTTTATCGCCAAGAAAGAGAATCTGGACATTGACGGCGTTATGAACGTGCTGAACAAAAAGTCCGGCGTGTACGGCATCACCAAGGGTCTTTCCAGCGACTTCCGCGATCTGGAGGACGCAGCCGCGGAAGGCAATGAGCTGGCGAAACTGGCTCTGAGCATCTTTGCCTACGATGTGGCAAAATATATCGGAGCCTACGCGGCAGCCATGAACGGCGTAGACGCCATTGCCTTTACGGCCGGCATCGGCGAGAACGGGCCGGATACCAGAACAGAGGTTGCCGAGTATCTGGGCTATCTGGGAATCAAGCTGGATGAGGAAAAGAACCAGATGAGAGGCTTCAACAACAAGATCTCCACCGAGGATTCCAAGGTGGCCGTCTGTGTGATCCCCACCAACGAAGAGCTGGCTATCTGCCGCGAGACAGTGGCCCTGGTGAAATAACCGGAACAGATGATATTTCCGCAAGGCCTCAGATCTCAGAGATTTGGGGCCTTGTTTTATCCCGGAACGGGAAAAATCCCCTTGACAAACGGGAACCGCCTATGTATACTGTTTAAAGTGTGATTAGGAGCCGATTATGTTATTGGATTTGACAGAGGTATTGTCCCAGGATGGGAAGATCCTGAAAAAGACTGTTCTGCTGGAAATGGACGCCTTTCAGATTCGGACCGGCCGATTTCCGCTGATCCGGAAATCCCCGCTGAAGCTGGAGATTGTCAACACAGGGAACCGGGTGCTGGAAATTGCCGGATATGTGAAGCTGACGGCCGTGATTCCCTGCGCCCGCTGCTTGAGCCCTGTAGAACAGGATTTTGTTCTGGACATACAGCGCCAGGTGGACATGAAGCTTTCTGCCCGGGAGCGGGAGGAGATTCTGGAGGAATCCAATTTTATCGAAGGAAACTCTTTGGATCCGGAGATACTGGTTTGCAACGAGCTTCTGGTCCAATGGCCGATTCGAGTGCTGTGTAAAGAGGACTGTAAGGGAATCTGCAGCCGTTGTGGTGCGAATCTCAATGACGGCGCATGTAGCTGCGATACCGCAGAGCTCGACCCGCGAATGGCTGCAATCCGTGATATATTCAGCAAATTTAAGGAGGTGTAAAAATGTCCATCTGTCCCAAAAATAAATCTTCTAAAGCCAGAAGAGATAAAAGAAGAGCAAACTGGAAAATGTCTGCTCCCAATCTGGTAAAATGCAGCAAATGCGGCGCCCTGATGATGCCGCACAGAGTGTGCAAAGCCTGTGGAACTTATAATAAGAAGCAGGTCATCGCTATGGATGAAGATTGAGAAACATAAAAGGAAGTGCCGGAGACGCTGCTGTCTGTCCGGCGCTTTTTTTGTTTCCTGGAAAGAATACCAGAAAACGGGTTAAACTAAGAGGAACAGTTAAAAAGGAGAGTTGCCATGCCTTCTACGTACGCGCATTTTGTATTTGGAAAAAAAGTTTTCAAAACTCTGCCGGAGCAGTCCAGGGAACTGATCCGCAGACATAAGGCTCTGTATCTCATAGGTCTCCACGGGCCGGACATTCTGTTCTACTATAAAGCCCTGTCTTCCAATCCTGTAAATGATCTGGGATACCGCATGCATAGGGAACCCGCGGCGGATTTTTTTGGCAGGGCTCTGAGTCTTGTCCGGCAGGGGGAACGGAAATTTCTCCGGGAAAGTCAGCTGTCCTATCTGCTGGGCTTTGTCTGCCATTTTGTCCTGGACAGCCGCTGCCACGGCTATATTGAAAATAAGATCCGCCTCTCCGGCATCAGCCATTCGGAGATTGAGTCAGAATTTGACCGGATGCTTATGGTCCGGCAGGGACTGGATCCCCTGCGCCACGGGATGACCGCCCACATTCGGCCGTCGGCGGGGAATGCCCGGGTGATTGCTCCTTTTTTCAGAAATGTAACCGCCGGGCAGACAGAACAGGCCCTGAGGTCTATGATACGATACCATCAGCTGCTGCTGGCCCCGGGCAGGATCAAGCGAGGGATGATCTGCGCAGTTCTGAAGCTTTCCGGAAATTATGAATCTATGCACGGACTGCTGATCAACCGGAATACCAATCCGGACTGTGTGGACAGCAGTCTGAGGCTGACAAAGCTGATGGAGCAGGCGGTGAAGGCTGGCCGGGAACTCTGCGGAAATTTTCTGGAATGCGCGGAGGGGAAAAATACGCTGGATCCGTATTTTAACAGAACCTTTGACGCGGAACGCGGCTGGGAAAAAATACCGGTGCTGCCGGTGGGGGAGGAGCTGTCCTATGAAGTTAGCGGTGCTGGGGCCGGTGCTGGGGGGCATTTCAGATTTTCAGAACCGGAAAAAGAGTGTGTTTCTGGGAGTTTTGCTGGTGGGAGCCGCAGGATGCGTGTTTCTGGGCTTTGTCTCTTCCTGGTTCTGGTTTCTGCTGCTGTTTGTAATCACCAGGATCGCTTACTCTCTGAGCCTGGTGATTTACGATTCCATGCTGCCGGATGTCACCACAAAGGAGAGGATGGACGAGCTTTCCGCCCGGGGCTATGCCTGGGGGTATATCGGAAGCTGCCTTCCCTTTCTGCTGAGCCTGCTGCTGGTGCTGTTTTATGAAAAACTGGGACTTACTATGGCCTCAGCCATGACCGCAGCCTTTGTGCTGACGGCGGTCTGGTGGCTGGGGCTGGCCATTCCTCTCCTTGGGATGTACAGGCAGAAGCACTATATAAAAGCCCAGGGGCCCGCGGTCCGCTCCTCCTTTGGCAATCTGGGAAGCGTGGTGGGAGAGCTGAAGAAAAATAAGAAAATCCTGTTTTTTCTGCTGGCGTTTTTCTTCTATATAGATGGCGTCTATACCATTATCGACATGGCCACTGCCTACGGAACCGCTCTGGGGTTTGAGACCGACGGCCTGCTGCTGGCGCTGCTGGTGACGCAGATCGCGGCTTTTCCGGCGGCGCTGATCTTTGGGAAAGTTTCCCGCAGGGTTCCGGCTTCCCGGCTGATTCTGATCTGCATTGCCGCTTATTTCGCCATCGCCCTGTACGGAGCCGGGATTACCAGCCAGTATCAGTTCTGGATCCTGGCGGTCTGTGTGGGAGTCTTTCAGGGCGCGGTTCAGTCCATGTCACGCTCCTACTTTGCCAGGATTATACCGGCGGAAAAATCCGGAGAGTATTTTGGAATCTATGATATCTGCGGGAAAGGGGCCTCTTTTGTGGGAACCATGCTGGTATCCGTCATCAGCCAGGCCACCGGCAGGATGAGTCTTGGGGTGGGAGCCCTGGCGGCAATGTTCCTGGCCGGTTTCCTGCTGTTCCTGAAAACAGAACGAATTTCGGATTAAGCCGGAGAGAGCCCCAGGCGGTTGAGATTTGACAATCTTCTGAACCCCGTGCTATAATAGCCACGATTGTATAGCCGAAAAAAGTGATAGTATTAAAGAGGTATTGAGTATGAATTTTAAGAAAAAAGGGGCTGTGGCAGCAGTGCTGCTGAGCGGTACACTTCTGTTTTCCGGCTGTTCTTTTTCGGATGTCATGGACCGCTGGATGGGAATGGAAGTGGATACAGTAAATGAATCTGTGGATACTTCTTCCTCGGATCAGGAAGTTTTTACCGTGGATTCCAGTCTGGAAGCGCCTGTCTTTACCAGGGATCTCAGCGGTTCTATGCAGATGACAGTGGATTCAGAGTATACCCTGCATGTAGAGGCGTCGGTCAGCGGCGGAGGAACAGTGACCTATCAGTGGTACAGGAACAATACTGCCTCCAACGGAGGCGGCACTTTGCTGCAGGGAGCTACCGGCCAGGATTATACGGTGGACTCCTCTACCACAGGAACCAATTATTATTATGTGGTCGCCACAAACCGGCAGGGAGACCGAATCGCTATGACCACCAGCGGCATCCAGGGCGTCAGTGTCTGGGATGTGGGCCAGTGGGTTCAGGAGCAGGACGGAAGCTGGAGATACAATCTCACAGACGGCACCCGTCCGGTGTCCACCTGGATGATTATAGAAGGGCAGACCTATTATTTTAATGAAGCGGGCGCCAGAGTGACCGGATGGTTTAAGGTGGGAGACACGGAATATTATTTTAACGGGGAAGGCCAGCTGCAGAGAAACGCCGCGACGCCGGACGGAGGCTCCACCGATGAAAACGGAGCAAGGGCAGCATCATAATATAAAGGCAGGTGGGAGTTATGTCAGAACTGGTAAGAGTGGTGGTTGACGCCATGGGCGGAGACTACGCTCCGGAGGAACCGGTCAAGGGCGCGGTGGAAGCCCTGCGGGAAAATCAAAGCATATTTATATATCTGGCGGGAAAAGAGGATGTGATCCGCCGGGAACTGAAAAAATATACATACCCGGAGGACAGGCTTAAGATAGTGCCTGCGTCTCAGGTGATTGAGACCGGAGAGCCGCCGGCAGCGGCCATCCAGAAGAAAAAGGACTCTTCCCTGGTGGCGGGACTGCAGATGGTGAGAAAGGGAGAGGCGGACGCCTTTGTCTCTTCAGGAAGCACCGGGGCAGTTCTGGTAGGCGGCCAGGTGATTGTCCGGAAGATCCCCGGCGTGGAGCGGGCTCCCCTGGCGCCGCTGATCCCTACGGAAAGGGGAGTGTCTCTTCTGATCGACTGCGGCGCCAATGTGGATGCAAGACCGTCCCATCTGCTGCAGTTTGCCGCCATGGGCTCCATCTATATGGAATATATCCTGGGTGTAAAAAAACCCAGAGTAGCCATTGTCAACATCGGCGCGGAGGAGGAAAAGGGCAACGCTCTGGTAAAGGAGACTTTTCCTCTGCTGAAAGAATGCCGGGATATTCATTTCGTGGGAAACATTGAGGCCAGGGATATTCCCAAGGGAAAGGCCGATGTAATCGTCACGGAGGCTTTTGTGGGAAATGTGATTCTGAAGCTGTATGAGGGCGTGGCCTCGGTGCTGATCCATGAGGTGAAAAAGGGAATGCTGTCCACGCTCCGCAGCAAGATCGGCGCTTTGCTGGTGAAGCCGGCTCTGAAGGAGACGCTGAAAAGCTTCGACGCCAGCGAGTACGGCGGCGCTCCGCTGCTGGGACTGCGGGGACTGGTGGTGAAAACCCACGGAAGCGCCAAGGCCATAGAGATCCGCCACTCTATTCATCAGTGCGTACAGTTCCAGAAACAGGAACTGAATCAGAAGATCCAGCAGTATCTGCGCCTGTCGGACCGGTAACCGCGGCGGGAGGGAGCGCTATGGAGCTGGAAAAATTACAGAAGATCATCGCGTCTGTCCTCAACGTGGATGTCCATGAGATTACGCCGGAGACCACCTTCGCGGAGGATCTGGGGGCGGATTCCCTGGACGGGTTTCAGATTCTGATGGGCATAGAGGAAGAGTTTGACATAACCATTTCCAACGAGGAGGCGGCCGCCATTGTGTCAGTGAAAGACGCGGTGGAAAAAATAAAGAAAGCAATCAGTTAAGGGAAAAGAGGGTGTCTCGGCATACAGCACAAAGGGGCACTCTTTTTTGTCTGGGAGGAGAATATGAGCGATCTGAAGAAACTCAGGGAACTGGAAGAGAAAACGGGGTACCGGTTTAAAAATTTTGAGTGGCTTTGCATGGCCATGCGCCACAGTTCCTATGTGAATGAACACCATATGGGACGGCTGGACTGCAATGAACGGCTGGAATTTCTCGGGGATGCGGTGCTGGAACTGGTGTCCAGTGAATTTCTGTACCGGAATTATCCGGAGCTTCCGGAGGGGGAACTGACCAAGCTCCGGGCCAGTCTGGTCTGTGAGCCTACTCTGGCTATGGACGCCAGAGCCCTGGATCTGGGGGAATATCTCCTTCTGGGAAAAGGCGAGGAGGCCACCGGCGGCCGCAGGAGAGATTCCATTGTCTCCGATGCCATGGAGGCTACCATCGGAGCTGTTTTTATGGACGGAGGTTTTGAGGAGGCCCGGAATTTTGTGCGTCGGTTTGTGCTCAATGACGTTCAGAACAAGCAGATGTTCCAGGACAGCAAAACGATTCTGCAGGAGATGGTTCAGAAGGAATTCGAGGGAGAAGTTTCCTACCGGATTCTGGAAGAGGCAGGTCCGGACCACGATAAAAGCTTCCGGGCCCAGGTGGCTGTGGGAGATCGCCCTCTGGGAGAGGGAACCGGCAGAACCAAAAAGGCGGCGGAACAGCAGGCGGCCTACAACGCCCTCTGCCGTCTGAGAGCGGACAGGTGAGAGCATGTATCTGAAAAGTATAGAAATGCAGGGATTCAAATCCTTTGCCAATAAAATAGTGCTGGAATTCCATGACGGCATTACCGGGATCGTGGGGCCCAACGGAAGCGGAAAGAGCAATGTAGGCGACGCGGTGCGCTGGGTGCTGGGGGAACAGAGCGCCAAGCAGCTCCGGGGCGGCAGCATGCAGGACGTGATTTTTTCCGGGACCGAGACCCGAAAGCCTTTGGGGTTCGCCTCCGTAGCCATTACTCTGGACAATTCCGATCACAAACTGAATGTGGACTATGAGGAAGTCACGGTGACCCGGCGCCTTTACCGCTCCGGGGAGAGCGAATACCTTCTCAACGGCAGAAGCTGCCGTCTGAAGGATATCAATGAACTGTTTTACGATACAGGAATCGGAAAAGAAGGCTATTCTCTTATCGGCCAGGGGCAGATCGACAAGATCCTCAGCGGAAAACCGGAAGAACGCCGGGAACTGTTTGACGAGGCGGCGGGCATTGTAAAATTTAAGCGGCGGAAAGCGGCCACCTTAAAAAAGCTGGAGGAGGAGCAGCAGAACCTGGTGCGGGTGACTGATATCCTCGCGGAACTTACCAGACAGCTGAAGCCTCTGGAGCGCCAGTCGGAGAAAGCAAGGGTCTATCTGAAAAAAAGAGAAGAATTAAAGGTTCTGGATATGAATCTGTTTCTGCTGGAATCCGCCCGCACAGAACAGCAGATCGCTGAGACGGAAGAAAAAAAGAAAAGGGCGGAGGAAGAGCTGAGAACCACGGAGGAGGCATTTGCCCGCACAAAACAGGAGTACGAGGAAATTGAAAGCAATCTTTCCCGTCTGGATGAAAAGATCCAGGAGCTCCGGGAACAGGCTTCCGGGAACGCCCTGAGAAAGCAGCAGCTGGAGGGCCAGGTACGCCTGCTGCAGGAACAGATCAGCAGTTCCGCGAAAAACCGGGAGCAGTTCGGGCAGAGAATCACTTCCCTGGAAGAAGAGATACGCAGAAAAGAGGAGAGCGTTTCCGGCTTCCAAAGGGAGCGGGAAGCACTGGAAAAAGAACGGCAGGCGGCGCTGGAGGAAAAGCAGACTCAGGAGCAGGCGCTGGACCGGCTGAGGCAGGAGATCGGTGCCCGGGAGCAGGAGGGAGAGAAAGCCAGAGGAGAGATGATCGCCCTGCTGAACCAGCGCTCTTCCACCAAAGGAAAGATCCAGAGATACGATGCCATGCTGGAGCAGATCGGCATCCGCAGGGCGGAATTGGCCGGAAAACTTCTGAGCCTGAAAAGCGGCCACAGCCAGGAGAAGGAGGAGCTGGCCAGCCTGGAGAAGCAGCAGAAGGAGCTGGACCTACAGGCCGCGGAGCTGGAACAAAAGATCGGGGACAACCAGAGCCGGATCCGCGGGCTGCAGAGCCGGATCGACGAAAAAAGCCGCCAGTTGGACATCGGGCAGACCACCTATCACCGGGAATCTTCCCGGCTGGAGTCCCTGAAAAACATCACCGAGCGGTATGAGGGATACGGAAACAGCATCCGCAAGATCATGGAGCGCAAGGATCAGAATCCCGGGATCCACGGAGTTGTGGCGGATCTGATCAAAACAGAAAAAAAATATGAGACAGCCATTGAGACAGCCCTGGGAGGAAGCCTGCAGAATATTGTCACAGATAATGAGAACACCGCGAAAGATCTGATTGAATACCTGAAGCGCGGACACTACGGCAGGGCTACCTTCCTGCCCCTGACCAGCATGAACCGGGAGCAGCCAAAAGGGAACAGCGCCGCTCTCAGGGAGGAAGGGGTTCTGGGAGCCGCGGCGGATCTGGTGTCCTGCGACGCCATTTACGAGAATCTTACGGCCCATCTGCTGGGCCGGACCCTGGTGGTGGACACCATCGACCACGCCATTGTCATTGGCCGGAAATACCGCCACAGCCTGCGGATGGTAACCCTGGAAGGAGAACTGTTAAGCCCGGGAGGCTCCATGACCGGAGGATCCTTCCGGAACAACAGCAATCTGCTGGGCCGGCGCCGGGAGATCGCGGATCTGGAGGAAAGCGTGGGGGTTTTGAAAAAAGAGATGACCGTCATGCAGCAGGAGATTGACCGGCACCGGCAGGAGCGGAACGCTCTCCGGGAGGAGCAGACCCGCCTCAGCGAAAAGCTTCACAGCCTGAATCTGAAGCAGAATACAGTAAAAGTCAGCTGGAAGGCTGTTTCCGAGAGGGCGGAAAGTCTGCAGGAGGACTACCGGAAGCTGACGGCGGAAAGCCGTGAGATTGAGGCGCAGATCTGTGAGATTCAGCAGAACCGGAGCGGGATCCGGGAGGAACTGAAGGAGTCGAAAGACAGGGAGCAGACCCTGCAGGCTGAAGCGGAGAAAGCAGCGGGAGAGCTGGCAGGCCTCCGGGAGGAGGAGCAGGCCCTGGCCGGAAGGGCGGAGCAGACCCGCCTGCGCTGTTCGGAAGCGGCCCAGAAATGCGGATTCCTGGATGAAAATCTGCGAGGCGCCAGGGAAGAGGCAGAGCGTCTGGAAAGGGAAAAACGGCAGCTGGAGGAAAGTCTTGCCGGGGAAGAAAAGGACAGCAGAAAAAAAGAAGAGGATATTCTGGAAATCCGGAAAACCATAGAGGCCGCCGGGCAGATCATTGCCGGGGAGGAGCAGGAAACAGAGGAGTATCTGCGGCAGAAGGAACAGCTGAATCAGAGTCACAAAGCCTTCTTCCGGAAACGGGATGAGCTGCAGGAGCACCGGGCCGGAATGGACAAGGAATGCTTCCGGCTGGGGGCGCAGCTGGAAAAGCTGGAGGAGCGCAGGGAGAGTCAGATTTCCTATCTCTGGGAAGAATATGAGACTACCCCGGATCAGGCGCCGCTTTTTGCCAGAGAAGAGCTGCGGGATTGGAGTTCCATCCGCAAAAGCATTGCCGGCATCCGGGAGGAGATCAAAGGCCTGGGCAGCGTCAATGTCAATGCGGTGGAAGAATTTAAAGAAGTCTCCCATCGCCACGCTTTTCTCTCAGCCCAGTACGAGGATCTGGTAAAGGCTGCCGATACCCTCCGGGGAATTGTGGCGGAGCTGGACCAGGGAATGCGCCGGCAGTTTACGGAAAAATTTTCCCAGATCCAGGCAGAGTTTGACAAAGTGTTTAAGCAGCTGTTCGGAGGAGGAAAGGGCGCCCTGGAACTTCAGGAGGACGAGGATATTCTGGAGGCGGGCATCCGGATCATTTCTCAGCCCCCGGGGAAAAAACTGCAGAACATGATGCAGCTTTCCGGAGGGGAGAAGGCGCTGACCGCCATCGCCCTGCTGTTTGCCATTCAGAATCTGAAGCCCTCCCCCTTCTGTCTGCTGGATGAAATCGAGGCGGCTCTGGATGACTCCAACGTCACCCGTTTTGCCAGGTATCTTCACAAGTTGACAAAGAATACACAATTTATTATTATAACTCATAGGCGGGGAACCATGACGGCTGCGGACCGGCTCTATGGCATTACCATGCAGGAGAAAGGCGTCTCCACCCTGGTTTCCGTAAATCTGATCGAAAATCAGTTAGACAAATAGCAGGAGGAAGAGGGAATGGGAGAAGAAAAAGTAGGGTTTTTCCGGCGGCTGGTCCGGGGACTGAGCAAGACCAGGGACAGCATTGTCTCGGGAATTGATTCCATTTTCAGCGGGTTTTCCAGCATTGACGATGATTTTTATGAGGAGATAGAAGAGATCCTGGTCATGGGAGATATCGGGATTAACGCTACTTCGCGGATCATTTCCAATCTGAAGATGGAGGTGGCGGAAAAGCATATTAAGGAGCCCTCTCAGTGCAAACAGCTGCTGATTGACAGCATCAAGCGGCAAATGGCGGTGGGAGACACCGCCTACGAATTTGAAAACCGAAAATCCGTAGTGCTGGTCATCGGCGTCAACGGGGTGGGAAAGACTACCTCCGTGGGCAAGCTGGCGGGCAAGCTGAAAGCCCAGGGAAAGAAAGTGATCCTGGCGGCGGCGGACACCTTCCGGGCGGCTGCCGGGGAACAGCTCACCGAGTGGGCCCATCGGGCGGGAGTGGAAATCATCGGAGGACAGCCGGGAGCGGATCCCGCCTCGGTGGTCTACGACGCGGTGGCGGCCGCCAAGGCCAGAAACGCGGATGTGCTGCTGTGCGACACGGCCGGCCGGCTTCACAATAAGAAAAATCTCATGGAAGAGCTGAAAAAGATCTACCGGATACTGGAAAAGGAGTATCCGGAAGCGTATCTGGAAACGCTGGTGGTGCTGGACGGCACTACAGGGCAGAATGCTCTGGCTCAGGCCCGCCAGTTTAAGGAGGCGGCCCATGTGACGGGCATTATTCTCACTAAACTGGACGGTACCGCCAAGGGAGGCATCGCGGTGGCGGTCCAGTCGGAGCTGGATATTCCGGTGAAATATATCGGGGTGGGGGAGACCATTGACGATCTGCAGAAATTCGATCCGGATCAGTTTGTGAACGCCCTGTTCCATACAGAAGCAGATGAAAACTGACAGACATGCCCCGCGGGGACGGCGGCAGACAGAGAAGAAAGAAGGATAAACGAAATGCTGACATTGGACAAATTTGAGGAAGCCTCGGAGATTGTAAAAAAAGTAACCCAGGAAACTTCGCTGGTCTACAGCGAATATTTCAGCCAGCAGACAGGCAATAAGGTCTACCTGAAGCCGGAGAACATGCAGGTGACGGGAGCCTACAAAATCCGGGGAGCCTATTACAAGATCAGTACCTTAAGCCCGGAAGAGCGGGAAAAGGGGCTGATTACGGCTTCCGCCGGCAACCATGCCCAGGGGGTGGCCTACGCGGCCAAGGCTTTCGGGGTGAAGGCGGTGATCGTTATGCCCACCACCACTCCCCTCATCAAGGTGGAGCGGACCAAGAGCTACGGAGCGGAGGTGGTCCTGTACGGAGATGTGTACGATGAAGCCTGCGAGAAGGCCCTGTCCATGGCGGAGGAGGAGGGCTATACCTTTATCCATCCCTTTGACGATCTGACTGTGGCTACCGGCCAGGGAACCATTGCCATGGAGATTATAAAAGATCTGCCTCTGGTGGACTATATTCTGGTGCCCATCGGAGGAGGCGGTCTGGCTACAGGCGTGTCTACTCTGGCGAAGCTTCTGAATCCCAACATCAAGGTCATCGGCGTGGAGCCCGCGGGGGCCAACTGCATGCAGGTATCCCTGGAAAAAGGGGAAGTGACCACCCTGCCCGGGGTAAACACCATCGCCGACGGCACGGCGGTGAAGCGTCCGGGGGAGAAGATTTTCCCCTATCTGCAGAAAAATCTGGACGGCATCCTGACAGTGGAGGATCCGGAACTGGTAGTGGCTTTTCTGGATATGGTGGAAAACCATAAAATGATCGTGGAAAATTCCGGTCTGCTGACAGTGGCGGCCCTGAAGCATCTGGATGTAAAGGGCAAAAAAATAGTCGCTATCTTAAGCGGCGGAAATATGGACGTAATCACCATGTCCTCCGTAGTGCAGAACGGACTCATAGCCAGAGACAGGATTTTTACCATTTCCGTGCTGCTGCCGGATAAACCCGGAGAACTTACCAGGGTTTCCGGCGTTATCGCCAAAGAGCAGGGCAATGTCATCAAGCTGGAGCACAATCAGTTCTACAGTACCAACCGCAACGCGGCGGTGGAACTGCAGATTACTCTGGAAGCATTCGGAACCTCCCATAAGCTGCAGATCATCCGGGCTCTGGAGGAAGCCGGCTATCAGCCCAGGCAGGTGCGGGCCAATCTGTAAAGCGGGGGAAATGCCATGGAAGAGAAGGGCAGTATGCTCTGGGAACAGAAAAAAGAGAAACTTGTAAATCATCTGGAGGAACTGGCGGCCGGGGATGTGTGCCTGGCATTTTCGGGGGGAGTGGACAGCTCCCTCCTTCTGTATCTGGCCGCCAGGGCGGCGGCGGACCGGGGGAGCAAACTGTACGCGCTGACTTTTGACACCAACCTTCATCCCAGAACGGATATGGAAGCCGCCCGCCGGACCGCGGCGGAGGCGGGAGTTCCTCTGCGGGTCATCCCGGTGGATGAGCTGGCGGAGCTTCCCCAGATCCGGCGGAATCCCCCGGACCGCTGCTATCTCTGCAAAAAGCTGCTGTTTGGCAGGGCGCTGGAAGAGGCCGGGCGGCTGGGGGCAGAGACGGTGCTGGAGGGGACCAACGCCGACGACCTGGATCAGTACCGTCCGGGAATCCGGGCGGTCCGGGAACTGGGGATCAGGAGCCCTCTTGCCGACGCCGGATTTACTAAGGCAGAAGTCCGGAGGTTTGCCGGAGAACTGGGAATCGGCACGGCAGAGCGCCCCTCTTCTCCCTGTATGGCCACCCGGCTTCCCTATGGGGCCAGAATCGATGAAGAAGTCCTGAAGCGGCTGGAACAGGCGGAGAATGCTTTGAGAGAATTAGGATTCGGCCAGGTGCGGGCCAGGCTCCACGGGGAAATCCTGCGGCTGGAGGTAGAGCCGGAAGAAATTCCCCGGGCCGCCGAAAAGGCGGGAAAAATTCGTCAGGCCCTGAAAAACCTGAAGTTCCCCTATATCACCCTGGATCTGGAGGGATTCTGTTCCGGCAGCATGGACCGGAAAATCACCCCTCCGATTCCCTGAGATACCGTTTCTCCAGCAGGCCAAGCAGGCCGTAGAGAGCCGCGGCTATGGCGCAGAGAATTACGATGGAGAGGATTACCATGTTGAGTTTAAAGACCTGGGAGCCGTAAATAATCAGGTAGCCCAGGCCTTTTCGCGCCCCGATAAATTCTCCGATGACTACGCCCACCAGGCACAGGCCGATATTGACCTTGAAGGTGCTGAGCAGATAGGGAACCGAAGAGGGAAGCACCACTTTCAGGAGGCAGGCGCTCTTGCCTCCGCCCAGGGTCTGAACCAGCTTCACCATGTCGGGGTCGGTTTCCCGGAAGCCGGCATAGAGGCTCATAATGGAGCCGAAAAGGGCTACCGACATGCCGGCCACGATGATGGTCCGCATATTGGCTCCCAGCCACACGATCAGGAGAGGGGCCAGGGCGGATTTCGGCAGGCTGTTGAGAATTACCATATAGGGTTCCGAAACCTCAGCGAACCGGGGAAAAAGCCAGAGAAGCACAGCCGCGGCGGCGGAGATTCCCGTAACCAGCAGGAAGCTCAGGAGAGTTTCCGCCAGAGTAATGCCGATGTGGGACAGCAGGGACTGGTTCAGCAGCATGGTATGAAAGGTACGGACCAGGTCGGAGGGACTGCTGAAGATAAAAGAGTCGATCCAGCCCAGGCGGGCGGCGGCTTCCCAGAGAAGCAGGAAACCGGCAAAAACAGAAATCCGCAGGAGGGCGGTCTGACGGCGGCGGCTCCGCAGCTTTCGCAGATACCGTTTCTGAGCGCTGCTTTCATTCATGGGAGTTCAGCTCCTTCCAGATCAGATTAAAATACTGTTTAAACTCCGGCATATCCCGGGAAGCCATGGGAGTTCTTTCCGGAAGTTTAAACGTAATGGGAATCACCCGCCGGATCCGGGCGGGACGGCGGGTGAGAACGATTACCTGGTCAGCCATGCTCACTGCCTCGGAGATATCGTGGGTCACCAGAAGAGCGGTTTTCTTTTCCCTGCGGATGATCTGCCAGATATCGTCGGAGACGCTGAGACGGGTCTGATAGTCCAGAGCGGAGAAGGGTTCATCCAGAAGCAGAAGAGCCGGATCCAGAGCCAGGGTGCGGATCAGGGCAGCCCGCTGCCGCATGCCTCCGGAGAGCTGGGAAGGCCTGGAATGCTTAAAAGGAGAGAGGCCGTAGGCCTTCAGCAGCCGGTCCACTCTTGCCCGGTTCTTCGCGTCAGCTTTGTGCTGGATCTCCAGCCCCAGCAGTACATTGCTCTCCACGGTGCGCCATTCAAAAAGATGATCTTTCTGCAGCATGTATCCGATGTTCAGTTCTGACTGGGAAAGGCTTTTTCCCTCTATGAAAACGCGGCCGGATTCAGGACGGATCAGGCCGCTGATCAGATTCAGGATCGTGCTTTTGCCGCAGCCGCTGGGGCCTACCACGGCGGTAAAAGTGCCCTGCTCCAGAGAAAAACTGATATCATCTAAAACGGGGGTCTCTCCCCCGGGAGTATGGTAGGACAGGAAAACGTGTTCCAGTTTCAGTAATTCCATGACAGTACCTCCTGTAGGGTATAATTTATCATATGCAGCAGTTCCACCGGCTGTCAGAAATTGACTGCTTTACCCGCCCTGCCTTTTGTGGTAGTATAGGGAATGGACGAAAAAGGGGCCGTGCCCCTGCACAAAGGACGGAACGATTTTGAGAGACAAAAAGAAGAGGATGTTTAATCTGATATTTCTGGCGGTGGTCTTTCTTCTGACCCTGGCAGGGGTATTCAGAGGGGAAAGTTTAAGCGATCTGATCCGGACGGTGGCGGACGCCGATGGTAAATGGCTGCTGGGAGCCGTGCTCTGCGTGGTGGTTTTTGTAGCTCTGGGAGCGCTGATTATCCGCATCATGCTTGGAAGGATCCGGCAGAAGGCAGGATACGGGAAGTGCCTGCTGTTTTCCAGCATCGGATATTTTTTCGGCAACATTACTCCCTTTGCCGGCGGCGGACCGCCCATGCAGATCTATTATATGAAAAAAGAAAAGATTCCCATTCCGGTGTCATCCCTGGTAATGCTTCTGATTACCCTGATGTACAAAATGGTGCTGGTGGCAGTGGGCTTCGCCCTGATTTTCTTCGGGCAGGGAATTCTGAGACAGTATTTCCGGGGAGTGCTCCCCATTTTCGGCGTAGGGCTGTTTCTGAACGCGGGATTTTCTTTCCTGCTCTGCCTGTTTATTTTTCATCCCAGCCTGGCGAAAAAGGGAATGGTCAAGGGCCTGGGCTGGCTGGAGAAAAAGCGGCTGTTGAAACATAAGGAAGGCCGCCGGGAAAAGCTGGAGGCGGCTATGGACCGGTACAAATCTACAGCGGCGTTTTTTAAAGATCATGTTCCGCTGATGATTTTTGTGTTTTTGATTACAGTGGCCCAGCGGTTTGTGCTGTTTGCCGCCACCTGGTTTGTGTACCGTGCCTTCGGGCTGTCCGGGAAATCTTTCTGGCTCCTGGTGATCCTCCAGGCCTCTATTTCCGTGTCGGCGGATATGCTTCCTCTTCCGGGAGGCATGGGGGCCAGCGAAATGATCTTCCTGAAAATATTCGCTCCCGTCTTCGGATCCGCTATGGTGCTGCCCGGCATGATCCTGAGCCGGGGAATCAGCTATTACGCGGAACTGTTTCTGTGCGGGGTGATGACCCTCATGGGCCATTTCTATTTTCAGCGGGGAGAAAGACAGGAGGGATCCGTCAGTGAAACATAATTATCAGAAAGAAATGGAGGAGATTCTGAAGAGAATCCCGGAGGGAGGAAGGCCTGCCCTGCTCCTTCACAGCTGCTGCGCCCCCTGCAGCAGCTATGTGCTGGAATACCTGTCCCGGTATTTCCGGATCACGGTTTTTTACTATAACCCCAATATCTATCCGGAGGAGGAATACCGGCACCGGGTGGAGGAACAGCAGCGGCTGCTCCGGGAGATGCCCTTTCAGAATCCGGTAGATTTCGCGGAAGGACCTTTCGACACCGGAAGGTTTTATGATACTGTCCGGGGTCTGGAGGAGATTCCGGAGGGAGGTGAGCGGTGCTTCCGCTGCTATGAACTGCGGCTGCGGGAGGCGGCGGAAAAGGCCGCGGAGCTGAAGATGGATTATTTTACCACCACCCTTACCATCAGCCCCTTAAAAAACGCGGAAAAGCTCAATGAGATCGGCATCCGCCTGGGACAGGAAACGGGGGTTCCCTATCTGGTTTCAGATTTCAAAAAAAAGGACGGCTACAAGCGGTCCATCCAGCTGTCCGGAGAGTACGGCCTGTACCGGCAGAACTACTGCGGCTGCGTCTTTTCCAGGAGAGAGGCGGAGGAAAGAGAAAAACGGGCTGCTGCCCGAGAGGAATAGAAGGAGGAAGTCATATGGCACAGCTTTGGGGAGGAAGATTCACCAAGGAGACAGACCGGCTGGTCTACAATTTTAACGCGTCCATTACCTTTGACCGGAAGCTTTACCGGCAGGATATCCGGGGCAGCCTGGCCCATGTGAAAATGCTGGCGAAGCAGGGCATTCTCACACAGGAGGAGGGCAGCCGGATTGAGGAGGGCCTGAAAGGGATCCTGGAGGATGTGGAAAACGGAACGCTGCCCATTACGGAGGAGTACGAGGATATCCACAGCTTTGTGGAGGCCAACCTCATTGACCGCATCGGGGATGTGGGAAAGAAGCTCCACACCGGACGCAGCCGCAACGATCAGGTGGCCCTGGACATGAAACTGTATGTCCGGGATGAGATCGGGGAGCTTGACGGGCTGCTGAAGAAATTGCTGACCACCATCGAAAAGATTATGGAGGAAAACCTTCATACCTATATGCCGGGCTTCACGCATCTGCAGAAGGCCCAGCCCCTGACTTTGGCTCATCATCTGGGAGCTTATTTTGAAATGTTCCGCCGGGATCGGGGAAGAATGCACGATATCTATGAGCGGATGAACTATTGCCCCCTGGGGGCGGGCGCCCTGGCGGGCACCACCTATCCTCTGGACCGGGAATACACCGCCTCCCTGCTGGATTTTTACGGGGCCACCCGCAACAGCATGGACTCTGTGTCCGACCGGGACTACGTCATTGAGCTGCTGGCGGCCCTGTCCACGGTGATGATGCATTTAAGCCGGTTCTGCGAGGAAATCATTGTCTGGAATACCAACGAGTACCGGTTTGTGGAGATCGACGACGCTTACAGCACCGGAAGCTCCATCATGCCCCAGAAAAAGAATCCGGATATCGCCGAACTGGTCCGGGGCAAGACCGGACGGGTCTACGGGGCGCTGATGTCTCTGCTGACCACCATGAAGGGCCTGCCCCTGGCTTATAATAAGGATATGCAGGAGGACAAGGAGCCTGCCTTTGACGCCATCGACACGGTAAAAGGCTGCCTGGCCCTCTTTGAGGGCATGCTCTCCACCATGAAATTCCGCAAGGACGTGATGGAGGCCTCCGCGAAAAACGGATTTACCAACGCCACTGACGCCGCAGACTATCTGGTAGGCAAAGGAGTGCCCTTCCGGGACGCCCACGGCATTATCGGCCGCCTGGTGCTGCTGTGCATTGAAAAAAACTGTTCCCTGGACGCTCTGCCTCTGGAAGAGTATCAGAAGCTCTGTCCGGTTTTTGAGAAGGATATTTACGAGGCCATCAGCATGAAGACCTGCGTGGAGAAACGCATGACTCTGGGAGCGCCCGGGGCGGAGGCTATGAAGCCGGTACTGGAAGAATACAGAGCGTATCTGGAAAAGTAAAATATAAGCTGCAGGAGATTCCCTTTCGGCCTATCCGGGGCTGGAAGGGAATTTTCTTAAAAAAATAGTTGCATTTTTTGTGCAGTTGGTATAGTATACACATATGACGCACAAATGTACGCGGTATGAATACAAAAAGTGCAGACTGCACAGAAATGAGGAGTAAAAAATGGAAAAAAAGCTGAGAGTCGGAGTGTTAGGCGCCACCGGTATGGTGGGACAGAGATTTATTTCCCTGCTGGAAAATCATCCCTGGTTTGAAGTGGTGACGGTGGCGGCAAGCCCCCGCAGCGCGGGAAAGACCTATGAGGAGGCAGTGGGAGGCCGCTGGAAAATGACCACCCCTATGCCGGAGGCGGTGAAAAAGCTGGCAGTGATGAACGTCAATGAAGTGGAGAAAGTAGCCTCCACGGTGGACTTCGTATTCTCCGCAGTAGATATGTCCAAGGATGAGATCCGAAGAATCGAGGAGGAGTACGCCAAAACAGAAACTCCCGTGGTATCCAACAACAGCGCCCATCGCTGGACTCCGGACGTACCCATGGTAGTGCCGGAGATCAATCCGGAGCACTTTGATGTGATCCAGTTCCAGAAAAAGAGACTGGGCACCGCCAAAGGCTTCATTGCCGTAAAGCCCAACTGCTCCATTCAGAGCTACGCCCCGGTGCTGACTGCCTGGAAGGAGTTTGAGCCCTACGAGGTGGTTGCCACCACCTATCAGGCGATCTCCGGAGCGGGAAAGACCTTTAAGGACTGGCCGGAGATGGTGGAGAACATTATCCCCTACATCGGCGGCGAGGAGGAAAAAAGCGAGCAGGAACCCTTAAGACTCTGGGGCCATATTGAGGACGGCGTGATTGTAAAGGCGGAAGAGCCGAAGATCACCTGCCAGTGTATCCGGGTGCCCGTGCTCAACGGACATACCGCCGCGGTGTTTGTAAAGTTCCGCAAGAACCCCACCAAAGAGCAGCTCATTGAAAAAATGGTGAACTTCAAAGGGCTGCCCCAGGAGCTGAAGCTGCCCAGCGCTCCGGAACATTTCATCCGCTACATGGAGGAGGATGACCGCCCCCAGGTGCAGCTGGACGTAGACTACGAGAAGGGCATGGGCATCTCTGTGGGACGGCTTCGGGAGGATTCCATTTACGACTGGAAGTTCATCGGCCTCTCCCACAACACCGTGAGAGGAGCCGCCGGCGGCGCTGTCCTCTGCGCGGAGACTCTGGTGGCGAAAAAATATATTCAGGCAAAGTGAAAAAGGTTGTTGAATTTTTAACAATCCTGTGATAGACTGACCGTATAGTGAGCGGAAACCACTATTTTTGTTTTCTCGAAAAGGGGGAAAATGAAATGCCGTTTGATGATGTCAAAAAATTCTCAAACGCCGCTGTTGCCAAAGCTTCTACGCTTCGGGATCATCCCGGCAAGTATTTTATCCGTGCCATGATGGCGGGATTTTTCATTGCCGTGGCTATGATCTACAGCAACGTGGTAAACAGTCTGTTCGCGGACACTTCCGCCGCATGGGGTAAATTCCTGGGAGGCCTGGTGTTCTCCATCGCCGTACTTCTGATTGTGTTTATCGGAAGCGAGCTGTTTACGGGGAATAACCTGGTCATGGCCTTTGGAGCCTATGACCACGCCGTCACCTGGGGACAGACCGTAAAGGTCTGGATTGTCAGCTACATCGGAAACTTTGTGGGATGCTTTCTGTTTGCCGGTATCTGGGTGCTGGCGGGAGGTTCCGGAACCAAGGAATTTTTCGCGGGCATGATCGATGGAAAACTCTCCATTGCTCCCGGGGAAATGTTTTTCCGGGCGGTCCTGTGTAACTTCTTCGTGTGTCTGGCCGTGGCCTGCGGCACCAAATGCAAGGAGGAGGCCGCCAAGTTCCTGATGATTGTCATCTGCATCTCCGGATTTGTCATCGCCGGATTTGAGCACTGCATCGCCAACATGGCCCTGTTTACGGCTGTGGGCTTTATGGTGCCCGGGGTGTCCATCTCCAGTATGCTGTTCTCCATGCTGATCGTTACGCTTGGGAATATGGTGGGCGGCGCTGTACTTCTGGCTCTGCCGCTGCGCAAGATGAGCGCGGACAAGTAGTACATAGCCGTCCGATGCATGAAACGACGGAAAAAAGGCTGTGTTCGGGGTAAAAAACCCGGATGCGGCCTTTTTTCTGTGCAGGCGGGGAAAAGTCTGCTATACTATATACCGAAAAGCCGGGTCAGGATTTTGACCCCGATATCTGACCGACCGATGTTCGGAGAAGGAGGCGGAATGCGGATGAAAGTGGATCTTATTGCAGGTTTTCCCGGTTCCGGGAAAACCGTTTGGATAGACAGATATATCAGATATCTTAAAAACAAAGGGCTGAAAGTGCGGGTGATCCAGATGGATTTCAGTCCGGTGGGAGTGGACGCGGCGATGCTGGAGAAAACAGGCTGCGAGATCGTAGATCTCTCCGGCGTCTGTCTGCGCTGCGGCGGAGCGGCAAAATTTCAGAGTATGCTGATCCGGGGCGCCATGGATGGCTGCGACCGGGTGATCGTGGAGGCTCCGGGCATTTACGACGCAGGCGAATTTTTTGACGCCATGGAACTGCAGGAGGTGAAAGCCTGCTGCCGTGCCGGAAGCATGCTCACGGTGTTGGATCCTCTCAGCGGAGAGGCTTTTGCCGGCGGAGCCGGGTATCTGACGTTTACCCAGATTTTTTCAGCCGGAACCCTGTGGATCAGTAAAAGGGAGCAGGCCCGGGAAGCGCAGGAGGAGCAGCTGCTTGAGCAGGCGGACGGTCTGCTGAAAGAGCGGGGCTTTGCCCCTGTGTCCCGGGAGCGGATCTGCCGGAAACCCCTGGATCAGCTGGAAGGAAAGGATTTTGAGGCATTTCTGGAAGGGGGATGCCGTTTCCCCGGATACAGCCGGGAGAGGAACCGCCTGGGACTGGAATTTGAGAGCCGGGAAACCGCGGATCTCTGCGAAAACAGAGAGGATCTGGAGAAGCGGGTGCGCCGGCTGATGTCGGATCCGGCGTTGGGAAAGGTTCTGAGAGTCAAAGGACATATGCAGGATCTGGAAAGAAATTGGTATGAAGTCAGCGGTTTCCCGGGCGGTGTGCGGGTGGAGCCTGCGGAAACCGGAAGGGGGATCTGTTCTGTGGTGGGCCGGCAGCTCAGGGGCGAAGTTCTGGCGGAGGCGTTTATTCCCAGAAAATCTGTAAGGGAGAAGAAATATGTCTAAAGCGCTGTACATAGCGGAGAAGCCCAGCGTGGCCCAGGAGTTCGCCAAAGCCCTGAAAGAGTCCATGGCCCGGCGGAACGGGTATCTGGAATCGGACCATTCCGTGGTGACCTGGTGCGTGGGACACCTGGTTACCATGAGCTATCCGGACAAGTACGATGAAAAATATAAGAAATGGAGTTTTGAGACTCTGCCTTTCCTGCCGGAGCATTTTAAGTATGAGGTGATTCCGGAGGTGAAAAAACAGTTTCAGATCGTCAGCGGCCTTCTGAACCGGGAGGATGTGGACATCATCTACGTCTGCACCGACTCCGGGCGGGAGGGGGAATACATCTATCGGCTGGTAGCCCAGATGGCCCAGGTTCACGGGAAAAAGCAGAAGCGGGTGTGGATCGACTCCCAGACGGAGGAGGAGATCCTCCGGGGAATCCGGGAAGCCAAAGATTTAAGCGAGTACGACCATCTGGCGGATTCCGCCTATCTGCGGGCCAAGGAGGATTATCTCATGGGGATCAATTTTTCCCGGGCCCTGTCCCTGAAATACGGCTATTCCGTCACCAATTATCTGGGAGGAAAATATCAGGCGGTGTCTGTGGGCCGGGTCATGACCTGTGTCCTGGGCATGGTGGTCCGCCGGGAGAGAGAGATCCGCAATTTTGTGAAAACCCCTTTCTACCGGGTGCTGGCGAAACAGAAGTACGGCGGCAGAACCTTTGAGGGGGAGTGGCGGGCCGTGGAAGGCAGCGGGTATTTCCAGTCGCCCCTTCTCTATAAGGAAAACGGATTCAAGAAGAAAGAGGACGCGCAGGACTTGGTGAAGCAGCTGGAGGCCATAGTTCCCCGGGAAGCCGCGGTGGAGAAGGCGGAGAGAAAAAAGGAACTGAAAAATCCCCCTCTGCTCTATAACCTGGCGGAGCTGCAGAACGAGTGCTCAAAATTGTATAAGATCAGCCCGGACCAGACCCTGTCGGTGGTCCAGGAACTGTACGAGAAAAAACTGGTGACCTATCCCAGAACTGATGCCAGAGTCCTGTCCTCGGCGGTGGCCAGGGAAATTCAGAAAAATATCCGGGGACTGACCCGGTATGAGCCTGCGTCCGGCTTCGCGTCGGAGATTCTGGAAAAAGAAGCCTACAGGAATATCGGCAAGAGCCGCTACACCAACGATAAACAGATCACTGACCACTACGCCATCATCCCTACGGGCCAGGGACTGCAGAATCTCTCCCGGCTCTCCGAGCTTTCGGGAAAGGTCTACGGCACCATTGTCCGGCGGTTTCTGAGCATTTTTTATCCCCCGGCGGTGTACCAGAAGATTTCCCTGGTCTCCCGCATGGGAAAGGAGGCCTTCTTCTCCAGTTTTAAGGTGCTGGCGGAGGAGGGGTATCTGAAAGTGGCGGGACTGCCTCAGACCAGAAAAAAGGAAGAAGGGGAGGAGGATGCCCTCTGCGGCGCGGATTTTCTTCAGGCACTGTCCGGGCTGAAGAAAGGAAGTGTTCTGCCGGTGGAGGCCTTTCAGATCAAAGAAGGGGAGACTTCTCCGCCCAAGCGGTACAATTCCGGTTCCATGATCCTGGCTATGGAAAACGCAGGCCAGCTTATTGAGGACGAGGAACTCCGGGAGCAGATCAAAGGCAGCGGCATCGGCACCTCCGCCACCCGGGCGGAGATTCTGAAAAAGCTGTTCCATATCAAATATCTTGCCCTGAACAAAAAAACCCAGATCATCACCCCCACTCAGCTGGGGGAGATGGTCTTTGACGTGGTCAACGCCTCCATCCGCCCTCTGCTGAACCCGGAACTGACGGCCAGCTGGGAAAAGGGACTCACCTACGTGGCCGAGGGAACCGTCTCCCCGGAGGAATATATGGGGAAGCTGAATCATTTTGTGGCCCGCCACACCCTGAATGTGCGGCAGCTGAGAAACCAGACAGCCTTAAGGGCCTGCTTTGACGCGGCGGCCATATACTATAAAAAACCGCAGAAAACAAAAGCGGCCGGGAAAGGAGAAGCGACATAAAATCGAAAAAACACTTTACGAAACGGACAGTTTGTGAGAAAATAGAAAGGAATCTGGGCGCGGCTGAAGCGTCCGGAGCCATACAGTGTTAAACATCAATTTTGAAAGGAGTTACACAATGATTTATTCAAAAGAGGTAGAAATGATGTGTCCGGTACATCAGGGCGTTCATCATGGCGCAGCTCCGATTCCGGAACAGGCAAAATGGGTAAAAGCTAAGGAAGTAAAAGATATTTCCGGCCTGACTCACGGTGTTGGCTGGTGTGCCCCCCAGCAGGGAGCCTGCAAGCTGACTCTGAATGTAAAAGACGGAATCATCCAGGAGGCTCTGGTAGAGACTCTGGGCTGCTCCGGCATGACCCATTCCGCAGCCATGGCTTCTGAGATCCTTCCCGGCCTGACCGTCATGGAAGCTCTGAACACTGACCTGGTATGCGACGCCATCAACACTGCTATGAGAGAGCTGTTCCTGCAGATCGTTTACGGACGTTCCCAGAGCGCCTTCTCCGAGGAAGGTCTGCCCATCGGCGCGGGTCTGGAGGATCTGGGCAAGGGACTTCGTTCCCAGGTTGGAACCATGTACGGAACCCTGAAGAAGGGCCCCCGCTACCTGGAGATGGCAGAAGGCTATGTAACCGGCATCGCTCTGGATGAGAACGATGAGATCATCGGCTACAAGTATGTGAACTTCGGAAGAATGATGGATTTCATCAAGAACGGCGACGACGCCCAGACTGCTCTGGAGAAAGCTTCCGGACAGTACGGCCGCGTAGCTGACGCTGTAAAGATTGTTGACCCGAGAAAAGAGTAATAGAGGAGGAACGAAAAAGATGGCTTTATTTGAATCATATGAGAGAAGAGAAAAACAGGTTCTGGCAAAGCTCGCTGAGTACGGCATCGACTCTATTGAGGGCGCGGCCGAGGTGACCAAGGCTGCCGGCCTGGACGTATACAAGATGGTAGAGGGCATCCAGCCCATCTGCTTTGAGAACGCGAAGTGGGCTTACACCGTAGGCGCCGCCATCGCCATCAAGAAAGGCTGCCGCAAGGCTTCCGAGGCAGCAGCAGCCATCGGCGAGGGACTGCAGTCCTTCTGTATTCCCGGCTCCGTGGCAGACCGCAGAAAAGTAGGTCTGGGACATGGAAACCTGGGCAAGATGCTTCTGGAAGAGGACACCGAGTGCTTCGCGTTCCTGGCAGGCCACGAGTCCTTCGCGGCCGCTGAGGGCGCCATCGGTATCGCCGAGAAAGCCAACAAAGTGCGTAAGAAACCCCTCCGCGTCATCCTGAACGGACTGGGCAAGGACGCCGCTCAGATCATCTCCCGGATCAACGGCTTCACCTATGTGGAGACAGAGTATGATTACTTCACCGGCGAGCTGAAAGAAGTATTCCGGAAATGCTACTCCAAAGATCCGGAGAGCCCCAGAGCGAAAGTAAACTGCTACGGCGCCAACGATGTACAGGAAGGCGTAGCCATCATGTGGAGAGAGAACGTGGACGTATCCATCACCGGAAACTCCACCAACCCCACCCGTTTCCAGCATCCGGTAGCAGGTACTTATAAGAAAGAGCGCATCGAGGCCGGCAAGAAATACTTCTCCGTTGCCTCCGGCGGCGGCACCGGCCGTACCCTGCATCCCGACAACATGGCAGCCGGCCCGGCTTCCTACGGAATGACCGATACCATGGGACGTATGCACAGCGACGCCCAGTTCGCAGGCTCCTCCTCCGTACCGGCTCACGTAGAGATGATGGGTCTCATCGGCGCGGGCAACAACCCCATGGTTGGAATGACCGTAGCCGTAGCCGTAGCCATCGAGGAAGCTGCCAAGGCAGGAAAATTCTGATCGGCGATACAGCCAGAGAAGGAAATATCTGTATGAGAGCCTAAAGGCGGAGAGAGGAAAATTTCCTCTCGATGCCCCGGCCGCGGATATTTCCATTGACAAAACAGAATCAGAGAAAATGATTTTAAGAGATGTTTCTTTCAAAAATGATTTAGAGAGACATCTCTTAAATTCGATTTAGATGTATTTGCTGACGGATGCCAGGAATTAAAAGATATTTTGCTTCTGATGAAATAATAAGTATACGTTACAGGATGAATAAGGGTTTGAACAAGATCGAACATATGAAAATGATACAGAGTATCATTGAAAGAATGAGTAGGAATTCGTTTGCTTTAAAAGGCTGGGTGGTAACACTTGTGGCTGGGATTTTTGTCCTATCTGATAAAGATGCAGACAGAACATACTTTTTTATCGCTTATATACCGATTATTATTTTTTGGGGAATTGATTCTTATTATCTCCTAAAAGAAAGATTGTTTAGAAAATTGTATAATAACGTAAGATGCAAAGAGGACAGCCAGATTGATTTTAACATGGATACATCGGATTTCGGCCAAAAGAGAGACTATTTGAAAGCAGTGTTTTCCAAATCAGAATTGGGATTTTATTTTCCGCTTGCGCTTGTGGCAACATGTATAGCTATGATGCATTTGCTGTGGAAATAGTTTCAGGGAAAACAGCAGCGGAGAATCGTTTGAAAAGAAATTCTGCGGAGGTATGGCAAGACAGAAAATGATGGAAGAAATGGAATGGAAAATTCAGAAACTGCAGGAAAAAAACGTGACAATTCTGGATCCCAGGCAAACATATATTTCCCGGGAAGTGGAAATTGACAGAATTGGCAGCGGAAGTATCCTTTATCCGGGAACCCGCCTGACGGGAAAGAGAACCTTTATAGGATCTTATGCTAAAATCGGCACTGAGGGTCCGGCTGCAGTCAGCGATTCTGTAATCGGCCCGCATGCGGAAGTCGCAAGCGGATTTTTATCCGGGACAACACTTCTGCCAAGGGCAAGGGCAGGAGCAAACGCGCATTTTCGTCCGGGAACCTTGCTGGAGGAAGAGGCGTCAACCGCGCATGCAGTAGGATTAAAGCAGTCTGTTTTAATGTACGGAGTAACGCTGGGATCCTTGATTAATTTTTGCGATGTCCTGATAACCGGAGGAAAATCAAGAGTACAGCATACCGAGGTAGGAAGCGGTTTTATTCATTTCAACTATGCCCCCTGGGGGGAGGCCGGTGACAAAGCCACTCCATCCTTGATTGGAACGGTTACGGAGGGAGTCTTTCTGGATCAGCCAAGAATCTTTCTGGGAGGATTATCAGGAATTGTGGGCCCTTCCTCCATAGGATTTGGAACTATGACTGCCGCGGGGCAGGTGATCCGAAAACCGGTAGCCGCGAATCAGCTTCATGCGGAAGCCGGCGTGAATTTGGATAAAGATTTTTCGGAATCCAATACGCGGCTTTCGGACAGACATTTAAAAAAGATTCAGGATCACAACATAGAATTTCTTGCGCAGTTATATGCGCTGAAAAAGTGGTACCAGCAGATCCGGTTAAAACGCTGCCGGTTCCGGAAGGATAAAGAAATGGAGCTGGTTCTGCAGAGCGCTGTGGAGACAGTGGATGTATGCATAGAAGAAAGAATACTGAGATACAACAAATTTGCCAAAGAATGGAATCTGCGCTCCCTTGAAAAAGATGATTTAAGTGTCAGGTTTACAGAATTATCATTCGAAATAAACTGGAAACCGGAACTGGAATATGATCAATGGATATGGCAGTTGGAGCGGGCTGAGAAGGACAGATTGCACGAATGGTTAAAAAAGGATGCGGATCGGATCAAAGGAGATCTGTACGCAGCGCTGGAATACAAGAAGCAGTAAGATTGCGTGAACAACATATGAAAAGAGGTAAATGATGTCTTTTGCCGCAGCTTTTGAAAGCTATCGGGACAAAGAAAAACGGGTTGAAAAATGGGTAGAGTTATTTCTTACCGCAGTTCCGGAACAGAAGAGAGGAGTACTTCTGGATTGTGGATGCGGTGTGGGACGGTTCAGTGTTCCGTTGGCATCTTCATTTGAAATGGTAATTGGAATAGATATTGATGAAACAATGTTGTCAATTGCCAGAAAAAGGACAAATGACGTACAATGGATTCATGGAAATATTTGCTGTACACCATTAAATAATGATTCGGTTGACGTTGTATTAGCATCCATGCTGATAGAACATTTAAAGTCTTTCCGGAGTTTTCAGAAAGAGATATTCCGGCTTATAAAACCGGCGGGAATACTTTTAATGCGTACGATGCTGCCGGAAGATATTGCTGCTACAACATGGTATCAATTTTCAGAAACAGCGTATAAAATGGAATGTTCCAGAACCCATGATTTGGCATGGATTGTACAGAACATGGCAGAATATGGTTTTGTACTTGAAAGAAACAATTCAGTAATGAACGTAAAAGAATATTTTTACAATACAAATGTAGTAGAAAAACTATCATCTAAATGCTACGAAATAATCCATCATTTAGAAGAAAAAGAGTATCAGAGAATGCTGACAAATGCAAAAAAGTGGGAAATGGAAAATCATATGCCGGAATGTATGTCTTCCTCCCTGCTTGTGTTTACCCAGGAGAAAAAAACAAATGATTAATTACTATGATGAGGTGTGGAATACACTAGGCAGTTATGCATTTATAGCTATTGATTTTTCGAATAAATTTGCGCATGTATACGAAGAGATCATCTATCCCGCTGTAGTCGATGCTGGAATGCTGCCCATACGCAGTGATGAGATAATCAGCGAGTCGGAAAATGTAAGCTCCCAAATTCGACAGCTAATACAGAATTCCAGAATTTTTATTGCAGATATTTCCTTTGTACGACAAGAATCTTATGCGAATATTTTTTATGAATTAGGTATTGCAATCGCTTTAAACCGTCCTGTGGTGATTTTAAGCCAGGATGAAAAAATTCCTTTTGATATTCAGCATTTGCGCATTATAAAATATGAATTATCCCAAATGGGAAAACTCAACATTCGGAAAGAATTGACTTTGCTGCTTCAAAAAAATATAAATTCTTCAGAATTGATTCTCCGAAAAATGCTGATCTATCCCAAAGAAAAGAATTATATTGTTTACGGATATGCCACAAAAGAACATATCAGCAGAGTATTTCCGGAAGTGGATCAGGAATATGACTATCGGCTCAAGACTATATCCAGTGAGGCATCTGGTATCAGTAAATTGACGGTTGCTTTTCAAAAGATTGCATGGAGCATGGCGCAAGAAAAGTTAGATATAATTTCGGTCAATGGTCACAGGGCTCCTAAGGAAATCTTTTCTTGTGGAAATATTTATATTTTCGGGGGACCTGGCGCCAATCCTTTATTTGAAACGGGGGTTGCATTGGCGCAATCGATTTATAAGAATGCTTTGAGTATTCTACATGAACAACTGAGCAATGGAAAAAGGAGATACTATATTTCAAAAGATAATGAAATGTATCCGCCGGAACAGTACAATTTATATGAACGTAAAAGAGATATTGGGTTTGTGATGCGTTTTCCGAATCCTTGCCGTAAGGATTCAATCATTGTTATTGCTGCGGGTATACGGACTTATGGTACGGAAGGCGCAATAAAATTACTGGTAACTCCTTCGCTGATAAGCAGACTGAATATCTATAAAGATTTAAAGAACGATAGGGGATTCTGGGCACTTTTAGAGGTTTCCTATGGTATGAATGAACCCGCAGAGCAATTAGAAATCATCGAATCTGAAATTTTGCGGGAACGATAGTATAGATGCGGCCGAACTGAGGGGCAAACATTCTGCCCCTCAAAGTTTAAGGCTTGCAAAGAACTTTTGAATCATGGCTGAACAGCATAAAACTCATTCCACAAATCCTCTGCCGTATCCGCGCTTTCCTGCCAGTCATTCAAATACCATGATGTGACCTTTCCCTGCTCATCACAGGATAATTCAAGGCGCAGTACCCGGTTCGGCTGGAATACAGGTTTTACATAAATGCCCTGTTCTCCTTCGTCCAGTCTTATCCACTTGTTTCCTCTTTCATCGTTTAAAAGGGCATGGTCAAAGGTATCTATACTGTCTCCGAGCCGGCATCCGTTTAATGTGACATCCGGATTGCCCTCGTTTTTCATGCTTAGCTGATACGGAAGAAATTCCAGGTAAAATCCATCTCTGACATAGGAATTACCATGGAGAGTATCCCATGAATCGGTATGTTCCATATTCAAAACCTTTATCAGAGGTTCATAGGAATACAGATAAGCCGACAGTTCGACGGGAATGTCTTCCGTATTTTCATGGATTTCAGGCGCGTAATCGCCATCTCTCCAATTTGACCAATACCAGCTGGTGACTGCTCCGTCAGCTCCAAACTCTAAATTCAGCCAGTATGTATGATCCGTTCCCTGCATTACATAATTTTCTTTCATTCGGTTTCCTTCTCTCTTCCAGCCGTTATCCATGAGATTTTTCTCAAATATATCGATATCATCGCCTATGGTACATCCATAAAGCTGCACAATTTCGCTGCCGGTGTCTGACATACTGCAGGCAGGATCACCGATGGAAGCGCCGGTGGAATAAGTTATACTGAATCCGTCTTTTTCATATCCCACATTTAAGTTTGGGTTTTCAACCGGTTCCATCTGAAGCAGGGTTTCCAGTTCCCGGTATTTTTCAAAATACTCTGAGATTTCTATGCCCTGAGAAGCTGTTTCTCCGGATGGGCTGCTTGGCGCATCTGTCGGAATTGTATCATTTTTTATCTCGGATTCCGAGACGGGATTTTTTATTGATCTGTTGTCTGATGCTGAATGGTCATCCCGCGCAATGGAACAGCCAATAAGACCATTCAGCGCCACAAGAGAGAAGATAATTGCCAATGCGATGGGCCCCCCTTTTTTTCGTTTATCGGCATGCATCATATAAATCACCCTTTCTTTAAATTTCGCGGTGCCGTCGTTCAGATCAGCGGCAATCTCACCGACGGGTTTCTTTTCTGCCGCTGTTTTCATGAGCAGCTTTCCGTAAGATATTTTTTCCTCTCTGCTGGCGGTATATTTCATCACGCGGCTGTCGCATAAGGATTCCAGGTCGCGTCCGGCTTCCCTGAACATAAGGTTCAGCAGAGGATTAAACCAGTAGATAGTCTTTACTGTGAGCAGAAACAGCTTATACAGGATATCTTTATGCAGATAGTGGTTCATCTCATGGACAAAGATCAGTTCCAGTTCCCGGCTGTACTTTGCTTACCTTCCTCGGAAGGTAAGCCTTTCCGATCTTTTTCGGATGCAGGTTTTTTGTCTGCTTCTGCGTGCGCCGTGTCAGAAGAAGCTTCCGCCGGATGCCGAAGGTATATATTCTGAGGAATCCGCACCTGGATTACCGGATCAGTGCTTATCAGATCAAATGGAAAGAGAAGAAAAACAGCCACAAACAGCCATACAAAATATTTCCACCTGACGGAATACTTATTTTTGAGAAGACGAGAAATCAACAGTGCCGCGAGAATAAAAACCGCTGCCAACAGATTGATTTTTATGATATTTATCAGCATAAGAATCACCCCCTCTGAATATTTAAAACTACGTTTGTAGTATATGCTTTCATTATATATCGCTTTTGTAGTAAATGCAATTGTTTTCTGTCTGTATTCAGAAGAAAAATACAGTCCATTTTTTACCAAAGAAGAACATTGCTGATTTCATGCCGCTCTGCTATAATGGATGCGGAACGATATCATTACAGTTTTAGAGAATAAGGAGGTTTCATTTATGCCGACGATTACTGATACCATCCGTTACGTGGGGGTCAACGATCACCAGGTGGACCTGTTTGAGGGCCAATATGTGGTTCCAAACGGTATGTCCTACAATTCCTATGTGATCCTGGATGAGAAAGTGGCTGTCATGGACACGGTTGATATTAACTTTACCCATGAGTGGCTGGACAACATCGCCAATGTCTTGGAGGGACGGAAGCCGGACTACCTGGTCGTACAGCACATGGAGCCGGACCACGCGGCCAACATTCAGAATTTTGTCAACACCTATCCGGAGGCAGTGGTTGTTTCCACAGAGAAGGCCTTTGCCATGATGGACAATTTCTTTGATATGGACATTGAGAACCGCAAGCTGCTGGCGGAAAACGGCGGATCTCTTTCCCTTGGGAAGCATGTGCTGAACTTTGTCTACGCCCCCATGGTACACTGGCCGGAGGTTATGGTGACCTACGAGAGCACAGAGAAGGTGCTGTTTTCCGCGGACGGCTTCGGCAAGTTCGGAGCCCTGGATGCGGAGGAGGACTGGGACGATGAATCCCGCCGGTATTTCATCGGCATTGTGGGGAAATACGGCAACGAGGTGCAGAATCTTCTGAAAGCTGCTTCCGGCCTGGATATCGCCATGATCTGTCCCCTTCACGGTCCCATTCTGAAAGAGAACCTGGGCCATTATCTGGAAAAATACAACATCTGGTCTTCCTACTCCGTAGAGTCCGAGGGCATCATGATCGCCTACACCTCCGTGTACGGCCACACGAAACAGGCGGTGGAGATTCTGGAGGAGAAGCTGAAAGCCAAAGGCTGCCCCAAGGTCGCTGTGTACGACCTGGCAAGATGCGACATGGCGGAAGCCGTAGCCAGCGCCTTCCGCTACGGAAAACTGGTGCTGGCCACCACCACCTACAACGCCGGCATCTTCCCCTTCATGCGGGATTTCATTGAGCATCTGACAGAGCGGAATTTCCAGAACCGCACCATCGGGCTTATTGAAAACGGATCCTGGTCCCCCATGGCGGCCAAGATCATGAAAGAAATGTTCGCGGACAGCCAGAAGATCACCTGGCTGAACCATCAGGTGACCATCTGGTCCGGCGTCAAGAAGGAGACCAAAGACCAGCTGGAGGCTATGGCGGAGGAGCTCTGCAGAGAGTACATCGCCCAGTCTCCTGACGCGGCCAACAAGAACGACCTTACCGCTCTGTTCCGCATCGGATACGGCCTGTACGTGGTAACCTCCAACGACGGCAAGAAGGACAACGGCCTCATTGTCAACACCGTGACCCAGGTTTCCGACAACCCCAACCGGGTGGCGGTCAACATCAACAAGGCCAACTATTCCCACCATGTGATTAAGCAGACGGGAGTCCTGAACGTAAACTGCCTTTCTGTGGAAGCCCCCTTCTCGGTATTCCAGAACTTCGGCTTCCAGAGCGGCCGGGTGGCGGACAAGTTTGCCGGCTGGGCGGAGGTCCGCTCCGACAACGGCCTGCGGATCCTTCCCAAATACATCAACGCCTGCTTCTCTCTGAAAGTGGAGCAGTATGTGGATCTGGGAACCCACGGCATGTTTATCTGCTCCGTGACCGAGGCCCGTGTTATGAGCGATAAAGACACCATGACCTACACCTACTATCAGACCAACGTAAAGCCCAAACCCAAGACCGAGGGCAAGAAAGGCTTTGTCTGCAAGGTGTGCGGATACATCTACGAGGGAGATGTGCTGCCGGATGACTTTGTATGCCCCCTGTGCAAGCACGGAGCCATTGACTTTGAGCCGATCCAGTAAAGAAGCATAGACCTGACAGAAAAGGAGACATGGCCGGATGAGAACCATCCGGGGAACCATGTCTCCTTTCTGTTATCTGTGTTTTCTTGCCGCGGCATAGGCGGCGGCCGCCATACCGGCCAGGGCGGCGGTGAGGAGGATGGGACTCAAGAGATCCCAGAGATCCGCGCCGCCTGAAAAAAAGAGAATGCAGCAGGCCAGGGGGTAGAGAACCATGACAGCCAGAAGGAAAATCCGCAGGACGCGGCTGATATAGAACCAGTTTCGGTTGCTGAAGGATAAGCCGGGCATATGAATGCGGAAGGGTCCCTGGGTAAAATAGTCGATTTTGTTTTGATCGTAATAGGGAGGAAGCTGTCTGGGAATCAGAAAGCAGAGCCAGACCCCGAAGAGGAGCATCATAGCTGTGATCTTCATCAGCTCCTTCAGCTGTTCCCAGGGCAGGCCGCAGCGGAACAGCAGGAAAAGCTCCGCCGCGGCAGACAATGCGCCCACTCCGTAGAGCAGCTTCCAGAGCCGTCCTTTCCAGCTCTGGGTTTCCTGCGCGGAACGCTTCAGGGGACCGGAAAGAAGCCGGTCCACCTCTTCCGGTTTTAGAGTCTGGCTGTCAGCGATCCGTTCTCCTTTCAGAAGTTCCGTAACCGTAACGCCCAAAGCTTCCGCCAGAGGCAGAAGCAGAGTGATGCCCGGCATACCGGCCCCCCGTTCCCACTTGCTGACGGTTTTATCAGAGACAAACAGCTTCTGTGCCAGCTCTTTCTGGGTCATATGCTTTTCCTTGCGGAGCCTGCGGATCAGATCTCCGAATTTTTCGTTGTCTATTTGAGTCATTCATTTTTCCTCCTGCCATGATTGTACCTTCCGGAGAGGAAAAATGCAATCTACCCGCAGGAGAGTCAGAGCTTCATAATCGCTTTTACTGCCTCCAAGGTGGAAGTCTCCGGGATCAGCTCAAAGCCGATGAGGCCCGAATAGCCGCTTCCCTCCAGGCAGGAGAGAACTTTGGCGTAGTTGATCTCTCCGGTGCCGGGCTCATGGCGTCCGGGGGCATCCGCCACATGAATGTGTCCCAGCTGATCCGCATACCTGCGGATGTTGTCACAGAGACTGCCCTCATTCAGCTGCATGTGATAGGCGTCGTACAACACTTTCAGCTTCGGGGAGCCGATAAGGCGGGTCATCTCAGCGGCCATGCGGGTGGTCTGCAGATAATTTCCCACATGGTCCGTGGTGACGTTCAGAGGTTCCAGATTCATCTGAATCCCGCTTTCCTCCGCGATCTTCGCACATTCCATCAGAGTGCCGAACATGGCGCAGAGTTTTACGGTGTCAGAGAGATCCCGGTAATCGTTGATCACAAGGCCGCCTTCTCCCAGGCCATTGGAATGGATAGTCACACTGCGGGCGCCTGTCTTTTGGGCGGCGGCAACGGACTTTTTCAGAAATTCCAGATAATCTGTTTTTTGGGCGGGATCAATGAGAGAGAGTTCCGCGTCTCCGTTAAAACCGGAAATGCCGATGCCCGCCGCTTCCGCGGCAGCCTTTACCGCGTCCAGATCTTTGTCTGTCCAGCTCCAGAATTCCACAAATTCAAAACCGTCGTCTTTGGCAGCCTGGAATCGGTCCAGAAAAGGAATTTCACTGTACATGGGTTCGATACAGGCGGATTTTAAAAACTTCATGGGGTACCTCCTTTGTTGATTTAGGAATTATAGGATTGGGCTTTGCACATATTCTGTGCTTTGCACATAAAATAAATCATTCTCCCGCAAAAGTCAAGCCTTCGGGATAAACCGGGAAAAATTCGGCATTATGCGTAAAAATTCAATACGTTTTTTTACATTGACAAAGGAAAAGCCCGCGATTACAATAGAACAAATATGTGCATAGCACAGAAAGCTGTGGGCAGGAGGCTGAAAATGGGAAAAAGGGTTACAATCCAGCAGATTGCGGAGAAGGCGGGAGTTTCCCGGGGAACCGTGGACCGGGTGCTGAACCGCAGGTCTTATGTCAGCGAGGAGGTGAAGGCCAGAGTGCTGTCGGTGATTGCCGAGACGGGGTATATTTCCCCGAAAGAATTGTACCGGCAGAAAAAAGAAGCGGCCGCCGTCCCTCTGAAACTGGGGGTTCTTCTGCCTAACTGGGGCGATCAGTTCCGGGAGGAGGTGGAGAACGGGATCCGCAGAGCCAGCCGGGAACTGGAGGAGCAGAATGTGCAGGTGCTGGTCCGCCGCTGCCGGACGGAGATCCCCCAGGAGGCGGTGGAGCTGCTGGATGAGCTGGCTGCGGAGCAGGCGGAGGGAATGGCGGTCTGCGCCCTGAATGATCCCGCCATTGAGGCCAGGATCAACGCTCTTGAGGAGCGAAAGATTCCCTGTGTTACCTTTAACTCTGATCTGCCGGGGAGCCGGAGGCTGTGTTTTGTGGGACAGGAAATGAACAAAGCCGGCAGGATAGCCGGGGAGCTCATGAGCCGCTGCGTCCCCCGGGGAGGGCTGGTGCTGGCGGCGGTGGGAAACCGGCGCTTTGACGGCCACCGGCAGAGGCTGGAGGGATTTTGCAGCCGTATGGAAGAGCGGGGATTCCGGCCGGAACAGATCCTGACGGCGGAAACCTTTAATGACTATGAGACGACCTGCATTGTGGTGGCGGAGATGCTGCGGGATCATCCGGAACTGGCGGGAATCTATATGGCTAATCTGAATGTTTCCGGCTGCGCGGAGGCGGTTCGGGCCGCGGGAAGAAAAGGAGAGATACGGGTGATCTGCCACGACATCAATGAGAGCATCCGCCGGCTGCTTCTGGAGGGAAGCGTGGACTTTACCATTCCCCAGGATTTTGAACAGCAGGGTTATCTGCCGCTGATCCTTCTGAGGGACTATCTCCGCAGGGGGATCCCGCCGGAGGCAGGACGGGCAGGAGGCGGGATCGGGATCCTCTGCGCGGAAAACCTGTGAAAACCTTGCAATCGAAATCCCTGTATTTTATAATGCCAGTAAACCATATCGGTGCCGCGGCGCCGGACTGACAGAAAGAAGGAAAATAATTTGAAAGCGCATCAAACAAATTTTTCCCAGGGAAGCGTACAGAAGAATATCATGCAGGTGATGCTGCCCATGATGGTGGCCCAGCTTCTGAATCTGCTCTACAATATTGTGGATCGGATGTACATCGGCCAGATGAAGGATGTAGGAACCCAGGCACTCAGCGGTCTGGGGCTCTGCTTTCCTATTTTAATGTTTGTGACTGCTTTCGCCAATTTGGTGGGCAGCGGCGGCGCGCCTCTGTGCGCCATGGAGCGGGGAAAGGGAAACCGGCAGGAGGCGGAGCGGATCATGTGCAATTCCTTTTTCCTGCTGCTTCTTCTGGGGGCGGGGCTCACCATTGCCGGGCTTATCTTCCATAAGCCGCTGCTGTACCTTTTCGGGGCCAGCGACGCCATCTATCCCTATGCCAGAGACTATATCATGATCTATCTGTGCGGCAGTATTTTTGTAATGATCGCCCTGGGAATGAATCCTTTTATCAACAGCCAGGGGTTCGCCCGGGTGGGGATGCTGACAGTGCTGCTGGGAGCCCTTGCCAATATCGCCCTGGATCCGGTGTTCATTTTTGTGCTGGGCTGGGGCGTCCGGGGAGCGGCCTTTGCCACCATCCTTTCCCAGTTCCTTTCCGCGGTCTGGGTGGTGGGGTTCCTGCGGGGAAGGAACGCGGAGCTGAAGCTGCGGCGGGAAGAATTTCGTCTGGAAGCCCGGCGGGTGAAAAAAATTCTCAGCCTGGGAACCGCAGGGTTTGTCATGTCCTGCACTAATTCCGTGGTCCAGGCAGCCTGCAATTCCATGCTGCAGACCTTTGGCGGAGACCTGTACATCGGCGTCATGACGGTGGTGAACTCCATCCGGGAGATCGCCCAGACCCCGGCGCAGGCCATGGGGGACGGGGCTTCCCCGGTCATGAGCTACAACTACGGGGAGGGGCAGTGCCGAAAGGTGAAGCGGGGAATCTGGTTTATGACTCTGCTGACCGTGATCTATCTGGCAGCCATGTGGCTGATCCTTTTTCTGTTTCCAAGGCTGTTTATCAGCATATTTAACCGGGATCCGGAGCTGGTGGAGACGGCAGTGCCCTGCCTGCATCTGTATTTCTTCGGCTTTTTTATGATGGCCTTCCAGATCGCGGGGCAGAGCGTGTTTAAATCCCTGGGAAAAGCCAGGCAGGCAATTTTTTTCTCCCTGTTCCGGAAGATTATCATTGTGGTGCCCCTGACCTTTATCCTGCCCCATGTGGCCGGCCTGGGGGTCATGGGGGTCTTTCTGGCGGAGCCCATCTCCAATTTTATCGGCGGAGCCGCCTGTTTTATCACCATGTGCGCCACCATTCTGCCGGAACTTAGAATTGACAATGGTCGAACCCTGTAGTATAATGTCAAGCAATTGAACAAGATAGAGGTGCGGATCTCATCAGTATCCTCCGGGAGGCGCCAGAACGTCTGAGAACTGGGGAGAAAGGGTGTTCCGCCGAAACGGTGAACCGGTCTGGCTGTTCCCCGTTGGTTGCCGGCAGAAGATGCCGCCGACTGTCACTTTGTGTGGAGCGCTATCGGTTTCTCTATACCTGAATCTGAGACCTGGAAACGACTATGGTGTTGTGCGCTGTAGTCGTTTTTTGCGCATTGCACAGCAGTTACATAAGAAAGGAAAGGATACGTTATGAAAAAGAGAATCGCTGTATTGATGGCACTGATGATGACCGCCGCCCTGGCTGGCTGCGGAAGCAAGGATGAGGGAGAGGCCGCAGGCGGAAGCTCTGCAGGGGCTGATTCTTCTTCCGCCACCTCAGAGTCCCAGACGGAGGGAGAAGAGTCCGGAAGCGGTTCCTCCGGCGTGGAGGACGGGGTGCTGACCATCGCCATGGAATGTGCCTACGCTCCCTATAACTGGACCCAGACCGACGACTCCAACGGAGCGGTTCCCATTAAAGATTCCAACGAGTACGCCAACGGCTACGATGTGATGATGGCCAAGAAGATCTGCGAGGCCAACGGCTGGGAGCTGGAAGTGGTGCGCACCGACTGGGATTCCCTGGTTCCCGGAGTACAGTCCGGTACCTATGACGCAGTCATCGCCGGTCAGTCCATGACCCAGGAGCGTATGGAAGAAGTAGATTTCGCGGGCCCCTACTATTACGCCTCCATTGTCTGCGTTACCAAGAAGGACAGCCCCTACGCTTCCGCCCAGGGTATCAGTGATCTGTCCGGCGGCACCTGCACCGCCCAGATCGCTACCATCTGGTACGATTCCATGCTGCCCCAGATCCCGGACGCCAAGATCCAGACTGCCGCGGAGTCCGCGCCGGCCATGCTCATGGCTCTGGAAACCGATACCGTGGACTTTATCTGTACGGATATGCCTACCGCCATGGGCGCCTGCGCCGCCTATCCGGATATGACCATTCTGGACTTCTCCGACAGCGAGGACGGATTTAAGGCAGATGAGGGCGATATCAATATCGGCGTTTCTGTTATGAAAGGCAACACAGAGCTGAAGGACGCCATTGACAGCGTGCTTTCCACTATGACCGCGGATGACTTCAATGAGATGATGAACGAGGCCATTGAAATCCAGCCTCTGAGCCAGGAGTGATCTGAGGCGGGAGAAAGGAGCAAAAGTTTATGCAGAAGCTGATTGAACTCGGCTCAGATATGGCGGCTCTCTGGGGAGAATACTGGAAAAGCTATCTGAACGGTATCGCGAACACCCTGATCCTGGCTCTGGTAGCCACCGTCATCGGCTGTCTCATCGGATTTGTATGCGGTATCCTGCAGACCATTCCCCACTCCAAGAGTGATCCGCCGGTAAAGCGGTTCTTCCTGGCACTGATCCGGGTGATCGTCCGGGTATATGTGGAGGTGTTCCGGGGAACGCCTATGATCCTCCAGGCTGTGTTTGTATATTACGCGTTGCCCTATTTTACGAATAATCAGGTAAGATTTTCCAACGTCTGGCTGGCGGCGATCGTTGTTGTTTCCATTAACACCGGAGCCTATATGGCGGAATCCGTCCGGGGCGGCATTCTGTCCATTGATCCCGGACAGACGGAAGGAGCCAAGGCCATCGGCATGAATCACTTCCAGACCATGCGGTATGTGATCCTGCCCCAGGCCCTGCGGAACATCATGCCCCAGATCGGCAACAACTTTATCATCAACATTAAAGACACCTCGGTTATGTTTATTATTGCGTTTACGGAGTTTTTCGCCGTACACAGAGGAGCCGTGGGAGCTACCTACAAGTATTTCCCCTCCGCGACCATTGAGATGATCGGGTACCTGTGCATGACTCTGACCGCTTCCTTTATCCTGCGCTGGGTGGAGAAGAAGATGGACGGTTCAGACAACTATGAACTGGTGAAGGAGGATCAGCTGGTGCTTACCTCCGGTACTTACAATCATCCCCAGAAGGGAAGTCCTTTTGATGAGAAGAGCAAGGAGTACCGGGAGCGTCTGGAGCAGGAGCTGAAACACGGAAGGAACAGGGGGGAGCGATAATGAGCAGCGAAGCAATTTTAGAGATCCGGCATCTGTCCAAAGCTTTTGGAAGTCATCAGGTGCTGAAGGATATCGACTTTACCGTCCGTCCCGGAGATGTGACCAGCATCATCGGAGCTTCCGGTTCCGGAAAATCCACCCTGCTGCGGTGCGTCAACCTGCTGGAGACCCCCACCGGGGGAGATATCTTATTCCACGGGGAGAGCATTACCGGCAGGCAGGTAGACGCCTCCGGTTACCGGGCCAAGGTAGGCATGGTGTTCCAGTCCTTTAACTTGTTCAACAACATGACGGTGCTGGACAACTGTATGATCGGCCAGATCAAGGTGCTGAAGAAAGGAAAGGACGAGGCGAAGCAGAACGCCATGAAATACCTGGAGCGGGTAGGCATGGCTCCCTACATCAACGCTAAGCCCCGGCAGCTGTCCGGCGGCCAGAAGCAGAGGGTAGCCATCGCCAGAGCCCTGGCCATGGAGCCGGAAGTACTGCTGTTTGACGAGCCTACCTCCGCCCTGGATCCCGAGATGGTGGGAGAGGTTCTGGAGGTTATGCGGGGCCTGGCGGACGAGGGCATGACCATGCTGGTGGTGACCCACGAGATGGCTTTTGCCAGGGACGTGTCCAACTACGTAGTGTTCATGTCCGAGGGCGTCATCTGCGAGGAGGGCGACCCGAAAGAAGTATTTGCCAATCCCAAAGAGCAGAGGACCAAAGAGTTCCTGTCCCGGTTTGTAAAGGGATAACCTGAAAAATAAAAAGAGATCCCCTGACAGAACGCGCAGATCCGCGTGAGCTGTCAGGGGATTTTTCGATTGACGCTATCTCTGTATTTTTCCGGCTTTGATTTCTTCCATCCAATGGAGCACATGATTCCGGAACAGCAGCAGATCCGGATTGTCCAGGTCCTCCTTCCGGGTCAGCATGCAGGTGGTCCAACGGTAATGTCCATCGGAGAAGGGGATGGTCACCAGCTCCGGATCCCGCATATCCTCGAAGATAAAATCCACGGTGACAGAGATCCCTTTGTTCTGCCGGACCATTTTGTGGCACAGGGAGAAGCCGCTGGTCTCAAAAAAGATGTCCGGCTCAAAGCCAGCCTCCCGGCAGCGGCCGGTGATCAGGTGGTAGATCTGAAACTCGCTGCTCTCTATGTACAGCCGTTCTCCCTGCAGATCCCGGATGGTGACGGCCTCTCTGCCGCTTAAAGGGTGCCGGCGGTTGACCAGCAGCTTGATCTCAAAGGATTCCAGCTTCTGGAGGGAACAGTCCGGCAGGGAAGCCGGGGCGATGGTAAAGGCTACATTTCCCTCCTTGGCGGAGAAAAGGCGTTCCACCTGCCTGTCCGGGTATTCCCGGTAATGGAAATGAATTTCCGGGTGCAGCCTTTTAAATTCCCCGATGCACTCCGGAGTCACCAGCCGCAGAATGCCGTAGGCGGAGAGCAGGTCGATCTCATGGTTCTGCCGCTGGCTGATGGATTGGATGCCCCGGCGGATGGAGTAATACTGTTTCAGGAAATCATCCAGATGTTCCTGCAGGTAGCTGCCGGAATCTGTAAGGGAGATCCCGGAGGAACTGCGGTTTAAAAGCCGGGCGCCCAGCTCCTGCTCCAGGGTTTTCAGGGCTTTGCTCAGGCCCTGCGGGGTTATGTACAGCTGCCTGGCCGCCCGGTTGATGCTGTGTTCCCGGCAGACAGCGGCAAAGTATTCCAGATCCTGTATGGTCATATTCCCTCATCCTCCCGTAAACGCAAGATTCGCTTCTTCTGCCAGTATACCACGGATTCCGGCAAAAGGGCAGGAAAAACAGGTATCAATCAAAGGTTGTCTTCCGGAAACTGTCTGTTGATTCCGGTTCTGCGACAAGTCTGTTAAAATATAGACAAACAGAAGAGCAACCGGAAGTTCTATTCAGGGAGGAACATGTATGAGTGATTTTAAGCTGACGACCATTGACGAGTTCGACGCAGCCACAGAGCGGCTGCTGGAGACAGGCAGAAAGGTGGGGGCTGATTCCTGGCAGATGCGGGTAAAAAATCAGACCCCCCACTGCAAATTCGGGGAGCAGGGCATTTGCTGCCGCATCTGCTCCATGGGACCCTGCCGTATTACCCCCAAAGCCCCCAGAGGAATCTGCGGCTGTGATGCCGACGGCATCTCCGGCAGAAATTTCCTGCGCTTTGTGGCCGGCGGAGCAGCCACCCATTCCGATCATGGCCGGGAAATCTGCCACACTTTGAGCACCGTTTCCGCAGACGGAAACTATAAGGTAAAAGATCCGGAGAAGCTCATCCGGATCGCCAAAGAGTGGGGTGTGGAAAACCAAGGGAAAGATATTTATGACCTGGCCCATGAGATGGCGGAGCTGGCTCTCCTGGAATACGGAAAGCCCCATGGAGTGCAGCGCTGGCTGTCCAGAGCTCCCAAACATACCCAGGAGATCTGGCACAGAGAGGAGATCGAGCCCAGAGCCATTGACCGGGAGGTTTCCACGGCCATGCATATGACTCATATGGGCAATTCCAGCAAGGCGGAGGCCCTGGTGCGCCAGTCTCTGCGCACCGGTATGTCCGACGGCTGGGGCGGCTCCATGTGCGGCACCGAGTTTTCCGACGTTATGTTCGGAACTCCCAAGCCCGTTGACACAGAGGCCAACCTGGGGGTTATGAAAGAGGACTGTGTCAATATTATCGTTCACGGCCATGATCCCAGTCTCTCAGAGATGATCTGTGAGTACGCGGAAGATCCGGAGATGGTGGCATTGGCGAAATCCCTTGGTGCCAAGGGGATCAATGTCGCCGGCGTATGCTGTACCTCTAATGAGGTCGCTATGAGGCGCGGCATACCCATGGCAGGAAACTTCCTGCAGCAGGAGAACGTAGTGCTCACCGGAGCCTGCGAAGCCATTGTGGTGGACGTACAGTGTATTTTCCCTGCGCTGGGTCCTCTGAGCAAGTGTTTCCACACCAAATTCATCACGACCTCTCCCATCGCGCAGATGCCGGATTCTGACTTCATCCGCTTTAACGCCAGAACCGCGGGCGAAAACGCCAGGAAAATCGTGCGCACCGCTGTGGAGAACTTCGTGAACAGAAAGCCGGAGCTGGTACATATTCCCCAGCTGAAACAGAAGGCCACCGTAGGATACTCGGTGGAGGCCATTATCAAACAGCTGGACAAAGTGGCCAACTCTCAGGCGGAGCCCACGGGAACCACCAAGCCTCTTATTGACTGCATTACCTCCGGGGTCATCAGAGGCGTGGTTGCCATGGTGGGATGCAACAATCCCAGAGTCCGTCCGGACTCCGCGCATGTGGAACTGATGAAAAAACTGATCAAGCACGATATCCTGCTGATCCTCTCCGGATGCTCCGCCCAGGCAGCCGCCAGAGCGGGACTGATGGACAAGAGAGCCAAGGATCTCTGCGGCGCGGGACTGAAGAGAGTCTGCGAGCTGGCGGACATCCCGCCGGTGCTGCACATGGGATCCTGCGTGGATATCAGCCGTATGGTGGTGCTGGCTTCCAAAATCTCCATTGATTCCGGCCTGAACATTTCCCAGCTGCCCATCGTTGGCTGCGCGCCGGAGTGGATGTCCGAGAAAGCCGTATCCATTGGAAACTACGTAGTCGCCACCGGTATCGACACCTTCCTGGGTGTTGCTCCCCAGGTGACCGGCGGACCCAAGGTGACGGAGCTGCTCACCGGCGGCATCCGGGACTGGGTGGAAGCTGCCTATACGGTGGAAACCGATATCGAGAAACTGGGAGATCTGATGATCCAGAGGATCGAGGAAAAGAGAAAAGCTCTGGGAATCTGATTTTTCTGAATTTACGTAAAAGACTTCGGGGTGGGAGACTGTTTTTAGTCCCCCACCCCGAAGTCTGTCCGTTCATATAAAACTTCTACGGCGGGATCCTCCAGGAGATACGCGTACTTGTCCATGAACCAGTCCACCAGCGCCTGATCCCGTTTCACATCCGTGCTGTTGTCGGTGAAGACGTTGATAGTGCCCCGGGGAAAATATTTTTTCAGCAGGCGGATGTCCTCGTCGATCATTTCTTTTGTCTGGCCTTTGATCCCCACCATGAGGCAGGGGGATTCAAACCACCGGCGGACTTCCTTTGCGCTGTGAAAATCCGCGTGCTTGTTCAGATAGTTTTCCCGGAAGTCATAGTCGAAGGTCTCCACCCCGATCTTGAAGGTAATGGGGACGCCCATGAAATCCCGCATTTCCTGCAGGTGCTTCCGGTACATCCAGTGGGCTTCAAAGTACAGGTGGCGGATGTTCTTATCCCGGAGGATCCGCCGGATCTCCTCCAGGGTCTCCCTGGGCAGTTCAAAGCAGCTGCCGGAGTTGATGACCTCCAGGACACCGAATTCCCCGGTGACCCGGGAGAGAACCCGGCGGTTGAGAGCGAGCATGGCCTCCCTGTCCCGGGAGTTGTCGTCAATGTAGTCGCAGAAGCGGCATTTCCCCCAGGCGCAGGGACGGCCCTGCAGCAGCACGATCTCCCGCTGGTTTTTATTGGTAATGCGGTTGTACCGTTCCATAATCACGCTCCTTTTTTCTGTGCGGACTCCGCCTCGGCGTTCCGGATCTTCCCCCGCAGGGACTGAGGCAGGGCGAACAGGAGCAGAACCGCCAGGACCAGACTGATGAGCCGGTCCAGGAAGTCCGTGGCCCCCTGGACCACACAGACGCTGGCGGTGAGGCTAAGGCCCGCCCCGTGGAGCAGCTGCACCAGCACTGTGGAGCCGGAGGAGGTGATTCCTCCGAAGACCAGAGCGGTAATGGCGGAGCTGATGACCGTTCCCGGCAGGGAAATCAGCAGGGATGCCGGCAGGATCCGCCGCATATCTTTTGCGCCGCCGGGGCGGAACAGATGGAAGGCCAGTCCGGTGAGCAGGCCGGTGGCCAGCTGCACCGGCAGGTAGTAGAAGGCGTACACATCCGTAGTGCATCCGCTTAAGACGGCGCTGACCGCCCCGGGCAGCATGCCGTACACAGGTCCCAGCAGGGCGGCCCCCAGCATGGTGCCCATGGAATCCAGATAAATGGGAAGCCGCAGGGCCAGGGCCAGATTGGCTCCCACCAGGTTCAGGACCGCGGCCAGGGCAAGAAAGCAGAGACCGGAGAGATTCAGCTTTTTCACTTAACAATGCCTCCCATAAGCCGGGCCAGCATGGGGCGCAGTTCCAGGGGATCCTTCTTCAGAAGCCGGGAGAAGAAAAGCACCATAAAGCCCAGGGGATCCGCCTCTGTAAGAATGTGGCAGTTGGGAGCCTTTTTCCAGAAATGTTCCGCGTCCACTACGCTCTGGCCGATGCAGAGCCCTTCTGTCTCCACGGTGGTGTAGGCGGAAAATCCACGGCACAGATCCGGATCCAGGAAGTACGCCACAGCCAGGGGATCGTTGATGACACAGCCGATGAGGCCCTCCTGCTGCCAGTGAAAATCCATGTAGAAATCTGTCATGTCCCGGACCAGGGCCCCGATCCAGGGATTCAGCCGGCACAGGTAATCCCGCAGGTTGGGTGTCAGCACGATCTGCCGGGTTACGTCCAGGCCGATCATCTGGATTTCTTTTTCCGCCAGGGCGGGCAGGGTCTCAAAGGCTTCAAAGACCGCTCTGGCGGCGTGGGGATCGCACCAGTAATTGTATTCCGCCACCGGGGAACAGTTGCCGTGGCTGTGGTAGTTTCCGCCCATGGAAACCAGCCGGTTCAGTCCGGCGAAGCACTCCGGGTGAAGTTCTGCCAGTCGGGCCAGGTTGGTCATGGGGCCGATGGCGATGATGGAAATAAGATCGCCGGTTTTGGCTGCTTCGGACAGGGAAGAGGCCAGAAATTCCACCGCGCCTTCTCTGGGCCGTACCTCTGTGACCGTGGGATAGCGCAGGTTTCCAAGACCGGTTCCCCCGTGGGTCTCTGTGGCGTCTTCATAAGGGCGTTCCAGGGGCTTTGTCTCTCCCGAATAGACGGGGATATCCAGGCGGCCCATCCATTTCAGAATCCGCAGGGCATTTTCCACACCGGTTTTCGCGGGAACATTTCCGCAGACCACGGTAATGCCCAGTACGTCCAGTTCCGGGGAGGACAGGGCCAGCATCAGGGCCAGGGCATCGTCAATGCCCGGGTCGCAGTCAATGATAACTTTCTGCTTTGCATTCATTCTCTCATCTCCTTTGATCTTGGTTTTTTATCCTGGGAAGTTCTCGAACCAGTCCGGCAAAAAACAGTTCTGCCGATTGTATAAATGCAAAATGATGATACCATAAAAAGTGAAGTTTCTACAAGTTAAACCTTTGTCTTCCCTGTGTCACAGAAACATGGCGAATACCGAGGCGGCGGCCACTGTAAGGATGCCGGACACCGCGATGGACAGGCTGCTCATGGCACCCTGGATCTCGCCAAGCTCCAGGGCTTTGGAAGTGCCTATGGCGTGGGCGGAGGAACCCAGGGCGATGCCCACCGCGGCCGGCTCCTGGATCCGGAACAGCCGGCAGACAAAGGCGGACAGCACATTCCCCAGAATGCCGGTGACAATGATGACGGCCACCGTAATGGTGGTAATGCCGCCCAGTTCTTCCGACACACCCATGCCGATGGCGGTGGTGATGGATTTTGGCAGCAGGGTCACGTACTGTTCATGGGTCAGTCCGAAGAGGATGGACAGGGCCAGAACGCTGGCCAGGCTGGTGAGAACCCCGGAGAGGATTCCGGCGGCAATGGCTTTTGCGTTGCGCTTCAGCTGCTCCAGCTGTTCATAGAGGGGAATGGCCAGGCAGACCGTGGCGGGAGTCAGCAGATAACTCAGATACTGGGCCCCCTGATTGTAGCTCTCATAGTCAATATGGAAAAATACCAGGATCAGCATCACTGCCAGGATGGAAATCAGCAGGGGATTAAAAATCGCCAGTTTCCACTTCTTTTTCAGCAGCACTCCCAGCTCATAGGCCAGAACGCTGACCGCTACGCCGAAAAATACAGAATCGCACAGCATTTCTTTCATGAATCTTTCCTCTTTTCAGAACGGATCACCCGCTGGGTTACCCGGCCGGAAACCGCCATCACCAGGATGGTCGTCACCGGGACAATAACCAGCAGAGGGATCAGCATGGGTTTCAGCACTCCCCAGGATTCCAGCAGGCCCACCGCCGCCGGGATAAACATCACGGGCATGATATCCAGCAGGAATTTTCCTGCTTCCCGGACGGAGCGCAGGGGCAGCAGATGGGTACACAGGGCGGCCAGCATCAGGATCAGGCCGTAGATGCTGGCGGGCACCGGCAGAGGGATCAGCGCGTGGCAGATCTCCCCCAGGAAAGAGATAAATATAATAATGGCAAACTGTTTCAGATACTTCATAGGTGTTCCGCCCTTTCAGCCCCGGAGAAATACCCGGTAGGCCCGGTAGGTCTCGTAGACGTCGATCTTGCTGGTGATCTCAAAGGGAGCGTGCATATTCAGCACCGCCACGCCGCAGTCAATGACTTCCATGCCCAGATTGGCCAGAATATAAGCGATGGTACCGCCGCCGCCGGCGTCTACCTTGCCAAGCTCCGAGGTCTGATAACCGATTCCCCCTTTGTCCAGAATGTTCCGCAGCCAGGCAATATATTCCGCGTTGGCGTCGTTGGAGCCGGACTTACCTCTGGATCCTGTGTATTTATTAAAGACAGGACCGCGGCCCAGATAGGCGCAGTTGTTTTTGTCCATGACTTCCGGATAGTTGGGATCGAAGGCGGCGCTGACATCGGAGGAGAGTACTTTTGTATTCCGCAGAGCCCGGTGCAGAGCCAGCTCGCTGTAACAGCCGCAGGCATTCATGACTTCAGCCACTGTGTCCTCAAAAAAGCGGGAATGCATGCCGGTGGCTCCTACGCTGCCGATTTCCTCTTTATCTGTCAGCAGGCAGACGCTGGTATACTCCGGATTTTCCATTTCTATCATGGCCCGGAAGGAGGTGTAGGCGCAGACCCGGTCATCCTGTCCGTAGGCCATAATCATGCTGCGGTCCAGGCCGTAGTCCCTGGCGGGACCGGCGGGCACTGCCTCGATTTCCGCGGAGATAAAATCCTCCTCCTCTATACTGTACTGTTCTTTGAGAAGCTTCAGGATTCCGGCCTTCACCGCGTCCTTATTTTCTCCCTCCAAGGGGCAGCTGCCGGCCAGAATGTTCAGATTTTCTCCTTCTACACACTCCCGTGCTTTTTTCTCCATCTGTTTTCCCGCCAGATGGGGCAGCAGGTCAGAAACCCCCAGCACAGGATCATTTTCCCCGTCTCCCAGGGAGAGCCGGACCACAGAACCGTCTTTTTTGACGATTACCCCGTGAAGCGCCAAGGGAAGGGCGGTCCACTGGTATTTTTTAATGCCGCCGTAATAGTGAGTATCCAGCATGGCCAGTTCTCCGTCCTCATAGAGGGGGCGCTGCTTCAGATCCAGACGGGGAGAGTCAATGTGGGCGCCCAGAATCCGCATGCCCTCTGTGACGGGGCGTTTTCCGATCTGAAATATCAGCAGGGCTTTTCCCATCATATCCGCGTAAACTTTGTCTCCGGAAGCCAGAGGGCGGTTCTCGCGGATTACATCCGAAAGTTTCTGATACCCCCCGGCCTGCAGCCTGTCCGCCATATAGGACACACATTCCCGCTCGGTCTTGCATGCGGTGAGAAAGGCCCGGTAATCTTCACTGAAGGCGGAAATTTCCTGCCGGGCGGCAGTTTTATTCCAAAGATTTTCTGATACCATATTTGTCATCTCCTTTTATATGTCGGTCAGAGAGAAGCTCTCTCTGCCCACGCTATTATAGACTCTTCTTTTTTCTTTGACAAGATGAAGGAATAAGTTTTGTCCTTTCAGGAGAGAGGGAAGCGGCTTGCGAAGGAGAAAAAAATCCTGTAAAATAAAACAGAGACGCCGGAAACGGTGGAAACGAAAAGAAAGAGGGCAGCGTTATGCATGACAGATTGACACAGAGCGATATTGATAAAATGCAGGAGGAGATCGAGTACCGGAAACTGGTGGTCCGGAAAAAAGCCATTGAGGCGGTAAAAGAGGCCAGAGCCCAGGGGGATCTCAGTGAAAATTTTGAATATTACGCGGCAAAGCGGGAAAAAAATCAGAATGAGAGCCGCATCCGATATCTGGAGAACATGATCAAGACGGCGGTGCTGGTCACGGACCGGTCCAAAGAAGATGAGGTGGGACTCAACAAACGGGTGAAGATTTACTTTGAAGACGATGATGAGACGGAAGAGTACAAGATCGTCACCGCGGTTCGGGGAAATTCCCTGAAAGGCCTCATCACCCCGGAATCTCCCCTGGGGGCGGCCCTTATGGGACATCGGGCCGGAGACAGGGTCTATGTAAAGATCAGCGACCGCGCCGGCTATTATGTGGAGATCCGTTCCATCGAAAATACCGGTGAGGAAGCCACGGATGAACTGCGGAAATTCTGATTCAGAAAAGTCTGTGAAAAAAATCTGAAAAAGAGTGAAGATTTCATGAAATCCCGGCAATTTGCTTGACTTTGCCAGGGGGTTAGGCGATACTGAAAAAGAGTTACTGCAAATGAAAGACAGGAGGAGATACTATGCGGGAGGTGAAACCACCGAAACGGCCGATCATGTTCTATTACGGAATCGCTTTGATCGTGCTGTTGATTTTAAATATGATCCTTGTTCCTCAGCTGGGCAAGCCGAAGGTGACGGAAGTAGGCTATGGACAGTTCATTCAGATGCTGAACGCGGATGAGATCAAGGAAGTGGAGGTGGACTGGCAGAAGGGAGTCATTACCTTCGGGGACACTTCCGATCCGGAACAGTATTATGAAACCGGACTGATGGACGACTACAAGCTGACGGACCGTCTGCTGGAGGCCGGGCTGGAGGAGTTTTCTTCACCTATTGTGGAGCAGATGAACCCTATTTTAAGCGCGTTGATTTCCGTGGTTCTGCCCATCATTCTGATTGTGATTGTGGGACAGCTGCTGATGCGCTCCATGATGAAGCGTATGGGCGGCGGCATGGGCAACGCCATGAGCTTCGGCAAGAGCAACGCCAAGGTGTATGTCCAGTCAGAGACCGGCATCAAATTTTCGGATGTGGCCGGGGAGGATGAGGCAAAAGAGATTCTCAAGGAGATTGTGGATTTTCTTCACAATCCCCAGAAATACACGGAGATCGGAGCCAGGATGCCCAAGGGCGCCCTTCTGGTGGGCCCTCCGGGAACCGGCAAGACCCTGCTGGCAAAAGCCGTGGCCGGGGAGGCCAACGTCCCCTTTTTCTCCATTTCCGGTTCGGAATTCGTGGAGATGTTTGTGGGCATGGGCGCGGCCAAAGTAAGAGATCTGTTCAAACAGGCCAATGAGAAGGCTCCCTGTATTGTGTTTATCGATGAGATTGATACCGTAGGAAAGAAGCGTGACGGCGGCGGCCTCTCCGGCAACGATGAGCGGGAGCAGACCCTGAACCAGCTGCTGTCGGAGATGGACGGATTTGACGGCAGAAAGGGCGTCATCATCCTGGCGGCCACCAACCGTCCGGATTCTCTGGATCCCGCCCTGCTGCGTCCGGGACGCTTTGACCGGAGAGTTCCGGTGGAGCTGCCGGATATGCAGGGCCGGGAGGAGATCCTGAAGCTCCATGCCAAAAAGATTCGTATCAGCGACAATGTGGATTTCGGAGCGGTGGCCCGGATGGCCTCCGGAGCCAGCGGCGCGGAGCTGGCCAATATGATCAATGAGGCGGCTCTGCGGGCAGTCCGGGACGGCCGGAAGTTTGTCTGCCAGGCGGATCTGGAGGAGAGCGTGGAAGTGGTCATCGCCGGATATCAGAAGAAGAACAAGATCCTGACAGATAAAGAGAAACTCATCGTGGCGTATCATGAGACAGGACACGCCCTGGTGGCTGCCATGCAGACCCATTCGGCGCCTGTTACCAAGATTACCATTATTCCCAGAACCTCCGGAGCCCTGGGCTACACCATGCAGGTGGATGAGGATGACCATAACCTGATGAGCAAGGAAGAACTGGAGAACCGGATCACCACCTTTACCGGAGGACGGGTGGCGGAGGATCTGGTCTTCCACTCCGTCACCACCGGCGCGGCCAATGATATTGAGCAGGCCACTAAGCTGGCCCGGGCCATGATTACCCGGTTCGGCATGAGCGACGACTTCGGCATGGTAGCCTTTGAGACCGTCACCAACCAGTATCTGGGAGGCGACACGGCTCTGATGTGTTCGGAGTCCACTTCGTCCAGAGTGGATCAGATGGTGATTTCCTTTGTAAAACGCTCCTATGACCGGGCGGTGGAGATCATCCGGTCCAATATGCCGAAGCTTCACGAGCTGGCAAAATATCTGTATGAAAAAGAAACCATTACCGGGGAAGAATTTATGGAAATTCTCAGCCGGAGCCCGGAGCAGCTGACTACCACAAAAGTTTCTCCGGAGGAGGAGACGCAGCCGTCGTAAGAACCGGCGAGAGGTTAGAGGATGAAAAAGAGGGAGGATGAAAGCATGGCGGACAAACTGTATGACATGATGGACTGGGCGGAGATCGAGGCGGTCCAGTATTCAGAGGAAAAATATCCCAGAAATATTCTGGGGCCCAGGGTGACTCCGGAGGGGATTCTGATTCAGTGTTTCTTTCCGGAGGAGGAGAAGGTGTCTCTGCGGACCCTTTCCGACAGGAAGCTGCACGCCATGACCGAGGAGGACGGAGGCTATTTCGCCATCCTTCTTCCGGGGAAAAAGATTCCCAGATATACCTTTGTCCTGGGGGATAAAAAGGAGGGCAGAGAGATCTATGACCCCTATGCCTTTCCCTCCCAGATTACGGAGAAGGAGGAGGCGCGTTTCCAGGCGGGCATCTGCTATGACATCTATGAGAAACTGGGAGCCCATCCCATGACGGTGCAGGGAGTGGAGGGCGTGAATTTCGCCGTTTGGGCCCCCAACGCCCTGAGGGTTTCCGTGGTGGGAGATTTTAACCGCTGGGACGGCAGAACCTGCCAGATGCACTGCCTGGATTCCGGGATTTTTGAACTGTTTATTCCCGGGCTGAAGGCCGGAGATCTGTACAAATACGAGATCAAGGCCAAAGGCGGCCTGACCTATCTGAAGGCGGATCCCTATGCCAACGCCGCCCAGATGCGGCCGGATACCGCCTCGGTGGTGGCGGATCTGCGGGACTATGAATGGCAGGATCAGGAATGGATGCGGACCCGGGGAGAAAAGCAGGGGTACCAGGATCCCATGTTTATCTATGAAGTGCATCTGGGCTCCTGGAAAAAGCCGAAAGAGGGAGAAAAAGAATTTTACAATTACCGGGAGCTGGCGCCGCTTCTGGCGGAATATGTAAAGGATATGGGATATACCCATGTGGAGCTGATGCCGGTAATGGAGCATCCCCTGGATGAATCCTGGGGCTATCAGGTGACGGGTTACTACGCCCCCACCAGCCGCTACGGAAGCCCCCAGGACTTTATGTATTTTATGGATTACATGCACCGGGAGGGCATCGGAGTGATCCTGGACTGGGTGCCGGCCCATTTCCCCAGAGATACCTTCGGGCTGTCCGCCTTTGACGGCACCTGTCTGTACGAGCATCAGGATCCCAGAAAAGGCTTCCACCCCCACTGGGGAACGCTGATCTACAATTACGGCCGTCCGGAGGTGAAAAATTTCCTGATTGCCAACGCCCTGTTCTGGGCGGACAAATACCACGCCGACGGCATCCGCATGGACGCGGTGGCATCCATGCTGTATCTGGACTACGGAAAACAGGACGGAGAATGGGTGGCCAATATTTACGGCGGCAATGAAAATCTGGAGGCCATCGAATTTCTGAAACATCTGAATTCCATTTTCAAGAAGAAATATCCCTCCGCCCTGCTGATCGCGGAGGAGTCCACCGCCTGGCCCAAGATCACCGGAGATCTGGAGGATGAGGGACTGGGATTTGACTACAAGTGGAACATGGGATGGATGAATGACTTCCTGAACTACATGAAATATGATCCGGTTTACCGGGGTTCCCACCACGATGAGCTGACCTTCAGCATGATCTACAATTACAGCGAGAGATTTCTCCTGAGCCTCTCCCATGATGAAGTGGTCCACGGCAAAGGCACGCTGGTGCAGAAGATGCCGGGAGAATATGAGCAGAAACTCTCCAATCTGCGGCTGGCCTATGGCTATCTGACCGCCCATCCCGGCAAGAAGCTGCTTTTTATGGGGCAGGAGTTCGGGCAGGATATGGAATGGGACGAGAAAAAAGAACTGGACTGGGAGGCTCTGGAGTATCCCGCCCACACCCAGATGAAAGATTACGTGAAAGCCCTGCTTCATCTGTACCGCAGCTGTCCGGCCCTGTACCGGGATGACTTCAAGACGGAGGGCTTCGAGTGGATCAACTGCCTGGAGTGGGAAAAGAATCTGCTGGTTTTCCTGCGTAAAACGGAGAAAGAAGAGGACACCCTGCTGGTGGTCTGCAATTTTTCCAACGTGGTATACGAAGACTACCAGGTGGGCGTGCCCTATCCGGGCAAATATAAAGAGATCTTCAACAGCGACTCCGCGGTTTACGGAGGGGCTGGAAATGTAAATCCCCGGGTAAAAATGAGCCGGGACCAGGAGTGCGATGAGAGAAAGCAGTCTATTAAAATTAAGGTTCCGCCCCTGGGCATCTCCATTTTCCAGTACACCAAAGTGGTGGAAAAGATTTCCGACAACAAGACGGCCAGGAGGAAAAAGCGTCCGGCCGTCCGAAAGAGAGATCTGAAAAAAGAGCTGCAGGAGAAAATTGCCAAAGAGGAGAAATAATTAAAGTATGATTCGATGGGAAGATGTGGAAGCCTGGATCCGGAATACCGGGGCGGCAGTCTTTGATTTTCTGGTAAAAATGGCCGTGTGTATTCTGGTATTCCTGGTAATCCGCAGGGTAACCAGAAGGCTCTGCCGCTGGCTGCGGAAAAAAATGGATCAGTTCCATGTGGAGGCCTCCCTGAACAGTTTTGTGATCTCCATCCTGTATTACGGAGTGCTGATTCTTACGGTGGTCACCATGATTGTGCAGCTGGGCATTGTGTCAGAGGCGTCCATCGCGGCGGCCATCGCCTCCGCGGGCGTGGCGATTTCCCTGGCCCTGAAGGGAGGCCTTTCCAACTTTGCCGGCGGCATTCTGATCCTGTTCCTGAAGCCTTTTAAGGCCGGGGATTATATTCTGGTGCCGGAGGAAAACGTGGAGGGAACCGTCCGGAAAATAGAAATGTATTATACCACCATCACCACTGTGGACAACCAGGTGGTAAAGATCCCCAATTCCCTTCTGACGGACAATACCATCACCAACGTTACGTCCATGGATAAGCGGAAGCTGGAAATCAAAGTCGGCGTATCTTATGACACAGACCTGAAAAAGGCCAAGGAAATCCTGCGGCAGCTGCTGGAGGAAGATCCCCGGGCGGAGGAGCAGGACCGGCAGGTCTTTGTGGACTCCCTGGGGGACAGTTCCATTGTCATCGGCTTTCGGGCCTGGGTGAGGACGGAAGATTACTGGGCCGCTAAGTGGGATATGAACGAGAAGATCAAGGAACGGTTCGACCGGGAGGGGATTGAGATCCCCTATAATCAGCTGGACGTCCGGATCCGGGAGAAAACACAATAGCAATCGGAAGAAAAGAGAGCGCGGGGCGGCTCTCTTTCTTTTTTTGGGAAAAACCACCGCGGCAGAGGCGTATGGATCTGGATTTTTCGGATGTTTTACTAAAAGGATTGCGCCAAAAACTGGAAAATGGTATGATAACCGTATATTTGGGCCGGAAAATCTGATTTTCGGCCTGAGAATATAAAAGGAAGGAGTAACAATGGGAACCGTGAAACAAAAAAGCAAGAAAGCCAAATGGGTTGCCCTGGTCTGTGCCCTGTCCATGACAGCGACAGGAGTCCTGCCTGCTCTCGGAGCCCCGGAGGAGGGCGGCACGGAGCCGCTGGACAACCAGGTGCTGGATCTGGAGTTCGAAAACGATCTGACAGACGGCAGCGCGCTGGGAAATCCGGTGAAAGCTTCAAATGAAGCCTATGAGTTTGTGGACGGCGTGGGAGGAGGCCGGGCTGTCTGCCTCACCGGCAGCACCTACCTGGATCTGGGAACATCGGAGGAGCTCCAGCCGGAGAATCTGACCCTTTCTTTCTGGATCAATCCCAACGCGCCCATCACCGGGGAGCAGATTATTTCCTGGAATAAGCAGGAGTATTACACCGACGGCTGGTATCTGACCATGGAGAATGACAACACGCCTCTGGCGCTTTCCGTAGGCGAGGGGGCCAATGCAGGCCAGCCTTACAAAGTCAGCGTGAAAGGCAGCCGGTCCGAGTTCTTCCCGGTGGGAGAATGGACCCATGTGGCTGTCACCTATGACAGCGCCACCAAGGAGGTAAGCTTCTACCGAAACGGCGTGAAGCAGACTTCCAATATTGATTATGCCGTGGGAGAGGGCCGGGACGGTGTTCTGGGTTCCGATCCTGAAATGCAGAAATCCATCGGCTACAACGGGCCGGCTTACGGATATGCCTACCTGAACGCGTCCCTGGATCACTACGAGCTGTTTAACGATGTGGCGGATCAGGATCAGGTAACCGCTCTCTATGAGGAGTATCTGACTCCGGAACCGGAGGGACTGGCCAACCAGGTGCTGGATCTGGAGTTCGAGGGCAGTCTGGAAGACGGCAGCCCGGAACAGAACCAGCTGAGCGTCAGCGGCAGCGGCTATACATATGTGGACGGGGTGAACGGCGGCCAGGCCTTAAGCCTTACCGGCGGCACCTATGTGGATCTGGGAGGCAGCACGGCCCTGCAGCCCAGGAATCTGACCCTGTCCTTCTGGATCAACCCCAATGAGACTATGACCGGGGAGCAGATCATTTCCTGGAACAAAAATGAGTGGTGGACCGACGGCTGGTATCTGTCCTCTGAAAATGACAATACCCCCCTGGCCCTTTCCATCGGACCGGCCAGAAGAGAGGGACAGCCCTACAAAGTCAGCGTGAAGACCAGCCGGTCTGAGTTCTTCCCGGCAGGGGAGTGGACCCATGTAGTGGTAACCTACGACAGCGTCAGCAAGGACGTGGAGATCTACCGCAACGGCATTGCCCAGGCCACCAGCACAGACTATGGAATCAGCGGAGAATCCACCGGTATTCTGGGCTCCGATCCTGAGATGCAGAAATCCATCGGCTACAACGGCCCCAACTACAAGGCGGCCTACCTGAACGCGGCTCTGGACCACTACGAGCTGTTCAACGATGTGGCCACCCCGGCGGAGGCCATAGGCCTTTACGAAGAGCAGGGCGGCGTCATTGACAAGGCCCAGATTGCCAGAGAGGATCTGGAGGCTCTGAATATTTCCGCGGAGACCAGCCGGAATCTGATCCTTCCCACGGTGGGAGAGAAGGGTTCTGTAATTACTTGGGAAGTCATCGAAGGAACCGCTATGGATGCCAGCGGAGTGGTGGACAGGCCGGCGGTAGGCGAGCCTGACGCAAAGGTAACCCTGCGGGCCACCGCGATGTTTATGGGGGGAGAACCCCAGACAAAGGACTTCACCGTGACAGTGCTGGCCCAGAAGCCTCTGGATCTTTCCGACACCAGCCTCATGGATGAGGTAGTACTCACCGATGATTATCTGGTAAACGCCTTTACGAAAGAAAAAGAATACCTGCTGAGCCTCAGCGCCGAGAAATTCCTCTACGAGTTTTACAAGGTGGCAGGCCTTGAGCCCACCACGGATTCCGGCTACGGCGGCTGGGAGAGAACCGGGTCTTCCAACTTCCGGGGACATACCTTCGGCCATTATATGTCCGCTCTGTCCCAGTCTTATCTCAGCGAGGACGATCCGGAGGTAAGGGCGCAGCTCATGGAGCAGATCAGCGACGCTGTTTACGGACTGAAAGCATGCCAGGACGCATACGCGAAAATGTACCCCCAGAGCGCCGGCTATATCTCTGCCTTCCCTGAGGGCGTGCTGGCCCGGGTGGACGGAGGCACCTCTCCCACAGCGGACGACGGCACTGTGCTGGTACCTTACTACAACCTGCACAAGGTTCTGGCAGGCCTGCTGGATGTATCCCGGAACGTGGATGATACAGATGTGAAGAATACGGCCATTGAAGTGGCGGAAGCCTTCGGCGAATACCTGTACAACCGCTGCACCAATCTGCCGGACGTGACGGTTATGCTGCGGACAGAGTACGGCGGCATGAACGAAGCTCTCTATGAACTGTACCGGATCACCGGCAACGATCACATTAAAGAGGCGGCGGAGTGCTTTGACGAGACAGCCCTGTTCCAGCAGCTGGCCGACAACCAGGATGTGCTCAGCGGCAAGCATGCCAATACCACCATTCCCAAATTTACCGGAGCGGTGAAGCGGTACAGCGTGCTGAAGGGGAACCCGGAGTACTATGACAGACTGACCCAGGAAGAGAAGGACAATCTGGAGATGTACCTGACCGCCGCGGAGAATTTCTGGGATATTACTGTCAACCATCATACCTATGTCACCGGCGGCAACAGCCAGAGCGAGCATTTCCACAACGCGGACGAGCTGTGGTACGACGCGACCAAGGGCTCCTATGACGGCGCCCTGACCTGCGAGACCTGCAACACCTACAATATGCTGAAGCTCACCAAGGCTCTCTACGATCAGACCCAGGATCCCAAATATCTGGATTTCTTTGAGAGAACCTTTACCAACGCCATTCTGGCTTCTCAGAATCCGGAGACGGGAACCACCATGTATTTCCAGCCCATGGCGGCGGGATACAACAAGGTTTACAACCGTCCCTTCGATGAGTTCTGGTGCTGTACCGGAACCGGCATGGAGAACTTCTCCAAGCTGGGAGATTATATCTACCAGATCAAGGGGAACACCCTGTATGTTAATATGTTCTACGGCTCTTCCATTGAGGATCAGGGACTGGGCGTGAAGCTGGTTCAGGATGCCAATATGCCCAACGAGGATACGGTGACCTTTACCGTAGAAGAGATTGCTGCGGGCACAGACATCGCTCTGCGTCAGCCCGGCTGGATGGCAGGAGAACCTGTAATCACCGTAAACGGAACCCGGCAGAACCTGACGGCGGAGAACGGCTTCTTTGTCCTGACAGGCCTGCAGGCCGGGGACGTAATCCAATACACGATGCCCATGGAAGTGGAGGTTGTGGAAGCTCCCGACAATGCCAGCTTTGTGGCCTTCAAGTACGGCCCGGTAGTTCTGGCGGCGGAACTGGGGGATAAAGACATTGAGGCATCCCAGGCCAACGGCATTCTGGTCCGGGTGGGAACCGAGGACACAGAGGCCAAGGACACCATTACCATCCAGAATATGTCTGTGGATGAGTGGAAGGCCAATATCGCGGAAAATCTGGTGCGCGTCCAGGACAGCGAGGATGGAAACATCCAGTTCGCCCTGAAAAACACTGATTCCGAGGAACTGATTTTCAGCCCCTACTATAAGATCCACGACCAGAGATACGGCATTTACATGAATCTGGAGGAGCCGGATTCGCAGGCTTCTCAGGACCGGATCCTGGCGGAGAAGGAGGAACTGAGAGATCAGGAGATCAGCGTAGACTATCTGGACAGCTTTGACAACAACAACTCCGAGTTTGCCAAAAATCTGCAGACCGGAGGAGATACCAGCGTAGGAAGCTTTAACGGACGGACCTTCCGCCATGCCAACGCCCGGGGCTGGTGGAGCTACGATCTGGCGGTAGATCCCGAGGCGGAACACAATTACCTGGGATGCACCTGGTATTCCGGAGATTTAGGCCGCAGCTTTGAGATCTATGTCAACGATCAGCTGCTGAAGACGGTGCAGATCAACAACGCGGCGGGCACCAATGTGTTCTATGAAGATCTGTATGATATCACGGATTTCATTCCGGAGGGAGCTGACACGGTGACCGTGAAGTTCCAGAGCACCGGCGGCTATGCCGGCGGACTGTTCGGAATCCGGGTTATTACCTCTACGGAATACGATCATGACGCCAGACTGTCCGGCCTGGAATTCAGCGCAGGCACTCTGGAGCCCGCCTTTGATCCCGATACCGCAGAGTATACTCTGACGGTAGACAAGGATACGGAAAGTGTCAGCTTCCTGGCCTCCACCATGAAGGAGAGCGGCCTGGTTTACATTGGCGATATTCTCTTTGACAACAGCAATGAGAGACTGGTGGTTCTGGACGGGGATGAGACAGAGATCGTACTGACCTCCTATGCCCAGGATCATGAGACTGCGGAGACCTACACGGTGACAGTGGTGAAAGCGGAGACGACGCCTGATCCGGAACCCACGGAGACGCCCGATCCGGATCCCACGGTGACACCCGATCCGGAACCCACGGAGACGCCTGATCCGGAACCCACGGAAACACCCGATCCGGAACCCACGGAGACGCCCGATCCGGAGCCCACGGAGACGCCCGACCCGGATCCCACCCAGGAGCCTACGGGAACACCCACCCAGGAGCCTACGGAAACGCCGACCCAGGAGCCTACGAAAGAGCCTTCCGGGGCTCCCTCAGGAAAGCCCGGCGATAAGCCGGATCCCTCCGGTACGCCGGGAGGAAGCGGTTCCGGCCAGGGAACCTCCCAAGGCGGATCATCGGCTCAGACCGGCGATTCCACGGATATTATGCTTCCCTGTGTGACGGCTGCCGCAGCGGCACTGATCCTGAGCGCGGCTGTCGTAATCCGCAGAAGAAAAGATTTCTAAGCGCCGGATCCATGAATTCCTGAAATAAGGGATTCGCAAAAATTCCTTGCAATTAGCGCGGCAAGGTGCTATACTGAACATGTTATGATGTTACTGGCTGAAGAGTGGACGCAGGTCCACTCTTCTTTGCTGAATGGAAAAGTAGAGATTTTGCGGCGGAATGTCCAATGAAAAAGGTGGTGAGGAGATGAGCAGAAAAGATGACTATGAGCAGAGAGCAGAAAAGCTTCTGACCCCCATGGTGGAATCCAGGGGCTTTGAGCTGGTGGATGTAGAGTATGTAAAGGAAGGCGGGAACTGGTATCTCAGAGCCTATATCGACAAGGAAGGCGGCATTACGGTGGACGACTGCGAGGCAGTAAGCCGGGAGTTCAGCGATTGCCTGGACCGGGAAGATTTTATTGAAGATTCCTACATCCTGGAAGTCAGCTCACCGGGTCTTGGCCGTCCGCTGAAAAAGGAGAAGGATTACCGCAGAAGCCTGGGAAAAGAGCTGGAAATCCGTACTTTCCGTCCGATTGACCGGCAGAAGGAATTTTACGGCATACTGAAGGCATACGATGATAGCAGTGTGACGATTGAGACGGAGGAAGGGCGGGAGATGACCTTTCAGAAGTCAGATCTGGCACTGATCCGTCTGGCATTTGATTTTTAAACGGCGGGCTGCCGGCGCGGCCGCCATCATCAGGAGGAATTAAGAAAAATGAACGCAGAATTGATCGAAGCACTGAACGTTCTGGAAAAGGAAAAAAATATCAGCAAAGAGACTTTGCTGGAAGCCATTGAGCAGTCTCTGCTCCAGGCCTGCAAAAATCATTTCGGCAAGTCTGACAATGTAAAGGTAAACATCAATCCGGAAACCGGGGACTTCTCCGTGTTTGCCGAGAGAGAGGTTGTGGAAAATGTGGAGGATCCGGCCCTGCAGATCAGTCTGGCGGACGCCAGAATGCGGGATCCCAAATACGAGATCGGCGATATTGTCAACGTGGAAGTGAAATCCAAAGAGTTCGGCCGTATTGCCACCCAGAATGCCAAGAATGTGATCCTGCAGAAAATCCGGGAGGAAGAGCGCAGCGTCCTGTACAATCAGTACTATGAGAAAGAGCACGATGTAGTCACCGGGATCGTGCAGAGATACCTGGGCAGAAACCTGAGCATCAATCTGGGAAAGGTGGACGCCCTGCTGACGGAAAACGAAATGGTGAAGGGAGAGTCCTACCGCCCCAACGAGAGAATCAAGGTGTATGTGCTGGAAGTAAAAGACACTCCCAAAGGCCCCAAGATCCTGGTTTCCCGGACCCATCCGGAGCTGGTAAAACGGCTGTTTGAGGCGGAGGTCGCGGAGGTCCGCGAGGGGATCATCGAGATCAAGAGCATTGCCCGGGAGGCAGGATCCAGAACAAAGATCGCCGTCTGGAGCAACGACCCGGACGTGGACGCCGTGGGCGCCTGCGTAGGCATGAACGGCGCCAGGGTCTCCGCGGTGGTAGACGAACTGAGAGGCGAGAAGATTGACATTATCAACTGGGATGAAAATCCGGCTCTTCTCATTGAAAACGCCCTGTCCCCTGCCAAGGTCATTTCCGTTATGGCAGATCCCGACGAGCGGACCGCGGAAGTAATAGTTCCCGACTATCAGCTTTCCCTGGCTATCGGCAAGGAAGGGCAGAACGCCCGCCTGGCGGCCAGGCTGACTGGATTTAAGATTGACATCAAGAGCGAGACCCAGGCCAGAGAAGCCGGTGATTTTGATTATTACGAGGAAGAGGACTACGACGAAGAGTTTGAGGAAGACGGCTATGACGAAGGATCCGCCGGCGCTGAGGAAGAAGACAGCCGGCCGGAAGAAGAATAAAGAAGCGGGAGGAGTTCGTTGAGTACGGTGCGTAAGGTGCCGATGCGCAAATGCGTCGGATGTGGAGAGATGAAAAACAAAAAGGAGCTGATCCGGGTTCTGAAGACCCCGGAGGGAGAGATTCTGCTGGATGCCGGCGGCAGAAAAAACGGCCGGGGAGCCTATCTCTGTCCCAGTTCGGACTGTCTGAGAAAGGCAGAGCGGAGCAGGGGGCTGGAGCGGTCCCTGGGGGTGCGGATCCCTCCGGAAATCTATGAGAAGCTTCGAAAGGAGATGGATCAGCTTGGAGAATAAAAAGGCGAGATTTCTCATCGGTCTCTCCATGAAAGCGGGAAAGATTGCCAGCGGTGAATTTGCCGTAGAGAAGGCTGTGAAACAGGGAACCGCCCATCTGGTGATCCTGGCGGAAGACGCTTCCGGCAACACGGAGAAGAAATTCCGCAATATGTGCAGCTATTACCGGGTGCCCCTAGTGCGTTTCCTGGACAAAGAATCCCTGGGAGCCGCCATCGGGCGGGATTACCGGGCCTGCGCCGCGGTGCTGGAGGAACATCTTGCGGAAGAGATCAGACAACGGCTGGAAGAGCAGCAACAACAGTAGGAAAGGTCGGTGCGTCAGATGCCAAAAATCAGGATACATGAGCTTGCCAAAGAGCTGAATGTAGACAATAAAGCAGTCATGGATTATTTAAAAGAAAACAGGATAGAGGTCAAGAGCCATATGAGTACACTGGAAGATAACCAGGAGGCCATGGTAAGGAAAGCGTTTTCCAGCCGGCCTGCAGGAAAAGAAGAAAAACAGGAGGCAGCCCCCAAAAAAGCGGAGGCGCCGAAAAAGAAAAATATTATTCAGGTATTCCGTCCCCAGAATGCTACTACCAAGGAAGCCCGGAATTCCAGAAGATTTCAGAATGACAGAAACGGAAACGGCCGTCCCCAGCACGGGGAGCGCCGGGGAATCGAACGTCCCCAGGCTCCGGAAAGAGAAAAGGCAAGAGCAGCTTCTCAGGAGCACGGCGCGGTCCGCGCCCAGAGCCAGGAGAAGCCACAGACTCGTCCAGCAGGCAATCAGCCGGAGAACCGGGAATCCCGCCCCCAGGCTGCTCCTTCAGGTTCCGGCGAGCGCCAGAACCGTCAGGGAGACAGAGGCCAGGGCAGCCGCTCTTTCGGCGACCGCCAGGGAAGAGGCGGAGACAGATCCCAGGGAGGCCGTCAGGGAGACAGAAGCCAGGGCAGCCGTCCCTTCGGTGACCGCCAGGGAAGAGGCGGGGACAGATCCCAGGGAGGCCGTCAGGGAGACAGAAGCCAGGGCAGCCGTCCTTTTGGCGACCGTCAGAACCGTCAGGGAGACCGCCCCGGTTTTCAGGGACGGCCGGACCGCAGAAGCGATGACGGCAGAAGAGGGTTTGACAGCCGGGGCAGAGGTCCCAGAAGCGATCGGGAGAGAAAGCCCCAGGAGGTTATGGATATCGGCCTGAAAAAGCCCTCCAGAGAGGCCAGCAGCTATAAGGACAGAGACAAAGACAAAAATAAGGATACCCTGCGGGAAAATAAATTCGCCAACGACCGCCGCGCGGGCAGCGGAAACCGGCCCAATCAGGGACGCCGCCAGCAGCATGCCCTGCCCAAGGCCCTGCAGAAGCCGGTGCATCGCCAGAAAGAGGAAAAACGGGAGGAGATCAAGGAGATCACCCTTCCGGAGAAGCTGACCATCCGGGAACTGGCGGAAAAAATGAAGATGCAGCCGGCAGTGATTGTAAAGAAACTGTTCCTGGAGGGCGTCATGGTGACAGTCAACCAGGAGATTGATTTTGAGAAGGCCCAGGAGATTGCCCTCGGCTACGATATCATCGCCGAGCCGGAAGAAAAGGTGGATGTTATCGAGGAACTGCTGAAGGAAGCCGACGAGGACGAGAGCAAACTGCAGTCCCGTCCGCCGGTAGTCTGCGTTATGGGCCATGTAGACCATGGAAAAACTTCTCTGCTGGACGCGATCCGCAACGCCCATGTGACAGACCGGGAGGCCGGAGGCATTACCCAGCACATCGGCGCTTATGTAGTGTCTATCAACGGACAGAAGATCACGTTCCTGGATACGCCGGGCCATGAGGCTTTTACCGCCATGCGTATGCGGGGAGCCAACTCCACGGATATCGCCGTGCTGGTGGTGGCGGCGGACGACGGCGTTATGCCCCAGACCGTAGAGGCTATCAATCATGCCAAGGCGGCCGGCGTGGAAATCATTGTGGCGGTCAATAAGATCGACAAGCCCGGAGCCAACGTGGATCGGGTAAAGCAGGAACTGTCCGAGTACGGACTGATTCCGGAGGACTGGGGCGGCAGCACGATCTTTGTTCCGGTTTCCGCAAAGACCCATGAAGGTCTGGACAATCTGCTGGAGATGATCCTGCTCACCGCGGAAGTAATGGAACTGAAGGCCAATCCCGACAGAAAGGCCAGAGGTCTGGTGCTGGAGGCCAAGCTGGACAAAGGAAAAGGTCCGGTGGCAAATATTCTGGTACAGAAGGGAACCCTTCACGTAGGAGATTACATCGCCGCAGGCGCCTGCTCCGGAAAAGTAAGAGCTATGATGGATGAAAATTCCAGAAGACTGAAAGAGGCAGGCCCCTCCACACCGGTGGAGGTACTGGGTCTGAGCGACGTGCCCAACGCGGGAGAGATCCTTGTGGCTACCGAGACAGACAAAGAAGCCAAGAATTTCGCGGCTACCTTTGTCTCTGAGGGCCGGAACCGCCTGCTGGAGGAGACAAAGAGCAAAATGTCCCTGGATGATCTCTTCAGTCAGATCCAGGAGGGCAGCCTGAAAGAACTGAACATCGTGGTCAAAGCGGATGTGCAGGGCTCTGTGGAGGCGGTGAAGCAGTCTCTGCTGAAGCTGTCCAATGAGGAAGTTGTGGTGAAGATCGTCCACGGCGGTGTGGGCGCCATCAATGAGTCCGATGTCACCCTGGCGGCAGCGTCCAATGCTATTATCATCGGCTTTAACGTCCGTCCCGACGCTACGGCCAAGGCCATCGCGGAGCAGGAGGGCGTGGATGTCCGTCTGTACCGGGTAATCTATCAGGCCATTGAAGATGTGGAGGCCGCCATGAAGGGAATGCTGGATCCGGTTTACGAGGAAAAAGTCATCGGACACGCGGAGATCCGTCAGCTGTTCAAGGCTTCCGGCGTGGGAACCATCGCGGGAAGCTACGTCATGGACGGAACCTTCCAGAGAGACTGCAAGGTGCGCATCAGCCGGGAAGGAAAGCAGATTTTCGAGGGCCAGCTGGCTTCTCTGAAGCGGTTTAAGGATGATGTCAAGGAAGTAAAAGCCGGCTACGAATGCGGTCTTGTCTTTGAGGGATTCAATGATATCCAGGAACTGGATCAGGTAGAAGCGTATATTATGGTGGAAGTTCCCAGATAATCATAAATAAAACAGAGGGATGGAAAATTGAGAAAAAACAGTATCAAAAACACCAGGATCAATGCGGAAGTCCAGAGAGAGCTGAGTTCCATCCTCCGCAGTGAGATCAAGGATCCGAGGATCGGCACAATGACTTCGGTGACGGGAGCCCAGGTGGCTCCTGATCTCAAGACCTGCAGGGTTTATATCAGCGTGCTGGGGGATGAGAGGGTCAAAGAGGAGACAATCCGGGGCCTGAAGAGCGCGGAGGGTTATATCCGCCGCATGCTGGCCCGGAATCTCAATCTCAGAAATACCCCGGAGCTCACCTTCGTGCTGGATCAGTCCATTGAATATGGGGTGCATATGTCCAAACTGATTGATGAGGTTGTGGAAAAGGAGAAGGGTGGAGAAGATGAATAATCTTGCCGAATGTCTGAAAGGAGTCCGCACGGTCGCCATCGCGGGTCATGTAAACCCCGACGGCGACTGCATCGGCTCCTGTATGGGAGTGTATCTGTATCTGAGGGACAATTTTCCGGATATCCGGGCGGATGTCTACATGGAAAAGCCCAGGGAGGTTTTTTACTACATAGAAGATCTGGATCAGGTCCGCACAGAATATGACGGAAGCGTGTCCTATGATCTTCTGATCCTGCTGGATATCAGCAGCAAAGACAGGATCGGCGTGGCCGGTCCCTGCGCGGAGACGGCGAAAGCAGTGCTCTGTCTGGATCATCATGTGACCAACAAGGGGCACTATACCTGGTTCCGCAATGTTCCCACAGCCAGTTCCGCCAGCGAAGTGGTGTTTGACTTTCTGGAGGAGGAGAAGATCAGCCGGGCCTGCGCCGCGGCGCTGTATACCGGCATTGTCCATGACACCGGGGTATTCCAGTATTCCAGCACTTCTCCGAAAACCATGCGGATCGCCGCGGCGCTGATGGAAAAGGGAATCAATTTTTCCAGAATCGTGGATCAGTCCTATTATCAGAAAACCTATGTGCAGAATCAGATTATGGGACGCACTCTCATGGAAAGCATTATGCTCATGGAGGGCCGCTGTATTGTGGGGATTGTGCGGCTGAAAGAAATGAAATTTTACGGGCTGAATCCCAGCGATATGGACGGGATCGTGGCGCAGCTGCGGAATACCATCGGCGTGGAAGTGGCGATTTTCCTGTACGAGCTGAAGCTGCAGTATTTCAAGGTCAGCCTGCGCTCCAAAGAAATCGTGGACGTCAGCCAGATCGCCGGGGTGTTCGGCGGCGGCGGCCATGTCCGGGCAGCGGGATTCAACATGCGGGGCACGCCCTACGATGTAATTAACAATATCACTCCCTATGTGGAAGAACAGCTTGAGGAGTACCATGAGGCCAATGAACGGAATTCTTAATATCCGCAAGGAACCCGGATGGACCTCCCACGATGTGGTGGCGAAGCTCAGGAGAATTCTGGGACAGAAAAGGATCGGCCATACCGGCACCCTGGATCCGGACGCGGAAGGGGTGCTGCCGGTCTGTCTGGGAAAAGCCACCCGGGCCGCGGACATGCTTACCGACCAGACCAAAACCTATGAGGCGGTGCTTCTGCTGGGCGTAGAAACAGATACCCAGGATGCCGGGGGAAAGATTCTGGACAGAAGAGAGGTTGTCTGTACCCCCGAAGAACTGTCGGAATGTGTTCACTCCTTTTTGGGAGAACAGCTTCAGATTCCGCCCATGTATTCCGCCCTGAAAAAGGACGGAAAAAAACTCTATGAACTGGCCCGGGAGGGAAAGACGGTAGAGAGAGAGCCGCGGAAAGTGCGTTTTTATGAGATTACCCTGCTGGAGACAGACCTTCCCCGGGCGAAGATCCGGGTCACCTGCTCCAAGGGAACCTATATCCGGACTCTGTGCAGCGATATAGGAGCCAGGCTGGGCTGCAAAGCCTGCATGGAGCATCTGGTGCGGACCCGGTCAGGAGGGTTCGCCCTGGAGGATTCCAGAACTGTGAGCCAGGTGGAGGCGCTGGCCGAAGAGGGGCGCTTGGGAGAGATCCTGTATCCGGTGGACTGGATTTTCCGGGAATACCCGGCGGCCAGGACAGAGCCGGAAGCAGACCGTGCGGCTAAAAACGGAAATCTTCTGCAGGAGAGCCAGTTCCGGTGGGAGGGAAATCCTCCGGGAGCGGGGACGGAAAATCTGCGCCTGTACGACAGCGCAGGGGTTTTTCTGGGATTGTACCGCCTGCAGCGGGGCAGAAAATGGATCCGGCCCGTAAAGATGTTTTACGATGGTCAGGAGCAGCAGACGTGAGGTGCGGAAAGCTTGAAATATATAAAAGAAATTGCGGAATTTAAAGCGGAACAGAAAAGCGCGGTGACCCTGGGAAAGTTTGACGGGGTTCACCGGGGGCACAGAAAACTGATCCGCAGGGTACTGGAGGCTGCCGGTGAGAGACAGCTGACTCCCACGGTATTTACCTTTGATGTGCCGCCCCAGGCGGCTCTTGGCGCAGCCAGGTTTCAGACGCTGATGACCAATCAGGAGAGGAGAGACTTTCTGGAACAGCTGGGGATTCAGACTCTGGTGGAAGGCCATTTTTCAGAACTGAAGGATATGGAAGCGGAGGCTTTTGTGAAGGAGATTCTGGTGGACCGCCTCAAGGCGGTTCACTTTGTGGTGGGACCGGATTTTCATTTCGGTAAGAACCGCAAGGGCAGTCCGGAATTTCTGAAACAGCTGGGAGAGACCCTGGGCTTTACTGTGGAGATCCTTTCCAAGGAAATGGACGGAGAGCGGGTGATCGGCAGCAGCTATATCCGGGAAGAACTCCGGCAGGGGAGGATAGAAAAGGCCAACCAACTGCTGGGATACACGTATTTTATTACCGGCCAGGTGGTTCACGGCAGGCACCAGGGAAGCGGATTCGGATTTCCCACCATTAATCTGATTCCTTCTCCGGAAAAGCTTCTGCCTCCCAGAGGCGTCTATGCCTCCAGAACAAAGATTGCCGGAAAGGTATACCAGGGAGTCAGCAACCTGGGGGTTAAGCCCACAGTGCGCGGAACCTTTGAGGGACTGGAAACCTACCTTTTCCGCTGTGACGAAGATCTGTACGGACAGGAAGCCCGGGTAGAGCTTCTGGCGTTTCTCAGGCCGGAAGAAAAATTTCCCTCTGTGGAAGCCCTGAAGCAGCAGCTGAGGAAGGATGTAAAGGCGGCGGAGCGGATTTTCTGACGCCTGCGCCGGGGACGGCTTTGTTCTTGACTGTAAAGTTTTACTGTGCTAAAATGTCCTTAGTTGACGCGGGAGGCATAAAAGCATGAGTAAAAATATACATACCGAGGCGGTGGATCAGCTGTTTGAAGCGATCCTGTGTCTGAAAAACCGGGAAGAGTGCTATACATTTTTTGAGGATGTATGTACCATCAATGAACTGCTGTCTCTTTCCCAGCGTTTTGAAGTGGCGAAGATGCTCAGGGAGAAGAAGACCTATCTGGAGATTTCCGAAAAAACCGGGGCGTCCACGGCCACGATCAGCCGGGTGAACCGGTCGCTGACCTACGGCAATGACGGATACGAGATGGTTTTCAAGCGGTTAGAGAAAGAATAGCAGGGGGCGCTTTTGGGCGCTCCTTTTTTGCGCGATACGCCTGCGGGAGCAGTGAGCTGAGCGCGGGTACCCCGCGGATCGGCCAGAGTCCTGAGAAATTGCATTTCAGAGGCGTTTATGGTAGAATAGCTACGTGCTTTTCGGGGTGACTGCTGTCAAGTCTGAAACAGCTGTGAAGAGTAACCTTCTGATAGATATTCCGATGAAAATGGAGAATACTGACTATGATCGCATTGATTGATTATGATGCCGGCAATACCCGCAGCGTAGAGAAAGCCCTGAATTTTCTGGGGGAGGAGTCTCTTCTGACCCGGGACCGGGAGGCGCTTCTGCGGGCGGACAAAGTGATCCTGCCGGGAGTGGGAAATTTCGGCGAAGCCATGGAAAACCTGAACCGGTACGGCCTGATTTCCGTGATCCATGAGATCGTGGAAAAAAAGACCCCGTTTCTGGGTATCTGCCTGGGCCTGCAGCTTCTGTTTGAGGAGAGCCAGGAGGCGCCGGGGATTCCGGGGCTGGGGATTCTGAAAGGGAAGATCCTGAAAATCCCGGCGGGAGAGGGACTGAAGATTCCCCACATGGGCTGGAATTCCCTGGAACTGAAAAATCAGGGCCGGCTGTTTGCGGGGATCCCGGAAGGGGCTTACGTGTATTTTGTCCACTCCTATTATCTGAGGGCACAGGAGCGGGAGATTGTAAAGGCCTCCGCCCGCTATGGGGTGGAGATCGACGCTTCGGTGGAAAAGGACAATGTGTTTGCCTGCCAGTTCCACCCGGAGAAAAGTTCCGGGATCGGACTGGCCATTCTGAAAAACTTTGTGGATCTGGGGAAGGGGGAGTGACAGATGTTTACAAAACGGATCATCCCCTGCCTGGACGTCAATGAGGGCAGGGTGGTAAAGGGCGTAAATTTTGTAAATCTGCGGGACGCCGGGGATCCGGTGGAGATCGCCGGGGTCTACGACCGGGAGGGAGCGGATGAACTGGTTTTTCTGGATATTACAGCCTCCAGCGACAACCGGGCCACGGTGGTGGACATGGTGCGCAAAGTGGCGGAGAAAGTGTTTATTCCCTTTACGGTAGGCGGAGGGATCCGCACGGTGGAGGATTTCCGGGCCATTCTCCGGGAGGGGGCCGACAAGGTCTCTGTCAACTCCGCGGCCATTAACCGTCCGGAGCTGATCAGCGAGGCGGCGCTGAAGTTCGGCAGCCAGTGCGTGGTGGTGGCCATCGACGCCAGACGGACCGGGGATTCTTTTCATGTATACAAAAACGGCGGCCGCGTCGATACCGGCCTGGACGCGGTGGAGTGGGCCATGCGCGCGGAAAAGCTGGGAGCCGGGGAAATCCTGCTGACCAGCATGGACTGCGACGGCACCAAAGCCGGCTATGACATTGAACTTACCAGTACCATTGCAAAGTCGGTGGGGATCCCGGTGATCGCCTCCGGGGGAGCGGGGACCGCGGAAGATTTTTATGCCGCCCTCACGGAGGGAAAGGCGGACGCGGCGCTGGCCGCCTCCCTGTTCCACTACAGGGAGCTGGAGATACGGGAAGTAAAAGAATATCTCCGGAGCCGGGGGATTTCTGTGCGTCTGTAAAGTATGCCATCGGGGAGGAATGAGAGTATGCCGCCAATCAGCGGAGCCTGGGCCAAGGCCCTGGAGGGAGAATTCAGAAAACCCTATTACAAAAAATTATTTGAAACTGTGTCCCGGGAATACAGGACCCACCGGGTCTATCCCCCGGCGGAGGATATTTTTAACGCCTTTCATCTGACGCCCCTGGAACAGGTAAAGGCGGTGATCCTGGGGCAGGATCCTTATCACGGGGAGGGCCAGGCCCAGGGCCTGTGCTTTTCCGTACGGCCCGGAATAGAGATTCCCCCTTCGCTGGTCAATATATACCGGGAGCTGGAGGAGGATCTGGGCTGCTATATCCCCAACAACGGATGTCTGGAGAAATGGGCCCGCCAGGGAGTGCTGCTTTTAAATACAGTGCTGACGGTCCGGGCCCATCAGGCCAACTCCCACCGGGAGATCGGCTGGGAAGAATTTACGGACGCGGCCATCCGGGTTCTGGCGGATCAGGACCGGCCCATGGTCTTTATACTTTGGGGCAGGCCGGCCCAGATGAAAAAAGCCATGATCCACAATCCGGCCCATCTGGTGCTGGAAGCGCCCCACCCAAGTCCCCTTTCGGCTTTCCGGGGATTTTTCGGAAGCCGGCCGTTTTCGCGGACCAACGAATATCTGGTGAAGAACGGACTGGAGCCTATAGACTGGCAGATTGAGAACATAACCGGGCAGACATAAAGCCGCTGTCCAGAGGAGAGAAGACATGGGAAAGAAAAATTCCTTGATAAAAAACGCGTCGGTGCTGATGATCGCCTCCATCATATCCCGCGTCATCGGACTGATCTACCGGCGGCCCCTGGGAGAGGTGCTGGGGCCGGTAGGCCTGGGATATTACGGGTACGCCAGCAATCTGTATTCGATTCTGCTGCTGATCTCTTCTTACAGCATTCCCATGGCGGTTTCCAAGATTGTCTCGGAGCGGCTGGCTCTCCGTCAGTATAAAAATGCCGGAAAAGTGTTCCGGGGCGCTCTGATCTACGCGGCCATTGTGGGAGGCGCCACTGCGCTTGTCGCCTTTTTCGCGGGACGGTTCCTGCTGCCGGTAAATCAGCAGAACGCGGTTCCCGCCCTGCAGGTGCTGGCCCCCACCATCTTTCTGTCAGCCATTCTGGGAGTATTCCGGGGATATTTTCAGGCTCATCAGAACATGACGCCCACCTCCGTGTCCCAGATCCTGGAACAGATTATGAACGCCATCGTCAGCATTGCCGCGGCAGTGCTCCTGATCAACAGCTTCGCTCCACCGGGAGAAGAAGCGGTTTACGGAGCGGTGGGCGGCACTCTGGGCACGGGAGCGGGAGTGGTGACCGGCCTGGCTTTTATGCTGCTGGTATATTTTATGAACCGGAATGTGCTGCGGCGCCGCATGGGAAGGGACAGGAACCGGGAAGCGGAGAGCTACGGCTCCGTATTCCGGACTATCTTTTTCCTGGTAACTCCCATTATTTTTACCACCTTTATCAACAACGCCAGCACCTACCTGGACAGCTATATCTTTTCCAGCATCCAGGGATTTCACGGCTTCAGCGGAGATCAGATCTCCGCGGCCTACGGAGAATTCAGCAACTATTATCTGCCGGTGATCAATATTCCCCTGGCTATGGCTTCCGCCAGCGCTTCGGCCATGATGCCGGAAGTGTCTTCTGATTTTGCTCTGGGAAAGAACAGGGAGGCCAGCCGCCAGATCAATCAGACCATCCGGCTGACTATGTTTATCAGCATTCCCGCCACGGCGGGCATGATGGTTCTGGCAAAGCCCATTATGGGGGTGCTGTTCCCGGCTTCTTCCGCTCTGGCGGCCAACCTGCTGATGACAGGGGCTCTCTATGTGATCTTTTCAGCCCTGGCCACCATTACCGGAAGCGTGCTGCAGTCTATCGGACAGCAGAAAACCGCACTGGTCAACGCGGGAATTTCTCTGGGGGTAAACCTGGGAGTGCTGACGCTGCTTCTCCTGCTTTTCCCGGGCCTGGGCATTTACGGGGTGATGCTGGCCAACATCCTGTTTTCGGCGGTAATCTGCGTGCTCAACAGCATGTCGATCCGGAAGTTCCTGGGCCACAAAAACGAGTGGAAGAAGACTTACCTGCAGCCTGCCATAGCCTCCGCCGGCATGGGCCTGCTGGCTGCCGGGGTATATTACGGACTTTTCGCTCTGACCCGCCGGCCCTTTATCGCTTTGATGATCGCTGTGCTGCTGGCGGTGGCCGCCTACCTGATTCTTTATGTGGTGGTGACCGGTACCGGGGAAGAGGAAATGAGGAGATTCCCCATGGGAGGAAAAGTGGTTAAGATACTTCGGATACTGAAAATCTATCGCTAAAGTTCCTCGGAACAGAAAGGGAAGAGATGTCGGGAAGAAAGAAGTACAGAACAAAGAAAAGTTATCTGGGACAGAATATCCGTATGATCCTGTGCGTCCTGCTGACGCTGCTGGCGGCGGCGGGGCTGCTGCTGAACGCTCTGCTGGATCAGGAGATAGGGAGGATGATCCGGGCGGACATTGATTTTGCCAATGTGGCGGTCAATTCCTCTGTGCGGGAGAATTCCCCGGATACCCGGGGGTACCGGACCATCGCCCTGGTGGGAGTGGATTCCCGGGATGAGTCGGAGGCCGGCGGCAACAGCGATACCATGATGATTCTTTCTATCCATAAGGATACCGGAGAGGTGCGGATCGCTTCCCTGTACCGGGATACCTATCTGCGGATCAGCCAGGGGGATTACCAGAAGGCCAACGCCGCCTACAACCGGGGAGGCCCGGAGCTCTTTCTGAGCATGCTGAACACCAATCTGGATCTGAATATCACAGATTTTGTCACTGTGGATTTCTCCGTCATGATCGATATGATTGATATTCTGGGCGGCATCGATATGACCCTTACCGCTGATGAAGTGGTAATGATGAATGATTACTGCCAGGGAACTTCGGAGATCACAGGAAAACCCTACGAGGCCATTGAGCCGGAAGTGGAGGGCACCTACCATCTGTCCGGAATCCAGGCGGTATCCTACATGCGGATCCGTTACGGATACGGACTGGAATTCCGCCGGACGCTGCGGCAGCGGGCGGTGGTGCTGAAAATGGTGGAAAAGATGAAAAGCGCCAGCCTGCCCACTCTTTACCGGCTGCTGGACACGCTGCTGCCGGGAATCTACACGAATCTGACCAAAGAGGAGATTCTGCCCCTGGCCCTGGCGGTGAAGAAATATACCATCAGCGACACCACCGGTTTTCCTTTCGACCATGTGATGGGAGAGCCGGCCATTGCCGCCACGGGTATAGACTGCGTCCTGCCGGTTACGCTGGAAACCAACGCGGCAAAGCTGCATAATTTCCTGTACCCGGATCTGCCCTACACGCCTTCGGAAGAACTGATCACTTACAGCGATTACATTACGGAAATCACCGGATACGGGGAGGCGGATATCCCGGAGAGCTCCGCGGACGGCGGGGAGATGCCCTCCTGACCCGGCGCCTGCTTCAAAAGCGCGGAAAGGCAGTGCGAGAATCATGGAAGAGAATAAAAAACAGGACGGATTCAAAGACGAAGAATTTTTTGTGATACCCACAGAGTCATTCAGCCCCCTGGCCCAGCATCCGCTGGTCCGGGGACTGTATCTGACGGATGTGGGTTTTTTCCCCCATGCCCTGCACCATTACCGGGAGAGAAAAGAGGGGGCGGACGCCTGCATCCTGATTTACTGTACCCAGGGGGAGGGATATATTCATGTGGGGGGAAAGGTATACACCATACACCGGCAGGAGGCATTCTGCATCCCCATTCATGAGCGGCACCGGTACTATGCCAGCCAGACAGATCCCTGGAGCATTCTCTGGGTTCACTTTAAAGGAGAGAATGTCCGATATTTTCCCCTGGATCAGCCCAAGGTGGTAAAGGTGGCCTCCCAGGCGGCGGACAACCGGATCATGACCCTGTTTCAGATTCTGTTCAGGGTGCTGCGCAGAAATTATACCCAGGGGAATTTTATCTATATTTCCCAGGTGCTCTCCCTGATTCTTTCAGAGATCTATTTTCGGGAACAGGGGGACGGCACGGGAAAACAGAACCGGCATATTACGGATATGGTCCACTATATGTACCGGCACCTGGACCGGCCGCTGGATCTGACGACTTTAGAAAAAGAATTTCATCTCTCCCGGAGTTATATCAACGCGGTCTTTAAGAAATACGCCGGCCGTTCCCCTATTGATTTTTTTCTGAATATCAAAATGCAGGAAGCCTGCAAGCTGCTGCGCTCCACCAAGCGCACGGTCCAGGAGATCGGAGCGGAACTGGGATATGAGGATCCTTTTTACTTTTCCAGAGCCTTCCGCAAAGTCATGGGGGTGTCCCCCCGGAAATATCGGGACGGGGAGTGAAAGATAGTCCATGTGTGTGGATGATATGGCATTCCTGTCCGCTGCTTCCGCTGGTAAAATAAAAGGCAGATAAAGAAAAACAGCGCAGACTGTAAAGGAGAGCGGAGGTAAGAAGATATGACAGGAAGAGAAAGATTGATCGCGACACTGAATCATCAGCAGCCGGACCGGACGGTCATTGATCTGGGAGGCACCAGCCAGACAGGAATCAATGCCAGCGCCCTGTACCAGTTCCGCAGGGCCCTGGGACTTCCGGAGAAACCTATTAAAATCATTGAGCCGGGACAGCTTCTGGGAGAAGTGGATTATGATGTGATCAACGCCGTGGGAGCCGATGTCATCGGCCTGCTGAACCCGGTAAACTTTTTCGGATACAGGAATGAAAACTGGAAGCCCTGGCAGATGGACGACGGAACTCCTGTGCTCATGGGCGGCGGCTTCGAGTATGACGAGGATGAGAAGGGTACTAAGTTTGTATATCCCCAGGGAGACAGAAGCGCGGAGTACTCCTCGATGATCCCCAAGGGCGGAAGCTTTTTTGACGCGGTGCCCAGAGAGAAATTTGATTTTGATCTGGACGAGGAGGATCTGACTCCCCTGGAAGATTTCAAAGAGGATTTCTCCGTGGCGGACGATGAAACCGCAAAGTACTGGGAAGCGAAATCCTATGAGCTGTACAACAATACCGACCTGGGCGTAGTCGGCATGCTGGGAGGAGGTGCCTTGGGGGACGCGGCAGTGATTCCCGGACCGGCTGTCAAACATCCCAGAGGAATCCGCCGGGTGGACGACTGGCTCATGGCGCACGCCATGTATCCGGATTATATTAAAGCTGTCTTCCGGTATCAGACAGATATTATGCTGAAAAACCTGCAGATCTACAAAGAAGCCGTGGGGGACAGAATTCAGGTGGTCTGGATTTCCGGCACGGATTTCGGCAACCAGAGAGGCCCTATGATCAGCCTGAATACCTTCCGTGAACTGTACAAACCCTTCTACAAGGAAATCTGCGATTGGGTGCATAAGAATACCAACTGGAAGACCTTCTTCCACACCTGCGGCGCGATCTATGATTTCCTGGACGACTTCGCGGAGATGGGACTTGACTGTCTGAATCCTCTGCAGCTCTCCGCCAACGGTATGGATCCGGTGAAGATCAAAGAGAACTACGGCGACAAATTTACCTTCTGGGGCGGCGGCGTAGATACCCAGCGCGTACTTCCCTTCGGAACACCGGATGAGGTGCGGGCCCAGGTGCGGGAACGCATTGATATTCTGGGCAAAGGCGGCGGATATGTGTTCAACACCATTCACAATATTGTGGCCGGTGTTCCGGCAGAAAATCTGCTGGCTATGTATGATGAGGCAAAAAAATAATTCAAACAGGGGCAGGTATGACTCATGCGGGTCATGCCTGCCCCTGAAAGTTTTTTACGGGGACTATACCAATCAGGGATTATTATAAGGATTTTTTTTGCGGAGCATGCCGGGGAGCTGGTATTGCCGCATTTTTTTTGGAAAAATACAAAAAGAATACAAAAAGAATACATTTCTCGTGTATGATAGAAGACAGAAGGCAGGAGGGAGAAAGATGAAACTGAAAATTCTCATTGTGGAGGATGATAAGCTGCTGGCAGAGGCAGTGAGCGACTATTTTAAGGGAAAAGGCTGGGAAACCAGGACAGAGGGCGAGGGGGATGAGGCAGTCCGCGCGGCGGAGACTGCCGGTTTCCAGATGATCCTTCTGGATGTGATGCTTCCGGGAATGGACGGTTTTGAGGTGTGCCGGCGGATCCGGAGGATCAGTGATATTCCGATTTTTTTTATTACAGCCAGGGTGCTGGAGGAGGACGAACTGTTCGGCTATGCGGCGGGGGCCGATGACTATATTGCGAAACCCTTTTCCCTGCCGGTTCTGTATGCCAAGGTCATGGCTATGATGACCAGGATCCGGGGAGAGCGGCCTATGGAAAAAGTCCGGGGAGGAAGTGTGGAGATCAATATAAGAGCCAGAACAGTCCGCATCCGGGGGGAGGAGAAACAGCTGCAGCCCAAAGAATACGAGCTGCTTCGTTTTTTTCTGGAAAATCCGGGCCGGATTTTTACCAGAGAGCAGCTGCTGCTGCGGTTCTGGGGCTATGATTTTGGAGGCAGCAGCCGGGTAGTGGACAACCATGTAAAAAATCTCCGGAAAATTCTTATGGGCAGCGGCTGCGCCATCCGGACCGTGCGCAGTTCCGGGTACAGAATGGAGGTAGGGGAGTGCTGAACAAAATTCGCAGGTGGGCAGAGGGAAAAATCCGGAATACGGGAAAAGCCGTGGTGCGGACGGTGGTTTTCGTATTTCTGGCTGTTTATTTTCTGAGTATGCTGCTGTCCACCTACCTGATGCAGAGAGAATTCGCGGAGGAATACCGGCAGGCGGAGGCGGAGATCGCCGGTCAGTTTCAGGTCAGTCAGACGGCGTCTGAATATTCTCTGCAGATGTCCCTGGTGTTTCGGAATCAGGTGTCAGTTCAGGACTTTCTGTGCGACATTTTATACCGCCAGGAGCTGGCTGGCGGCAAGGGCAATCATCTGATCTCCGCCGCTGTCTATAGCCAGCAGGGGGAACTGCTAGTGCAGAGCAAGCCTATGCTGGGGGCGGTCTCGGAGAAGGGGACGAAGTACAGATACAAAAGCCTGTCGGACTATTTGACAGAAGAACAAATTGCCTGCCTGGCCTGGTACAAGATCCAAAACGGGGAAATAGAGATGCGGGATACCTTCCATCAGTATGAGTTTGACATTCTTCTGGCCCGGAACCGGAAGGATCCGGCCAGGATTCAGGTGTGGGAGGAAACCTGGGAGCAGTTTGATTCCCTGGAGGAGTACAATGAGAAAAAACCCGTTTCCGTCCCCTTTTCTTCTACCATGACGACTGCGGAGGGGGATTTTTTCGGCAAAATGAAGGAAAAACTGGTCTGGCGCTGGGTGAATCCGGATGTGCCGGAAGAACAGCAGGATCCCACAACCTACCAGGGGCCCAGCTTTCTTTGGGTTCCGGCCGGAGAAGCAGGATACAAAGCCTGGGAAAAATGGGAAAACAGCGCCTATCTGCAGCAATTTCCCGGGCATCTGGATGAAAATCAACTTCGGGAAGAAGTCAGCCGGGAAGGCTGCCGCAGGGAGAGAAAAATCTTTTTCAGTCTCCAGCAGGAAAATGGACCCACGTATCTCCTGACCATCCGCAGTGAGTCTCATCCCTGGAAGGCCGCTGTGGATCAGCTGAAATATGTATATCTCATCAGTTTTCTGTTTGTGGCCGGCTGCGGGATCTTTACCCTGCGGGTGCTGGAGAAAACCTACAGCCAGAGGGCCAGGATGGAGGAGCAGAGGAAAGATTTTATGAACGTGATGGCCCATGAAATCAAAACGCCTCTGGGGGTGATCCGGGGATTTTCAGAGAATCTCAGAGAAAATCCCCATTCGGAAAAAAGAGACTATTATCTGAGCCAGATGATCCGGCAGACAGAGGAGATTGATACCCTGGTAAAGGATATGATTACAGTAACCCGCATGGACTGGGAACAGCTGGAAATAAAAAAGACGCCGGTTTCGCTGTGGGAAGTGCTGGATCGGGAGCTGGAACGGCTGGCGGTTCTGGCGGAGGAAAAGCGGATCCAGATCATCAGCTGTCTGGAGGAGGACTGGATCCTGCCGGGAGACCGGCGGCTTCTGGAAGAGGCTTTTTACAATCTGCTGTCCAACGCGGCAGCCTATAACCGGGAGGAGGGCAGAATCCGGGTGATTCTCACGGAGGGGAGCTGTGTCGTTGAGAATACCGGAAAAAACATTCCGCCGGAACATCTGCCCCACCTCTGCGAGATGTTCTACACGGTTCAGGCGGGAGTCGGGGGGAGAGAAAAACATCTGGGAATGGGCCTGTATCTGTCCAGACAGATTTTCCTGCGGCACGGCCTGCAGTTAAAAATAGAAAATACAGAGGAAGGAGTCAGAGTAACGGTAGAAAAGTAACAGGGCGAGGGAGGTGAAGAGATATGAAGCTGCTGGGACACAAAATCAGCAAAAGCGGGGCGCTGCTTTTTTTCAACATGGTATTGGTCTTTGTATCGGCGCTGCTGGTTTTGTCCAATATCCGCGCCAGAAACGAACTGGAAGAAAGCCGCCGGGGATTTTATTCCGAAAACGCGTACTATCTTGACAACGAAGAGGGAACTTTAGAAGAAATCTTTGCAATCCTGAAAAAGGAGGAATGGAAGGACGGGATCCTCTATCTGCAGAATCTGGATATGGAGTCGGACACCCGGGGGATTTACTACAAAGGGGAGATCCGGAAACTTCCCCTGATTTCCGGGCGGTATCTCACAGAAGAGGAGACAGCAGGCAGAGAGCGCAAGGCCATGGTGGGCCAGCGCTATGAGAAAGACATCTATCAGGAGGACGGGAAAAGCTGCATCGATATTCTGGGTCAGAAGTTTGAGGTGGTGGGGATTCTGGGCAGCGCTCAGGCAACCCGGCTGGACAGTATGAAATGGATTCCCCTTTCCGCTGCCGCGGAACTGGCAGGGCCGGAAGGGGAGTACGTGGCAGACGGCAGGACAGAGGCCTCCATCGAAAACAACGCGGAGCTGCTGAAGGCAGTGATGGTTACGGATCCTTCCATGCAGACCGTCTCGGTATTTACCGATACCGGAGAAGAAAAGGCGTTTTCTTTTCCGGAAAGGAACAGAAATGTAGTGGAAAAAATATACGCGGCCATTGTCTTTTCCTTTGTGCTGAACATGCTGCTGGCCGGATCCACCTGGTCCAGGAGCCGGAACCAGCAGATCCAGGCGGAAAAGATGCTGGGCTTCTCCGGGGGAGAAATTCTGCTTTCTCTCTTCGGAAGATATTTTCGGATCGCTTTTGCCGCCCTGGGAGTTTCCGCGGCGGTGATCGGGGCCATGATTCTGTCGCATGTCATAACCGCCGTAGGCTGGGAGGAAGTTCTGCCGGCTGTAGGGGCGATCCTGGCCGGAGAGCTGGCAGTGATCACCGCCGGTCTGGCCGCGCGGATCGGAAGCAGGAAGATTTCACTGAAGAGAGGGTGATTTCGGAGCCTGCGCCGGTATCACCGTTTTGTTTTTGATGAGAAAATTGAAAAAAGAAGAAATTGAGGAACGGATAGGAGGGAAAAGGAATGGCATATATAGAAGCAAAAGGAATCCACAAAACCTTCGGAAAAGGGGAGGGAGCGGTGCACGCCCTCCGGGGGGCTTCCCTGTCCGCGGACAAAGGAGAGATGGTGGCGGTAATGGGAAAAAGCGGCTCCGGGAAATCCACTCTTCTGAATATTATCGGCGGCCTGATGACAATGGATGACGGGGAGTTATATATCGGCGGTGAAAAAGTAGATTTCCGGAAAAAGAAATATCTGCTGAACTACCGGAGGAAAGAAGTGGGGTTCGTGGTGCAGTATTTTGCCCTGATCGAGGATATGAATATCTATAAAAATGTGTCCCTGCCGTTAAAATATCAGGGCATGAAGGGGAGAAAAATCCGGGGAAAAACCATGAAAATGCTGAAAAAACTGGGGATCGCCGATAAGGCCAGATCCTATCCTTCCGAACTTTCCGGCGGGCAGCAGCAGCGGGCGGCCATTGCCAGAGCCCTGGTAAAGGATCCTGCCATTATCCTGGCGGACGAGCCTACGGGCGCCCTGGACGAGGAAACCGGGAAAGAAGTCATGAGGCTTCTTCAGGAACTGAAGATGAAAGATCGGGTGATCCTTATTGTGACCCACGATGACAAGGTGGCGGAGTACTGCGACCGGACGATTTATCTCAGGGACGGAGTTCAGGTATAAGCGGCAGCGTGGAAAAAGAGGTTTCGGAAAAGGGGTGAGAGATTTTGCGAAGTGTGTGGGAGGAACTGAAGCATAACCTGAAAAAGGGATTTTTTATCAATCTGATCCTGGCGGTCCAGTTCGCGGTGCTGTTCTGGCAGGGAACCAATATTGCCAGCTATTTTCTGGATCTGCCCACTACGTTCAGCACAGAGAACATACGGGGAGATTCCGCTTACTATTCGCTGCATTACTGGATGAGCAGCGAGGAGGATTACCAGTACGCGGGAAATGTTTCCGAGAATCCGGATTACGAGTCCAATCAGATCCAGGTGCTGGCGGAGCTGCGCTCGAATCCCGAATATCACTATATGGCTTTTGACGGTACCCAGGGGCTTATCGCCTATGAAGAGCTGGAGGGCCGGTTCAGCCAGCAGGACCTGCTGGATTTCTACGCGGGTTCCGAATATCCGGGCAGTTTCCGCCCGGAGGAAACTCCGCCGGATTCTCTGACATTCTCTATGTCCGGCATGAATCTGCTGGAGGTGAATTGTTTTTCCATAGATCAGGCCGCCATGGAGGAATACCGGTTTCAGGTTTCAGACGGACAGCTGTTTGGGGAGGAGGATTTTCTGTACCGCTGGGATCAGGAAGAAATTCCGGTTTTGCTGGGCCACGCCTATGGATCGGGCTTTCAGCCCGGGGATGTGATCCGGGGATTTACCTATTCGATTCCCTGCCGGTTTAGGGTGGTGGGCATCCTGGAGAAAGGAACCGCTTACATCAGCGATATGTTTGCGGACAATGCCGAGCCGGCCTCGCTGGATTATTCCATGATCGTTCCCTATGTGCTGCTGGAAGAACCGCCCAGGAACTATGAGGAAGAGGGGTTTTCTGAATTTAACAACAGCAAGGCCCTGGAAGGCATCATTGTAGTGGACGCGGATACGCCCCGTTCGGAGGTAAACGCCATCGCCAGAAAAATCAGCAATCTTTACGTGGAGCACGGGCTGTATCCGCTGTTTACATCAGAAGCCCCCAGAGGCATGATGCTGTTTAAGACAGAATCCGAAACCACCATGCAGATACTTCTGGGAGCCAGTGCCATCATGGGAGTAATCAGTATCGCCGGCATCTGCATGAGCATCATCAGCAAGCTGAACCGCAACCTCCAGCGGTACGGCATCGAGATCATGAACGGCCAGAATCCCAACTGCATTCTGGGAGCGTTTCTGCTGGAGATCCTGCTGGTCATCGCCGCGGGCCTGATCTTTAACCTCTGGTGGTACCGGATAGAAATCAGCGTGAACCGGAACTTCTATCTGGTAATCTTCGGCCTGGCCCTGATCTGCGTGGGAATCACCTCCGCCATCTTCATCCGCAGGCTGAGAAAAGTAGACATCGAAGAAATCCTCAGAAGCGAAGAATAGCAGCAGGATTTATCCAAAGAATAAAATTAAAAAAGAGAAACAGTTGAAAACCCATATCGATTGTGGTAAACTTTGAAAAAACAAAAGAGGACTGTTTCTCTTTTTTTTTGCGCGTAGGCAATGAGCCGTGCATCCAGGGAGCGGGGCAGTCCATCAAATGCTCGCATTTAGGATGGATTGGCCCGCTTTCTGGATATAGGGCGAAGCCCGCGAGTGCGGGCCCCCGTGGGGCCCGAACTGCACGGCGGGAGGATTCCAAGGGCGAAGCCCGCGGGCCTGCGCGCCCGGGAAGCAAAAACACAGGGGCAAACAAGGAAAGGACAAGGAGCGAATATGAAAGCTTTTCTGATTTTGGAAGACGGACATGTTTTCACCGGGACCAGCATCGGTTCGCGGAAGGAAATTATCAGTGAGATCGTCTTTAACACTTCAATGACTGGTTACCTGGAGGTCTTAACCGACCCGTCTTATGCCGGACAGGCTGTCTGCATGACTTACCCCCTGATAGGAAATTATGGAATCTGTTACGAGGATCAGGAATCCCTGCGTCCCTGGCCGGAGGGCTACATTGTCCGGGAGCTTTCCCGGATGCCCAGCAACTTCCGGAGCCAGGACACCATTCAGAACTTCCTGAAGCGTTTTGATATTCCCGGTATTGCCGGCATCGACACCCGGGCTCTCACCCGGATTCTCCGGGAAGAGGGCACCATGAACGGCATGATTACCACCAACGAGAATTACGACCTGCAGGAGATTCTGCCCAGATTAAAGGCTTACCGGACCGGTAAGGTGGTGGAAAAGGTAACCTGCTCCGAGCCGGTGAAATGGAAGGGAACCGGCTATAAAGTGGCCCTGATGGATTTCGGGGTTAAGAAAAATATTCCCGCGTCCCTGAACAAGAGAGGCTGCCAGGTGACGGTGTATCCGGCGCAGACGCCGGCGGAGGAGATCCTGGCCGCAAGGCCCGACGGCATCATGCTCTCCAACGGCCCAGGGGATCCCAAGGACTGCGGAGACATCATTAAAGAAGTAAGAAAGCTGTACGACTCCGATGTGCCCATCTTTGCCATCTGCCTGGGCCACCAGCTCATGGCCCTGGCTACGGGAGCGGATACGAAAAAGCTGAAATACGGCCACCGGGGCGGCAACCATCCGGTGAAGGATCTGGCCACAGGCCGGGTCTACATTACCTCGCAGAACCACGGCTATGTGGTGGACACCGCTACTCTGGATCCCAAAGTGGCGGAGCCGGCCTTTGTCAATGTCAACGACGGCACCAACGAGGGACTGCGCTACATCGGCAAAAACATCTTCACCGTCCAGTACCATCCGGAGGCTTCTCCGGGTCCCCAGGATTCGGCGTATCTGTTTGACCGGTTTATTGACATGATGGGAGGAAAGAAATAATGCCAAAGAATCCAGACATTAAGAAGGTACTTGTGATCGGCTCCGGCCCCATTGTCATCGGACAGGCGGCGGAATTTGACTACGCGGGAACCCAGGCCTGCCGTTCCCTGAAGGAAGAGGGCCTGGAGGTGGTGCTGCTGAACTCCAACCCGGCCACCATCATGACGGATAAAGATATCGCGGACCGGGTCTACATTGAGCCTCTGACCGTGGAGGTGGTGGAGCAGCTGATCCTGAAAGAAAAACCGGACAGCGTGCTGCCCACCCTGGGAGGCCAGGCGGGCCTGAATCTGGCCATGGAGCTGGAGGAGAGAGGCTTCCTGAAGGAAAACAACGTCCGTCTCATCGGAACCACTTCCTCCACCATCCGCAAAGCGGAGGACCGGCAGGAATTTAAAGATACTATGGAAAAGATCGGGGAGCCGGTGGCGGCTTCTCTGGTGGTGACCAATGTGGAGGACGGCATCGCCTTTACCAATACCATCGGCTATCCCGTGGTGCTGCGGCCGGCCTACACTCTGGGAGGCAGCGGCGGCGGCATCGCCCACAATGAGGAAGAGCTGGTGGAGATTCTCTCCAACGGCCTCCGTCTCTCCCGGGTGGGAGAGGTGCTGGTGGAGCGCTGCATCGCCGGCTGGAAAGAGATCGAGTACGAGGTCATGCGGGATAGCGCCGGCAACTGCATTACGGTCTGCAACATGGAGAACATCGACCCTGTAGGCGTCCACACCGGAGATTCTATCGTGGTGGCTCCCTCCCAGACCCTGGGAGACAAAGAGTACCAGATGCTCCGTACCTCCGCCCTGAACATTATCAGCGAGCTGGGCATCACCGGCGGCTGCAATGTGCAGTACGCCCTGAACCCCGACAGCTTTGAATACTGCGTCATCGAGGTAAATCCCCGGGTCAGCCGTTCTTCGGCCCTGGCCTCCAAGGCCACCGGCTACCCCATCGCCAAGGTGGCGGCCAAGATCGCCCTGGGCTACACCCTGGACGAGATTCCCAACGCCATTACCAAAAAGACTTATGCCAGCTTTGAGCCCATGCTGGACTACTGCGTGGTGAAGATCCCAAGGCTGCCCTTCGATAAGTTCATCAGCGCCAAGCGGACCCTGACCACTCAGATGAAAGCCACCGGGGAGGTCATGAGTATCTGCAATAACTTTGAGGGAGCCCTTATGAAGGCCATCCGCTCCCTGGAGCAGCATGTGGATTCCCTGATGTCCTACGACTTCACCGGCCTTTCGGAGGAAGAACTCCTGGAGCAGCTGGAGATCGTGGACGATATGCGGATCTGGAGGATCGCCGAGGCAGTGCGCCGGGGCGTTCCCTATGAGAAGATCCATGACCTGACCAAAATCGACTGCTGGTTCATTGACAAGATCGCTATTCTGGTGGAGATGGAGCAGTCCCTGCGGACAAAGGAACTGACGGAGGAGCTGCTGCGGGAAGCCAAGAGAATGGAGTTCCCGGACTATATCATCGCCCGGCTTTCCGGAAAGACCCAGGAGGAGGTCAAAGCCCTGCGGAAGCAGTACAACATTGTGGCCGCCTACAAGATGGTGGACACCTGCGCCGCGGAGTTCGCCGCCACCACTCCCTACTATTACTCGGTGTACGGCGGGGAAAACGAGGCGGTGCCGGAAAACACCGGTAAGAAAAAAGTCCTGGTGCTGGGCTCCGGCCCCATCCGCATCGGCCAGGGCATTGAGTTTGACTTCTGCTCCGTGCACTGTACCTGGGCCTTTGCAAAAGAAGGCTACGAGACCATTATCATCAACAACAACCCGGAGACCGTCAGCACGGACTTCGATATTGCCGACAAGCTGTACTTTGAGCCTCTGACTCCCGAGGATGTGGAGAATGTGGTAAACAACGAGCATCCCGACGGGGCCGTGGTGCAGTTCGGGGGACAGACCGCCATCAAGCTGACGGAGGCCCTGATCAAAATGGGCGTGAAGATCCTGGGCACCTCCGCGGAGGATGTGGACGCCGCCGAGGACCGGGAGCTCTTTGACCAGATTCTGCAGAAGTGCGAGATCCCCAGAGCCGCCGGCCACACGGTGTTTACCGCCGAGGAAGCCAAGGCGGCGGCCAACCAGCTGGGCTATCCGGTGCTGGTGCGCCCCTCCTACGTGCTGGGAGGCCAGGGCATGCAGATCGCCATCAACGATGAGGATATCGAGAAATACATCGGCGTCATCAACCGCTACACCCAGGAACATCCCATTCTGGTGGACAAATACCTGGAGGGCAAGGAGATCGAGGTGGACGCCGTCTGCGACGGGGAGGACATTCTGATCCCCGGCATTATGGAGCATATTGAGCGGGCCGGCATCCATTCCGGGGACAGCATCTCCGTGTATCCGGCCCAGAGCATCAGCCAGAAGGCCAAGGAAACCATTGAGGAGTACACCAGAAGGCTGGCCCGGTCTCTGCACGTACTGGGCATGATCAACATTCAGTTCATCGTGTACCGGGAACAGGTGTATGTGATCGAAGTAAATCCCCGGTCTTCCAGGACCGTGCCCTACATCAGCAAGGTAACGGGCATCCCCATTGTGCCCCTGGCCACCCGGGTGATCCTGGGCCACAAGATCCGGGAAATGGGATACACCCCGGGACTGCAGCCGGAGGCGGATTACATCGCCATCAAGATGCCGGTGTTCTCCTTTGAAAAGATCCGGGGAGCGGATATCAGCCTGGGACCGGAGATGAAGTCCACAGGAGAGTGCCTGGGTATTGCCAGGACCTTTAACGAGGCTCTCTACAAGGCCTTCCTGGGAGCAGGCATTAACCTGCCTAAATATAAAAACATGATTATCACTGTCCGGGACAGCGAGCAGCAGGAGATGCTGCCGGTGGCCAGGCGGTTTGAACAGCTGGGCTATAAGATCTACGCCACCCGGGGCACTGCCCGGATGCTGCAGGAAAACGGAGTCCACGCCATCCGCACCAATAAGATCGAGCAGGACAGCCCCAACCTTATGGATCTGATCCTGGGGCACAAGATCGATCTGGTCATCGACATTCCGGAGCAGGGGGTGGAGCACGCCAAAGACGGATTCATCATCCGCCGGAACGCCATCGAGACAGGGGTCAATGTGCTGACTGCCGTGGACACGGCGGAGGCTCTGGTAACCTCTCTGGAAAATACAGATATCAAAAAACTGGAACTGGTGGATATCGCCACCATCGCCGGAAGGTAATTCCTCCGGCGGAGCCGGGAGAAAAACAGGTGTTTCTCCCGGCAGTTTTGGTATATAATGAGACAAGGACAAAACGGAGAAGAGAAAATGGAATTAGTGGAATTCTTTAAGGTAGTGATCCTTGGCATTGTGGAGGGCATCACCGAATGGCTGCCCATCAGCAGCACCGGCCACCTGGTTCTGATGGATCAGGTGGTGAATCTGGCAGCCAGCGACAGTTTCAAAGAAATGTTTAATGTAGTGATTCAGCTGGGAGCTATTCTGGCGGTGGTGGTCCTCTATTTTAAAAAGCTGTGGCCCTTCCACAGCCGGCGGCAGGAACCGGCAAAAACCTGGTTCGCCAACCCGGCCCAGTCCGGAGCGGCGGCAGGCTTCCAGAAATTTGCCGACCGCTATCTCTACATGGATAAGATCGTTATGTGGCTGAAGATCGCCGTGTCCTGCCTGCCTGCCATTGTCATCGGCCTTCCCCTGGACGATTGGGTGGAGGAGCATATGCACCGGCCGGCGCCCATTGCGGCGATGCTGATTCTCTACGGCGTGCTGTTTATTGTCGTTGAAAATTACAATAAACGCAGGACTCCCAGAATCAGAAAGATCAGCCAGATCACCTGGAGGGACGCTCTGCTCATCGGTATTTTTCAGGTGCTGGCTATTATACCCGGAACCTCCCGCTCCGGAGCAACGATTGTGGGCGGGATTCTCATCGGCATGTCCCGGACCCTGGCGGCGGAGTATACTTTCTATCTGGCGGTGCCCACCATGCTGGGAGCCTCTGCCATGAAGCTGGTAAAGTTCGGCCTGCATTTTACGCAGACGGAAGCATTGACCCTGATTCTGGGCATGGCGGTGGCCTTTGTGGTTTCCATCCTGGCTATTAAGTTCCTGATGAGCTACATCAAACGCCATGACTTCAAGGTCTTCGGCTGGTACCGGATCGCCCTGGGCGCTCTGGTGCTGGTACTGTTTTCCGCAGGATTTTTAAGAGCATAAAGGAGGAGCAATGTGGAAATTTTAACGATTATCAAAGGATTCATTATCGGCGGCAGCATGCTGATTCCCGGAGTCAGCGGCGGCACCATGGCCATGATTCTGAAACTGTACCGGAGACTGATTACATCTATCAGCTCCTTTATGAAACATAAAAAAGAAAGCGTTCTGTTTCTGCTGCAGTTCTGCATCGGGGCGGGAGCGGCCTGGCTGATTCTGTCCCGGCCTATGGTGGCCTTAAACGGAGCCTTTCCCAAACAGATGGCCTGTTTCGTGGTGGGAGCCATTGTGGGCGGGATCCCGGTGATCTACCGGGAGACGAAAGAGACAAAATTCAGCATCTGGAGCGTGGTGTTTCTGGCCATCGGCCTGGTACTGGTCTTCGGCCTGGCGGCCCTGCCCCGGAACGGATTTGAAAATTCCGGAGCCGGTCTGGGCGGCGTTATGATTCAGTTCCTGGCGGGTATTCTGGGGGCCCTGGCACTGATCCTGCCCGGAATCTCTTTTTCCTCCATGCTCTATATGATGGGCGTGTATGATTTCATCTGGGGAGCTGTGGGCAATCGGGACGTTGTGGCCCTGCTGCCCTTCGGCCTGGGCATGATCATCGGCATCCTGTTCCTGACCAAATTTCTGGATGTGGCTATGACCCGGTTCCCCCACGCTACCTATATGATTATTCTGGGCTTTGTCATAGGCTCGATCTGGGATATATTAAAGGAAATGCCGGCAGCGCCCGCGGGGGTGGAGATTCCTGTCTGCATCGCCCTGATGGCGGCGGGATTCCTGATTATTTATCTGCTGTCCCGTACGGAGGACAAATACGAAAAAAACAGCCAGTGACAGCAAACCAGGAGGGGAAGGAGACATACAAATGAAAATTCTGGAAGAGCGGATCAGAAAAGACGGAGTAGTGAAAGCGGGAAATGTGCTGAAGGTGGACAGTTTTCTCAACCATCAGATGGATGTGGAGCTGTTTAATGAGATGGGCCGGGAATTTAAACGTCTGTTCGCGGACCGGCCCATTAACAAGATCCTTACGATTGAAGCCTCGGGCATCGGCATCGCCTGCATTGTAGCCCAGCATTTCCAGGTGCCGGTGGTTTTCGCGAAAAAAACTCAGAGCATCAATATCGACGGAGAGGTGTACACCACCAAGATTGAATCCTTTACCCACAAGCGGGTATACGATGTAATCGTTTCCAAAAAGTACATCGGGCCGGAGGATCATATTCTGATTATCGACGATTTCCTGGCCAACGGCTGCGCGGTCCAGGGGCTGATTAACCTGATCCGGGACGCGGGAGCCACGGTAGAGGGAGTGGGCATTGCCATTGAAAAGGGCCAGCAGGCCGGCGGCAGAATGCTGAGGGACCAGGGAATCCGGGTGGAATCCCTGGCCATCATAGACAGTATGGACGACGCTGCCGGAGAGATCGTGTTCCGGCAAAACTGAGAGTCAGCAGTTCCCCGGGGGCTTCGGCGGGGGAGGAGGCGGCGGAATCTCCACCAGGATAATGTCTTCCCCGATCTGACAGATGCGTTCCCAGGGAATGACAATGTCGTTTTCCCGTCCCAGAAGGCCGCAGAATCTGGCGGCTCCCGGGACGATCAGAGCAGTGATCCGGCCGGTGCGGCTGTTGAATTCCACATCCGCCGGACAGCCCATGGAACTGCAGGTGCAGATGTTGATAATTTCCTTCTGCTTCAGATCAATGAGGCGCATGGGAACCCCTTTTTTTTAAGTATATGATGGATGGGAGGCCAGATAGAAGATGAAATGCCCCTACTGCAACCAGGACAATACCCGGGTGGTGGATTCCAGGCCGGTGGACGACAACAACGCCATCCGCAGAAGAAGAATGTGCGATGAGTGCGGAAGGCGTTTTACCACCTATGAAAAGGTAGAGACGATTCCCCTGGTGGTAATCAAGAAGGATCAGAACAGAGAGCAGTATGACCGCTCCAAGCTGGAAGGGGGAATTCTGCGCGCCTGCCACAAACGGCCGGTGCCGGTGCAGGAGATCAGCCGACTGGTGGACCGGGTGGAGACAGAAATTTTTAACCGGGAAGAAAAAGAAGTGCCCAGCACCGTCATCGGAGAACTGGTGATGAATTACCTGAAAGATCTGGACGCGGTGGCCTACGTGCGGTTCGCCTCTGTGTACCGGGAATTTAAGGATGTCAATACATTTATGGATGAGTTGAAAAAAATGCTGAATTGATGACGGAAAAGGTTGCTCTTTTCTGTGGAAAATGGTATACTACATAAGTCTATAAAAATTGCTTTAACGCGTCAAAGCGTAACGCTTTTTATGGATAAAGCTATGAGTGAAAAGGGAGGATCTTTTTATGAAATGGAGAAAATTTACCGCAGTATGCTTCTCCGCTGTTCTGGCGGCAGGATTGCTGGCAGGCTGCGGAAATAAGGGAGAAAACGGCGGCGCCCAGTCGGACAGCCAGTCTTCCGCCAGCGCTTCTCAGGCGGGAGGATCGGAGGAAGGAACCTCTGAGAAGCCGGCAGCTTCCGATACGGTATACAAGATAGGAGTTCTGCAGCTGATCCAGCACGATGCTCTGGATCTGGCCAACAAGGGATTTTTTGAGGCCCTGGATGATCTGGGGATCCAGTATGAGGAGGATCAGCAGAACGCCAGCGGCGAGCAGTCCAACTGCCAGACCATCGCTTCCGGGTTTGTCAATGACGGAGTGGATCTGATTTTTGCCATCGGCACGCAGGCAGCCCAGTCTTCCGCCGCGGCTACCGAGGATATTCCCATTGTCCTGACAGCCGTAACAGATCCGGCTTCCTCGGGACTGGTGGAGTCCAACGAGGCTCCGGGGAAGAACGTTACCGGCACCTCCGATATGAATCCGGTTACGGATCAGATCGCTCTGGTGAAACAGCTGGTTCCGGATGCTGAGACTGTAGGCATTCTCTACAATTCCGCGGAGTCCAATTCCGAGATTCAGGCGGAGCTGGCGGAGGCAGCCTGCGAGGCTGAGGGATTAACCGCAGAGCGGCTGACTATTTCCAGTACCAACGAGATCCAGACAGTGGTTACCTCCGCGGTAGGAAAGATAGATGTGCTCTACGCGCCCACCGACAACATGATCGCCAGCGCTATGGCTACTGTGGCCATGGTAGCCAACGAGAACGGCCTTCCCACCATTGTAGGCGAGCCCGGCATGGTTGCCAACGGCGGCCTGGCTACTTACGGCATTGATTACGAGGCTCTGGGCTATCAGGCAGGAGAGATGGCCGCCCAGATCCTGACGGAGGGCGCCGACCCGGCGGAGATGCCCATCGGCTATCAGGACAGCTCCCAATGTGTATTCCAGGTAAACGTGGATACAGCGGAAGCCCTGGGAATCGATATTTCCGGACTGGACGCGGAGCAGGTGCACACCACGTCCAACGCGGAATAAACAGAAAAGAAAGACAGAGGTCAGGGCCGCCGACCGGCGGCCCTGTTTCCTGTGAAGGAGGAAATATATCATGAGTTTACTGCTGAATCTTCAGGACGCGGTGTCCCAGGGAATTCTCTGGGGCGTCATGGTTCTGGGGGTCTATATTACCTTCCGCCTCCTGGATGTGGCGGATCTGACGGTGGACGGCAGCTTTGCCACCGGAGGCGCGGTCTGCGCCGTTCTGCTGATTAACGGCTGGAATCCGGTAATCGCTACAGTTATGGGGATGCTGGGAGGCGCCGCGGCCGGAGCGGTCACGGGCATCCTGCACACACTCTGCGAGATTCCCGCTATTCTGGCGGGAATTCTGACCCAGCTGGCCCTGTACTCCATAAACTTAAGGATCATGGGCAAGGCCAACGTCTCCATGGCCAATGTGGATTCTATCTTCAGCTGGCTGGTGGACGCCACCGGCTGGAAGCAGAGCCAGGCCGCCCTGCTCATCGGCGCTGTCCTGGCGGTTCTGATTATTCTGGCTCTGTACTGGTTCTTCGGCACGGAGATCGGCGCCGCCATCCGGGCTACCGGCAACAATGAGGCCATGGTTCGGGCTCTGGGAGAGAACACCAAAAAGATCAAAATTATCGGTCTGGCACTGTCCAATGGACTGGTGGGCCTCTCCGGCGCTCTGATCTGCCAGAGCCAGAAGTTCGCGGATGTAAACTCCGGTCTGGGAGCCATCGTCATCGGCCTGGCAGCTATTGTCATCGGTGAGATCCTGCTGGGACGGCTGCATTCCTTTGGCAGCAAGCTGGCCGCCGTGGTGGTGGGAGCCGCCATCTACTTCATGATCCGGGCCTTTGTCATCTGGCTGGGCCTGAACACCAATGACATGAAGCTGATTTCCGCGGTGATCGTGGTGCTGGCTCTGTCCATTCCGGTATTGTCCCAGAAATGGAAGATCCGCCGGTCCTATGCGAAGGGAGGACAGTGAGATGCTGCGAGTTCTGAATGTAGAGAAGACATTTAATAAAGGAACCATCAATGAGAAGAGAGCCCTGAACGGCCTGAACCTGGAGCTGCAGGACGGGGATTTTGTCACTGTCATCGGCGGAAACGGAGCGGGAAAATCCACCATGCTCAATGTCATCGCCGGAGTATATCCCATTGACCGGGGCCAGATTATTCTGCACGGAGAAAATATTTCCACCTGGCCGGAGCACAAAAGAGCCAGATTTGAGGGGCGTGTGTTCCAGGATCCCATGAAGGGGACCGCCGCCAACATGCAGATTCAGGAAAATCTGGCCATGGCCTACCGCCGGGGCCTGAAGCGCGGCCTGAAATGGGCCATTACCAAAGAGGAGCACGCCAGATATCATGAAGCTCTGAAAACGCTGAATCTGGGACTGGAGGATCGGATGACCGCCAAAGTAGGACTGCTCTCCGGAGGGCAGAGACAGGCTCTGACACTGCTCATGGCTACCCTGAGAAAACCGGAGCTTCTGCTGCTGGACGAGCACACGGCGGCGCTGGACCCCAAGACCTCAGCCAAAGTGCTGGAGCTGACCCGGCAGATTGTGGAGGAAAATAAACTTACAACCCTGATGATTACCCATAATATGAAAGACGCCATCCGTATGGGCAACCGTCTGGTGATGATGCATGAAGGGCGCATTATCTATCAGGCCTCCGGGGAGGAAAAAGAGCATCTTCAGGTTTCCGAGCTGCTGGAGAAATTCGAGCAGGCGGCGGGGGACGCCTTTGCCAATGACAGGATGATTCTCGGATGACAGGAAAAAGGATTTTATGTGTCCAGGCTGCCGGAAAAGAGGCGGTCTGGGCACTTATTTTTACTTTACTTATTGTCTGAAAAATGTTAAAATATTTATTATATATCTTCCCGAGGCCAGTTGGATGATTTCATAACACGAAACATTTCGCCGGCTGGCAAAATGATTCAAGACCTTCGGGGCTCCCAAAAGGAATCGCAATAGAATATTCTGCGCGGACACGGCTGTGTCGGTGCCTGGAATTCTGTTTTCGGGACAGCAGCTTGTAAACGAGGGGTGAGACAGAAGAAACCGCCGCGGCGGACTGACGGAAAGGAGAGGATAGAAATGAGTTTTAACATGAAAGTAACACCGGAGCTTTTGGAACTGACAGAGGAGTGCGTCAGAAATTCCAGTATTGATCCGTCTCTGTACGGAAAATACGACGTCAAAAGAGGTCTCAGGGACATTAACGGGAACGGAGTTCTGGCGGGCCTGACGGAGATTTCAGATATTATTGCTTTTAAAAACGTGGACGGAGTCAAAACACCCTGCGACGGCGAGCTTTACTACCGGGGAGTTAACATTGTGGATCTGGTCCGGGGATTTCTGAGCGAAGGCCGGCTGGGATTTGAAGAGACAGCGTATCTGCTGCTGTTCGGCAAACTTCCCACGGAGGCCCAGCTGCTGCAGTTTAACGAGATCCTGAAGGCGCAGCAGTCCCTGCCCAAGAATTTTGTCCGGGATGTAGTCATGAAGGCTCCCAGCAGGGATATGATGAATACCCTGTCCAGGAGCGTGCTGACTCTGTACGCGTATGACCACGCGGCGGACGACACGTCCCTGCCCAATGTACTGCGGCAGTGCCTGACCCTGATCGCCGTATTTCCCATGCTTTCGGTGTACGGCTTTCAGGCCTACAATCATTACATGATGGGCAAGAGCCTGTATATTCACAATCCGTCCAAAAAGCTTTCCACTGCTGAAAATATTCTGCGGATGCTGCGGCCGGACAAACAGTATACGCAGACCGAGGCCCTGGTGCTGGATCTGGCTCTGGTGCTCCACATGGAACACGGCGGCGGCAACAACTCCACCTTTACCACGCATGTGGTTTCCTCCTCGGGGACGGATACCTATTCCACGGTGGCCGCGGCCCTGGGCTCCCTGAAAGGACCCAAGCACGGCGGCGCCAATATTAAGGTGGTCCGCATGGTCAACGATATGAAGAAAAACGTAAAAGACTGGACAGATGAGGAAGAAGTTTCCGCTTATCTGCGCAAACTGCTCCACAAGGAAGCCTTTGACCGGAAGGGCCTTATCTACGGCATGGGCCACGCGGTATATTCCATCTCGGATCCCAGAGCCACTATTTTCAAGGCTTTTGTGGAGAAGCTGGCCAAGGAAAAACACAGAGAAAAAGATTACGGGCTCTATTCCATGGTAGAGCGCCTGGCACCCAAGATCATCGGGGAGGAGAGGCATATCTACAAGGGAGTGGCAGCCAATGTGGACTTCTACAGCGGATTTGTGTACAGCATGCTGGATCTGCCTCTGGAGCTGTTTACCCCCATGTTTGCCTGCGCCAGGATTGTGGGCTGGTCCGCCCACCGCATGGAGGAGCTGATTAACGCGGACAAGATCATCCGTCCCGCTTACAAGAATGTAAAAGACCATATCTCCTATGTGTCTCTGAAAGACAGAAAATGAGGTGCGAGCCATGAGTGAAGAAGGGCTGATCCGGGCCGGAATGGTTCTGGAAGGCGGAGCCATGCGGGGGATTTTTACCGCCGGTGTGCTGGATTACTTGATGGAACAGGAGCGCTGGTTTTCCTACGTGGCGGGGGTATCCGCCGGATCCAGCAACGCGGCGGATTACGTTTCCCGCCAGATCGGCAGGACCCGGGACTGTATGGCGGTTAAAGATAAGGATAAGAGATATATACACTCCAATCCTCTGGAATTTCTCAGAACCGGAGAAATTTTTGATATGGATATGCTGTACAACCGGTATCCCAACGAATTGTTTCCCTTTGATTATGAGACCTATTTCCGGTCGGACATCGACTGTGAACTGGTACTTACCAACTGTCTTACCGGAAAGGCGGAATATCTGGATGACCGGGAAGACAGAAAGCGGCTGCTGTCCCTGATCGCGGCTTCCAGCAGCATTCCCCTGATGAGCCGCATGGTGGAAGTAGACGGAAAGCCTTACCTGGACGGAGGACTGGCGGACTCCATCCCTATTCTCCGGGCTATGGAAAAGGGCTACCGCAAAATTCTGGTAGTGCTCACCAGAGAAAAGGGCTACCGGAAAAAGGAGAAAAGCCCGGTCCGCCATCTGGTCAGACTGTATTACCGGAAATATCCGGAACTGGTAAAGACCATTGTCAACCGGGGGAAAGTCTATAACCGGACCATGGAACTGGTGGAAAAATGGGAGGAGGAAGGGAAGATTTTTGTCATCCGTCCGGAAATGCCGGTGGTTTCCAGAACCGAGCAGGACTGCGAGAAACTTCTGGCCTTCTATCAGCACGGCTATGACCGGATGAAGGAACAGTACAGCCGCCTTATGGATTATCTGGAGGTAAACCGGTGAAGGGCCGGGGCCTGCTGTCAGCCTTTTATCCGGATGAGTGGCGGGAGTCCAGCTACGGGCTTCCCTATGAAGAGTGGTATGAGAGAGGCTACCGGGGCATTATCTTTGACATTGACAACACCCTGGTGCCCCACGGGGCGCCGGCGGATGAGAGGGCGGTGCAGCTTTTTCAGAGACTTCACCGGATTGGCTATGAGACCTGTCTCATTTCCAATAACCAGCTTCCCAGGGTCAAACCCTTTGCGGAGGCAGTGGAATCCTGGTTTGTGGAGGACGCCCACAAGCCCTCCACCCGCAATTATCTGAAGGCCTGCCGGCGGATGGGCCTGCCCAAAGAACAGGTGCTTTTTGTGGGAGATCAGCTGTTCACCGATGTCTGGGGAGCCAGAAGAGCAGGGATCCGCAGCATTCTGGTGAAGCCCATTCACCCCAAGGAAGAGATCCAGATTGTGCTGAAGCGGCAGCTGGAACGCGTCGTCCTGTTTTTCTACAAACGAAATCAAAAAAGAACATCTTGAAAAAACAGGAAAAGTGTTATAGAATAGCTTTGGGTTTGCCGCGCAGGGGCGCGGTGCTTACGATGAAGGAGGAATACCAGAATGATATCAGCAGGAGATTTCAGAAACGGCATTACCCTGGAGATTGACGGGAACGTCGTTCAGATTGTGGAATTTCAGCATGTAAAGCCCGGTAAAGGCGCGGCGTTTGTGAGAACAAAACTGAAAAATGTCATCAACGGAGGCGTTACGGAGAAGACCTTCCGTCCTACAGAGAAGTTCCCTCAGGCCCGCATTGACCGGGTGGATATGCAGTACCTGTACAATGACGGGGATCTGTACTACTTTATGGATGTGCAGACCTACGATCAGGTGGCTCTCAATAAGGAGACCATCGGGGACGCGCTGAAGTTCGTGAAAGAAAACGAGATGGTAAAAGTATGTTCCTACAACGGCAATGTGTTCGCCATTGAGCCGCCGCTGTTTGTAGAACTGCAGATCACGGAGACAGAACCCGGATTCGCGGGCAACACCGCGCAGGGCGCTACCAAGCCGGCTATTGTGGAAACCGGAGCGCAGGTAAGCGTTCCCCTGTTTGTAAACCAGGGAGACGTGATCAAGATCGACACCAGAACCGGCGAGTATTTAAGCCGGGTATAAAAGATTTTTACGGCAGGCGGGGCCGGCGCTGCGGCTCCGCGGCCGGATATTTCACATTTCTATTTCTCGTCCGATATCGGACCTATTTCCATTGTGTTTTAAAATTACATCAGAATCATCGGGCTCTATGAGCGGCAGAGCGCGCCGGTCTCTGACCTTCCCCGCGCTTTTGCCGAAAATTGCCGTCCCTGCGGGGAACAATCATTATTCAGCAGAAAGGAAGGTTATTGGGATGAACTACGAAAAATTTTGTCAGGAACTGGCAGAAGAGGTCAAAAGACAGGCGGGAAGGGATCTTCGGGTAAAACTCCAGAAGATTTCCAAAAACAACGGCGTGGAGGCGGATGCCCTGGAAATTCAGGCGCCCGGCAGCCGTTTTTCACCGATCCTGTATCTGGAGGATTTTTACGAGCAGTATCTGAGAGGAGTGGGCGTCTCCCATCTGGCGGCGCTGATGCTGGACTGCTATGAGGAATTCAGGAAAAATCCCCCTGCCAGTGAAAAACTTTTGTTTGAAACCTATCAGCAGGCGGCCCCGGAAATTTACTGCAAGCTGGTGAATTATGAAAAGAATCTTTCGATGATGGAGCAGATCCCCCATGAGCGCTGGCTGGATCTGGCGGTGGTCTACTATTACCAGATGGAACTGCCTAAGGAAGGGGCGGCCACTATTCTGATCCGCAATACCCACCTGAAGCAGTGGAATATTCCCGGAAGCCGGCTGCGGCGGGACGCCTGGGAAAATACCCTGCGCAAGCTGACCCCCACCTGGAAAAATCTCTCCGAGGTTCTGGCGGAAGAAGCGGATTTTCAGCTGGAGGAAGATCAGGAGCCTCCGGCGCCGGTTTATCTGCTCACCAATGTGAAGAAATGCCTGGGAGCCATCTGTATCCATTATCCCAGGATGACGGAGATGATTGCCGGCCGGCTGAAATCGGATTACTATGTACTTCCAAGCAGCATTCACGAATGTCTGATTCTTCCGGCGGAAGGGTTTTCCGGATCTCAGCTCAGAAGCATGGTGCGGGAGATCAATGAAACACGGCTGCCGCCCCAGGAGGTGCTGTCAGATCAGGTATATTTCTACGACAGGCACCTCCGGAGGCTGACGGTCAGCCGGGAACTCTGAATATTAAAAATTCTATTCTTCCATAGAAGTTTCTTCTGCCGCCTTCTTTGCGGCGTCTTTCATGGCTTTTCCCTGGCGGACGGCCGCTTCTCCTTTTTTCGCAAGGGTATCCACCACATTTTTTGCCGCTTCAGCGGTAGTGGCCATGGCTCCGATCCCTGCCATCATAGTTTTTTTGATTCCATTTTCCAATCCCATGTTCTGCTCCTTTCCCGGGCTTCTCTGCGCGCCCGTAAATCCCGCACCTACAGTATGGGAAAAAGAACGGATTTTTATGCGCAAAACTCCATCCCGAAACCAGGAGCAAAAATTCCGGCGGAGCGGATCCGCTGTTTTTATAGATGTCACTTAACATATCAACAGAAAGGAGTAAAAAGTAATGAGCAAAAAAATGAAAAAAGTCCGGGCCGGAGTTCTGGCGTTTCTGCTGGCGGCAGCGGCGCTGTTTGCCACAGGTTTTTCCGCTTTGGCTGAGCCGGAGCGGGCGGGCAGCTTTACTTCGTACCGCACGGCGGACGCTTACCGGGCGCTTCAGATCGGAGAGAGTTACGGACTGGCCTATGAAGAAGGGCAGACCCTCTATGCCCTGGCCGCGGAACGGGACAACGCCCTGCTGGATTCCTGGAGGGAGGGGGTGCTTCAGACCGTGGAAGGAGTGCCCATTTTCTGCATTGAGTCGGACGCTTCCTTCAGTACCACGCCCAGTCCTACGGTTTATGAAGGGTTAGACTATCTGTCCCAGGCTCTGATTACCCGGATCGCTGTGGGGCTGAAATGGATGGAGGATCAGATGGATCAGATTTCCAATAATCAGACAGATTTGTATTTTTTCCAGCAGTGCCTGGTATGGTCCCTTCAGGACGCGGCGGGGTATCAAACTTACGGGGAACCGGCAGTCTATGTGCCGCCTTACACCGCTTCTCACAATGGAGATCTTTCCTTTGCCTGTGCCTTTGTCCGGCAGGCAATGGATTACGCGGAGGAAAACGCCGGCCGCTTTAAAGGGTATGCCAAGGTCCTGGATAATCGGTACACCCAGCAGTGCGCGGTCTTTCTGGCGGAAGAACTGCCCTCGGAGGGAAGTCTGGAGATCCGCAAAGCGTCTGCCCTGCCGGAACTTACGGAAGGAAATGCCGGTTACTGTCTGGAAGGGGCGGAGTTTACCCTCTATGAGGCAGGTACAGATATCGAGGCGGCAAAGCTGGTGACCGATGACCGGGGATACGCCAGGGTGGAGGGCATAGAAGAAGGATCCTACGAGATCCGGGAAACCCGGGCGCCGTCGGGATATCTTCTGGACAGCCGCAGGTATCCGGTGACCATCACCGCCGATGCCGTATACACCTACGAATGCCTGGATCAGCCGGGAAGAGATCCCCTGGAACTTCTGCTGATAAAGCGGGACAGCGAGACAGGCGCTCCCCAGGCGGGAACCACTCTGGAGGGAGCCGAATATACCGTGCGCTATTATGACGGAGAGTATGCCGGCGATCCCAAGGAGCCGGGACAGGAACCAAAATATACCTGGATATTCCGGACAGACGCGGAGGGAAAGATTTATTTCTCGGAGGACTGGAAAATCGGCGGAGATCCGCTTTTGCTGGATGCGGAGACCGGAAAGGCCGTGGTGCCGGTGGGGACTCTGACTATTCAGGAGACAAAAGCGCCGGAAGGATATGTTCTGGATGATACGGTATATACGGCAGAAACCACTGTGGAGAATGGCGTCTCCGCAGTGACCGAAGGCCTTCCCAACCAGGAAACCCGGGCGGCCAAGGAGCAGATCATCCGCGGGGACCTGTCCTTTGTAAAAGCGGACGGGGACAGCCGGGAGCCTATGGGAGGAATCCCCTTCACCCTGACGTTCCTGGATACCGGGGAAAGCCACCGGATTTTTACGGATGAAAACGGATATTACTCTACCTCCAGCAGCCATGTGCCCCATACGCAAAACACCAACGCAGGCGCCTCCCCGGAAGACGGCGTATGGTTTGGGGAGGGAGAGCCGGACGACAGCCGGGGCGCCCTGCTTTACGGCACCTACCTTCTGGAGGAAGAACCCTGTGAGAAAAATCAGGGAAAAGAACTGATTACTATGGAATTTACTGTGTCCGAAGAAGGAGAGCAGATCAATCTCGGCACGGTCAATAACTATACAGTCGCGCTGCGCACCCGGGCGCGGGACGGGGAAACCGGAACCAGCACCACAGCGGCCCGGAAGAATGCTTCTATTATAGACACAGTAACTTACGAAAATCTCACAGCGGGAGAAACCTATACCCTGCAGGGGCAGGTGATGGTAAAGGAAACGGGAGAAATTCTGCTGGATCAGGGGAAGCCGGTGGAAGCGGAACTGGAATTTACGCCGGAGGCTTCCGCGGGAACAGTGGAGATGACCTTTACCTTTGACGCCTCCGATCTGGCGGGACAGAATCTGGTAGTGTTTGAAACCCTGAGCCGGGAGGGCCGGGAGATCGCTTCCCACAAGGATTTCGATGCCGCGGAGCAGACCGTTTCCGTGCCGGAGGCGCAGACTTCTGCCCTGGATCAGGCCACCGGCAGCCATGTGGGAACGGTCTGCAGCCAGGGAATCATTGCGGATACCCTGGAGTACCGGGGGCTGACGCCCGGAGCGGAATATCGGGTGCTGGGGACGCTGATGGATCAGGAGACGGGAGAAGTTCTGCTGGATCATGGAGAACCTGTGAGGGCGGAGACAATTCTGGTTCCTGAGAAAAGAGAGGGAAGCGTGGAACTGATCTTCCGGTTCGACGCCTCCGGGCTGGCCGGAAAGACAGTGACGGCCTTTGAAACCATTTTTTATGAGGACCTGACGGTGGCTTTCCATGGGGATTTGAATGATGAAGAGCAGAGTGTGCATTATCCGGCAGTAAGGACAGAGGCCTTTGCGGATGGAAGCCATGAGACAGAAGCCAGGGGCCTTGTGAAAATCCGGGATGAGGTTTCCTATGAAAATCTGATTCCCGGAGAGACCTATGAGCTGCAGGGTGTTCTGATGGATCAGGCTTCCGGAAAAGCCCTGGAGATTGACGGCCGGGAAGTGAGGGCGGAAAAAACCTTTACGCCGGAGGAATCCTCAGGAACCGTTTTTATGGATTTCAGCTTCCGGGCGGACGGACTGGGGGGAAAGACGCTGGTGGTCTGTGAAGACCTCTGCTATGGGGGAAAGACAGCAGCCGCCCACCGGGATCTGCGGGATGAGGCACAGGCGGTTTTCCTTTCCGCGCCGCCGGTAAAACCGGAAACTCCCGGAACCGGGGATCATTCCGGAACTGCGGCAGCGGCTGCTCTCCTGGCAGCGGCAGGCACAGGAGCGGTTCTGCTGCGGGCTCAGAGAAGAAAAGCCGGACAGGGCAGATAGGGGGGAGCTTTTCAAAGAAAAACGCAAAACGCTTGACGGCTTGGGAAACATGTGCTAATATAATAGCCGCAGGTGTTTTGCGTTTGTAGCTCAGCGGATAGAGCAACGGTTTCCGGTACCGTGTGTCGGGGGTTCGAGTCCCTCCAGACGCGTTGTGAGGAACCGGATCATTGTATCCGGTTCCTGTTCGTATCACGGGAAATTGCCGAACACGCGGCTGGATCGAAAAGAGCAGCCAAACCTGCAGTAAAGGGGAAAACATGGAAGATAAGGGGAAAAAACCACAGAGAAAAGAGAATGCCTTTCGGGAGTGGGTGTCTGACAATCTCAGATATATTCTGCTGATTCTGGGAATCGCGGTGATCATTGCCGCGGTGATTCTGGGAATCCGGCTGATTTCCGGTTGGAGCGGCGGCCAGAACCGGGAGCCGCAGGCGGTATCCCAGTCCAAAACGCCGGAGCCCACGCAGGAGCCGGAGGAGGAAACAGTTACTCCCACACCGGAGAAGACAGAGATACCCACACCCACGCCTGAGGAGACGGCAGAGCCCACACCGGAGGAGACGGAAACGCCGGCGCCTACGCCGGAGGCAGCCGAGACGCCGAAGCCTTCACCCGCCGAAACGGAACCGGAAGAGACCGGAAGTCCGGAACAGGAGATCCAGAATCTCCTCACCGCCTACTATCAGGCTCTTTCAGATAAAAATCCCGACGGACTCTCCGGGCTGGTGGACAGTCTTACAGCGGAAGACCGTCAGGCTGTAGCGGAAAATCAGGTGATCGCCTCCTACAGCGGTGTGCGGACCTATGTGTATGCGGGAGCGGATGAAAATTCTTACGTTGTGCTGGCTTCCTACAATTACAGGTACAGCGGATATGACCAGTCATTGCCGGCGCTGACCCAGTTCTATGTGTACGGGGACGGCAGCGGGAATTACTGGCTGGCTTCCGATGTGCCGGACAGCGCCGCGGCGGCCAGAGTTCAGGAAGTGCTGGGGATGCCCGAGGTGCAGCAGCTGATCAGCGATACACGGGCAGCCTATGAATCCGTGCTGGATTCCGACAGCAGCCTGAAAGCTTATGCGGAGAGTCTTTCATAAAGAAATACGAGAAACAGAGAAGAGGTTGCCTTGGGCCGGGAATAGGCTTAAGGCAACCTTCTTAGGTAAGGGGAATCTTATGCGGATCAATAAATATCTCAGCGAAGCAGGGCTGTGTTCCAGGCGGGAGGCGGACCGCCTCATCCGGGAGGGCCGTGTGACGGTGGAGGGCGTTCCCGCCCGGGCAGGCATGCAGGTGCAGGAATCCGCGGAAGTCTGCGTGGACGGAAGGCCGGTGCGGGGAAGAGAAAAAAAGGTATACCTGAAATTTTACAAGCCCAGGGGCATCGTCTGCACCGCGGACCGGCGGGAACCCGCCAACCTCACCGAATATCTGAACTATCCGGTGCGGGTCACCTATGCCGGGCGGCTGGACCGGGACTCGGAGGGACTGCTGCTGCTGACCAATGACGGAGAACTCATCGACCGGACCATGCGGGCCAGAAACGGCCATGAAAAAGAGTACGAGGTCACCGCGGAGAAAGAATTTTCCGACGCGTTTCTGGAAAAAATTCAGAGGGGCGTGTACCTGCGGGAGCTGGGAGTGCGGACCCGGCCCTGCAGGGCCGTACGGGTAGACCGGACCTGTTTCAGGATCGTGCTGACCCAGGGACTGAACCGGCAGATCCGGCGCATGTGCGCGGCTTTCGGAGTAAGAGTCCGAACCCTGAAGCGGATCCGGATTCTGAACCTGGAACTGGACGGAATGAAACCGGGAGAGCTGAGAGAGCTGGAGCCTGAGGAACTGCGGGAACTGCAAAAAAGAGTGAGAGGGAACGGACATGGATGACATAAAACGGATGAAAGAGCTGGCGGAACTTCTGAATCGGGCGGGAAAGGCCTATTACGCGGAAGACCGGGAGATCATGAGCAATTACGAGTATGACAGCCTCTACGGGGAGCTGGAGGAACTTGAGAAAAAGACCGGCACAGTTCTGGCGGGATCGCCGACTCTGAAGGTGGGGTATGAGGCGGTGGAGGAACTTCCCAAAGAGACGCATCCGGCCCCTATGCTGTCCCTGGATAAAACCAAAAGCCGGGAGGAGCTGCGGGCTTTTATCGGAGAGCACCCCTGCCTTCTGTCCTGGAAAATGGACGGTCTTACGGTAGTCCTTACCTACCGGGAGGGAGAACTTTTTAAGGCAGTCACCAGGGGCAACGGGATTGTAGGGGAAGTGGTCACCAACAATGCCAGGGTATTTGTAAACCTTCCCCTGCGGATTCCCTATCACGGGGAACTGATTCTCAGGGGGGAAGCTTTTATTACGTATTCCGATTTTGAAAAGATCAACCAGGAGATTGAGGATGTGGACGCCAGGTACAAGAATCCCCGGAATCTCTGCAGCGGTTCGGTGCGGCAGCTGAACAACGAGATCACTGCCAGACGGAGAGTTCATTTTTACGCCTTCGGCCTGGTACAGGCGGAGGGAGTGGATTTTCAGAATTCCCGAAAGGAACAGATGGAGTGGCTGAAAAGCCAGGGCTTTGAGTGCGTGGAATACCGGATGGTCACAGGAGATACGCTGGACGAGGCCATGGGATACTTTGAGGATCAGGTGGGGAAAAATGATTTTCCGTCGGACGGACTGGTGGCCCTGTACGATGACATCGCCTACGGGGACAGTCTGGGAGCCACCGCCAAATTTCCCAGAAACGCCTACGCCTTTAAATGGGCAGACGAGATCCGGACTACCCGGCTGCTGGAGATTGAGTGGAGCCCTTCCCGAACCGGGCTTTTAAATCCCATTGCTGTTTTTGAACCGGTGGAGCTGGAGGGAACTACCGTGTCCCGGGCCAGCGTCCACAACCTCAGTATTCTGCGGGATCTGGAACTGGGCGCGGGGGATGAGATCCAGGTGTATAAAGCCAATATGATTATTCCTCAGATTGCGGAGAACCTTACCCGCAGCGGAGTCCGGGACATTCCAGAGCACTGTCCCGCCTGCGGGGGAGAAACCAGGATCAGCGACCGGGAGGGAGTGGAGACCCTGTACTGCGCCAATCCGGACTGTCCGGCCAAGGCTATGAAGGCTTTTACCCTGTTTGTAAGCCGGGATGCCATGAACATCGAAGGCTTGTCAGAGGCTACCCTGGAAAAATTCATGGCCCACGGGTTTATCCGGAAGTTCAGCGATATTTTTCAGCTGGACCGGCACCGGGAAGAAATCATAGCGCTGGACGGATTCGGCGAAAAATCCTATGAAAATCTGTGGCAGGCCATTGAACGGGCCCGGGAGACTACCCTCCCCAGGCTTATCTACGCGCTGGGAATCCCCGGCATCGGCATTGCCAACGCCAAAGTCATCTGCCGGGCGTTTGGCTCCGATCCGGAAAAAGTCCGGACCGCTTCCCCGGAGGAGCTGGACGAGATCGACGGCATCGGCGAGGTGCTGGCCCGGGGCTGGGTCAGCTGGTGGCAGGAGGAAAAGCACCAGGAGGAATTCCGGCAGATTCTGGAGCAGGTGCGCCTGCGGAAAGAGGAGGAGAGCCAGGAGGAAAAGTTAAAGGGAAAAACCTTTGTGATTACCGGAAGCCTGGAGTACTTCTCCAATCGGAACGCTCTGAAGGAGCTGATTGAAAAGCAGGGGGGCAAGGTCACCGGAAGCGTTACGAAAAAGACAGATTATCTCATCAACAACGACAGCCAGTCCTCTTCCGCGAAAAATAAAAAGGCCCGGGAGCTGGGAATCCCGGTGCTGACGGAAAAAGAATTTCTGAATCTGCTGGATGAAGAAGAAAAACTGTGATATAGTTAACCTATTGACGCTGTTCGGAATTTTGCGAAGCGGCCCGGGGCCTGCTTTGCCGCATAGATAAAAGGAGAAAACCATGCCAATTAAGATACAGAGCGATCTGCCCGCCAAGGAGATTCTGGAAAAGGAAAATATTTTCGTCATGGATGAGATACGGGCCCAGCATCAGGATATCCGCCCGCTGCAGATTCTGATCCTGAATCTGATGCCCCTGAAGGAGGAGACGGAACTGCAGATTCTGCGGTGCCTGTCCAATTCTCCGCTGCAGGTGGATGTGACCTTTATGATGGTTTCCAGCCATTCCCCCAAGAACACATCCTTAAGCCATCTGAATAAATTTTACGTACATTTTGATGACATCAAACGGGATTATTTCGACGGCATGATTATCACCGGAGCGCCCATTGAATTTCTGGAATTCGAGGAGGTAGACTTCTGGAAGGAACTCACCGAAATCATGGACTGGACAGACCTCCATGTGACTTCCACCATGTACCAGTGCTGGGGCGCCCAGGCAGCTATGTACTATTTCTACGGCATTAAAAAACGGATCCTGCCGGAAAAGAAATTCGGACTGTTCTGGCACAAGGTCAACGACCGGAAAATCCCTCTGGTGAGAGGGTTTGACGACATGTTTCTGGCTCCCCATTCCCGGCACACGGAGGTGCGGCTGGAGGATGTCAGAGCCTGCGAAGATATCACCATCCTGGCGGAATCCAGAGAAGCCGGATTTTTCCTGGGCATGGCGGAGAACGGCCGGAAAGTGTTCATCCAGGGCCATCCGGAGTACGATCGGGTTACCCTGGATCAGGAGTACAAGAGGGACCGGGCCAAAGGGCTGGAGATCGCTCCGCCGGAGAACTATTACCGGGACGGAGATACGGAGGTACGGCCTCTGCTTATGTGGCGGGCCCATTCCACCAACCTGTATATGAATTGGCTCAACTATTATGTGTATCAGATCACCCCGTACAATCTGTACGGAGCCCCGGAATTTGGCAAATAATCAAATGTCAGTATTCACAAATTTATGACTTATACCCGCAGGGCACACCGTAATGCAAGCCCTGCGGGCGAAGACCTTTATTTATTGATTGATGTTTACAGCTTAGAGCTGCGTGCCTGATTTGTTCTGTGAGAGCTTCTTTTTCCGTTTATGCGTGTAATACAGCAGGGCGCAGAAAACCATAAATGCGGTCGTGGAAAGGCTGACAGGATACACGTTCATGATCGTCTGGAATGTGGGATCCTGTGGGAAGACAAATTGAACCCACATAAAACGTATACCGCATACGCCGATAATTGTCAGAATTGCGGGAACCATGGATATCCCCAACCCCCTCAGATAACCGGACATTACCTCGTATAGCAGACTGAACACATGAGCCCGAACGATTGCCATCAGGCGAATATAGCCTGTCGACACGACCTGTGGGTCGCTGTTAAACAAAGCAAGCAGGCTGTGGCCGAAAAAAAGAATCAACATGATTGCCGCGGCCAGCACAACCAGCCCTTCCACAATACAGAGGGCCAGCGTTTTACTGCACCGTTTCATGTTACCTGCGCCAAAATTCTGTCCTACAAAGGTCGTGCATGCCTGGCTGAATGAGTTCAGAATGTCGTAGGTGATAATTTCCAGGTTGTAGGCGGCACTGGATGCTGCCATTACAATCGTACCAAGACTGTTGATGGATGACTGGATCACAATATTGGAGAGGGAAAATACCGCGCTCTGGATCCCGGCGGGTAAACCGATCTTCAGGATCCGCCCCATGCTTTCCGGATCAATCTTCAGGTCTTTGACTGACACATGAATTTCCAGCTTTGAATGCCTGAGCTTCCAAAACAGGATCAGGGAACTGACGCAGTTCGAGATTACGGTTGCGATTGCCACCCCGTTTACTGTCATGTGCAGGACAATGACAAAGAAAAGGTTCAGCACAACATTCAGGCAGCCGGAAAAGGCCAGGGCAAGCAGGGGCGTTTTTGTTTCGCCGATACTGCGGAATATGGCAGCCTCAAAATTATAGAGCAGGATGACTGGCATCCCCAGAAGGTAAATCCGCAGATAGAGAAGTGCCAGCGGGAAAACATCGTCCGGCACCTGCAGCAGTTTCAGAACCGGCGCGGCTGCTAATTCGCCTGCAAGTGCAATCAGCAGGCCCCCGGCCAGCGCAAGGATAATGGACGTATGCACGGTTTTTTGGACAGAGGTTTTGTCACCGCGTCCGATCGCATGTGCAATGGCTACATTTGCTCCAAGTGCGATTCCAACGAACAGATTCACGATCAGACTGATGATCGAGCTGTTTGCCCCCACTGCTGCAACGGCTACCGTCCGTTCCGTGCCGGTGAAATTACCGACAACCGCGATGTCGGATGCATTAAATAATTGTTCCAGGATTGCGGTTGCTGCGACTGGAAGAGCAAATTGTGGGATACGGCTCCAGATCGGCCCGTGAAGCATGTCAAGCTGGTGTGCTCTTTTTACAGAGCTCATGATATATAGCGCCTCCTTTTTTAAAAATCAGTTATAGACTGATGGGTTGGTCTGCATCCATTTCAGATTCGTGCAGGCCTTAATTCCCTGTACAGTCTAATCCTCCATTGGTTTGTTGTCAAATCTGTCCCTGTGGGCAGATTCCCGCGGGGCGTTCTTCTGATTATGAGTCTGCCGATCCATAAGAAAAGCCGTCCGCTGTAATCTCCAGCAGGCGGCTTAAAATTATGATTTTAATGAAAATCCAACTCCGAGAAATCTATTTGGAAATCGCTGTAAATGCTTACCGTGATCTTATCATGGAAGGTATAAGATCCTGCCTTAAAATGCTCTTCTTCCAGACAATATACAAAAACATTATTTTTGTCCGGATCCACAATCCAATATTCCCTGACACCGGCATTGGCATAAAGATTTAATTTGAAAATATAATCGTGACTCGAATTATTCGGGGAAACAATTTCAATAATCCAATCAGGGGTTCCGGTGCAGCCTTGTTTTGTCAGCTTATCCGGATCGCAGACTACACTGATATCGGGTTCAACAACTGTTCTTTCATTTAATTTTACGGCAAACGGAGCCGGATAAACACGGTATGGGCCATTCTTTTCTTTGAGATAATTGTGGATTGTACCGGAGAGCTCCATTAAAATTTCCTGATGGATGCGTGAAGGCGCTGCCTGGTTATAAATAAAATATCCGTCAACCAGTTCGGCCCGTATATTATCCGGCAAATTATAGTAATCCTCCGCTGTGTACAATTTGTTCCGGGCTAATGGCAAGAAAATTCCTCCTTTCAGCAGAAAAATAAGTTTCTACAAATATTTTAACATGAAACAATACGGAATGCGATCTTATTTTAGCGGGTTACTGTTACGCAGCCCCTGATTTATATGTGCCGCTCATGTCGGAATTGTGATAAAAGTGGAAGAACAGTCAATCACCGTCATGGAAGGTAATGAATGTAATGCATTCAAAAGAGCGGTCTGGAAAGAATCCCGAAGAAGTTTGCAGCTGAAGTGTTTTTTTGTCACAGTAAAAATAAATCCCCTGCCCGAAACTTCAAAGAGGATGGGGGAATGGCTCAACCAATTATTGATACCTCCGGGGTCTTCATTAGGAGGTGCCAGGCCAAAACAGGATGTCTTGCCTTGTTCCCCGTGAAATGATAAAATGAACCGAACAGGCAACAGGAGAATGGCAGGAAAACATACGAAGGAGATAACAGATGCCCATCGACATGAAAAAAAAGATCGCAGAGGCGGCCTTACGTCTGCTGACGGAGAAAAAGGCCAGAAAACTTACAGTAAAGGATATTGTGGAAGAGTGCCACATTACGCGGCAGTCCTTCTATTATCATTTCGAAGATATTCCGGATCTGCTGCGGTGGGTGCTGGAGCAGGGACTGGAGCGGATGATGGAAGAGACTCAGGCGAAGGAAAACGGCGAGGAGAGCATCCGATATTTTTTCCTGATGGCCGTCAACGCCATGCCGTATGTGCGGAAAACCATGGAATCCAATTACGGCGAAGAGATGGAGCACCTTCTGCGGCAGCAGATTTTCCGTCTGTTTGAGCGGGCTGTGGAAGAAGCGCGCCTGTATCAGAGCTGCAGCCAGTCGGAGCTGAAGCTGATTCTGCGGTATCACAGCAGCGCCGTCATTGGTCTGCTGCAGGAATGGACGGAAGAAGATACCAGGAATCTGGATCAGATCGCCCACGAGGTTTATCAGCTGATTACGGGCGGCATTTCTCCTTTTTCTGAGTAACAGTCTGTGACAGTTTGGCCGAAGTGTAAAAAAGCTTTACACTTCGGCTTTTCTGTATAGACACGGCGGAAATTGTGACAGTTGTAAGAAAATGAGGGAAGGATAAAATAGAGCATGTGGAGAAGAATGTTTTCCATAAAGATACGGAAAGGAGAGCCGCAGGCATGGCACAGGGAATTTTGAATGCGAAACTGGATGAGCTGGACAGGCAGCTCCGGAAGGTACACCGGAAGATACAAAAGAGCGGTTCGGCAAATCCGGCCCGGCTTCGGGCAGATCTGGAACAGGTCCGGAAAGAGTATGCGGAAAATGAGAAAGCGCTGCGGAACCGGCTTCGCTTTTCAAGATCCGGGGTGGTGACGGGCCTGTCCGTATCCTATAATCAGGTGGAACAGATCATTCGGGAGACAAAAAATAAGATGAAAATGCCCGGCGGACAGGAAGCGGAAAAGGAAGAGAAAATACTGCTGGCGGAATACGCGCTGGACTTTGCCATGCAGGCCGCGGAACGGGCGCTGCTGCTTTCACTGGAAGCTATGGAAGCGCAGACGAAACAACAGGAAAAAAAGGAGGAAACGATGCCATGAAAGAGGTAAAAAGTCCCAGAAAACCGCTGATCTATTATTACGGAATTGTTCTGCTGGTGCTGCTGCTGTTTAATCTGCTGGTGACGCCGCTGCTGTCACAGCGGCAGGTGCAGGAGGTGGACTACGGAACCTTTATGAGTATGATTGACGAGAAAAATATCGGAGAAGTAGAAGTCAGTGATTCCAGCATCGTGTTTACAGATAAAGAGGGGACAACGGTCTATGAGACGGGCGCCATGGAGGATCCCGGCCTGACGGAACGGCTGTATGCCTCCGGCGCGGTCTTTGCGAAGGATATTGAGCGGACCATGTCCCCGGTGCTCAGCTTTCTGCTGACTTTTGTGCTGCCGATGGTGATTTTCATCGGCCTGGGGCAGTATATGAGCAAAAAGATACTGCAGCAGATGGGCGGCAAAAATTCCATGTCCTTCGGTATGGGGAAGAGTAACGCCAAGGTGTACGTGCAGTCTACGGAGGGCATCCGCTTTGACGATGTAGCAGGCGAGGATGAGGCGAAGGAGAGCCTGGCGGAAATTGTGGACTATCTGCACAATCCGAAAAAATACACGGATGTGGGAGCGTCCATGCCTAAGGGCGTCCTTCTGGTGGGCCCTCCCGGCACAGGCAAGACCATGCTGGCCAAGGCCGTGGCCGGAGAGGCGAATGTCCCGTTCTTCTCCATATCCGGTTCGGAATTCGTGGAAATGTTTGTGGGGATGGGCGCGTCCAAGGTGAGGGATCTGTTCCGGCAGGCCAAGGAAAAGGCCCCCTGTATTGTATTTATCGATGAAATCGACGCCATCGGAAAGAAGAGAGACGGACAGTACGGCGGCAATGACGAGAGAGAGCAGACACTGAATCAGCTGCTGACGGAGATGGACGGATTCGAGGGGAACAACGGCGTCATAATTCTGGCGGCCACCAATCGGCCGGAATCTCTGGATCCGGCGCTGACCCGTCCGGGCCGTTTTGACAGGCGGGTGCCGGTGGAGCTGCCCGACCTCCAGGGCCGGGAAGCCATCCTGAAGGTTCATGCGAAGAAAATTAAGGTGGCCGACGATGTGGATTTTCACACCATCGCCCGCATGGCTTCCGGGGCTTCCGGCGCAGAGCTTGCCAATATCATCAATGAAGCGGCTCTCCGGGCGGTGCGGAGCGGCCGTACTGTAGTAAGCGAGGCAGATCTGGAGGAAAGCATCGAGGTCGTAATTGCCGGTTATCAGAAGAAAAATGCCGTTCTGTCCGACCAGGAAAAGCGGGTGGTGGCTTATCACGAAATCGGCCATGCGCTGGTGGCAGCCATGCAGAGCCATTCCGCGCCGGTGCAGAAGATTACGATTATCCCCCGGACTTCCGGGGCCCTGGGTTATACCATGCAGGTGGAGGAAGGGGACAAATATCTGATGACGAAACAGGAGATCGAAAACAAGATCGCTACCTTTACCGGAGGCCGGGCTGCGGAGGAGGTCGTGTTCGGGGAGATCACTACCGGCGCTTCCAACGACATTGAGCAGGCCACAAAGCTGGCCCGGGCCATGATTACCCGGTACGGCATGAGCGACGAATTTGACATGGTGGCCATGGAAACCGTAAACAACCAGTATCTGGGCGGCGACACGTCGCTGGCCTGCTCGGCGGATACCCAGAAGGAGATCGACAGGAAGGTGGTGGAACTGGTGAAGGCGCAGCATGAAAAGGCGAAAAAGATTCTGCAGGAAAACCGGGAGAAGCTGGATGTGCTGGCGGAATACCTTTATGAAAAAGAGACGATTACCGGCGGGGAGTTTATGAAAATTTTAAACGGGCAGGAGGAGTGAAAAGATGAGAAGACGTTCCGGGTACGGCTGGTTTGAATTAATCATTGGAATCATGCTGGTGGTGCTGGGGATCTTTACCTTTATCCGGCCGGGAAGCACGCTGACGGGCATCGTGATTCTCTACGGCCTGGTGGCAGTCATCACCGGTATTTCCGATCTGATCTTTTATGTGAGGACAGAGAGATATACGGGTTTCAGCCCGGCGGTGTCCCTGATTTCCGGAATATTCAGCATCATGGCAGGCGTCATGCTGCTGGTATATCCGGGAGCTGGCCGCTGGGTCATGGTGCTGCTGCTGCCCCTCTGGTTTATCGCCCACTGTGTGTCCCGTCTGTCCCATCTGAATTTTATCCGCGTGACGGCAGGAGAAATTTACTACTGGTTTGCCCTGATCGTGAATATCATCGGTATTATTCTGGGAATCATGATGATCGCCCGGCCTATGCTGTCATTGTTCTCAGCGGGCTTTCTGATCGGCACGTATCTGATTCTGCTGGGCGTGGATAGTATTATGGTAGGAGCCGGGAAACTCGGGTCCCGGTAGTACGGTCAATGGTTGCCTGTCTTTTTTTAATCAAGAAAAGCGATCCATTAACTCCCCGGCGGAATAGAGGGCTTCAAATAATCCGTGGCAATAAAGCTCCGGATCAAAGCAATCCCCCAGGATTCCGGAAAGCCGCTGCCGCAGGGGGGCGGCTTCCGGAGAAATATACCAGCGATACAGGATCTGGCAGGAAGTGTTGATATGGTTCCTGTAGGAACGGTAAAAAGGGCTGATTTCCGCGACGATCTCACTGAGCCTTGAAGAATATATTTTTACCTCCGGAAGGAAAAAACCGGTGTAATTCTTTTTCCAGAAAGACAAAAGAGAATCGTTTTCCAGAAGCGAAGACAGCCCGTCCCGTATTTCCCTTGCATAATCCTCGCACTGTTCCTGGCGAAGAGAAGAGATCCTGTCATAATGCATGGAACGCTGGGAGAGTATACGCCCGATCTGGGGCAGAGCCAGGGCCTGCAGGCTGGAAAATAAAATCGAATAATCCTCCGGACAGATTTTTTCAGCTGTCCGGTTCAATTTGTCCCAGAGATATTGTTGGTATTCGGTAACCAGGCCATCCGGCAGGAACTGATTCCACAGGAAACGGTTTACCAGAAGAATGGCGTCGCCGCCCATATCCGGATAAAGATCGCCGGGGGTTTCCGGAATCCGGGTGCCGGAGGTGGCGGAAAAAAGCGTATCCAGATCCGGGTGAAGAGGCAGGTCATCGAGAATCTGGTTTAGCCCCGAGAGAACACAGCTGCAGTGGGCTGCCTGCTGTTTCAGCCGGATCACCTGCCAGGTCAGAAAAAATCCGGCTGTGGAAGGCTGTTCCAGCAGGGAGCGGATCACGGGGATAGAAAGACCTGCGTTCCGGTATTTTTTAATCAGCAGAAGCCGTTTTTCCTCTTCCTCTGAAAACTCATAATAACCGCTCTCCGGAGCCACGTCCGGGCGGAGCAGCCCCTCTTTTATATAAAAATGAATGTTTCGTTTACTGATCCCTGTTTTGCCGCTGATTTCCCGAAGTTTCATCCAATCTTTCCTCCTGTTCCTGATTGCCTTATAAAAAGTGTACATCTAAATGTACGCTTTTTCAATGTGTTTATGTATAACCAGACCTATCTTTTGTGAAATGTGCACGAAATACTCTTTGAGTTCGGAAGTCTGCGCTGTGAAATTTGTGAAAGATTCCCTTTTGACTTTTCAGATGATGTACGGTGTAAACTGTATTAAAACCATAAGCAGAAGAGGAGGTTGAAGCCATGTATGAAAAACTTTTCACCCCCATACGAATCAAGGGGCTGGAACTGAAAAACAGGGTGATACTGCCGGCAATGGGAACAAAATTTGCCGGAAAAGCAAGCTATGTAACGCAGCAGCTGATCGATTACCATGTTGCGCGGGTAAAAGGCGGATGCGGATTGAATATCGTAGAGGTATGTTCCGTGCATACGCCAAGCGCGCCGAGAGGATTCCTTTCCATAAGTGAGGACGAGTATGTTCCGGGCCTGAAAAGCCTTACCGACGCCATTCACGCGGAGGGAGGAAAGGCCGGACTGCAGCTGTGGCAGGGGAGTCTTGCCGTAGGAATGGATCAGACGGCGCAGATATTAGTCGCAAGCGATATGCCGGTAGGAAACGGGATTACACTCCCTGGCATTACGAAAGAGCAGATCGCTGAAATAGCGGAATGCTATGGAAAGGCCGCGAAAAGGGCGGTGGCCGCTGGATTTGACTGCATAGAATTCCATTGCGCTCACAATTATCTTCCGCATTCCTTTTTATCAGGCGGCATCAACCACAGGACGGACGAATATGGCGGAAGCTTCGAAAACAGAAGCCGTTTTCCGCTGGAGTGCATCCGCTCGATCAAGGAGAATATCCCTGAGGATATGCCGCTTTTCATGCGGATCGACGCGCACGACGATTATCTTGAGGGCGGGCTGACCATAGAAGAGGTCATAGAATTTTGTAAGCTCGCGAAGGAAGCGGGTGTGGATGTCCTGGATATATCAAGAGGAAATATTCTGTCAGCAGGTCTGAAATACGAGGTGCCTCCCATCGATATACCGAAGGCGTTTAATATTGAAAACGCCGCTAAAATACGGAAGGCAACCGGAATGCTTACGGTGGGGGTAGGACGTATCAATACCCCGGAGCTGGCAGAGCGTATCCTTGAAGAAGACAAGGTGGATATGGTTGTTATAGGACGGGCGCAGCTGGCCGATCCGGAATTCTGCAGCAAGGCCAAGTCCGGGAATATAGACGATATTGATTACTGCGTAGGCTGCAACCAGGGGTGCTATGATGGGTTCGAAAGCCAGGATTCCCCCTGTATCACATGTTTACGGAACCCGGCCCTGGGAAGAGAAAGAGAATGTGAGATCGTTCAGACAGATAAGCCGGAGACGGTCCTTGTAGCAGGCGGGGGGATCGGCGGACTTGAGGCCGCGATCATCCTGAAAAAGAGAGGCCACAGCCCGATACTCTGTGAAAGCACAGATAAGCTGGGAGGGCAGTTCCTGACGGCAGGTGAAGCTCCCAGAAAAGAGGAAATGAAAAACGCCGTTATGGCAATGGCGGAAAAGGCGAAACGCCTTGGCGTGGATATCCGCATGAATACAGCGGTTACTCCGGAACTTATAGAAGAAATAAATCCGCATACGGTAATCAATGCCATAGGAGCTGTACCAATCATCCCCGATATTCCCGGAAAGGATAAAGATTTTGTCGTGGATTCCCACGATGTGCTTGACGGAAACGTGAGTGTAAACGGAAATGTCGTTGTGATCGGCGGCGGAATGGTGGGTATGGAAACAGCAGAGTACCTTGCCGGCAAAGGAGCGAAAGTAACCGTTCTTGAGATGATGAAAGAGTTCTGCGCCGACATGGGTTCTACGCGTAAGATCTGCGTGACTGAAAGCATATATCAGGAAGGGATCACTCCTGTAACAGAGGTGAAAGTAACAGGAATTGAAAATGGAAGAGTCGTTGGAGAAAAAGACGGCCAGAAAGTTGAATTTCCGTGTGACTACGCGGTGATAGCTGTCGGCGCTGTAAAACGCGATGGAAGAGCCCTTGAGAAGAAGTGCAATGAGATGGGGATAGGCTATTATGAGATCGGCGACGCCGGGATGGCAAGGCGGGCGCTCAACGCAACAAGAGAGGCTTTTGACGCGGCCCTGAATTTTGACAAGCCGGAAGAGCATGCGTATGTAAGCCGCCCGAAGAAGCTTGTATTCGTAACGGGAGCGACCGGCACCATGGGCCAGGAAACCATGAAGCAGCTCCTTGCCAGAAGCAGCCGTTTTAAAGTAAGAATCCTTGCACGTCCCTCTGAAAAGAACAAAACCCTGCTTAAAAAATACAGATGCCCGTCTCTTGAGATCGTTTGGGGAGACATGGCTGACTATGATACCATAAAGAAATGCGTTGACGGAGCGGAATATGTGCTGCACATAGGAGCCATGGTGTCGCCTGCGGCAGACCAGTATCCGGAAAAGACACTGTATACCAATATCGGCTCCACTCTGAACATCATTAAGGCGATCAAAGAACAGCCGGATCCCGACAAGGTGCATCTGGTCTATGTGGGAACAGTCGCCATGACCGGAGGACGCACGGAACCTGTTCACTGGGGGCGTGTGGGAGATCCGATGAATCCTTCTATTTTCGATTACTATGCGCTTTCCAAAGTCTATTCCGAGCTGGCGCTTTTTGAATCCGGGCTGAAGCACTGGGTATCCATCCGCCAGACCGGGCAGCATCCCAGCAGCGAGGGCGCGGGGGAAGAGCCGATCATCTTCCATCAGCCGCCCAACAATGTGCTGGAATGGAGCACTTCCATCGAGTCCGGAATCTGCATGGCAAACGCCTGTGAGGAATGGGTGCCGGAATCTTTCTGGAGAAAAGCCTATAACCTGAGCAGCGGGGCAGGCTACCGGTTAGCCACCTGGGAACTCATGGATCTTAACCTGGGAGCTTTCGGGCTGGGCCTGAAGGATCTGTTCGACTGCGATATGATCGCCCAGTACAATTTCCATGGACACTACTACAGCGACGGGGATCTGCTGGATGACGTCCTGCATTTCCGCTGTATTCCCGCGGAGCAGTACTGGGGAGGCGTAAAAGAGGAGATGCGCCGTATGGCTGCCAATCCCATGATCCGCGCCATGTTCCCCACCGGAGAGCAGATGAAAGCCCACAATATAGAAATCGGGCATAAGCGGATGGGAACCTACTGGATGTTTGAAAATAACGAGGAAAACTGGATTAAAGCCTTCTTTGGTTCCAGAGAGAAACAGAAGGCCATTGGCAGCTGGGACACCTACGATCTGCATCATCCCAGCGAGGAGGTCACCTATCTGGACCATGGATACGACGAATCCAAAAAGCTTGAGGATCTGACCCTGGAAGATCTGCGGAAAGCAGCCGAATTCCGGGGCGGAAAATGCCTGGCAGAGGAAATCCCGGATATTTATACGCCGATCCCCTGGCAGTGCGCGGACGGGCACGAATTTCGGATGTCGGTGAACGCGGTGCTGCAGGGAGGCCACTGGTGTCCGGAATGCCTGAAGCACGAATGGCGCTACGGAGAGATCGCGAAGAAAAATCCCTTCTACGCGCAGGTATGGACGCCAATCCATGGGGAGGGCGACGATTATGTGATTCCCATGGATTACAGCGGGTATGATATCTCAAAAGAACTGAAAGAAAAGCTGGGACTGTAAAAGAACGCAGGCTATGGGGAAGCCGCTTTATCAGGATTTATCAGGGATAGTATAAAAGATCTGGACGATATCCGGGAAGCTGTGGTAAACTGTGTGCTGGGACGGAGGAAACAACCCTGCAGAAACATACCTCAGAAGAGAGAAAACCATGAATTTTTTGTTTGTCGCGCTTGGCGGCGCTTTGGGAGCAATGGGAAGATATGCCATCAGTCAAATTCCGGCAAAAGGCAATTTCCCCATTTTAACACTGGCTACAAACTTGTCAGGAGCTGTCCTTATCGGCTTTATTGTCGGAATATCCGAAAGAAATCCTGAAACTTCCCCACATATGATTCTATTTTGGAAAACCGGCGTCTGCGGCGGATTCACTACATTTTCTACCTTTTCGCTGGAGGCTCTCACTTTATTCGAAAATAAATCTTATGCACCGGGAGTGATTTATGTGATTCTGAGCGTCGGATTATGCATTTCAGGCGCATATCTGGGGAGAAAAATGGCCGCGGCTTTTTAAAGATCCTGGGGATATTTCAGGAGATTGGCGCGATCCGTTTTGTAAGAAACGCATTGAAATATTCAATAGGATTGACAAAAGCGGCAAATGGAAAGTACTATGCTAAGGTATTGAGGGTCAGAATATTGTAAAGTGAGGAGTTTTCAGATGAAAAATGTGTTTGGAGCTAATAAAGGATTATCCGGAAGAGATGGACGACATGATTGCCTGCTATTGTATCGGGTGGGCGCTGACTAAGGAGGACGTGGAAGAATATCCTCAGCTTGTGCCTGCATCTGGAGAAACCGATACGGGCGTGGTTGTATGCTTCAGCTCAGAGGCGAAGGAAATTACCGATTCGTTCTTTATTCCGGAGGGCAGCTGGTCATATAGTATTAATCCGTTAAATTGGAAGACTGACAGCACGCCCGCGGACAAAGAATTAAACCTGGGCGCATGCTTTACTGATTATGAAGGAAATATTACTGAGGAAATCCCGCATTTGACCGGGGCCTATATTGATCCGGAGAGGGGGGCTTTAAAAGTAACAGATGTATCACCGGAAGATTATCCGGCCGCGCTGTCGTTTTTACAGGAAGGAGAATATCATATCTACGATTATCAGTTTTTCTACAGAAATCTCCAGGAGAATGTGAAAAAACGAGTGGAGGCATATTTGGGATGATATTTTTTCAATATAGGTGTTAGAAAAATCCTGCCGGAAGTTCTGTAAAACAAAAAAGTGCCGCCAGTTCCTCTTTTTGAGGTGCTGACAGCACTTTTTCTGTATGAATAGTGTTATATTTAAGATGATGTTGAGGTCAAATTAAAATTTGACCTCTTGACACCACGGATTGCTCCGCGCTTTGCGCTCTCACAATCCTAAAACACCTCAAATCCGCGCATTTTTTTGCAAAAAATGGCTCCTTTTCGGTGTTTTGCGGGTCAAGTCGATATGCTTTTTCATGCAGACATGAAAAGCATATCTATTTGACCCTGGTGGCTTAAGATGCCAGGGTCAAAAGGCCTAAACCCGCATGAGCTTGCTCATAAGTGAGGTTAAGGCCTTGGGACCCACCCTAATATGAGCATAAAAGTGGGATGCATATCCCACGATATGCGAATATTGGGTGGGATTGTGGGAGGGTGCAGATCCAAAATATTCCGCTTTTATATTGTTCTTGACTTTTCTGAAAGATCGGTTATATATATACGTTAAAGCAAACAGGATTCCCTGAAAGGTGAAAGTATCCTGAACACTTCTGTTTGCTTCGGCATCCCTATATTCTTATGAACAAGAGAGGAAAAGACATGCTTAAAATTGAGAATTTCACAAAAACCTACGGTACGAAAAAGGCTGTGGACAACCTGTCCCTGCATATCCTGCCGGGGCAGATCTACGGTTTTATCGGGCACAACGGCGCCGGAAAAACAACCACGATCAAAGCCTGCTGCGGGATCCTTCAGGCCGATCAGGGGGAGATCTATATCAACGGCGTTTCTGTGAAAACCGATCCCCTGACTGCCAAAAAGTGCCTGGCGTATATTCCGGACAACCCGGACCTTTACGAATTCATGACCGGCATACAGTTCCTGAATTTTGTCGCGGATATTTACGGTGTAAGCGCCGATGTCCGCCAGGAGCGCATCCGCAGATACGCGGATATCTTTGAGCTTACCCAGGATCTGGCGCAGCCGGTTTCCGCGTATTCCCACGGAATGAAGCAGAAACTGGCCATCATTGCTGCCTGGATCCACGAGCCCAAGCTGATCATTATGGACGAGCCCTTTGTAGGCCTTGACCCGAAAGCCTCCCACACGCTGAAGCAGATGATGAGAGAGGTGTGCGGCCGAGGCGGGGCGATCTTTTTCTCCACTCATGTTCTGGAGGTCGCCGAGAAGCTCTGCGATAAGATCGCCATTATCAAAAACGGAGTCCTGATCCGTTCCGGCTCCATGGAGGAAGTAAAGGGAGACTCTTCGCTGGAAGAAGTATTTCTGGAACTGGAGGCGGAAAAATGACCAGAGTTTTGCTGAAAAAACAAATGCTGGAGGTTTTTTCCTGGCTGTACCGGGACAACAAAAAGGGGACGAACCGGTCGAAAGCCGGGATCATCGGATACAGCGTGCTTTATTTATGCCTTTTTGCCGTGGTGGGGGTCATCTTTTTTATGACGGCGTATACCATGGCGCCGCTGATCACCATGGGCTTCGGCTGGCTGTATTTCGCCATCATGGGTCTGATCACCATCTGTATGGGGGTGGTGGGCAGTGTCTTTAACACCTATGCGTCCCTGTATCTGGCGAAGGACAACGATCTGCTGCTTTCCATGCCGATCCCGTCGCGCAGGATCATTTTTGTCAGGCTTTTTGGAGTGTTTATCATGGGCCTGCTGTATGAGCTGATCGCCCTTGTGCCCACGCTGATCGTCTGGTTTATGAACGTGGAGTTCGGTCCGGCTGTTTTCTTCTGTACCCTGATCACCTCCGCCATGATCTCGCTTTTTGTGCTGGTCCTGTCGGCGGTGCTTGGCTGGGTAGTCGCTCTCATCTCCGGAAAGATGCGGCGCAAAAACATAACGACGGTGCTTCTGTCCCTTGTGTTCCTTGTGGCCTATTTCTTATTTTACTCCAAAGCCTTCGATTACCTGCAGGCCATCACAAGCAGCCCTGAGGGCGCCGGAGCTATGGTGAAGAACGCCCTTTACCCCTTCTATCAGATGGGGCTTGCCGCGGAAGGCAATATCACCGCCACGGTCATTTTCGCGGTCTTCGTCTGCGCGCTGTTTGCCCTGGTATACGCGGGAGTCTCCCGTAGCTTTATCAGACTCGCCACCGCCAACAAGGGCGCGGCGAAAACAAAATATAAAGAGCGCAGAGCCAGAATGCGTTCCGCGGATACCGCTCTTCTGCTCAAAGAGCTGAAGCGGTTTACCGGGAGCGCGGTCTATATGCTCAACTGCGGCCTGGGCCTGGTGTTCTTTATCGCCGCTGCCATCGCTCTGCTGTGGTTCCGGGAGGACGTCTTCCGTGCAGCCTATGAACTGGTGGGAACGGATAAAGACGCTCTCTGCCTTGCGGGGGCTGCCGCTGTGTTTGTCCTGTGCTCCATGGTGGATATTTCTTCTCCCTCGGTTTCCCTGGAAGGGAAAAATATCTGGATCGTCCAGTCCCTTCCGGTTTCGCCGGCCCAGGCGCTTATGGCCAAGGTGCGCCTGCATGTGCTGCTTACCCTGGTTCCGGCCGCCGTGTTTTTCCTGGTCGTGGAAATCCTGGTTCGGCCCTCCGCTGCTATGGCCCTGCTGTTGCCGGCGGTTTCTGTGCTTTATATCCTTTTCTCCGCGGCCTTCGGCGTATTTCTCAATCTGAAAGCGCCCAACCTTACCTGGAAAAATGAAACGGTCCCCATCAAGCAGAGCATGAGCATGGTGGTATCCATTTTTGGAAGCTGGGGGATCACAGCCGCTCTGTGCGTTCTTTACTTCCGCCTGGCGGGGATTTTCAGCCCTGCGGGATACGCGCTGCTGGTGGCCGCGCTGTTGCTGGTTCTGTCCATTCTGCTTCTCCGGTGGATCAAAACCAGAGGCGCGGAAATCTTCGCTTCTTTATAAGAGCGTATGAAAAAAGCCTTCCGCTCACAGGAACTCATAAAGAATTCCTGGGGCAGAAGGCTTTTTCTGATGGTGCGCCTGGCGGCGCACGTTTCTTAAGGTTGCAGGAACTGCAGAAAAAGTAACGCTGCTCAGCGGCATCAAAGCTGTATTTACCACCAGAAATCTGATCGTTGTCTGCCTGGCGGGATTCTTCTACATGTTTCTGAACCTAGGCGTTTCTACCTGGGCTAATTTTTGCCGCCTAAAAATAAAAAAGCCTTGTTTGTGACGCTGCGTAATGATTTATAATAGGTGTCAGGAGGTAAATAATGATGGCAAAGTACAGAGCAATTCCGCAAGGATTTATGACAGTCGGCGAAGTAGCAAAGAAAATGGGCGTTACCGTCCGTACTCTGCAATACTATGATAAAGAAGGTCTGCTTTCCCCAACGGCAGAAAGCGAAGGCGGACGCAGGCTTTATACCGATAAAGATCTGATTACACTTCATCAGATTATATCTTTGAAATCCCTAGGCTTTTCTTTGAATGATATAAAAGAGCGGCTGATTTCTTTGGAAACACCGGCTAACGTTGCAAATGCTCTTACAGAGCAGGCAGATGATATACGCAAAAAAATAGAACAGCTTCAGGCTTCTTTGTCGGCAATCGAACAGTTAAAAGCAGAAGTTTTGCAGATGCAGACGGTCAATTTTAAAAAGTATGCCGATATTATTGTCAATCTGCAAATGAAGAATGAATTTTATCCTCTTATTAAGCGTTTCGATGATGATACGCTCGACCATATACGCAGTAAATTTGATAAGGAAAGCGGCTTGGATTTTATGGACAGATTTAACCGCCTGAGTGATGAAATCGTACAGCTTCAAAAAGAAAATGTACCGCCTGAAAGCGAAAAATGCCAGAAGGTTATGAAAGAATATTGGGGCTTGATTGTGGAGTTTACAAATGGCGATATGAGTATGCTTCCGAAATTGATGGAAGTCGGCAGCATTGATACCGCCGCAAACGCTTGGGAAGAAAGGCAAAAAATCGTCAATGATTATGTGGGCCCGGCTTTGCAAGTCTATTTTTCAAGACTTGGAATAAATCCATTTGAGGAGGTGGAAATGTGAAAGACGCAATACAAGTTCGTGAATTAAAGAAAAGTTACGGAAGCCATATGGTTCTCAAAGGGATTGATTTTCAAATTGAAAAAGGAGAGATTTTCGCTCTGCTCGGCGTAAACGGCGCAGGAAAAACGACAGCGCTTGAATGTATCGAAGGCTTAAGAAAATATGACAGCGGCGCGATTACGGTAAATGGGAAAATGGGTATTCAGCTGCAGTCATCCTCTTTGCCGGCCCATATGAAGCCCATGGAGGCTGTAAAGCTGTTTGCGAAATGGAATAAAACAAAAATTGATGATGCCATGCTTGACGGTCTTGGTATCAAAGAAATGGAAAAAAAACAGTATATACAATTATCCACAGGACAGAAAAGACGGTTACATCTTGCCCTTGCGCTTATCGGCAATCCCGATGTTATTTTTCTCGATGAGCCGACTGCGGGACTTGATGTCGAGGGTAGACTATCGCTCCACGATCAAATCCGAAAGCTCAAATCACAGGGAAAAACAATCGTCTTGGCAAGTCACGATATGGCGGAAGTAGAAACCTTATGTGACCGCATTGCTATTCTAAATAGCGGAAATATTGCCTTTTGCGGTACAGCTTCGGAACTGACCGATCGGGTTGGGAGAAAATATTTTATCCATATCAAGACACAGCAAGGAGACAACACTTATGAGACGGACAATATCGAAGACACTTTGATTTCTTTACTGAATGAATTAAAACAGAAAAAAATCCATGTATTAGATATTAAAGTAGATTGCGGTACGCTGGAACAGCATTTTATCGAAATGGGAAGGAGGGGAGCTTAAATGAACGGCCTTTTATATGGCGTGGCATTACAGTGGAAGCTTGATATACGCAGTAAATCTTTGTTGGTAACCTGCTATATCGTTCCGCTGATTTTCTTTCTGCTTATGGGTGGTATTTTTACTTCTGTTATGCCTGAAATGAGAAGCACACTGATACCGTCTATGATTGTGATGTGCGTTTCAATGGGAGCGTTTATCGGGCTTCCGCCATCATTGGTTGAAACTTATGGAAGTGATGTGAAAAAGGTTTATAAAGCAAATGGAGTACCTTTATATTTAGGTCTTGCTGCAATGTTTCTTTCTGCGTTTGCGCATTTGATGATTAGCTGTACCATTATATTATTGCTTGCCCCGATTCTGTTTGAGGCGGCTTTGCCGGTACAGCTTCCGTTTTTCTTTCCTGCGCTTGCCATATACATCATTGTGTCGCTGAGTATTGGAAGTATCTTGGGGTTGGCTGTAAATAATCAGGCAAAGCTGACAATGATAGCGCAACTTATGTTTTTGCCCTCAATTATGCTTTCGGGGATTATGTTCCCTATTGACTTGCTGCCCGATTTTCTGGAATCTATAGGGCGTATTTTTCCCGCTTCCTGGGGATACAGATTGATGTTAGATCATGGCTTTTGTCCTGAAAATCTATGGTATTTCATTCCTGCGTTCTGTGGGGCAATCATTATATGTGCAATACTTTTGAAAAGAAAATGAAAAAGGTCAGCACACTTTTTTCTGTGTGCTGACCTGTATATAAACTTCCTTTGAAAGAGGGGGAAGATTATCCCTCTATTGCGATTTTATTTTTGCTTTCTGCAGCTTGCTTTTCGGATTTTTTCGGAATGGAAAGCTTCAGGATGCCATTCTCATATTTTGCTTTTACCTCGTCCTGAGTAACAGCGTCGCCCACGAAGAAGCTGCGGCTCATAGCGCCGGCATACCGTTCCTGGCGGATATAATTTCCTTTTTTGGCCTTTTCATCCTTGTCCAGGCCTTTGGCGAAGTGATCGTGGTCTCCGTGGAAAAAGGCGGACCGGCGGACAAAGCAGGGGTGAAGGAAAAGGATATCATCACGGAACTTGACGGACGTTCCGTAGCGAATATGGAGCAGCTTCAGGGCACCCTGCAGTATTATGCGGCAGGCGAGAAGGTAAAGATCACGGTAGAGAGGGCAGACAGCGGAAAATATAAGGAACAGACCCTTGATATCACCCTTGGCTCAGCAAAAGAGCAGGAAAAAGAAGGAGCTTAGTATGTTTTCTCTGAATCTGCTCACTGTCTACAGTATGGTGTGCGCCCTGCTTCCCGCTTTGGTTTATATGATCGTCTGCAGGAGAAGAAAAGGGAAAGTTTCGTATATATGGGCGATGGTGTTTAACCTTTATGTGTGGCTCGTGTATAATGTGACAGGAATCGGGACACTTGGAAATCTTTTTCCTCTATCATCCTTTCTGGTTTGCGGTCCATATCGCAGGATATTAACAGTGGTATTAACAGTGATTTTTAGTTGAAGGTTGACAGCAGAAACAGAAAATGCTAAAGTGTAGAAAACCTTTGAGGAAGAGCAAGTAGCTTCAATGGACGCTTTACAGAGAGCCGCAGGCGGTGGGATTGCGGTAAGCCGGACTTGGAGTGAATGGGCTTCTGAGGGCGGGCTGAAAGGGTGAGTAGGCGAGCCGGAGAACAGACTCCGTTATCAAAGAAAGCATATGTCAGTATGCATGAGTGGATACAGATGGATTGTATCAAGCCGGGTGGCACCGCAGGAGTTATTTTGAAATTACAGCTCTTGTCCCTGCAGATTATTGTATGGGACGAGGGCTTTTTGTTTTGCCCGGATCCCGAAATGGAAAGGAGAAATGCATGATGAAACTGGAAAATTATGAAGTACATCTCCCGAATTATTCTATCGGGGACAGGATTTATGACAAGATCGGACCGGTCTGTGAATCCTACGGGAAGAAGGTCCTTGTGATCGGCGGAAGGAAAGCTCTGGA